>NZ_QOVX01000001.1:0-1245706 GCF_008365395.1 Neorhizobium sp. P12A | reverse complement strand
CCTCTACACCGGCAATTCCGGCTCCGTCGAACTCCTGAAGTTCCTCGATATCGCCAACGCCATTACATCAACCGCTGCCGGTACAACATCCGATACAGTCTCGACACGAGATTCAATCAGAGACATTGGGAACGGCAAAAATTAAGGGCGCTGCTCGGATCGCTGCTCGCCGACCGAGCAGCGAATTGCGATTCGCGCCGGATTTCGAAAACCCTATTAGCGGCCGGTGTTTCAGCTCCGGCCGTTTTCCGTTTCCAGGCTCTGTTCTGGTTCTGGGCTTTGTTCTGGCGACTTAAGCGGCGACGGGAAAGACCGACGGCTCGCCGCCGGCGATCTTCAGAACCGTTAGGTTGCCTGTTGCGAAGGCGGCGGTGTCGATGCCGATGCGCCCGCTGGCAAAGACGGGCTTCATATCAGGCGTATGGCCGTGGATGACGAGCGACGGCAGTTGCGGACCCTTGGTGATGAAAGGTTCGCGTATCCACATCAGATCCCGATCTGATTGCGAATCCATCGATACGCCGGGGCGCACGCCCGCATGCACGAAGATCAGATCGCCAATGGAAAGAGCGATCGGCATGGATCGCAGCAATTCGATATGTTCCGGCGGAACGGCGAGGCGAATTGCTGCGCAGAGCGCATCCAGACCGCCTCGTCCCTGGCTGAAAAGATATTTGGCATCCACGCCATAGGAATAGAGCGTTTCTTCACCGCCGAACTCCAGCCAGCCGATATTCGTGCGCGGCGCGGTCAAAAATTTGAAGAAGGCGTCGTCATGGTTGCCGCAGAGGGCCACGCGGTGGAAACCTTCCGGGGCCGGCGCGCAAAGATGCTGGAGGACGTCCCTCGATCGTTTGCCCCGGTCGACATAGTCGCCAAGAAGCACGATCAGCTTCGGGCCAGCAATGATGCTTGCGTCCTCGACGATCCGCCTCTCCGCTTCGATCAGCGCCTCGTAGCAGCCATGTACATCGCCAATGGCGTAAATGGCAGCATAAGCCAACGGATCGAGGCTAAGCCGCACCCGCGGCGGCTTCTCCACGACCTTCTCGGTATTCCCGCCAAATATCTTTCGAAACAATCCTGCCATGAGCATCCATCGGCGTCAGGCGTGTCGGAGCGCGCACAAAACAGTTATAAAAGGCTTAAATTTCTTCCTGACGTTACGTTAGTTCAACGGCAATCTTTTCGCAATGCAGCAAAGGTCCCAGCTTGCTGAGACAAAGGTCCGATCTTGGGATTTGGTTAAGAGAAATTGGGATGATCGGGGACGGACGAACGTGGCAAGCCGGCGCCGGAGGGCGGGCTGAAGTGCTCCACCTAGAAGGGTTGCGAATTGACGAGCGAGCTTTATCGCTCGATTGTTTCCAACTTCAATTGCAATCCGGCACTATGAGCGTCATCCTCGTATTGGGACAATGCCCAGAGTCGCCAGTCTTTGAAAAGGGAGCGATTCGATTTTCCGGAGAAGAAAGCTGGTGCTGCTAGAGAGATTTGAACTCTCGGCCTCTCCCTTACCAAGGGAGTGCTCTACCCCTGAGCTATAGCAGCATTTCTGCGACGCAGTGTGACGCGTCGTGTGAGCGAGGCGGCTATTGCCATAGCTTGGCGGCAAGTGCAAGCCGCAAAATCCATGTTGTTCGAAACAGCCGTTGAAAAAGTGTGGTCAAGCTTTTGGATGGGCCGGATTTCGGATATGGAGGCTTTATGAGCAAAGACGGGACAGAAGACGAGAAAGCCCAGGCGGCCGGGGCTGTCGGGTCGACGGGTGCGGCTGACAAGACCGAGGCGGATCGGCGGCGGGAGCGTGCGGCGCAGAAGCTTCGCGAGAATCTTGCCCGCCGCAAACAGCAGGTGCGTGCCCGCCGTGCGGGGCAGGCTGATGAGACGGATGGGCTTCCTGCCGCAAAAATGGACGAATCGTAATGAAACGTCGCGTGCAGACCAAACGAATTGAAGCGCCCTTGTATTTCGTCTAAACACCACCTTCCTTCTTAAAGGCTTGGAACTCTCAGGAAAGGCGGGCCCGGCCCGTAATTGACACATGGATCGTATCAGGATTGTCGGCGGGAATGAACTTAACGGTGTCATTCCGATCTCCGGCGCCAAGAATGCCGCCCTTCCGCTGATGATCGCCTCGCTTCTGACCAGCGATACGCTGACGCTCGAAAACGTGCCGCATCTGGCGGACGTCGAGCTTTTGATGCGCATTCTCGGCAATCACGGCGTCGACGTCGCCGTCAACGGCCGTCGCGAGCGCCAGGAAGATTCCTATTCGCGCACGATCCATTTCACCTGTCGCACCATCGTCGACACGACCGCCCACTACGAGCTGGTCTCGAAGATGCGCGCCAGCTTCTGGGTCATCGGGCCGCTTCTTGCCCGCGAAGGCCATGCCCGCGTTTCGCTTCCCGGCGGCTGCACCATCGGCACGCGTCCGGTCGATCTCTTCCTCGAAGGTCTGACGGCCCTCGGCGCGACGATGGAGATCGATGGCGGCTATATCAATGCCAAGGCTCCGAAGGGCGGCCTTGTCGGCGCGCGCTATACGTTCCCGAAAGTATCGGTCGGCGCGACGCATGTCGTCATGATGGCCGCCACGCTTGCGCGCGGCACGACCGTGATCGGCAACGCGGCGCGCGAGCCTGAAATCGTCGACCTTGCAGCCTGCCTGAATGCCATGGGCGCGAAGATATCGGGCGCCGGCACCAGCACTATCACGATCGAAGGCGTTACCTCGCTTTCCGGCGCCCGCCACAGGGTTCTGCCTGACCGCATCGAGACCGGCACATACGCGATGGCGGTTGCCATGGCCGGCGGCGATGTGCGGCTGGAAAATACCGACTCCACGCTTCTCGAAACCGCGCTGGAGACCCTGCGCCGTGCGGGAGCCGAGATCACGCCGACCAATAACGGCCTGCATATCAAGCGCAACGGCGCCGGCATCAAGCCGGTCGATATCGTCACCGATCCCTTCCCGGGCTTCCCGACCGACCTGCAGGCGCAGTTCATGGCGCTGATGACGCGCTCGTCGGGCACCTCGCATATCACCGAGACCATCTTCGAGAACCGCTTCATGCATGTGCAGGAGCTTGCCCGCCTCGGTGCGAAAATTTCGCTTTCCGGCCAGACTGCGAAGATCGAGGGCGTCGAGCGACTGCGCGGCGCGCCAGTCATGGCGACGGATCTGCGCGCTTCGGTATCGCTCGTCATCGCCGGCCTTGCAGCCGAGGGCGAGACCGTCGTGTCGCGCGTCTATCACCTTGATCGCGGCTTCGAACGGCTGGAAGAGAAGCTGACCCGTTGCGGCGCGATCGTCGAGCGGATCAGCGAATAATCGAAAACGGCTGACGCGCCGCGGAGTTCACGCTTCCGCGGTTGCGTCTTTTGTCGTTGCGTCCTATCTCCATCACGGGGATGCCGCTTTCCGGTATTGGCTGGTGATGGGGACGTAAGACGAATGACCACTTTGAAGCTCCTGGCGCTCGACAACGAGGACCTGGCAATCATATCGGCGCATATGCAGGACAGCGTCTTCAAAGTGGGCGACATGTTCTATTCGCCGCGCTTAGGCCAGTTTTCGATCACCGCCAATCGCTTCGTCTGGGAGCTTTCCGACCGCAAGGACAAGGCCTATGAGCGGCATCGCTCGGCCCTCGTGTTCAAACGGGTGCAGGCGGTTCGCTCGACCGGCATCGACAGGCGCCGGCGCGACGAGGTTCTGTCGCTGCTTGCCATCCGTTTCGAGCAGAAGGGCGAGGGCCCTGATGGCACCGTGGAATTGACGCTTGCCGGCAACGCGACGATCGCGCTCGATGTCGAATGTATCGAAGTTCAGCTTGCGGATGTCGGCGGCGCGTGGGAAACGGCTTCCAAACCCGACCACTCGGACGGGGAATAATTTCGGCAGCCGGCAGGCGGCCTCGATTTGAAAGGACTATCGGCAGTGGCTATCTGGCTGGAACATGGATCTGAAGGGTTCGAGCAGAAGTTTGCGGCTTTCCTGACGACCAAGAGGGAAGTGTCCGAAGACGTCAACCTGGCGGTTCGCGCCATCATCGACGATGTCCGGGCGCGCGGCGATGCGGCTCTGGCGGATTATTCCAAGAAATTCGACGGCGTGGACTTTACCAAGGTCCCGATGCGCGTCACCGAAGAAGAAATCAACCAGGCGATCGAGCTGGTTCCTTCCGAAGTGCTCGGCGCGCTGAAGGTCGCTGCCGTCCGCATCGAATCCCATCATCGCAGGCAATTGCCGAAGGACGATATCTATGAGGACGAGCTCGGCGTCGGGCTCGGCTCGCGCTGGACGGCGATCGAGGCCGTCGGTCTCTATGTTCCGGGCGGCACGGCGAGCTATCCGAGTTCGGTGCTGATGAACGCGGTGCCGGCCAAGGTCGCTGGCGTCGAGCGCATCGTCATCGTGGTTCCGGCGACGGGCGGCGCGGTCAATCCGGCAACGCTTGCGGCGGCAAAACTGGCAGGCGTCACGGAAATCTACCGTCTCGGCGGTGCGCAGGCGATTGCAGCCCTTGCCTATGGCACGGAAACGATTGCCCCGGTCGCCAAGATCACCGGTCCCGGCAATGCCTATGTCGCGGCCGCCAAGAAGCACGTCTTCGGCACCGTCGGCATCGACATGATCGCCGGCCCGTCGGAAGTGCTCGTTATTGCCGACAAGGACAACAATCCGGACTGGATAGCCGCCGACCTTCTGGCCCAGGCGGAACATGACACGGCCGCGCAGTCGATCCTGATCACTGACGATGCGGAATTCGGCAAGGCGGTCGAGGCTGCCGTCGAAAGGCAATTGAAGACACTCAGCCGTTCCGAAATGGCTGCTGCAAGCTGGCGCGATTTCGGCGCGATCATTCTGGTGCCTGACTTCAAGGCCGCGCTGCCGCTTTCCAACCGGATCGCGCCTGAGCATCTGGAACTCGCCGTTACCGATCCCGATGCGCTTCTGCCCGGTATTCGCAATGCCGGCGCCATCTTCATCGGCGCGCATACGCCTGAAGTCATCGGCGATTATGTCGGCGGATCGAACCATGTGCTGCCGACGGCGCGTTCGGCGCGCTATTCGTCCGGCCTTGGCGTGCTGGATTTCGTCAAGCGGACATCGATCCTGCGGCTCGGCGCAGAACAGTTGCGTACACTCGGACCTGCGGCGATCGCGCTTGCGACCTCCGAGGGGCTGGATGCGCATGCCCGCTCCGTCGCAATACGGCTCAATCTGGAAAAATGAGCGATGGCTGAAGGCGACTACCGGCTGAGCGATGTGGTCCTCGACGACACGATCGGCCGTTCGACGCCCGATGTCGAGCACGAGCGGGCGGTCGCGATCTTCGATCTGATCGAGGAAAACACCTTCGAACCCGTGGGCCACGCCGGTGGTCCCTACAGGCTGAACCTGTCGCTCATCGATTCCAAGCTCGTCTTCACCATTACGACGGACGAAGGCGGCGAGGTGGCGACGCATATATTGTCGCTGACGCCCTTCCGCAGGATCGTGAAGGATTATTTCATGATCTGCGAGAGTTACTATGAAGCGATCCGTTCGGCGACACCGAGCAAGATCGAGGCAATCGACATGGGGCGTCGCGGCGTTCACAACGAGGGCTCGCAGACGCTGATGGACCGGCTGCAGGGCAAGATCACGCTGGATTTCGACACGGCCCGGCGTCTCTTCACCCTCGTCTGCGTCCTCTACTGGCGCGGGTGACGGCCATGGAGAGCCCAGTGGCCGCAGGCAGCGGCAAGCCACCCGGAGCGATACTGTTCATGTGCGGCATGAATGCCATCCGCTCACCCATGGCGGAGGCGATCGCCCGCAGGCTTCTCCCGCCTGGCATCTATGTAAATTCGGTGGGTGTTCGTGCCGGCGAGAGGGATCCGTTCGTCGATACGGTTCTTGAGGAGATCGGCCTTGTCGTGTTGCGCCGACAGCCGCAGACCCTCGAAGAGTTGGAAGACGACTTCTTCGACGTGATCATCACCCTGTCGCCGGAAGCGCATCACGCCGCGCTGGAACTCACCCGGTCCAAGGCCGTTGATGTCGTTTATTGGCCCATGCCCGACCCGACGGTTGCAACCGGCACTCGAGAGCAGATATTGGATGCTTACCGCGAAGTTCGAGATCGTCTGATCGGCCTGATCGAGAGCAGGCTTGTCAGACGGGATGGTATTGCCGTACAGCCGGCGTGAAACAAATGCATAAAGCCTGATCAACGAGGTTCACAAAACCGCGTTGATTGTGTAGTTTCCGCGCAAATTTCCCGGAGGCCGAGCCCCCGGCCTCAAACCCTACAGGAAGAAAAGCCTTAATGCCGAAAGAAGAAGTCCTGGAATTTCCCGGTATTGTCACCGAATTGCTGCCGAACGCGACCTTTCGCGTAAAGCTCGAGAATGAGCATGAGATCATCGCTCATACGGCCGGCCGCATGCGCAAGAACCGCATCCGCGTTCTGGCAGGCGACAAGGTGCTGGTGGAAATGACCCCTTACGACCTCACCAAGGGCCGCATCACCTATCGTTTCAAATAATCGGCCGTTTCGAACGGGCCGATCCTTCCTAGTACGCCTGCGATGGTCGAGGTTTGATGGCGCTGAAACACAAGCTGATATTGGCTTCCGGCTCGCCGCGTCGCGTCGACCTGCTGCATCAGGCGGGGATCGATCCTGCGCGCCTGATGCCGATGGATATCGACGAGACGCCGGCCAAGTCCGAACATCCGCGCTCGCTTGCCCGCCGACTTTCCGCTGAAAAGGCGGAAGCGGCCCATGCCGTCATCCGCAATGATGTCATCTGGCGGGGCAGCTATCTGCTCGCGGCAGATACCGTTGTCGCGGTGGGGCGGCGGATCCTGCCAAAGGCGGAGTTCGTCGATGAAGCTTCGTCGGCTCTGCATCTTTTGTCCGGCCGCACCCATTGGGTCTATACGGGCATCTGCGTGATCACTCCCGATCGCAAGCTGCGGCAGAAGGTCGTCGAGACGAAAGTGCGCTTCAAGCGGCTGTCCGAAACCGATATCGAAGCTTATCTCGCGTCCGGCCAATGGCGCGGCAAGGCGGGGGCGTACGGTATTCAGGGTCTGGCCGGCTGCTTCGTTCAGAAAATCGTCGGCTCCTACACGAATGTCGTCGGATTGCCCCTTTATGAAACCATGCTGCTTTTGTCGGGGGAGGGATTCGATGTCCACGCCCATTGGCAGGAAGGATGATCATCATGGCGGATGAGCGGATGAAGATCGGCGCAAAGGTAGAACCTTTGCGGAAGACGCGTTCTTGTGCCGAGTGCGGACGTCCTTCGGTGCGCGAGCATTATCCTTTCTGTTCGGATCGCTGCCGTTCGTCGGATCTGTCCCGTTGGCTCAACGGCTCCTATGCGATTCCCGTTGCGGAAGACGAGACGAAGGCGGATTATTCCGACGAGGAGTGAGCCGGGACATAGCCGGCTTCGGATGCCCCCGATTGAGATTTCCTTCGGCCGCTATCGAGGTTCTTGTCGTTTACTCTCCCGTAAATCCTTCAATTTCCTTCGGAATTGGCAAAATCCCGTTTCCCGTCAAAAAAGAGTCATTTGACGCTGGACATGGCCGAACAAGATGCTATAACCCCGCTCGCTTCCGGGGAGAACCAAGCCCCTAAGGCTCTTCAAGAAGAGCTTTTCAAGCGAAGCAGAGTTGCCCGGATAGCTCAGTTGGTAGAGCAGCGGATTGAAAATCCGCGTGTCGGTGGTTCAAATCCGCCTCCGGGCACCATTCACTTTCTTGCATTGCCATTAATGCTTCGTGTTTTTGGTCGCCTTTATTGCGTTAGGCCGTAAGTCATGGCTTACGCATCCCTGCTAACGCAGTTTTTATCCACAGATCGCGGCGATCTTTTCGAGGCAGTCGGATGGTCGTGCGTGGGGACGTCTTTATCGCGCGGTTGAGCGGTTAAACTCAATATAAACAGGTGCTATCGGCTTCCGGGGAAGCCATGTGGCTTGTGAGTCGCGGCGGTCGTATTCGTTTCGCGATTGCTATCTTAAATTGAGCCGAGAGCGCTTCCGGCAATCTCCGTGGTATGCATTATTAAATTCAAGTCTGCGTAAGTAGCGGGATATTGCTGCGCTGCCGAATCGGGCGTACGAATTATAGATAGGCCAGGTCTTGATTCGTAATGAAGCTTCCCCCACCATATAATGTGGTGGCGGGTGTAAACTCGCCGGATGCGGCGTTAGTTGCAATAGCAAAGCTATCGAGGCGCCATGAACAACAACGATGTGCTGTTTAACGAATTCGCCCGTACTTTTGAAGCGCGGCGCGAAAGCGAGTTATCGTTTTCCGAATACTTGGAAGCGTGTCGGGATAATCCCCTGATGTACGCCAACGCGACGGAGCGTCTGTTGGCCGCCATGGGCGACGCCCAGATGGTGGATACCGCCAAGGATACCCGGCTTGGGCGTATTTTCATGAATCGCACGATCCGGGTCTATCCTGCCTTCTCCGGCTTCTATGGCATGGAAGAGACGATCGAACGGATCGTCGCCTTCTTTCGCCATGCGGCCCAGGGACTGGAGGAGCGAAAGCAGATCCTGTACCTGCTCGGCCCTGTCGGTGGCGGCAAATCCTCTCTTGCCGAACGTCTGAAGGCGCTGATGGAAGTTCACCCCATCTACGTGCTGAAGGCCGGGGACGAGATCAGCCCGGTTTTCGAAAGTCCGCTCAGCCTTTTCGATCCTGTGACCATGGGATCGATACTGGAAGAAAAATACCGCATCCCCCGCCGGCGGCTGACCGGTCTCATGAGCCCCTGGTGCCTGAAACGCCTGGAAGAATTCGAAGGCGATATTTCCAAGTTCCGCGTGGTGAAAATGAACCCGTCGCGTTTGCGGCAGATCGCCATCGCCAAGACGGAACCCGGTGACGAGAACAATCAGGACATCTCCTCGCTCGTCGGCAAGGTTGATATTCGCAAGCTCGAAAGCCTCGCCCAGAACGATGCGGATGCCTACAGCTATTCGGGTGGTCTCAACCGGGCCAACCAGGGCATTCTCGAATTCGTCGAGATGTTCAAGGCGCCGATCAAGATGCTGCATCCGCTGCTGACGGCGACGCAGGAAGGCAATTACATCGGTACCGAGAATATCGGCGCCATCCCGTTTTCCGGCGTCATTCTGGCGCACTCGAACGAAGCCGAATGGCAGACCTTCAAGGCCAACAAGAACAACGAGGCCTTCATCGACCGTATCTGCGTCGTCAAGGTACCCTATTGCCTGCGGGTCACGGAAGAGCAGAAGATTTACGAAAAGCTGATCGAGGAATCCGAACTCAGCACCGCCCCGTGCGCTCCCTCGACCCTGGAGACGCTTGCTCGCTTCACCGTACTGTCTCGCCTGACACGTCATGAGAACTCGACACTGTTCTCCAAGCTCAGGGTCTATGACGGCGAAAGCTTGAAGGAGACCGATCCGCGCGCCCGAAGTGTTCAGGAATATCACGATGCGGCGGGTGTTGACGAAGGCATGGACGGCGTTTCGACCCGATTTGCCTTCAAGGTGCTGGCGGCGACTTTCAACCACGATACGACGGAAGTCGGCGCTGATCCGGTTCATCTCATGTATGTGCTGGAGCAGGCGATCCGGCGTGAGCAGCTTCCGAGCGAAACCGAGAAACTCTACATCGAGTTCATCAAGGGCGAGCTTGGGCCGCGCTATGCCGAATTCATCGGGCATGAAATCCAGAAGGCCTATCTGGAATCCTATGGAGACTACGGTCAGAACCTCTTTGACCGCTATGTCGATTATGCCGATGCCTGGATCGAGGATGTCGACTTCAAGGATCCCGATACCGGCCAGATGCTCGATCGCGACCTGCTCAATCAGGAACTGACCAAGATCGAGAAGCCGGCTGGAATTGCCAATCCGAAGGATTTCAGAAACGAGGTCGTCAAGTTCTGCCTGAGGGCACGAGCAGGCAATGCCGGAAAGAATCCATCCTGGACGAGCTACGAAAAGATCCGCGAAGTCATCGAAAAGCGGATGTTCTCCCAGGTCGAGGATTTGTTGCCGGTCATTTCCTTCGGGTCGAAGAAGGACGGAGAAACCGAGAAGAAGCACGGGCAGTTCGTCGAGCGCATGACCTCCAGAGGCTATACGGAGCGTCAAGTTCGGCGGCTTGTTGAATGGTACATGCGTGTAAAGCAAGCAGGGTGAGCCCAACAAGGAAGCGGGAATGCATATTGTCGACCGGCGCCTGAACCCAGGCGGCAAGAGTCTGGAGAATCGCCAGCGTTTTCTGCGGAGAGCCAAGGCGCTGGTGCAGAAAGCGGTCTATGAGTCTTCACAAAATCGCGACATTCAGGACATCCTGAACGGCGGTGAGGTCAGCATTCCCATCGATGGGACGGAGGAGCCCCGGCTGCATCGGGGCGCCGGGGGAAAGCAGGAGCATATCCTGCCAGGCAACAAGACCTTTATCGAGGGTGATATCCTGCCGCGGCCGGAAAGCCGTGGCGGGAGGCCTCGTGAGGCCGGCCAGGGCTCTGGCGAGGATGCCTTCCGTTTCGTTCTGACCCGCGAGGAATTCCTCGACATGTTCCTGGACGATCTGGAGCTTCCGGATCTCGCCAAGCGGCGTCTGGCAACCACCGATCAGGTCAATCCCGTTCGCGCCGGCTATTCTGTTTCCGGGTCTCCGGCAAACCTTGCGGTGACCCGAACAATGCGGCTTGCCATGATGCGACGCGTGGCACTGAAGCGGCCGAAGCCGGAGACGGTTGCGGAACTCGTCGCCGAACTGGCGGAATGCACGGACGACGAGCGCCGACGGGAGCTGGAGGAGGAGATCAAGCTGCTGGAGTCCAAGGTCCGGCGCATTCCCTATATCGACCCCATCGATATCCGCTATCGCCGTTTCGAGAACGAGCCGAAGCCGGTGGCGCAGGCGGTGATGTTCTGCCTGATGGACGTTTCCGGCTCGATGTCGGAGCATATGAAGGATCTCGCCAAGCGCTTCTACATGCTGCTCTACATTTTCCTCACGCGGCAGTACCGCCGGGTCGAGATCGTCTTCATCCGTCATACGGACACGGCCGAGGAGGTGGACGAGGAAACCTTCTTCCGCAGTCCTGCGACGGGCGGCACGCAAGTGTCGAGCGCGATGGAGGCCATGCGGCGGATCGTGATCGATCGCTATCCGCCGTCCGACTGGAACATTTATGCGGCGCAGGCCTCCGACGGCGACAACGCCTATTCGGACAATGCGGCGACGGCCACCTTGCTCACCGACTTCATCCTGCCCGCGTGCCAGTATTTCGCCTATCTCGAAGTCGGCGAGTCCCGCAGTTCACCCATCGTGTCAGGCTCGGCGCTCTGGTCGCTTTACGAGCGCATCCAGCGGGAATGGCCGCTTCTGTCGATGCGAAAGGTCACGGATCGCAGCCAGATCTATCCTGTTTTCCACGAGCTCTTCCAGCGTCGTCCGGCGGAAGGGAAGGTTGGGTGATGACAAAAAAGATGAAGCGGCTCTACGAAGGGGCTGATTGGGATTTCTCGACGATCCAGCGGATTCACGATGCCTGCGAGAAGATCGCGATCGGGGAGCTCGGTCTCGATTGCTATCCGAACCAGATCGAGATCATCACCGCCGAGCAGATGCTGGATGTCTATTCCTCGATCGGCATGCCGCTCTTCTACAAGCACTGGTCCTTCGGCAAGCATTTCGCCCATCACGAGGCTTTCTACCGCAAAGGCTTGAGGGGGCTTGCCTACGAGATCGTCATCAACAGTTCGCCCTGCATCTCCTATCTGATGGAGGAGAACACGGCGACGATGCAGGCGCTGGTCATCGCGCACGCTGCCTTCGGCCACAATCATTTCTTCAAGAACAACTATCTGTTCAAGCTGTGGACCGATGCCGACGGCATCCTCGAATATCTCAACTTCGCCAAGGGCTATATCTCCCATTGCGAGGAGCGTTACGGGCATGCCGCGGTCGAGCGGACCCTGGATGCGGCCCACGCGCTTATGTCGCATGGCGTCCATCGCTATGCAGGCCGCAAGAAGCTCGACCTCAGGCAGGAAGAGCTTCGCCAGCAGGAACGGCGGGCGCATGACGAGAAGATCTTCAACGATCTCTGGCGAACCGTGCCGACCAAGCCGGGGAAAAGTGCGCCGGACCTCAGCCTGGCAAGGCGGCAGTTCGTTGCCGGCCTGCCGCAGGAAAACCTTCTCTATTTCCTTGAAAAGATGGCGCCGAGGCTCAAGCCGTGGCAGCGAGAGATCTTGCGCATCGTCCGGCACGTGGCCCAGTATTTCTATCCGCAGGGCCAGACGAAGGTGATGAACGAGGGGACGGCGACCTACGTCCACTATTCGATCATGACGCGGCTCCATGAGCGTGGCGGTATTAGCGACGGCGACTTCCTGGAGTTCCTGAAGTCCCATACCAATGTGGTATTCCAACCATCCTTCGACGACCAGCGCTATTCCGGCCTCAATCCCTATGCGCTCGGCTTTGCCATGATGCAGGACATCGAGCGCATCGTCACCAAGCCGGAAGAGGAGGATCGCGCCTGGTTCCCCGAAATCGCCGGCACGGGCGATGCGATGGCCGTGCTTCGCGATCTCTGGGCGAACTATCGCGACGAAAGTTTCGTCGCACAGTTCCTAAGCCCCAATCTCATGCGGCGCATGCGCATGTTCCATCTGACCGACGATCCGGAAGAGGAAGAGGGGATTCTGGTTGCAGCGATCCATGATGAACGCGGTTATCGCCGCATCCGGCGGGAATTGTCGCGTCAGTATGATATCGGCTGGATCGATCCGCATATCGAGATCGTCGATGTCGATCTCGCCGGCGACCGTCGCCTCATTCTCAAGCATACGGTCATGAACGGCAGCCTGCTTGACGAAACCGATACGAAGCGTGTCATGCAGCATCTGGCGGATCTATGGAGCTATGACGTCCTACTGCAGGAGGTCGATCAATCCGGAGCGTTGCTGAAGGATCATCTGATCCATCCGCGCGAGGCAGTCGTGGCGGCAGCCTGAGGCTGCCGCATCGGTATTATTATTCCCCGGGAGCCTCCATGCCGCGGCGTACATGGCCGCTGACCTGTCTTCCGTCCTCCGGGCGAAGACGCAGAAAACCGGGCAATCCCAGCAACGGAATGATCGCCATCAACAAGAAGGCGAGATGGAACTTCTCCGGTGTGAGCTGCGATCCGTCGAGCGTTACAAGCCCGAGCAGCATGGCAGCGATCGATATGCCGAAGCTGACACTCAACTGCTGCAGAACGCCGCCGAGGCTGGTCGCGCGGCTAAGCTGGGCGGCTGGCGTGTCCGAATAGGACAGCGTGTTCGAGGTCATGAACTGGGCCGCGCGGGCAATGCCGAAGACGAAGACATAGGCCATGATAAACCAGCGTGGCGTATCAGGGCCCATCAGGGCAAAGCCGGCAACGATGGCAGAGCCGAACACGGCACTCCACGTCAATACGCGGTCGAAGCCATAGAGGCGAAGCAATCGAGCCGAGACCGGACGCACGGCAAGCGCGCTAAGGGCGCTTACGAAGGTCAGTGTGCCGGATATGATCGGGCTCAGGCCGAAGCCAACCTGCAGCATCAGCGGCAGAAGGAAGGGCACGCCGTTCAGGCCGACGCGACAGATGCCGCCGGCGAGCGTTCCCACCCGGAAGGTCCGCAGGCGAAAGAGCGTGAGATCGACGGCCGGGGATTCAGCGGTCTTTGCATACTGCACGAAGCCGGCGAGCAGAAGGAAGGCTGCGATAAGAACGGCTGCGATGGCCGGGACTGGAATTGTCGGGCGGCCGACATTTTCGATGCCGTATTGCAGCAGGACACAGCCGAGGCCGACCATCACGAAGCCAGGAAAATCGAACTTGAGGCTGCTGTCGCGGTCGGTGTCCTCGACGTAGCGCAGGGCGGCGACCATGCCGATGATGCCGAAGGGCAGGTTGACCCAGAAGATCCAGCGCCAGGACAGATAGGTGGTCAGGAAGCCACCGAGAACGGGTCCGATGACAGGCCCGATGATTGCAGGCAGCGTCATATAGGTCATGGCAGTCACCAGCTGGCTGCGCGGGAAGCTGCGGATCAGAATCAGCCGGCCGACCGGTGTCATCATGGCGCCCCCGAAGCCTTGGAGGGCGCGCGTGGCAATCAGCATCGGAAAGCTTGTGGCCATGCCACAGAGGATCGAGCCGAGGGTGAAGAGAAACAGCGACAGCGTGAAAATACGCCTCGCACCGAAACGATCGGCAAACCAGCCGCTGACCGGAATGAACATGGCAAGCGTGAGGATATAGGTCGTGACAGCAAGATTCATGCGCACCGGCGTCGTGGCAAGGCTCTTGGCGATATCGGGCACCGCAGTGATGATGATCGTGGAATCCAGCTGCTCCATCAGGAAGCCGACCGCGACGACGGCTGGGATGATATAGCGGAGGCGAGGATCTCGTTCGGTGACGAAGGTAGGGCTGCCTTCGGAGGCTTCATCTGTGGAGGTCATGCAATAGGCTTTCCGCGTCCAGGGCTACTGGGGGACCCTGTCCGTAAATCCGCCGGCGATTTCCGGCTCAACAATCATTACCATTTCAGCACTATAGATCGTGCAGTGCAACAAAAAGCGGCCGCGTTGCGATCATTTGCTGCGGATTTCGGCAGGTGGGCAGAGTGTGCCTCAAAGAATGCATTGTGAAGGTATCAAGTCACAATTTTTCGTGATCGAGTGTATCATTCCAAAACAGTATATAATCGTCGCGCCGCACAAAAGCATTGACGGCTATTAATGTCTTGGTTATTGTTTTGTGCATTGCAACAGATATCTTTCAGATCAATGATGACGCAGTTTAGACTGCGGAGATATTGATCAGTGCCACTGAGCGATTCCAGCTTATTTTGAATGATTGGAATGTGCGATATGGAAAAGATCCTCGTAAATTCAAGGCTGATTTCCGCCGTGAGGTATGATTCCTCGCTGGCTCGTCTGGAAATCGAATTCAAGAGCGGCAGAATAGTACCATATTCGGATATTCCCGAGCAGGTTTATAAAAACCTGATCAACGCGGATTCGCCCGGCTCTTACTATCGCCATCACATTCTGGAACGCGGACCTCGGCCCTATACACGGTCCGGCGGCTGATATTCTTCTACCCAGTCGGGTTCTGCGATCTTTATCTGGCATTTGCAGCCTGCGGAGGCACTGGCAACCATTTCGACGTGTCGAAATAATCGCCCTCCCGGCGTTGCTCTGGAGTCGTCCTTTCCAGGTCGAGGACGAAATTGAAACGCCTGGCATCCTCAAATTCGTGCGAGAAGGTCAGTTTCGCGCCGAACGCGGCCAGCGTGACATTCTCAAGCCTGCCGATAGGTTCCAGGGCGGCCTGGAAGTCGGGCCATTGGCTTTCTGTCACAAGCGTCGTGACTGTGTTTACAAACTTGTCCCGAAACGCCCGCCCGCCGTCGGTGTCGGGCAGGATGACCTTGAGCCGGACATTGGCAAGTTCACCGGTTTCCGTACCGCGCACGATGATGAAGAAGGAAGCTTCGTTATCGCCTTTCCCGTTCTGGGCCTCATAGCTGCATTCGAAAGTGCCGGTATCGAAGCCGCTCTGTTTCCATTTGCTGACGGGCAGGCCGGCATCCGCCAATTTTGCGCAAAGGTCTTCGCCAGAAATCTTCCAGGTCCTGATGAAACTGACCGGCATCGTTGAAGGTGCCTTATCGAAGGCGTGTTCCGGCAAGGGTATCTGTGCCTGCACCTGTGCCAATCTCGGCTTTGTTCTTACGGCTACGACCGGCTTTGCGGCGACCGGCACATCCTGATGAAGCCAGCCGTCGAACCAGGTTATGTGATAGTATTGGGTCAGCGTTCTGAGATTGCGTTTGTCGTTTGCCAGAAGAACTGTCGCCAGAATGGCGGTGCCGATGATGATCGTCGAGATCCAGAAAACGGCTCTGCTTTTCTTCCGCGGCGGCGCGATCGACATACTGAAAACTACGCCTTGCTCAAATCTCGAAGCAAATCTCTACGGTTCTAAATTCAGTTCAAAGCGGTAGGTTTGCATTTTATTCTGCAGCCCGGAGCGCAGCTTTCCGCAGTCACGATCCTCGCTTCTTGACTAACTCATGCATGTTTTAAGCGCGTCTGGCAATTGTGTTCGAATATGCTCGGAAACCGGCCGAGAAATATCTCAGCCGATGCGCAACTTGAGGGCGCGCACCGTCGCGGCATCCGTGCGGCGGCTTGTCGGAGCAGCGAACCCCAGCGCAAGCAAAAGTGGGTCCTGCTCGTCTTCGGCCACGGAACAGGACGCGTGGATTTCGGTCACTGTGAGACGCGGCAGCAGTTTGGAGACCGACTGGCGATTGACCCCAGAGCCGGGCATGATGGAGATGCGTCCTGCTGCAACCTTGATCGCATGATCAATGGTCTCCACGCCTTCTGGCGCCGTCTTTTCCCGACCTGACGTCAATATGCGCTCAAAGCCGAGTTCGACGGCCAGTTCGACGGCTTCCTCGATGTCAGGAACGAGGTCGAAGGCCCGGTGAAGCGTCCGGCCCATACCGTCGGCTTGCTTGACCAACGCTTTCAGCGTTTCGCCGTCCAGCCGCCCATCGGGCAGGGAAGCTCCGAGCACCACGCCGGGAAGACCGGCATGACGGGCAGCGTCGATGTCTGCCTTCATCACGTCGAGTTCGTCGGATGAGTAAATGAAACTGCCGGCTCGCGGGCGGATCATGGCGTAGGAGGGAACCGGCTGGGCAGCTGCAGCCGCCATAAGGCCGGCGCTCGGCGTCAATCCACCAACGGCGAGTGCGCTGCAGAGCTCGATACGGTCGGCGCCGCCGTCGATTGCCTGCAACAGGCCGGCAATGTCTTCGACACAGACTTCAAGCAGCATGGTCGCGTTCTTCTGCATATTTAAGTCCGAGCAGGGCTGCGCCGATCAGGCCGGGCTCGACCTTGCACTGGCTTTGGACGACGAGAGGGCGGTCGAATTTTCGCAGGATCCTGGAGCGGACCGCAGCATCAAGCCTTGCCAGCAGAGGCTCGACATTCGACAGGCCGCCGCCAACGGGAACGATTGTCGCGCCTGTAATGTTGACCGTGAGTGCAAGCGGCGGGGCCACGAGGTCCATATAGACATCCAATGTGCGCCCGGCTTTTTCATCGCCCTTGCGCCAGAGGTCGATAATCTCCTCGCTGCGCAGGTCGATATCATGCAGCGTACGGTGAAGTTTCTCGATGCCGCGCGCACCGCCGACCGTGTCGACGCAACCCTTCTGGCCGCAGCCGCAGGGATAGGCCGGAATGGCGACCGGCGGCGTCCCGGCGAAGGAGGCGATGATCGGGCCATGGCCCCATTCTCCGGCAAAGCCGCCCGCGGCATTGATCAGCCGCCCATCGGCAACCAGCCCCCCGCCAACGCCGGTGCCGAGAATGGCGCCGAAGACGATGCGGTGCCCGCGTCCCGCACCGGACATGGCCTCGGCCATGGCGAAGCAATCGGCATCATTGGCGATCAGCACGCGATAGCCGAGTTCTGCTTCCAGGTCGGCGGCGAGGCGACGTCCATGGATGCAGGGGATATTGGCGCAGGTCAGCGCCTGGGTATCGGGATCGACAACGCCGGCGATGGAAAATGAAATGCAGTCCGGCGTTTCGCCAGCTTCGCCGATCAGTTCGCGGAGCGTTGCGACAAACTGCGTGAAATCGTCTTTCGGGGTTGGGCGCCGGGCAAGCGGCACGATCTCGGTGTCCGATCGGGCAATGCCGCCCTTGATGGCAGAGCCACCAATGTCAAAAGAAACGATCATGATATCCGCCCGTGGAGCCTTTCGCGCTTGCTCGCACCCTTTGCCGATCAATGCAAGAATAATCCGGGCTGCCGAATATTACCGCATCGTGATCCTGGCTTCGAAGCCGTCGGTCTGACCGGGCACCGGAGAGATGAGATCGAGGCGCCCGCCCATCTGGCCTATGATGCGGTCGACAATTGCAAGGCCGAGGCCTGAACCGGCAGCCTTGGTCCGGCCGCGCCGGAACCGTCGCTTCAGGTCGACCAGATCGTTGGCGGGCACAGCTTCGCCGCCGTTTATGACTCGGATCGCGCCTGACTCGGCCTTGACGATGACCTCGCCTTCGGCATGGCCATGCAACAGCGCGTTTTCGATGAGGTTTCTCAGCACGATTGCGAAAGCGTCGATGTCGACGTTGCGGACCAATGCTCCATCAGGCTGGCATTCGTTCAGGATGCGGCCTGATGTTTCCGTGTCGCGGTCGTAGTCGCTGACGACCGTCTGTATGATCAGCGCCAGATCGACGGGCTTTTCGGCAGTACCGATGCCCGCCTCCGCGCGGGCGAGCTGAAGCAGCTTTTCGGCAAGCCGGCCGAGATTGGCGAGCGAGGTCTCGATGCGTCCGGCACGCTCGACCAAGGGACCTGCCGGCAGTTCCGCAATGAGCCGCTGCGTCTGTGCCAGAGCTCCGGCGATCGGGGTCCGTAGCTCGTGGGCGCTGTTCGAGGTAAATTCCCGCTCCGCATCCAGCGCGGCACGCAGGCGGCCGAGAAGAAGGTTGACCGAGCGTGCGATCGGCCGCAATTCGCGCGGCAGGGTATCGCTTTCCAGCGACGCCATGTTGCCGCTGTCCTTGGTGCCGATCTCGGTGCGCAATCTGTCGATCGGCGCAAGCGAACGGCTGACGATAAACCAGATGGCGGCCATGCTGACAGGAATGAGCAAGAGCAGCGGCCAGAGCAGGGCGACGGTGCCCTCGCGCACGGCTTCCCGGCGATTGCGGAAGGCGTCGGCGACATGCAGGAAGAGCGTGCCGTTCATGGCAGTTTCGGTGTAGATTCGATATTTCGGCGTGTTGTGAAAACCGATCTTAAGCGGGACTTCATAGGGGACGGTCGGAGCTTCCTGCGAATGCAGGATGATTTTTCCCGTCGCGTCGAGAACCTGGTAGGTCAGATATTCCCTGTTCAAGCCCTGCTGGATTTCCTGGAGGCGCTGTTCATCGTTCTCGCCAGCGCGCTGCCCCAGGTCGTCGAGGACGAGCGGCATCAGGCGTTCGGCCGTTTCCTGCAGCGTGCCGTCGAATATTTCCGCTAGCTCGCGGTTCATGACATAGGCGCCCAGTCCAACCGCAATCAGCCAGAAGATCACCACCATGCCGGTCAGCGTCGTGATCAGGCGGCGGGTAATGCTGACTCGGTTCAGCTTCATGCGCTCGGTCATCGCTCACCCAGATAATAGCCGACGCCTCGGGCTGTGCTGATGCGATCCTTGCCGATCTTCTTGCGCAGCCGGCTGATATAGACTTCCACGGTATTGCTCTCGATTTCCGACCCGAAGGAATATAGCGCCTCCTCGATACGGTCCTTCGACACGATCGCGCCCGGCCGCACCACGAGAAGGTCGAGGACGGCCCATTCTCGGCCTGTCAGAATGACGTCCTTGCCGGAAATCGTCAGGCGACGCTGGGGTTGGTCAATCTCGATGTCGCCGACGCGGATTGTCGGCTGTGGGCTGCCTGAATAGCGGCGGGCGACAGCCATGATGCGTGCAGAGAGTTCGCCGAGATTGAAGGGCTTGACGAGGTAATCGTCGGCGCCGCTGTTCAAGCCCTCGATCCTGTCAGTGATCTGATCCCTGGCGGTGAGAATGATGACGGGGGTCTCATTCGATTCGCGGCGCAGGCTTTTGAGAAATTCGACGCCGCTACCATCAGGGAGTTGCAGGTCGAGCAGAATAAGGCCGTAGTGCACGGCGCGTGATGCTTCCGCCGCGTCATTCAGTTGCTTCACCCAGTCCACCGCATGCGTCGCAGCAACGATATGATCGCGAACGGCGCTCCCGAGCGTTTCGTCATCTTCAATGAGCAGGATTCTCACTCGTTCCTCACGGTTGACGTGTGTTTATGAAGGGGCGCCATGGTGATAGGCGATCCAATAAAGGCCGAAATAAGCCGCAACGGAAGTGTCATAATTGAACGGGTCGATAAATCCTGGTGTTCGATCGGTGATCGAGAACGTTCACGGCGGCTATGGACAGAAATCGAAGCCACGATTACTTGTTTTGTCCGGCAGGAGGAACGGCACGTCTGATGGCGATGCCGCCACA
This sequence comes from Neorhizobium sp. P12A, assembly GCF_008365395.1. Taxonomy (NCBI): domain Bacteria; kingdom Pseudomonadati; phylum Pseudomonadota; class Alphaproteobacteria; order Hyphomicrobiales; family Rhizobiaceae; genus Neorhizobium; species Neorhizobium sp. P12A. Next base: position 1,225,570 of record NZ_QOVX01000001.1, on the reverse strand, counting down.
TATTAGAGGACGTTTGCCCATGTTGAAGGGAATTTCACCGCTGCTCAATGCGGATGTGCTTCATGCGTTGAAGGCGATGGGACATGGCGACATGCTTGTCATCGTGGATACGAATTTTCCGGCCGATGCGATTGCTCGTCAGACGCGACTTGGCAAGCTGCTGCGCATCGACAACGTCACGTCCGCGCAGGCCGCCGCCGCCATCCTTTCCCTGATGCCGCTCGACAGCTTCATCGACGATGCTGCAGCCTGCATGGAAGTCGTCGGCGCGCCCGATGAGATTCCCGGGCCTCGCAAGGAAGTGCAGGCCGAGATCGATCGCGCCGAGGGCAAGCATTGGCCGCTGGTGCCGGTCGAGCGTTTCGCCTTCTACGAACGCGCCAAGAATGCCTATTGCGTGATCCAGACCGGCGAGCGGCGCTTCTATGGTTGTTTCACCTTGACCAAGGGCGTCATTCCGCCGGACATTCAGTAGTCTGTGAAACATCGCACCATTTCCCCCGGCGACGTCGGGGGTCCGCTGCTGTTTTGCATAGAAGGACCATGATGGCGAGGAAGTTGGAAAGCCATGGGCGGCTCGACGATGCGGCACGTGCCGGCTGGCTCTATTATGTTGCGGGACGGACGCAGGACGAGATCGCCTCGGCGATGGGGATTTCCCGACAGTCGGCGCAGCGCCTTGTGTCGCTTGCCGTGGCTGAACGTCTGATCAAGGTCCGGCTCGATCACCCGATCGCGGCCTGTCTCGAACTGGCTCGAGCCCTGCGCGACAAATATGATCTCAAGCATGTCGAAGTCGTTCCCAGCGATGCCGGCTCCAGTTCAACCACGGTCGGGATCGCTGAAGCGGCAGCGGCGGAGATCGAGCGCTGGCTGAAGCGCAGCGATCCCATCGTGCTGGCCATCGGGACGGGTCGCACGCTGAAGGCGGCGGTCGATCAGTTGCCCGTCATCGAATGTCCGCAGCACCGCGTCGTTTCGCTCACCGGCAATATCGGTCCTGACGGCTCGGCCGCCTATTACAACGTCATCTTCAGCATGGCGGATGCGATCAAGGCGCGGCATTATCCAATGCCGCTGCCGGTGCTCGTGACCGCTTCCGAGGACCGCGAAGTCCTGCATGCGCAGGCGCTGGTGCGCTCGACGCTCGATATCAGCGCGCAGGCCGATGTTACTTTCGTCGGCATTGGCGAAATGGGGATCGACGCGCCACTCTGCCTCGATGGTTTCCTTGAAAAGGATGAGATGCTGGCGCTGATGAAGCGCGGCGCTGCCGGCGAGATCTGCGGCTGGGTCTTCGACGGGCAGGGGAGGCTCCTCGTCGACCCGATCAACGATAGGGTCGCCAGTGCGCCCATACCGTCACGGGAGACTTCCTCGGTCATCGGTATCGCCAAGGGCAAGCGAAAGCTTTCGGCCATCAAGGCGGCCCTGACAGGTCATCAGATCAACGGTTTGATCACCGACGAGGCTACTGCTGAATTTTTGCTCAGAGACTGAGCAAAAATTATTTTCTTCATTTTCAGATAGTTAGGTTGCATGTTCGGCATCGCAGCAACGAATGTGCATTGACTTTTTGCAATAATGCGTGAGTAATTGCCCATGAGCAAAGCGAATGCTCAGATTTTCTTTTCTTCTGGGAGGAAGATATGAAATTGAAGACTTTTCTGCTGAGCATCTGCTCGGCAACAATGCTTGCTGGGATGGCCTCTGCAGAGACGCTGACCATCGCTACCGTCAACAACGGTGACATGGTTCGCATGCAGAAGCTGACGGATGACTTCAAGAAGAAGAATCCGGACATCGATCTGCAGTGGGTAACCCTCGAAGAAAACGTCCTGCGCCAGAAGGTCACGACCGACATCGCGACCAAGGGTGGCCAGTATGATATTGTCACGATCGGTACCTATGAAGTTCCGATCTGGGCCAAGCAGGGATGGCTGCTGCCGCTCGACAATCTCGGCGCCAGCTACGATGTGGACGACCTTCTTCCGGCCATCCGCAGCGGTCTGACCGAAGACGGCAAGCTCTATGCAGCTCCGTTCTACGGCGAAAGCTCGATGGTCATGTACCGCAAGGATCTGTTCGACAAGGCCGGGCTGAAGATGCCTGATGCCCCGACCTGGGACTTCATCGCCGACGCGGCCAAGAAGATCACCGACAAGGACCATGAAGTCTACGGCATCTGCCTTCGCGGCAAGGCCGGCTGGGGCGAAAACATGGCGTTCCTGACGGCGATGTCGAACTCGTTCGGCGCTCGCTGGTTCGATGAAAAGTGGAATGCCCAGTTCGATCAGCCCGAGTGGAAGAAGACCCTCGACTTCTACGTCAAGATGATGAAGGAAGACGGACCTCCGGGCGCCTCCTCCAACGGCTTCAACGAAAACCTCGCTCTGTTCCAGACCGGCAAGTGCGGCATGTGGATCGACGCGACGGTTGCTGCTTCCTTCGTTTCCGATCCGAAGCAGTCCAAGGTCGCCGATCAGGTCGGCTTTGCTCTTGCTCCGGACACTGGTCTCGGCAAGCGCGGCAACTGGCTCTGGGCCTGGAACCTCGCCGTCCCGGCCAGCACCAAGAAGGCCGAAGCTGCCGAGAAGTTCGTCGCATGGGCAACCAGCAAGGACTACACCAACCTCGTTGCGGAAAAGGAAGGCTGGCTGAACGCTCCTCCCGGAACCCGCGCTTCGCTCTATGCCAATGCCGATTACCAGAAGGCAGCTCCGTTCGCGAAGATGACCCTGGACTCGATCAATTCGGCTGATCCGAAGCATCCGACCGTCAAGCCCGTTCCCTATGTCGGCGTCCAGTTCGTCGCCATTCCGGAATTCCAGGGCATCGGTACGGCCGTTGGCCAGCAATTCTCTGCTGCACTCGCCGGTCAGGTCACCGTCGATGCCGCACTGAAGAGTGCACAGCAGCTGACGACGCGCGAAATGAAAAAGGCTGGCTATCCCAAGTAAGAAGCCCTCCCGAGAGAACGAGGGAGTGACCTCCGCTCCCTCACCTAGGTCGCCGTCCGAACTACTCTTCGGCGACCTCTTTTATTTCCGCTGTTTTGCGGCCATTCTCCCGAGATTTAGACAAGATTGGTCCTTGCCATGGCGACGTTACACACCCGTTCTTCCGCGCGCCTGATGATGGCGCCCTCGGTTCTCCTTCTTTTCGCGTGGATGATCGTCCCGCTCGTCATGACGATCTATTTCTCGACGCTGAACTACAATCTGCTCAATCCCGGCGAACACGAATTCATCGGCTTTACCAACTACCAATACTTCCTGACCGATCCGGCCTTCTTCGATGCGCTGCTCAACACGCTGCTGCTCGTTGCCGGCGTGCTCGTGATCACCATCATCGGCGGCATCGCCTTTGCCCTTCTTCTCGACCAACCGATGTTCGGCCAGGGGATCGTGCGCATTCTTGTGATTGCGCCGTTCTTTGTCATGCCGACAGTTGCGGCGCTGGTCTGGAAGAACATGTTCATGAACCCGGTGAACGGGCTCTTCGCATACCTGTTCAAGCTGGTGGGACTGCAGCCGCTGGACTGGCTTGCGACCATTCCGCTTTTGTCGATCATCATCATTGTCGCCTGGCAATGGCTGCCCTTTGCGACCCTGATCATGCTGACTGCACTGCAGTCGCTCGACGAGGAGCAGAAGGAAGCCTCCGAAATGGACGGAGCCGGCCCGATCTCGAAGTTCATCTATATCATCCTGCCGCATATGGCTCGTGCCATCACGGTCGTGATCCTGATCGAGACGATCTTCCTGCTTTCGGTCTTTGCAGAAATCCTTGTCACGACGAATGGCGGCCCGGGCACCGACAGCACGAACCTGACGTATCTCGTCTATTCGCAGGCCCTGTTGCAGTTCGACATCGGCGGCGCATCGGCAGGTGGTATCGTCGCCGTCGTCCTTGCCAATATCGTCGCGATCTTCCTCGTCCGCATTGTCGGCAAGAATCTGGAGGCTTGAGATGGCACGTAGCGTTTCTACCCGCCGCAAAGTGGTCATCTCGGTCATCGCCTGGGCGCTGGCCCTCCTGATCTTCTTCCCGATCCTGTGGACGTTCCTGACCAGCTTCAAGACGGAGGGGGAGGCGGTCGCCTCGCCTCCGAGCTTCCTCTTCTTCCATTGGACGACCGAGAATTATTCCGAGGTGCAGGCCCGATCGGACTATTTCCTGCATTTCTTCAACTCGGTTGTCATCGCCTTCGGCTCGACCATCATCGGCCTGATCATTGCCATTCCCGCCGCCTGGGCCATGGCCTTTTCGCCGACGAAGCGCACCAAAGACGTATTGATGTGGATGCTGTCGACGAAGATGATGCCGCCGGTCGGCGCGCTCATTCCGATCTACCTCATCTTCCGCAATTCCGGTCTGCTGGACAGCCGGATCGGGCTGGTCGGGGTAATGACGCTCATTAACCTGCCGATCATCGTCTGGATGCTCTACACCTACTTCAAGGAAATTCCTGGCGAAATCCTCGAAGCGGCTCGCATGGACGGCGCGACCTTGATGAAGGAGATCGTCTACGTGCTGACGCCGATGGCTGTTCCGGGCATTGCGTCGACGCTGTTGCTCAACATCATCCTGGCATGGAACGAGGCCTTCTGGACGCTCAATCTCAGCACGTCGAATGCGGCGCCGCTGACGACCTTCATTGCGTCCTACTCCAGCCCCGAAGGCCTGTTCTACGCCAAGCTTTCGGCGGCTTCGACCATGGCGATCGCGCCGATCCTCATTCTCGGCTGGTTCAGCCAAAAGCAACTCGTCCGCGGCCTGACCTTCGGCGCAGTAAAATAAAGACTCCAGGGAGAGAAACATGGGCAGCATTACCCTTCAAAAAGTCTCGAAGGTCTTCGGAGACGTCCAGGTCATTCCATCCGTCGATCTCGAGATCGCAAATGGCGAATTCGTGGTCTTCGTCGGCCCGTCCGGTAGCGGAAAATCGACCCTGCTGCGCCTGATCGCCGGCCTCGAGGATCTTTCGGCAGGCAAGCTCGTCATCGACGGGAAGGACGTAACGGAGAGGCCGCCTTCGGAGCGCGGTCTTGCGATGGTCTTCCAGTCCTACGCGCTCTATCCGCATATGAGTGTGCGCAATAATATCGCCTTCCCCCTGAAGATGGCGAACATGGACAAGGCCGAAATCGACCGCAAGGTCGCCGATGCCGCCCGCGTCCTGAACCTGACCGACTATCTGGAGCGCAAGCCCCGCCAGCTTTCGGGCGGCCAGCGCCAGCGCGTCGCCATCGGCCGCGCGATCGTTCGCCAGCCATCGGCCTTCCTGTTCGACGAGCCGCTGTCGAACCTCGATGCTGCGCTGCGTGTCAATATGCGCCTCGAAATCAGCGAACTGCACCAGCAGCTCAAGACGACGATGATCTACGTCACGCACGACCAGGTCGAGGCGATGACCATGGCCGACAAGATCGTCGTCTTGAACCGCGGCAATATCGAGCAGGTCGGCTCGCCGTTGGAGCTCTACAAGAACCCGCGCAACCTCTTCGTCGCGGGCTTCATCGGCTCGCCAAAAATGAACCTCGTCAACGGTGCGTCCGCGCAGAGTTTGGGCGCCCATACGATCGGCATTCGCCCGGAGCATCTCATCCTCTCGCATGAGAGCGGCGACTGGAAGGGCAGGATCACCGTGGCCGAACACTTAGGCTCCGACACTTTCCTGCATGTGGATGTCGAAGGGATCGGCCCGGTTACGGCCCGTGGCAGCGGCGACTTTGCGTCCCGCGCCGGCGATATCGTCTATCTGACGCCTGATAAGACCCGCATCCACAAGTTCAATGACAAGGGCCTGTCGATCTAATCGCCTGCTGTCCGCAGACCCTGCGGCACATGAGAGACGTGCCCGGACCAGAGAAGGCCCGGGTTTATCCTGCGGGAACCCCGGAGGTTGCCGCATATAAAGACCTTTCAGAAGGACTTGAGTCATGACGAAACTATCGCTGGCAACACTAAAGGACGTGTCGGCAACGGCGACCATCCCGGCTTATGACCGGTCGAAGCTTTCGGCCGGCATTGTTCATTTCGGCGTCGGTAATTTTCATCGCGCCCACCAAGCCATTTATCTCGACGATCTTTTCAATCTGGGGCAGGACCATGACTGGGCCATAATTGGCGCCGGCGTTCTCCCCTCCGATGCCGCCATGCGCGAAAAGCTTGCGGCGCAGGATTTCCTGACGACCATCGTCGAGCAGGACAACAACAAGACGGCGGCGCGCGTCACCGCGCCGATGATCGATATCCTGCCGCCCGGCGACGCCAAGGCGATCATCGCCAAGCTCGCGGATCCCTCGATCCGCATCGTCTCCTTGACGATCACCGAAGGCGGCTACTTCATCGACGCATCAGGCAAGTTCAACCCGGCTCATCCGGCGATTGCCGCGGACGGAAAGAATCCTGATGAGCCGAAGACGGTCTTCGGCCTCATCGTTGCCGGCCTCAAGGCACGGCGCGACAAGGGCGTTGCTCCCTTCACCGTCATGTCCTGCGACAACATTCCGCATAATGGCGTGGTCACGACCAATGCCGTTGTCGGCACGGCTAGGCTTTCCGATCCTGATCTTGCCGATTGGATCAAGGCGAATGTCGCCTTCCCGAACGCCATGGTGGACCGCATCACGCCGGCGACCGGCCAGCGCGAAATCGACCTGCTCAAGGATGCCTTCAAGATCGAGGACAACTGGCCGGTCTATTGCGAAGAGTTCAAGCAATGGGTGCTGGAGGACAAGTTCACCCTCGGTCGCCCGGCGCTTGAGAAGGTCGGCGTCACTTTCGTTCCCGATGTCACGCCCTATGAGCACATGAAGATCCGCATCCTGAATGGTGGCCATGCGGCCATCGCCTATCCGGCTGCGCTGATGGATATTCATTTCGTTCACGACTCCATGGAAGATCCGCTGATTCGCGCCTTCCTCGCCAAGCTCGAGAATGACGAGATCATCCCGATCGTGCCGCCGGTGCCGAATACTTCATTGACGGACTATTTCGCGCTGATCGAGCATCGCCTGCTCAACCCGAAGATCGCCGATACGATCCCGCGCCTGGCGCAGGACGGCTCCAACCGCCAGCCGAAGTTCATTCTGCCCTCGACGCTCGACAATCTGCGCCAGGGCAGGGACATTGTCGGTCTGGCCCTGGTCTCGGCGCTCTGGTGCCGTTATTTCGAAGGCACGACCGACAGCGGCCAGAAGATCGTCTTCAACGATGCAAGCGCCGATCGTCTGCACGAGGCTGCCGTCAAGGCGAAGGACGATCCGATGGCGTTCCTCGTCTTCGAAGACATCTTCGGCGAAGTCGCCAAGTCCGACCTCTTCCGCAAGCGTTTTGCCGATGCGCTGCAGACGCTTTGGGAGAAGGGCACGCGCGCGACGCTGCAGCTTTATCTCGACGGCAAGCTGGCGAAATAGGTGAGGGCCTTTTTCGCGTAAGCTTCGGTTTACGCAACTCGCATAAGCAAGATCCGGCGCCCGACTTTGAGGCGCCGGCGACAAACCAGGCACAGGTTGGATCGGCCATGGCTGATACGGAAAAAGGGCTCGTAATCTTCGACTGCGACGGCGTGCTCGTCGACAGCGAGCCGATTTCCATCAGCGTTCTCGTCCAGGCGATGCGCGATGCCGGCATCGAGATCGATGAAGAGGGGGCCTATCAGCGCTTCCTCGGTCGAAGCCTCGCGACATTGATCAGCACGCTGGAGACGGAGTTCAACGTTTTTGCCGATCAACAATTTCTCGACCGTATACGCAACGATCTCTACGCGCGCTTCCGCACCGAGCTGAAACCGATCGATGGGATCGGCGAGGCGATCGATACCCTTGATATCCCCTGCTGCGTGGCATCCTCCAGCCAGCTTGAGCGCATCCGGCTGTCGCTCGGTATCACGGGGCTTCTCGGCCGGCTCGATCCCCACATTTTCAGCGCTTCCATGGTGGAACGTGGCAAGCCGGCTCCGGATCTCTTTCTCCATGCCGCCAGGCAAATGCATGTCGAACCATCGCGCTGCATCGTCATCGAAGACAGTCCCGCCGGGATCGTGGCGGCACGGGCGGCGGGGATGACGGTCTTTGCTTTCACCGGCGGATCCCACGCGCATTCGCCGAGCTACCGGGCGGAATTGCAGCAGCTTTCCCCTGAAGTCGTGTTTGACGCGATGCCGGATTTGATACACCTTGTTCGAAAACATAGGTCGGACGGGGCTCATAACTGATGCGTGATCATGTGGTTGCGGTCGATGTCGGCACGGGCAGTGCCCGCGCCGGGTTGTTCGATTCGCGGGGGCGGCTGCTTGGGAAGGGCGAGCATCCCATTCTCATGAATCGCCCGCGCGAGAATCACGCCGAGCACAATTCCGAAAATATCTGGGCTGCCGTATGCGCCGCGGTGCGGGACGCCCGCTCGGTCGCCGGTGTCGATGCGTCAGCCGTCGGCGCCATCGGCTTCGATGCGACCTGCTCGCTGGTCGTGCGCGATACGCAGGGGCAGCCGATCAGCGTTTCCAGCGAAGGCGGGACGCATTTCGACACAATCGTCTGGCTCGATCATCGCGCATTGCGGGAAGCCGATTTCTGCACGACGACCGAACATGGCGTGCTCGAATATTCCGGTCATTTCATGTCGCCGGAAATGGAAATGCCCAAGCTGATGTGGCTGAAGAAGAACCTGCCGCACACCTGGGAAAAGAGCGGCTACTTCTTCGATCTCGCCGATTTCATGACCTGGAAGTCGACAGGCTCGCTGGCGCGGTCACGCTGCACCCTGACGGCGAAATGGAACTATCTCGCCCATCGCAAGCCCGGCTGGCAGGCGGATTTTCTGGAACTGATCGGGCTTCCGGACCTGAAAGTGCGGGGCAATCTTCCGGAGGAGACCGCTCCCGTCGGCTCCAGCGTCGGCACGCTCACGGCAGAAGCTGCCGAAGCGCTGGGGCTTGATCAATCCTGCCACGTTTCAGCAGGCATGATCGACGCCTATGCGGGGGCGTTGGGAGCGCTGGGCGGCTATGCCGGAGATTCGGCCGGGCTGGAGCGGCAACTGGCCCTGATTGCGGGAACGTCGAGCTGCATCGTTGCCTTTTCGAAGGAACGCAAGCGTAGCACCGGCATGTGGGGCCCCTATTACGAAGCGGTGTTCCCGGACACCTGGCTGGTGGAGGCGGGCCAATCCGCGACCGGCGCGTTGCTCGATCATATCGTGCGGATGCATGCAGCCGGCGGTGAACCGAATGCGGCGCTGCATGAGCGCATCGTTGCCCGGATCGCGGAACTGCGCGCCGCCGAGGGTGACGGCTTTGCCTCGCGCATCCATGTCCTGCCGGATTTTCACGGCAACCGGTCGCCGCTTGCCGATCCGCATGGGGTCGGCGTGATCAGTGGCATGACGCTCGACACATCGTTCGACGGGCTCTGCCGTCTCTATTGGCGCACAAGCGTCGGCATCGCGCTCGGCATCCGCCACATCCTCGAAAAAATGCATGAATACGGGTATCGTCCCGATACGCTGCATGTGGCGGGGGGCCATGTCAAAAACGCCGTGCTCATGGAGCTTTATTCCGATGTGACGGGATGCAAGGTGATCGTGCCTGCCATGAACGAGGCTGTTCTGCTCGGCACTGCGATCGCCGCTTCCGTCTCCTGCGGGCTGCATGCCGATATCGCCGCGGCCGGTGCCGCCATGTATCCGGGTGGGCATGAACGGCTGCCCGATGAAAGCAAGAAGGCAATCTACGATCGCGACTATCGCCGTTTTCTGGCCATGTACCGGCATCGCGCCGAGCTGGAAAAGATGGATTAAAAGGCCGATCGGGGCGATGATGTCGCTTGGCAGTCGAGTGACATAGGGTTCCCCTCGTGAGGCCGATGTGACAAAGAGCTGCACTCATATCAAACCAAACGTCGAAACGCTTGTTTCGGCTCTTGCAGGTCATGCTCCATGAATGAAGAAGAATTCATCGCCCTTTGCAAAAACGGGAAATTCAAGGAGGCTCTCGCACTCGCCCTGCAGGGCGGCGAGAAGCAGAAATTCTCGCCCAGCCGGTTCTCCATGGACAAGAAAACCGGAAAGCCGATCTTCTACCGGGGCAACAAGCGGGTCGAGATGGACGAAGATGGAGAGTGGCAGTTGGCGAAAAACAGCTGGTAGCCGCAGGGTTCCTCTTCAGCGCAACGGTGCGTCGGCGAACATGCCTTCCAGTTCAGCGATCCGGCGCGCGCGTACTTCGGCCTCTTCACCGGCAGAATGAGCAACGGCTGCGGCGAAGAATTCCAGCAATGCTGTCATGGCCACCATATTTTCCCGGCTGCCTACGCGCAGCGGAGGGAGGGAAAGGGTGGCATTGGCAAACTCATGTGCCCATTCGGTATATTGGCCGGTTACAAGCAAGACCTTGTAGCCCGAGCGCCTGGCCGAACGCGCCAGCAGCCGCGATTTCGAGAAGCGGTGCGAATCGATGATGATCAGCATCGCATCCGTCGACTGGTGGCCGAGCAGTTCGATGTAGCTGCCGTTGTTGCCGGACGAAAAATAGACGTGGTCGCGGGCAGACGTCAGTCGCTCGCAGAAATGATGGCCAAGTCCTGCGCAGCTCTGGTGAGTCGCCACGAAAACCTCGCTCGAAGCGAGAACCATGGCGACGGCATCCAGCCATTGCGGCTGACCGGCGAGATTATAGACATGATGGAGCATCTCGACTTGCTCGGCGATGAGACCTGCAAAGGGACGCCCCTCGTTCACGTCTTTCTGCAGCTGTTCTATGGAATGCGGTATCTGCCACGTCGTGGGCGCCACCGTCTCGCGCAAATGAACCTTGATGCCATCAAGCCCCTGATAGCCCAATGCCCTGAGGAAGCGGCCGACTGTCATCGGGCTCAATTCGAGCCGATCGGCGACGGATGAGGCGGTTTCGAAAGGCAGCTCATTCAGATGATCGGAGAAATACCGGGCGATGCGACGCTCGGCAGGCGTTCCCGATTTCATGTACTGCTTGAGCTTCTGGCTAAGATCTTCCAAGTCGGCCTCGCTGGTCTCTCATCTATTTGGCGATCCTTTGAACACATCAACAATTGATGCGGGTGGGGGACACCCGGGGGTTGCTTCGCAGGTTTAAGTTGTTGTTTTCAAAAGTAGCCCAATATATATTAGGGTGTTCTTCATTACAATAAGCCAGTTGCATTCAATTCTATCCCGCAGTGCGGGAGACCCTTGTCGGCGGCGCAATCTCTCATTACATCGCGAACAACTGCCCATTAGGAATGGCTATTGTATGGTGATCGATGCTGCGCGCCTGGCGCTCGCCAATCTTCTTGCACCGGAGACACGGAAGCTCTTCTGGAAAGTACTTGGCATAACGCTGCTGTTGCTGGTCGGGCTATGGCTCGCCTTGCATGGCGCCATTGTTGCCTTTGCCCTGCCATGGGTCGAAAGCTTCTTTCCGGATCTACCGGATTGGGCGGGATGGGTCGCCTTTGTATTCACGATTTTCGCAGGCGTGGGTCTGGCATTCGGGCTTGCTTTCCTGCTTTCGCCCGTCACTGCTGTTGTCGCCGGCCTTTTTCTCGATGATATCGCCGAGGTCGTGGAGCGGCGCGATTATCCGGCCGACAGGCCGGGCACGGCCATGCCGCTCGTTCCGGCCATGATCGGGTCGTTGAAATTCCTGGGCGTGGTGGTCGTCGGCAATATTATCGCGCTGATCCTGCTCTTCGTGCCGGGCATCAACCTGATCGCCTTCTTCCTGGTCAACGGCTATCTGCTTGGCCGAGAATTCTTCGAATTCGCCGCCATGCGGTTTCGTTCGCCGGAGGAAGCGCGATCCTTCCGGGCAAAGCATTCAACGACGGTTTTCCTGGGCGGCCTGATCATCGCGGCGTTCCTGGCGGTGCCGATCGTCAATCTGCTGACACCGCTGTTTGCCGCAGCGATGATGGTGCATCTGCACAAGCTGCTGAGCGTGCGCGATCCGCTATTCGCCAATCAATTGCGGCGGTAGCGCAACCAGCGGCGCCGGTATGTCCACCGTCTTTTCGGGCGACCGACAGAGATCGGCGATGACGCAACGTTCGCATTCGGGCTTACGGGCCTTGCAGACATAGCGACCGTGCAGGATGAGCCAGTGGTGTGCGTGATAGAGATAGTGGTCGGGAATAACCTTTAAGAGCCGTTGCTCGACCTCGTCAGGCGTCTTGCCCGGCGCAAGCTTGATGCGATTGGCGATGCGGAAGATATGGGTATCGACCGCGATCGTCGCCTGCCCGAAGGCCATGGATAGCACCACGTTTGCCGTCTTGCGGCCGACGCCGGGCAGCATCACCAGCTCGTCGCGCGTCTGCGGAACCTTGCCATCGAACTTGTCGACCAGCATCTGCGAAAGCGCGATGACGTTCTTCGCCTTGTTGCGGTAGAGCCCGATCGTCTTGATGTAGTCGCGGACCTGGTCTTCGCCGAGTTCCAGCATCTTTTCAGGCGTGTCGGCGACCTTGAACAGGGCACGCGTCGCCTTGTTGACGCCGGCGTCCGTCGCTTGGGCCGAGAGCGCCACGGCAACCACCAGTGTGAAAGGGTTGACGTGCTCCAGCTCGCCCTTCGGCTCCGGCCGCTGGATAGAGAAACGCCGGAATATTTCCTCCACTTCCGTCTTCGAATAGGCGCTGCGGACCGTTGCCGGCTTGCGGCGTGTGGTCACAGTCTTTTGTGGGGCCGGGGTAGTGGATTTGAGTTTCGGATTTGCCATGGAAAACCTATACTCATGCGCCATGATGGAACGCAACGGCGATATGAGCAAAGGCGATCCGGGCACTGATCCCGATGGCGACAGGCCGGTCTTTGCGGCCGAGCTTTTTCCCTATCGGTCACTCGGGCGGAAAGGATTCAGGGTTCTTCTTGTGCTTATGGGGACGTTCTGCCTGTTTTATGGCGGCTTGTTCTTCCTCCAGGGCGCATGGCCGATCGGTCTTTTCTTCGGCGCCGATTTCCTCCTTCTCTACGGCGCCTTCTGGCTGAACTATCGCTCCGGCCGTGTTCGCGAGCAGGTCACCGTCTCGCGCACCGATGTTTCCATCCGCAAGGTCTCGCCGTCGGGCCGGGTGGAGGAGCATCGCTTCAATCCATTCTGGGTCCGGTTCCTCGTCCGGCGGCTGCGGGGAGTCGGCATCCGGTCGATGCACGTTCGCGGCGAGGGGCACGACATGGAGATCGGCTCTTTCCTCAGCCCGGAGGATCGCGAGAGCTTTGCAAAAGCGTTTACCGGCGCACTTGCCACGGTAAAGCGTCGAATTTAGCGGTTTCGGCAAGAAACGGGTGGTAACGAAGCACCTGAATGGTCATTTCATGGGCAAGGAGAAAGACCATGAACGCAATCGCTCAGTTCAAGACCGACATCACGCCCGAAGGCGCGGATTACGATACGGTCCGCCGCGTCATCGAACTCATCACCGAGGAGTATCGCGATCAGCCGTCGCTGGAGGCGATTGCTGCGCGGCTCGACCAATCTCCCACGCAGTTGCAGAAGACGTTTACTCGCTGGGCCGGCCTGTCGCCGAAGGCATTCCTGCAGGCAGTGACGCTGGATCATGCCAAGCGGCTGTTGCGGCAGGAAAACCTGCCCCTGCTCGAAACATCGATCGAAGTCGGGCTTTCCGGTCCGAGCCGTCTGCACGATCTCTTCGTGACCCATGAGGCCATGTCCCCTGGCGAATGGAAGGCGAAGGGCGGCGGGCTCGTCATCCGTTTCGGCTTCCATCAATCACCGTTCGGCACGGCGCTTGTCATGGCAACCGATCGCGGCCTTGCCGGCCTTGCCTTCAGCGACAGCGGCGATGAGGCCGCCTGCCTTGACGACATGACCTGCCGCTGGCCGAACGCGCAATATGTCGAGGATACGCAGGCAACTGCGCCCTATGCGGAGCGGGTTTTCGAGCCCGGCAAATGGACATGCGACCAGCCGTTGCGTGTCGTGCTGATCGGTACGGATTTCCAGGTGCGTGTTTGGGAGAGCTTGCTCAAGATCCCGCTCGGCAAGGCCGTCACCTATTCCGATATCGCGCGGGATATCGGCCAGCCGACGGCAATGCGGGCCGTGGGCGCCGCAGTCGGCCGCAATCCCATCTCTTTCGTCGTGCCTTGCCATCGCGCGCTCGGCAAGAATGGTGACCTGACCGGCTATCATTGGGGGCTGACCCGAAAGCGGGCCATGCTTGGCTGGGAATCTGCGCAGGCCTGATGGCCTCAGGCAGCCTTGGCCTGCGCCAGGCCAAGCAATGCTACGGCAGCGCTTTCGTCTGTTATCAGCGTGTTGCAGCCGATGCGCCTGATCGTGGCGCGGATCGCCATTGCGCGATGGGTGCCGCCCGAAGACAGCACGATGTGCTTGGCCTTTTTCAGCGTGTCGAGATCGACCGACATGACCCGGCTGTTGATGCTGTGGTCGATGGAATTGCCGTCGGCATCGAGGAAATTGAACATGGTGTCGCAGACACAGCCGGCATCGATCAGCTGATCCAGCTCCTGCTTGGAAATGAAGCCCTCCGACAGGGAGGTCGAATGCGGGCCGATATCGCCGCAGCTGACGATCGCCAGATCCAGGTTCTCGGCCAGGCGATAGATCGCTTCCAAGCCACATTTCTCGATGAGATTGCGTTTGGTCTCGATGGAATCGACCAGCAGCGGTGCAAGGAACATGTAGCATTCCGCGCCGAGCTGGCTGGCCAGCCTCCATGTATAATCGATCGGATTGGTCTGCTGGACCGCAACGATGCCGCCAAGCAGGGAGACGACCTTGCAATTATCACGACGCGGCGGCCGGAAGCTGGAAAGCGAGGCCGTCATCGTGCGGCCCCAGCCGACGCCGATCGTGTAATTGTCCGGTATGGCTTCGGTCAGGAACTGGCCGAGCGCCAGGCCCACGCACTTGGCCTGGGCATCGGCGCTGCTGTTTGGCGGAGTGGGCACGACGATCGCCTCGTCGAGCCCATAGGCGCGCTCCAGCTTGATTGCCAGTTCGACGCAATCGTCAATCGCCTCGTTGATCCAGATCTGCACTTCGCTGCGTCGCATCGCCTCGTCCAGAAGACGGATAACGGTCGTGCGGCTGATGCCGAGCTGTTCGGCGACTTCCTTCTGGGTGAGACCCTGATTATAATAAAGCCAGGCAGCACGAAGCCTGAGTGACGCCGTCTCGGAATAGGCGGTATGTGTTCCACGTCTCAGTTTGGCCACAGGTCCTCCGGAAACCTCGTCCGTTCATATCGCAGCCGTAGAAGGCGAAATCTGCGCAATTGTGCAGAACGGTTCCTGCGATTTCGGATCTCTTTTCCAGATATTCTATGGCCTGAAACTTATGTCAATTGAAATGCACAAATGTCCTTGACTTTACATCGGCGGAATTGTGATAGTCTGTCGGGAAGCGGGTCCTTGTCCGATCGAGGAGGGCAAATCGTGCGGTTAAACGGCAATCGGTACATCTGGCCAGCCGGACGGTCATTGGCGGCATTTGCGCTTCTTGCAGTCACCGAACTCCATCGTGGTGCCAGCCCGCTTACGGCATCTGGAACATCGCGTCTTTCCCATCGTTACCGAGGTAGTGGAGAGGGAAGTGCGTAAATCCGCCGAAAAATTCATACCGTCTGTCGAACATCGGACGGAATTTCGCACCGGTCAACAGTCCCAATTCAACAAGGATACCTACCATGACATCCAAGCTTGACCAACTCCGTGAGATCACGACGGTGGTTGCCGATACCGGCGACATCGAAGCGGTTGCCCGCCTGAAGCCGGTCGATTGCACGACCAACCCGTCGATCGTTCTGAAGGCCCTCGGCACGCCGATGTTTGCCGACAGCATCAAGGAAGCCGTTGCATGGGGCAAGAAGCAGGGCGGCGCTTCCGAAGCCGTTGCCTCTGCCGTCGCTGACCGTCTTGCAATCTCCGTCGGTGCAGCGCTGTCGAAGCTGGTTCCGGGCCGCGTCTCGACCGAGGTCGACGCCGACCTTTCCTTCGACACCAAGGCTTCGATCGCCAAGGCACACAGCATCATCGCTGCCTACAAGGAACGCGGCATCGAGAAGGATCGCATCCTCATCAAGCTCGCTTCCACCTGGGAAGGCATTCGCGCTGCCGAAGTCCTGCAGAAGGACGGCATCGACTGCAACCTGACGCTTCTCTTCTCGAAGGCCCAGGCCGTTGCCTGCGCCGATGCCAAGGTCTTCCTGATCTCGCCTTTCGTCGGCCGCATCCTCGACTGGTACAAGAAGTCGACCGGCAAGGACTACACGCCGGAAGAAGATCCGGGCGTTCTGTCCGTCCGCGACATCTACAACTACTACAAGGCCAACGACATCAAGACGGTCGTCATGGGCGCCTCGTTCCGTAGCGCCGCCGAAGTCGAGGCCCTTGCCGGCTGCGACCGCCTGACGATCGCTCCAAACCTTCTTGAGGAACTGTCGAAGGACGAAGGCAAGCTCGAGCGCAAGCTTTCGCCCGACATGAAGAAGCCCGCGGCGAAGATCGAGATGGATGAAAAGACCTTCCGCTGGATGATGAACGAAGACGCAATGGCGACCGAAAAGCTTTCGGAAGGCATCCGCAACTTCGCCAAGGACCTCGTCACCCTGCGCACCATGGTCACCAAGGAACTGCAGGCCGTCGCGGCTTGATCTTCCGTTGGTAGACGTGTGATTTGATAGTGAAAAGGCCCCGTTTGTGGGGCCTTTTTTGTTAGAGTGCGGAATTGAGAGCTTGTGGTTGCGGCAGGCGGATGAGGGGCATACGGCACGCCACGCACCGTATGCCCCTGAAACTACTCCCCGCCCGACATAAACTCCGCCCTGATCTCTTCGGATTGGTTTCCGATCGTCGGCGCGGCCCGGTTGTTCTTGTGTCTGACGCCGTTGACGCGGATGGGGCTCGCCGTCGTGCGGACGGAGACGCCGTCGCCGCGGGTAACGGTCTGCAGCATGTCGAGCTGACGGAAGGCCGCTGTCTGCATCAGCTTCGGCCAATCCAGCACCTCCGCGGCCCAGATATCGGCCGGCTGCAGGATCGCAAGCCAATCCCCGACGCTCCTTTCCCTGAGCCGTCCGGCAATCATGCTCTTTACCTCGTCGCGCCGGGAGAAGGCCTCCTCGGGCGTGTAGGTGGCAAGAGCAGGTAAGTCGAGCAAGGGCGCGAGCTTGGAAAGCGGCATCATCGCGACGGCGATCCAACTGTCCGATGTCTGGTAGACGCCGTAGGGTGCTGCGAGATAGGCGTGGGCGTTGCGTACGGAGGATTTCTTCGGCAGGCGGCCGCCGTCGTTCAAATGGGTGGTCAGGACTTCGAACTGGAAATCGATCATGGCCTCGATGAGGCTGGTTTCGACATGCGAACCTTCGCCTGTCATGCCACGGCGTACGAGGCCTGCCAAAATGCCCTGGACGAGGAGATTGCCGGCCAGCATGTCGGCGACCGCGAGGCCGAAGGGAACCGGGCCGTCGTCAGCCTCGCCGTTCAGCCACATGGCGCCGGAGCGGGCCTGGGCCAGTAGATCCTGCCCCGGAAACTGCCGCCATTCATCGGCGGTGCCATAGCCCGTGATGCTGCCATAGACGATACGGGGATTGATCTTGCGCGCCGTCTCATAGTCGAGGCCGAGCCGCTCGATCACACCGGGGCGGAAATTCTGGATGATGACATCCGCCTTGGCGATCAGCGCATGGATACCCCTGAGGTCGTCGGCATCCTTCATGTTGAAGGCAATGCTTTCCTTGCCACGGTTGATCGCGTGGAACAGCGTCGAGTCGCCGCCGATTTCGGTGTCGCTGAGATAGAGACGCCGGCAGAGATCGCCGCCATCCGGCCGCTCGATCTTGATTATGCGCGCGCCGAGATCGCCCAGGCGAAGTGCTGCCATGGGACCCGATAGAAACTGGCTCATATCCAGCACCGTTATGCCGGACAACAGGCCTTCAGCATTCATATTCTTCATCATTCGGCTTTCTTCAGCCTTTCAGTTCAGGTGCATCCGCCGGCCTGCCGTTCTTGTAGCGGACCGTCTGGATATGTTCGCAATAGAGCACTAGCTCGCCTTCGCCCTTGAAGACCTCATAGGAGGATCGGATCAGGCCGAGCTCCACATATTTCGGCTGTTTGTCGAGGTTGGTGCGGATGGTGTAGATCGTGTCGCCGATGAAGGTCGGCTTGATGAAACGCAGCTTGTCGTAGCCATAGGAAAAGGCGTTGATGCAGTTGGTCGCGACGAGGCCGAGGCCAGCGGAGAAGACGAAGGCGCCCGCAACGAGCCGCTTGCCGAACATGCCCTCGGTCTCGGCGAAGATCTGGTCGCCCACGTAAGGATGCATGTCGAGCACGAGCGCATTGAACTGCATCGATTCCCCTTCGGAAATCGTGCGCCTCAGCGAGCGGATCTTGTGACCGATCTCGAAATCCTCATAGAACCAGTTTTCCGAATTCCAGACGGGCAGGGAGGCATGATCCTGCGGCATCGTCTTTGGGTGGGTGCTCGAAATGCCGACTGTGGCGGTCATCGGGTCATCAGTCGTCCGGTTATCGGTCATGGGATCATCTTTCCAATGCTGGATAGCCAGAGCGCTTCAGAGTTTCCAGATGCGCTTGGCGTTGCCGTTGTAGAAACGAGCGCGTTCATCGGCGCTGCAGCCTGAGGTCAGCGCATGGGTTGCCGCAATCCACGTGGTCAATCCGCCGCCCAGCGTGCAGACGGGCCAGTCGCTGCCCCACACGACCCGGTCCCAGCCAAAGCTCTGGATTGAGTGTTCGACGAAGGGACGCAGCGTCTCGACAGTCCAGCTTTCCGGATCGGCATAGGCAACGACGCCGGAGATCTTCACCGTAACGTTAGGCCGCTTGGCGATCTCGGTCATGCCCGATTTCCAGATCTCGCTCACGCCGTCCTTGACGGCGGGAACGCCGCAATGGTCGAGAATGAACTGGATGCCGGGGTTCAGGTCGACCAGCGCAATCGCCTTCTGGATCTGATGGGGCAAGACACAGAAATCGAAGGTCAGGCGCGTGCCGGCAAGGCGTTTCAGATTTTCGCGAAAAAGCGCTCCCTCAGAGAGATCATCGGGCACGACATGCAGGACGCGGCGAAATCCCTTGACGAAGGGATCTGCAAGAACCCGATCGAGATAGGCCGGGAACCCATCCTCTTCCGGGCGGCAGGAGGCGATCGCGCCGCGGATCAGGCTGCCCGGTTGCCGCGAAAGCTCCTTGATATAGGCGGTTTCCGCTTCGATATCCTCCGGCGCGACATCCACTTCCATGTGGAGCGTATCCGAAATGCCGGCGCGATGGGCGTCGCGGGCATATTCCTCATAAAGGCTGTCGCGGTTCAGCGCACCGGCTCCCGCAAGCCAGGGATAGTTCAGCTTCGCACGGTCGACGACGTGCAGGTGCGTATCGAAAAGCATGGTGATCCTCCCCTACATGCTATCGACATATACTCACAGAAGAATAGTTTATTCAAATAAAAATTATAGCTCCGCTTCGTCGACCGTTCCTGCCACGGTCTCGGAGATCTGCCGGGCGGCGTCGCAGACGTATTCGATAACCTTCTCATAGCTCGGCGCGTTGCCGTTGACCGGCTGGATATAGGGACAGGTCATGGCCGCCAGCGCATTGCCGTCCATCGCCAGAACCGGTGCCGAGATATTTCGGACACCCGTGGTCTGCAGGCTGTCCATGGTCTCGAAGCCCTTTTCCCGGATGATCTGCAGCTTTTCGTTCAGGTCCTCGGGTTCGGGAATATCGTCATCGCGGCGCTGCTGCTCGGTGATCATCATACGCCGCTGCTTTTCATCCCGGAAGGCCAGGAGGATGTGGCCGGAACCGGTGTTGAAAAGGTTGATCTGGGCGCCGACGCGAATGGAGATGCCCCAATAGGTCGGCGAATCCTGCTGGGCGATGACGACGACGGAGCCGCGGTCGAAGACGGCGAGATGACAGGCTTGTTCGGCGCGATTGGAGAATTCGCGCATCAGTGGCGTCGCGAAGGAGACGAGGCGGCGCACCGGCGCATGGAAATGGGCAAGGCCGAAGAGCTTAAGCGTCAGATAAAAGCGATCGCCCTCCTGGCGCTGGACATAGCCGCGGCGCACCAAGCGGTCGAGCATGCGGTAGAATTCGTTCGGGCTCTTGCCGAGCTGCTTGGCGATTTCGGCCTGGGTCAGGCCGCCATCGATCCGCGACAGCAGCTCGAGAATGTCCAGTCCCTTGTCGAGGGCGGGGGCGCGGTAGCGATCGTTCTCATCATCCAAGGCCATCATCTTTCCTTCATGCGTACATGCCGTTTGGAATTCATATATGAATGAAAATGATTTGCAAACCCGGTGACCGGAACGCTTGACGCTCGATAAATATGATGTTTACATATGAATTATCGATCCATATTTGGAAATCGATTGTCGGGCAAGAGGGTCCGAGCTCAAGGGAGGAGTTCCTATGAAGAAGTTGGGAGCCGGTCTAGTCGCCGGTTTGATGGCGTTTCTTGCCAGTTCCACGGCATGGTCCGCGGATCTGCCCGGAAAATTCGATGGCGTGACGATCGATGCGAAGATCATCGGCGGCCAGCAGTATGAGCCGCTCTATGCGCGCATTGGCGAGTGGGAGAAGGCGACCGGTGCGAAGGTCAACGTTCTTTCGAAGAAGAACTATTTTGACCTCGACAAGGAAATCAAATCCGACATGGCGTCAGGCAACATCACCTGGTGCGTCGGTTCCAACCACTCTTCCTTCGCGCCGATCTATGAAGGCCTCTATACGGACCTGAAGCCGCTGCTACCGGCCGACGAAATCGCCAAGTTCGTCGATTCGACGATCGCTGCCTCGACCATCGACGGCAAGCTGGTGATGCTGCCGCGCGCTCAGTTCGACGTTTCCGCCCTCTATTACCAGAAGAGCCTCTATACCGACGAAGCCAAGAAGAAGGCTTTCAAGGATAAGTTCGGCTACGAGCTGGCGCCGCCGAAGACCTGGAAGGAAGTCAGCGACCAGTCGACCTTCTTTGCCAATCCGCCGAACTTCTACGGTACCCAGTTCCCCGGCAAGGAAGAAGCGATTAACGGTCGCTTCTATGAAATGCTGGTTGCCGAGGGTGGCGAGTATCTCGACAAGGACAAGAAGCCGGCCTTCAATTCCGAAGCCGGTGTACGCGCGCTCGACTGGTTCGTGAACATGTACAAGGCGAAGGCCGTTCCGGCCGGCGTCACCAATTATCTCTGGGATGATCTCGGCGCGGGCTTTGCGTCCGGCACCGTGGCGCTTGACCTCGACTGGCCCGGCTGGGCCTCCTATTTCAACGATCCGAAGTCCTCGAAGATCGCGGGCAATGTCGGCGTCGTCGTTCAGCCGGTCGGCTCCTCCGGCAAGCATACCGGCTGGTCCGGCCATCACGGCTTCTCGGTAACGGAAGCCTGCCAGCACAAGGATGCGGCTGCATCGCTCGTCTGGTGGCTGACCAACGAAGACAGCCAGAAGCTCGAAGCGGCAAACGGCACGCTGCCGACCCGCAAGGCTGTCTGGGATTGGGATATCGCCCAGGCCGCCAACGATCCCTACAAGAAGGAATCGCTCGGCGCCTTCCAGGAAGCCATGAAATACGCCTTCCCGGTTCCGCGCACGCCGGAATGGATCGAAATCTCCAACGCCGTCTATCCGGAACTGCAGTCCGCCATCCTCGGCGACAAGAGCTCCAAGCAGGCGCTGGACGATGCCGCCAAGAAGGCGACCGATATCCTCAAGGATGCCGGCGATCTCTGATCGCCTGACCGATGCTCCGCACCCGGAAACGGGTGCGGATGTCTGAACATGACTTTGGCCAGTACCCATCCGGCCGGTCTGCCAAGGCTAATGTCCTCAAGCTGCGGCGTCACGAAACTGCGTTCCTCATTTTCGGGAATGCGCGGACAGGTACATCAATGTTCAAAAAAATATCTCCACCGGTCCTGCTTCTTCTACCGGCGTTCATCGTTCTTGCGGCGGTGGTTATCTTCCCGCTGCTGCTGTCTCTTTATTCCAGCTTCACGCCCTTCCGGCTGACGCGGCCGAACACGCTTTTCGTCTTCATCGGCCTGCGCAACTATACGCGCATCCTGACCGATCCAGTCTTCCTGGCAGCCTTCGTGCGCACGGTCATCCTGTTGACGATCGCGTTGAACCTTGAAATGCTGCTGGGCCTAGGTCTTGCGCTGCTCGTCAACAAGGCGACGCATGGCAAGCGCGTGCTGCGCACGCTGATGATGTTTCCGATGATGTTTTCGCCCGTCCTCGTCGGCTTCCAGTTCAAGTTCATGTTCAATGACAATGTCGGCATCGTGAACAACGCGCTGCAGTCACTGGGGCTCACTACCGATGCCATTCCCTGGCTGATCGACGGCAATCTCGCGCTGCTTTCCATCGTGATCGCCGAAGTCTGGTCTTCGACATCGGTCTTCGCAATCCTGATCCTGGCCGGCCTGCTCGCCATGCCGCAGGAGCCGGTCGAGGCGGCGCGCGTCGATGGCTGCACCTCGTGGCAGACCTTCCGCTATGTCACCTGGCCATTCCTGATGCCCTTTGCCTTCATCGCCATGACGATTCGCTCGCTCGACGTCGCGCGCGCCTATGACATCGTCAAGATCATGACCGATGGCGGTCCGGCGCAGCGCACCGAACTCCTGTGGACGCTGGTCGGGCGCACCGCCTATTCCGATGCGCAGATGGGCCTCGCCAACGCCATGGCCTATGTCTCGATCATCCTCTCGATCGTCTTCACCGTCTATTTCTTCCGCAAGCTTGCGCTTGCCCGCACCCAGATCGGAGCGGAGTGGTAATCATGGATCGCAACGCTGAACAACGCGTACGCCGCCGCATCGGAAAAGTCCTGCATCTCGTCGGGCTTTTCATCGCGATGCTCATCATCTGCCTTCCGGGCGTCTGGATCATCCTCAGTTCGCTGAGGCCGACCGTCGAGATCATGGCGAAACCGCCGGTCTGGATCCCGCATGAAATCTCGCTCGAAGCCTATCGCGACATGTTCGGCGGGCTCGGCCATGGCGGCATCCCGGTCTTCGACTATTTCCGCAATTCGCTGATCATCTCGATCACCTCGACCGTCATTGCGCTGGCGATCGGCATGTCGGGCGGCTATGCCTTCGCCCGCTTCCGCTTCACCGGCAAGTCTGCCGCCTTCCTGGGGCTGATGCTGACGCGCTCCGTACCAGGCGTGGCGCTGTCGCTGCCGCTCTTCATGGTCTATTCGCGCATCGGCATCATCGATACGCATTTCGGCCTGATCCTCACCTATGTGGCGCTCAACGTGCCCTTCACCATCTGGCTGATCGACGGCTTCTTCCGGCAGGTGCCGAAGGATCTGGCCGAGGCCGCGCAGATCGACGGCTGCACCCGCTGGCAGGCCTTCTGGCAGGTGGAGTTTCCGCTCGCCGGTCCCGGCATCGCGTCGGCAGGTATCTTCGCCTTCCTCACCTGCTGGAACGAATATGCGCTGGCCTCGCAGCTGACGCGATCGATCAATTCCAAGACGTTGCCGGTCGGCCTGCTCGATTATACCGCCGAGTTCACGATCGACTGGCGCGGCATGTGTGCGCTCGCCGTCGTCATGATCGTCCCGGCGCTCATCCTCACTTTCATCATCCAGAAGCATCTCGTGTCCGGCCTGACGTTCGGCGCGGTCAAAGGTTGAATTCGATGGCTCAGGTTTCGCTCAAAAAACTCGTCAAGCGCTACGGCGCGCTGGAAATAGTCCATGGGATCGATCTCGACATCAAGGACAAGGAATTCATCGCGCTGGTCGGCCCCTCCGGCTGCGGCAAGTCCACGACGCTGCGCATGATCGCCGGGCTCGAAGAGGTCTCGGGCGGCGCGATCGAAATTGGCAATACCGTCGTCAACGACCTGCCGCCGCGCGACCGCAACATCTCGATGGTGTTTCAGTCCTATGCGCTCTATCCACATATGACGGTGCGCGAGAACATGGGCTTCTCGCTGAAGATCGCCAAGCAGCCGCAATCCGAGATCGACAAGCGGGTCAACGAGGCGGCCGCTATTCTCAGCCTCGAGGCGCTGATGGATCGCCGTCCGGCGCAGCTTTCCGGCGGCCAGCGCCAGCGTGTCGCCATGGGCCGCGCCATCGTGCGCCAGCCGGAAGTCTTCCTTTTCGACGAGCCGCTGTCGAACCTCGATGCCAAGCTGCGCACGCAGATGCGCACCGAGATCAAGAAGCTGCATGCCAAGGTGCAGTCGACTGTCATCTACGTCACCCACGACCAAGTCGAGGCGATGACGCTTGCAGACCGCATCGTCATCATGCGCGACGGCTATATCGAGCAGGTCGGCACGCCCGATCAAGTCTTCAAGAAGCCTGCTACGCGCTTCGTCGCAGGCTTCATCGGTTCGCCGCCGATGAATATCGTCGAGGGCACGGTGCAGTCGGGCGCGATCGTCTTTGCGAATGGCGACAAGTTGCCGGTGCCGGAACAATTCAAGGCGAAGGTTAAGGAGGGCGACAAGGTCGCCTTCGGCCTGCGCCCCGATGACATCTTCCCGACCGGCCATGGACTGCATTCGGGACAGGCTGCCGATGTCCACGAACTGACGCTGCCGGTCGCGATCACCGAGCCGCTCGGCAACGAGACGCTGGTTTTCGTTGAGTTCTCCGGCCGCGAATGGGTGTCGCGCATGCTCAATCCGCGTGCGCTTAAGAGCGGTGAGCAAATCAAGATGAGTTTCGACCTGTCGCAGGCCCACCTGTTCTCGGTCGAAACCGGCAAGAGCCTGGCAGTCTAAGGAGTAACTGATATGGCCCGGATCGAAAAAATCGAATTGCGCATGGTCGACCTGCCGCCGAAGGTGAAGCGGACGGACGCCATCCAGAGCTTCGTCTCCCAGGAAACGCCGATCGTGACCATCACCGACAGCGACGGTGCCGTCGGTATCGGCTACAGCTATACGATCGGCACCGGCGGCTCCTCCGTCATGCGACTGCTCTCCGACCATCTCGTGCCGCTTCTGATCGGCGAGGATGCCGATTGCATCGAGGCGTTGTGGCACAAGATGGAATTTGCCACCCACGCCACGACGATCGGCGCGATCACGGCCTTGGCGCTTGCCGCGGTCGATACCGCGCTCTGGGACCTGCGCGCCAAGAAGCAGAAGCTGCCCCTCTGGAAACTAGCCGGCGGCGCAAAGGAAAGCTGCCCGCTCTACACGACCGAGGGCGGCTGGTTGCATATCGCCAAAGAAGCCCTCGTCGAGGACGCGCTGGCCGCCAAGGCCAAGGGCTTTACCGGCTCGAAGGTCAAGATCGGCAAGCCGCACGGCGCCGAGGATTATGACCGCCTCTCTGCCGTTCGAAAGGCGCTGGGCGATAATTTCGAGATCATGACCGACTGCAACCAGGGCTTCACGGTGGATGAGGCGATTCGCCGGGCAGCGCGCCTTGGCGAGCTTGATCTCGCCTGGATCGAAGAGCCGCTGCCGGCCGACGATCTCGACGGCCATATTCGCCTGACGCGTTCGACGCCGACGCCGATCGCGGTCGGCGAATCCATGTATTCAATCCGCCATTTCCGCGAATATATGCAGAAGGGTGCCTGCTCGATCGTTCAGGTCGATGTCGCCCGCATCGGCGGTATCACGCCCTGGCTGAAGGTGGCGCATGCGGCCGAGGCCTTCGACATTCCCGTTTGCCCGCACTTCCT
Source organism: Neorhizobium sp. P12A (assembly GCF_008365395.1). Lineage (NCBI taxonomy): Bacteria > Pseudomonadati > Pseudomonadota > Alphaproteobacteria > Hyphomicrobiales > Rhizobiaceae > Neorhizobium > Neorhizobium sp. P12A. Next base: position 1,199,852 of record NZ_QOVX01000001.1, on the reverse strand, counting down.
GATGGAGCTGCATGTCAGCCTTGTCTGCGCGGTTCCGAACGGCAAATATGTCGAATACATCCCGCAGCTCGACGACCTGACCACCAAGGGCATGGAGATCCGCGACGGCCGTGCCATCGCTCCATCAGAGCCCGGCATCGGCATCGAATGGGATTGGGAGGCGGTCAAGGCGCGCTCGATCGGCGAGTTCACGACCGAACATCACGGATAAAGAGGAGGGGACGGTCATGCAGCGTATGGGAATGGTGATCGGCCTGGAGGCCTCGAAGATTGCCGAATATAAGGCGTTGCATGCCGCCGTCTGGCCGGAAATCCTGGCACTGATCTCCGAGTGCAACATCACCAACTATTCCATCTTCCTGAAGGAGCCGGAAAACCTGCTCTTCGGCTATTGGGAATATGTCGGCTCCGACTTCGAGGCTGATATGGCGAAGATGGCCGCTAGCCCGAAGAACAAGGAATGGTGGGCGGTCTGCATGCCTTGCCAGAAGCCGCTCGAGACGCGGAAAGAGGGCGAGTGGTGGGCAATGATGGAAGAGGTGTTTCATCATGGATGAGATCTTTACCTCCCCCTTGAGGGGGGAGGTCGCGCGGGTGGGGGTGATCGCCACACGCGCCGAGCTTGCCGCAGTCACCCCACCCCGGACCTTCGGTCCGACCCTCCCCCTCAAGGGGAGGGTAGGTTACCCCTTCTCCCCGCTGGGAGAAGGGACTCGCGGAGATCTCCCATGACCTTTGACCCGACCACGCTCCGCCAATGGTGGCCGAAACCCTCCGGCCCCAAGCCCATCGTCATCTTCGGCGCTGGCAGCATCGTCGGCGATGCGCATTTGCCGGCCTACAGGAAGGGTGGTTTCCCGGTCGCCGGCATCTTCGATCCGAATGCGGACAAGGCCAATGCTCTGGCGGACCAATGGGGTATCAGGGCCTTTGCCTCCGAGGAGGAGGCGCTGGCGGCTGATGGCGTGATCTTCGATCTTGCCACGCCGCCAGCCGCTCATGCCGCGATCCTGTCGAAACTGCCGCGCGGGTCCTTCGCGCTGATCCAGAAGCCGATGGGAAGCGATCTTAATCAGGCGAGCGAAATCCTGAAAGTCTGCCGCGAGCGCGACATCAAGGCGGCGGTGAATTTCCAACTGCGCTTCGCGCCGATGATGCTGGCGCTCTATGATGCGGTCGAGAAGGGGCTGCTCGGCGATGTCGTCGATTTCGACGCCTGGCTGGCACTGGCGACGCCGTGGGGCCTTTGGCCGTTCCTGAAGGGCTTGCCGCGCATCGAGATCGCCATGCACTCGATCCACTATCTCGATTTCGTCCGCGGCCTGCTCGGCAATCCGCAAGGCGTGCACGCCAAGACGATCGGCCATCCGAACCACGACGTGGCGCAAACGCGCACCGCCGCCATCCTCGACTATGGCGACAAGGTGCGCTGCGTTCTCTCGGTCAACCACGATCATGATTTCGGCCGCAAGTTCCAGGCCTGCGAGTTCCGGATATCGGGAACGAAGGGTGCGGCTTACATAAAGCTCGGCGTCAATCTCGATTACCCCAAGGGTGAGCCGGACGAGCTTTGGATCCGCGCCGAGGGTGAGAGCGAGTGGAGCGAGGTGACGCTCGAAGGTGCCTGGTTCCCGGATGCCTTCGTCAACCGCATGGCCAATCTCCAGCGCTTTGCATCAGGCGAGGACGAGACGCTGGTCGGCTCCGTCGAGGATGCCTGGCAGACCATGGCGCTGGTCGAGGCCGTCTATCAATCGAGTGCGGCGCCGGCAACGCCCATCGCCGCCCTTCCAAAGGCCTGAGGACATGGCAGAACAGACCATCTATTTCGAAGACTACGAACTGAATTCCGAACGCATCACCACGGGTCGGACGATCACCGAGACGGATTTCGTCGTCCATGCCGGCCATACCGGCGATTTCTTCCCGCATCACATGGATGCCGAATTCGCCAAGACGCTACCCGGCGGGCAGCGTATCGCGCATGGCACGATGATCTTTGCAATCGGCGTCGGGCTGACGGCCTCGCTGATCAATCCGGTTGCCTTCTCCTACGGCTACGACCGGCTGCGCTTCATCCGGCCGGTCCATATCGGCGACACAATCCGCACGCGGGTGACGATTTCTGCCAAGGAAGACGATCCGAAGCGGCCGTCGCAGGGCCGCGTCGTCGAGCGCTGCGAAGTGCTGAACCAGCGCAATGAAGTCGTGCTGGCCGCCGACCATATCCTGCTTGTCGAGCGCAAATCGCCAACCACGGAAGTTTGAGAGAAGATTGATGACGAAACTCAAGGGAATGACCTGGTCGCATCCGCGCGGCTATGATCCGATGGTGGCCTGCTCCAAGGCCTGGCTGGAACAGACCAGCGTCGAGATCACATGGGAGAAGCGCTCGCTGCAGGATTTCGAATCCTTCGCGGTCGAGGAGCTGGCGGCAGCCTATGACCTGATTGTCATCGACCATCCGCATGTCGGCCAGATCACCCGCGAGGATTGCCTGCTGCCGCTCGACGACGGCAAGCATGACGCGGAACTCGCGGCGATTGCGGCAGGCACCGTCGGGCGCTCCTATCCGAGCTACAATTGGCAGGGGCGCCAATGGGCCTTTCCGATCGATGCGGCAACGCAAGTTCAGGCTTACCGGCCGGACCGGCTGGAAGGCCCTGTCACGGATCTGCGCGAGATCGCGACACTGGTCGAAAAGGGCAGGGTCATCCTACCGATGCGTCCGCCGCATTCGCTGATGACCTTCTATACGCTGGCTGCTCACCTGGGCTTCCCCTGCAAGGTCGAAGGGCCGGAACTGATCGCTGAGGCCGACGGCGAGATCGTGCTCGATTGGATGGCGCGTCTGGTCAAGGGCATGGACAAGTCCTGCTACGAGATGGACCCGATCGCCGTGCTCGATCTGATGTCGGAGCCGGACTGCCCCTATGACGTCGCCCCCTTCATCTACGGCTATGTCAGCTATTCCTTCGAGAAATTCCGCCCGGTGCGCATCGCCTTTGCCGATATTCCAGTGATCGGCGGGCGTCCTGCCAACGGCTCGGCGCTTGGCGGCACCGGCATTGCGGTATCGGCAAAGACGCAGTCGCCCGAGGAGGCGAAAGCCTTTGCACGCTGGATTGCCAGCGGTCCAGTTCAAGCCGGCATTTACGCCGCCGCCAATGGGCAGCCGGGTCATTCCGATGCCTGGGTGAGCGAGGCGGTGAATGCCCGGACGCTCAATTTCTATCGAAATACGCGCGCCACGCTGGAGGGTGCTTTCGTTCGGCCGCGGCATGATGGCTACATGGCATTCCAACAGGACGCATCTGATGTTCTGACCCATGGACTGCGTGACGGCGAACGTCATAGTGTCATGCTGGAAAAGCTGAACACGCTCTTTGCGCAATCATTTAAGACCGGAATCTGACAGAAAGGACCGAGACAATGGGACACGGACTTGAGGGCAAGACCGTATTGATTACTGCGGCGGGCCAGGGCATCGGCCGTGCGAGCGCCGAGCGCTTCATCTCGATGGGTGCCCGCGTGATCGCGACCGATATCAACGAGAAAACGCTCTCGACACTGGAAGGCGCCGAAACGCATGTTCTCGACGTATTGGACGGCGGGGCGGTCAAGGCATTCGCCGGGAAGATCGGCGCTATCGACGTGCTCTTCAATTGCGCTGGTTTCGTCCATGCGGGCACGATCCTCGATTGCGAAGAGAAGGACTGGGACTTCTCCTTCAATCTCAACGCCAAGGCGCAGTATATGACCTGCCGGACCTTCCTGCCGGGCATGCTGGAAAAGGGCAAGGGCTCGATCGTCAACATGGCGTCGGTTGCTTCTAGCGTGAAGGGCGTGCCGAACCGCTTTGCCTATTGCGCCTCCAAGGCAGCCGTGATCGGGCTCACCAAGTCGATCGCTGCCGATTTCGTCACCAAGGGTATCCGCGCCAATGCCATTTGCCCCGGCACCGTCGACAGCCCCTCGCTGCACGACCGCCTGCGCGCCACGGGCGACTATGACAAGGCGCTGAAGGATTTCATCGCGCGCCAGCCCATGGGCCGCATTGCGACCGCCGAGGAAATCGCCGCGCTGGTCACCTATCTCGCCGGCGACGAGGCAGGGTTCACCACCGGCCAGATCCACGTCATCGACGGCGGCTGGACAGGCTGAGGTCGCTATCGATCACAACAACAAAGACCCCGCCCCGGCGGGGTCTTTTCGTTTCGGCGATTGCCTTGTCCCGGCCAATGCAAAAGTTATATCAATGCGTTGTCGAGGGGCGAAAACGGAGCGGAATATTTTCATGTCGCAAGACAATCAGCGGCAGGCGCGGTCTCCCGCCATGGCCCTCTTTCACAAGCATTTCGCTGTCGCGGTAGCCGTTATCGCCAGTATCGTGGTCTTCGCCCTCCTGACATCCGGCCGCTTCAATGCCGGCAATTTCCTGGCAAGCTGGAACGTCGGTGCGGCGGTCTATATCGTGCTTACCTGGTACCGGATGCTGACGGCCGATGTGCGTCGCATTCGCCGGCGCTCCGCCGATCTCGATTTTTCGGACTCGCTCGTTCTTGCGCTTTCCATTCTCGCGGCACTTGCGAGCATCGCCGGCATCGCACTGGAATTGACCGGCGTGAAGGATGCAGCCCCCGGTGCCGCCGCAGCTCAGGCCGGGGTCGCCTTCCTGACCATCCTGATCTCCTGGGTTTTCCTGCACACGTTGTTTACGACCCACTACGCGCATCGCTTTTATGCCGATCCGGGAGCCAAGCCGGCCATCATCTTTCCGGAGCACATAGACGAGCCCATTTATTGGGATTTTCTCTATTTCTCCTTCATCATCGGCGTTGCGGCACAGACGGCTGACGTCGCTATTGCCACCATGCCGATGCGGCGGCTGGCGCTGTTGCATTCCGTGCTGTCGTTCCTCTTCAACACGACGATCCTGGCGCTCGCGATCAATGTCGGGGCAAGCTTGTTGTAGCGGTGACATGTTTGCCGCTGCTTTATCTCCCCTCTTTGGATAGAAGCGAGAGCAGCGAGCAGAGGTGAGTGCATGTCGGTCCTTCGTATCCTTGGAAAAGCATCTTCGATCAACGTGCGTAAAGTCCTGTGGACCTGCGACGAGATCGGCATTCGCTATGAGCGCGAGGATTGGGGCATCGGATTCGCATCGACGAAGACGCCGGAATTTCTTGCCAAGAACCCGCGCGGTCTCGTTCCCGTTATCGAGAACGAAGACGGCATCCTGTGGGAATCCAACACGATCTGCCGATACCTTGCCGGCAAATACGGCCGGACCGATCTTCTGCCGACCGATCCCTGGAGCCGCGCCCTGGTGGAGCGGTGGATGGACTGGCAGGCGACTGAGCTCAATACCTCCTGGCGATACGCCTTTCTCGCCCTTGCACGCCGAATTCCGGGCTACGATGACCCGGCGTTGATCGCCGCGAGTGCCGGGGACTGGAATGCGAATATGGGCATCCTTGAGCGGCATCTCTCGGCGGCGGGCCTCTATGTCGCGCGAGGGGACTTCACGCTGGCGGACATCGTCATCGGCCTTTCGGTCAATCGCTGGCTGCAGACGCCTATCGAGCGGCCGGACCTGCCGGCAGTCAGCGCCTATTTCGATCGTCTCCGCCAGCGGCCGACCTATATCGGGCATGGTACAAACGACATCGCTTGAGATAGTTGGTGGGTAGTCGCAGTCTCCCGCAAAGTACAAAGCCGCCGGTTATTTCCATTTCGTGGCTCCGCACTATGTCAATCGGGATGTATTCCGATCGGGAATGCGTCATCCGAGTGGGAGTCACTCGATTGAACTGTGGAACGTCAGCATTTGAACGATGATCCTCTTGTCTCCGTCGACGCGGTGTCGCGCATCGATGCCGTTCCCACGATTCTGGAAGTCGTATGTCGGACCACAGGTATGGGTTTTGCCGCAGTTGCCCGCGTTACCGAGGATCGGTGGATCGCCTGCGGCGTTCGCGATGAGATCGCTTTCGGACTGGCACCTGGCGGCGAACTGAAGATCGAGACCACGATATGCAACGAGATCCGGCAGCATCGCGAGGCCGTTATCATCGATAACGTCGCTGAAGACCCGATCTATTCCCACCATCACACGCCGGCGATCTACGGTCTGCAAAGCTATATCTCCATGCCGATTACCCTGCCGGACGGATCCTTTTTCGGGACCCTCTGCGCGATCGACCGCGTTCCACGAAAGCTGAACACCGTGGAAATCGTGGGCATGTTCAAGCTTTTCGCCGATCTTATCGCCTTTCATCTGGATGCGAACCAGCGGCTGCTGACCAGTGAGAGTGATCTGAAGATCGAACGGCGCGAAGCGGACATCCGCGAACAGTTTATCGCCGTTCTTGGCCATGACCTTAGGAATCCACTGGCTTCCATCGATGCAGGCGTGAAAATGATGCGGCGAACGCCGCTCGAGGAGAAGGCGATCTCGATCCTCGATCTGATGCAAAGCAGCGTTCAGAGGATGTCCGTCTTGATCGACGATGTGCTGGATTTTGCCCGCGGACGCCTCGGCAGCGGATTGGCGATCGAAAAGGCCGGTCAGGTAGAACTCAGGCCGATGCTCGAACAGGTGGTTGCAGAAATTCGCTCGGCACATCCCGATCGCAAAATAGAGAGTGACCTTGCGGACGTCACGATTCACTGCGATCCCGGCCGCGTTGGCCAGTTGCTTTCGAACCTTCTTGTGAATGCCGTGACACACGGGACACCGGACGGCGCCATCCGGGTTCAATCCGTCATGTCAGGGGACGTCTACGAGCTTTCAGTTTCCAATCAGGGGACTTCCATCCCAGAGGACATTCGAGCCCATCTCTTCAAGCCCTTTTTCCGCGCTTCTGCCCAGCAGAGCCGACAAGGTTTGGGATTGGGCCTATATATCGCCTCGGAAATTGCACGGGCACATGGCGGGTCGCTTGAGCTGACTTCCTCGGAAGAGGAGACCCGCTTCGTTTTCCGGCTTCAGCCTTGAACGTAGCAGGTCTTTTGTTTGCCATCACTTACAAGACGGCATTACCCGCCATGAGCGCCAATACGAGGAAAATCAGGAAGATAATGAGCGCGATGCCGAAGAGCACGCGGGCGATCGTGGCCGTTGCCGCCGAAATGCCGGAGAAGCCGAAGAAGCCGGCGACGATCGAAATGACGAAGAATATAAGAGCCCATTTGAGCATGGCAATTTCCTCTGTGTTGCACCCATCAAAGACGCTGAACCAGGAAAATTGTTCCACGCGAATAACAATCTAGCCGCAGGTCGCGCTATCTGAGGCCGGGCTGTCGCCTCACCTGCCTGCGCCCGAACAGGGCAAAAAATCCAGCTATTCCGCCGAAGAACAAGGCGCCTATTCCGCCCCAGGCGATTTCCGAGAGGGTGACTGGAATGGCGGGGACGAAGTCGCTCCAGGCGTTGCGGACGATCATTTCGTCGGGGTCGGAAATGACGATAAACGGCCGGAGGACTGGAGCGGTGCTGTTCATGTCCGCAACCTGGTCCGACAGTTTCTGGTACCGGTCAAGCGTGTTGCGCATCGAGGTGCCGCGCGCCTGGACGAAGCTTTCCTTCGATGCGGAGAAAAGGGCCAGCGCGCTTTCGCGGGTCAGGTTGTATTGCCGGGCGTCATGATCGAAATCGTCGACGATGACACGCAGTTCATCCAGCGCGCCGCCCAGTCTCTGGCGGTACTGCTGGGCGAATTCCGGTGCCTGCGAGAAGGTGACGGCGCCCACAATTGCCGCCACCGATATGGTCGCTTTCGAGACATAACCCATTCAGAGCTCCGCACGGATCAATCGGCCGAATGATTGCTCCAGCGGTAACCGTGTTGCCGGGAAAAGGTTTCGTGATCCGGCCAGATAAGCGAAGGGCAGAGACGTGCCGGCCCTTCGCTTTGGCTCAGGCTTCGCCTGACCGCGCCTCACCCATGATTGATCATGACGTGGCGGACGGCGGTGTAGTCCTCCAGCGCATAGACCGACATGTCCTTGCCGTAGCCCGATTGCTTGAGCCCGCCATGCGGCATCTCGTTGACCAGCATGAAGTGGGTGTTGATCCAGGTACAGCCGTATTGAAGGCGAGCGGCCGTCTGCATGCCGCGGCTGATGTCCTTGGTCCAGACCGACGAGGCAAGGCCATAGTCGCTGTCATTCGCCCAGGTGACGGCATCCTCGACATCGGTGAAGCGAGTGACGGAGACCACGGGTCCGAAGACCTCGCGGCGGACGATCTCGTCATCCTGTGTGGCGCCCGCGATTACGGTCGGGGCGTAGAAGAAGCCTCTGTCGCCGGAGACCTTGCCGCCTGTCGTGATTTCCATATGCTTGTGCTCGCTGGCACGCGTGACGAAGCTTTCGACGCGGTCGCGCTGGCGCTTGGAGATCAGCGGGCCGATCTCGTTTTCCGTGTCGTCGGCAAGGTTGTATTTGATCGAGGAGACGGCCGAAGAGAGATCGGCGACGAATTTGTCGTAGACCTTTGCGTCGGCATAGATGCGGCAGGCGGCGGTGCAGTCCTGGCCGGCATTATAATAGCCGAAGGTGCGGATGCCCGAGACAACTGCGTCGATATCGGCATCGTCGAAGACGATGACGGGCGCCTTGCCGCCGAGTTCGAGATGGGTGCGCTTCACTGTCTTTGCGGCTGCCTGCAGCACCTTCTTGCCGGTCGCGACATCGCCGGTAATCGAAATCATCGAAATCTTCGGATGGTTGATCAGCGCGTTGCCGACGCTTTCACCGCGGCCAAGAATGACGTTGACGACACCCTCGGGAAGAATATCCGCCAGCAGCTTCGCCATCTTCAACGCCGTAAGGGGCGTCTGTTCCGAAGGCTTGAAGACGACGGTGTTGCCGCCGGCGATGGCGGGCGCCAGCTTCCAGGCCATCATCATCAGCGGATAGTTCCAGGGCGCGATGGAGCCGACGATGCCGATCGGATCGCGGCGGATCATCGAGGTGTGGCCGGGGAGATATTCGCCGGCGACCGGGCCATGCAGGTTGCGCACCGCGCCGGCAAAGAACCGATAGCAATCGACGATGGCGGGGATCTCGTCATTGAGCACGGCGTTGATCGGCTTGCCGCAATTCAGCGCCTCCAGCGCCGCAAATCCCTCCGCATCCTTCTCGATCGCATCGGCGATCCGGAGCAGATAGGTCGAGCGCTGGCCAGGCGTCGTCTGCGCCCAGCTCTTGAAGGCCTTTTCCGCAGCGTCGACGGCGGCTTCGATCTGGCCGAGCGATGCCTCGGGCAGGTTCACAACAGTCTCGCCTGTCTTCGGGTTGAGGATGTGTTCCTCAGTCTCGGTGCCAGCTTCGAAACGTGAGCCAATCAGCATTGCGGTATCCATCATGTTCTCCTCGTTTATTTGCCGCCGCCGGCGATCTGGTCGCCGTCGCGGGTGAGATAGTAGGCTGCCAGGATCGGCAGGAAGGTGACGAGCACCACGACCATGGCGACGACATTGGTGACCGGGCGCTGGCGCGGGCGGATCAGCTCTTCCAGCATCCAGATCGGCAGCGTCATCTGCTGGCCGCCGGTGAAAGTGGTGACGATGACTTCGTCGAAGGACAGCGCGAAGGCGAGCATGCCGCCGGCAAGCAGAGCCGTGCCGATATTCGGCAGGATGATATGGCGGAAGGTCTGGAAGCCGTCGGCGCCGAGGTCCATCGAGGCCTCGATCAGCGAACCCGACGTCCGGCGGAAGCGGGCGACGGCATTGTTGTAGACAACTACGACGCAGAAGGTGGCGTGGCCGAGCACGATCGTCCAGACCGAGAAGGGGATATCGAGCAGGCTGAAGGCGGACCTGAGCGCGATGCCGGTGATGATGCCGGGCAGCGCGATCGGCAGGATGACTAGCAGCGATATGCCCTCGCGGCCGAAGAACTTCGTCTGGCTGACGGCGGCGGCGCAGAGCGTGCCGAGCACCAGCGCGATCGCGGTCGCGATGACGGCGACCTGTACGGAAAGCGCGAGCGCCTGCCATACATCAGGCCGGTTCCAGGCAATGCCGAACCATTGCAGAGTGAAGCCCGGTGGCGGCCACTGGTAGCTCTTTTCCTCCGTCGTGAAGGCATAGACGAAGATCAGGAGGATCGGCAGGTGCAGGAAGGCAAGGCCGCCGGCAGCGCCGAGCCTCAGCAGAAGCGGTGATCTTTGGCTACGGTCAGAGCGCATCGAAAGCTCCCTGTTTCTTGGCGATCCAGAGATAGATGGCCATGATGACGATCGGGACGACCGAGAAGGCGGCGGCGAGCGGCACGTTTCCGGCCGTGCCCTGTTGGGCATAGACCGCCTGGCCGATGAAGAGACGGGACGAGCCGATGATTTGCGGAATGATGTAGTCGCCGAGCGTCAGCGAGAAGGTGAAGATCGAACCGGCGACGATGCCCGGCAGCGCGAGCGGCAGAAGCACGGTGCGGAAGGTCTGGCGCGGCGTGGCACCGAGATCGGACGAGGCTTCCAGCAGGTTTCCCGGTACCCGCTCCAGTGCCGCCTGCGTCGGCAGGATCATGTAGGGCAGCCAGATATAGACGAAGACAAGGAAGGTTCCGATATAGCTGACAGACAGCGAGTTGCCGCCGATGACGGGCAGGGCCAGCACGCCGTCGAGCAGCCAGCTGAGTTGCAGGCGCTCGAAGAGCCAGGTGAGGATGCCTTCCTTGGCTAGGATCAGCTTCCAGGCATAGACCTTGACGAGATAGCTCGACCAGAGCGGCAGCATGACGCCGAGATAGAACAGCGCCTTCCATTTCCCCTGGGCATAGCGGGCGGCATAATAAGCGATGGGGAAGGCGACGAAGGCAGACGCAATCGTCACCAGCGCCGCCATGATAATCGTGCGGACGATGATGTCGAAATTGGCCGACACCAGTAGCTGGGCATAGGTCGAGAGCGTGAACTCGTAGTTCACCATCCCCGAAAAATCGTCGATCGAGAAGAAGCTCTGCAGCAAGAGCGCGATCAGCGAGCCGATATAGATGATGCCGAGCCAGAGCAGCGGCGGCGTCAGCATAAGGAACAAGAGCAGTTTCGGACGCCGCCAGAAAAGATCCGAGAGCCGGCCGAAGAAACCGCCTCGGCCTGGCAGGATCGAGGTCGCCGGCGCGGCGGCGATAGACGTGGCGGTCACGGCATTCATGCTGCGTCGTCCATATAGTGGATATCGGCCGGCTGCCAGGCGAGGCGGACGGATGCGCCGGTCTCTGGAACCGGCTGGCTCGCCGGCATCGTCACATGCAGCTTTGCGCCTTGCGTTTCGACGGAAAGCCGGGTCGCTGCGCCGAGGAAGCTCGCACTGGCAACCGTCGCCGCGACGCCTTCGCCCGATGCCAGCCGGATGGCTTCGGGGCGCAGGCTCGCCCAGCGTCGTTCACCGCCGAGCGCAAGCATGGTTTCCGGGGCAATGATATTGGACGAGCCGACGAAATCGGCGACGAAACGGGTTTTCGGCCGCTGGTAGATATCCTGCGGCGTGCCCTGCTGGACGATGCCGCCATTGTTGAAGACGGCGACGCGATCGGCCATAGAGAGCGCCTCGCCCTGGTCGTGGGTGACGAAGACGAAGGTAATGCCGAGCGCCCGCTGCAGGCTCTTCAACTCCTCCTGCATCTGCTCGCGCAGCTTGAGATCGAGCGCGCCGAGCGGTTCGTCGAGCAACAGCACTTTCGGCTTGTTGACGAGGGCGCGGGCAAGCGCCACGCGCTGACGCTGGCCGCCGGAGAGCTGGCCGGGCTTGCGGGCGCCGTAGCCCGGAAGTTTGACGAGCTCGAGCGCCTGCTCAGCGGCGCGGTTGCGTTCCTCCTTCGCCACGCCCTTGACCATCAGCCCATAGGCGACATTGTCGAGGATGTTCAGATGCGGGAAGAGCGCATAGTCCTGGAAGACGGTGTTGACGTTGCGCCGATAGGGCGGCACGCCCTCGGCAGTCTCGCCGAAGATCTCAATATGGCCCGAGGTCGGCTGTTCGAAGCCGGCGATGAGCCTAAGGCAGGTGGTCTTGCCGGAGCCGGAGGGGCCAAGCATCGCGAAGAATTCGCCCGGCGCGACATCGAGATCGACACCGTCGACGGCACGCACCTGGCCGAAGTGACGGGAGACCTTCTGGAAACGGACGGCTGATGTCATGGGTTTGGGCTCCGATTTCACGTATTGGGGGCAGTGCGGGCGTTGGACCCCGCCCCAAACCCCTCCCCACAAGGGGGAGGGGCTTAACTTGCCGCGCGCTCCCGCCAATCATTCAGAGTTCGAGCTTGGGCGAGATGGGCGCCATCTGTAGCCCCTCCCCCTTGTGGGGAGGGGTTGGGGAGGGGACTTGCCCCACATTCAGGTGTCATCGTCCCCCGATGACGCCGATATAGTCCGACACCCAGCGATGATAGGGCACGCATTCGCTCTGCGTTGCGCACTTGGCAACCGGCGTCTTCCAGAACTTGATCTTGTCGAAATGATCGAGGCCGTTATTGGCGCAGCCAGTATCGCCCATCAGCGCATTGCCCTTGCAGGCGGCCGGGACGGAGGGGACGGCGCCGAACCAGGCGGCGGCGTCGCCCTGGACCTTGGCCTGCAGCGAATGTTCCATCCACATATAGGCGCAGTTCGGATGCTCGCTGTCGACATGCAGCATTGTCGTGTCGGCCCAGCCGGTTACGCCTTCCTCGGGGAATGTGGATGCGATTTTCTGCTTGTCGCCCTGCAGCAGGTTGACCTGGAAAGGCCAGGAGCCTGAGGCAACCACGCCTTCGTTCTTGAAGTCGTCCGTCTGGATCATGGCGTCGTGCCAGTAGCGGGAGACGAGCTTGCGCTGGCCGCGCAGCAGGTCAAGGGCCGCCTTGTACTGGTCTTCGTTCAGCTCGTATGGGTCCTTGATGCCAAGTTCGGGCTTGTGGGCCATCAGGTAGAGAGCGGCGTCGGCAATGTAGATCGGGCCGTCATAGGCCTGGACGCGGCCCTTGTTGGATTTTCCGTCGGGCAATGTCTGCTCTTCGAAGACGACGTTCCAGCTGGTCGGCGCCTTATCCTTGAAGGCATCGGTATTGTACATCAGCACGTTCGGTCCCCAGAGATAGGGAACGCCATAGTGAACGCCGTTCACCGTGTACCAGGGTCCGTTCTGCAGGCGCGGGTCGACGTTCTTGAAGCTCGGGATCAGATCGGTGTTGATCGGCTGGACGCGCTTGCCGGCAACGAGGCGCAGCGACGCGTCGCCCGACGCGGTGACGAGGTCGAAGCCGCCCTCGTTCATCAGCGACACCATCTCGTCTGACGTGGCGGCCGTCTTGACGGAGACCTTGCAGCCGGTTTCCTTTTCGAAGTCGGTCACCCAGTCGTAATTCTTGTCGCTCTCGCCGCGCTCGATATAGCCGGCCCAGGCCACGATGCTGACCGCGCCTTCACCCTTTCCGAGCGTCTTCAGCGGCTCGGCGGCGATGACCTGTGTGGCAAAGCTCACTGCCGCAAGCGCAGCAGTGCATGATCTCAGCAAGTGCTTCATCGGAGTCTCCCGGTTTTCGAGCCACTTTGTGGCGTTTTGTTCCCGGGAAAAGGGTGGCTTGATTTCGCCGCATTCGCAAACTGATTTATCAGAACGCCGATATCGGAAATTCCGATATCACCTTTGTCGTCCGGATCGCATGCTTTCGGCGATGCCGATGAAATCCCGCGCCGCCTGCGGCAGGCTGGAGCCCTTGCGCCAGACGATGCCGACCTGGACGACGGGCAGGGAGCCGGAGACGTCGCGGCTTTCGATGCGGTCGCCTTCCAGCGACCAGGGGCGATAGACAAGGTCGGGGAGCAACGCCACGCCGGCGCCGGTCGCCACCAGGCTGCGCACCGCCTCGACGGAGCGTGTGCGGAAGGCGACGTGGGGGCGGGCGCCAAGCGCCGACAGCAACTTGCCGGTATTCTCCTCGATCTCGTCGATCGTCAGCATGATCAGCGGCTCGCGGGTGATATCGGCGACGGAGATGATGTCGGCCGAGACAAGCGGATGGCCCATCGGCAGCCAGAGGCGATAGGGCGAGGTTTCGAGGATCTCGGCCTGCAGCGCCATGCGGTCGCGCAGGTTGGAGATGACCATGACGGCAACATCCAGCTCGCCGCCGACGAGCAGATGTTCGAGATAGCCGCCATTGTCCTCGATGGCGCTGACCTCGACCTCCGGGCAGGCGCGCCGATAGCGCGCCAGCATATCCGAAAGCACATAGCCTGCGACCAGCGAGGTGACGCCGATGTTCAGCGTTCCGCCCGGCTCGCTGCGCTGGCCGGAAAAGCTCGTTCGCGCATCCGAGACTGTCGCGAGAATCTTCGTCGCGTGGCGCAGGAACTGATGGCCGTTATGGGTGATGGACAGGCCGCGGGGATGGCGGTCGAAAAGATCGACGCCAAGGTCCGTTTCCAGCTCCTTCAGGGCTTCGGTAACAGAGGATTGCGAGATCGACAGGTTCTGCGCAGCCCGGGTTACCGAGCCCTGCTCGGCCACGGCCACGAAATACTGAAGCTGTCTTAAGGTGAATGCCATGGCGTGTTAAATCATGCGATTATCGGGACAGGCAAGCATCGCTCAAAGCGCCTGTGTGGATGCCGTGAGTCCCCATCGTTGAAAGCAAAGATAAAAACACATCTTTTGATTGTGTTTCAGCAATATTTTTCACACGCGCCAATATGAATGTGCGTCGCTTTTGATCGCGAAGTTATTGGTTTTCATAGCTGAAAGTGACCTGACTTTTTTTGGTAACTAAGGCGTGAGTCGGTTTTAGCATGGTGCCTCCTTAAGTATTCCGAAACGTCATTTCTTTAGCCTCGCACCGATAATCGTATGGCATTGGGGTGCTTTATGGCGGAGCAGTTGGCGTGAAGGCCTTACTGCGAATTTTCCGGCCCTCCCGGAAACTAGTCATTATTATCGGCGGCGCCGCTCTGTTGATGGGTGGTTCCGGCGCCCTTGCCGTTTATCTTGGTGCTGAGAAATATATCGGTCTGTCGGCACCATCCGCTGATGGCCTGACTTGCACCGACGTCAACCTGGTTACGATCCGCAAGCAAAATCATCTGTGGGTCCGCAAATATATCACCACGGCGCCGACGGATGGACTTACCCGCGTCAAGACGGCGTTGCGGGTTGCGAAATTCATTTATGACCAGCAGAAGCCCGATCTCGTTCAGGTCGTGGTGCTGGACAAGAATGGTCCGACGTTGCGTTCCGATATCCGCGGTCGCGCCCTGGGCGCCGATGTCATCTATGTGCCCGACCCTGCAAAAGTCGGCGACGGGAGCGTGACGGTGCCTTATACCGCACGCTATTATAATGGCGGCGCCAGCGACGAGGGGCTGTTTTACGGCGAGCACGTCGACATGATGCCGAAGGATATCGACGGCGTCGTTGCGTCACTCAAGGATACCAGCGACTGCCTCGATCCCGTTGCCGCGGAAGCGTCGAAGGATGGCGGCAAGGGGGAGAAGGGCAAGAAGGACAAGGGCCACGCGACCGAGAAGGCCGAGGCCAAGCCCGAAAAGGTGCCCGAACCCGACAAGCCGCCGGAGCAGCATCCGGCACCTGAGCAAAGTCATGTAAAGCCCGCTGAAGAAAGCACCGGTTTCATCGGTGCCAGCGCCGAGCCAAACCCGGCCCTGCAGCAGAACATTTCAGCGCAGACCGAGGACGCGGAGGCATCCCGCGTCGGCACCGATCCGCAGACAACGGGCGCCAGCCAGCGGCGTTCGCCGGTGACGAACTAAAGCATCTCGCGCGGAAAAAGCGGAATTGGGCACTAAATGCCACCGGCAATTCCGGTGGCTACTGCAACTTCATTTGCCGAAGAGTCTGTCATGCCAAATGCCAGCTTCGGCGAGGCCAAAATCTTCATCTGAAGACCCAACGATTATAACTTTGCCCTCAGGGTAGCGACTGTGAACAATGCAATACGCCGCGAGCCCGATCTGTTGATGTGCGGCAGCTGGTGTCTGCAGCCAGCTGCGGCTATCAACTCTTAGCGTTGCCGTGCTGCTTGAATAGTCAGCGTAACTGATGAGATTTGGGCTCTGCCAGATCGTTAAAAGCACCATTTCATTGTGGCACTGGGAATTTGTATCCTCTGCGTTCGCAACCGTGTTCAACGCTCCCAGTGATAACAAAACTATACCGAACAGTTTCATATACTTCCCTGCTTGTGACATGTGACGAGCCTAGGCGGTAACGAACTAAAACACCTTGCATGGAAAAGCGAAATTAGGCGTAAATGGCATTGGCGGTTCCGCTGGGCCGTAAGCGGCAGATTCTCGCCATTGTGGTCATCCGGCTCCTAATTTAACCCGTGTAGTCATGGCCATTTCTCGTAAACTAATTCTCCATAGCCCTCTCGCGAATGACAGTCTTCTTGAAGCGTTCGTCGAACGTTGCCTTGCTGAGGGCGTGTCTTTATTGGCAATTGTGGGACCCGATGCGAACATGCTGGAAGATCGCGTGGACTGGATCGTTTTCGGTGCCGGCAATGATCCAAGGCGATTTCTCTGTACGACGTCGCATCCCGATGAATCGCTTGAAGATGTGATTGAAATGGCCAATGCTTGGGACGGCGAGGGCCGCGTAGAACAGGTGTTTCTCTAATGCGCGTCGGCCGACTGCCTCCTTTGCAGGCTGTGCCTTATCGTCCGATTATGCGATCTGAAAGGCTGTGAGGGCAGTCGATGATAGCGGGCGATCCCAGCGTTTTCGCGATCGAAAGCGAAATCACCGAGGCATTGGAAAACCCCGGCCAGATGGCACTGGGATTTTTTGTCATCCATGTCGGTGGCCGAGCCTTCGGAGTTAAGGAGCCTGACGCTTCTTGCCTCGGATGCTCATTCAATGAAGTGGAAGCCAGATTGCGGCGGCGGGGAATGCATATGTCGCCTTTCCCAACCGACTATCACGCCGCTGACGTCGCTGAAGCCTATCTTGATGCCATCTATCGCGACACTCCGCGGCGGGATTACGTCGGACTGTCACGGCAAGAGTTTGTCGAGGCTATATATACGAGCGCGGTGATATGGGCTCCAGACGGGGACGAGACTTTTGATGACGGAAGCCACGTTCTGCAGTTCGATGTCGGAAGCCGCGTACGCATTATCGCCTTCGTCAATACAGAGTCGCCTGACGATCTAACCGGCACGATCAAGGAAGAATGGTTGGATGCCAACCTTTTTTACAGCGTTATGTCTGACTGGAATACACTATTCACTGCGGAACGAGCAGATAGGTTGAAAACCAATACTCGTTCACCGGAAGCCGAGAGCTGAGAAAATATTCTCAGGCGCCTGAGCGACTGCAACGGTCCATAAGCTGCCACTGGCAGCATTTGCTACCTGACACAAAAAAGCCGGCGCACCTTTCGGTGGCCGGCTTGATATTGGATCGCTCTTTTCCTCAGTCGGCCTTGTTGCGGCGGGCCGGGAAGAGGATGATGTCGCGGATAGACGGGGCGTTGGTCAGAAGCATGATCAGGCGGTCGACGCCGATGCCGAGGCCGCCTGCGGGCGGCATGCCCTGGTCGATGGCGTCGAGGAATTCATCGTCGAGCTGCTTGGCAAGCTCGCCGCGGGCATGGGCCTGCTCCAGCTGCTCGACCATGCGCTTGCGCTGTTCTTCGGGGTCGTTCAGTTCCGAGAAGGCGTTGCCGAGTTCCCAGGCGTTGCAATAGGTCTCGAAACGCTCGACGAGGCGCGGCTCGCCCGGCACTTCCTTGGCGAAGGGCGAGATGTCCTTCGGGAAATGCGTGACGTGGCTCGGCTGGATCAGCGTGCCCTCGACCTTCTCCTCGAAGATGAAGGCGAGACATTCGCCCCAGGTCCAGTCCTTCTCGACTTCGAAGCCGGCAGCCTTGGCGGCGGTGCGCGCTTCTTCGTCCGTCTTCATCGCCAGGAAGTCGATGCCTGTCACTTCCTTGACGGCGTCGGGCATCGGTACGCGCTTGAACGGACCCTTGAAGGAGATTTCCTTGTCGCCGAAAGTGAATTCGGTCTTGCCGTGGATCGACAGCGCCAGCGTCTCGAACATGCGCTCGACGAGGTCCATGATGTCCTCGTAGTCGGCATAAGCCCAGTAGCACTCCATCATGGTGAACTCGGGGTTGTGCCTGGTGGAGACGCCTTCGTTGCGGAAGTTGCGGTTGATCTCGAAAACCTTATCGGTAAGGCCCGAAACCAGCGTGCGCTTCAGGAACAGTTCCGGCGCGATGCGCAGATACATGTCGAGCTTCAGCGTGTTGTGATGCGTCTTGAAAGGCTCTGCCGTCGCGCCGCCATAGACGGAATGCAGCATCGGCGTTTCGACTTCCATGAAGCCGTCGTTTTCCATGAAGCGGCGGATGCCTGAGACGATCTTCGAGCGCTGCTGGAAGCGGAGCTTCGAGTCCTCATTGGTCATGATGTCGAGGTGGCGCTTGCGATAGCGCAGCTCGATATCAGACAGGCCATGCCACTTTTCCGGCATGGGCAGCAGCGACTTGGTCAGCATGGTGATTTCGCGGGCGTTGATCGACAGCTCGCCGCGCTTGGTGCGGCGCACCGTGCCGGTCACGCCAATGATGTCGCCGATGTCGATCATGGCGAGCATGTTGCGCGCTTCTTCCGGGGTCACGTCCTTGTGGGAGAAGATCTGGATCTTGCCGCCGGCATCATGGATGTCCATGAACATGCCGGAATTGCGCGAGGAATAGACACGACCGGCGACGGTGACGACATCCTGCGTTTCCGTATCCGGCTCCAGGTTTTCATACTTGGCCGCCAGCTCGCCGTTGGTGATGGTGCGGTGAAAATGTGCGGGGTAGACATCGCCGATCTGCTCGCGCAGCAATTTCAGCTTTTGCGCGCGGACTTCCGTTGCGTCGGAGGAGAGGGTGGTTTCGGTCTTTTCGTTCATCTCATTTGCCTCATCGATGCGGCATGAATTCTAAATCTACGGTTCAGTGCTCGAAGCGCAGCTGCTGGCTCGGCGCTAACCCTCCCCCTTTGTGGGGAGGGTCGGAGCGAAGCGGAGGGGAGGGGTTTGCTTTGAAAGAAGACCCTCCCCAACCCCTCCCCACAAGGGGGAGGGGCTTTTCCGCTCGCGTTTTACTTTCCGCTTCCAACCATCGACGCCACCGTCTGCGCTGCCAGCTTCAGCCGCTGACGCACGACGGAGCGGCCGAGGATCGCCATGGAGTCAAACAACGGCAGCGAACGTGACGAGCCGGACACGGCAACGAAGAGCGGCGCGACGATGACCTTCAGCTTCTTGCCCATGCGGTCTGCAATGGCGCGCAGCTCGGCTTCGATCGTCTCGACGTTCCATTCGAGGATCTTTTCGAGATCCGGCTGGACGGTATTGAGGATTTCCAGCAGTTCTTCCGGCGTCGACTTGATCTTGGCGAAGGAGGCGGGATCGAGGTTCAGGTCCGACTTGAACAGGAAGCCGGTGAGATCGGGCAGTTCGCCGAGCTTGGAAATGCGCGACTGCGACAGCGCGAGGCCGGCCTTCAGGCGGTCGTTCTCCATCGCCCAGGTCAGCACGCGATGCTGGAACTCTTCTTCCGACATCTTTTCGCGGATCCAGCGGCCGTTCAGCCAGTCGAGCTTCTGGATGTCGAAGATCGCGCCGGCCTTGGACAGGTTTTCCGGATCGAACTTTTCGGAGAGCTCATCCATGCTGAGAAGCTCTTCGCCTTCAGCGATCTGGATAAAGAACAGGCCGAGGAAGTTCATCAGCGCTTCGGGGATATAGCCGAGCGCCGTGTAATAGGAGATCGAGGTCGGGTTCTTGCGCTTCGACAGCTTCGACTTGTCGGCATTCCTCATCAGCGAGAGGTGCATGAAGACAGGCTGCTCCCAGCCGAAATAGCGATAGAGCAGGATATGCTTCGGCACCGAGGCCAGCCATTCCTCGCCGCGTGCGACGTGGGTGATCTTCATCAGATGGTCGTCGATGACGTTGGCCATATGATAGGTCGGCATGCCGTCGCCCTTGATCAGCACCTGCATGTCGACCGAGTCCCACGGGATCGAGACATCGCCGTAGACGCCGTCGGTGAAGTCGCAGGAGCCCTCGGTCGGGATCTTCATGCGGATGACGGAGCTTTCGCCCGCCGCCATCTTGGATGTGACTTCCTCGGCGGTGAGGCTCAGGCAAAGCCCGTCATATTTCGGCGGCTTGCCCGCGGCTCGCTGGGCCTCGCGCATCTGTTCCAGCCGCGCCGGCGTGCAGAAGCAACGGAAGGCATGACCCTTGTCCAGCAGTTCCTGGCCGTAGGGTGTGTACATGTCCTTGCGGTCGGACTGGCGATAGGGGCCATAGGGGCCGCCGATATCCGGGCCTTCCTTCCATTCCAGGCCACACCATTTCAGCGCGTCCAGAACCTTCGTCTCGAATTCCGGCGTCGAGCGGGTGGCATCGGTGTCTTCGATGCGCAGGATGAATTCGCCGCCGTGCTTCTTGGCGAAAAGATAGTTGAACAGCGCGATATAGGCCGTGCCGACATGCGGCTCGCCGGTCGGGGAGGGTGCGATGCGGACGCGAACGCCTGATGTGGTCATCTCTGTTTGCCCGTTATAAAAGCCGGTGGCTTCTTAGGAAGCGCTGCCGGCCACAAGGAATGTGAGTATCTGGATCAGGAAACCGGCTGGAAAAGGGCGCAAAGCCGCCTCATCCGCCAATTGTCCGTTTGGCTGGCCTTAGGCCATATTCAACTCTGCTCGTCAAGAAAAACCGCGCCGACGGCACGGTTCGAGCACCCAGACCGAAGGCTGCGTCAGTGCACTCGCTTTCTTTCCCGCCTGTTTCTGGCCACCATGTTCAGCACCTCGACGAGCGCCGAGAAGGCCATTGCCGCATAGATGTATCCCTTGGGGACATGGAAGCCCATGCCGTCGGCAATCAAGGTCGTTCCGATCATCAGCAGGAAGGCGAGCGCCAGCATGACGATGGTCGGGTTCTTCTCGATGAAATTGGCAAGCGGTGTCGCTGCGACAAGCATGACGGTGACTGCCGCGATAACGGCGACGAACATGATTGGCAGATGCGGCGTCATGCCGACGGCGGTGATGATGCTGTCGACCGAGAAGACGAGGTCGAGCAGGAGGATCTGGCCAATCGCGGATGCGAAGCCCGATGTCGCGGATTTTGCGATGAAATCCTCGTTGTGATCGGCGGGATCGACATTGTGATGGATTTCCTTGGTGGCCTTCCAGACAAGGAACAGGCCGCCGGCGATCAGGATGACGTCCTTCCAGGAGAAGCCGTGTCCGGCAATGTCGAAGACGGGTTCCGTCAGCCGGACGATCCAGGCGACGGTGCCCAGCAATGCAAGGCGCATGATAAGCGCAAGGCTGATGCCGACGCGGCGGGCGCGCTCGCGCTGTTCTGGCGGCAGCTTGTTGGTGAGAATCGAGATGAAGATGAGGTTGTCGATGCCAAGCACCACTTCCATCACCACAAGCGTCACGAGGGCTATCCAGGCGGACGGATCCTGGATAAGCGACAATATATCCTGCATTAGCTATGTCCCCCACACTAGCGTTCGGCGTCGCTAATGTAAGGGGCGAAATTTTTGCTGCAAGCGCCGCGGGTGTTTTTAGGCTTCCGTCTGGCCGTGGCGGACGCCATAGGCGGCCATGAAAACGCGAACGGCGCCCGTGATGACCCGATCGATTTCCTGATGTGAGGGTGCGGTTTCCATGCTGCCGAAGAGCCGCAGCTTGAAGAAGCCACCGCTCGCGAGATCGAGAAACTGGCCGGCTGCCAGATCGAGATCATCGATCTTCAATTGTCCAGCGGCCACATGCTCCGTCAGGAACTCGCGTACGACGGTGAGCAGGTTCTCCGGTCCCCTGAGGAAGCGCTGACAGAGCGCAGGCATGCGGTCGCGGACGCCGAGAACGGTTCGCATTGCGCTGATGACCTTCTCGTCGGTCATGTGCGTCACGAAATTCATGCCGAACTTGTAAAGACCGGCTTCGACATCGTCATGTTCGGCAAGCGTCGTGCGCATCGAGGCCAGAAACGCGGCGCGCTCGTTTTCGACCATTGCCGTAAAGAGCTCTTCCTTGTTGTCGAAGTAGACGTAGAGCGTGCCCTTGGAGACTCCCGCCTCGCGGGTGACATCGTTCATGCTGGCTGCATCGAAGCCCATCTTCATGAAGACGCGCTTGGCGCCGTCCAGAATCTGCTGGCGTTTCGCCGGATCCTCGCCCGCAGCCCAACGGCCGGCAGTCGAAGGGTGGGTCTCCTCCGCACGCATATTAACTTTGTCTGTCATAATCTCCTGGGTCATCCACTTTCCGAAGAATCTTTAACCAAATCGAACCGATTGGTTCGGTAAGACTTGATATGCGATTAAAAACGCTCTATGTCAACTGAACCGAACCGTTCAGTTCGATCAAATTTACCTCAAGAGTTTGGTACAGGCCCTATGTCGTCCACGCAAAAGAATTCTGTAGCGCGCATCGTCAGCGACTCCACTGACGATGAAGTCGCTCAGGAAGCCGGCGCATCCGCGGAAGCCCCCACCGCGGATGCGCGCGGCAATCCTGCAGCTCCGGCAAGGGCAGAAGCCCCTGCACCTGCGCCTGCACAAGTTGCAGCGCCGGTCGCGCCGAAAAAGCGCCGCAGCCCCGTCCTGCCGATCATCGCTCTGCTCGCCATCGCTGGCGGCGGCTGGTACGGCTATAACTACTGGACGGTCGGGCGCTTCATGGTGTCCACCGACGACGCCTATATAGAAGGCGATATCGCAACCATTTCTCCGAAGGTGACGGGTTATGTCGCCAAGGTCAATGTCGTTGCCAACCAGCAGGTCAAGGCCGGGGATGTTCTGGCGACCCTCGATGACGGCGACTACAAGATCGCGCTCGACCAAGCACAGGCCTCGCTCGACACCGAGCAGCTCTCGTTACAGCGTCTCGACGCCCAGATCGCCGGCGGCCAGGCCAGCCTGCAACAGGCTCAGGCTCAGAAGGTCGCGCTTGAGGCAACCGTGCGCGGCGCCCAGATCACCCAGCAGCGTGCAAGCGACCTTCAGTCGAAGTCTGCCGGCACGACGGCTTCGCTCGACAGCGCCAACATCGCCCTTGACCAGGCCAAGGCCAATCTCATTGGCGGCGATGCAGCCATTGCATCGGCGCAGGCGAATGTGACGATTCTTGAATCGCAACGCCGTGAGGCCGAAGGCACGATCCGCCAGCTCCAGCTGGCGCGCGACAAGGCCGCTCGCGACCTCTCCTTCACCGTGCTGAAGGCGCCTTATGACGGCGTCGTCGGCAACCGCTCGGTTCAGGAAGGCGATTACGTCACGTCGAGCAACCGCCTGATGGCGATCGTTCCGACGAAGCAGCTCTATATCGACGCCAACTTCAAGGAAACGCAGATCCAGCATCTGGTTCCGGGCTCCAAGGTCGATATCTATGTCGACGCCTACAGCGGCAAGCCGATCGTCGGCACCGTCCAGTCGCTGGCACCTGCCTCCGGCGCCGTCTTCTCGCTGCTGCCGCCTGAAAACGCGACCGGCAACTTTACCAAGGTCATCCAGCGCGTGCCGGTTCGTATCGCCATCCCGCAAGATGCGCTGGACTCCGGACGCCTGCGCGCAGGTCTCAGCGTGGTGGTGGATGTCGATATCCGCACGGCGCCGGACGCACAGAACTAAGCCGTCGAAGGAGACGCCTGATGGCTTCCGCAACGACAACAGCAGGCCCGAGCGCAACTTCGGGCCAAGCCGTTGGGGCTCCGGCTTCCGAGCACATGGACCCGCGGCGCCTCATCGCGTTTTTCGCGATGGTCCTCGGCATGTTCATGTCGATCCTCGATATTCAGATCGTATCGGCCTCGTTGTCTGAAATTCAGGCAGGCCTCGGTGCGGGTTCGGATGAAATTCCGTGGGTGCAGACCTCCTACCTGATCGCGGAGGTCATCATGATCCCGCTCTCGGGCACGCTCGGCCGCATCATATCCACACGCTATTTGTTTGCCGCTGCTGCCGCAGGCTTCACGATGTCGAGCGCGCTTTGCGCGACCGCGACCAATATCGACCAGATGATCATCTACCGCGCCATCCAAGGCTTCATCGGCGGTGGCATGATCCCTTCCGTCTTTGCTGCGGCCTTCACGATCTTTCCGGCGTCTAAGCGCAATGTGGTGTCTCCGATCATCGGCCTCATCGCGACGCTGGCACCGACAATCGGTCCGACCGTCGGCGGTTATCTCAGCAATGCCTTTTCGTGGCACTGGCTGTTCCTCGTCAACATTCCTCCGGGCATCATCGTCACCATCGTGACCTGGAACTTCATCGATTTCGACAAGCCCGAGCTGTCTCTGATGAAGAAGTTCGACTGGTGGGGCCTGCTGTCCATGGCGGTCTTCCTGGGCGCGCTGGAATACGTGCTCGAAGAGGGCAATACCAAGGATTGGTTCAACGACGACATTATCGTCTGGTGCGCAATCGCATCGGCGGTTGGCGCCGTGGTGTTTTTCTATCGCGCCTTCAAGGTGGACTTCCCGATCGTCGACCTCAGGGCTTTCTCAAACAAGAATTTCGCGCTCGGCTCGATGTTCTCCTTCGTCATGGGGATCGGGCTCTATGGGCTCACCTATATCTATCCGGTCTATCTCGGTCGTATCCGTGGTTACGATTCACTGATGATCGGCGAGACGATGTTCGTCTCCGGCCTTGCGATGTTCTTCACCGCTCCGCTTGCGGGCTTCCTGTCGGGCAAGTTCGATCTTCGCATCCTGATGGCGATCGGCTTCGCGAGCTTCGCTTCGGGCACCTATATAATGACGGGCCTGACGGCCGACTGGGACTTCTGGGAACTGCTTATCCCGCAGATCCTGCGCGGCTTCGGCCTGATGCTCTGCATGGTGCCGATCAACAATATCGCGCTCGGCACCATGCCACCGGCGCGTATGCGCGGCGCCTCCGGCCTGTTCAACCTGACCAGAAATCTCGGTGGCGCGGTCGGGCTGGCGATCATCAACACTTTGCTGACGACGAGGCAGGACCAGCATTACTTCCGTCTGCGCGACAACGTTCACTGGGGCAACCCGATGGCGCTCGACCAGATGAACAGCATGACCGCAAACAATGCCGCCGCAGGGCTCGACGCATCCCAGAGCGCATTGAAGCAGATGGTCAATATCGTCGAGCAGCAGGCAATGATCATGTCCTTCGGGGATGTTTTCATGCTGCTGACCGTGCTGTTCATCGCGATGATCTTCGGAACGATGGTAATCAGCAAGCCGAGACCTCCGCAGCCCGGCGCTGCCGGTGGCGGCGGTCACTGAGCTCATCCATTCTTCGAAAAAGGCTCCCTCGCGGAGCCTTTTTCATTTGCGCCAAATTTGAAAATGGCGGCTTCGGCGACTTTTTGATTTACGTACATCAAATTCTGATCTAATGGTCTCGTCAGGAGGAGCGATGAGGCCGACCGTTCACGATATAGCCGCTGCCGCGGGCGTCAGTCTTGCGACTGTCGACCGGGTGCTGAACCAGCGCGCCGGTGTGCGCGAGGTGACGCGCAAGCGCGTCGAGGAGGCGATCCGGGAGATCGGCTATATCAGGGACGTTGCCGCCGCCAATCTCGCGAAGGGCCGGGTCTATCCGCTTGTCTTCATTCTTCCGACCAGCGACAATTCCTTCATGCATGGCCTCCATAACGAAGTGCGCCAGGCGATGATCCGTTCGGGAACGGAACGCACCGACATCCATATTCGCGAGGTGCCTGCCTTCGACCCGCAGGCGCTCGTCGCCGAGCTCGAGCGGCTGGCGGAAGAAAAGCCGGCCGGCGTTGCGTTGGTTGCTGCGGATGCGCCGGAGGTGCTGGCAGTGGTCGATCGGCTGGTTGCCGCAGGTGTCCCCGTCGTGACGCTCGTCTCCGATCTCACGGGATCGTCCCGCTGCCACTATGCCGGCGTCGACAATATCGCCGCCGGTCGCACCGCTGCGCGCCTGCTCGGCCGCTTTCTCGGCGGCAAGGCCGGCGACATTACTGTTCTTGCCGGTTCGATGATGGTGCGCGACCACCGCGAACGCCTGGAAGGCTTTACCCAGGTGATGAGTGAGGAGTTTCCCTCCCTCAATCTCCTGTCCGTGTTGGAAGGCCGCGACGATCCCGATATGGCCTATGCGTTGATCTCCGACGCGCTCGGCTCGAACGATCGCATCATCGGGATCTACAGCCTTGGCGCCGGCAATCGCGGCCTGATCCGCGCCTTGAAGGCGCGGCACCAGGAGCGCACACTGACCGTGATTGCCCATGAGCTGACCGAGAGCACGCGCGGGGCGCTGACTGACGGGACGATCGATGCCGTTCTCAACCAGGATGCCGGCCATGAGGTGCGCAGCGCCATCCGGGTGCTGAAGGCGAAGGCCGACGGGCTTGGCTTCATTGCCGCGCAGGAGCGCATTCGTCTCGACATATTCTTGAAGGACAATCTGCCTTGATAGGCGGAATTTAGGGAGTAACGCGCATGTATTTGGGTCTCGATCTTGGAACATCCGGCGTCAAGGCGATGCTGATCGACGGCGACCAGAAGATCATCGGTTCGGCCAACGGCTCGCTCGATGTCTCGCGCCCGCATCCGGGCTGGTCGGAGCAGGAGCCATCGCACTGGATCCGCGCGACGGAAGAGGCAATTGCCGGCCTCAAGGCGGCGCATCCGAAGGAACTGGCTGCCGTTCGCGGTATCGGCCTGTCCGGCCAGATGCATGGTGCGACGCTGCTTGACGCCGACGACAAGGTGTTGCGTCCCTGCATCCTCTGGAACGACACGCGCTCCTATGTCGAGGCTGCGGCACTCGATGCCGATCCGCGCTTTCGGGCGCTGACCGGCAATATCGTCTTCCCCGGCTTCACCGCGCCGAAACTCGTCTGGGTCGCCAAGCACGAGCCGGATATTTTTGCCAAGGTCGCCAAGGTTCTGCTGCCGAAGGACTATCTGCGCCTCTGGCTGACCGGCGAGCATATTTCCGAAATGTCCGACTCGGCCGGTACGTCCTGGCTCGACACCGGCAAGCGCAAATGGTCCTCCGAGCTGCTGGCTGCCACCAATCTCGATGAAAAGCAGATGCCCTCGCTGATCGAGGGTACGGAACAGGGTGGCAAACTGCGCTCTGAGCTTTCCTCGAAGTGGGGCATATCGGGCGACGTCGTCGTTGCCGGCGGGGCAGGGGACAATGCGGCCTCGGCCTGCGGCATGGGAACTGTCAGCCATGGCGCTGCCTTCGTTTCGCTCGGTACATCAGGCGTGCTCTTTGCCGCCAACGGTTCCTACCTGCCGAAGCCGGAAAGCGCCGTCCATGCATTCTGTCACGCTCTGCCCAACACCTGGCATCAGATGGGTGTCATCCTGTCTGCCACGGACGCGCTGAACTGGCATTCGGAAGTGACGGGCAAGTCGCCGGCCGATCTCACCGGCGAACTCGGCGAGAGCTTGAAGGCGCCGTCGAGCGTGACCTTCCTGCCTTATCTCTCCGGCGAACGCACGCCGCATAACGACGCCACCATCCGCGGCGCCTTCATCGGCCTAGGCCATGAAAGCAGCCGCGCGGTGCTGACGCAGGCCGTGCTGGAAGGTGTGTCCTTCGCCATCCGCGATAATCTCGAAGCCCTCCGCTCTGCCGGCACGGACATCGCCCGCGTGACCGCGATCGGCGGTGGCTCGCGCTCGCGCTACTGGCTGGCCTCGATCGCGACGGCACTCGGCGTTCCCGTCGATCTCCCCGCCGATGGCGATTTCGGCGCGGCCTTCGGCGCTGCCCGCCTCGGCCTGATCGCGGCGACGGGGGCCGATCCGGTCGCGGTCTGCACGCCGCCTGCGACATCCGGCACGATCGAGCCGGTCGCCGGCCTGAGCTCTGCCTATGAGGATGCTTACAAGCGTTATCGTGCGCTCTACCCGCCGCTCAAGTCGCTGGCGCATTGAATTTAATCCTGACGGGAGTGGTCGAAAGACCCCTCCCCAACCCCTCCCCATAAGGGGAGGGGCTTCACTGCCCCAAGCCTGCTCGAGTAGCGGGCGGTGCCCATCGGCTTTCTCCCCCTTGTGGGAGATGCCGGCAGGCAGAGGGGGACTTTCCAAGCCTATTCGTCTCAAGGAGGAATCACATGAGCACCGGATTTTTCGGCGACATCCAGAAGATCAAGTATGAAGGCCCTGACAGCACCAATTCGCTGGCCTTCCGTCACTACAACAAGGACGAAGTCGTCATGGGCAAGCGGATGGAAGACCATCTGCGCTTTGCCGTGGCCTACTGGCATACCTTCACCTGGCCGGGCGGCGACCCCTTCGGCGGCCAGACGTTCCAGCGCCCCTGGTTCGAAGACACGATGAAGGCAGCCAAGCTGAAGGCTGACGTTGCGTTCGAATTCTTCAGCCTGCTCGGCTCGCCCTTCTATTGCTTCCACGATGCCGATGTGCGTCCGGAAGGCAAGAACTTTGCCGAGAACACCAAGAACCTGAACGAGATCGTCGATTACTTCGCTGAAAAGCAGGCTGCATCAGGCGTCAAGCTGCTCTGGGGCACGGCGAACCTCTTCTCCAACCGCCGCTTCATGTCGGGCGCTGCCACCAATCCGGATCCGGAAGTGTTTGCGTTCTCGGCTGCGACGGTCAAGACCTGCATGGACGCGACCATGAAGCTCGGTGGCGACAACTATGTGCTCTGGGGCGGCCGCGAAGGCTATGAAACCTTGCTCAACACTGACCTGAAGCGCGAACTCGACCAGATGGGCCGCTTCCTCAACCTCGTCGTCGAGTACAAGCACAAGATCGGCTTCAAGGGCACGATCCTGATCGAGCCGAAGCCGCAGGAGCCGACCAAGCACCAGTATGACTACGACGTCGCGACCGTTTACGGCTTCCTGAAGAAGAACGGCCTCGAAAACGAAGTGAAGGTCAATATCGAGCAGGGTCATGCGATCCTTGCCGGCCATTCCTTCGAGCACGAACTGGCGCTCGCCAACGCGCTCGGCATCTTCGGCTCGATCGACATGAACCGCAACGACTACCAGTCCGGCTGGGATACCGACCAGTTCCCGAACAACGTTCCGGAAATGGCGCTGGCTTACTACCACGTTCTGGCAGGCGGCGGCTTCAAGAACGGCGGCACCAACTTCGACGCCAAGCTGCGTCGCCAGTCGCTCGATCCGGCAGACCTTTTGATCGGCCATATCGGCGGCATGGATTGCTGCGCCCGCGGCCTAAAGGCTGCCGCAAAGATGATCGAGGATAAGGCGCTGTCGCAGCCGCTTGCGGACCGCTACGCCGGCTGGGATTCTGCCGAAAGCCAGAAGCTGCTGCGCGGCGAATACTCGCTCGACGAGATCGCCCACTGGGTCGAAAGCAGGGACATCAACCCGCAGCCGAAGTCCGGCAAGCAGGAACTGCTGGAAAACGTCGTCAACCGCTACGTTTGATTACGGGTTTGACTTTTGAAGAGAGCCGGGGAGCGAGAGCTTCCCGGCTCTTTTTTGTGCGGCAGCGGCTAGTGGTCGGTTGCTTTGCCCTAAGCTTCCTTCGGCACCGGTTCCATCGCCCCCTTATAGGCGACGATCAATCCCACTCCGGGCATTGCGATCTTCACGTCGAAGCAGAAGCGCCCGTCGCGCTCCGTTTCGAAGGTCCCGCCTTTCGGCAGCAGGAAACGCGGAAGCGGAATTCCCAGCAAGGACCAATTGCGGGGAATGAAGAACAGACGGTCTTCTTCCATGACGAGGGCGAGCGCGACGGTGATCATTCCAAAGCGCTCGAGCATCAGGCAGTCGTTCCTGCCCGTGCCAGGTTGCTGGACGGAGGAGAAGGACTTCTTCCCGAAGGTTCTGGTCCAGGTCTCGATGCCCTGTTTCGATGACAAGGCGACGGTGACCGGGATATCTGCCGCTGCGCTCGGAAAGCCGATGATGCTGGCGATCATTTTGGCGATGCCCGAGGTCCCGCGCTTCACTTCCGCACGCCCGACCCATTTTCGCGATTGCGCCGCGCCATGCAGCGCTTGCATCTGCGGAGGGAGCCTGTCGAAGGCTGTGCCCAACACCTGCCGGTAGATGGGGGCGATTTCGCCTTCCGTCTTGCGGAACCCGGTATAGATCGGCCTGTGAGCAAACATCCGGTCGTAATCTGCAAGCTCCAGTGCGCGGGTTGCTGGCCGAGCGCCGGAGTTCGGGCGGATGCCGTTCAGGAGCTTGCGGACGATGGCCTCGATCGCCATGGAGGGAATGTAGGGGCCATCGTCCCCCTCAGCCAACAAGTGCCAGCTCTGCTCGACCGGCTTGCCGTCCTTCAGCCCCCTGGCGCGTACGAACATGCCGCCGCGATGCTCGCCGAACCGCATCAGGTTCAGCACTCTGTAGAACAGCCCCGACAGAGGCACCAGCGAGGGCAGCGACAATGTCGCGCGCGCCTTTGCCAGCAGATTGAGGATGCGATGCAGGAATTCGGGCACGGGGCCAGCGCCCATCCATATATCCCGTAGCGTAGCGTGCTCCGGCGGGATGACCTGAAGGTCCGGAACGTCGACGAGCGAGAAGCGGATGTTTCTGAGCGGAAGTCGCCCCGGCACCGCAATCGTATAGCGCATGCTCTCGGCAAGGCCGATGGCATGGGTCTGAACGCCGTTTCGCAGGAGCTTTACGGGAGCGCCAGCATAGCCGACGACCGCGCGCATGACGTTGAGCCCTATGCCGGCGAAGGGCGAGGGCGCGATGCCGCCTTCCACTGACGTAATGTCCATCGTCTTTTCCATCTCGCGCAGCACGGCTGATGTCAGCACCGGAAAGCTGCTGACGCCCGACAGGATGAAAACGCCCGCCGCCTTGGCCTCGGCATCGAATTGCGAAACGCCGAATACGAAATCGGCGGCATCGGCAAAATCCGTGTAGTCCGTGCCCGATGCGATGCATGCGCGAATAACGCCGTAGGGATCGTCGCCATAGGTCTGAAATGGGCCTGACGCATCGACGACGAGGTCGGGGCCTTCGGCGGCCAGCGTCTCGGTGATCTCGGCGCGGTCCGATTGAAGCGGGCGAGCTGAGGCCTTGCCGCGATAGGCAGCACAGAACCGAGCGGCACGCTCGAGGCTGCGGCCGCAGATGATCAGCTCGAGCCCAGCGATGTCGGATAATAGTTCGGCCAGCCGCCCGCCGAAAACGCCATAGCCGCCCAGGATAAGAATCTTCAAAATCGCTGTCTCTTCATGGTTCTACCATCGGGACGGTCGTGCAGGCCGGATGTGCGGACGAAATGGTAGGATCATCCACGCGAACCCATACGGCGGCCAGGACCGTGTGGCGCATCATCGACGTGAGGGCGACTTTTTTCAACTCAAGCGTCCATGTTGCGCGAATAGGTCGCGCATAGCGGCAATCGAAGACCAGCTCGAAGTTTTCAAGCAACGACAGGCGTGCGTCCGTCGTTCCGATTGCTGAGCTGTGCTCACAAACCCATCCAGCAACGGGCCGCTAATGCGGACGGATCATCGTGGCTATATCCGCCTTGGCGCCAGTCTGCGCCGGTCAGACTTCCAACAGCCTTGCGAGGATGCACCATTGAAAACATCAGCATATGCCGCAACAGATGCGAACACACCGTTGCAACCCTTTTCCTTCGAACGCCGCGAACTGCGCCATAATGATGTCGCGATCGATATCCTCTACAGCGGCGTCTGCCACACCGACCTGCACATGGCCCGTAACGACTGGGGCTTTTCGATCTACCCGCTGGTGCCAGGCCATGAGATCGTCGGCCGAGTTTCCGCCGTCGGCGGCAGCGTCACGGGCTTCAAGGTCGGCGACAATGTCGCCGTCGGCACCATCATCGACAGTTGCATGGAGTGCGAGCAGTGCCGCCGCAACGAAGAGCAGATGTGCTACAAGGGCGTGACCATCACCTATAACGGCCAGGATCGGGTGACTGGCGACGTCACCTATGGCGGCTATTCCAACCATATTATCGTACGCGAAGAATTCGTGCTGCGCATGCCCGAAGGGCTCGACATGGCACGTGCCGCGCCGCTGCTCTGCGCCGGCATCACCACCTATTCGCCGCTTCGCACCTGGAATGTCGGCCCCGGCAGCCGGGTGGGCGTCATCGGGCTCGGCGGGCTCGGGCATCTGGCGGTCAAGTTCGCCTCCGCGCTCGGCGCCAATACGACGGTCCTGACGCGCTCCGAAGGCAAGATCGATACGGCGCGCGAATTGGGAGCGGACAGGGTGCTGCTGTCGACGTCGGCCGAGCAGATGGAATCGGCCGCCTTCGGCTTCGACGTCATCATCGACACCGTTCCCTACGAGCACGATCTTAGCCCCTATCTCGGCCTTCTCGACGTGGATGGCACGCTTGTGATCGCCGGCTCGCTGGTCGATACGCCGAAGTTCAACAACATGCCGCTGATCCTGGGCCGCCGCCGGATTGCCGGGACGCCGAGCGGCGGCATCCGGGAGACCCAGGAGATGCTGGATTTCTGCGCCCGCAAGAACATCCTGCCGGAATGCGAGATGATCGCCATCCAGGACATTGGCACGGCGTTCGAAAGGCTGGAACGTGGCGACGTGCGCTATCGCTTCGTCATCGACATGGCCTCGTTGCCGGCTGCCTGATTCCTAGCCCGACGCGCGTTCGACCGAAGCGCCTCGACGAATACAGAAAGCGCCGGCGGCATCTGTCGCCGGCTCGGATAGTAGATGGAATAGCCTGGAAAGGGCTTGCAGTAATCCTCCAGCACCCTGACGAGCCGGCCGTTGCGCAGGTGCTCTTCGGCGAAGTCTTCGAAGACATAGACAAGGCCGGACCCGGCAAGCGCTGCCGCAATCATCATGTCGGAATCATTGACCATGAAGCTGCCGCTGACCTTGACCTCGACGTCACGGCCATCCTCCTCGAACTCCCACCAGTAGGGACCACCGGCGGACGTCATGTAATAGGTGACGCAATCGTGGTTCGCGAGGTCCTGCAGGTTCTTCGGTGGCGGATGCTGGGCGAAATAGGAGGGGGCGCCGACCACGGCAGCGCGGATATCGGGTCCGATCCTGATGCCGACCATGTCTTTGTCTATCCTCTCGCCGAAGCGAATGCCGGCATCGAAGCGCGAAGCGACGATATCCTCCAGCCGGTCGCCGACGATGAGTTCGACCCTGATATCGGGATAGTCGCGATGGAAGGACGGCAAGATTGGCGTGACGAGAGAGACAGCGGCGTGCTTGCCGGCGGTGATGCGCACTGTGCCAGAAGGCTTTTCGCGCAATTCGCCCAACGCCTGCAGGCCCCGACCGATATCCGCGAATGCGGGACGCAAGGTCTGGAGCAGCCGTTCGCCGGCTTCGGTCGTGGCGACGCTGCGGGTCGTGCGCGCCAAAAGCCTCACGCCGAGGCGTTCCTCTAGGAGCCGCATTATGTGGCTGAGGCCCGAGGACGATATGTCAAGGCGCGCCGCGGCGCGGGTGAAGCTACGCTCCTCCGCGACGATCACGAAGGCTGCGAGATCATCGAAGTCGTGACGTTTCATTTTTGACCAGCCCTCATCAATGGAGCGCGATTGCGAAATTCACGGGATATTTATTGTGGCGCTATGCAGGTTTCAACGGCGGGGCCAATCTTCCGATACCGTTTTGGTGAAAGCGTCCGATGCGTAGGCTTAGCGCTTCTCCTAAAGACTGGTAAAACCAACTTCGATGCCAAGCTGCGTCGCCAGTCGTTCGACCCGGCAGACCTTTCGATCAGCCGGCGACCTCGTCGAAAATAGCGGTATCCCCGAGCGCATTGGCGACAAGCATCGCGCCCTCCAGATTGGCCAACAGCTTCATGGCCTCGCGTTGCGACAAACCGGCATTGACGAGCGTCTCGACACCTCGCTGGAAAAAGCGCTGCGCCTCGATACGCACTTCCTCTGGCAGGTCTTTCGCCGCGGCGGCAAGCGCGCCGCACAGGCACATTCGGCCGTCTTCTACCAATGCCTTGCGAAACACGCGGTGCCAGGATTCGGCCGGAGCCAGACCGGCCTTGCCGGCCTCGGAAACCGCCTCTGCGAAACGATCCGTGTAGCGACGCGCAACGGCTGCCGCCAACCGCTCTTTCGTCGGAAAATGATAATGAACGCTGGAGCTCTTCACGCCGACGTCGGCCGCGATTTCCCGAAAGCTGAAACCGCTATAGCCAGCCTCCCTGATCCGTCGCTCCGCCGCATCCAGAATTGCATTTGCAATGTCACTCATTGAATCACCTCTCTATCTCTTGATAGATAGGGATTGCCAGAGCGAAACGCAATCGCTAAAGAGGTTCTTGCAATCTATCTATCGATAGATAAACAAAAGGAGCCCATAATGCGTTTTGAAGGAAAAGTGGTTGCCATTACTGGTGGCGGCTCGGGTATCGGTCGGGAAACAGCGGCGCGATTCGTGGCGGAAGGCGCGATGGTTGCCATTAACGGCCGCGACGCGGCCAAGCTCGAAGGGGCGGCGCGCGAAATCGATCCGACAGGCAAGAAGGTCATCGTTTCGGCCGGCGATATCGCTAATCCGACGACAGGCCAGGCGCTCGTCGATGCCGCCGTCACTCGCTTCGGCAACCTGGACATTCTCGTGAACAATGCCGGTGTGTTCAATCCGAAGCCGTTTATCGAACTGACCGAGGCCGATTACGACTGGTATCTCGATACGATCCTCAAGGGTAAGTTCTTCACCGCGCAGGCCGCCGCCAAGGCGATGAAGGACAGGGGCGGCGCAATCGTCCAGACCGGTTCGATGTGGGCGATCCAGGCGATTGGCGCCACGCCATCGGCCGCCTATTCAGCCGCAAATGCCGGCGTCCATGCCATGGTGCGCAATCTCGCCATCGAACTTGCGCCCTACAAGATCCGCATCAATGCTGTCGCACCGGCGGTCGTTGAAACGCCGGTCTACAATACCTTCATGTCCGCCGAGCAGGTGAAGCAGGTGCTTCCGACGTTCGACGCCTTCCATCCGCTCGGCCGCAATGGTCAGGCCAAGGATATCGCTGATGCGATCCTCTTCCTTGCATCTGACCAAGCCTCCTGGATCACCGGCACCGTGCTTCCTGTCGACGGCGGCGTGACCGCCGGTCGGCAGTAACGACCGACAGGAACAATAGGTCGAGAGGGGTCGGAAATCTGTTTTCCGACCTTTTTTGCACCAGTCTGACCAATACTATGCGCGTTGATCTCGGGGCCAGTACAGGGGAATAGTTCTGTTCTCCGCGACATCTACGGCAAGCGCGGCATTCACCTTAACAAATTGTCGGGCTTCATTCAGGGTGGTCGGATATGGCACTCCGAGCCTGTAATACGGGAAACCCTTCAAAATAAGAAAAGCCGCGACAGCCCAGCCCTTTCTGTCATTGGCTGATGGCGGCCGGAAATCCGATCCAGTCCTGTAAGTGATGCCGGCGCAGCGTGGGCATGTTTTCTGTATTGCATCGGCAGGCCGCTTGAAGACCCTGCAGCAGTCCAGGCAAGCGAATTTTGTCAGCGAGCGGGTCATTTGGTCACGCGATGGAGAGCTCGGGATGTGGTGAAGGCTTTTGCAATGCAGGCTCTTTGGCAGGTCTGCAACGGCCTTGGCCGGCTGGCGACCTCATTTCCATGATCGCAATCAGTTCTGCTCGTCGGCTGCGGACAGCAAAGTTCTGGCGTCTTCGAGGTCGGCATCCACATCATTGATTGTCAAAGGTTCGCCGCGGCCGGTCCAAGCCAACATTGCATAAATACCATAGGCGCTCAGCATGGAGATGATCACCTCAGCCTCCACCTGGGTTTCCACGCCTGTCAGCTTAACCAAATGTCGCGGCATTTCGCCTTCCGGTGGCTGCCCCATGTCTTCAAGCCTTTCATGCTGGATTCGTTCGCGGAAAATCACAGATCCGGGACGCGCCCGCAATGATCCAAAAAAGCACGCAATACGGCTATCAATCTTCCTCGCCCTTGAGAATATCGTCGAGCGTTTGCGAATTCTGCTTTCTGATCGCTCGCTCCATTTGGAAGCTTACCGCTTCCCCCACCCCTTCGCCGGCGACGAGACCGAGTTCCGGACCACCAGATCCGGCCGCAGCAGGATTTCCGTTTCGGCCGGGCGGCCGTCGGACAGCAGTTCCAGCAGCAGCGCCATCGCGTGTTTGCCGATCATTGTGCGCGGCTGGCGAATGGTGGTCAGCGGCGGGGACATGAAGACGGCCTGGGGGACGTCGTCGAAGCCGGTCACGGAGAAATCGCGAGGGATATCATAGCCGCGGGCGCCGAGGCCGATCATGACGCCGATTGCCGTCTGGTCGTTGACGCACATGAAGGCGGTCGGCAGCGTGTCGCGCATGAAGAGCT
The DNA here is from genome assembly GCF_008365395.1 of Neorhizobium sp. P12A. Lineage (NCBI taxonomy): Bacteria > Pseudomonadati > Pseudomonadota > Alphaproteobacteria > Hyphomicrobiales > Rhizobiaceae > Neorhizobium > Neorhizobium sp. P12A. Next base: position 1,163,504 of record NZ_QOVX01000001.1, on the reverse strand, counting down.
GCTCGACCGCGTGTCTTCCGCTTTCGATCGTGCCGTCGCCTTCCAGCACGATGCGCTTGTCCATCGGCACGCCGGCTGCGTTCAGGCCGGCATCGTATCCCTGTCGGCGGCGGCTATAGGCAAGGCGGGTGCGGCTGTCGCCGATGAAGGCGATCTTGCGGTGGCCTTCGGCGAGCAGCAGATCGACCGCCTTGCGGGCACCTTCCATGTCGTCGACGCCGACATAGGGAATGCCGCCGTTGAAAACAGGCTCGAAGACGCCGACGCTCGGCGGCAGGCGGGCGGTCATCGTCTGGTGGCCGAAGGGCAGGATGCCGGTAAAGAGGATCAGCCCGGCCGCCTGGTTGGAATTGAAGAATTTCAGATATTCGAGGCCGCGCTGCGCATCGTTCTGCGTGTGGCCGATCAGGATGCCGTAGCCATGCGCGCGCGCCTCGTTTTCGAGGCCCACCAAGATATTGGAAAAGTTGGGGTCGCCGATATCGGGCGCGACGACGAGGATCATGTTGGAGCGGCCGAGCCTCAGGCTGCGGGCCATGGCATTGGTCGTATATCCCGTGATCGCAATCGCCTGGTTGACCTTCAGCCGGGTGGAATTGGCGACTTTTTCCGGCGTGTGAATAGCCCGCGAGACGGTCGCGATCGAAACCTCGGCGATCCGGGCGACGTCTTCGATTGTTGCGGGCGTGGAATTCGACACTGCGCTCTGCCTTGGCTGTCTTCGCCGCACACTACACAGACTGGTCGGCAGGTCAAAGGCGGGTTCCGACGGATCTGTGTATATCAATGATGTAAACCTTTACATGAGGTATGTAAAGGTTTACATATGGTCTCGAAGCGGATGGGAGCCGCAGGGGAGGACATCATGACCGTGGAGACTGTGGACGCTGCGCCAGTGGTGCTGTCGGCTCGGCGTATCTGCAAATCCTTCAGCGGCGTGCAGGTTCTCTTCAGCGTGAATTTCGACCTCAGAGCCGGCGAAATCCATGCGCTGATGGGCGAGAATGGTGCCGGAAAATCGACCCTGGTCAAGGTGCTCTCCGGCTTCGAGCAGCCAAGCTCCGGCGAAATCATTCTCGACGGCAAGCCGGTGGTTCTGCCGCCCAATGGCGCGGCGGAGGCGATGGGCATCGTCATCATCCACCAGGAATTCAATCTCGCCGAACATCTGACCGTGACCGAGAGCCTGTTTCTGGGGCGGGAAGTCACCCGGTTCGGCGTGCTCGATCGCAAATACATGCGGGGGCAGGCGCGCAAGATTCTCGACATGCTCGGTTCGCATGTCGATGAGAATGCCTTGATCAGCACGCTTTCGATTGCCGACAAGCAGATGGTGGAAATCGCCAAGGCGATCAGCCGCGACGCCCGTGTCGTCTTCATGGACGAGCCGACGGCGGTGCTGTCGCGCGAAGAAACCAAGATGCTCTTCAAGCAGGTGCGCAAGCTGCGCGATCAGGGCACGAGTTTCGTCTTCGTCTCGCACAAGCTGGACGAGGTGATGGAGTTGACGGATCGGGTCACGGTCCTTCGCGACGGGCAGTGGGTCAAGACAGCGCCTACTTCCATGCTGGACGGGGAGTCGATTGCCCAGCTTATGGTCGGGCGCGAGCTTTCCAGCCTCTATCCGGCCAAGGCCGAGCCCAATGTCGATGAAGAGGTCGTCCTTCGCGTCGACGGTGTTTCGACGGGTTATGTCCAGGATGCGAGCTTTGAGGTGCGCAAGGGCGAGATCATCGGCTTTTCCGGCATGATCGGCTCCGGCCGCACCGAGCTCATGGAAGCGATCGCGGGCCTCAGGACACGCGCTGCGGGCGAGGTGTTCATCAAGGGCACGTCGGTTCCGTCAGGCGACGTCCATGCGGCCAATAAATGCGGCCTTGCCTACATGACCAAGGATCGCAAGTCCAAGGGCCTGCTATTGCGCTCGAACATGATGACCAATCTGACGCTGCAGTCGCTCGGCCAGCATTCCCGCCATGGCTATCTTAGCCCCGGCAGCGAGGCCGCGGCGCTCGCAAAGGCCAAACGCCGCTTCGATATCCGCGTTCGCGACAGCAACATCGTTGCCGGCCGCATGTCGGGCGGAAACCAGCAGAAGCTGCTTCTCGCCAAGGTCATGGAGACCGAGCCTGAGATCATCATCATCGACGAGCCGACGCGCGGCATCGATGTCGGTACCAAGCAGCAGATTTATCATTTCATTTCGGCGCTCGCGCGTGACGGCCGGTCGATCATCGTCGTGTCTTCGGAAATGCCCGAGATCATCGGGCTTTGCACGCGGGTCGCCGTGATGCGCGAGGGGCGGATCGTCGGCGTGCTCGAGGGGGAAGAAATCTCCGAACAGGAAATCATGCGTTATGCCGCAGGCCTGAAAAAGCAGGCGGCCTGAGGTTGAGCGACGCGTACCGCTAAACGGCGGCGCATTGGGTCAAGAATCCCAGCAAATTTGGGACGGGAGGTTGGTTTTGGAAATGAGTGCGAGCGAGGAGACCAGGGAAATCCGACGGAGATCCTGGCGGGATGTCGACCTGCGTGCCGTGGCGCCCTTTGCGGCCCTGGCTCTGCTCCTCATTGTGGGAGCGCTGGTCAACCCGAATTTCATCGGCATCACCAATCTTGCCAACGTCGCCACGCGCTGCGCTTTCATCGCGATCATTGCCGTCGGCGCCACCTTCGTGATCTCGGCCGGTGATCTCGATCTCTCCGTCGGCTCCATGGTGGCCTTCGTCGCCAGCCTGATGATCCTTCTCATCAATTCCGGCGTCATTCAAAATCCGGTCATGATGCTGATCGCCGCTGTTGTCTTCACCGTTGTCGCGGGTTCGCTCTGCGGGCTTGCGAACGGGCTGATCACCACGGTGGGCCGGATCGAGCCTTTTATCGCGACGCTTGGCACGATGGGCATCTTTCGCGGCTTGACGACATGGTTGTCGCAGGGCGGGGCGATCACCTTGCGTTCCTCGGAAATCCAGAATCTCTATCGTCCGGCCTATTTCGGCAGCATCGCCGGCGTGCCGATCCCGATCGTCGTGATCCTGGCCGTGACCGCCGTTGCCGCCTTCATTCTCTACCGCACCCGCTATGGCCGCCATGTCGTGGCTGTCGGGTCGAACAGCGATGTGGCGCGCTACTCCGGCATCGCCGTCAACCGCGTGCGGACGATCGCCTTCGTCATCCAGGGCCTCTGCGTCGCGATCGCCGTCCTGCTCTACGTGCCGCGCCTGGGTTCGACCTCGGCGACGACAGGTATTTTGTGGGAGCTGCAGGCGATTACCGCAGTCGTCGTCGGCGGCACGGCGCTCAAGGGCGGCGCGGGCCGGGTGTGGGGCACGATCTGCGGCGCCTTCATCCTCGAACTCGTCGGCAACATCATGCTGCTTTCGAATTTCATCAGCGAATACCTGATCGGGGCGATCCAGGGCGCGATCATCATCATCGCCATGCTGGTTCAGCGCTCGCTTGTGCGCAAGAGCTGAGTTTTAACCGGGGTTGACTGAATTGGCTTGACTGAATTGACCGGGCTATCGGGGCGGCGCGGTCTGGAAGCGGAGAAGTCCCTGACGTTTTTTGGGAGGAGAGTAGTATGCGCAAACTTATGTTGGGTCTGGCGGTGGCGGCGGTAACGCTTGCCGGCGCCGCTCACGCCGAAGACAAGAAGTTCACGATCGGCGTGTCCATTCCGGCTGCAGACCACGGCTGGACATCGGGCGTCGTGTTTCATGCCAATCGCGTCGCCAAGCTCTTGATGGCTGAGCATCCGGGTCTGAACGTCATCGTCAAGACCTCGCCGGATGCGGCGAGCCAGGCAAACGCCGTTCAGGACCTGGAAACCCAGGGCATCGACGCGCTGGTCATCCTGCCGTCCGATCCGGATCCGCTCGTCAACGCGATCAAGGAAGTCAAGGACAAGGGCAAGTTCGTGGCACTCGTCGACCGTGCGCCGAGCAACAACGACAACTCCGTTCGTGACCTCTATGTGGCCGGCAACAATCCGGCGCTCGGCGAAGTCGCCGGCAAGTACATCAAGGACAACACGCCGGACGCACAGGTCGTCGTCATCCGCGGTCTGCCGATCCCGATCGACCAGCAGCGCCAGGACGGCTTCGACAAGGGCATTGCCGGCTCCAACGTCAAGGTTCTCGATCGCCAGTACGGCAACTGGAACCGCGACGACGCCTTCAAGGTCATGCAGGACTACCTGACCAAGTATCCGAAGATCGATGTGGTCTGGTGCCAGGACGACGACATGGCTGTCGGCGTGCTGCAGGCGATCGATCAGGCCAAGCGGACCGACATCAAGTATGTCGTCGCCGGCGCCGGCTCGAAAGACATGGTCAAGAAGGTCATGGACGGCGACAAGCTGATCCCGGTCGACGTTCTCTATCCGCCGGCAATGGTCGGCACGGCAATGCAGCTGACCGCTGCTTCGCTCTATGATCAGGTTCCGGTTCGCGGCAGCTACATCCTCGATGCGACGCTCGTCACCAAGGACAATGCCAAGGACTTCTACTTCCCGGATTCTCCGTTCTGATCCATCTGCGTTCCAAGGCGCCCGTCCGAAAGGACGGGCGTTTTCTTTTTCGTGGCTAAAGCTTTGATTTGACGCAATTCCGGACGCAAGACCGTGTGACACTTTTGCTGGAATTGCTCTATTCCGGCAGGCCGGCCTTTGCGAGATCCGCAACGAACTGATCGACGAAGGCCTTTGTCATCACGGGATGGTCGCCGAAAAAGAATTCTGCCCGCGCCTGTGCGAGGTTCATTGCGGGGCGGAAGCGCTGAAGTCTTGCAATCGTCTCCCGCGCCTCGTCGACTTTTTCCTGTCGGCCAAGGATGGCCGTCAGGACGAGTGCCGGCCAGAATGTGACATTCGGAGAGCGCAGCGATGCGCGCGCCGCCTCGGCCGCCTCGTCCATGCTGTTCAGTTGATAATGCGCGAGCGCGAGCATGTTATGGAAAGTCCACATATGCGGGTCACGCGGGCTCAGCCGAAACGCCTCCCTGATTTCGGGTATTCCCTCTTCAGGCCGCTCGGCATAGCACATGGCCTGGCCCAGCGCGAAATGCGCCTGGGCGAAGCTGTGATCCAGTTTTATCGCGGTGCGAAGATGGGCGATCCCGGCTTCGATCGCGCCGTCAAGCGCCAGCGCCCGGCCAAGCGCCAGATGCGCGGCCGGCTCCTTCTGGTCCACCGCGATCGCGCGTTCGGCCAGATCGATCGCGTCGCATATGTGATCGGCCCGTTCCTCCAGCGGCCCGTACCAGCCGAGCTGAATATGGACATAGGCCAATCGCGCGTGGGCCTGCGCAAAGGTGGGATCGATGCCGATTGCCTGCTCGAACAAGTCCTTGGCGATCTCCAGCTCCTCGCGCGTGAACTTGTAGAGGTGCCAGAGGCCCTTCAGGTAGATCTCCCATGCGGTCATGTCGACGATCGAGCGTCCGCGAAGCGCTGCGAATTCGATCGCGCCCAGCTCCGGCTCGATCGTTCCGGTGATCTCGGAGGCGATCTCGTCCTGCACGTCGAAAATATCGGCCAGAGTGCGATCGTAGCGTTCCGCCCACAGCAGGGTGCCGTCGCTGCCGCTCAGCAGCTGCGCCGTAATGCGGATCTTGCTCTCCGATCGCCTGACGCTGCCTTCCAGCACATATTTCACGCCGAGGTCTTCCGCGACCTTTCGCGCATCGATCGACCGTCCCTTGTAGCTGAAGGACGAATTGCGGGCAGCCACAAGCAGCCAGCGGCAATGGGCAAGCGTTGCGATCAGCTCGTCGGTAAAGCCGTCCGAAAAGTGTTCCTGCCCTTCCACGTTCGATCTGTTCACAAAGGGCAGGACCGCAATCGACGGCCGGTCCTGGACCGGCAGCGGCGCATTGGACAGCACGCAAGAGACGATTTCCTCTCCCTGTGGAGACCAGCACCAGATGCGCACCGGATGGTCGGTATCGTGGAGCCTGCGGTTGCCGAAGTCGGTCGCGTGGAATTCCAGTTTCGAGCCGATCTGATCGCGAACCTGCTGGGATACACAGACCCCGCCCGGCGGCGCGAGCCGTTGCAGCTTCGTGGCGATGCTGACGCCATCGCCGAAGATGTCGTCACCTTCGGCCAGAATGTCGCCGATATGGACGCCGATGCGCCAGAGCATTCGTCGCTCAGGCTCGACGCTCTCGTTGCGCAAATGCAGTGCTCTCTGGAGGTCCATCGCGCATTTCAGCGCGTCGATGACGCTGGCGAATTCCGCGAGTGTGCCGTCGCCGACAAATTTCACGACGCGCCCGTGGTTTTCGGTGATTGCGGGCACGATGAGTTCGGTATTGTGGGCTCTCAACGTCGCAAAGGTTCCGGCTTCGTCGAAACCCATCAGCCGGGAGAAGCCGACAACATCGGCATCCAAGATTGCTGCCAGTCGCCGCGTCATGCGCCAACCTCCTGGTCCGGAAAGAGTATCACGGCATGGCGGGAAGTCCATCGAAACGAGCCCCAGCCCCGTTGCGACCCCGCTGTCAGGCTTCGGTTCGGCGGCGAGAAGGGCAGGGGAAGGCGAGAAATGCGGTACGTACATCTTGCGGCCACAGGCATGCCGTGATTAAGTCGGGCACCTTTGATTTCCGCCCTCAGGGGCAGATTGGCTGTTTGGCCGAAATCGACTTGCCGACAGCAAATTGCGTGGTAGAACTCTATCGGAAACGTTTACGTTCGTCATTCAGGGAGGAATTGACATGAAAACGATCAAGGGCCCCGGCCTCTTTCTCGGACAATTCGCAGGCGATGCGGCCCCGTTCAACTCATGGGATGCCATCACCAAATGGGCGGCTGATACCGGCTATGTCGGCGTGCAGGTTCCGACCTGGGCGAGCCAGCTGATCGACCTCAAGAAGGCGGCCAGCTCCAAGGACTATTGCGACGAATTCGCCGGCAAGGCACGCGAGAACGGCGTCGAAGTGACCGAGCTTTCCACCCATCTGCAGGGCCAGCTCGTTGCCGTGCATCCGGCCTATGACGAGGCCTTCGACGGCTTTGCGGCGCCGGAAGTGCGCGGCAATCCGAAGGCACGGCAGGAATGGGCCGTCGAGCAGGTGAAGATGGCGATCACCGCTTCCAAGCACCTCGGCATCAAGGCGCATGCGACCTTCTCCGGCGCGCTCGCCTGGCCCTTCATCTATCCCTGGCCGCAACGTCCGGCCGGTCTCGTCGAGACCGCCTTCGAAGAGCTTGCCAAGCGCTGGACGCCGATCCTCAATCATGCCGACGAAAACGGCGTCGATGTCTGCTACGAAATCCATCCCGGCGAAGACCTGCATGACGGGATCACCTTCGAGATGTTCCTGGAGCGCGTGAAGAACCATCCGCGCGCCAACATGCTCTACGACCCCTCTCACTATGTGCTGCAGTGCCTCGACTATCTCGACAACATCGACATCTACAAGGACCGGATCAAGATGTTCCACGTCAAGGACGCGGAATTCAACCCGACCGGCCGGCAGGGCGTCTATGGCGGCTATCAGGGCTGGGTCGAGCGCGCCGGCCGCTTCCGCTCTCTGGGTGATGGCCAGGTCGATTTCGGCGCGGTCTTCTCGAAGATGACGGCGAATAATTTCGATGGCTGGGCCGTGGTCGAATGGGAATGCGCGCTGAAGCATCCGGAAGACGGTGCCCGTGAAGGTGCCGAATTCGTCAAGGCACATATCATCCGCGTCACCGAAAAGGCCTTCGACGATTTCGCGGCCGGCGGAACGGATCAGGCGGCCAACCGGCGGATGCTGGGGCTCTAAGAAGACCCCTCCCCAACCCCTCCCCACAAGGGGGAGGGCTAAGTTGCCGCATCGTCGGCGCTTCAAATGGGCCGAATGCAAGCCACGAGTCTTCTCCCCCCTTGTGGGGGAGATGCCGGCAGGGCAGAGAGGGCTTTGTTTCCAGCAAGTATATTTTCGAGGAGGATAGAATGACAATCGAAGGATCATCGGAAGAAGCGCGCGAGCCGCGCATCCGGCTCGGCATGGTCGGCGGTGGGGCCGGCGCGTTCATCGGGGCGGTGCATCGCATTGCTGCACGCATCGACGACCAGTATGAACTCATCGCCGGCGCGCTGTCGTCCACGGCTGAGAAGGCGATGCAGTCCGGTCGCGACCTCGGGCTCGCTCCCGATCGCACCTATTCCAGCTATCGCGAGATGGCGATCCGCGAGGCGAAGCTGAAGAACGGCATCGAGGCCGTCTCGATCGTCACGCCGAACCACGTGCATTACGACGCTGCCAAGGAATTCCTGCGCCGCGGCATCCATGTCATCTGCGACAAGCCGCTGACATCGAACCTCGCCGATGCCAAGAAGCTGAAGAAGATCGCAGACGAGAGCGGCGCGCTCTTCATTCTGACGCATAATTACACCGGCTATCCCATGGTCCGTCAGGCCCGCGAAATGGTCGCCAATGGCGAGCTTGGCGATATCCGGCTGGTGCAGGCGGAATATCCGCAGGATTGGCTGACGGAAGCCGTCGAGCAGACCGGCGCAAAACAGGCCGTCTGGCGCACCGATCCGGCGCAATCGGGCGTCGGCGGCTCGACCGGCGATATCGGCACCCATGCCTATAATCTCGGCGCCTTCGTTTCCGGCCTGGAACTGGACAGTCTGGCCGCCGATCTCGACAGCTTTGTCGAAGGCCGTCGTCTCGACGACAATGCCCATGTCATGCTGCGCTTCAAGCCGAAGGGATCTGAGAAGCCGGCCAAGGGTATGCTCTGGTGCAGCCAGGTGGCGCCCGGCCATGAGAACGGCCTCAAGGTTCGTGTCTACGGCACCAAGGGTGGCCTCGAATGGGTCCAGGCCGATCCGAACTATCTCTGGTTCACGCCGTTCGGCGAGCCGAAGCGGCTGATCACCCGCAATGGCGCCGGATCGGGTGCCGCCGCCGCCCGCGTCAGCCGCGTTCCGTCAGGTCATCCGGAAGGCTATCTCGAAGCCTTTGCGACGATCTATACGGAAGCCGCACGCGCCATCAACGCCGCCAAGAAGGGCAAGGCCGTCGATCCGGCTGTCGTCTACCCCACCGTCGATGACGGCGTGAAGGGCGTCGCCTTTGTCGAGGCCTGCGTGGCGTCTTCGAAGCGCAATGGGGCGTGGGTCAAGGTCTGAGGATTTCGCCGAGCGACCTTTGAGGTATGAAAATGGAAATGGGAACGGACGCAAATCCGTTCCCATTTTTGTTTCAGGTCTTTGGATTTGCTGCGAATTCGTCCTTGCGTCGATCTGAAAGTTGGCCGTCTGTCACGGCCCCATCCTCCTCCGTCACTCCTGTGCTTGTCACAGGAATCTAGCCACGGCGCGCCTGCGCCGTGAGGAGACCCTCTTCGACCCAAGGACTTGGGCCGGCTGGATCCCTGTGACAAGCACAGGGATGACGGGCGGAGAGGTTGCAGTTCGACCGAAGCCATCAGCCTTTTGTCGGCAGTTCATACGAAGCCGGGACTAGGATGCCCCGAAAACAACTTGCTCTAAGCATGGGTTGGAGAATTTTCGCTGCGGATCCACCCTGTCACGGCTCTATCTTCCTCCGTCATTCCTGTGCTTGTCACAGGAATCCAGCCACGGTACGTCTGCGCCGTGAGAAGACACTCTTCGACCCAAGGACTTGGGTCGGTTGGATCCCTGTCACGAGGACAGGGATGACGGGCGGAGAGGTTGCAGTTCGACCCCACCCATCAGCCTTTGTCGGCAGTTCATACGAAGCCGGCACTAGGACGCCCCGAAGACGACCTTCTCCAGCCACGGGTTGGAGAATTTGCGCTGCGGATCCATGCGGTCACGCAGCCGCGCGAAATCGGCGAGCTTTTCGTAGCGCGCGCCGATGTTGCCGAGCGTGAAGACCTTTCCCCAGTGCGGCAGGGCATCGAAAGGCGACAGCGCCTGTTCGAGATGGCCGACAGCGACGTTTACCGCCTCCTGATCTTTGACCCAGGTAAAATGGATCGATAGGGTGTCGCGTTGGTATTGCGGGCTGAGCCATAGTTCATCGGCGGCGGTGGTGCGGAATTCTACGACCTGTACCAGATGGGCAAATTTGTCCCGGATCGACAGCAGAGCCTCGATTGCCGCTGCTCCTTTCTCTCTCGGAACGTGGAATTCGGACTGTATCTCTTCGCCGTTGCTGGGTGTGAAGCCCATCTTGAAATGCGGAAGCCGGTCCGACCAGCGGCCGTATTCGCCCAGCTGATCGGTGGCGTTGCGCGGGTCAAGCCCGATGATCGGGTGACGCTTCTCGGTCGAGCGGTGAGCGCCATGAAGCATTGCGGGCAGATCGTCCGACGGTGCGGTGCTCTTCAACCAGATGGCGCCGGCCTTTTCGGCCCATTGCGTGAAGACGCTGACGCTATAGGCCGCACCCATGATCCCGTCGAGATTGGCCAGCAGGCTGTCCCAGGCAAGACCTTCGTAAACCGTTTGCGCGACCTGGAATTCCGGCTGGACATCCAGCGTCACGCGGGTGACGACGCCGAGTGCGCCGAGATGCACCACCATGCCGGAGAAATCCGGATCGCCGCGCTTCGCTTTCACGATACTGCCATCGCCGGTCACGAATTCGATGGCTGAGATTGCGGTGGCGAGATTGCCGTTGCTGATACCGGAACCATGCGTGGCTGTGGCGATCGCGCCGGCGATCGAGATATGGGGCAGGGATGCGAGATTGTGGATCGCGAGACCATGCTCATGCAGGAAGAGGGCGAGTTCGCCATAGGTGGAATGCGCGCCGACGGTGACGTGCTTGCCATCCGCTTCGATGACAGGATCGATCGGGACTTCTGCCAGCGACAGCGCCACGTCGCCGTCGACGATGCCGTTGAAGGAATGCCGCGATCCCAGGACCTTTATCCTGGATGCTTGCGACACAGTCTCGCAAACGGCCTCCAGCGAGGAGGGATAGAGGCAGTCGCGGAAGCTGTAGTGAAAACTCTCTGACCAGTTGGCGGTGGGAACGCGTTTCATGAACCAAACTTTCGTGAATCCGGATGGTGCACTATAGCCTTCGCCCCGGCAAAGTCGAAGGCCGCGATCGGTTGTCCGCCGTAATCCTCATATAAAAACAACTATCTACTGCAACGTTACAGTTTTGCCGTTTCCATGCTGTACAATCGCGGTTGGCTTGACTACACCATTGCCCAAAATCTGGCCTCAGGGTGCAAACAAGGATGGGACTCGAGATGATTGATCCAAAGAGCTTTGCCGATCGTTTTCCGGGCGATTTCACATTCGGTGTGGCGACTGCCGCCTTTCAGATCGAGGGCGCGTCCAAGGCCGATGGCCGCAAGCCGTCCATCTGGGACGCCTTCTGCAACATGCCCGGACGTGTCCATAACCGTGACAATGGCGACGTTGCCTGCGATCACTATAACCGGCTGGAACAGGATCTCGACCTGATCAAGGAGATGGGCGTCGAAGCATATCGCTTCTCGATCGCTTGGCCGCGCATCATCCCTGAAGGCACCGGCCCCGTGAACGAAAAGGGCCTCGACTTTTACGACCGGCTGGTCGACGGATGCAAGGCGCGCGGCATCAAGACCTTTGCGACGCTCTATCACTGGGATCTGCCGCTGATGCTCGCCGGCGAGGGCGGCTGGACGGCGCGCTCGACCGCCTACGCCTACCAGCGCTATGCCAAGACCGTCATGGCGCGGCTCGGCGACCGGCTTGATTCCGTTGCGACCTTCAACGAACCCTGGTGCATCGTCTGGCTCGGCCATCTCTGGGGTCTGCATGCGCCTGGCGAGCGCAATATGCAGGCCGCGCTTTATGCCATGCATCACGTCAATCTCGCGCACGGCCTTGGCGTCGAAGCGATCCGGGCGGAAGCGCCGAAGGTTCCGGTCGGGCTGGTGCTCAACGCTTCGTCGATCATCGCAGGCTCGGACAGCGAGGCCGACAAGGCCGCGGTCGAGCGGGCGCATCAGTTCCACAACGGCGCCTTCTTCGACCCGGTCTTCAAGGGCGGGTATCCGAAGGAATTCCTCGAAGCGCTGGGCGACCGCATGCCCGTCGTCGAAGAGGGCGACCTGAAGATCATCAACCAGAAGCTCGATTGGTGGGGTCTCAACTATTACAAGCCGGACCGCGTCTATGACGATGCCTCCAAATCCGGCGATTTCCCCTGGACGAAGGAAGCGCCGCCGGCCAGCGACGTCAAGACCGATATCGGCTGGGAGATCTATGCACCGGGCCTCAAACTGCTCGTCGAAGACCTCTATCGCCGCTACGATCTGCCGGAAGGCTACATCACCGAGAATGGCGCTGCCTACAATATGGGCGTCGTCAAAGGAGAGGTCGATGATCAGCCGCGCCTCGACTATTACGTCGAGCATCTCGGCATCGTCTCCGACCTGATCAAGGACGGTTTCCCCCTGCGCGGCTATTTCGCCTGGAGCCTGATGGACAATTTCGAATGGGCAGAAGGCTACCGCATGCGCTTCGGCCTCGTCCATGTGGACTACCAGACGCAGGTCCGCACGGTGAAGAAGAGCGGCAGATGGTATCGCGAGCTGGCAAGCCAGTTTCCGAAGGGGAACCACAGGGCGGGGTGAGAACCGCCTCTGGCAAGTGTGTTTAAAATCATGGCGTCCCAGTGTGGGCGTCATGATTTTGATGTAACTGGTCCAGGTCGAGAGAGAGACGCGTCCGAGCGGCTATTCCGGAGTTCACATGTTTTATCAGGATGTCTATGGCAATGTTTTTGAACCAGCCAGCTGGTTTGATAAGGTCCCGAATGATCTCCAATGGTCGGAACTCTTCGACGCATGTTATCATCAGGGGAGCATAACGACCGGATCTTACGCGGTCGTACCGCACATCGTAGATTCCATCGCAAAGCATGGCATCTTCGATTGGGAACCCTATGCCTTGGTCGCCGCTATCGAGGAGGCACGACTAACGGACCCAGCTCCCGCGATGCCGTCCGAGCTAAAAGACACATATTTTGAAGCCTATCAAAAGCTTGCAGAACATTCGCTGCGCGTATTCCCGGACGCATCGGATCCGTTGCTGGTCAGGAGCGTTCTGGCGGTTCTTTCGCTATCGAAGGGACAGGTCTCCATCGCAACATTCGCCATGCTCACTGAAAGCGAGCAGCTTGAGCTGCTGGGCAGTTAAGCGATCGCATCTCGCCAGAATCAGCGTTTGTGGCTACAGCGAGATATGGCTTATCCAATCACCCTCTATGCCCTCTGCGGCAGCCTGCGCCGTGTCTCGACGAGCCGCCGGCTTTTGGAGGCGCTGCGCGATCATGCGCCCGAGAGCATTTCGATTGAGATCTGCGATCTAATCGGCGATCTACCGATCTTCAATCCGGACGATGAGGGAGAGCGGACGCCTGCTGATGTCATCGCGATGGCGGAGAAAATCCGGGCGGCGGACGGATTGATCGCGTCCTGTCCCGAATATGCCCATGGCATTCCCGGCGGCTTCAAGAATGCGCTTGACTGGCTGGTGTCGCGCGATGAGGTGCCGTTCAAGCCCCTTATGTTCGCCCATGCCTCGCATCGCGGCGATCTGGTGCTGGCGCTGCTGACTGACGTCCTCAGCACGATGTCGCTGCATATTGTCGAGGAAGCATTTCTGCGGCTGCCGCTTGCCGGCAAGACCGACGAGGCGCAAGCGGCATTGGTGGACGAGGCGGCGCAGGATGGCGTGCTGAGGACCAGCCTTGAGCGGTTCCGCCGCGCAATCGAGGAGCGAGCCGGTTAGCTGCGGACTGCGTCAGCCTCAGCTGCCGATATGCCGCTCGCCGCGCTTCTTTGCCAGTGCCACCTGCTTCTGGCGTTCGCGGAAACGGTGGCGGTCTTCGTCGGAGCGCTCGTGATAGCAATTGCTGCAGGAGACGCCTTCCTCGTAATAGGGCGAGGTTATCTCTTCCGCCGTGATCGGATTGCGGCAGGCGTGGCAGAGCTTGTGATTGCCTTCCTTCAGGCCGTGCTCGACGGAGACGCGCTCGTCGAAGACGAAGCAGGCACCCTCCCAGAGGCTTTCTTCCGCTGGCACTTCTTCCAGATATTTCAGGATGCCGCCCTTGAGGTGATAGACCTCGTCGAAACCTTGCTCCTTCATGAAGGCCGTCGCCTTTTCGCAGCGGATGCCACCGGTGCAGTACATGGCGATCTTCGGCTTGTTGTGCAGGCCGGGATTCTGCTTCACCCATTCCGGAAATTCGCGGAATGTCTTGGTCTTCGGATCGACCGCGCCCTTGAAGACGCCGATTGCCGTTTCGTAATCGTTGCGGGTGTCGATGACGATCGTATCGGGATCGGAAATCAGCGCATTCCAATCCTTGGCCGCGACATAGGTGCCGACCACCTTGTTGGGGTCGATGTCCTCGACGCCCATGGTGACGATCTCTTTCTTCAGCTTCACCTTCATGCGCACGAAGGGCATCTTCGAGGCCCGGCTTTCCTTGTGTTCAAGGCCGGCGAATTCCGGCTGGGCGCGCAGGAAGGAAAGGAGAGTGCCGATGGCCGCATCCGTACCGGCGATGGTGCCGTTAATGCCCTCATGGGCCAGAAGCAAAGTGCCCTTGACGCCGTTTTCGTCGCACAGCGCCTGCAGCGGCTCGCGCAGGCTTTCGAAGCGCGGCACGGACACGAAATGATAAAGGGCTGCGACGAGAAAAGGGCCCGTCGTGGACGCCGGTGAACTGAAGATGTCTGTCATGGGCTCGGAAATACAGCTTGTCAGGCTTTCGTGCAATCGGGATTTGTCGATTTGCCCGGTGGCGGCCTCTCCGACAGGGCTTCCATTGCGCAGGCCGACTCATGCTAGCCTCGGCCGCAATTGCCGAGGGAATAGTCGTGACAGTGATTGGTTTTCGAAAAGGAACAGCATTCGACGGGGATCGCCCCAATTGGGATGGGACCGGGCCGCGGCCGCTCGGCTGGGCGGCCTGGTATCCGGCGGTGGGCGAACCGCCGAAAGACGAGCCCGCCAGGGAGGGATGGTTTTCAAATCCGTGCGTTGCCCGCGATGCTGCGATCGACCGAACCGAGCAACCCTATCCGCTGGTCCTTCTGTCGCATGGAAGCGGTGGTTCGGCGAGCAACCTTGCGTGGCTCGCCCATCACCTGGCCGGTAACGGGTTTGTCGTTCTTGCGGTCAACCACCATGGGCATACCGGGGCGGAGCCCTATCGCGCGGAGGGTTTTCTTTGCCTGTGGGAGCGGGCGAGGGATTTGAGCGTGCTGCTTGATTCACAGGATTGGCTGCAGGCGCTGCAAGTGCAGGTGGATATGGACCGGATATTTACGGGCGGCTTTTCGGCAGGAGCCTATACCACGCTCCTGCTTGCCGGTGCGATAGCGAAGTTTTCGCAGTTCGATCCTGCCAATCCATTTCGTGGCTCCAATCGTGGCCCACTGGAATTTCCTACAGTTGCGGACGAGATCCCCAGTCTGCTCGAAAGCAGCACGGTATTTCGCGAGTCCTGGGCGCGTGTGTCGCATTCTTATCGGGACGATCGCTTCAAGGCCTTTCTCCCGCTTGCGCCGGCCCGGTCCGTTCTCTGCTTCGATGAGGAAAGCCTCGGGCGAATAGATCGCCCGGTCCTCGTGGCAACCGGTGGATCGGATAAAATCGCGCCGGTGAAACAATGCTCGCAATGGCTTTGCGATCGTATCGACAGGGCTCAGTTGGAAACCATAAGCGGAGCCGGCCACTATATCTTTCTTCCCGAGCCCACGGAGAAGGGGCTCAAGGAACAACCGCAATTCTTTTCGGATTCTCCCGGCGTCGATCGCAAGTCTGTCCACGATCATGTCGCAGACTTGGCGCTTGCTCTCTTCAAAGGCCCGTGCTGAAAAGACACCCGCTGACCGGTGCTCTGTCAACGCTCCCGCCACGCCGACCAGGGCTGCATTGCGAACGCCGCATCCGGCTCGTCGTCGAGAACGCAGATGAGTTCGATCGAATGCCCGTCCGGGTCCTTGAAATAGAGCGACAGCGCCGGCACCCAGCCGATGATGATCGGCTCGCTCACCGGTTCGCCATGGAAACCGAGAGGCTGGACGCCGCGGGCTTTCAGGAGGGCCGGGGCAAGGAGAATGTCGTCCTTCCTCATGTGCAACGCGATGTGGAGCCGCATCTGCAATGGCCCGCTTCCGGTTTCCCAAAGGCCGAGCATGCCGGTCTTCTTGCCTCCCACCCAGAAGAAGGCGATGCGCCGCTCCTCGAAGCGCGCCGCCAGTTCAAGGCCCACGACCTCCTGGTAGAAACTGATCGATGTTTTCAGGCTGGAGACGGTGAGGTGGGTTTCGTAAACCCCCAATATAGGCGGCATCGGGGCAATGTTTGCAGTCATCTTGTCCTCGGCAATGTGGTTGTCCATCACGATTGCAGAGGCTAGGACCTCAACATAAGTTGAGGTCAAGGGGTCATGAAGATCAATTTCCGACGAGCACCCAGAGCAGTTCGATGCGCTCGGATTCCGCCTCCGGATCGTCCGCGAAGACAGCCTCGGCCTGCAGCAGCGCCTGCCGGCGCGTTTCCTGCTGGCGGGCAATGATGGCGTCGAGCAGATGCGCAAGATCGTCGTTGCGGGAGAAGAGCTGCGGTTCGGCTTCCACCAAGCCAGAGAGGACGTCGAGGTCGTGGACGTGGCCGAGAAGATCGGCCAGTTGCTTGCCAGCGGTGCGCTTGGCCTTCATTGCGCTCGGCCAGGCATGGTGCAGCAGGGCCTGGTACTGGCGATAGTCCTGCGTCCGCTTTCGCAACTCGTGAAAGGCCTCGGCGGACGCCTCGCCGTGGCAGTCCCCGATGGCAGCCTGCGCCCGGCGCATCGTCTTGCGCCAGCTCTTGGCAAGCATGCGGGCGACCTTGTGATGACTGTCGTCGAAGGAAACGTCGTCGAGTGCTGCAATCGCCTCGCGCAGGATATCGGCCGTATGCAGCAATTTCTGATCAAGTCCGCTTTCCGCCTCGGCCAGCCAGTCCCGGCGCGTCTTCAATGCGGCGACGATCCGGCCCAGCGCTTCCGCCTCTTCCGGGCCGCGGGCATTGTCCCTGAGATATTTTGCTGTTCCGATCAGGGCGGTCGCATCGCGGATTGCGGAGAGCTCCTTGGCTGCATCGCGCAGCCTTTCATTCTCGCGCTTGCGGAAATCGGGAGCGGCCCGGGCGACGAGACGATAGAGCGAGCGCACCCGCTTCAGGTTCTTTCGGAAGGCATGGACAGCTTCATGCGATCCGTCCGGACGTTCTTCCAATGTCGTTATTGCATGCTGCAGCTGCGATGCCGCCGCGTTCCGGAATGCGAGGGTGAATGCTTCCCCCGGCTCAATTCTAAAGCTCATAGTCGTTTTGACCGTATTGCGTGGCAAGCGCCTGGTTCGAGTAGCGATATTCACCTGTCACCTCCTGGCCAAGCCAGTCGGGAAGCTCGGGATTGTCGTCTTCGGATTTCATTTCCACTTCGGCAATGATCAGGCCCTCATGCGCGCCCATGAAGACGTCGACCTCCCAGGTGAAACCCTGGTAGGGTACCAGATGACGCTTTTTCTCAATGACGAGGCCGATTGCGGCGCACATCAACTCCTTGGCGTCAGTAGCGGCGATGTCGTACTCGAACTCGTCGCGCGTCAGCGATCGGCCAAGTTTGATGGTGATGGTCGCGACCTCTTCGTTGGCTAGCCGCACCCTGACACTGCGGTCCTCCATAGATGCGATGTAGGCCTGCCGGAAGTGTTTGACTTCGGAAACAGAATTCCGCCATCGATCGTCGCGAACCAGAAATTTGCGCTCGATCTCTTTTGCCATGGAAATGCTCCGCCTCGCATCCGTAACGATAAC
Organism: Neorhizobium sp. P12A; assembly: GCF_008365395.1. Classification (NCBI taxonomy): domain Bacteria; kingdom Pseudomonadati; phylum Pseudomonadota; class Alphaproteobacteria; order Hyphomicrobiales; family Rhizobiaceae; genus Neorhizobium; species Neorhizobium sp. P12A. Next base: position 1,145,691 of record NZ_QOVX01000001.1, on the reverse strand, counting down.
ACTAGCCGAAGTTTTTGGCATTTCCTACCCGATGTCTGCTGTCATCAGCTTTTGTCTCGACAAGACCGTGTCAGGGGGTTATCGAACTCTGAATTTCAATCGTTTCAGGAGCCAGCAAACCATGGGCGAGAAAACCGAAAAGCTTCTTTCCATTCTGAAATTGCAGCCGGTCGTTCCGGTTCTCATCGTGGAAGATGCCAAGTCGGCGGTGCCGCTGGCGCGCGCGCTGGTGGCCGGCGGCCTGAAGGCCATCGAGATCACGCTGCGCACTGCTGGAGCGCTCGATGCCGTGCGCGCCGTTGCCGACGAAGTCGAAGGTGCCGAAGTCGGCGCCGGCACGATCCTCAATGCAGCCCAGTGGGAAGCGGCTGTCGAGGCAGGCTCCAAGTTCATCGTCAGCCCCGGCACGACGCAGGAACTGCTGGACGTCGCGCGCGATTCGCATGTGCCGCTGCTTCCGGGCGCTGCGACCGCCAGCGAAGTCATGGCGCTGCGCGAAGAGGGCTACAAGGTGTTGAAATTCTTCCCCGCCGAGCAGGCCGGCGGCGCTGCCTATCTCAAGGCTCTGTCCTCGCCGCTGGCAGGCACGCTGTTCTGCCCGACCGGCGGCATTTCGCTGAAGAATGCACGCGACTATCTGTCGCTGCCGAACATCATCTGCGTCGGCGGCTCCTGGGTGGCGCCGAAGGAGCTGGTTGAGGCCGGCGACTGGGCCGGCATCACCAAGCTCGCCGCCGAGGCTGCTGCGCTCAAGGCCTGAGGTTTACAGGTTTCGAAATAACAGCAAGGCGCCCATCGTTCGTGGGCGCCTTTGTTTTTAAGCGGGTTTGAATTTAACCGCTGGCCTTCCTACTTCGGATTTAGCGCAACCGATGGGAGGATGACGAATGATCGATGCTCGCAAGCTTCTGGACCAGTTTCTCGGAGCCCAGGTGCCCGGCATGCAGGGGACCGTGCGCGACAAGGCCACCGAGGCCGTCAATCTGGCACGGGACAATCCGCTTGCCACAAGCGCCATTGCCGGCGTGCTCCTTGGCACCAAGACCGGCAGGAGTATTGCGACCAATGCATTGACGCTGGGCGGGCTCGCAGCCATCGCCGGCCTCGGCTATCAGGCATACAGGAATTACAAAGCCGGCGAAGAACCGCAATCGCAGCCGGAAACGCAAAAGCAGCCGCAACTCCTGCCCCCGCCCTCCGATTCCGGGTTCAGCACCACGCCCGCCATTGCGAGCAATGATTTTGCCCTGACGCTGGTGCGCGCGATGATCGCTGCGGCGCGGGCAGACGGTCATATCGATGAAGCCGAGCGCCGGCAGATCCTCGGCAAGATCGGGCAGGCAGGACTTGGGGCCGAGGCGGAGGCCTTCATCGGCCGGGAGCTCGCCAATCCGGTCGATATCGATGCCATTGTCGCGGCGGCAACGACGGAGGAGCAGCGTGTCGAGATCTACACCGCCTCCCGACTGGCTATCGAGCCTGATACGCGGGCGGAGCGCGGCTATCTCGATCTTCTCGCCGGACGTCTCGGCCTTGCCGATGCCCTGGTCGATCATATCGATGCGACAGTGACGACGGCGAAAGCCTGATTGTCATCGTGACGTTGAGGCTGGTTGCCTTTCCCGGGCGGCTGGCCTAATCCAATTCTCCAGACATTGGGGGAACGCGATGCGCGATCTAGCAAATTTCAAGGGATGCCCTGCTCCGCAGCCGGTGACGCTGAAGGGCCGTTACGTCACGATCGAGCCCTACGACAGCGAGAAGCACCTTGCGGGTCTCTGGGAGGCGCTGGGTGGTGCTGCCGAGATCAATTCGCTGCTCAAATATTTCCCCAATGAAGACTATGCGACTGCCGAAGAGCTGGATCAATGGCTGCAGAAGGCAAGGGTCGCTTCCAGTTTCGTGACGCTTGTCTTCCGCGACAATGCCAGCGGCAAGATCGTCGGCATGGCGAGCTACATGCGCCCGGATCCGAAGAACGGCGTCGTCGAAGTGGGCTCGGTGGCGCACGGACCCGCGATGAAGCGCTCGCCGCTTTCGACGGAAGTGCACCACCTGATGGCCAAGCACGTCTTCGAAGATCTCGGCTACCGGCGCTACGAGTGGAAATGCCACAACGAGAACGAGCCGAGCAAGACGACGGCGCGGCGCTACGGCTTCACCTTCGAGGGCGTGTTCCGGCAGCATGTGATTTCTCGCGGCGCCAACCGCGATACCGCGTGGTTCTCGATGATCGACAGTGAATGGCCGCTGCTGAATGCAGCCTTCGAAGCCTGGCTTTCGCCCGACAATTTTGATGGCGAGGGTCGGCAGAAGCTGCGCCTGGAAGACATTCGTGCCGAGTTGGCGAAGGATTTCGTCTCTTGACCGGAAGCAGCAACCGTTCGTCGGCGATAGCCGCCGCCATCATTCTGCTTGTCGCCGGGGCCGTGCTCTACCTGATGCCGACGATCGTTCTGTCTCTCGGCGAGATTTCGCCCTGGCTCGCGGCGGGAGCCGGCATCTGCATCATCCTTGCCTTCTTCCTGGTGTTCTGGCTGCGCGCCCAGTATCAGCGGCGCCACCGGTAACGGCCAGGATCCGGTCTCAAGACTAGGTTTGGAGCGACGCGCCGAGCAGAAGGACGCCGGTCGCGATAACGAGCAGCGCGCCCAGTATCTCGATCGCATTTCCGACCCAAGTGGCGAGCATCGACCCGGGTCCGGCAAGCCGCATCGCCGTGCCCTTGGTGGCAACCGCAAAGATCGCCAGCAACGAAACGGTCAGCGCCGTGCCGACGGACATGGCGATGACGGAAAGAATGCCGCCGAGCATCAGGCTGTTCAGCATCGAGAAGGTCATGACGAGCAGCGCGCCGGAGCAGGGGCGCAGGCCGACTGTCACGATCGCCGACCATGCTTCGCGAACGCTGAAATTCTCACCCTTCAGCAGGGACGGATCGGGAAGATGCATGCGGCCGCAGGTGGCGCATATCTCGTCCGCTGACGCGCCATGCTCTGGCGCGTCGCAGACATATTGCGTGCTGGACTGGGCGGTCGCGCTTGCGCGGAACATCTGATTGCTGCGGCGTGTGTCCGGCGCTCCGTCGAACAGCGATAGGCTCACCGGTCCTGCCGATGTTGCGAACTGCACCGATTCGCGGCGCGGTGCTTCACGGATCATCGAGCGGAGCTTGCGATAGAGCAGCCAGCCACCAAAGAGGATCACCATGACGAAACTGGTGATTTCCATCGTGTTGGTCGCCTGCGTCATGGTGATGCCGGAGCCGCGCAGCACGAAATAGGCTGCGGCGACCACCAGCACGGCGACCAGCCCCTGCAGGAAAGCAGAGATGAACGAGATCACGATGCCGCGCTTCAGCTCGATCTCGTTTGCCACCATGTAGGACGAGATGACCGCCTTGCCGTGGCCGGGGCCGGCGGCATGAAAGATGCCGTAGGCGAAGGAGAGGCCGATCAGCGTCCAGAGTTCCCTGGGGTCACGGCGCATGCCCTCGATCGAAAGGGTCAGGGCGCGGTAGAAGGCCTGCTGTTCGTAATTGATGTAGAGGAAGATCGGGGCGAGGGGGCCGCCGATAGGCTGGAAGCTGGGTTCCGCCGTGCCGATACCCAACGGCGAACCCGTGGCATGCGCAAGGCTGCAGGCCGCAAGCAGGGCAACGATCGCTGATGGCAGCAAGGCCGCATGACGACGTTTCAGCATTGAAGATCGATCCGTGTTGCAAAGAGCTTCGACATGGTCGTCCCGGTCGGGTCGTTGAAGAAGGCATCCGTCAGCGATGTCTTGTTTTCGGCGATCACCTGATCCGGGTCAGGCCGCACCACCTTCTGCGTGCAGCCCTTGAAGGCATCGCCTATCGTCACAAGATCGCCGTCGGTCGGGAAATCGATGGATGTATAGAGGGTCGGGTCGTAAATGCCGAAGGAAAGGCGGTTGCCCTTCATCGACATGGTCTCCGCCGGCTTGACCGCGAAGAACATCAGAAGCTGGCCGTCCTTATAGTCGACATTGATGACATCGGGCTTGTTCACCTTGATGACCTTCCCGTTGACCGACATGTTGACGTAGTAATCGTAGTCGACCAGCGAATCGCGGACGGTCTTGCCGACTTCCTTCAACTCATCGGGGTCGAGCTTCAAATTGGTGTTCTTGTCGAAGTCCATCAGCACGGACGAGGAGAAGACCTCGTCGAATCGCCAGACGTTGCGCAGTTCCTTGATCGTGCCATCAGGACTGGCCGCGACCTCAAGCCGGGCCTCCACGAAAATATGCGGATGGGCGAACGCAGCAGCGGGCGCGAGGCAGAGGCTTCCGGCCAGGATGAGGGTGGATTTTTTCATGCGAACCATATGCACCGCCAGCCTTGAATCGACCCGTTTTTTGGGCGGGAAATGAGACAGAATTGGGACCGTTTGCTGCGATGCACCCGGAAGGGCGCAGCAAGGCGAGACATCAATTCAACTCTGCTTGCGGAACCAGTTATACAGGTAGTCGACGAAGATGCGCACCTTGGCCGGCAGATAGCGCCGGTGAGGATAGACGGCGTAGATGCCGCGATCGGTCGGGATATAGTCGTTGAAGAGGGTGAGCAGCGCGCCGCTTTCGATCTCCTTGCGGCCGATGAAATCGGGGACCATGGCAACGCCGATGCCCGCGAGAGCTGCCCTGAGCGTTGCATGCGGGCTGTTGACCTCGATCGGACCGCTGATCGTAACATTGAAGGAGCTGCTGTCCGGATTGTAGAATCGGATGCTGTTCTGTGACCTGTTGTTGGTGTCGATGATGAAGGGCACATTCGCCAGATCGTTCGGATGAACGAGGTTCGGATAGCGCTCGAGAAATTCCTTGGTCACGCAGACGTGTGTGCGGAAATCGGAGATTTTTCGCGCGATCATGCCCGAGTCCTCCAGCTTGGTGACGCGGATCGCGACATCGAAGCCTTCCTCGATCAGATCGACGAAGCGGTCGTCGGCGGAGATTTCGAGCGCAAGGTTCGGGTTCTCTTTCGCGAAGTCTATCAGTGATTGCCCGACATCGGCGTCGACGAAGGTGCGGGGCACCGAGATTCGCAAGCGACCCTTGAGCTGCTGGTTGCTCTCGCGCACGAGGTCGGCGAGGTTGTCGATCTCCTTCAAAATGTCGGAAGCCGTGCGGAAATAGGTGTGCCCTGCCTCAGTCAGCGAAAACTGCCGAGTGGTGCGGTTGAGGAGGAGAGCACCGAGTTCGTCCTCCAGCTCACGGACATATTTGGAGAGCAGGGCCTTCGACCGGCCGGTCTTGCGTGCCGCTGCGGAAAAGCCCTCCGCTTCCACCACGTCGATAAAGGCGCGAATGCGCGTCAGGGTGTCCATGAAGTGCCTCTCCGTATCTGTTTCTGAATATTGAACAAAACGGCGAAATTTGTTCAATTTATTTTTTGAGGCTTCGATCAAAAAACTTCTTGATTATGACGGCGAATATTCTTATCTCCCGCTTAGCCCAAAGTCGCACGTGCCCATGGGTGTCCGCCGAACCCTCGAATTGGTGAGGAAATCGGTAAGGTACCTGGAATTAACCCCTCCAGTCGCTATTCCGGCCAACCGGAAAATGCGAGGACGCCTGAAGCAACGACGGTGCGGGCCTTTTTGTTCTCTCCCTGCTTTCCATCAGCGGGGGTTACTGAAGAGGCACACCTTCATTGCCGGAAGTGCGGCAGGGATATTCCCTCCAATCCATGGCAGACAAAGCCGAACCTATACCGCTTTCGCGGCGTTGGTTCATCATCTGCGCATCGAGCGCTGCTAGGGATCCGGGGTCTCCACCGGCTGGTTCCTGAGCGGTTCTCGTATGCCCTTTGTCCTCCGGTTTTTTACCGGAGCTCTGGAATTGGAAGAGGGAATTGATATGACCACTCAGCGCATCCGCGACTTTCTCGCAACCCGACGTCCCGACGGTCCCTGCCTCGTGGTTGACCTCGACGTAATCCGCGACAATTTCCATGCTTTCCGTCACGCAATGCCGGACAGCGCGATCTACTACGCGGTCAAGGCAAACCCGGCTCCTGAGGTCCTGAAGCTGCTCGCCAGCATGGGCTCCAATTTCGATTGCGCGTCCGTCGCTGAAATCGAAATGGCGCTCGAAGCCGGTGCGACCGCTGCTCGTATCTCCTTCGGCAACACGATCAAGAAGGAACGCGACATCGCCCGCGCCCATGCGCACGGTGTCAGCCTCTTTGCGGTCGACAGCCACGAGGAAGTCGAGAAGATCGCCCGTGCCGCTCCCGGCGCCCGCGTTTTCTGCCGCGTGCTTACGGATGGCGAAGGTGCCGAATGGCCGCTGTCGCGCAAGTTCGGCTGCGTGCCGCAGATGGCCGTCGACGTTCTCGTCTACGCTCATCAGCTCGGCCTGCAGTCCTACGGCGTCTCGTTCCATGTCGGTTCGCAGATGACCAAGGTCGACGCCTGGGATTCGGCTCTTGCTGATGCCAAGCGCGTCTTCGTTCAGCTGGCCAAGCAGGGCATCCACCTGCAGATGGTCAACATGGGCGGCGGCTTCCCGACCAAGTATCTGCGCGACGTTCCGTCCGCCGAAGCCTACGGCAAGTCGATCTATGCTGCTCTGCGCGCCCATTTCGGCAACCAGATCCCGCAGACGATCATCGAGCCGGGCCGAGGCATGGTCGGCAATGCAGGCGTGATCAAGGCTGAAGTCGTCCTGATCTCGAAGAAGTCGGACAATGACGATGCTCGCTGGGTCTTCCTCGACATCGGCAAGTTCGGCGGCCTGGCAGAAACCATGGACGAAGCCATCCGTTACCCGATCCGCACCGCGCGCGACGGCGACGAGATGGAGCCCTGCGTCATCGCCGGTCCGACCTGCGATTCTGCCGACGTGCTCTACGAAAAGAATCTCTATCCGCTGCCGCTCACGCTTACGATCGGCGACGAAGTTCTGATCGAAGGCACCGGCGCCTATACGACGACCTACTCGGCTGTCGCTTTCAACGGTTTCGATCCGCTGAAGGCGTACATCATCTAACAAGGTCGCTCTCGCCAGCCCCGGAACCAACCGGGGCGGCAACCTCACAATTTTCCTTCATCACCGCTCATAACGGTATTGGGTACGGGAGGCCAAAATGGCCGCTGTTCTTGATTCTGTACGCGCATTCTTTGCGCCCTCCACATTCACCATCGACCTGGAAAACTCCAGCGACGTTGTTGCTCGCGAAAACCTGCTCGACCACGCCATGGGCGCTGGCCGCACCAAGAAGTCGTCGGAAAAGCTCCGTCGCAATCGTGTTCCGGCCGAGGGCCTCGCTCTCGTCGCACGCGACCGCAATGGCCATGTCATCGGCACGGTGCGCCTTTGGAACGTGGAAGCCGGCGTCGATCACGACACCCAGCCGGTCGATGCGCTGCTGCTTGGCCCGCTTGCGGTCGATCCGGCCCATGAAGGAAAAGGTATCGGCTCCGCGCTGATGCGGGCCGCAATTCTCGAGGCGAAGAAGCGCGATCATGGCGCGATCCTCCTCGTCGGCGATGCGTCTTATTATGAGCGCTTCGGCTTCTTTGCCGAAAAGGCCAAGCATCTCGTCATGCCCGGCCCGTTCGAACGTCATCGCTTCCTGGCGCTTGAGCTTAAGGACGGCTGGCTCCAAGGAGCCGTCGGACTGCTCGTTGCCAGCGGCCGCCAGCTCGTGCGGCCTCCGGTCCGCGGGGCGGCGTGACCGGCCGGCTGCTCCCTTTGCGCAAAAGGGGAGCAGCCGCTTTTGGGTTTCTGGCTCTATAATAGCGTGATCAGAATTCCTGGACCGTGGGGCGCAGGACGATTTCGTTGATATCGACATCGGCCGGCTGCTCGATGGCGTAGGCGATCGCCCGCGCGACCGCACTCGCCGGGATCGCGATCTTGTAAAAATCACGCACGGTCGACGCTGCGGTGCCCGTGGTGGAGAATTTGAGGTCGCTTTCGACGGCGCCGGGCTCGATCGACGTCACGCGTACCTTACCCCCGACTTCCTGGCGCAACCCCTCGGAGATCGCCCGCACGGCGAATTTCGTGCCGGAATAGACCGTGCCGCCCGGCGCGAACACCTTGACCCCGGCGACCGAACTCAGATTGATGATATGGCCGCTTTCCTTCTTCAGGAATATCGGCAGGACGGCGGCAATCCCATACAAGGTGCCCTTGATATTGACGTCGATCATCGCATCCCACTCGTCGGTATTCACTTCCGCCATCGGACGGATCGGCATCAGGCCGGCATTGTTGATCAGGACGTCAAGCTTGCCGAAGCCAGCGATGACAGCGTCGACGACGGCCTTGACCTCTTTCTTGTCGACCACGTCGAGTTGATAGGCTCGCGCCTCGCCGCCCGCCTTGGCGATTTCGGCAACCACTTCATCGAGCTTTTCCTTGCGCCTGCCCGCAACGGCGACGCGTGCGCCCCTGGCGGCCAGATGGCGAGCCGTCTCAGCCCCGAGGCCAGTTCCGCCACCGGTGATGAGGACAACCTTGCTCTGAATTCCTTCGCTCATATTGCATCTCCTTTAAGTTGTTGCTTATGCGGATGATGGTTTTATGCGAGTGATGGTCGGGGCCTGTCAGCCGATCTCAGTGGGATTGCGTACGAGGCAGCGCATTCGGCGAGATCGTTTATCCTGGTGAAAACAGTTCCTGAATGCGGCGCCTCACGATGCGCCGCTCTGGCCGCATTGTCCATGCAGGGTTCGTCGGGAACGAAATGACCGCGATCGATCCGATTTCGCCAGATATCCGACCTGCGGGCTGCCGGCGACCTAACGCAGCGGGAACCTTTTGGTCGCTCCATGCATTTAGACCACGCTGCTTTTTAATTCTCGCCCCACCTGCCGTTTCTTCCCTTCAAGGACATGCATCGCGGGACACGAAAGAGCCCGGCTGCCTGCCGGTCTGTTCATTTCGGCGACTTCCGGATATTGCCCGTCAAGCCGCCGGCCTCGGAATGGAGTTTCTGATGTTCGCGCTCGACGACATTCGTTCCCTGACGCCTCAACAACGCAATACTGTCCTCGCAAGCTTCCTCGGCTGGACGCTTGACGCCTTCGATTTCTTCATCCTGGTCTTCATTCTGAAGGCGATTGCCGAAGAGTTTCACACCGACGTTACCGCTGTTTCCACGGCGATCTTCCTGACCCTTGCCATGCGCCCGATCGGCGCGCTCATCTTTGGCCTCTCGGCCGACAGGTACGGACGGCGTGTGACGCTGATGGTCAACGTGCTCCTCTATTCGCTGTTTGAGTTCCTCTCCGGCTTTTCCACCAGCCTGACGATGCTGATCGTGCTTCGCGTGCTCTACGGTATTGCGATGGGCGGCGAGTGGGGTGTCGGCGCGTCGCTGGCGCTGGAAAGCATTCCCGATCGCACGCGCGGCATTGTCTCCGGCGTTCTGCAGGCGGGCTATCCGTGCGGCTATCTGCTCGCCTCGCTGGTCTACTTCTTCCTGTTTCCGGTCATCGGATGGCGCGGCATGTTTATGATCGGTGTCTTGCCGGCGCTGCTGGTGTTCTACATCCGCCGCAGCGTCCAGGAATCGCCCTCCTTCCTTGCCAACCAGCATCGCAAGCGCCAGCCCTTCTTCTCAGTGGTGAAGGATAATCTGCCGCTGTTCATCTGGGCGGTGATCCTGATGACGGCCTTCAATTTCTTCAGCCACGGCACGCAGGACATCTATCCGACCTTCCTGCAGACGCAGCGTGCCTATTCGACCCATACGGTCGGTGCCATCGCCATTGTCTATAATATCGGTGCGATCATCGGCGGCCTGTTCTTCGGCAGCCTGTCGCAGCGGATCGGGCGGCGCAGGGCGATCGTGATTGCGTCATTGATCGCCATCCCGATCGCACCCCTCTGGGCCTATGGTTCCGGCCCGGTCATGCTCGCCATCGGTGCCTTCCTCATGCAGTTCTTCGTCCAGGGCGCCTGGGGCGTCGTGCCGGCTCACCTCAACGAGCTCTCCCCCGACGAGGTGCGCGGCACCTTCCCGGGCGTTGCCTACCAGCTCGGCAACCTGTTGGCGTCAGGCAACGCGACGCTGCAGGCTGGACTGGCTGCACATTGGAACGGAGACTATGCCTTCGCCCTTGTTCTCGTCGCCGTCATCGTTGCAGCTGCGGTCGCACTGCTTGCCGGCTTCGGCTACGAGCGGAAAGATGTGAGCTTCGAGCTTCCGATCGATCGGGACGCCGTGCGCTCTTCGTGACGCCGCACGCAACCGATCGAGTGCCGGGCCGGGAGGAGCGGCCATGGCAAACTGGCCGCGATCCCCACCTGGTGAGGATCGCGGTTTGTTTTTTTGGAGTCGACGTACAAGTGTGGATAGGGAGCAGGCGGATGCCTCTTGCGTCTTCTCCCCAAGAGGAGAACGGGAGCTTCGCCCCTTACTTCGCGGCCTTCTGCGTTTCTTTGGACGGATCGTAGCCGTCCGTGAGGGTCTTCAGGAAGGTGACGACATCAGCGATTTCCGCGTCGTTCAGCGCCGGCTGCTGGCCGGGCTTGCGGTTCATCGGGGCGTCGATGACGTCCATATTGGCCTGATATTGCGGCGGCACGTCATTGTATTTCTGGACCGTGCCGTCTGATCCCTTGGGATAGATGGTTTCGGGATTGGTGTCGCGCTTGACGTAAAAGCGCACGACGTCTTCCAGATTGTTGTAGACGCCGTTGTGGAAGAAGACGTGGCGGGTCGCGACATTGCGCAGGGTCGGCGTCTTAAAGAGACCGCAATTGGCGGACTGCGACGAATAGCTGTCGTTGCGCAGCGGGCCGCAGATGCCGAGGTCGAAGTAATGCGCATCAGCATTGGCCGGGATCGCGGCATTGCGCGGCACGCCGAGGCCTTCGAATTCGAAGTCGGTGAAGTCAGGCATCTCGGTGCCGACCATCTGGTCGAGATGGCAGGAGCTGCAATTGCCCTTGTTCGGGTCCTCGAACAGCTTCAGCCCGCGCATCTCGGCGTCGGAAAGCTGGACCTGGCCGCGCAGATAGGCGTCGTATTTGCTGGAATAGGGATGGAAGGACGTCTCTTCGATCTGGTAGCGGGCGAGCGCAAATCCGGCCTCCGAGATCGCCATGTCTCGGTCGTCGAGCACGTTCTTGCCGAAGAGCGCCTCGATCTGCTTGCCATAGCCCGCCTTCAGCTTGGCATAAACGGCATTTTCGTCGGAATTGGCCATTTCGAAGGGCGAGATCATCGGCTGCAGCGCCTGATCTTCCAGCGAATCGACGCGGCCATCCCAGAACATGCCGCCCTGCGGCACCATGTCAGGGGCGTTGGAGTCAGCCTTGACAACGGCCTGACCGGTCATCGGGCCGGCGACGATTGCCGGGGCGTTTGCCAGCGAAACGCCTGACGCCTCCTGCATCGGGGCGGCCTCGGCAGCCTCGTCGGCGGCACTTTCGGCGCCGACGGAGAAGGAAGGCGTCGTCATCTTGTAGGCCAGACTCGGCGTCGCGCGCAGGCCGGGCTTGTCGAGATTGGGGCCGCCCATCTGGACGGGGAGCGCATTTGATGGCGCGTAGTGATTGGCCGGATCGTGGCAGGTAGCGCAGGACATCTGGCCGTTGCCCGAAAGCGCATGGTCATAGAACATCGCCTTGCCGAGCTGCGCGACGGCGCTCAGCGTGCCCTCGGCTGGATAGTCGGCGGCAGTGGTTGCCGCCGGCTTCAGTTCTTCGCTCGCCATGCCGATGGTTGCACCGGCCAGCGAGACGCCGGCGAGCGCCAGCAGGGGAAGGAGACGGCGGTTGAATTTGACGATCATCGTCCTTCCCCCTCTGTGGCTCAGGCGCCCGGCTTGCCGGTCTTCGGATCGAGAACCAGCTTCTGCGTATCGCCCTTGGACCAGTCGAACATGTTGTTCAGCGTGCCCGAGATGGCGTCGAAGGAGCCGCCGCCGAGGCGCTGGCCGCCAAGCCAGTTGTCTTCGATGAAGCGATCGACGGAGGTCTGGTCGGTCAGGGTGTGGTCGACATAGTTGACCTTGGAGTAGGGCGAGACGACGAGCAGCGGCTGGCGCGTGCCGTAGCCGCAACGGCCCTGTGCCGGAGCGCCCGTGACGCCCGGAAGCGGAGTGCCGGTGCCGCAGGCATCGCCGTTCAGCACGTCATAGCCCTTGACGCCGAGCTTGGACGGATTGACGACAGCGTGGGCATGGTCATACCAGCCGTCGGAATCGTCGTAGAGGATGACAACAGCGGTGTCTTTCCATTCCGGGGCGTCGGCGACGGCGTTGACGACCTGGGTCACGAATTCCTGCTCGTCGAGCGGATCGGAATAGCCGGCATGGCCGTCCTGATAGGCCGGGGCCTTCATGAAGCTGACGGCGGGCATATTGCCGTTCTTCAGCGCGGCGAAGAAGTCGTTGGTATCGTACTGGTGGTTGGCGCCGCCGTCATTGCTGGTGCCGATCGCAGCGACCGAGGACGGACGCACGTGTAGCGGGTTCGCCGTCGAAGCGTAATACTGGAACGGCTGGTGGTGCGGGATGTAGTCGGCGCTGTTGACCTTGGTGACATCGGAGGTCGAGGCGCGCTTGCAGCCCGTGGTACCGTCGGCGTTCTTCAGCGTCAGGTCGAAGCCGCCTTCGAAGAAGCCCCAGGTGACGTTGCGGGCGTTCAGGAGGTCGCCGATGTTCTTGCCGTACATCAGCGCGGTCTGCCCGGCGGAGCAGGCGTCGCCGGTCGGGTCGAAGTCGCTGATCGCGGTCCAGCCGCCATTGCCGTCGGGCACGATGCGGCCCTTGGAATAGGTGCCGTCGGTTTCCAGCGTGTAGCCGGGCGGCAGGATGGCGCCGTTGGTCTGGCCGGAGATCAGATTCAGCGCGCCGGGCGTCGAGGGGCCGAAATTGGTCGAGAAGGAATTGTCGTTCAGCGCGAAATGCTGGGCGTAGTTCCAGAGCGCAGTGACGGTGTTGCCGTCATAGTAACCCATGACCTGGCCCTTGGTGCCGAAAGCGCCGGCAGCGCCCTTGGTGCCGTGGCCGGTATTGGCCGGGAAGAGGTCCATGGCAAAGTTGTTATAGGCAGCCTGTTCGGCAGTGTAGCCGTGGTTCTGCGACTGGGTGGCGGCCTGGGTGCGATCGAGACGGAAGGGGGCGGCAGCATCAGCACCGTTGCCCGTGTTGGTCTTGTTCGGGTTGTTGTCGACCAGGCCGGCATTGGCGAGCGTGTTGATATCGCTCGGCGTGTTTGCCGCTGCCGTGAACTCGGGTTCGCCGGCGACATTCGCAGCCTTGGGGTAGGTCGCGAAATAGTGGTCGAAGGAGACGTTCTCCTGGAAGATGACGACCAGATGCTTGATCGGGGTCGCGGTATTGGTAGCGGTCGGAGCGGCGGTGGTGGGGGCAGCGGTCTGGGCGACCGCGGCGGAACAGAGCGAAATCAGGGTGAGGGCGCTGCCGGCGGCGAGTGCTGCACGACGTGAAATTCCAGCCATATCAATATTCCTCTTCGAGTGATCGTCATCGCCCGGCAGGGAGAAAGTCGCTTGGGCAGCCGAGGCGGAAGGAAACAATGACCGGCTAGCAACGGTATATGACAGTTCCGTGAACGTCTGTTTTGCTGCGCACAAACTTGATTATTTTCAACAAGTTATACATTGCTGATGTTATTGCCGTATTAGTATCCGGTGCCGCCGAACCTTTCAAAATGGGTTCAGGCGTGCTTCAAAATGCCGCGCTGTGGCAGCGATATATCGAGGAGATATTCCGAGCCGCCGCTATTCGGCCGCTTGAATCAAATGAGGGGCGGGGGCCTCCTGTGGCCAGCGTTGCAGGGCGGTGATCCCTGCCTCGGTCAAGGCATAGACACCCTTCTCAACACGCTCGAACCAGCCATAGACATTGCCGAGCAGGATCTTGCCGGCATCCGGGGCAGCGGCTTTGATATCGCGCGGCCGCAGCGGGCCCTGGCTCAGGGCGGCAGCGCAGGTGAGCGCCTGCTGGCGGTACGCGGTCATGACCGGAACCTTCGTGCTGCCGCCCAAGGCCGGGTCGCCCCGCCGTCGCTTGTGTTCGTTCACCAGTCGCGTGCGGCGTTTGGTATTCTTGCGCGGCAGGATCGAGCAGGGGCTGACGATGATCGAGACATCGCCGGCGTCCGAAACGCCGAGCATGCCGAGGCCGAGGCGCCTGCAGAGATCGCGAAAGCGCTTGTCGCTTTCCCGGCCCTTGCCCTTGGCCGAGATGCGTGCCGCGATCCACACCTCGTCGCTGGCTGCGCCGCGATCGACCGCCTGTAGCAGCAGTTCGAGATTGAAGCTGAGCTTGAGTTCGCAGACGACAAGCAGCGGCGGCTCGCCCTCGCTCAAGCCGACAATATCGCAGCCGCCGATCTCGCCCTTGACCACGTAGCCGGCGCTTTCGAGAAACTGTTTGACCGGCAGATAGAGCGACGTTTCCATGATGTCCCGACCTATGGGCGCGATTTCAGCGCCTGTCGGGGGATAATGGCCGATTCGGGTTATTTTTCCGACATCGGTTTGCGGAAGGCATGCTCCTCCATCACGCGGCCCCTGAAATGGCAGATAGAGACTGGAGAAAGAGGACATGCCCTCTAGGTCAGGGAGGATGCTGAAAAGAAGAGCGAAAGGATGCTGCAATGGCAAAGAACACGATCTGCGTTTGGTACGACAGGGATGCCGAGGCTGCCGCCCGCTTTTACGCGGAGACCTTTCCCGACAGCGCGGTGGGCGCCGTCATTCGCGCGCCGGGCGACTATCCTGATGGCAAGCAGGGAGATGTGCTGGTGGTTGAATTCACCGTTGCCGGCATTCCTTGCGTCGGCCTCAACGGGGGTCCCGTGTTCAAGCACAACGAAGCCTTCTCCTTTCAGATCTCAACCGAGGATCAGGCTGAAACTGATCGCTACTGGAACGCCATTGTCGGCAATGGCGGCCAGGAAAGCGACTGCGGCTGGTGCAAGGACAGGTGGGGCGTATCTTGGCAGATCACGCCGCGCGTCCTGATGGAAGCGATTGCGGCGGGCGGCGCTGAGGCCAAGCGTGCCTTCGACGCGATGATGAAGATGCAGAAGATCGACGTCGCGGCAATCGAAGCGGCGCGGCGCGGCTGAAAGCTCCCGCCTTAAGGGAGAGGCAGGAGCGTCCTTGCCACGGAATGCGTCGGGTTCGCGCGTCGGCCTTGCTCAATAGCAGGGCGGGTAGGGGTAATATCCGCAATGATACGGCGGGCGGCGGTAATAGTAAGGCTCGCCGTAGGGAGGATAGTAATAAGGGGGCGGTGCGTAGGCCGGGGCTGCATAGACGGGCGCCCCTGCGACTGCCGCAGCCGCTCCAAGACCGAGGGCGGCGCCCGTTGCTAGGCCAACGCCATACCAGGCGCCATGACCATGCCAGTGGTCAATGAACAGTGCCGCCGGACCACTTTTGCCGGCGATGCTTCCCTCGAGAACCGAAACGTCGAATGTCAGACTCGTCCCCTCGAGCTTCGGTGACTTCAACGTCACGACGGCATCGGCGACATCGGAACTGTCGCTGCCGAGAACCGAGATCGTTGCGTTTGGCGGATCCTTTGAAAGACTGTCAGGCCCTTCGTTCCACGCTTTCACGAGTTCCGCGGTCGTGACATGGCCGGCGGCCCTCACCGGACGATCGGTAAAGACGATCGAATTATTCGAAACACCCGTCAGCGTGAGCTTGTCACCCTCGAGTGTTGCGCCATCCGAATTGATCACGGCGAGCGAGGAGACGGAATCGGACTCTTTTGGCGTGGTTTGGCCGATGATCTTTTTAGGGATCGGATTGTCCGCCTCGGGACCTTCCTGGGCAGCGGCGATGCCGGCAGCAAGGCTGACACCGGCGGCCAGGAGCAAGGCTAGAACGGAATTGGATTGCACTGGACTATCCTCCATGATGGAAATTCGGATTTCAGAGCAGGGCGATGCGACTGTCGCCGGACATACCGTCCGTCACGACGCGGAGATTTTCACGGCTGCGGACGCATAGGGGTTTGCACGCGACCGGCAGCCCCGGCACATCGGCCCATAAGTCGCCAATGCTTGGAAGTACGTTACGGTAAATTCCTGCGTAAATTTCTTCGGTTGATTGTGGCTGCCGCGGGAACCCCTCATCCCCCTGCCGGGACCTTCTCCCCAAGGGGAGAAGACATATGCGGCACCGACAGCACTCCTGACCTTAAGGTTTGGCAAGGCGCTGCGACTTGCCTCTTTCCCCCTGGGGAGAAGTGCCGGAGCGATAGCGAGGCGATGAGGGGCTCCCACGGAGGTCCAACACCTGTGGCAAGTTGATGCTTCGGTCAAAGGATTTTCGTGAGCAAAATCAATCCGCTATCATAAAATCGCGTGACCGATTTTCCACACTCGCCAACACCTCACCCATACTAACCCCGTCATCGAGCAAGGGGCCGGGGTCGCGAACCGGTTTTTGCGTTTCCAGTTCAGGAATTCCGGCGTTCGGTGATGGTTGCGGCGAGATGATCATGGGCTGTCAGAACCCATGATCCGGATGCCATCGTTCGGAAGGGGATGACAAGTCTCCGACCCAGATGGCACAGGACGATCGGACCGCAATCGGAGACAGGCAGCAAAGCCTGACACCTATACTACTATCTGATACCGCTGCCTGCCTCTTCCCATCAGGAGGTCAAGCCGCGGCCCGAAAACTCCCGGGCGCGGAGATTTGGCACGTCTTCGATTCAGTTATTCGGGGGTCAGATATTCTGATCCATCGTCTCGGCGGGAATTTCGTCGGCGCGATGGATGCGCACGACCGTTGCCGGAACGCCGGCGACGGTGCAGTGGGCAGGGACGGGTTTGACTACGACGCTGCCGGCGGCGACCTTGCTGAAGGCGCCGATCTCGATATTGCCGAGGATCTTTGCGCCGGCGCCGATCATGACGCCGCGGCGAATCTTCGGATGGCGGTCACCGGTTTCCTTGCCAGTGCCGCCGAGCGTGACGTTCTGAAGGATGGAAACTTCGTCCTCGATGACGGCGGTTTCGCCGATCACGATGCCCGATCCATGGTCGAGCATGATTCCCGAGCCCAGCGATGCCGCCGGATGGATGTCCGGGCCGAAGACCAGCGAGGCGAGATTGGAAAGCCAGCTTGCCATCTCCACCCTACCTTCGACCCACAAGGCATGGGCTATGCGGTGGGTCTGCAGGGCATGAAAGCCCTTGAGATTGAGGAAGGCATGCAGATAGGTCGTGCAGGCGGGATCGCGGGTGCGGACGGCCACCAGATCGACCTCGGTGCCGGTGATGATTTCCGGATTGTGCGTCAGCACATCCCGAAAGAGATCGAGCAGATCGGCGCTGCCCATGCCCGCGACGGAGAGGCGTGCGGCGAGGACGCCGGCCAGCATGTCAGCACCGACCGGCGCCGTAATGATCTGTTCGCGGAGCAAGGGGCGAAGCAGGCGTTCGCGGTTGGCAAGATCGGCGGCTTCGATGCGCAATTGGTCCCAGACGAGGTCGGCAGACGCGATCCCGCCGCCGGCATGCGCCGCGATGTCGGTGTTCTCGATGCCTGCTGTCGCAGCCTCCTGTGCCATTCTCTCTTCTCAGGCCGAAATATCGATAACGCCGCAATCCCCTGCCTCGGAAGCAAAGGCGAGCTGCTTGCCGGATTTGTTCCAGCTCATCGAGGTGATCGCGCCCTTGCCGGGACGGCGCAGCAGCGCCTCCTTGCCGTCAGCAATACGGACGGCGAGAACCATGCCGTCGACGAAGCCGATGGCGAGGATATCTTCGGCCGGGTGGAATTTCACCGAAGTCGCCATGATGTTGGCGCGGGTGCCGAGTTCCAGCGGCGCCTTGCCCATCGGACCGTCCTTGCCCTGGAAAGGCCAGACGATTGCGGCCGGCGCGCCTGATGAGGCGAGCCACTTGCCCTTGGCGGACCAGGAGAGCGACTTCACCTTGGCAGGATAGCCGGTCATGCGCATGTGGCGCGCCTCGGCATTCGGCTTGGTATCCATTTTCCAGCCATGCAATGCGTTCTCCTGCATGGTCGTGACAAGGAACTGGCCGTCGGGGGAGAAGGTGACGCCGGTATGGGCGCCCTTCCATTCGAGATCGACGGGAGCTGCGCTCATGCCGACCCAATGAAGCGAGACGCCGTTATAGCGGGCAACCGCGATGCGCAGGCCCTTCGGCGCAAAGGCGAGGCCTTCAACCGTGCGCTCCTCGGCGAATTCCTTGGTCGTGCCATCGGCGAGACGAACGAAAGTGCTTTTGCTATAGGCGTAGGCGACCGCTCCCTGCGGGCCGGCGGCAAGCTGGGTGATCCATTTGCGCGGCACTTCGGCAAGCGTGGTCACCTCGCCGTCGGCCGTGGTGCGCACCACCTTGCCATCCTCGCCGCCCGAAATCAGGCTGTCGCTGTGGGGATCGCGGATGCAGCTCAGCATGCCCTTATGGGCTTCGGACACCTTCTCGCCGCCTTGCAGGCGGTGGATGGTTCCCGATGCGGCTGCGAAGAATGGGGTGTCCCTCAAAAATTCGACGGCCAGAACGTGGCCGTCGATATCAAGCGGCGCGACTGTCGGCATTAGGCAGACGCCTCGCAAGCCTTAAAGCTCTTTTCCAGCTTTTCACGGTCGAGCTCGCGGCCGATGAAGACGAGGCGGCTCTCATGCTTTTCGCCGTCCTTCCACGGGCGCTGATGGTCGCCCTCGATGATCATGTGGACGCCCTGGACGACATAGCGTTCCGGATCATCCTTGAAGGCAATAATGCCCTTGAGGCGAAGAATGTTCGGGCCGTCCGTCTGCGTCACCTTCTGGATCCAGGGGAAGAAGCGATCCGCGTTCATCTCGCCGCCGCGCAACGAAACCGACTGGACAGTCACGTCATGGATCGGCGACATGGCGCCATGATCGTGGTGATGGTGGTCATGATCATGATCGTGGTGATGGTGGTCATGATCATGATCATGATCATGGTGGTGATGGTCGTGATGGTGGTGATCGTGATCGCAATCCGGGCCGCAGACATGGTCGTCATGGCTGGCGTCGAGGAAATGCGGATCGTTTTCCAGCGCGCGTTCCAGATTGAAGGCGCCCTGGTTCAGCACGCGGGCAAGGTCGACGCCCGAGCGGCTGGTCTTGTAGACGCGGGCGGCCGGGTTGATGGCGCGCACGACGTCCTCGATCTGCGCCAGTTCTTCCGGCGAAACGAGGTCGGTCTTGTTGATGACGACGACGTCGGCAAAGGCGATCTGGTCTTCGGCTTCGCGGCTGTCCTTCAGGCGCAGCGGCAGATGCTTGGCGTCGACGAGGGCGACGACGGCATCGAGCTCGGTCTTGGTGCGGACATCGTCATCCATGAAGAAGGTCTGGGCGACAGGAACCGGATCGGCAAGTCCCGTCGTTTCGACGATGATGCCGTCGAAACGGCCCGGACGGCGCATCAGGCCTTCGACGACACGAATGAGGTCGCCGCGCACGGTGCAGCAGACGCAGCCATTGTTCATTTCGTAGATTTCTTCGTCCGACTCGACGATCAAGTCGTTGTCGATGCCGATCTCGCCGAACTCGTTGACGATCACGGCGTATTTCTTGCCGTGGTTCTCAGACAGGATGCGGTTCAAAAGCGTCGTCTTGCCGGCGCCGAGATATCCGGTGAGAACGGTGACGGGGATCGGCTTTTGCGTGGCTGTTTCGGTCATGGGAGCCTCGAAATGTGGAGTATGCCCAAAGGGCTGGAATTGGGGCTGGAAATTCGTCGCCTCCATATAAGGAGTTGAGCGCGGCAGTTCAAAGGCTTTGTGTATGTTATAAGATCACATCATTTCGTGGTGGCGGACCGGATATCGGTCTGCGAAAAATCGTTGCCGACGAAAAGCAGCGGACAATCGAATTCCTTGGCGGTGGCATAGGCGAAGCAGTCGCCGAAATTAAGCGATGCGGGATGAAAGCTCTTGCCCCAGAGGGAATAGGCATCTGCGGCGAGTTGAGCGCGAGTGGGTGTCAACGGTATGACCTCCGATATGCTGCGCTGAAGCAATGCCGCCATGCTTTCCTTCAACCCTTTGCGCGAGGCAACAATCATCGCCTCGGTGTAGGTTCCTGCGGACATTATGATGGACGTTTCTTGTCTTAGGGCATGACGGCAGTCCAGTGCCGCTTCTTCTTCATTCAGGATCGACATGAAAGCCGAGGTATCCACGACGATCATTTCGGCAAGCCAAATTCGTCATAAAGAAAATCCTGGCTCCGGGCAGCGTCGGGCCCGGGAGGCAAGTTCTTGCGCCGAACGTCTTCCTGTAGCTTCCGGATGAACGCGTCGCGTTCAGCGGGGTCGGCAATGAATGTTTGTACCGGCTCCAGCCGAATGACCGGTTGCCCTTCTTCCATGAGAACAACTTCTTCGCCCTTGCGTGCAAGGCGAATGAGTTCCGTCAATTGCCCTTCCGCATCTGCAATGGAAATGCGCATCTCATTCTCCATAATAAACGGCACCGTTTATTATGGGTCATTGCTCATGTGCAGACAAGATTTCGCTACCCGAGGTCTGCCACATCGAACGCGTCCACATCCTGGAGCAGCTCCACCAGCCCCTTTACCGCATGGGCAATCAGCCGCTCGCCCTTCTCGGCCGTTGCAGCTGCAGCGTTGCCGGCGACGCCGTCGGGGTTGAGGTCGGACATTTTCCAGCCGAAGGCGTGAGGGCCGTAGGCGCGCAGGTGCTTGAAGCGCCTGGCGAAATCCGTCTGGCGGGAGGGGAAGTTGCCTGCCTTCGCCATGTCGACCCTGTCGGGGCAGAGCGCGAGCATCACCGACGTCTCGATATCGCCGCCGTGGATGTCGATCGCCTTGTTGTCGGGGGTTATCAACCCTTCCGGCACGCCGAAGCGCGTCCAGCTCGTCGCGACCGCCAGCATGTCGAAGCGGACTCGGGCTTCGGTTGCTACGACGGTCAGGAGCGGCGAGTTGCCGCCATGGGCGTTGAGCATGACGAATTTGCGGATGCCGAGGTCGTTCATACGCTCGGCGATGGTTAGCCAGCGATAAATTGCTTCCTCGGGCTGAAATGTCTTCGTTCCTTCAACATCCATATGTTCTATGGAGTAGCCGATAGATTCGACGGGCAGGAAGGTGACGGGCAGATCGCCGGGAAGCGCAGCTTTCAGGCGCTCGACGATGCCTGATGCTATCAGCGTATCGGTCTCGAAGGGCAGGTGGGGGCCATGCTGTTCGTGGGCGCCAAGGGGCAGCACGGCAATCCACGCCGACCTGTCCTTGCGGGATAAAGCCGGATCATTGTCTTCGAAACTAAGCGAAGGCTGCGCCATCTGAAGCTGTGCCCCTTGTTTATGTCAATCTCCTGCGCAATCTCATAGCGCGGCGATGTATCGACCGAAAGATCAACGGAAACAAAGATGGGCAAGAAGCACAAGGACGGAAAGAAGGGCAAGGCGGGAAAGAAGAAGGATCAGAGCGAATATTCGCTGGCTGACCTTTCGCCGGCTCTGATCCAGGCGGCGCGGTCCATGCGCACGGCGCTGACGCGCAGCCTGACGGAGAGCGGCCTCTATGCCGGGCAGGACGGCGTCGTCCTTGCGCTTGCCGAACAGGATGGCCTGCCTGCCGGCGCGCTTGCCCAGAAGCTCGGCGTCAAGGCGCCGACCATGACCCGCACGATCGGTCGCATGGAGGCACAGGGCTTTGTCGAGCGTCGTGCCGATACCGAGGATGCGCGCCTGACGAAGGTCTACCTTACCGAAAATGGTCGAAACAGCGTCGCACAGATCGAGACATCTGCTGCCGCATGCGACGCGCTCGCCACCCATGGCTTTTCCGAGAAGGAAATCCGTACTCTCGTTCGTCTCCTGAAGTCGATCGACGGCAACCTCCAGGCCGGCGAAGATTTCGATGATGAAGAAATTTGAAATCATTTAAAGATTCTAATTGCGCTCCTTGGTTCAAGCTTTTATTTAAATTTTTTTAAATGCCGGAATCGAAACAGCCGGCATCGATTGCATGGGTTACACGGGGGAGGGGCGACGTGGCTCAAAAGATAAAGCTTTCGACAATTGCCGAAACGCTTGGCATTTCCACGGCGACCGTATCTCTGGCATTGCGCGACAGTCCGCTTGTCGCGGCGACCACGCGCGACAAGATCAAGGATCAGGCGCGCAATCTCGGCTATATCTACAATCGCCGTGCGGCGAGCCTGCGCACCTCGCGGTCGGGGATCATCGGCGTTGTCGTGCACGACATCATGAACCCGTTCTACGGGGAAATCCTGAAGGCGATCGAGAGCGAGCTGGATCGTAGCCGGCATACGTTCATTCTCTCCAACCACTACGATTCCGTCGAAAAGCAGCGGACCTTCATCGAGACCCTGCTGCAGCTCGGCGGCGACGGGGTCATCATGTCGCCGGCCATCGGCACGCCGATAGAGGACATGCAGATCGCCGAGGACAACGGCATGCCGGCCATCCTGGTTGCCCGTTCGATGGAGGGCATGGATTTTCCGACCTTCCGCGGCGACGACAGCTACGGCATCTCGCTTGCCACCAACCATCTGATCGGCCTCGGACATCGCTCGATTGCTATGATCGGCGGCACCGACCAGACATCGACCGGCCGTGACCGTTACCAGGGCTATGTCAACGCGCTGCGCAAGGCGAATATCGAGGTCAATCCGGACCTGCGCATTCCCGGACCGCGGTCCAAGCAGGGCGGTTTCGAGGCTGCGGTGCATTTCCTCTCCCTGCCGCAGAAGCCGACCGCCGCCGTCTGCTGGAACGATCTCGTCGCCATCGGCCTGATGAACGGCATTGCCCGCGCCGGTCTCGTGCCGGGTAAGGATATTTCCGTCACCGGCTACGATGACCTGGAAGAAGCCGCGATCGCCACCCCGGCGTTGACGACCGTCTGGAACGGTCAGGCGGAGGTCGGAAGGCTTGCAGCGCGCGCGCTTCTTGATAGGCTGGAAGGCAGCCACGAACCTGACGGTATCCATCTCATCAAGCCCGAGATGCGCATCCGCCAGTCGACGAGCCCTTACCGTCCGCGCACTTAAAGTCCTGGTCCTTAAAGGAAAAATCATGTCCGAAGCCCGTATTTCCGTCCTCGTTCCGGGGAAGATCCATCCACGCGTCCTCGAAAGGCTGCGTGATCGTTTCGATATCGTGGCGGTCGAGAAGGGCGAACGGCCGCAGATCGATGCCGAGACAGCCAAGCGTATTCGCGGGATTGCGGTGGCCGGCAGCGTCAACGCCGCCTGGATGGATGCTCTTCCCAATCTTGAGGTAATCGCCAATTTCGGCGTCGGCTATGACGGTGTCGATGTCGGGCATGCCGCATCGAAGGGCATTGTCGTGACGAATACGCCTGATGTGCTCAATGACGAAGTCGCCGATACCGCCGTTGGCCTGCTGCTCAACACGGTGCGGCAATTGCCGCTTGCGGAGAAATGGCTGCGCGATGGGCGCTGGGTGAAGGAAGGATCGTTTCCGCTGTCGCCGTTCTCGCTGAACGGCCGGCATGTCGGCATGTACGGCCTTGGCCGCATCGGCCAGGAGATCGCCAAGCGGCTGGAACCCTTCAAGGTGAAAATCTCCTATCACACGCGCACGCGCAATGCTGACGTTGCATATGACTATTTCCCGACGCTGCTTGATATGGCCAAGGCGGTCGACACAATCATTGCTATCGTTCCGAAGACGCCGCAGACGCATAAGGTGATCGATGCGCAGATCATGTCGGCACTGGGATCCAACGGGGTATTGATCAATGTCGGTCGCGGCTGGTCGGTCGATGAAGATGCGCTGATCGCTGCGCTGGGTGATGGAACGCTTGGCGCCGCCGGGCTCGACGTCTTCTACGATGAACCGCACGTGCCGGCAGCGCTGATGGAACTGCGGAACGCGATTCTGTTGCCGCACGTCGCTTCCGCATCCGTACCGACACGCAACGCCATGGCCGACCTCGTGTCGGAGAATATCATCCAGTGGTTTGCCAAGGGCACCGCGGTCACGCCGGTGCCGGAGACGCCGCAGAAGCGCTGAGCCATTGAGGGCATCTCCGCTTTTCTTCCAACCGCGGAAATGCTCTATCCCTTTGATTTGACGCAATTCCGGATGCAAAACCGCATCACACTTTTACTGGAATTGCTCTTGGGCAACGCGATCAGGCGATCGCCTTTACCGGCATCGCCTGCATCTTTCCAGCCGCATAGTCGCGCACGGCATCGCCAAAGGCGCTGAACAGCCGGTTGGAGGCGATATCGGTCTCCGCCCAGTATTCCGGATGCCATTGTACGCCGACGGCGAAGGCCTTGGCGTCGATGACGGAGACGGCCTCGACGGTGCCGTCTTCCGCAACAGCCTCCACTTGCAGCCGCGGCGCCGTTTCAGCAATCGCTTGGCGGTGAAGG
Source organism: Neorhizobium sp. P12A (assembly GCF_008365395.1). NCBI lineage: Bacteria > Pseudomonadati > Pseudomonadota > Alphaproteobacteria > Hyphomicrobiales > Rhizobiaceae > Neorhizobium > Neorhizobium sp. P12A. The sequence goes on along the minus strand of NZ_QOVX01000001.1, from coordinate 1,121,304 downwards.
GTGTTGACGCGCACCTCGCCGGCGCCAATGAAATTGGCGATGCAGGAGCCTTCCTTTACGAAGACGCTCTGGCGAATGGCATAGAGCGCATCGCGATCCGTGCCTTCAGGCCTACGGTGGTCGGAGCGGCCAGGGAGATCTTGGATCTCGCTGTCGAGAGAGCCGCCGAGCGCGACATTCAGTTCCTGTATGCCGCGACAGATTGCCAGAAGCGGGATGGCGCGATCGATCGCCCGTCGGAGCAAGGGCAGGGACGTCGCGTCGCGTGCGGGGTCAAACGGGCCATCGGCCTCAGTTGCTTGCCTGCCGTAAAGCGAAGGGTGAACGTTGCTGGCCGAACCTGATATCAGCACGCCGTCGACCCGATCCAGAATGGCATCGATGTCATAGCCTTCTTCCATGGCCGGCACGATCAGGGCCATCAGCCCGGACGCCTTGAGTGCTGCATTCACATATTGCTGCTGCACCGCATGCCAGGTCGCCCCGTCGATCGCCCGGATGTCGGCGGGAATGGCGATGATCGGCTTTGTCATGAATGGCTCCAGTAAAAATGCCAAAATTGTGCGTTCGTGTGAGAGCGCAGAATGAATATGGTGTCTATCACAACGCAATTCACGGCGCGCGCCATATTTCGGCGACCCGGAAAGGTTGCGATCGCAACGGTTCCTACCTGCACGACATGTCGTATCGATTGCAGCAGCATGATGGCCAAAAAGATTGGTGGGAGCAGAGCTTGAAAGAAAATGCGCGACATGGTTAGCTCCTGCCGCCGCCGGGGTGCCCGGACAGACCGCTATGCCAGCGATACCAGCTATACGGGAGGTTTTTGATGGATCGCCGTTCGTTCATCAGAAGGGCCGGCCTTATAGGCGCGGGCGCTGCGTCTTCTTCCGTTCTGGCAGCTCCGGCCATCGCACAGGAAAATCCCAAGATCACCTGGAAGATGACGTCTTCCTTTCCGAAGACCCTCGATACGCTTTATGGCGGTATCGAGGACATCGCCAATCATGTCTCGGATGCGACGGGCGGCAATTTTACCATACAGACCTACGAAGCCGGCGAAATCGTTCCTGCGCTTCAGGCGGTGGATGCCGTCAGCGCCGGGACCGTCGATGCGGCCCATACCTGCTCCTATTATTTCTGGAACAAGGATCCGACCTACGCGATCGGCACCGCCATCCCGTTCGGATTGAATGCCCGTCTGTCGAATGGCTGGTTCTATCAGGGCGACGGCAACAAGCTGATGAACGAATTCTTTGCCACGCAGGGCATGTACGGTCTGCCGGCGGGCAATACCGGCGCCCAGATGGGCGGCTGGTTCCGCAAGGAAATCAATACGCTGGACGATCTGAAGGGCCTGAAGATGCGCATCGCCGGGCTTGCCGGCAGCGTGATGCAGAAAGTTGGCGTCGTGCCGCAGCAGCAGATCGCCATCGGCGACGTCTATGCGGCGCTCGACAAGGGAACGATCGATGCCGCGGAATGGGTCGGCCCTTATGACGACCTGAAACTCGGGTTCCAGAAGGTCGCGAAGTTCTACTATTATCCCGGCTGGTGGGAGGGCGGAGCCGTCGTCCACGCCTTCTTCAACCTGGAAAAATGGAACGGCCTGCCGAAGAATTACCAGACGATCCTCAGCGATGCCTGCGCCTTCGCCAACACGAATATGCTGGCGAAATACGATGTGAGGAATCCGCAGGCGCTGAAGCAGATCGTGCAGGACGGCGCAACGCTCCGTCCCTTCAGCCAGGAGATCATGGAAGCCTGTTTCCAGGCCTCCATGGGCATCTATGCCGACCTCTCGAAGTCCAATGACTACTTCAAGAGGATCTACGAGGATCAGGTGGCCTATAAGAAGGACGCCTATCTCTGGATGCAGCTGTCGGAATACACGTTCGATACCTTCATGATGATCCAGCAGCGCGCGGGGAAGCTCTAGGCGTTCAAGCGCGCATGTATCCGAGCATGTTTACGATTCACCCTGCATCAGCGTTGCTGGATCGACATTCGATCCCTGTTAGCGACAACCCGATTTTTCCTTTTCGCACCCGATCCTGTTCATGGTCACACTGACAGGGCGATAGCTGTAATCATGCTTTTTCTTGTCTGTCGCCGCGTCGATCAACGCGACGGCGACAATGCTGACGAGACCGTTGTTGCTCGCCGCATCGAGCCGTTCTGCGGATGTCTTGTCATAGGGCTGAACGCTCGCGAAACCGGTCTTGTAGCCAGGTGCCTGACAGTGGACGGATACGGGGCGTGAAGCATAGCCGTAGTCCGGGACCTTGATTTCAGCCGGCGTTTTGATTGAGGCACGATATCCTTCGCTTTCCAAAGCGCAATCAATGCCTTCCAGTTCGGTTTGGCTGGTGAATTGCCCATCCGATTTGGCTACAATTCCGTAGGTGCGCACTGTTACGATCTTTTGTCCTTTGAGCGGCGGAATGTCCTCTCCGGCAGCGCGCTGTGGCGCCAAGGCGTCGCCATATTGCACGCCTTTTGCTGTCGGCACGACAGAGACGCTCATCGAGATTGGCTTTGCGGTCTGGCATCCTGCCAGCCCTGCGACCAAGAGGAGGGAAATCATGTGTAGGCGAGGCAAGGCATACATCATCTGGTCCTAACAGGAGAGGGCGTAAATCAAAATCGCCGACAGGGGCGTCGGTGTGCTGGTTTGGGGCAGGGCGGATTTGGAAAAATGACGGGGTTTGAAGAAAAGTGGCGGGGACGATGGGTTGTTCTGAGACGTCGAATATCTATCCCTTTGCAACCGGCGAGTCATTATTGTAATCGGAAGTAGAGTTACTGTAACGTAAACACAATAAGGGGGTGCAAAAATTCACTCAATTTGGGACCAAATGGGTGATATACTTGGAAAATTCGACCAAATCGCTCTTAATTGCGCAATCAATTTTTAAATGGTTTGAATTACCGTGCCTGCCGCATAAGGGGGACTCTGGATGAAGCCTCAAAGCCCGAACGCGGTACCGACGGATGTTTATCTGTCGTTCGTGAGTTCGCTCTTTGGAAATCGCAACACGTTGTTCACGGGCATGACCGTTCAGGTCCTGACCTATCTCGTCGTGTACGCAAAATCCGGCGCCAATTTCTATCTCTATCTCTCGGCCCTCTTTGTCGCGGTCTGCATCTTTCGCGTCTATTGGTTTCAGCGGTTCGATGCGACGGACAAGTCCAAGCTGACACGTGAGGACATTGCCCGCTGGGAGAGGCTCTACCTCTATGGCGGCGTTTCGACGACGACGCTGCTTGGCATTGGCAGCGGTTACGCCATCCTCGTGCTGCAGGACTTTTTTGCGGAGATCGCGTGTATCGCGGTCACGCTTGCCTCGATGGTTTCGGTTGTCGGCCGCAATTATGGGTCACCCAAGGCGGTCAATCTTCAGACTATTTCAGCGTCGCTGCCGATCAGCCTCGGGTTCCTGCTGCTCAGGGACCCCTATATGGTTATCCTGTCGCTGACGCTTATTCCGTTCGTGTTGACGACGCGTTCCATGGCCAATGGCGTGCGCGAATTCCTCTACAAGAACGTCATTGCCTCGCGCGAGATATCGCTGATTGCCGACCGGTTCGATACCGCGCTCAACAATATGACGCACGGCCTGTTCATGCTGGATGCCGACAACCGCATCCTCGTCGTCAACCGCAAGGCCTGCGAGCTTCTGCATCTGACCAACCAGGATCAGCTCAAGGATTGCGAGCTCGATGTCGTGCTGCGCTACGGCGTGCGCAATGCGTTCATCGACGGTTCGCTGCCGAGCCTCATCCAGCGGCAGCTGGCGCAGCTGGTCGACGGATCGCTGTCGCGCACACTGATCCAGTTCAACGAAGATCTCTTCCTTGAATTTTCGGCAAGCCGCCGTGACGATGGCGTCGTCATCCTTATTTTCGAGGACGTCACGGGCCGCATTCGCGCCGAGCGCAAGATCATGCACATGGTGCGGTTCGATCCGCTGACGGGCCTGCCGAACCGGGAATATTTCGTCGATCTCGTCAAGGAGAACCTGTCTGCCCGCAGGCGGCCCGGCAAGATCGGGATCATGGTCATCGACGTCGACGACTTCAAGCATGTCAATGACATGAAGGGTCACGTGGTGGGCGACCGCGTTCTGGTGAAGATCGCAGGACGGCTGAAGGAAGAGGCAGGCTCAACCGCGCTCGTCGCCCGACTCGTCGGTGACCAGTTCGTCCTGTTCTTCCCGAACGAGGACGATGCTGCTGATCTCGACGGGCGGATTCGGAGCCTGCATGCTGCAATGGCCGGCGCCTATGAGGTGGACGACAACACTTTCCGCGTTTCCTTCAGCAGCGGCTACGTGACCATCGACAGCCGCGAATTCCGTCCCGAGGAATGGCAGATCAAGGCTGATCTCGCGCTCTTCGAGGCGAAGTCGCGGATGAAGGGTGGATGCTCGGCCTTCGAACAGGAAATGGACGCCCGCTACCTCGACCGGCAGAAGCTCAAGGACGATCTGCGACTGGCGATCGAGACCGGCAAGCTGCACGCCGTCTATCAGCCGATGTTTACGCCCGACGGCACCAAGATCGATTGCTGCGAAGCGCTGGTGCGCTGGGTGCATCCGGAAAAGGGTTCGATCCCGCCGAACGTCTTCGTGCAGATCGCCGAAGAGATGGGGATCGTTGCCGGCATCACGAAATACATGATCAACCAGGCCTGCCGCGATTGTGCGAGCTGGCCGGCGCCGCTATCCGTGTCGGTCAACCTTTCCGCACAGGATCTGCGAAACACCGACATCATCGCCGTCGTTGCCGATGCGCTGGCAACCTCGGGCCTTACGGCCTCGCGGCTCCATATCGAGGTAACGGAAAGCTGCCTCGTTGACGAGTTCTCGACGGTTCGTGCCATCCTGTCCGACCTACGGTCCCGCGGCATCACCATCGCGATCGACGATTTCGGCACGGGTTTCTCCAGCCTCAGCTACTTGGACTCGCTGCCGATCGACATCGTCAAGATCGACCGGTCCTTCGTCAACGATATCGTCGAGGATACGCGGCGCTTCAAGCTGCTGCGCGGCATCGTCAATCTCTCGCGCGAGCTGTCCCTCGAAATCGTCGTGGAAGGCGTCGAGACGCGTGATCAGTTGATGCTGATCAACAAGCATCAGTGCGCCGACTACATTCAGGGCTACGTCTTCTCCACGCCCGTTTCCACCGAGAGCATCCTTGAGATGGTCGACGGCCTTGCCAAGAAGCAATCTGCAAAGCAATCCGTGCGTAGCGGCAAGAACGTCGCCTAATGTGAGATTTTCGAGCCGTTCGTTCGGGCCGGAGGCCTCGGTGACGAACCGACACCCGGATGCGCATCGGCCGTTAGTGGCCCGAATCTCTGTTTCAAGTTGATTATTCTGATCCGCGGGCGACAAAAAAATCGCGCGGGAGTAGCCCTGTTAACCTTAATATAATTCTTATTATTCAAGTTTTATTCAAATCTTGCGAAGGGCCTAGCCCTGAAGCATTAATGATCCGTTAACATGGATATGTGGATCATGCTCTCGGATATCTTTCACAACAGCTTCTCAAAAAAGCTTCTTCAGATTTTGGATCGCGTCGAGTACCGACGCGTTGAAAGCAGCGAGGACCTGGAAGAGGTTGGCCGCATTCGTTACCGCGCCTACAAGATGGCGGACATCCTGCCGCTCTCAGGCTCAAAGCTGATCGATGACAGCGATTTCGATGATCACGCCTATGTCTTTGGCGTCTACTTCTACGAGCGGTTGATCAGCACCGTTCGCATCCATCATGTCACGCCCGAGCATCGCGTCAGTTCGACCCGCGACATCTATCCCGCGGAGATCGATCAGTTCCTGGACGCGGGCATGAGCCTGATTGATCCCGTCCGTTTTGCGGCCGATCCGGAAATCATCGGGGAAATGCCTTCGCTTCCCTATCTGACGCTACGGATCGCCTCGATGGCTGCCGACTATTTCGATGCCGACCGCGTCCTGCAATTGGTCAGCCCGCAGCACGCGTCTTTCTATCGCCGCGTCTTCTATGCCGATACCATCGTTCCGGCGAAGAGCAATGTCGGCAAGTACAATATCGATCTGACGCTAATGGCAACGCGGACAAGAGATGTCAGGCAGAACCTCTACAAGCGTTTCCCGTTCTTCGTCTCGGAACCCTATGAACGGCGCATGATGTTCTCGCGCGACACCAACCTGGGTCCGGCGCCACTGACCATTCTTCCGACGGCACGCCATGCTGCTCGTGGCCAGATGGAACCTGAACGCCGTCTGGGCTGAACAACGTTCGATCCGGGGTGCTGATCCCGGATCGAACGTTTCGCCGCATGCCTGCGGCATTGTCGTGGATTGCATTTTTTCCCGCTTTGTGTAAGGCCTCAATTGAGGAAATTGCCCTGCTTTGCAGCGGGTGTTACGAGGGGCTCGGGACGTCTTCCCAATCCGTAACGCTGGCCGCAACCTGGGGCGATTTAGGGATATGGGTTCTGCTGGGAGGCCGTTTGAAGGTCGATTGCAGCGGACCGTTCAAGGGGAGATCGTCTATGGCTGAACATCATTCCGGACCTGTCGAAACCGGTGCTCCAATGGATTATCGAGAGCACGAAAAGACCTATGGCCTGTTCATTAGCGGCGCCAAATATGGATCGATGATCATTGCGGCGCTGCTTCTGGGCATGGCTGCCGGTTTCTTCGGCGGCGGCGGTTTCCTCGGCGGCCTTCTCGTCTTCATCATCCTCGTCGTTATCGGCGCCTTCCTGCTGCGCTGACCGATCTCAGGTTCTCCGCAGCTTTTCCCAAAAATTCGCAGGCCATTGCGGGCACGCTCCGAAGTGGTTCGTCTGACGCAAGGAGATGTAGTTGGGCAATCTTGTCTTTGTGGCAAAGGAGACTGCCGCGGACGAGACGCGCGTTGCGGCGTCCGTAGAGACAGTGAAGAAGATGAAGGCGCTCGGCCTCGATGTCGTGGTCGAAACCGGTGCCGGGCTTCTGTCACGCATCCCCGATGGCGAATATGAGACGGTCGGCGCGCGCTTAGGCTCGGTCGCAGATGCTGCGGTCGCCGATGTCGTTCTGAAGGTCCGTCGTCCGACGGCGGCCGAGATTTCCGGCTATAAAAGCGGTGCCATCGTCATTGCCATCATGGACCCCTACGGCAATCATGCAGCGCTTGCCGATATGGCCCGGGCCGGGCTCATTACCTTTGCCATGGAGCTGATGCCGCGCATCACGCGCGCGCAGTCGATGGACGTTCTGTCGTCGCAGGCCAATCTGGCCGGCTATCAGGCCGTGATCGAGGCGGCTGAAGCCTATGACCGCGCCATGCCGATGATGATGACGGCGGCAGGAACGGTGCCCGCCGCCAAGGTCTTCGTCATGGGCGCCGGCGTCGCCGGCCTGCAGGCAATTGCGACGGCCCGGCGCCTCGGCGCCGTGGTTTCCGCGACAGACGTTCGCCCGGCGGCCAAGGAGCAGGTCGCCTCGCTCGGCGCCAAGTTCATCGCCGTCGAGGACGAGGAGTTCAAGGCAGCGGAAACTGCCGGCGGCTACGCCAAGGAAATGTCGAAAGATTATCAGGCCAAGCAGGCGGCGCTCGTTGCCGAGCATATTTCCAAGCAGGACATCGTCATCGCGACGGCACTGATCCCTGGTCGGCCGGCGCCGCGGCTGGTGTCGCGCGACATGCTGAAATCCATGCGGCCGGGCGCTGTTGCCGTCGATCTGGCGGTCGAGCGCGGTGGCAATATCGAGGGGGCGCAGGCAGGCGGGATTGCCGAAGTCGAGGGCGTCAAGGTCATCGGGTTTGCCAATATGCCGGGCCGGGTGCCCGCCAGCGCCTCGCTGCTCTACGCCAAGAACCTCGTCACTTTCCTGGAGACCATGGTCAACAAGGAGACGAAGACGCTCGGCCTCAATCTCGACGATGAGCTGATCAAGGCGACGATGCTGACCCATGACGGCGTTGTCGTGCATCCGAGCTTCATCGATCCGGATCAGGCAAATGCCAAGAAGGGAGTCCTGTAATGGCGACCCAGGAAATGGAGCGGGCGTTACAGAAGCTGAATGAGGCCGTCACGGCAGTCACTACGGCCGCAGCCCATGCGCCTGATGTGGCGAGCGCTGCCACTGGCGGCGCCATCGATCCGCTTGTCTTCGAACTTGCGATCTTCGTGCTGTCGATCTTCGTCGGCTATTACGTCGTCTGGTCGGTCACGCCGGCGCTGCATACGCCGCTGATGGCCGTCACCAACGCTATTTCGTCCGTCATTGTGGTCGGCGCGCTGCTCGCGGTCGGGATATCGGCAAGCGGGCTTGCGACGGGCTTCGGCTTCGTCGCGCTGGTCCTGGTGTCCGTCAATATCTTCGGCGGCTTTCTTGTGACCCAGCGAATGCTGGCGATGTACAAGAAGAAAGACAAGTGAGCCCGGCATGCTGAGCAATATTGCAGCCTTCCTCTATCTCGTGTCGGGCGTCCTCTTCATTCTGGCGCTGCGCGGCCTTTCGCATCCCTCCACCAGCCGCAAGGGCAATCTCTACGGCATGGCCGGTATGACGATCGCCATCCTCACCACGCTGGCGCTGGCGACACCCTCCTTCGGCGGTCTCGTGCTGATCGTCCTCGGCATCGCGATCGGCGGCGGGGCAGGGGCCTATATCGCCCGCGTCATTCCGATGACCTCTATGCCGCAGCTGGTCGCCGCCTTTCACTCGCTGGTCGGCCTTGCCGCCGTGCTGGTGGCTGCGGCCGCGCTCTATACGCCGTCCTCCTTCGGCATCGGCGAAATCGGCCAGATCCATACCGAAGCGCGCATCGAAATGGCGCTTGGCGTGGCGATCGGCGCGCTGACCTTCACCGGCTCGATCATCGCCTTCCTGAAGCTTGACGGGCGCATGTCGGGCAAGCCGATCATGCTGCCGGCGCGGCACGTCATCAATGCCGCCCTGCTGGCATTGATCGTCCTCTTCATCATCGTGCTTGCCGTTACCGAGAGCCATTTCGCCTTCTGGGCCATCGTTGCCCTGGCGCTTGCGCTCGGCGTTCTGCTGATCGTGCCGATCGGCGGCGCGGATATGCCCGTCGTCGTGTCGATGCTCAATTCCTATTCGGGATGGGCGGCAGCCGGCATCGGCTTCACGCTCGGCAATCTGGCGCTGATCGTGACCGGCGCGCTCGTCGGCTCGTCGGGTGCGATCCTGTCCTACATCATGTGCAAGGGCATGAACCGCTCCTTCATTTCGGTCATCCTCGGCGGCTTCGGCGGCGAGGTTTCGTCCGGCGCTGCCGACGATATCGACCGGAGCGTGAAGCTCGGCTCGGCCGAGGATGCCGCCTATCTGATGGCGAATGCCTCGAAGGTCATCATCGTGCCGGGTTACGGCATGGCGGTCGCGCAGGCGCAGCATGCACTGAGAGAAATGGCCGACAGGCTGAAGGCGCATGGCGTCGAGGTAAAATATGCCATCCATCCTGTCGCCGGCCGCATGCCAGGCCACATGAACGTGCTGCTCGCCGAAGCCAATGTTCCCTATGACGAGGTCTTCGAGCTGGAAGACATCAATTCGGAATTCGCCCAGGCCGATGTCGCCTATGTCATCGGCGCCAACGACGTCACCAATCCGGCGGCACGCGACGACAAGACCTCGCCGATCTACGGCATGCCGATCCTCGACGTCGACAGGGCCAAGACCTGCCTCTTCGTCAAGCGCTCGCTCGGTTCCGGCTATGCCGGCATCGACAACACGCTGTTCTACAAGGACGGCACGATGATGCTGCTGGGGGACGCCAAGAAGATGACCGAAGACATCGTCAAGGCGATGAACGAGTAGAACAGCGGCCTGTCTCCAAGCTTCACGTAGACTTGGAGACAGATGCTTGGGTTCAGGATATCGCGGGGAAATCCTGTCTGTCTGAGGGGATCCCCGGCAGTCCTCTGCGGAAAAAGTTTTTACTGACCAATCGATGCGCTAAGTATTGCATGCTTAGTTTTACGATTTTTATTTCAAGCGATCTATTTTCGGTTGCATTTATCCGCCAGTGTGATTGTATACAAATACAATTCCGGGGGGAAAAAATGAAAAACATGATGTTTGCAGCCGCTTGCTTAATGCTTGCTTCGACTAACGCCAGCGCATTTGCAATACCACCTTGTGGCGGCGCTACAGTCGAGGCGGAAGACGTTTTCTTCCATCCGGGATCCGACGCGAAGCCTGCGCCTCTGGAACTGGCCTTTGCAAAATCTCTGTTGGAGAATGAGGCAAACGGTGGTCGCGTTGCATATTGCCTAAGCGACGCAAGGATGAGTAGCGGAAAAAATGGCCTGAGCTTTGGTTTCTTTCAGTATGACCTTAAGCAAAATCCGGCTGCGACACTCATTCTCGTCGATATCCTTGAAAGTGTCGTGGATATTCCTGATGCGAATATCAGCAAAGCAGATGTCCGAAACATAAAGGCAGGAGCTCTTTCCCAGAAGGCACCGGAGCTAAGGGCATCTACGAGCCAGTCGAAAAGAAGATTGATTGAGCGGGTGAATAGCGCCCTGGCAACAGAACTTGGCGTTGCGGAAATAAACGCATATTTTGTATCGGGTATGCAATCAACCATCAAAAATAACGATCAACGCGTTTCGATGCTGACGGATAAGGTCGGCGCGCGGACACTTCTCCAAAACAACAATACCGCACGCCTCATCCTTCTCGATTACGAGAATTTCTTTGGCGCATTCGGGAATCAGTTCAGAGGATTTCTAAATGGTGAGCCGCAAAACCTGAAAGCCGGCACCATCTCGATCGGTGCCCCGGCCGCAACTACGGATATCATAAACTTCTACCTTTCGGGAAAGCAGGGTTCAGGCCCTGCCAATGATGAAAGGGCCGAATGCCTGAGACGAATAAACAACGTCGTTCGTTACGCCCAGGAGATCGATGGGCCGATCGCCCTGACCGACCGGGATAAAAGTTACCTGATGCAAACTTTGAAGCCGATTCTGGACGACACGGGCAATCCCTACATTGTCAAGAAACGCGCCGGGCATCAATACGACGCTCTACTGACATTGTTGGAACGAGCAACATAGTTTGCAGCGCATCGAATTCGTGTCCGGAGAATGCATTTAGCAGCCTATCCGGGAGGCGACGGGTGTGCATGAGGCCTGCAGTGAGCCACAATCGGAACCCTAAAGATTTGAGCTTCGAGCCCAAAAGCGGCCCGGCGGCGGCCGGCCTGCAGATTTAATAAGGGTTGTACAGGCGCCCGAACGACAAAACGACGACAGTCACCGATAGCTGCCGTCTATTTCTTAAAACTATCATGAGAACAGGGTAAGCGAGACGCATTGTATATGCGTGTATCTGCACCGATCACGATTATCGGTGCCTTAAACTATTACGCTCATAATGAGCGCCAAACTCCAAATTCTTTTACGTGATGATTTTGAAAATGCAGGGATCGACGAAATTTGAAGAATTTGTCGGCGCTGTCGCCAATCTGCACGAAGCGGAGTCAGAGCAGGACATTTTTTTGGCATTTCACGCCGCATGTGAAAGCGTGGCCGGGCCTTTGGCCCTTTGCGGCTATGTGGTGGCGCGCAACGGCAAGACGGTGCGCGAGGTAGCGCAGGTCGGTGATCTCAATTTGCCCGCGGGCACGGCACTCCCAAACACCGATTGGTTGATCGAGGGCGTCGAATTTCCGATCAGCCAGGCCGCCAACGGATCGCCGATCCTTGCCCAGCCGCTTGTCAGCGGAGCCCGCGTGGTGGGTGGCGTCATCCTTGCCGGAAGCGGCCTTGTGAGCCCGGAGAGCCTGCTCCGCTGCAGCCGGCTTACGCGCTTCTGCGCCGGTGCCATCGTCGCCTTTCACGAGCGGCGCTTGTCGCAGATGGTGCTCGAAGCTCTGGAGGAGAGCGAAGAGGCGATTTCGTTCTACGACGCCAATGACGGCATCGTTTTCACCAACAATGCCTATCACCGGGTTTTCCCGCATTACCCCGAACCCTCGCAATTGCTGGGCCGGAACCATCTCGACCTCTACCGGATGGATCTCGATGCCGGGATCATCGACGATCCGCTGGCGCGCAACGATCCGGAAGCTTATCTCGCCAAGCGCAAGCAGATGGCCGAAGTTCTGGTCGCGCGTCAGCGCGAGATCCAGAAGATCAGCTCCAAGACCTATATCTATACGCGCTCCCGCTCGAATACCGGGGCGACCATGTCGCGGCGGATCGACATCAGCGAGCAGGCGTCGACAGAGGCCCGCCTGCGGGAACGGGAGCGGGAACTCCATACCCTGGCGTTCCAGGATCCGCTCACCGGCCTGTTCAATCGCGCCTATCTGCTCAATCTGATCGGCGACCTGCAGAGCCGCTCGCGCGAGGGCTCGCTCGAGCAGATGGCCGTCTTTCTCGTGGATCTCAACGGCTTCAAATTCGTCAACGACACCTATGGCCACGACTGCGGCGATTTCGTCCTGAAAGTCGTGGCGCAACGCCTGAGCAAGATCGTGTCGGAAGGCGACGCCGTGGTCCGGCTCGGCGGCGACGAATTCGTCATCATTTTCGAGCGCGCCCTTGTTCCGGCCGAGCTTGCCGCGACCGCCGACGCCATCATTGCTGAACTCGCCCAACCGGTCGAATATGGGGACGTGGTTCTGACGACGGGAACGAGCGTCGGAATTGCCGTCCGCGCGGGTAAGGACGCCGATCTCGGCACCGTCATCGCCGACGCCGATCTGGCGATGTACGAAGTCAAGAAGATGAAGTGCAGCGCCCATATGTTCTTCGATCCGGGCATGCGGGCCGGCATGCTGGAGCGCTTGAACCTGCTGGAAGACCTGCGCAACGCATTGCGCGAAGGCGAATTCGAACTCTACTACCAACCGCAGTTCAGCACCGCGATGCCGCATCTCGTTGGTTTCGAAGCCCTGGTCCGTTGGCATCACCCGACGCGCGGGCTGGTTTCCCCGGGCGTATTCATTCCGCTCATGGAGGAATACGGCCTTATCGAGGCCCTTGGCGAGTGGGTATTGCGCACGGCCTGCACGGAAGCGGCACGCTGGCCGGGCGAGTTGCACGTTGCCGTCAATGTGTCGCCTCTGCAGGTCCGCAACGGCCGGTTCTCGCTCATCCTCAGCGATACGCTGCTGCGCACCGGCCTTGCGCCGCACCGGCTGGAGCTGGAAATCACCGAATCCGTCTTCATCGACGATGAAGCCGGGACGCGCGCGCAGCTGGAACTCTGGAAGTCGCTCGGCGTGCGCATTGCCCTCGACGATTTCGGCAGCGGCTATTCAAGTCTCGGCTATCTGAACGCGTTTCCGATCGACAAGATCAAGATTGATCGCGGCTTCCTTGGCAAGCTGAACCCCGACAATCCCGATGAAGCGGCAGACATCATCCTGCGCACGATCATCGATCTCGGTCGTGCGCTCGACATGACGGTCACCGCAGAGGGCGTCGAGCGAGCCGACCAGCTCGAATTCCTGAGCGAACGCCGTTGCTCCGAGGTTCAGGGATATCTGCTCGGAAGGCCGATGCCGGTGGAACAGGCACGGCTGCTGTTTGGGGCAAACGACCGATCGTCCGAAACGGATTCCCAGTGCATTGAGCTGGCGTAGCCAGCTGTCGCCATCCAGTCTCTCTCTGCGTGTCAGCTATGAGTCCCGGCTTTCTGCTCGACGGCGCTGCGCTGCGCCATCAATACCCAGAGCAGGCCTTCCGGCAGGAAGTCGACCTGGACCATGCCGCCGAAGGCGGCGGCCGCGTGCGTCTTGATGATCGTCGTGCCGAAACCGGTGTGCAGGGGTGTCTTGACCGTCGGACCGTTCATCTCCTCCCAGCTGAAGCGGATCATCGGCGCAGCGCCCTCTTCGACGTCGGTCCAGCTGATGCGGATGCGGCCCTCGGGGGCCGAGAGCGCACCGTATTTCACGGAATTGGTCGCCAGTTCGTGAAGGGTCAGTCCGAGGTTCTGCACGGCTTCTGGCCTTAGCAGGATATCATGTCCCTCGACCTGAAGCTGCTGCGGGTCCTGCAGGAAGTTCGCAAGGTGAAGATTGATGACGCGGCGGAGCGAGACGCCCGACCATTGCTCGCTCGTCAGAATTTCGATCGAGCGCGCAAGGCCGTCCAGGCGGTCGGCCACGGCCTTCTGGAATGTGTCGACGCTGTCCGTCTGCTTGGCAAGCTGGCGCATCATCGCCTGGGCCAGCGCCAGCAGGTTCTTCGTGCGGTGGACGAGTTCATGCATGACGAGGTGAAGCCGATCCTCGGTCTCGCTGCGGTCGAACGACGCATTGGAGAGCGCGACGGCCACCTGGTTGGCCTCGACGACGCTGGTTTCGATCGGAGCGACGATCTCGCCACGGCCCATCCGGTTGGCCATGTCGGCAATATCCTGAATTGTCGTGCGGACCTGGCGGGCGAGGGCGTAAACGGCAATCAGCGCAATGAGAAGCAGCAGGATGCCGCCATAGACCAGGAAACGCCAGATGTTGGCGATGGAGTCCTGGACCGATGCAATCGGCCCCCAGACGACCGTCTTCCACGCCCATCCAGGCACCTGGGCGTATCCAAGCAGGTCCCGCGGCATGGTATAGTCATTCTGATAGATGCCGCTGCTCAGTCCCAGCGCCGGCAGTATGTCCTTCTTGAAGAGCGTCCCGGCTGCAAGATGGTCGGCTCCAATGGAGGCAACGACGTGTCCGGTGCCGTCGAGCACCGCCGCCGACCAGCCGGGCGCCATTCCGTCGGTTGTCAGCAGCCGACCCAACTCCTCGGCATTCTGCGTCATGATCATGGCAGCGCCGGAAGGCGATGTCGCAAGCGGCATGGTCACGTTGAAGACGTATGCGCCGCTGGTCGAGCCCAGGAAGACATCCGAAACCTCGGTCCTTCGCGAATCGAGCGCGTGCTTGAGCGCGGGTATGTTCGACATCTTCTTCAGCGGCGTGCCATAGGAGCGGCGGGTGTTGAGCAGCTGCTGGCCGTCCGAGTCCACGAGGAGGACGAACATCGAATCAGAGCCGAGTGCGGTCAGCGTCCTATCGTGAAAGGCTGCCAGATCGCCTCGCTCCAGTTCGGGGGAGGTTGCGAGCAGCCGAAGAGTCGTCGACATGTCCTGCAGTTGCCGATCGATGCTGCGGGCAATTGCAATGGCATCCTGGACGGTGTCGCGACGAAGAACGTCACGCTGGCTGTCTTCCAGCTGGACAAGCAGCAGGGCCACGAACGCCAGAATAGGCAACGCGATCGCCAGTGCGATTGCGATGAGATAGGCGCCAATCGTTGCCCTTGGAAACAGTCTTAACTTCTTGCCCATGAATGCGATCAGCCGTTTGCCTTCCGGCTACTATCATTCACGTCAACAGTCGGACTGGTTTTCGCCATCATGTCGAACGCCCCCATTACCCACAGACAGCAAGCTATCCAACAGCATGTTAGGGCTCGATAAATTGCGTTGCAACATGCGAAAAGAGACCACCGCGATTTGACGGGGGATGTTGCGGATATGTCGCCGGAAGGTAAGAGACCCGGACCTCGTTGCAGACGCTCAGGCGGCTGAGAAACGGGAGAGTCGGAATGGCGCAAGCAGGCTGTCGCGCCTTTCTCCGAGGACCTCGTCGGCTGCCAGCTGGCCGACCAGCGGTGCGAGCGTAATCCCCGAATGCATCACGGTCAGATAGAGCCCGGCGACGGCATCGGAAGGCCCGATGATCGGAAAGCCGTCCTTCGGCGTCGGGCGGTAGCCCACCGTGAAGAAATCAAGCTCGAGACCGTCCGCATCGCGCAGCATCGCCTTTACCTTGGCAAAGAGCGTGTCGGCCACCTTTTGCGGTTCGTCGCCGGGATCGCTGCCGCCGAAATCGCTGCCGGCAATGATGCGGCCTTCAGCGGTCTGGCGCATGTGCAGCTCCGGGGCGATGACTAGGCCATTGAGCAGCGGTGTATAGGGTCGGGAATGGACGATAAGGCCGGGCGGCGTTTCGAGCGGCACATCCACGCCAACGGATGCCGCAAGCCCTGATGTGCCGGCACCGGCTGCAAGAATGACATGGTCGGCGGAAAGCCTGCCGTTCGAAGTCTCTATTCCGACGATCCGGCCATTTTCGATCAGCAGCCGCTCGACTTCGACAGCCTGCAGGAAAGTCGTGCCATAGCGGAAGGCATCGGCAAGCATCAGCCTTGCAGCCGCCACCGGCTCGACGGCTCCTTCTTCGGCAATATGCAGGGCGAGATCGGGCAGCTCAGTAATGCCGGGCTCGATCACGGCGCTCTCTTCTTGGGCCACGCGCCTGACGCCATATCCCCAGCCGCCATGCTCGGAGGCATAGGCTTCCAGCTGATCCGGGGGCAGGTCCCAGCAGAGACCGCCGCACCAGTTGAGCGGTAGCCCCGGCAATTCCTCGGCAAGCCTCTTCCATTCCGTCATGGCATGGCTGCGGAAGCGGAAATAGAATTCCGGATTGCCCCAGCTTGCGTTGATCCAGGCAAAGGAATTCGGCGTCGCCTCGCCGCCCGGCTTCTTGGCGATGACGGTGACAGAGGCGCCGCGTCTTGCAAGATGCCATGCGATGGAGGCGCCGATGATGCCGGCGCCGATAACGATGATTTTTTGAGAAGAGGGCATGCTTTTCAGCGTCCTTTGCGCGTCATGTTTGACGAGCGGCGCTGTAGGGGAGAGCGCCGCCGATGTCGCGGCACCCCGAAATCAAGCGCCGCCTACGGATCGCAGGCGGCGGATCTCAATCAGCTCGTGCGAACGCGTGCCAGGCCATCCTTGGCCGGTTGGTAGCTCGGGTCAAGATTGATTGCATGCTGATAGGAGCGGGCCGCCTTGGCCTTGTCACCCTTGCGCTCGTAAATGAGCGCCTGGTTTGCCCAGGATTCGGCAATCTTGTCGTTGAGCTCGATGGCGTGGTTGAAGTCGGCGAAGGCGTTGTCGTCGTCGTTCAGCGCCACGTAGGACGTGCCACGGCCGTTATAGGGCTCCGGAGAATTAGGAGCCAGCGAGATGGCCTTCGAGAAGTCCTCGATCGCCTTATCCTGCTGGTTGCGCTTCTGGTAGATCAGGCCGCGGCCGTGATAGGCGCGCCCATCCGTGGTGCCGAGCTGGATCGCCTTGGAGAAATCGCTGAAGGCGTCGTCGTCGCGGCCTGCGCTGCGATAGATGTTGCCGCGACCGATATAGGCGACGTCGTAGTTCGGATTGATCTGCAGGGCCATGTTGTAGTCTGCAACCGCCTCGGGCTGCTTGCCCATGTTGCGGTAGACCAGCGCGCGGTTGGCGTAGGCCTGGTAGAATTTCGGATTCAGCTGGATCGCCTGGTTGAAGTCTGCGAGCGAACGGCTGAATTCACCGGCGCGTCCATAGGCGGAGCCGCGGACGTTATAGCCTTCCGGATCTTGAGGATTGGCATTGATGACCGCGGTCAGCGAAGCGATGTTTTCCTGAGACCCTTGCGCCTTGTCGATTCGGATGACGGTGTCGGCGTTGTTCGTCTGGCAGCCTGCAAGACAAATGGCACCAAGAAGCGCCATGATCGGCAAGGAGGCAAAGCGCCTCTTCGAATGAGAATTAAACGGTTTCGAAGAAACGGTCGCTTGGATATTCGTGACTGCCATTATCGGGTTCGCTTTCCCCATACGTCATATCAGTTTCGTCTGATATACATTATCAGAGACAAATCAAAAAGGCGGCGGCGAACGATTCGCCCCCGCCAGACAAGTGCATCTGAAAACGTCGAAATAACGACAATTAACGCGCGACAACACCTTCGCGCTGTGCACGCTTGCGTGCCAGCTTACGAACGCGACGAACAGCTTCTGCCTTTTCGCGAGCGCGCTTCTGCGAGGGCTTCTCGTAGTAATCGCGCATCTTCATTTCGCGGAAAATGCCTTCGCGCTGCATCTTCTTCTTCAGAGCGCGGAGAGCCTGGTCAACATTGTTATCGCGGACAAGTACCTGCACGTGAAATCCCGTTCCTTTGGTTTTGGTTGTCAGCCGGCGGAAATCAGCAATTTCCGGGGGCAATAAAATAGTGTTCGCTAGGCCCATGACCTTGCGATTGGTAGGGCGAGATAACAGATCACCTTGTCAAAGTCCAGCCGGAACCTGGGGTTTTAGGGCGGAAAAACGGATGGATCTGGCCTTTCTGCCTCAAACATCCTGATTGGAACGGAATTTACAGGGTGCCAATGATCCGCCCAACGGAGGTTAGTACGCCGTTCCAGACGCAGCAACCGGCAAAGGTCGAGAGCGCGAATCTGGTCACGCCGACGCTTGAGCTACCGTAGAGCAGACCCGTATAGGCCCTTGCGACAGGCAGGAGCTGTACGGCGATGACGCCCGCCGCGGTCGTGCCCGCCAAGCCTGTGACCGGCCGCGCTGATCGGGCATATCGCTCGAGAAGGCGATGTCTGCGCTCGTGCCATCCGTATGTCCCGGCCACACGGGCGATTCCAAACCAGCACAGGGAACCGATTGTCGAACCCATGGCGGTAACGAGGATCAGGGCGAGGAAAGCCGCCGGTCGACCATCCGACAGGATGCCGAGTATGAGGTAGAGGCCGATGGATGGAATTACGGGCAGCAATTTTTCGATCGAGGCGACGAGGAAGGCGCCAGCCAGCCCGCAGGAGACGAGGGATTGCGCGAATGCGGGGAGGTCGGCCATGATCAGGAGGGTTTCCTGGACAGTTTGAAAACGCTGGCCGGCGGCAGATTCAACCGAACGCGACCGAGCCGCTCTGATTCCAGCCCCAGCCTGTCCATCACGTCAGCGGGCACCGAACAGGCGGCGCCATAGGTGAATTGGTAGAAACTGCCGTCCCCGTGCAGCAAGGACAGGGCCTCGCTGAGGATCGCAAATATCGTATCCTTCGGCATGTTGCGGAAAGGGAGGCCGCTGACTACGGCGGCATAGCTGTCTTTCTTCAGGTCAGGAAGATGCCCGGCGTCGCGCTGAAGCACGGTAACACCGGGAAACCGCCGTCGTAGCAAGGAGACGAACGGCTTCTCGATCTCGACGAGCGTCAGGTCCGCAGGCCCCACGCCCTTGTCGAGCAGCGTCTGCGTGAACACGCCCGTTCCCGGACCGAGTTCCAGAATACGGCCGGAGCCGGGCGTGATTTCACTCGTGATCAAACGCGCCAGATAGGGACCGGATGGCGCGATCGCGCCGATCGTGCGCGGCGCGCGGATGAGGTTTGCAAAGAAGGCGGGCAGGGACGGCAGGGGCATTTCGGTCTCCGGGTTGCGATCGGCAGGGGTGCCTCACGCAGTCCTGAAGGGTCCGCATTATGGGAGCATTACGTCCCCCCGACCCTCGCGATGAAATTCAGGTGTCCGAGGCTGCGGGCGGAAAGGCGATGTTGAAGCTTGCGCCGCCGCCCGACGCGTCTCCCACCCAGATCCGGCCGCCGTGGAATTCGACGATGTCCTTCACCAGATGCAGGCCGAGCCCAACGCCTTCGGTCGGGCTTCCGATCCGCTGAAAGGGTTCGAAGATCCTCTCCCTGTCGGCTTGGGGAATTCCATCTCCTTCGTCGCTGATCGAAATATCGGCGGGATGTTTGACGAGGATCGTAATAGTGCCGCTCCGACCGCCGTGCTGAACGGCATTCTGCACCAGATTGGCGACGGCTCTCTCGATGGATGCGGCGTCGCCAACGATCGGAAGAGGTGACGAAGGCATCTGGAAATCGGCGGTATAGCCGGCAGCGATGATCAGGGGAGCAAGCTCGATCACCTGCCGTCGCACGAGGGCGCCAAGGTCGACAATATGCGATTCCCTGGCATTGCTGTTCAGCCGCTGAAGGTCGAGAAGCTGTTCTGCAAGGGTAGCAAGTCGCGAGATGTCTTCGGCAAGCCGCTCCGTGGCCGCGGTCTTCTCCATTGTCGCGAGCCGCGCCTGGAGGATGGCGATCGGAGTTCGAAGTTCATGCGCTGCCGCCAGCATGAAGCGCTTCTGGCGGTGATAGGCGTCGTCAAGCCGCGCCAAGGTGTCGTTTACGCTCAGCACGAGCGGGGCGATTTCCGAGGGTACGGTTTCAAGCGGCAGTCGGTAGCCGCGATCCTCGGCATTGATACGTTCGGCGGCACGTGCAACGGCTTCAAGGCTTCTGTGAACGCCTCGGGCGACGAAAGGCGTGACGGCCAGCGTTATCAGGCCAGTCAGCACGATGGCCGGGATGACTGCGCCTGATGCAAAGGTGGCAAGCGTCAGCAGAAGCTTTGCGGGTGGCAATATGCCCTGCCGACCGACGATGATGGTAAGCGGGCCGTGCGGGCTGGGAAGGGTCTTCAGGCGCGCCGCCATCGCCGCGGGGTCGCTGATGTCGCTGTTGAACCGCGCCTCGGCGACGATAGGGCCAAGCGCGCCTATTTCGAGGAATGGCGCCGGCACGGGGCCTTCACGAAGGGTTCGTCCATCCCGGTCGCGGACGAGGGCCCAGAAACCGGGTGCCTGCTTGCGCTCCCTTTCCAGGCCCGCGGTTTCGATCAGGCGCATGCTTCCATCTTCCTGCCACGCGATGGAGGCGGCAACGGCGGCAATAGAATCTTCGTCCGGCGCCGACAGGCCGGTAAAGCCGCTGCCCCACAGGCCGAAGACAAAGAGGATGCCCAGGGAAAGACAGGTTGCCGCCTGTAGCAGGAAAAGACGGCGGATCAGGCGCCATTTCAAAGAGCGGAAGCGCATCGTCACGCGCGCGTTTGGCGGATGAGATAGCCGATGCCGCGGATCGTGTGGATCTCGACTCCGGCCGCGGCCGCCTCAAGCCGCCGTCGCAGGCGCGACACATGAGCATCGAGCGCGTTGGACTGGATGTCGTCGCCAAGGCCGTAGACGGCTTCCTCGAGGCTCGACCGTTCGACGGTACGGCCGGCGCGTCGCATCAGTGCTTCGAGAACCAGCAATTCCCGGCGCGGCATCTCGATCAGGCTTTCGCCGACCCGCGCTTCCCGATTGAGAAGGTCGAAGCGCAATTCTCCCATCCTCAGCGGCTTCGCATCCAGCGTTCCCGGCCGCCGCAGGACCGCCCTCAGGCGTGCCATCAGTTCCTCGACGGCAAAGGGCTTGGCGATATAGTCGTCCGCGCCCTCATCGAGCCCTTCGATCCTGTCGTGCAACTCGCTTCTTGCGGTCAGCATGATGACAGGGACTCCACCCTGGCCCGTCTCCCGGGCCAGCTTGACCAGCGTCAGCCCGTCGCCATCCGGAAGGCTTCTGTCGAGCAGCAGCGCGTCATATCCCCTGGGCAGCCGCAAGGCCTCTTCGGCATCGCTGATCGTGGAGAGGTGATCGACAACCAGATCATAGTTTCGAAGCGCCGCGGAGAGTGCGGCAGCAAGCTCCGGCTCGTCTTCTACCAGTAGGACACGCATCTAGCCACCTCGCCCCACGCTTGTGGAGAGGCAACATTGCGCGAGCATGACGTCGTGGCGAGGTTTTGATGCAAATAAGCGCGGTTTATACGATCGCGAGGTGGATCAAGCCATCATTTGCTGGGCAGCTCGGCGGGGCCTGCTCCCCAAATCTAAAGGGACGGCGCCGGTTTCCGCCGTCCCGTGCGTGCATCAACCGCTATCGATCAATAATCGCCGTCTTCGTAGTAACGATTGTCATAATAGCGATTATCATAATAGTGGCGATGGTAACGATAGTAGCGATCGCGCGGATACTCGTCGTAGTAGTATCGATGCTGGTTGGCGACCGCGCCGCCGATGATGGCGCCGGCGGCAAGGCCACCGATTATCGCGCTGGCATTGTTGTTGTGGTGATGATGGTGATGCCAATGGTCATCAACCTTTACAACGTCAGGGTTACCGCCGGTCTGTTCGTGAATCGTCGGCATCGCGGGCGCAGCATAGACAGGCGCTACGCCGGCAAGGCCGGTTGCCAAAGTGAGGGCAATGATTGCAAGTTCTTTCATGTCATTCACCATTTCCTTTCACTTAAGAAACGGCTGAGCCGCAGTTTTGTGCCATCAGACAAAAGTCCCGGGTGGGGTAGGGTCGTCTCTGCGGCCGGTTTTTCCGATGAGGAAGGCATTCGGCCCGCGGCAAGTTATTAGCCACGACGACATTCTTTTGCCCGTGTCGAAAGCCGAGTCCGATTGCGTCGCAAAAGAACCGTTGTGTCGGTTTTCGATTTGCGATTTGTATGGCCCATCGGAAGGGCTCTGCCTGAAGGAGTTGAGGGCGAATGCGGAAATATTCGGTTTTTGCCGTGGCACGCGAGGCGTTGCGGGCTCACAAGGGTTGGGAGGCGCAGTGGACCTCGCCCGAGCCGCGCAAGGAATACGACGTTATCATCGTCGGCGCCGGCGGCCATGGCCTTGGTGCGGCCTATTACCTTGCCAAGGAGCACGGCATCACCAATGTCGCCGTCATCGAGAAGGGCTGGCTCGGCGGCGGCAATACCGGCCGCAACACGACGATCATCCGCTCGAACTATCTCTACGAAGAGAGCATGCATATCTACGAGCATTCCATGAAGCTGTGGGAGAACCTGTCGCAGGATCTCAACTACAACGTCATGTATTCGCCACGCGGCGTGATGATGCTCTCGCACAACATCCATGACCAGCAGTCGTTCAAGCGGCATATCCATGCCAACCGGCTCTACGGCATCGACAATGAATGGCTGACGCCCGAGCAGGCAAAGGCCTTCTGCCCGCCGCTCGATATTTCCAGCACCGCCCGCTATCCGATCAACGGCGCTGCCCTGCAGCGGCGGGGCGGTACGGCCCGCCATGACGCGGTCGCCTGGGGTTATGCTCGCGCTGCATCCGATCGCGGTGTTCACATCATCCAGAATTGCGAAGTGACCGGCATCCGCCGCGGTCCCGACGGGCGTGTCATGGGCGTCGAAACGTCCCGCGGCTTCATCGGTGCCAAGAAGATCGGCGTATCGGCCGCCGGCCACACGACGACGGTCATGAAGATGGCCGACGTTCGCGTGCCGCTCCAGTCGAGTCCGCTGCAGGCGCTGGTGTCCGAGCCGCTGAAGCCGATCTTCCCCTGCGTCGTCATGTCGAACACGGTGCATGCCTATATCTCGCAGTCCGACAAGGGCGAGCTTGTCATCGGCGCCGGCACCGACCAGTACAATTCCTACAGCCAGACCGGCGGCCTGCAGATCATCACGCATACGCTCGACGCCATTTGCGAGCTCTTCCCGATGTTCCGCCGCGTCAAGATGATGCGCTCCTGGGGCGGCATCGTCGACAACACGCCGGATCGTTCCGCGATCCAGTCGAAGACGCCGGTTCCGGGTCTCTACGTCAATTGCGGCTGGGGAACGGGCGGCTTCAAGGCGACGCCCGGCTCGGCCAATCTCTTCGCGCATCTGATCGCGCGCGACGAGCCGCACAAGTTCAACGCCGGGCTGACGCTCGATCGCTTCCGCACCGGACGTCTGATCGATGAAGCCGCTGCCGCTGCCGTCGCGCACTGACACGAGGTTATCAATGCTTCTGATCCACTGCCCCTACTGTCAGGAAGAACGTTCGGAACTCGAATTCCGCAATGCCGGCGATGCGCATCTTGTGCGGCCGGCGAATATTGCTGCGATCTCTGACGAAGAGTTCGAGGAATATTTCTTCCTGCGCGACAATCCGAAGGGCCTCATCTTCGAGCGCTGGCGGCATATGCATGGCTGCGGCCGCTTCTTCAACGCGGCTCGCGATACCGTCAGCGACAAGTTCGTCATGACCTACAAGGCAGGGGAGCCGAAGCCGGATCTGCATCCGGCACCGGCCACGAGCGCCACCGTCGAAACCTATGAAGCGACGGAAGGAGACGCACGATGAGCGGCGCCAATCGCATCGCCGGCAAGGGCCGCTTGACGCCCGCCCGCACCGCGCGTTTCACCTTCGACAACAAGACCTATCACGCGCTGGAAGGCGACACGGTCGCGTCAGCGCTGCTTGCCAACGGCGTGCATCTGCTTGGACGCTCGTTCAAGTATCACCGTCCGCGTGGCATCCTTTCCGCCGGACCGGAAGAGCCGAATGCGTTGCTCGACATCTCGCGCGACACCGCCCGGCGCCAGCCGAACGTGCGCGCCAGCGTGCAGGAAGTATTCGACGGCATGGTGGCGAGTTCGCAGAACCGCTGGCCGTCGCTCGCCTTCGATATCGGCAGCGTCAACAACCTGCTTTCGCCCTTCTTTGCGGCGGGCTTCTACTACAAGACCTTCATGTGGCCGAAGAGCGCCTGGAAATCGCTCTACGAGCCCTTCATCCGCCGGGCCGCCGGTCTCGGCGTCGCGCCGACTGAGGAAGACCCGGATCACTATGCAAGCCGCTATGCCCATTGCGACGTGCTGGTCGTCGGCGCCGGCATTTCCGGCCTGTCGGCTGCCCTTGCCGCTGCTGAAGCGGGCGCCAAGGTCATCCTCTGCGACGAGCAGGCGGAAGCCGGCGGCGCGCTGCGTTTCGACATCTCGGTAAAGGTTGACGGGACGGACGGTTACGACTGGGCGCAGGCGACTGTTGCCAAGCTGCAGGCGATGCCCAATGTGCAGGTGCTGACCCGCACGACCGCCTTCGGCTACTACAACCACAATTTCATCGGCCTTGCCGAACGGGTCACAGACCATATCGCCCGGCCGTCCAAGGATCTGCCGCGCGAGCGCCTCTGGCAGGTCCGCGCCAAGCGCGTCATCCTGGCGACCGGTGCGATCGAGCGCCACATGGTTTTCCCGAATAACGATCGTCCGGGCATCATACTGGCTTCGGCCGCGCGCACCTATCTCAATCACTACGGCGTCGCCGTCGGCGCCAAGGTCGGCGTCTATACTGCGCATGATTCCGCCTATGAGGCCGCTTTCGACCTCAAGAAATCAGGCGTTTCGATCGCCGCCATCATCGATTGCCGCCCGCGTCCGGGCGAAGCCGTCGTCACGCAGGCCCGCGCACTCGGCATCGAGGTATTGTCGGGCTATTCCGTCATCAACACCTCGGGCAATCTGCGCATCTCGTCGATGACGGTTGCCCGAAACGGCAGCAGCTCGTCGCGCAAGATCGCCGTCGATGCGCTGCTGGTCTCCGCCGGCTGGACGCCGTCGGTGCATCTGTTCTCGCAGTCGCGCGGCAAGCTCAAGTTCGAGGCAGACAAGCAGCGCTTCCTGCCGGGCACCTATGTGCAGGACTGCCTTTCCGTCGGCGCCTGCAACGGCACGGATGGGCTGCAGGCTGCAATCGAGGAATCGCTGGCTGCCGGCGAACTGATGGCGCGGGCGACGGGAGCTGCCGGCGACGGCAAGATCGGCCTCAACGCCGAAACCGCCTTCGAATGGACCGGCGGCATGATCGGCGCTGCCGAAGGGGCCGGGCCGGAGACAAGCGCCAAGGCTTTCGTCGACTTCCAGCATGATGTCTGCGCCAAGGATATCCGCCTTGCGGTGCGCGAAGGCATGCACTCGATCGAGCATATCAAGCGCTTCACCACCAACGGCATGGCGTCAGACCAGGGCAAGCTGTCGAACATGCATGGCCTTGCGATCGCCGCCGAAATGCTCGGCCGCGATATCCCGCAGGTTGGTCTCACGACTTTCCGCGCACCCTATACGCCCGTTACCTACGGCACGCTGATCTCGCATTCGCGGGGCGATCATTTCGATCCGGCGCGCAAGACTGCGATCCACCCGTGGGAAGAGGCGCATGGCGCGATCTTTGAGGATGTGGGCAACTGGAAGCGCGCCTGGTTCTACCCGAGGGCCGGTGAAACCATGCATCATGCGGTAAACCGCGAGTGCAAGACGGTGCGCGATATCGCCGGTGTCTTCGATGCCTCGACGCTCGGCAAGATCGAGGTCGTCGGGCCGGATGCCGCCGAATTCCTGAACCTGATCTATACCAATGCCTGGGATACGCTGAAGCCCGGCCGCTGCCGCTATGGCATCATGCTGCGCGAAGACGGCTTCGTCTATGACGACGGCGTCGTCGGTCGCCTGGCCGAGGATCGCTTCCATGTCACGACGACGACCGGCGGCGCGCCGCGCGTGCTCAACCACATGGAAGACTATCTGCAGACCGAATTCCCGCATCTGAAGGTCTGGCTGACGTCGACGACCGAGCAGTGGGCGGTCATCGCCGTGCAGGGTCCGAAGGCGCGCGAGATCGTCGAGCCGCTGGTCGAGGGCATCGATTTATCGAACGAGGCCTTCCCTCATATGAGTGTTGCGGAAGGCAAGATCTGCGGCGTGCCAACGAGGCTCTTCCGCGTCTCCTTCACCGGCGAAGTCGGCTACGAAATCAACGTGCCGGCCGATTACGGCCAGGCGGTATGGGAAGCCGTCTGGGCGCGGGCCGAGCCGCTGGGCGCCTGCGCCTACGGTACGGAGACGATGCACATCCTGCGCGCCGAGAAGGGCTATATCATCGTCGGCCAGGACACGGACGGAACGGTTACGCCAGACGATGCCGGGCTTTCCTGGGCGGTCTCGAAGAAGAAGACCGACTTCGTCGGCATTCGCGGCCTGAAGCGGCCCGATCTCGTCAAGGATGGTCGCAAGCAGCTCGTCGGCCTCATCACCAAGGATCCCAAGGTGGTGCTGGAAGAGGGCGCGCAAATCGTTGCCGATCCCAACGAGCCGAAGCCGATGACCATGCTTGGTCACGTCACCTCGGCTTATTGGTCGGAAAATCTCGGCCGCTCGATCGCCTTTGCGCTTGTCGCCGGCGGACGCGAGCGCATGGGCAAGACGCTCTATGTGCCGATGCCTGACAAGACCATCTCCGTCGAGGTTGCGGACATGGTGTTCTTTGACAAGGAAGGGGGCCGGATCAATGGCTGAGCTTGCAACCCGCAGACCGCCGCTTGCCGGCCGCCAGGGCGGTTCCTCCTCGGTTCATCTGACGCCGGCGGCACCTGCCAGCCGGATTTCGCTGAGGGCGCCCGCCGATTCCGTTTCGGCCATCTCATCCGCCCTGCGGCTGGATCTGCCGACGAAGCCGAAGACATCAGGCCATGCCGGAAGCCGCTCGGCGCTCTGGCTCGGCCCGGACGAATGGCTGGTCATCGATGAAAGCGGGGAGGATCTGGTGGCACTCGCGGCTGCTTCTTCCGCGCTACATGCGGCGACCGACGTTTCCCATCGCAATACGGCCGTGTTCGTCTCTGGTCCGGGCGCCGAGGCGACGCTTTCGGCCGGATGCCCGCAGGACCTCAGCCTTGATGCCTTCCCGGTCGGCGCATGTTCGCGCACGTTGTTCGGCAAGGTGGAAGTGGTGATCCTGCGTATCGATGCCGAGACCTTCCGCGTCGAATGCTGGCGGTCCTTTGCCCCTTACGCCTTCGGCCTGCTGGCCGAGGCCGCCGGGGATGCCGCGCTCTAATTTCCTGAGCTAGAAGCTTATGCCAATCCAGCGACTGGGCCGGTCGATTGACCGGCCCAGCGAAGCTGCGTCTTAGCGATAACGCCAGCCGCCGTGCCACCGCTCGCGGTGCATCCAGTAGCGATTGCCATCCCAGTAACCACGTCCATGATAATAAACGCCGACACGCGGGCCGCCGGGCACGACGACGACCGGACCGGGAGCGTTCGGACGGCAGTGGCCGTAGGGGCCGCGGTGAAATCCGGCGCCGCATCCCTGGGCCGCGTCGGCTGTGGAAACAACTGCGGTCAAGGCAGCTATTGAAGTGAGAGTAACGATAAATAGCTTTTTCATAATTTCCTCTTTGTGGTGTTCGTCCGAGACGCGCCTTGCATCCCGGATACATACCCTTAACGCTGATTCCTGCCATTTTTTGTCATTCGAATAGAAAAAAATTCGAATAGGTAATCGTTTAAGCGTGTATTCGGCCAAAGCAAACTCGAAAAAGTTGAAATAGATTGCTTTTGCGAGCTAAACTTGAATGATTCATGCGATGGTTGTGTTTGTCGCGATGGTTCGAGCAATACGGACGCCACCATACGGCATCAGGATGACCGTTTGGCTGCGGCTGCCTGCGTCCGGATAATCTGCCAGCGCTGGAGTTCGAGCATGGCGTCGGGTAATGCGCGATGCGCGGGCGGTGACGGCTCGGTCTGTCTTTTGATCGTCTCGACAAACGCTGATATCTCGGCTTCGGAGACGGTTTCTCCCATAGCCTCGCGCGCTGCCGCCAGAAACGCCTCGTCGGACTTGGCGAGCCTGAGGGCGTGCCTTGGAAACCCCGCGGAACGCAACAAGACGCTCAGCCACTTTCCATCCCAGGAAGGGGCGCTGGCATAAAGCGCGTGTCCGGAAAGGGCATCGGTCATCTCCTTGGCAACCTCTTCGACGGGCACGCCCTCGGCCAGAAGGAGTTCCCGGGAAATGCGGTGAATTTTTTCGGCATCGGGCGACCAGTCCGTCCAGACGGGTGCGGGCTTGATCAGGAAAGAACGAGAGCTGCCGTCCTCAAAAACCCAGGCGACCTCGACCGGAACGCTTTTCTTGCTCAGGGACGAGGCTTCGAAATCAAGGAATACAATCAATGCACCGTATCTCCCTTGCCAAATCCGCGTGTCCCTCTATCGTGCGCGACGATCGATCGTAACCAGAGTGATTCCCACGTGTCGTTGGGTGAGTTGACGATATTGTGATCGAAAGGCGCAGCAGTTGTCGAAACGCGCTGCCAATCACAAATTCTTTCCGCTTGTTATTATTGCAATGCAGCAATAAAAAGTTACCGGCATATTAATGCCGGACGTCATGCAGAGAAGGAGACGTTTATGTCCATTTCACTCAATGATTTCGATTCCTCCGTTGAAGGCGCAGTTGCTGTTGCCGAGGTCGGAACCAAAGTTAAGGCTGCCCGCGAAACTGCTGGCTACAGCATTGAAGATCTCGCGGTTACTACGGGTCTCGCAAATTCGGAAATCACCGAAATCGAAGAAGGCCACGATGCCGATCCTGCCAAGCTGAAGCGTGTCGCACACGCCTTGCAGGTTCCGACGTCTGCTTTCCTGGGCCAGGCGGCCTGATTGCACTGACCGGTCGCCCCACAAGTGACCGGTCTGCCCACCCCGGCATTTCCGCTTTTCTCTGGATCGCGGAAATATCCTATTTCTTTGGCGTGACGCAATTCCTGGCGCAAAACCCTGCGCAGTTTTGATGGAATTGCTTCTTCCAAATCTCAAAAATCTTCGGGCCTATCCTTCGGGTCGAACTGGGTGATCGTGATCCACGTTGCGGTCAGGGCCGGTTTGCGTTCGTTTTCGATTTCGACCGTAACTTCATAGGTCAGCATCATCATTCCGGCGCCGCGTAGCCTTGCCTCGGCCAGCTTGAAGCGGCCGCGCACGCGCGTTCCCGCCTTGACCGGCGACATGAAACGGATCTTGTCGAAGCCGTAGTTCACGCCCATCGTCTGCTCGCGAATTTTCGGAACGCAGTTGAAGTTCATTGCCGACAACAGCGAGAGCGTCAGAAAGCCGTGTGCGATGGTGCCGCCGAAGGCGGTTTCCTTGGCACGTTCAGGATCGACATGGATGAACTGGTGGTCGTCGGTCGCGTCAGCGAAAGCGTTGATCATCGTTTGATCGACCATGATCCAGTCGGAGACGCCGACCTCCGTTCCCACGATGGTTCTGACGTCCGAGAGTGATATCTCGCTTGGCATGTAATTCCCTTCGCCATCGGGCATTGGCGCCTTCTGCGCGCATCAGGTGTAAGCGATACCTATTTGAAAAGACAATAGGATGAATCAAGTGCCCAGGAGGAAATGGACGGAACGTGGGGGGATAGCGTGCCCGCCGTCGACTTCGGTTTCACCCTCCGCCGTCAACAATTTCCATCGGCTATCCTGCTGCCGGTGAATGGCAAAGACCTGCTCGGCGCGGGCTCGGTTGATCAACACGGCAAGTCGGACTTTTTTGCCGGTCTCGTTGTCGAGCGTCTGGAGAACCATGCCGAAGGCCGGTAGCGAGGGCGTTTCCCATTGCGAGACGGTCATCGCCTCACCATCCGTGGACAGCCAGAGGATATCGCCGTTGCCGGTGAAGAATGCCGTCTCCGCGAAGACTGCAAAACGCTTGCGCAGCGCGGACAGGAAGGCGGTCTGCGCGATCAGTTCCTCATCGAGCTTAGACCAATCCATCCAGGTGATTTCATTGTCCTGGCAATAGGCGTTGTTGTTGCCATGCTGGCTGCGGCCGCCTTCGTCGCCCGCCGTCAGCATGACCGTGCCGCGCGAAGCAAAGAGCGTTGCCAGCAGGGCGGCGACATCGCGCCGGCGGGCGGCGACGACCTCGGGGTCGTCGGTCGCGCCCTCGACGCCGTTGTTCCAGGAATAGTTTTCGTTGTGGCCGTCGCGATTGTTCTCGCCGTTCGCCTCGTTGTGCTTGTTCGTGTTCGAAACGAGGTCCATCAGCGTGAAGCCGTCATGGGCGGCGAGGAAATTGACGCTTCGTGTATGCGTGCGGCCATCGCGGCCGAAGATGTTGGACGAGCCGGAAAGGATGGTGGCGAGGCTGCCGGTCTTCCAATCATCGCCACGCCAGTAGAGGCGCATGTCGTCGCGGGCGCGATCGTTCCATTCGAGGAAGGGCGCCGGGAAATTGCCGAGCTGATAGCCGCCCGGGCCGATGTCCCAGGGCTCGGCGATCAGCAGCCGGTCGCCGAGCACGTCGTCGGCCAGCATGGCCCTCAGCGTCTCGCCCTCGGCCTCGAAGCCGCGATCGGTGCGGCCGATGATGGGCGCCAGATCAAAGCGGAAGCCGTCGACGCCAGCCTGGAGCACAAAATGGCGCAGACTGTCGATGATCAGCCGGCGGATATAGGGATCGTCGCAATCGACGGTGTTGCCGGTGCCGGTGTCATTGACGAGCGTGCCGGGCTGGCCGGGAACCTGGCGATAGGCCGAGAGGTTGTCGAGGCCCCGCAGCGACAGCGTCGCGCCCTGGCGGTCACTTTCGCCGGTGTGGTTGAAGACGAGATCGAGGATGACGGAGATGCCTTCGGCATGCAGTGCGGCGACCGTTTCGCGCAATTCCTTGATGCCGCCCGGGACAATGCGGGGGTCGAGCGCCATGAAGGCGACGGAATTGTAGCCCCAGCCGTTGCTCAGGCCGAGCGGCGGCAGGTGCCGTTCGTCGATCCAGGCCGGGATCGGCATCAGTTCGACCACATCGACGCCAATATGCTTCAGATGCGCGATGATGGACGGGTGGGCGAGCGCTGAAACAGTGCCGCGTTGCGCTTCCGGAATGTCCTGTCGCAGGATGGTGAAAGGCTTGACGGCGACTTCGTAGACAAGGCCGCCCGGCTTGACGGTCGGTCGCTTGGCGACCGGCGGCAGGGGAGCGGTGACGATTGCCCGCGGCACGACATCCTGCGTTTCCGCACCGAATTGTGTCAGCCTGATATCGTGCCGGAACGGCCTGTCGAGGGCGACGGCATAGGGATCGACGAGGAGTTTCGAGGGGTCGAACCACAGGCCTTGATCAGGATCATAGGTGCCATGGGCGCGGAGGCCGTAGCGGGTACCTTCAACGGCGCCCTTGACGAAAAGCCGATGGATGTCGCCTTCGCGGGGCATCGACAGGCGCTTGGTCTCCGCCTGGCCTTCGGCGTCGAAGAGGCAAAGCTCGATTTTCTCGGCGTGTTTGGAAAAGACGGAGAACTCGGTGCCATTGGCCAGAAGCCTTGCGCCAAGGGAGGGGTTCAAGGATTCCTGTTGCATTGATCACCGGCGGCTGAGAGGGGCAGGGCGGTATCGTCTTGTCGCTTCTCCCCAGCGGGGAGAAGATGCCCGGCAGGGCAGATGGGGGACGGAGAGCGAAGCGATGCGTATCCTGAGCGGCAAGCGAAGGATAGCTAGAAGCGCGCGGCCCCCTCGTCCGAACCCTTCGGGGCCACCTTCTCCCCGAGGGGAGAAGGGGTAATCGATCAGGTAATAACCGTCGGCGCGGGGCGACCGGTGCGGCCCTTGATATCGGCGATATCCTGGGCGGCAGCGATGAGGTCGGCCAGCGCTTCCTGGGTCTCGATGTTATGGCGGGTCGGATCGGGTTCGTAGCGCTCGATATAGACGCGCAGCGTGGCGCCCGTCGTGCCGGTGCCCGACAGACGGAAGACAACGCGGGAGCCGCCTTCGAAGAGGATACGGATGCCCTGATGCTGGCTGACGGATTTGTCGACCGGGTCGTGGTAGGCAAAATCGTCGGCGGCGGAAACGGTGAGATCGCCGAACTTGCTGCCGGGCAGGGTGGCGAGCTTGTCGCGCAGCGCCTGGATCAGGCCATTGGCGGCATCGGTGTCGACGCCTTCATAGTCGTGGCGGGAATAGTAGTTGCGGCCATAGGTCGCCCAATGCTGGGTGACGATATCGATCACGCTTTCGCCGCGCACGGCAAGGATGTTCAGCCAGAGCAGCACGGCCCAGAGACCGTCCTTTTCGCGAACGTGGTTCGAGCCGGTGCCGGAACTTTCCTCGCCACAGATCGTCGCCATGCCGGCGTCGAGCAGGTTGCCGAAGAACTTCCAGCCGGTCGGCGTTTCGTACATGCCGATGCCGCGCTTTTCAGCGACGCGGTCGGCTGCACCCGAAGTCGGCATGGAGCGGGCGATACCGGCAATGCCGTGCGAATAGCCGGGCGCCAGGTTGGCGTTGGCGGCAAGGATCGCCAGGCTGTCCGACGGGGTGACGTAGATGCCCTTGCCGATGATGAGGTTGCGGTCGCCGTCGCCGTCGGATGCAGCGCCGAAATCGGGCGCATCGTCGCCGCTCATCATCTCGTCATAGAGATCCTTGCAGTAGACGAGATTGGGATCCGGGTGATGGCCGCCGAAATCGGGCAGCGGCAGGAAATTGCGCACCGAGCCGTCAGGGGCGCCGAGGCGCTTTTCGAAGATTTCCTTGGCGTAGGGTCCGGTGACGGCGCTCATCGCGTCGAAGGCGAGGCGGAAGCCGAGGCTGATCAGATTGCGGATCGCGCCGAAATCGAACAGTTCTTCCATGAGAGCGGCATAGTCCTCGACCGGGTCGATAACCGACACGATCATGCCGCCGATGTCTTCGCGGGCGATGCGATCGAGATTGATGTCCGGGAAATCGGCGATCTTGTAGCTGTCGATCGTCTTGGAGCGCTCGAAGATCGCGTCGGTGATCTTTTCCGGAGCGGGGCCGCCGTTACCGATATTGTACTTGATGCCGAAATCTTCCGTCGGGCCGCCAGGATTGTGGCTGGCCGAAAGGATGATGCCGCCGAAGGCCTTGTACTTGCGGATGACGTTCGAGGCTGCGGGCGTCGAAAGGATACCGCCCTTGCCGACCATCACCTTGCCGAAGCCGTTGGCGGCGGCCATCTTGATGGCCTTCTGGATGACTTCTCTGTTGTAGTAGCGTCCGTCGCCACCGATGACCAGGCACTTGCCCTGGTATCCGTCAACCGAATCGAAGATCGACTGGATGAAGTTTTCAGCATAATTGGGCTGCTGGAAGACCGGGACCTTCTTGCGAAGCCCGGACGTGCCCGGTTTCTGGTCCTGGTAGGGTTTGGTCGGAACCGTTTTGATCATCGGATTACATGCCTTTCGAGACGAGGCTGGAATAAAGGGCAGCGTAGCGCTCCGCGCTCTTTCCCCAGGACACGTCGGATTTCATGCCCTGCTTTTGCATCTGCGTCCAGAGTTTTCGGTCGTGGAAAAGGTGGATGGCGCGCCGTATTGCCTGCAAAAGTCCGTCGGAGGTGACAGGAGAAAACTGGAGGCCGGTTGCCACTTTCGCCGAGAGTGCCGCATGGTTGGCGTTGATGATGGTGTCGTTCAGGCCGCCGGTGCGCGCGACGATCGGAATGCAGCCGTAACGCAGGCCGTAGAGCTGGGTCAATCCGCAGGGCTCGAAGCGCGACGGGATGATGATCGCGTCGCAACCGGCTTGCATCAGATGCGACATCGGCTCGTTATAGCCGACCGCAACGCCAACCCGGCCGCGATGGCTGCCGGCGGCGGCCAGGAGCGCACCTTCGAGAGCCGCATCGCCGGCGCCGAGAATGGCGAGCTTGCCGCCCAGAGAAACGATTTCGTCCACCGTGTCGGCCACCAGGTCCATGCCCTTCTGCCAGGTCAGGCGACTGACGACACAGAAGATCGGGCCGTCATCCTCATCGAGGCTGAAATGCTCGGCGATAGCCTTGCGGTTTTCATCACGGTTCTTCAGCGTCGCCAGACCGAAGTTGCGGGCGATCATGGCGTCGGTTTCGGGATTCCAGATGTCCGCGTCGATGCCGTTCACTATGCCGTGAAGACTGTTGATACGGCTGGCGATCACCCCTTCGAGGCCCATGCCGAATTCGGGCGTCAAAATTTCCTCGGCATAGGAGGGGCTGACTGTCGTGATGGCGTGAGCGGTCTGTAGCCCGCCCTTGAGGAAACCGACATCGCCGTAATATTCGACGCCTTCCATCGAGAAGGCGTGCGCCGGCAACCTGAGGCCGGGGAAAATGTCGGACCCGAACTGGCCCTGGAACGCAATATTGTGGATGGTCAGAACGCTCGGCAGTTCCGGCGTCGGATAGTAGCGCATGTAGACCGGCACCAAGGCGGACTGCCAGTCATGGGCGTGGACGAGATCGGGGCGCCAGCCCGGCATGCGGCCCGCGGCGATTTCCGAACCGGCGAGCGACAGCGCTGCAAAGCGGCGCCAGTTGTCCGGGTAATCCTTGCCAGCCGGGTCGACATAGGGACCGCCCCTGCGGCTGTAATAAGCAGGGGAATCGAGCACGAGGATAGAAGCACCATCATGTTCGACTTCGAGAACCGTCGCTTCCTCGCCGAGAAGATCGTCGAAGGTGAGCCGCGGGACCGGATGCCGGATCGCGTTCATGACAGCGGGATAGCCCGGAACCAGCGTCTTCGTCTCGACGCCGTGGGGGTTTAGCGCAACTGGCAGGGCGCCGACCACATCGGCCAGGCCCCCTGTCTTGATCAAAGGGAAGACTTCGGACGAAACCGAAAGAACTTTCATTTAAGAATATCCAGTTCGTTTCTTCTTCAAATATCGAGCTTGTCTATCATCGTCTGCGTAATCAGGCATATGCCGTTTTCGGTGCGGCGGAAGCGCTTGGCGTCGAGATCGGGATCTTCCCCGACGATCAGCCCTTCGGGAATGGTCACGCCGTGATCGATCACCACATTCTTGAGCTGGGCGCGCCGGCCGATCTTGACGCTCGGCAGGATGACCGCTCCCTCCAGCTTCGAGTAGGAGTTAGCGCGCACGCCGGTAAACAGCAGGCTGTTGTAGAGGCTGGCGCCCGAAATGATGCAATCGCCGGCCACAAGCGAGGAGATCGCCGAGCCGCGGCGGTCTTCGTCGTCATGGACGAACTTGGCCGGCGGGTTGATTTCGGCATAGGTCCAGATCGGCCAGGACTTGTCGTAGATGTCGAGTTCCGGAACGATCGCCGTCAGGTCGATATTGGCCTGCCAGTAGGCATCGACCGTGCCGACGTCGCGCCAGTAGGGCTCGCGCTCGAAATCCGAGCGGACGCAGGATTGCGCGAAGCGGTGGGCGACGGCTTTGCCGTTCTTGACGATGTAAGGAATGATGTCCTTGCCGAAGTCGCGGCTGGAATTCGGGTCGGCTGCATCACGACGCAGTTCCTCGATGAGGAACTTGGTGTGGAAGACGTAGATGCCCATCGAGGCAAACGCGCTATCCGGCTTTCCGGGGATGGCCGGCGGGTCGGCGGGCTTTTCGACGAAATCGATGATGCGGTCGTTTTCATCGACGTGGACGACACCGAAGCCTACCGCTTCCATGCGCGGCACTTCCAGGCAGCCGATGGTGACGTCGGCGCCGGAATCGACGTGCTGCTGCAGCATCCACTCGTAGTCCATCTTGTAGACGTGGTCGCCGGCGAGGATGACCATGTATTCGGGACCATAGGGCTCGATGATGTCGATGTTCTGATAGACCGCATCCGCGGTGCCTTCATACCATTGCGTCTCGGAGACGCGTTGGGAGGCGGGCAGGATGTCGAAGCTCTCGTTTCGCTCAGGACGGAAGAAGTTCCAGCCGCGCTGCATGTGGCGGATCAGCGAATGCGCCTTGTACTGCGTCGCGACACCGATGCGGCGGATGCCCGAGTTGAGGGCGTTGGAGAGGGCGAAGTCGATGATACGGGCCTTGCCACCGAAATAGACGGCGGGCTTGGCGCGCTTGTCTGTGAGTTCCTTCAAGCGGCTGCCACGACCGCCGGCAAGAACATAGGCCATCGCATCGCGGGCGAGCGGTTGGATACGTTTTTCTACCATTTCATCCTCCCCTGATTGGTCTTAGAATTCCGGCTCCAGCATGATAGTCGCCAGGGGCGGCAGCGTTATGTTCGCCATTATATCTCCGCCTGCGCTGACGGCCTGCACACGTCCGCCGTTGCCTTTGCCGCTGCCGCCATAGATGTCGGCATCGGTATTCAAGATCTCGCGCCAGCGGCCGGCGGCCGGCAGGCGCAGAGCATAGTTCTCCCGATAGACGGGCGTAAAATTGGTGATGACGGCCACCGGCTTCTCGCCCGGCGCCTTGCGCAGCCATGCGAAAACCGAGTTCTGATCGTCATCGACGACAAGCCACTCGAAGCCGTCGCCTTCGCAATCCCTGGCGTGCATGGCAGGCTTGCTGCGGTAAGTGAAGTTCAGGTCGCGCACGAGGCGGCGCATGCCTTCGTGCATGCGGTATTGCAGCAGGTTCCAGTCCAGCGAACTTGCCTCGTTCCACTCGCTCCACTGGGCAAATTCCTGGCCCATGAAGAGCAGCTTCTTGCCGGGATAGCCCCACATATAGGCGTAGTAGGCGCGCAGGTTCGCAAACTTTTGCCAGTCGTCGCCGGACATCTTGGCGATCAACGATCCCTTGCCGTGCACGACCTCGTCATGGGAGAGCGGCAGGACGAAATTTTCCGAGAAAGCGTAGATCAGGCCGAAGGTCAGCTCGTTGTGGTGGTACTTGCGATAGACGGGCTCACGGGCGAGATAGCTCAGCGTGTCGTGCATGAAGCCCATGTTCCACTTGAAGCCGAAGCCCAACCCACCTTCGTGGACCGGTGCGGAAACTTTCGGCCAGGACGTGGATTCTTCGGCAATGGTCATGACGCCCGTGTTGTTGCCATAGAAGCGGGTGTTGACTTCCTGCAGGAAGCGGACGGCCTCGAGGTTTTCGTTGCCGCCATATTCGTTCGGGATCCATTCGCCGTGCTTGCGCGAATAGTCGAGGTAGAGCATCGAGGCCACAGCATCGACGCGCAGACCGTCGAGATGGAACTTTTCCGCCCAGTAGAGGGCATTGTTCATCAGGTAGGACACAACTTCCGTGCGGCCGAAATTGTAGATCGCGGTGTTCCAGTCCGGATGGAAGCCTTTGCGCGGATCGGCATGCTCGTAGAGCGCCGTGCCGTCGAACCAACGGAGCCCATGCTCGTCGGTCGGGAAATGCGCCGGCACCCAGTCGAGGATGACGCCGATGCCGACCTTGTGGCAGCCGTTGACGAAGCGGGCAAAGCCCTCAGGTTCGCCAAAGCGTGCCGTCGGTGCATAGAGACCGGTCGTCTGGTAACCCCAAGAGGGATCGTATGGATGTTCCGTGATCGGCATGAACTCGATATGGGTGAAGCCCATATCAGTGCAGTAGGGGATGAGCCGCGCAGCCAGCTCGTCCCATGACAGCATCGAGCCGTCGTCGTGGCGCTGCCAGGAGGCGGCGTGGACTTCGTAGATCGAAATCGGCTGACGACGCTGGTCGACCTGCGACCAGTGCTTGCGGTGAGCCTCGTCTTCCCATACCTGCGTCAATTCCCCGGTCGTGACCGAAGCATTCTTCGGCCGCAATTCGCTGCGCCGGGCGAAGGGATCGGCCTTCAGGGGAAGCACGACGCCGTCCTTGCCCCTGATCTCGAACTTGTAGGTGACGCCTGCCGGAACATCCGGCGCGAAGATTTCCCATATGCCGGAATCGGAGCGGAAGCGCATGGCGTGGCGCCGGCCGTCCCAATTGTTGAAGTCGCCAACGACGGAAACGCGCTGCGCGTTCGGCGCCCAGACCGCAAAATGGAAACCCTGAACGCCTTCGTGCTTCAAGGGATGGGCGCCCATCTTGTCGAACAGCCGCAGATGCGATCCCTGCCGGGCGTAATAGTCGTCCATGGGCCCAAGGACCGGGCCGAAGCTGTAGGGATCGGTCACCGCCCATTCCGCGTCGCCACGCCGGGCGCGGTAGCGCACCGGCTGAAGCTTCGACAGGGAGACCTTGCCAGCGAAGAACCCTTCCGGATCAAGGCCCTCCAGCTCGCCGAGGGGCGAGCCGTCCAGCGCCATGGCGGTTACCGCTTCCGCTCCGGGAATGAAGCAGCGCGCGATGTAACCGCCATTTGCGGGATGCACGCCGAGTATGGAAAAAGGATCGGAATGCCTGCCGGCGAGAACGCTTGCGATCTCTTCTGTCGAAATGTTCTCGGAAACGTCTGTTTCGCCGGCGGGCTTCTGCTTTTTCATCCCGCTCTCCAGATTTCATCGGCATATTGCCGGATCGTACGGTCGGAAGAGAACCAGCCCATGCGGGCCGTGTTGCAGATCGTCTTCGAATACCATTCCGACGGCTTGGCCCAAAGCGCATCGACGTCGCGCTGAGCTGCCGCATAGGCATCGAAATCGGCCGCAACCATGAACCAGTCGTGGGCATAGATACCCTCGATCAGGCCGGTAAAGCGGTTGCGGTCGTCGGGCGAGAACACGCCGGAGCTGATGGCGGCGAGTGCCTGGGCAAGCTCGCGGGATTGCTCGATGACCTTGCGAGGATCATGGCCGTCGCTGCGGGCCTTCGCGACTTCATCTGCCGTCATGCCGAAGATGACGATATTGTCAGCGCCGACATTGTCACGCATCTCGACATTGGCGCCGTCGAGCGTGCCGATCGTCAGCGCGCCGTTCAGCGCAAACTTCATGTTGCCGGTGCCTGACGCTTCCATGCCGGCGGTCGAAATCTGCTCGGAGAGATCGGCGGCCGGGACCATGACCTCGGCAAGCGAGACATTGTAGTTCGGAACGAAGACCACCTTCAGCAGGCCGCGTACCGACGGATCGTTGTTGATCACGCGGGCAACGTCGTTGATCAGTTTGATGATCAGCTTGGCGTTGTGGTAGCTCGGTGCCGCCTTGCCGGCGAACAGCTTTACGCGCGGCTGCCAGTCCAGCTCGGGCCGCGAGCGGATCTGATCGTAGAGCGCGACAGTCTCGATGATGTTGAGAAGCTGGCGCTTGTATTCGTGGATACGCTTGATCTGGATGTCGAACATCGCGTTGGGATCGAGCTTGATGCCCATGCGCTGTGCGACGAGGTTGGAGAGCCGCACCTTGTTGTCGCGCTTGACGGCCGCGAACTTCTGCTGGAAGGCGCTGTCGCGGGCAAAGGCGTCGAGCGGTTTCAGCTTTTCCGCATCATCGAGGAAATCATCGCCGATCGTCTCGCGGATCAGGCCGGTCAGGCCGGGGTTGCACTGCATCAGCCAGCGGCGCGGCGTAATCCCGTTCGTCTTGTTGTTGATACGATCGGGATAGAGGCGGTGCAGGTCGGCAAAGACCGTGACCTTCATCAGGTCGGTGTGCAGGGCGGAGACGCCGTTGATCGAGTGCGAGCCGACGAAGGCGAGGTTGCCCATGCGCACCCGGCGATCGCCACCTTCGTCGATCAGGGAGATCGAGCGGACCTCGGTGTCGTTGAAGTTGCGCTCCTTGCGCGCCTCGACCAGGACCTTGGCGTTGATCGCGTAGATGATCTGCACATGGCGCGGCAGCATGCGCTCCAGCAGCGGGACGGGCCAGCTTTCGAGCGCTTCCGGCAGAAGCGTGTGGTTGGTGTAGGAGAAGGTGCGGCGGGTCAGGTCCCATGCGGCATCGAACTCAATGCCGTGAACGTCGCAGAGCAGACGCATCAGCTCGATGACCGAGATTGCCGGATGGGTATCGTTGAGCTGGATCGCGACCTTGTCGGGCAGCGAGGTCAGGTCGTCATACTGCTGCAGATGACGGCGGAGGATGTCCTGCAGCGAAGCGGAGGAGAAGAAGAACTCCTGGCGCAGGCGCAGTTCCTGGCCGGCAGGGGTCGCATCGGCCGGATAGAGAACGCGGGTCAGGCTTTCTGCCTTGTTGCTTTCGCGCAGCGCGCCGATGTGATCGCCAGCGTTGAAGGCGGCAAGCAGGATCGGGTCGATTGGCTGTGCCGACCAGAGACGCAGCGTATTGACGCGATTGCCGCGCCAGCCGACTACGGGCGTGTCGAAGGCGGCCGCGATAACGCGCTCAGCCGGCTTCCAGACGTAGCGCGGCTGATCGTCATGGCCGGTGACGAACTCGACGGAGCCGCCGAAGCCGATTTCATAGGCGCTTTCGCGGCGCTCGAATTCCCAAGGGTTGCCATGGGCGAGCCAGGTTTCCGGCAGCTCGACCTGCCAGCCGTCAGCCATCTGCTGGCGGAAGAGGCCATGGACGTAGCGGATGCCGTAGCCGTAGGCAGGCACGTCGACCGTCGCCATCGACTCCATGAAACAGGCGGCGAGACGGCCAAGGCCACCGTTGCCGAGTGCCGCGTCCGGCTCCAGCCCGGCAATCACGTTGATATCGACGCCGAGCGAAGTCAGCGCGCCACTGATCTCTTCCATCAGGCCGAGGTTGGAAACGGCGTCGCGCATCAGGCGCCCGATGAGGAATTCGAGGGATAGGTAGTAAACGCGCTTTGCACCTGTCGCATAGGTCTTGCGCGTCGAATCCATCCACTTGTCGATGATGCGGTCACGAATGACGAGGATCGTGGCGGTCAGCCAGTCATGGGGCTTTGCGACCTTGGCATCCTTGCCGATACGGTATGTCAGGCGTTCAATGATTTCTTCCGCAAGAATTTCCGGGCGGGAACTGCGAGGGGCCGGGGTAGGGAGTGTGGCCTTGGTCGGGGTGTTCATGGGGTCTCTCGCCAATTTTGATTTTATTTTCAGAAGGTTATATCTGATCAAATCGTTTTGCCATTCACATTTCAGCAGCCAGTTTATGCACCCTTATGCTGCAGTTGCAATATGGGATCGGAGCAAATGCAAAATTTGGCCTACGGCTTCTCGCATTGTCTAAAAGAACTTGATTTCGATTGGTTTTCCCGATTTTATCCGCAGATCGATGGATAACGAAAAGCCGCTTCGGATTGTTCCGAGGCGGCTTTTTCGTTTTTGTTTATATTTGCGATCGCCGAGTAATCAGTTCGTCAAGAGCGTGGCCGAGCTGGTCGCCGTCTGAGCGATGGATTTGAACGCACTTACCAGATTTTCCATCGTATCGGGATCGTAGTAGTTCGAGCTGTTCGAAGCGCAGAATTGCAGCAGTGACTTGCCATCGGCAGGCGCCATGAATGCCACCGAGAAAATGGTAATGCCGTCGGCCTTGGCAGCGGTGCATTTGTCGCGCACCGACTGATCCAGCGTCTTGTTCCATGTGCTGCTGTTGCCGGTCATTTCACCATCGGTCATCAAAATGATGAAGCGATCGGAGGTCTTGTTGCCCTTGGTGGCCTGCTGGATCGTTTCGGTGTCCGTTCCATCAGGGCTCTTCTTGGCGGCAGCATCGGCGATCGTCATCGCACCCGTTGCGTCCGTGCCGCCCTGAGGGTTCGACGGCATACCGTTCACATAGGCGCGGGCAGCAGTAGTGCCCCAGTTCATGGTCGGATTCTTCGTCTGACCCATGACAGTACTTGTATAGGAAACGGCGCCGGTCCGGACCAATACATGGGTGGGGTCGGCGGTATCGAGCGCGTCGAAAAGTGCACCGGCAGCCGTCTTCAGCGCCTGAATTTTCGAGACGTAGGTGTAGTTGTATTTCGTGCAGACACCATTCTTCTTCTTCGCGCACGTCTGCGACGCGACGACATCAGTGGGGTCTGCCATGGATCCGGATTCGTCGAGAGCGAGCATCATGGAAAGCGCGGTTCTCGTCTGCGTTGTGCCGCTCGTCGTCGAGCTGCTCGCTCCCACCTGAACGGTGTTCCAACCGAGCATGTGGGTGAGGCCGCTGACGGGCATCGAGTAGGAACTGCTGACCGTGACCGCGTATGACGTACCCCCGGAGGTGATGGTTTGCTGTACGTTGGCGTTGGTTCCGGATTTGATCGCGTTTATCGTATTGGTATCGCTGCCGAGAAAGTTCGCCATTTGGCCAGCGACAAAATCCTTGGCAAGCTGCGGCGCTCCGGTCGTATCCGTCCCGCCATTGGCCAAAGCGGTCGCTGCGGCCAGGGCTGCGGCGTCGGTCGCCTCCTGAAGCTCGCTGCGAGACATCATCATATTGGTCATATCAACGGCGATGCCGGCGGATCCTGCCAGAACCGGAATGGCGATTGCCGTCATTATAGCGAAATTACCACCGCGATCGCGTAGGAAGCGGCTCACATGCCGACTGAATTTGGTGCCCATCATGCTCACCCCGAAAAAGACCTAGAACCCGGGGGCACCATTGCAGGAAAGCCGTAAGTTCCCGGTTTCAAAAATCGCTCAACTTGTAGCGATCGGCCGATATTTTCCAGTTTTGGGATGACTATTTCAGCGGAATCACGTCCACGGCCTGGATCGTCTTGTGATTGCCGTAGCTCTTGAGGATGCCGATGACGGGGGCGACATCGGAATAGTCGCGGCCGTAGGCAACGACGATGTGGTCGGTGCCAGCGGGGATGTTGTTGGTAGGATCGAGCTCGATCCAGCCCGCCATCTCGCCACACCAGATTCGCACCCAGGCATGCATTGCGTCCGCGCCTTCCAGCCGCGCCTTGCCCGGTGGGGGGATGGTCCGCAGGAAGCCGCTGACATAGCCGGCCGGAATGCCGAGACTTCTGAGCGCGATGATCATTACATGCACGAAATCCTGGCAGACGCCGCGCTTGATGCGGAAGGCCTCCTTCGGCGTGGTATCGACCGTGGTCGCCTTGGCGTCGTAGACGAAATCCTTGTGGACTTGCGAACAGATGGCGTGGGCGATCTGCATCGCGGTGAGATCTGTCGAAGCCCATTGCCGGGCGTAGTCTGATATCTCGGGCGTTTCGGGCAGGCGCGGGCTGTTGCCGAGGAAATGATGCGGCGACGAGGCGTCGAGCGACCAGTAGTCGGCAATCTCTTCCGGAAGCTTCTTCAGTATCGGCGAAAAGTCCGCGGTGACCGGCTGGCTTTCTACCTGCACGCGGGCCTGCATGCGAATGTCGAGCTTCTCATGCGCGCTGCGCAACAGGATCGAGGTCGTCGGGTGCAGGAAGAAATCGAAGAAACTGGCCCGCTCCTCCGGCTGCGGCGAGATCGTCAGCGATCCGGCGATCAGCCGCTGGCGTTCCGGCAGAGACAGGGGCAGCAAGCGCAGGATGTGGCGCGCGCCCGAGGCCGGGACGTCGTAGAGGTAGCCCATGTGCAGCGAGAGATCGTAGAGCATGTTCTATCCGAGATAGGTCTGTGCCAGGAGATCGGAGAAGCGTTCCAGCTCTTGTTCCAGCCGGCGATAGACCTCTTCATTCATCGCTTCGGGTGTCATGACGGCAAGGCCCGAATGCAGGCGCATCGCCTCGCGGAAGAAGGGCGACATCTGGCCGTTGACGAAAGCCTTTGGCAGTTGCTCCACCTCCCGGTGGATCTCGTTCATCTGGAAGAGGATCGAGCGCGGGTTGAGCGGATCGAGGGCGAGAAGGTCTGTCACGGTCAGGCGCGCTGTATTGACGTTGTAGCGGCGACGGTGGGTCATGACGCTATCGCCGATCTCCAGCAGCATGTCGAGCGCGCCATCGGGCGCTTCCGGTCCCGACATGCGGCCGAGCAGTCGGGTCATATGCAGTCCACGCTCGATATAGCGGCCGATCGACAGGAAGCGCCAGCCGGTGAAGCGGTACATGTTTTCGTGGACGAGGCCGGCAAAGCCCGCAAGCTTGCGCAGGAGGATCGTCATCGCATGGCTGGCGTCGTCGCCGGGGCTGACCGTTTCCCGGAAGCGGCGGGCCGTCTTGGCGAGATCGTTCAGCGCCAGCCAGCCGTCGGGCGAGAAACGGTCGCGGATGTTGCTTGCAGAATAGACGGCACTGTCGATATTGCGCAGCAGGCTTTCCGGGACCGCTTCCTCCGTGTCGATATCGACGGCGGCGAGATATTGCGAAACATCGGCAAGCAGCGGTTCGCTTGGATCCGCGGATTCGGCAAAGCGGCCATGCCACGCGCGAAGGATGCGCAACGCGCCCTCGGCGCGTTCGATATAGCGGCCGAGCCAGAAGAGATTGTCGGCCGAACGGCTGGGCAGGCTTCCCGGCATATTGCGGGTGAAGCTTTCTTCGGCGGGCAGCAGGGTGTGGCGCTCAACCGGCTTGTCGCTGACGATCCAGACATCCGCTGCCGAACCACCCGACTGCATGGCGATTGCGGCAACGTCGGCGCCGCTGCCGATACGGGCAAAGCCGCCCGGCATGATCTGCCAGCCCTTTTCGGTGCGGGCGGCAAAAACGCGCAGGCTCATCGGCCGCGGCACGAGCTTGCCGCCGACCCAGGCCGGCGTCGTCGACAAGGTGACGACCTCCTGGCCGACGAGCTTATGGCCATCCGTCTGCAGCCAGTCTGTAATCGATTCCTTGGCGGTGGAGCGTAGCGTCGAGCCAAGCACGGACTGGCCGTTGTCGTCGAAGAAAGGCAGGCGGGAATAGGCCGGGCCGATCACCATTTTTTCGATATTGCGCGCGACCTGGCTGCGCTCGCTTTCCTGCCCGCACCACCATGTCGCGATCGAGGGTAGCTTGAGTTCCTCTCCGAGGAGTTCCCGACAGATCGTGGGCATGAAGGCCAGCAGTGCCCTTGTCTCGAGAATGCCCGAGCCCAGCGCATTGACGATTGTGACCGACTGGGCACGTAGTGCCTGCACCATACCTGGGGTGCCGATATGCGAATGCTGATCCAACTCCAGCGGATCTGCATA
Organism: Neorhizobium sp. P12A; assembly: GCF_008365395.1. Lineage (NCBI taxonomy): Bacteria > Pseudomonadati > Pseudomonadota > Alphaproteobacteria > Hyphomicrobiales > Rhizobiaceae > Neorhizobium > Neorhizobium sp. P12A. The sequence continues at coordinate 1,076,375 of NZ_QOVX01000001.1, read as the reverse complement.
GGCGGCGTCCATGCGGCGCCAGAGAACGCTGATGGGCTTCAGGCCTGCAACGGTTCGCACCATCACCTTGTCGTTGACGACGGTAAGGTCTTCGCCTTCCAGCAGCATGAGGCCGAGATAGCGGGCGATGTAGGCGTGTTCGTAATAGGTCTCGTTGGCAGGACCGGGAGAGAGGACGGCGATGCGGCCGTCGCCGCCTTCCTTCATGTTCTGCAGCGTGTTGCGGAACGCGCCGAAGAAGGACGCAAGACGGTGAACGCGGGTTTCGGCATAGATGTCTGAAAATGCGCGGGTGGTCGCGACACGCGTCTCAAGCGCAAAACCGGCTCCGGAGGGAGCCTGGGACCGGTCGGCGAGCACCCACCAGTTTCCATCAGGCCCGCGGCCGACCTCGAAAGCAAGGAAATGCAGATAATGCCCGCCTGCCGGCTTCACGCCGACCAGCGGTCTCAGGAATTCGGGATTGGAAGCGATCAGCGCCGGCGGAATGAACCCTTCCTGGACCAGCCGGCCCTCGCCGTAGATGTCGGCGATGATCTGCTCCAGGAGATCGGCGCGCTGTACGAGCCCTTCAGACAGGCTCTGCCATTCGCGCTCGTCGATTAGAACAGGGATATGCGAGATCGGCCAGCTGCGCTCGCTGGCGCCCTTGGCGCCATAGGCGCGATAGAAGACGCCGGCATCGCGCAAATAGCGGTCGGCGCGGGCGAAGCGGTCATGCAGCTCTTTTTCCGGCATGCGCGAAAGGGCGGCAAGCAGGTTCTGCCAGACGGGGCGGACGGCGTTGTTGTTGTCCACCATTTCGTCTGCGACACCCGGCAGGGGGCAATAGGCAAAGGCCGGAGCGCCGCCGGCTTCAGCCTCCATATCGTCCCGCAAATCAGTCGCCGGTTTCTTGCTCATCTCTATCTCTGGTTCAAATTCCCGGCGGACGTCGCAGATCAAGCGTCAGCGGGAATTCCGGCGATGCCTGCTCGGACCGCAGGATATAACCGCCGGCCGTGTGCCCCCAAGGCTCGAATCGCGCAAGACGGCGCGCTTCCGCCTCATTACCATTGACGGGGAACGTCTCATAGTTCCGGCCGCCGGGATGGGCAACATGGTAGATGCAGCCGCCGATCGAACGATTGGACCACGTATCATAAATGTCAAATGTCAGCGGGGTGTTAACCGGCAGCACCGGATGCAGGCCGGAGGCTGGATGCCAGGCCTTGAAGCGGACGCCGGCAACCGAGACGCTGGAGGCTCCGGTTGGTGTCAGCGGGACGCGACGGCCGTTGCAGGTGACGGCGTAGCGCGAGGGATTGTTGGTTTCCAGGCGCAGTTGCAGCCGCTCGACGGAGCTGTCGACATAGCGAACCGTTCCGCCGGCAGCACCTTCCTCGCCCATGACGTGCCACGGCTCCAGCGCCTGGCGCACTTCCAGCTTGTTGCCCTCGTATTCGACCTCGCCGCAGAAGGGGAAACGGAATTCGAGCTGGGCCTGGAACCATTCGGAGCGCAGGTCGAAGCCGTTCTGCTTCAGGTCGGCCAGTACATCGAGGAAATCCTGCCAGATATAGTGAGGCAGCATGAAACGGTCGTGCAGGGTCGTGCCCCAGCGGACGAACTTGCCGTCGATCGGGTTCTTCCAGAAGCGGGCGATCAGTGCACGCACAAGCAACTGCTGGGCAAGGCTCATGCGGGCGTTCGGCGGCATTTCGAAGCCACGGAATTCGACGAGGCCAAGACGGCCGGTCGGGCCGTCGGGCGAAAACAGCTTGTCGATGCAAATCTCGGCGCGGTGCGTGTTACCGGTCACGTCGGTGAGGATGTTGCGGAACAGGCGGTCGACGAGCCAGGGCAGGGGCTGGATGCCATGGCCCGGCGCCGGCACCTGGGCCATGGCGATCTCCAGCTCGTAAAGGCTGTCGTGGCGGGCCTCGTCGATGCGCGGCGCCTGGCTGGTCGGGCCGATGAAGAGGCCCGAGAAGAGGTAGGACAGCGAAGGATGGCGCTGCCAGTGCAGTACCAGGCTCTTCAACAGGTCCGGGCGGCGCAGGAAGGGGCTGTCATTGGGATTCTGGCCGCCGACGACCACGTGGTTTCCACCGCCGGTACCGGTGTGGCGGCCGTCTATCATGAACTTGTCGGCACCCAGCCGCGTCTTGCGGGCTTCGTCGTAGATCACAGTCGTGATGTCAACGCACTCGCCCCACCTTGCCGCGGGGTGGATATTGACCTCGATGACGCCGGGGTCTGGCGCGACGCGGATGACGTTGATGCGTTCATCCTGCGGCGGCGGATAACCCTCGATGTGGATTGGTAGCCCGATGGCGCCGGCGGCGTTTTCGGCGGCGGCCAGCAGTTCCAGATAGTCCTCGATCCGCTCGACCGGCGGCATGAAGACGCAAAGGCGGCCGTCGCGTGGTTCGACCGAGAGAGCGGTGCGCACGGCGCCGCCGATTTCGCCGAGCGTCTGTTCGATCCGGCCCTGCGCGCTGTCATCCGTCTGGAAGGACGCTTCGGGCATGGCCCGGCCGACCGGCACGAAGACATCGGGCAATGGCTGACGCGGGATCGAGGGGTCGGCGGTGTGGATATAGGGATAGCGCGCCGGCGGCACGTAGGGCAGGGTGCCGAGCGGCAGGCGGAAGCCGACCGGGCTGTCGCCGGGAACGAGGAAGATGCGGCCACGACGGGTGCGCCATTTCTCGCTGACCCAGCGTCGACCGTTCGCACGCGCATTCCATGCCTGGACCGGCAGGACATAACCTGCCTGGACCGGCAGGACATAACCTGTCGGGACCGTCAGGCCGCGCTCGAAGACGCGCGCGATGCGGCTGCGCTCTTCCGGGTCCTTCAGTTTCGAATTGGAGGGGTCAACGTTTTCAGGAAGGCTGCCCTCCTTGACGATCCATTCGGCCGGATCCTCGTAGGCCGGTTGCACCATATCGGGGGCGATTGCGAGTTCGCTTGCGACCGCGGTCAACAGCTTTTCCGCATCTTCTGACGTAGAACCTGTCTTTGCGCCTTCCAGTGCGATCAAGTCGGGATTCTGCCAGATCGGTTTGCCGTCCTTGCGCCAATAGAGCGAGAAGGTCCAGCGTGGCAGGCTCTCGCCGGGATACCACTTGCCCTGGCCGTAATGCAGGAAACCGCCGGGGGCGAAACGCTCGCGCAGACGGCGGATCAGGTTGTCAGCCTTGTCGCGCTTGGTCGGGCCGACGGCTCCGGTGTTCCATTCCTCAGACTCGAAGTCGTCGATCGACACGAAGGTCGGTTCGCCGCCCATGGTGAGGCGCACGTCCTCTTCTTTCAAAACGCGGTCGACTTCCTCGCCGAGCGCGTTCAGCGCATCCCAGCTTTCATCGGAAAAGGGCTTGGTGATGCGCGGATGCTCGGCGACGCGGGTCACCTTCATGTCGAAGGCGAATTCAGTGTTCGCTTCGCCGATATAGCCGCCGGAGATCGGCGCTGCATTGCGAAAGTGTGGCGTGGCGGCGAGCGGGATGTGGCTTTCGCCGGTCAAAAGGCCTGATGTCGGATCGAGACCGATCCAGCCGGCGCCGGGCAGGTAGACCTCGCACCACGCATGCAGGTCCGTGAAGTCGTATTCAGTGCCCGAGGGGCCGTCGAGCGCCTTGAGATCGGGGGTGAGCTGGATGAGATAGCCGGAGACGAAGCGGGCGGCGAGGCCGAGATGGCGCAGGATCTGCACCAGCAGCCAGCTGGTATCGCGACAGGAGCCCTTGGCAGTCTGCAAGGTCTCCTCAGGCGTTTGCACGCCGGCCTCCATGCGGATGACATAGCCGATCTCGTGCTGCAGGCGGGCATTCAGGCCGACGACCATGTCCACGGTCTTCTGCTTCGAACGGTCGATCGTTTCAAGGAAGGCGGCAAGCAGCGGGCCGGGCTCTTCCGGCGTGAGATAGATCGACAGGTCCTCGCGGATCGTTTCGGGGTAGTCGAAGGGCCACTTGGTCGCTTCCTCCTCGACGAAGAAGTCGAACGGATTGTAGACCGTCATGTCGGCGACGAGATCGACCTCGATCTTCAACTCTGTGACCGGCTCGGGAAAGACGTAGCGGGCGAGATAATTGCCGTAGGGGTCCTGCTGCAAATTGACGAAATGATTGGAGGGCGTGACCTTCAGCGAATGGCTGAGCACCCTCGTCTTGGAGTGTGATGCGGGCTTCAGACGAATGATCTGAGGCCCGAGAATGACCGGATTGTCGTATTTGTAATGCGTCAGGTGATAAATGCTTGCTTTGATCGACATTTTTCTCTTCGCCCGGCGCGCATCGTTGTGCGGCTGTTGCTGTTCCCGGATGGGATAGTGTGCAATGCAGCGAAAGAAAGCAAGGCGGTTGCCGATGCTTGGCACGGCGCGGGGAGGGGCAAAGCGAAGGCGGCGGACTTTCGCCCGCCGCCGAGATTCCGGTTTTTCACCCGGCTCTTACTTTTTCATTTCGTCCTGAATGCTCATGGACGATGCCGTTTTTCCTGTTGAAGCGGATGGACGACCAGAGCGAGATGCCGATCAGGCCGGCGCCGCCAAGCCCGGTGATCACCTCGGGTATGTGTACCAGCGTCTGCAGATACATGATGAACGAAAGGGCGATGATCGCGTAGAAGGCACCGTGCTCGAGATAGCGGTAGTGCATCAGCGTTCCCTTCTCCACCAGCATGATCGTCATCGAGCGCACATACATGGCGCCGATACCGAGACCGATGGCGATGATGAAAAGGTTCTGCGTCAGCGCGAAGGCGCCGATGACGCCGTCGAAGGAGAAGCTCGCATCCAGCACTTCAAGGTAGAGGAATGCGCCCAGTCCGCCCTTTGCCGCCTCGCTCATCGCGCGCTGCGAAGCATCGAGAAAACCCGCGAGCACCTCCAGCAGCAGAAAAGTGATGAGACCATAGATGGCGGAATAGATGAAGGTCGTGGCTTCACCAGCATCCTTCAACTGCGAGGAAAAGATCAGCACAAGAATCAGCACGAAGGCGATCTCGATGCCCTTGATGGTCGCAAAGCGCGACATCGCCTTTTCGAGGAACACGATCCAGTGGACATCTTTCTCGTGGTTGAAGAAATAGGTGAGGCCGACCATCATCAGGAAGGTGCCGCCGAAAGCCGCGATCGGCAGGTGCGCGCCGTGCATGATCTCGGCATATTTATCCGGCTGCCTTGCCGCCAGGTTCAGCGCCTCTATGGGGTCGATATGGGCCGCCACAGCGACGATCGCCAGCGGGAAGACGATGCGCATGCCAAAGACAGCAATGACGATGCCCCAGGTCAGGAAACGCTTCTGCCAGACAGGCGTCATTTCCTTGAGCTTGTTGGCATTGACGATGGCGTTGTCGAAAGAGAGCGAAATCTCCAGAACGGCCAGAACCGCACAGATGAAGAAGGCGGTGGCTACGCCGCCGAGCGTATTCGTCATGTTCCAGCCGAGCACGCCGCCGAGCACGAGGCCCGCAGCAGTGACGATAAAGGCCCATTTGAAATAGCCGAGCGCGCTGTGATGGGTGATCGGCTGTTTCATGACCGGCCTCCGGCTCTGAGGATCATATGCCGGTAGGCAAAAAGACGCGCCATGCCGAAAACGGCATGCGGGCGAGGCATGGTTGGGTTTGTCATCGAAAGAAAATCCGCCGGCTCATCTGCAGGCGGTACCGACATCGCGAGAGCGCCGTTCAAACTCTCGCCAGAGGGGCCCGGCACCAATGTTTTTCGTCCTGCCAATGTCAGGGGCCGCAGGACATCCTAAAAGTAGTGAAGTTGCCCGCGACGTCAAGGGCGCAGGGCGCAACCTTTGATTGATTTCACGCTTCCTTCCAACTGCTGTGCAAATTTTACGGGAACCAAACGCAACGAACGACGTTCGAAACACATGCAGGGCACCTCCGTGCTGTCATCCGAGACCCAGGAGATTTTATCATGACACCCCATTTCCGCCATCCTTCGGAGAAGCCGCCGACGCCGGCCAAGAGCTCCAAACGAGCGCGGCCAAACGCCTTGCGGCACGCTCAGGTGCTGCCGCCGCACAATGTCGACCTGACGCTGCCGCCGGCCACGCATGACGATATCCACGTGCCGGCCCATGTGACAGGCGTTGACCTTTCCAAGGAAGCGCCGGCCGATGCTGATGCCTCCACCAAGAAGGACATCCGCTCCCGCTAAAGCCGGTCGAACCAAAGACATCCCCAGGCGTTACCCATTCGTCGTAGCAAGGGACGATCGACATGGTGTTCAAGCAGCCGTTCTCCGGCGATTCCGGTTTCGAGCAGGGAAATTTTGGTCATCGCCACGCGGCGCTGAAATCAGCTATCGCGAGCGCTCTCGCCTATGCCGAGGATATCGACGCGAGCGACATTACGGTGACGATCGTCGAAACGACGATCGTGCTCGAAGGCAGCGTACCCAGCCAGAATGACATGGACAGGGCGATGGAACTGGCGATCGCCATTGCCGGCGCGCAGGTTCACAACCGCCTGTGGCGGCAAGCGCATCATTAAAACCGCCGTGTGGCCACCGATCAGATTGCCCGTTGCCCTGCAAATATCCTTGAGAGCACAATGCCGGTCAGCAGCATGCCCGCACCGCTGGCGACAGTATCGACCAGCGAACCCAGGTAAAGCGGGCCGACGTCGATGAAGAGCAAGTAGGCGACCAAAAGGTTCAGCCAGCCCCAGATGACATTCATGGTCGGCGAGCTGACGTCCCCGCCATGCATGCGCACGAAAGGCGTGCGAAACGGTCTGCCGCAGACGCCGGATACAAAATGCGGAATGCCGTTTGCCAGGAATACGCCACCAAAGAAATGCGCGATGTAGACGAGGATTGGCACTGGTCATCTCCTTGCGCGAACGCGTGTCTTCGAGGCGTAGGGAGGCCGATGAGCCTCGTCAAGCAGGTTTTTCCACAACGGCAATTTTGCAAGGCTGAGCCCGTTATTTGAGCGCAGATCATCCGGCGCGGGTTAGTCGGGCCTAATCATTATTTATTAGAATTTTCCAGATTCGGACGAGTCTAATCAAGAATCCGTCCTTTGGGCATTGGCCAGTCGGCGTAGGCCGAATCTACATACTGACCTATATTATTTCAGAATTGCATAAAATGCATAGAATAGCCGACGAGCTACGCCCAAAAAGCCCGGATTCATTACTTGAAGCGCGGAACAAATGAGCTTCGAATACAGTTGATAGGCAGCGGTTTTACTGCTGGAGGCGAACATGCATAGGCGGATGGCATTCAGATGCGTAGCGGCAGCAGCGCTATTGATGGCTGCAGCAGCTCCAGTATGGGCGGCGCTTGAGGGCGTCATCGATTATTCAACGCAAACGCCCGAGGTGGACGTCAGCACGGTGACGGGCTCCATCGATCCGGCGGCGGCAGCGGCACCGGACTGCGAGCCGGTCTATGCGCCGAAGCTGGTTCACGAGCGTGACGGCAGCATCGTCGGGATGACCTACGAGCTGGACGGCGACAATTGCTGACGAAGCGGCTACTGCAGCTTCATAGTCCCTGGGTTGTGGCAGCGCTGTCCTGAGCCTGCCCCGGGGTTTCATAATGTCCTGACACTTCCCAAAGCCCCTCCTTAAGAGGAACCTTCAACCCGGCAAGCCGTTTGCGAAGGGCGTTCCATGATCGCTCCTTGATCGCTCTTGTCCGGCTGCGTCGTGCATCGAGATCCGCCTGAGGAACATGAGGGGCCGGGCAAGACAGGGGCCGGTAACGCAGGGGGAAGGGGAAATACAGGAGGAAGACATGATCTCCCGTCTGACCACCGTGGCGCTGGCGCTTTTCGTTGGCGTCGTCAGCGTCCCGCATCTGGCGCTAGCGCAGGACTATGACATGGAGACCGGCCCGCCGCCCGGCTATCCGCCGCAACAAGGATACGATGACGACGACGGTGGCCCGCCGCCACCGCCGCGCCATGCGCATGCCTGCAATCTCGATGACGCCGAAGACGAGGCCCGTGACATGGGCTTTCACCGCCCGCATGTCATCGATGTCGACCCGCGCCGCGTTGTCGTGGAAGGCTTTACCCACCACGGTCCCGATCGCATCTACTTTGCAAATGTCCGCGGCTGTCCTGTGATCGGGCGTTAAGGGGAAACGGACAAGCTACCGAAAGATGGGCAAGCTCGCCGCCATGGCTCTCGTTACGGCGCCATTCGAGTTATTTCTTGCTCGGAGCTTTGGTATTTGCCGGCGGCGCTTTGCCATTCGTCTTGAAACTGCCCGTGAAGGCGGAATCCTTGGATTTTGCCGTGCATTCGATCGTGGTCGGTTTGCCCGAATAGGGGTTGCCGAAGGTGCAGAAGCCTGATGCCTCGACCTGGCCCGTCATCTTCGTACCGACACCCGTCGAGACCATATTCAGCGTCAGGCGCGCGTTTCCGGGCGTCGTCGGCCGTACGGTTCGTCCGTCACCACCGAAGCCGAGCATTTTGCCTTCAGACGTGAAAATAAAGGTCACGGTCCCGTCAGGGCCGGTCACGGTCGCCAATTCGCCCTTGCATCCTTTCGACGCGTCGAGCTTGCCGACGACCAGCTTCGAGCATTTGCCAGGCAGGGCGATAAGGCCGGGAGGACCGGGAAAATTCTGCGCCATCGCGCCGCTCGCAACTAAGAAAAATGCCGCGAGGGCACATGAAATCCGGCTGACCTTGCCCATGGCGATTCTGCTCCTAACTTCCGATTCGTCTGTGATGATATTTTACAGCAGGGTTGCGGCAAAGCTTTGTTGCAAATGCGCTTTAAGGTGAGACGGAAAAGTCGATCCGGGGCGAGAACAAAAGCCGATGCGCCCGATTTCCGTGATTAAACCATAGCTCGAGGTGGGTCCGATGAAATTGTTGATGGCAGCAGGAATAGCACTCAGCCTTGCATGTATTTCAGCGGCGGAAGCGCCGTCGAACTACGAAACCTATTATGGCGGCGTTCGCGTCGATTCCGATCCCAGGCTTCTCAACCACTATAACAGGGTTCTAGCCTATTGCGATCGCGAGGCAAGCCTGCCGCAGCGCGGATCGCCATACCCCAACGACACGTGGCACATTCTAGCGCTTCGCAGCTGTCTCTATCGATACAGCTTCGTCGACCGCGGGGTTCATTCCTACCCGGCCAATTGGTTCTGGGGGCATGTATTGGAACAGTGACGGCTGGTCCGGCGCAGAGCCGGTGGCTGGCCGCCCGCAATCGGTGGGAGCGGGCTGGCTATCGGCTCGAGGCGCGTTACGGCCTTGAGCCTTCCTTTGTCGATTAGCCGAAGAATCCGTCCAATACGGAAGGATGGATAGCGGGAGTTTTGACTTCTGATTTGCGGCGGCGTCGGGCGACAAAATTGGCCGACGAGAAGAAGCGCATGAAGCCGCCTTTGATGGCGTTTCTTTTGTTTTGCATTTTGAACTCACTTGTTTTTCTTTTTTTCTGCCGCTGCATGTAGGCGCGTCACTGCATTGTCACAATAGTGTCACGGACAATGCAGGCATGCAAAATTGCGGGGCGTTGAGGGCCCGGTGCGGCACGTCTCGCATATTCAGGCGCTTGTGGGACTTCGAGCTTCGAGAAAAAACGCAAGAACGGTGTAGACGACCGCCAATATCCACAGCGTGAGGAATTGCTGAGATACCTCGGCGATGGTCGCGCCCAACTGCGCAACACCGACCATCCCAAAAATCGCGGAAGTGCTGGGCAGCACGAGGGCTATGTCTTTCAGCCAGTTCGGGATTGCTTCCGCCGGCCAGGAAAATCCCGCAAGGAACAGAAACGGTATTCCGACAGCGGCCGTCAGCAACTGGACCGCCAGCGGGTTTCGCAGCAGCCTGGCGATGACCATGCCAAGCGACGATACGGCGATGATGAAGGGTAGGGCAAAGATCGCGATCGCGACGGGCGATCCGAGCCTCGGAATGCCGTAAAGATAGGGCAGGGCAATCAGGTAGAAGGAGGCGGCGAATATCTCGATCGTCAGATAGGCGAGCAATTTGCCCAATATCCTGTCATAGGGACCCGCCTGCTGCTGCGACAATGCCTCCAGCTTCGGGTTTGGATGCGTTTCGAGCAGGCCGACGCCGATCAGCAGGGTCTGCTGCAGGATGAGCACTAGGGCAGCGGGAAGAATATAGGTCGCATAACCGCCTTGAGGATTGAAGAGGGTGACCGCCGTCAGAGGGAGCGGATCCGGGGCGGCCTCTGCAATCACCGGATCCACATGGGCGGCGATCAGGCGAGCGGTCTCGATTTCGGCACCCATGGTTCGGGCAACCGCTGTCGCCGCGCCGGAGATGCGCTGATAGACCAGGAAATAGCTGGCGTCGGCATAAAGAGCGATCGGCGACGCGCGACCGTGCAGCAGGTCCCGCTCGAAGTATTTGGGGATGACGACAAGCCCGAATAGGTTCCTCGCGAAAATCGCGCGCTCGGCCGAAACCTCGTCCGGAAAGGTAGCCGCGATTGTGATATCCGAAGACGCTTCCAATCGGCGCGCGAGCTCCCGGCTGCTGTCGGTATCGTCGCGATCCACGAGCGCGATCGGTACGTTCCGCAAGGCCTCGTTTCGATAGGGCTGGGGATAGAAGACCGAATAGATGAGAACGGCAATCACCAGGACCGAGAAGGCGGGCCGCAGCTTGAAGATGCGCTCCAGTTCGATGCGATAGACCGCGAGAAGGCCGCTCATGTCCCGCCCTCCCTTCTTAGCCGTCTGCTTGCGTGCATCCTATCGGTGCGCAAGCCGAGGACTGTCAGTCGGAGAAACACAAGGAGGAGCAGGATCAGCATCAGCGCGAGGAGGGACAGCAGCGGCTGGAGCGACAGGTCGACGGGTGTGCCCCGGACGGTCTGGTCGACGCGCACCATCAGATACCAGGTCCCCGGCAGCAGTTGGCCCCAGTGATAGGCGAAGAAATTCATGCCAAGCCTGGGAAAGCCGATGCCCATGAAGCCGAATGCCGGGGCGGCGAACAGGGCTCCGATGCTGATGGCTGTTGCCGTCGGGCGCAGGATAAGCGCAAAAAGTGTGCCCAGAAACTGGCAGGCGAGCACAAAGAGAATGCCGCCGCAAACGAGAAGCAGCCTGTCGCCTCTGAGCGGCATTTCGAGAACGGAAAAAAGAACGATATCGGAAAGGCCGAGCACGAATAGAAACAGGATCGTATAAGGCAGGATCTTCCCGAACAGCGCGCACCACAGGCCGCCTCCGAGCCTGCGAAGGACCCGCAGACGATAGGGCCGGTCGACATCAAGGCCGACGCAATAGGCCATGGTGGTGATGACGGCCACCTGAAGGACCGACGGTAAGAGGGCTGCAAGAAGAAAATAGGCGTAGTTGAGGGTCGGATTGAAGAGCGGATGGACCTGGACCGGAATCGGCTGCAGGTCTGTCTGCGCGATGTCGACAGGCTCGCCCTTCTCGGTTCGCAACGCCAGCCGGATTACCGCCGCCACGCTCGGCACGGCAGCGCTGACCCCCCGAAGCGTCAAGTTGCCGGGCGTCAGGGTCTGGGTGTTATAGAAAAAAACGACCTCGGGACGCCGGCCGGCGAGGGTATCCCGCTCAAGATTGAGAGGAAGGTACAGCAGGCCGTGCACCTTTCCCGACAGAATGAGATGTCGGCCCTCGGCCAGATCGGCCACCCGGACGGCAACGGCGGTGTCCGGCGTGGCATCCACGGTGCGGATGACGGTTCTTGAAAGATCCGAGCCATCAAGGTCGAGGACGGCGATCGGCAACCGGGTTGCCAGGCCTTCGTGGAAGACGGTTGCCAAAAGCCCCATCAATATCAGCGGCATAAGAGTAGACAGGAAAAGCAGGAAGGGGCGGCGGCGAAAATGATCGACCTCCCGCCGGAAGACGAGAGCAAAGCCGGGTCTGATCGCTCCCTTTCCGAGCACGTCACGACCCCGCCTTGGGCCAGAGTGCGATCGCGCTCATTCCCGGGCGCAGTCCCTTGACCGGGCTGATCGGTTCGGCGCGGACTTCGAAAGTGCGCAGATCGAAATCGCCGGTCGCCCGGGTCGCGCGCCATGTGGCGTACTGCCCCTGCGCATTGATGACGGTGACCCGCACCTCGATCCTGCTGTTATCGAGGGCAGGCACCGTCACCTCGAACCGGTCGCCGATCGCAAGTCCCTTGAGCAGATCCTCACGCAGGTTGAAGGTGAACCAAGGGTGGTTGATGTCGATCAGGGAGAAGAGGGGTGCGCCGGCACTGAAATTTTCCCCAAGCTCGGCCACGCGCGTCGTCACTTGCCCATCGATCGGCGTGTGGATGGTTAATTCGCCGACATCCGTTTGCGTCTGCGCCAGCGAGGCCTTTGCCTGCTCGACCTGGGTGGCGGCGAGCGCCTTTTCTTCCTTGCTCGATCCGGCGACGGCAAGATCCAAAGCGGCCTGTGCCGATTCCCGCTTGCGGATTGCAGATTCGAGGTTGCGGGTCGCTTCGTCGACCATCGATTGCGTCGATGAGCCCGAGGTGACGAGCTTTGCCTGGCGCGCCGAATTCTCCTGATAAAGGGTGACGTCGGCATCGGCGGCGGCCAACTCCGCCTTTCGAGCCTCGATTGTCTCCGGACGGGTGCTGTTGACTCTGATGAGGTCGGCCTCGGAGACGGCAAGTGCGGCTTTCGCCATTTGCAGGCTTGCGACCAGTTGCGGGCTTTCCAATTCAGCGATCACCGAGCCCGCCGTGACATTATCCCCGACATCGGCGTTGAGCTTGGCAACACGTCCGGACACGCGGGGGCTGAGATCGACGCGATTCGCGGAAACTTCTCCCTGGACCACCAGCGGCGGCGGCCTGGTCGCAAACCAGAGAACGATCCCCAGGGCCACGATTGCCCCAATCGCGATCAATGCCCGAACAAGTCTCAGCATGCGAGTCTTCCCCTCAAATCTCCGCCAGCGATAAACGGTAGCGTCTTCCATGCGCCCTGGATCGGTTTAGCCGCTGGAAACGTACGCTGCGAGTGGAGAAAGGTACAGCGCGGGATAGCAGGCGAGGAGGTTTCTTATCTCGATAAATTTGCCTCATTACCGAAGGGCAACAGCGGCACGTCCCAAGTAGATTACGTGCACAAAATAAAGCCTTCGGAAGGCTTGAGGAGAGGCAATGCTTTGAAGACTTAAACTCACCAATCGGCGGCTTGGCGAAAGTCCCTTGTGGGTCAAGGGGATCGGATGGTGGGCGTGACAGGGATTGAACCTGTGACCCCTACGATGTCAACGTAGTGCTCTCCCGCTGAGCTACACGCCCATCCGATGGCGGCGCATAGATCACAAAACCCTTTGAGCCGTCAATAGGCTTTTTTGAAGTTTTGTGACGCGCCGCCGGAATGCCTTATGCGGCAAGGAGTTTGTTGACCTCGTCGACCAGTTCGCGCAGGTGGAAAGGCTTGGAAAGGACCTTTGCATCCTTCGGTGCCTTCGAATCAGGGTTCAGCGCAACGGCGGCAAAGCCGGTGATGAACATGACCTTAAGGTCAGGATCGAGCTCGGTGGCGCGGCGCGCCAGCTCGATGCCGTCCATCTCGGGCATGACGATATCGGTCAAAAGCAGCGAGAAGGGCTCTTCGCGAAGACGGTCGTAGGCGCTGGCGCCGTTGTCGAAGGACGAGACCTTGTAGCCCGCCTTTTCAAGCGCTTTCACGAGGAAGCGACGCATGTCGTTGTCATCTTCGGCAAGAAGTATCTTCTGAGTCATTACAGGACCGTCAATCAATGTCATCTCTCATGGCTATTCAGCCGTTAACCTTATCCGTCGCCCGTAAAGAAGCGATGAATAGCAATGTCGACGGCCATCATTTCAGTTGATGTTAGTATGGACTTGCGCGCAAGCAACTGGCAACATGGGCAGTGCACAACTTGTTGACATGGTAAAGACGTCTGATGCCTGCAGAAATGCGCGATTTCGAAATATTCGAGATACTGGAGCCCGTTTCGCAGTCAATTCCCTTTGTCTACAACTCTCCGCATAGCGGCCGCATCTATCCCCCCGATTTCATCGCCCAGTCCCGTCTTCAGGGCATGTCGATCCGCCGCTCGGAGGATCACTATGTAGACGAGCTGTTTTCGGCCGCCTGCGACCTCGGGGCGCCGCTTCTGGTTGCCAATTTTCCTCGCGCCTATATCGACGTGAACCGCGAGCCCTATGAACTCGATCCCCGCATGTTCGACGGGCCGCTGCCGCCCTATGCCAATATCAACTCGATCCGGGTTGCCGGCGGGCTCGGCACCATTCCGCGCATCGTTGCCGAAAACATGGAAATCTATGCGCGCCGCGTGCCGGTCGAGGATGCGCTGAAGCGCATCGAGACGATCTACAAGCCCTATCATGCCGCCTTGCGGCGGCTGATCGCCGCGACCCATGTGAAGTTCGGTTTCGGCGTTTTGATCGACTGCCACTCCATGCCCGGCAATATCCGCATCGCCGGCAGCCATGTCCGCCCGGATTTCATCATCGGCGACCGCTACGGCACCAGCGCTTCCGCCGAGCTTTCGCGTGCCGCCATGCAGATACTCGAGGAAATGGGCTTTGCCGCCGTGCGCAACAAGCCCTATGCCGGCGGCTTCATTACCGAGCATTACGGGCGACCCTCCCGAGGGCTCCACGCGCTGCAGATCGAGGTCAACCGCGCGCTCTATATCGACGAGATCACGCTGCAGAAGAGCCCGGATTTCAACGCTGTCAGGGCTGCGATGACCTCGTTCATGCGGCAGATGGCGGATTATGTCGATAAGTTCGCGGGCGACACGGCGCTCGCTGCCGAATAGCGATCAGCTGGTTTTTCGCAGCATCTTCAGCAAGGTTTCCGATTGCGCTTGTGCCTCCGTCCGGGCCTGCTGGTCCAGCATGTCGGGGCCGCAGAAATGCGCTCGGTCCGCCGTGTCGGTTTCGCCGGCTTCCGGATGGCCCGATCCCGATATGACCAACCGCCAGGCGCAGCCAAGGGTGCGGTCCTCGCGGATCGCCTGCTCGCAGCCTGTGCTGAGGCAAAAGGAAATCGTGCGCTGGGCGTCGTAGGAGCCGGACAGGGCATCGGTATAATTCCTGTCCCAGGCCGTGCGTATTCTCTCGCAGGCGCCCGGATCGGCGGTTTGGCGGCACTCGACCGCGGTGTTGATATAGTCGCCGGCCGCGACCCAGCCGGGAGGTTCCGACAGGTCGACGCAGCCGCAGGCATACAAGGCCGCTATCACGAATCGCATTGACATCATCCCCACCACACCGCTGAATCATAGAACGGCGGGGAATTCAGGCAAGACGGGTTTCGGAAAAGCTTTGCAGGCAGCCGGTTGACCGGATCCCCAAAAAAAGAACCGCGCCTGCGGCGCGGCTAAGTCTAGGGAGGAAACACCCAAGGAGGGTATTTACAGTCAGAAGACTGTAGGGAAACACTATTATTGCGTTGCACAAATGTCAAGCATCTTTTTGCATTGCATCAAATTTAGGCAACTGCCGGTTTCCTGCCTTATCCATTTGCAGCTGTTGGCTTTTAGGCTATGACATCGCGTCCAAACCAAGGATCGGATCGACCATGCTTCCTGACCGCTCGTTCTTTCATCGGCTCGCCGAAGCGGCCAAGGCCGAGACGCTGCCACGCTTCCGCTCGGGGCTCGACGTGGTCAACAAGGAGGCCGGCGGCTTCGATCCCGTCACCGAGGGCGATCGTGCCGCAGAGGCGGCGATCCGGGCGCTTATCGAGGCGGAATTTCCCGACCACGGCATTCTCGGCGAAGAACACGGCAATGTCGGTCTCGACCGCGAATATGTCTGGGTGATCGATCCGATCGACGGCACGCGCGCCTTCATATCCGGCGTACCCGTCTGGGGCACGCTGATCGGCCTGCACAGGAACGGCCGAGCGATCATGGGCCTGATCGACCAGCCATTTACCGGCGAGCGCTATTTCGCCGACGGCAAGAGCTCGAGCTATGTCGGGCCGGATGGGGAGAGGACGCTCAAGGTGCGCGATTGCGGCGACCTGTCGAAGGCGATCCTGTTTACCACCTCTCCACATCTGTTCGTCGGCGACGAGGTGGCGAAATATCGCGAGATCGAAAGCCAGGTCAGGCTCTTCCGATACGGCACCGATTGCTACGCCTATGCGCTGCTGGCTGCCGGCCACGTCGATCTCGTGGTGGAAACGGTGCTGAAGCCCTATGATGTCGGCGGAATCATCCCTGTGATCGAGCAGGCGGGCGGCATCATCACCACCTGGGACGGCGGTCGCCCCGAAATGGGCGGATCGGTCATCGCCGCGGGCAGCCGCGCCGTGCATGAACAGGCAATGGCGATCCTGTCTCGCTGACAAGCGGCATCGCAAATTTAAGCTTAAGCGCCGGCTCCGACGACCTCAGTGCTGGCTTCAGCATCGCTGCCGGGGATGAAGGCGTGGATGGCGGCAAGGGCTGCCGCGCGATAGCTGTCCCTTTCCTGCAGCACCTCATGCTTGGCGCCCGGCACAGGCACCAGCTGCGCCGCGCGGAAATAGCGCGACAGCCTTTCCTGGTCTGCATAGGGCACCACCCCGTCGCGCGTCGGCGCGATCAGCACCGTCGGGATGGTGATCGAAAACAGATGGTCCGGAGTGGAGGCGCCGCGGATGGTGAGGATCGCTTCGTGCAGCCAGCGGGCGGTCGGCGGCCCCAGCCCGAGCTCCGGATGAGCCTTGTAGATCGCTTCGTTGCGTCTATAGCGTCGCTCGTCCGTCGTCAGGGGATTTTCCGAAAACGGCACTTCCTTGAATTTCTTGGTGAATTGCATGGTGCCGAGACCGGTCCTGCAGGCGCTGCCGGAAAGCCAGCTGATGGCGTTCAGCGAGAAGGCCTGTCCCGTGAGGCCGACAAAGGGAGCCAACAGCACCATGCGCTCGATGCGGCACGTCAATCGCGGCGCGGCCGAGAGCGCAATCAGGGCGCCGGTGGAATGCCCCAGGAGATAGAAGGGCAGGCGTGTATCCGGCAGGACGATCTGCTTGAGGAAGGTGTCCAGGTCGCGCTCGTAGTCGGAGAAGCGCCGGACGTGGCCGCGTTTGCCGTCACGATGCAGCCGTGTCGAGCCACCTTGGCCGCGTAGGTCGAAGGTGGCAACCCACAGGCCTTTCGCGTTCAGATCGCGGATCGTCTCGAAATATTTCTCGATGAACTCGTTGCGCCCCTGAAGGATGACGACCGTTCCCTTTGCGACCGGCTGGGCGCAACGGAAGACGGCGTACCGCAGTTTCAGCCCGTCATGGGTCTCGAAATAGCCCTCGGTACGATTGTCCGGAGCGGGATTGTCTGGTGTCGGGAAAAGGATCGAATCCATTGAGGGCCGCGATTTGCTGAGAGCGAAGCAGCATAATGGGGTAGTGCGGCAGATATGAAAAGTGCCGACAAAAGCCGCGACTGAAACTTTAGGCTCAGGACAGCTCTACCGCCAACGCCATAAGGTCGAGATCATGTTCGGCAGGCTCAAGGACTGGCGCCGCGTCCACACCCGCTACGATCGCTGCGCCCACACCTTCACGGGCGCCATCACCCTCGCCGCGATTATCCTCTTCTGGCTGCCCAGTCGTGAGTCCTGAGTCTCGGCGGCGTAGACAAACTCCACATGTCACGGTTTCCCTTAAAGCGCCCCGTGCAGGCACGCCTTGGCCGACGAGTTGTCGAGGAGGGTTTGAGCTTCTTGTTCGTTCCTTCGTCACTATGACGAAACCCGAACCCTCCTCAGTTTGCGAATACGATGATGGACAAGAGGTGTCGTCAAGACCTGATGAACGAGAGCAGGTCAGGGTTGAGGACATCTGCATGTGTGGTTAGCATGCCATGGGGGTAGCCAGGATAAGTCTTCAGCGACCCGTTCTTAAGCAGGTTGACCGCACGCGGCACGGAACTTGCGAAGGGGACGACTTGATCGGCCTCGCCATGCATCACGAGCACCGGCACGGTGATCTTCTTGAGGTCTTCGGTATAATCTTCGAGCCAAGAGTCGACAGTCGCGTGGTGAGCGAGGGCACCGCCGGCCATTCCTTGGCGCCACCAGTTCGCAATGACTGCCTCCGAAGGCTTGGCCCCATCGAGGTTATAGCCATAGAACGGGTTCTCAGGGACGAAGCGGAAGAACTCCGCCCGGTTGCCCAGCACGCCTGCCCGGATCGCTTCGAACCACTCCGGCGGTTGACCGGACTGGTTTTCCTCGCTCCGGTACATGTTCGGCGTCAGGGAAGCGACCAGTACAGCCTTCGCGACGCGCTCCTGGTGGCGAGCGACATAGCGAGCCACCTCACCGCCACCTGTCGAGTGCCCGATATGGATCGCGTCGCGCAGGTCGAGGTGTTCAGTCAAGGTCGCGAGGTCGGCAACCCAATGGTCCATATCGTTGCCGGTGCTGGGCTGGTCAGACCTGCCGTGTCCGCGCCGATCATGGGCGATCACCCGGTAGCCGTGGCGAAGAAAGAACATCATCTGGGCATCCCAGTCGTCCGCCGATAGCGGCCAGCCGTGGCTGAAAACGATCGGCTGGCCTGAGCCCCAATCCTTGTAGAAGATATTTACGCCGTCTGTAGTCGTGATCGTAGGCATGATTTGCTCCTTTGATAGCCGCGATAAAAGTCATCACTCGCTGTCGCGGCGTTTCAGCGAGAAACTTATTAAATACATGACCGGTCGTATATTAATCGGCCAAAAATTATTCAGGCCACAAGGGCAGGCAAAACGAAACCTTCAAAGCTGTCGAACGGCGACCGGTTACGTTCGACTTTGGCGCGCGTGACCGCGCCTTCGAACGCGTCGATCAACGCGACGGCGACCTGTCCTGGCTCCTTTCCAGCCGGCAATTCGCCCTGGGCCTGGGCTTCCCCGAGGCATTCAGTGAGCGAGGCCGTCCATTGGCGGTAGATTGCGGCCAGCTTAATGCGTACTTGCTCGCTCGACGGCGTGACCTCGAGCGCCATATTCCCGATCAGACAACCAACCGCGTAACCGCGGCGCCCGTGAAACTCTGCCAGGCCCGCGAAATAGCATGCGATACGCGCGAGCGGCGTCATGTTGTGATCGGTCAAAATCGGGCTGTAGGTAGCAATCAATGAATCCCAATACTCGGTCAGCACTTCAACAGCAAAAGCCTCCTTGCTTTCGAAATAATTGTAGAACGACCCTTTGGGTACACCGGCCGCCGCCGTAATCTCCTGCACGCCGGTGGCATTGAAGCCGAGGGTGCTGACGAGGTCTCCCCCCTTTTCCAGGAGGCGGGATCGGGTTTCTGGATTGGCTGGTCTCGGCATAGCTAAGCTTTAAGGTTGGTGTTTGCGTTTCGATGGTTTATATATGACCAGTCGTCTTTTAATTGTCAAGCAGTTTTTTGCTGGGACAGGGTAATGCATTCACACCCGCTGCGATCGCTGCGCCAACGCCTTTATGGGCGCATCACCCTCGCCGCCATCCTCCTATTTGGCCACTCCGTTGTGAGTCCTGAGCCTAGATTATTTGAGAAAAAAGGCCGGCATACGGGCTGTAGAGGTCCGCAGGCCGGCCGAGTAGGACTGAAGAAGAAGGGACGATACGCTTCAGTCATCGGACGGTTGTCCATCCGATAGAAAGCAGGCTACCGCCCGTCGCCTGAACGGCCGCAGAACCGGGCGTTCATCTGTCGTTCACGCGCAAATTCGCGTCAAATCGCGGGCTCTTGAACTGCGCCGGCCCCATCACCATCTCCCTTTTGCGGACGCCGAAAGGGTCCGCGGAACCGTCCCGGGGCCGCCGCAACAGGGGTCTCAGGGGTAATATCAGTATCGCAAACAGTCGCTCACAGGAGGACACCATGCGTCACGTAGACTTCTCTCCCCTTTATCGTTCCACCGTCGGTTACGACCGCCTCTTCACCATGCTCGACAGTCTGGCCCAGCCCGATCAGGCCCAGACCTATCCCCCCTATAATATCGAGCGCACCGGTGAAAACACCTACCGTATCACCATGGCGGTTGCCGGTTTCGACGAGAAGGAACTCTCCCTTGAAGCCCATGCCCATGTCCTGACGGTCAAGGGCGAAAAGAGCGACGAGGGCACCCAGAACAGCGAATATCTCTATCGCGGCATCGCCAAGCGCGCCTTCGAGCGCCGCTTCCAGCTTGCCGACCATGTCGAAGTCCAGGCTGCTTCCCTGAAGAACGGCCTGCTGCACATCGACTTGCTTCGCAACATTCCGGAAGCCATGAAGCCGCGCAAGATCACGATTGCCGCTGAGCCGGTCGAGGCTCCCAAGGCTATCGAAGCCCAGGTGATCAACAGCTAATTTTCCCGATTTCCGGGTAATGGAAAGGCGGCGTTCCAGATGGGACGCCGCCTTTTTTCATGTCATTATTCCAGGTGTGATCGGCTCTGGTTTCAGCCGGGGGTCGTCGCATCCGCGGTTTTCTGCAGGCGCTGCGCTTCCGCTTCCTTCTGGGCCGTCTTCCGGTTTGCCGCATCCGCATATTTCTGGGCAATGACGGCGCAGGCCATCAGCTGGATCTGGTGGAACAGCATCAGGGGCAGCACGATTGCGCCGATGCTCTGGCCGGCAAAGATGACGCTTGCCATCGGTACGCCGCTTGCGAGACTCTTCTTCGATCCGCAGAAGGTGATGGTGATCTCGTCAGCGCGCGAGAAGCCGAGGGCGCGGCTGCCGAACATGGTGATGCAGAGAACGAGCGCCAAGAGGACCATGTTGGCGATGATCACGGTTGCAATGTCGCCTATGGAAAAGGTGTGCCACAGGCCTTCGACGACGGCCTCGCTGAATGCGGAATAGACCACCATCAGGATCGAGCCGCGGTCGACCGGCATCAGGATCTTCTTCTTGGAGCGTATCCAGTTGCCGATCCAGGGCTGGAGGATCTGGCCGAGGATGAAGGGGGCGAGCAGCTGTTCCATGATCTGTTCCAGCACGCTCCAGGAGAAGCCGCCACCATGGCCGCCGACGGAGAAGAGCAGGCCGACGAGCAGGGGCGTCAGGAACATGCCGAAGATATTGGAGGCCGATGCCGCGCAGATCGCAGCGGGCACATTGCCGCCGGCGATCGAGGTAAAGGCGATCGAGGACTGTACTGTCGACGGCAGCACGCAGAGGAACAGGATGCCGGTATAGAGCGTCTGCGGCAGCACGGTCGGCACCAGCACGCCCATGCCAAGACCGAGCAACGGGAAAATGCCGAATGTCGTCAGCAGGATGATGAGATGCAGCCGCCAGTGCAGAGCGCCTGCGATGACGACATCCCGGGACAGGCGCGCGCCATGCAGGAAGAAGAGAAGCCCGATGGCAAAGTCTGTTGCAATACCGAAGTAATGCGCGGCGGAACCCTGCACGGGGAAGAAGGATGCCGTGAGTACAGTAAGTACGAGCAGCATGGTGAAAGTGTCTGGTAGAAAGCGGCGCATGATGCCTATCCCGGTCGCATAAAATATCGCCTTGCTCTTACCGCTATCGCGATCCACGATGCAAGGAATAACAGTTATCAAGAAGGTGGATGCCTCATGCTGGATCTCACGCAGTTGCAGAGCTTCGTCGCCGTCGAACAAATGGGAAGTTTCACTTTGGCCGCCGAGCGGCTTGGCCTCGGTCAATCGACGGTCAGCCAGCATATCCAACGGCTCGAGGCCACGCTCGGTCGCAAGCTTCTCGCGCGCGACACGCATCGCGTGGTGCTGACCGGCGATGGCGAGGCGCTGCTCGGGCACGCGCGGGCGATGCTGTCGATCCAGGGGCAGGTGCAGTCGCTGTTTGCCGATAACAGCCTGCGCGGCACGCTGCGGCTCGGGGTTTCGGAGGATTTCGTCACCAGCCAGCTGCCCGATGTGCTGGAGGAATTCGTGCGCTCGCATCCGTCGGTCGATCTGGAACTGACGGTATCGCTGAGCGGCATACTTTATGAGATGCAGGATAATGGCGAACTCGACCTTGTCCTTGCCAAGCGCCGGCTCGGGGACACGCGCGGGCGTCTGGTCTATCGCGAGCCACTGGTCTGGCTTGCCCGCGATCCCGAACTCATCCGTTCCTCCGCCGCGCCGCTGCCGCTGATTGCGTTTCCGGCGCCGAGCGTCACCCGCGCCATTGCGCTCGAGGCGCTGCGCCGTCAGGGCGTGCCATGGCGGATCGTGTGCACCTGCGGCAGCCTGAGCGGGCTTACGGCAGCCGCTCGCGCGGGGATGGGCGTGCTGGTGCAGCCGCGCAGCATGGCACCGACGGGGCTGGAGGAGATCGGAACGGAGTGGCTGCCGCCGCTCGAGGATGTCGAATTCGTGCTGGTGCCGCGCAAGGGCGCCGATCAGCTTCTCGTCAGCGCGCTGTCGGAGGATATTCTCGCGAAGATCAGGGATTTGCGGGCGGGGTAGGGTAGCCGACGCCCTAGACGGTCATGGCCGCTTCCGCAGGCAAGGATTTCGCCGATCTCGCCTTCGTCAGGAAACAGGCGAGCCCAATGCAAATGGCCGCTACCCCGAAGCCAGCAAAGACATCTATCACGTAGTGATTGGCGATAGTGAAAGCGGATACCGCCATGAGTACATTCAGCAGAAGAGCAGGATAGCGAAGAGGTTTCAGGTCCCACATTGCCCAGGCACAGATCGCAGCTACTGCCGCATGTCCCGACGGGAAGGTCAGGATGCCTTTTGTTTCTGTCAGCCTGAAGATGAAATTCGGATCTTCTCTGATCGCATGCAACTGCGGAACGAAGTCGCTCCAAAAGTAAGGGTTCAGGTTCTGTAGTTTGGACGTATCCAGCGGGTAGGTCGCTACAGTTCCAAATGCCGGAAATGCGCTGGCGAACACGGCGGATATGAAGATCATCGCGCCATACGCGAAGACCATGCGGTATGCGCGTGTCGTTCGGCCGAAGATCGAAAGCAAGTACGGCACAGTCAGCAACTGGAAACTGAAGCTCGTGTAGGCCAGCATCAAAATCCGAGCCAGCAGAGCATGCCTATCGACAAAGCCGATCATGGACGGCCAGTCGACGCCAAGACCGCGATCGATCGCTGCCAGGAAATGGTCGGCGAGCGGCATGTCCAGGCGCATGGAGAGATAAACAAACATCATGCCGGGCAAGCTCAGAAGAAGGCCTGCACAAATGGTTTCGACCATTACCCGCAGCCTCAGCATTCGCCGGTATCCGCACCATCCGCCGACGATTGCGAGAAATCCCAGCGTCGCCAACAGCTTGCCGGTAAAGTCGTCATAGTCGATCCGCATCCCGACCGACCATGCGAGGGGAAATGCGATTGCATAGGCCAGTGCGACAAGGCTCCAAAGCAGATATCTTGATCGCTCGAGTTCGGACATGACTTACTCCCAACGCATTCGACTTAGGCGAAAAACGTTAACGGTGCGGTAAAGTCACGTTTAAATTATCGCATAGGTTGCGTTTGCTGGTGTTCTGTTCTCTCTAAGATTGAGCAGCAGCCTCGAACGAAAGGGCATGACGTGACCCGACATGCCCGATTTATCCTGAAGATTTCGTCAGCCCGCCAGGCAGCCTAGGAAGCCTTCGACATCAGCATCGGTCGTCGCAAAACTTGTCACGAGGCGGATCAGGGTTTCGTCGGGGGTGACCAGGTCCGGCTGCTTTTCCGGGATCGGCCATTCGTAGAATTTCGCGCCCTTGTCTTCGGCGGTTTTCGCTGCCGACTTGGGAATGATGGCGAAGACTTCGTTCGATGCCGTCTGCCAGGCGAGCTTGGCACCGGCGGCGGATTCGATGCCGGCACGGAGCTTATCGGCCATGGCGTTGGAATGGCGGGCAAGGTTGAGCCAGAGGCCGTCCTCGAAGTAGCCATCGAACTGGGCGGCGATGAAACGCGACTTGGAGAAGAGCTGGGCGGCGCGCTTGCGGATGAAGGCCATTTCCTTGGCCATCTCAGGATTGAAGAAGACGATAGCCTCGGCGCACCAGCAGCCGTTCTTCGTGCCGCCGAAGGAGAGGATGTCGACGCCGCGCTTCCAGGTCATTTCGGCCGGCGTTGCATCGAGCGCGACGAGCGCGTTGGCAAAGCGTGCGCCATCCATGTGCAACGGCAGGCCGTTTGCCTTGCAGATCGCGGAAATGGCGTCGATCTCGGCCAGCGAGTAGATGGTGCCGATCTCGGTTGCCTGGGTAATGGTCACGGCCGCCGCGCGGCCATGATGGACGGCGTCCTGCGGAAAACGGGCGACCTTGGTGGCGAGCGCCTTGGGATCGATCTTGCCGGCTGCGCCGTCGACTGTCGCCAGCCGCGCGCCGCTGAAGAAGTCGGGAGCACCGCATTCATCCTCGGCGACATGCGCCTCGGTATGGCAAAAGCTGATGCCGCCGGGCTTCTGGACGCTTGCGAGCGACAGCGAGTTGGCGGCCGTTCCCGTTGCAACGAAGAAGACGGCGACCTCGCGCTCGAAGATCTCGGCAAAGCGGGCTTCGACCTTGCGATCCAGATCGCTGGTGCCGTAGGCGGCCGCAAAGCCGCCGGCTTCCTTGACGAGGCGTTCTGCGATTTTGGAATGGGCGCCGGCCCAGTTGTCGGAGGCAAAGAACATGTGATGAACCAGGGAAAAATTGAAGGTTAAAGCGATGGGGCGGACATTAGTCCAACGCCCCTATGGGTCAAGCCCGAGGGTGGGTGCGATCCATCACAGAAATTGAACTACGCAATCAACAAACAAAATGGTCCACTGTGGCGAAACTTTATTTCCGGATTTTGATGCAATCGGCAATCTTCCGTCGTTAAGGGCAGATATTTTGCCGCTAACCTCTTGCGAAGGAGAATGCTTTCTGGCATAGAACTGATGAATTAGGACAGGGTTGCTGTCCTATTTTGGCCGTTGAGGCCGAAGATGCGCTGAAAACCCTGGAGATGACGGGATTTCACGCTATAGTTCTCGCGAGCGCTGCCGCAAGGGCAGAGCGGCGGTGAGCAGGTAGCAGGCGCGGAACGCCGACGGTGATGCTCCGCCACGAGTGACCGTTTGCGGACGTATCTTCACAATGCAACAGCGCTGTCCCGCGCGCCGCATCCGGAACAGCCGGTGCGACGCGAGAGAAGGGTCGCCCGCGACGCGGGCCTATCGGAGGAAAGACGATGACGAACAGGACGCCGTCCATGACTTTTGACCAGATTGCCGCCGTAGAGGCCAAGGCAACGGCCAATACGTCGAAACGCGCCGCCGTGGGTCTTCCGCCGAAACAGGGCCTTTACGATCCGCGCAACGAACATGACGCCTGCGGCGTCGGCTTCGTCGCGCATATGAAGGGCAAGAAGTCGCACCAGATCGTGGCTGACGGCCTGTTCATCCTGGAAAACCTGACGCATCGCGGTGCTGTCGGGGCCGATCCACTGATGGGCGATGGCGCGGGCATTCTAGTGCAAATCCCGGACCGCTTCTTCCGCGAAGAGATGGCGACGCAGGGCGTCATCCTGCCGAAGGTCGGCGAATATGGCGTCGGTCACTTCTTCCTGCCGCAGGACGAAAAGCTGATCGAGCATTTCAAGAAGACGATCAAGGATGTAATCGCGGAGGAAGGCCAGGTGTTCCTCGGCTTCCGCGAGGTGCCGGTCGACAATTCCTCGCTGTCAAAGGCGCCCGATATTGCCGCCACCGAGCCGCATCATGTGCAGGTCTTCATCGGTGCGGGCAGCCATGCTGCGACCGAGGACGAATTCGAGCGTCGGCTGTTCACCCTTCGCAAGGTGATCTCAAACCGTATCTATGATGAGTATGAGGGCGAAGAGAGCGGCTTTTATCCTGTCTCGCTGTCGAGCAGGACGATCGTCTACAAGGGCATGTTCCTCGCCTACCAGGTCGGCGCCTATTATAAGGACCTGGCGGATCCGCGCTTCGAGTCGGCCGTTGCCCTTGTGCATCAGCGTTTCTCGACCAACACCTTCCCGTCCTGGAAGTTGGCGCATCCCTACCGCATGGTCGCTCATAACGGCGAAATCAACACGCTGCGCGGCAACGTCAACTGGATGGCGGCGCGCCAGGCATCCGTGTCCTCGCCGCTCTTCGGCGACGACATCTCGAAGCTGTGGCCCATCTCTTACGAAGGCCAGTCGGACACCGCCTGCTTCGACAACGCGCTCGAATTCCTGCAGCGCGGCGGCTATTCGCTCGCCCATGCCGTGATGATGCTGATCCCGGAAGCCTGGGCCGGCAACCAGTCGATGGCGGCAGATCGCAAGGCGTTCTACGAATATCATGCCGCCCTGATGGAGCCGTGGGACGGACCGGCTGCTGTTGCCTTCACCGACGGCAAGCAGATCGGCGCTACCCTCGACCGCAACGGCCTTCGTCCGGCACGCTATCTCGTCACCAATGATGACCGCGTCATCCTGGCGTCGGAAGCCGGTACGCTGCCTGTGCCGGAAGAAAACATCATCCGGAAGTGGCGTCTGCAGCCGGGCAAGATGCTGCTTATCGACATGGAAAAGGGCCGCATCGTCTCCGACGACGAAGTGAAGTCGGAGCTTGCGACCAAGCATCCCTATCGCAACTGGCTGGATCGCACGCAGCTTATCCTTGAAGATCTCAAGCCGGTCGAGCCACGCGCTCTGCGCCGTGACGTTTCGCTGCTCGATCGCCAGCAGGCATTCGGCTACACGCTGGAAGACACCCGCATCCTGATGTCGCCGATGGCGACGACCGGCCAGGAAGCGATCGGCTCGATGGGCACCGATACGCCGATCTCGGCCATGTCGGATAAGTCGAAGCTGCTCTACACCTACTTCAAGCAGAACTTTGCGCAGGTGACGAACCCGCCGATCGACCCGATCCGCGAAGAACTCGTCATGAGCCTTGTCTCCTTCATCGGCCCGCGTCCGAACATTCTCGACCACGAGGGTGCGGCCAACGCCAAGCGTCTTGAAGTGCGCCAGCCGATCCTGACCAATGGCGATCTCGAAAAGATCCGCTCCATCGGCCACACGGAAGACCGTTTCGACACCAAGACGCTCGACTTCACCTATGATGTCGAGCGCGGTGCCGAAGGCATGCCCGATATGCTCGACCGGCTCTGCGAGCGCGCGGAAGCGGCAGTCAAGGGCGGTTACAACATCATCGTGCTCTCCGACCGCCAGATCGGGCCGGATCGCATCGCGATCCCGGCGCTTCTGGCGACGGCTGCCGTCCACCATCACCTGATCCGCAAGGGGCTTCGCACTTCGGTCGGTCTCGTCGTCGAAACCGGCGAGCCGCGTGAA
Source organism: Neorhizobium sp. P12A (assembly GCF_008365395.1). Taxonomy (NCBI): domain Bacteria; kingdom Pseudomonadati; phylum Pseudomonadota; class Alphaproteobacteria; order Hyphomicrobiales; family Rhizobiaceae; genus Neorhizobium; species Neorhizobium sp. P12A. The sequence goes on along the minus strand of NZ_QOVX01000001.1, from coordinate 1,049,199 downwards.
GTGCATCATTTCTGCCTGCTCGCCGGCTACGGCGCTGAGGCGATCAACCCCTATCTCGCCTTCGACACGCTGCTCGACATGCATGCCAAGGGCGAATTCCCGAGGGAAGTGGACGCGAGCGAAGTCGTCTACCGCTACATCAAGGCGGTCGGCAAAGGCATCCTCAAGGTCATGTCCAAGATGGGCATCTCGACCTACCAGTCCTATTGCGGCGCGCAGATCTTCGATGCGATCGGCCTGCAATCGGAATTCGTCGCCAAGTATTTCTTCGGTACGGCGACGATGATCGAAGGCGTCGGCTTGGAAGAAATCGCCGACGAGACCGTCGCTCGCCACAAGTCCGCCTTCGGGCGCGATCCGCTGCTGGCAAGCACGCTCGATATCGGTGGCGAATATGCCTACCGCATGCGCGGCGAGAGCCATGCCTGGACGCCGGATGCGGTTGCAGCCCTGCAGCATGCCGTCCGCGGCAATGCAGAGGATCGCTACCGCGAATTCTCGGAAATGGTGAACACCTCGGCGCTACGGATGAACACCATCCGCGGCCTGTTCAGGATCAAGAGTGCGGAGCAACTCAGCCGCAAGCCGGTTTCGCTCGATGAGGTCGAGCCGGCTGCCGATATCGTCAAGCGTTTCTCAACGGGCGCCATGTCCTTCGGTTCCATCTCCAGAGAAGCGCATACGACGCTGGCTATGGCGATGAACCGGATCGGCGGCAAGTCGAACACCGGCGAGGGCGGCGAGGAAAGCGATCGCTACATGCCGCTGCCGGACGGTTCGCAGAACCCCGAGCGCTCTGCGATCAAGCAGATCGCTTCGGGCCGCTTCGGAGTGACGACCGAATATCTCGTCAATGCCGATGTGCTGCAGATCAAGGTCGCGCAGGGCGCCAAGCCCGGTGAAGGCGGACAGCTGCCCGGCCATAAGGTCGATGCAACCGTTGCCAAGACCCGCCACTCGACCCCGGGTGTCGGTCTGATTTCGCCGCCGCCGCATCACGACATCTATTCGATCGAGGATCTGGCACAGCTGATCTACGACCTGAAGAACGTCAACCCGACATCAGATGTCTCGGTGAAGCTCGTCTCGGAAGTCGGCGTCGGCACGGTTGCCGCCGGTGTCGCCAAGGCGCGCGCCGACCATATCACCGTGTCAGGTTTCGACGGCGGCACGGGCGCTTCGCCGCTCACCTCGCTGAAGCATGCCGGCAGCCCATGGGAAATCGGCCTTGCCGAAACCCAGCAGACGCTTGTCCTGAACGGCTTGCGCTCGCGCGTCGCCCTGCAGGTCGACGGCGGTCTGAAGACTGGCCGCGACGTCATCATCGGCGCGCTTCTCGGTGCGGACGAGTTCGGCTTTGCCACCGCGCCGCTGATTGCGGCCGGCTGCATCATGATGCGCAAGTGCCACCTGAACACCTGTCCGGTTGGCGTTGCGACCCAGGATCCTGTCCTGCGCAAGCGCTTCAAGGGAACGCCGGAGCACGTCGTCAACTACTTCTTCTTCGTTGCCAACGAGGTCCGGGAAATTCTCGCCTCGCTCGGCTTCACCAGGCTCGACGACGTCATCGGCGCTGCCGAGCTTCTGGAGAAGGACGACATGCTTGCCCACTGGAAGGCGAGGGGGCTCGACTTCGGCCGCATCTTCCACAAGGTCGAGGCACCGAAGGAAGCCACCTACTGGACGACGCGCCAGAACCATCCGATCCACGACATTCTCGACCGCAAGATGATCGAGCAGGCCGAGCCCGCCCTGACGGCGCGGCAGAAAGTCTCGATCGACGTCGACATCAAGAATGTCGACCGTTCGGCCGGCGCGATGCTGTCGGGCGAAGTCGCCAAGCGCTTCAATCACAAGGGGCTGCGCGAAGACACGATCAACGTCACGCTGACGGGTACGGCCGGCCAGTCCTTCGGCGCGTTCCTTGCGCGTGGCGTCACCTTCACCCTGATCGGTGACGGCAACGACTATGTTGGCAAGGGCCTGTCGGGCGGCAAGATCGTCATCCGTCCGCCGGAGAATTCGCAGATCGTTGCCGAGAACTCGATCATCGTCGGCAATACCGTTCTTTACGGCGCGACCGAGGGCGAATGCTACTTCCGCGGCGTTGCCGGCGAGCGTTTTGCCGTTCGTAACTCCGGCGCGATCGCTGTCGTCGAGGGCGTTGGCGACCATGGCTGCGAATACATGACTGGCGGCGTGGTCGTCGTGCTCGGCGGGACGGGACGCAATTTTGCGGCTGGCATGTCGGGCGGCGTCGCCTATGTGCTCGATGAGCAAGGCGATTTCGCCAAGCGCTGCAACATGGCGATGGTCGAGCTCGAGCCGGTTCCAGAAGAGGACGACATGCTGGAGAAGCTGCACCATCACGGCGGCGACCTCATGCACAAGGGCCGCGTCGACGTATCGGGTGACATGACCCGTCACGACGAGGAACGGCTCTACCAGCTGATCTCCAACCATCTCCATTACACGGGCTCGACCCGGGCCAAGGAGATCCTGGATGCCTGGGCTGACTACCGTCCGAAATTCCGCAAGGTCATGCCGGTCGAATACCGCCGTGCCCTTGAGGAGATGGAGCGCAGCCGGATGGGTGTCGCGGCCGAGTAAGTTGGGTTTGGAAAAATACTGTGATATGACACGTCATATCACAGTATGGAGGTTGCGATGAACGAACATTCCGAAGTCATCAAAATCGCCCAGGTATTCAATAATGGTCGGAGCAGGGCGATCAGAATTCCAAGAGAGTTCGAATTCGATGCGGACAGGGTCGAGATCCGGATGACTGAGAAGGGCGACCTGATTGTTCATCCGCTCAAGCGGAAATCTCTGCTTGAGGTGCTGGCCACGCTTGAGCCGCTTGGTGAAGAGGATCGGCTACCTGAAATCGAGGACTATCCGCCGGAGCCTGTCGATCTTGGTGGAATTGACGAAAAGTGAGGTATCTGCTCGATACCAATATCGTTTCGGACGTCATGCACAATCCGCAGGGACGGGTAGTTCAGCGGATTGCGCAAGTTGGTGAGGACCTTGTTTTTACCAGCATTCTCGTCGTTTCCGAAATTCGTTTCGGTATCGCGAAGAGCCAGTCGAAGAGGCTGGCAAAAAGGCTGGTGGAAATGCTCGATGTGTTTCCCGTCGAGAAATTCGAAGGGCCAGCTGATGAACATTACGCCGTTATTCGTGCGGCGCTGGAAGGAATAGGCCGAAAGATCGGCCAGATGGATATGCTGATAGCAGGGCATGCGCTGGCACTCGATGCGGTGCTGGTGACGGCCAATGAGGGCGAATTTTCCCGCGTGCCGGGATTAAAGGTTGAAAACTGGCTGCGCTGAGGAAGAGGCGGTCATGACAGTAGTAAGGGAAGACAGCATGGGCAAGGTAACAGGTTTCCTGGAAATCGACCGGCAGGTGGCGAAGTATCAGCCGGCCTCCGATCGCATCCGCCATTTCCGTGAATTCACGATTCCTATGTCGGACCCGGAAGTACAGAAACAGGCCGCGCGCTGCATGGACTGTGGCATCCCCTATTGCCACGGTCCGACCGGCTGCCCGGTGCATAACCAGATTCCTGATTGGAACGACCTCGTCTACAATAACAACTGGGAAGCGGCGATTCAGAACCTGCATTCGACCAACAACTTCCCGGAGTTTACCGGTCGCGTCTGCCCGGCGCCCTGCGAGGAAGCCTGCACGCTGAACCTTGAGGATGCGCCTGTCGCCATCAAGACCGTCGAGCAGGCGATTGCCGACAAGGCCTATGAGCTCGGCTTCATCCGGCCGGAGCCAGCAACGGTGCATACTGGCAAGAAGGTTGCCATTATCGGTTCCGGCCCCGCCGGCATGGCGGCTGCGCAGCAGCTCGGCCGCGCCGGTCATGAAGTCCATCTCTACGAGCGCGAGAGCAAGGCCGGCGGCCTGCTGCGCTACGGTATCCCCGACTTCAAGATGGAGAAGAACTTCATCGACCGCCGCGTCGAGCAGATGAAGGGCGAGGGCGTCACCTTCCACTACGGCGTCAATGTCGGCGTCGATCTGAAGGTCGAGGAGCTTCTGGCGGGGCACGATGCCGTGCTCTATTGCGGCGGCTCGGAAACCCCGCGCGAGGCCGGCATCCCGGGCACCGATCTCTTCGGCGTGCATGACGCGATGCCCTATCTCGTGCAGCAGAACAAGCGCGTCGGCCGCGAGAATATCGACAGCGTCGGCTGGGCCGCCGATCCGATCCTTGCCGGAGCCAAGCATATCGTCGTCGTCGGTGGTGGCGATACGGCATCGGACTGCGTCGGCACCGCGTTCCGCCAGGGTGCGGTCAAGGTCACGCAGCTCGACATCCGCCCGCAGCCGCCGGAGAAGGAAGACAAGCTCGCCGTCTGGCCGTTCTGGGCAACCAAGATGCGCACCTCTTCCAGCCAAGCGGAGGGCGCCGTGCGCGAATTCCAGGTTGCGACGCTGGAATTCATCGGCGAAGACGGGATCCTGACCGGCGTGAAGTGCTGCGAAGTGGATGAGCGCCGCCGCCCCGTCCAGGGCACGGAATTCATCATTCGCGCCGATCTCGCCTTCATCGCCATCGGCTTCCGCGGCCCGTTCAACAACAGCGTGCTGAAGGAACTCGAAGGCAAGCTGACGCTGAATACGGACAAGCGTGGCTCGACCAATGTCGTCGCCAACGAAAAGGACTACAAGACCTCGGTGGACAAGCTCTGGACCGCCGGCGACGTGCGTCGCGGTCAGTCGCTGGTCGTCTGGGCGATCCGCGAGGGCCGTCAGGCGGCCCGTGCTATCGATGAAGAACTGATGGGCGCAAGCCTTCTTCCGCAATAAATGCAGTCTCTGAGAGTAATAGGGAAAGGGCCGCGGTTGCGGCCTTTTTCATTGGATGCCAACCGTTCTTATGGCGACGCTCGCTTCAACCGGTAATCGTCGACACGGCCGGCGGGGGCGGGGGCCATCTCTCCTTTTTCGACCAGGAGATCGCGCGGCGATTGCGTCGAAGAAGCAGGAGAGATTGCTGCGCCCAAGAGTTCCGCTCCGCCGTCGAGGTTAGGATCCGACAAGCTGATCGGCTGAGTACGCAGCGGTTGATTGACCTCAGACGGTGGCAAATCGGCGTTTATCGCAGCGTTGTCCGTATCCAGCCGCGTAATGTCGGGGCTTGCCTGATCGCCGAGCAGCCGACGTGCGGATTTTTCGACATAGAAGGCGACCTTACGCCGACCGGCGGCCGTCATGTTGATACCATCAGCGGTTCGCAGCCGCACCTGCTGGCCGTTGATATCGGAGCCGGTTATGACGAAGTCTCCGTTCTCATCGGTGAAGCCGTCCCAGATATTGATGAATTCGCCGCCAATGCTCGTCACCTTGCTCTGGTAGATCTGGTTCAGCTTGACGACATCCGCGGTCATCGAATCGGACCCGAAGGATGGCAGGCCGACCCATAGCAATGGGATATGCCGGTCCGTCACAAGCTTGGCGAAGTCCTGCACGCGCTCCTCATAGGCCATGTACCAGGCGTCAGTGCCGAATTTTTCGTTCAGGCCATCGCCGATCATCTGCTGGCGGTCGTTGGAGCCGATCATGACGACCACGATCGCCGGTTTCACCTGATCGATCATTTGCGGCAGTTGCTGCGGCCAGTTGTAATAGTCCTGGCGAACGAGCCCCGAGGCGACATTGCCGCGCGTATCGATCACGACGCCGGGGGAGTTCGAGAAGGCGTCATCCAGTCCGCTGCCGAGACCGCCCGCAAGGAAATCGCCGACGACAAGGATCTTTTGGGCTGTATCCAGCTTTTCCGCCGCAGGCGGTTCGTCGGGCTGCATGACCACCTGCCGGGGCGGGGAGGCCGGCGCTGCCTTCTTGCGCGGCGGGCGGGCTATACGCCGGGGCGCCGGTTGAGCGGGAGTATAATAGTACGGCTGCTGCACGCGGCGGCCAAACAACATTTCAAGCAAGGTGCGGCGCTGTTGTTGCGGTTGCTGCGCCTCTACCGGCGTTGCCAGTCCGACAAATGCAAAACACAGAGCAAGCAGGGCCGCAACGATCGCTCTTGCGGCGGCCACTCTTGTCATGCGGGAGGACTGGTTATTCATTCGGCCGCTTTCCGATTTGAGCCCATTTTCTCATGGAGCGGGCGATTCCGTCCAGCCGCCAAATGGTCCGATCGGTCTATTTGCGCAGTGCGTTCAGCAAGTCCTTTGACGGTTCGCCGTCGGCATTCATGCCCATGCGCTGCTGGACGGCCTCGATGGCTGCCTTCGAGCCTGATCCGAAATTGCCGTCCACGGTGCCGTCGTAATAGCCCAGCGTCTTCAGGCGCGTCTGCAGCTCGAATTTTTCCTTGATATCGAGCGTGCCGTCCGGGCGCGGCCATGCCTGCTGCATGCCGCCAAAGCCTGCGATTTCGTCGGCCAGCACGCCGACCGCGAGCGCATAGCTGTCGGACGCATTGTAGCGCTTTATCGCGAAGAAATTGGCCGTCATCAGGAAACCGGGTCCATTCGGGCCGCCCGGCATCTTCAATTGCGCGCGGTCGGTGCCGAGGCGGAAGCTCTTGCCGTTCGGCCGGGAAAATCCAAGGGCGGCCCATTGCGCCAAGGTGCGGGTCTTGCCGATCTGGGCGCTGCCGCCCTTCGGCACCACGACTTCGTAACCCCAGGTCCTGCCGCCTTGCCAGCCGTTCTTCATGAGAAGATTGGCGGAGGTCGCAAGTGCATCCGGCACGGAATTCCAGATGTCGGCGCGACCGTTGCCATCGGCGTCGACGGCATAGAGCAGGTAGCTTGTCGGGATGAACTGCGTATGCCCCATGGCGCCTGCCCAGGAGCCTGTCAGTCCTTCTGCCGAAACGTCGCCTTCCTGCAGCATCTTCAGCGCGGCAATCAGCTGCTTTTTAGCATAGCCGGCGCGCCTGGGATCGGCATAGGCAAGCGTTGCCAGCGCGCGCGGCACGTAGTGAAGCCGATCGTCCTTGGCCAAAACCGTGCCGTAATTCGATTCCATCGACCATATGGCAAGCAGGATATTCCGGTCTACGCCATACCGCTGCTCGATCGAGCGCAGGGTAGAACCATATTTAGCCGCCATTTTCCGGCCGACATCAGCGGTATAAGGGTTGACGCGGGAGTCCATATAGTCCCAGATTTGGGTCTTGAATTCAGGCTGGTATGCCGCTTTTTCCAGGACCGTCGGATCGGGGTCCGTCACGCCGGCAAATGCCTTACGGTAGGTTGCCGAAGTGATCCCGCTTCTGGCGGCAACGTCGTAAAAGCCGGAAATCCACTTTTGGAACCCGGTGTCGGCGCTGGCGTTATTAGGGGTCAGTCCAACGAGGGCAGCGAAAGCAAGCACCAGCGTCAGGCCGCGAAGGGAGGTTCTGTAGCGTTCGATCATCACAGCCGCATCCGTCATGTCCGATGGTCGGTTCGCGATGCACAAGGCATCGGTTCATGCACGAAAATACAGAAACGAAGTCAACAAATTCTTTACCATGGAAGACAGGCTCAGTCACCATTTGCAAAACAGTAGCAAACTTATACTAGAGACTAGCCAGTTTGCCTTGAGCCAAGGCAAATCATTCGCCCCAGGAGGTATGTGTGGGAAAGCATAGTAAGGTGCGTAAGGCAGTATTTCCGGTGGCCGGACTTGGAACGCGGTTCTTGCCCGCGACAAAGGCCGTGCCGAAAGAAATGCTGACCGTCGTCGACAAGCCGGTCATTCAGTATGTGGTCGATGAAGCGATGGAAGCCGGTATCGAGCACTTCGTCTTCGTCACCGGCCGCAGCAAGCACGTCATCGAAGACTATTTCGATATCCAGTTCGAGCTGGAGCATACGCTGCGCCAGCGCAACAAGAAGGCGGAACTGACGCTGTTGAACGGCCTGCTCCCAAAGGCCGGCACAGCGAGCTTTACGCGCCAGCAGGAGCCGCTCGGTCTCGGCCACGCCGTCTGGTGCGCCCGCGAGATCGTCGGCCATGAGCCTTTCGCGCTGCTTCTGCCCGACATGGTCATGCGCGCCGAAAAGGGCTGCATGAAGGGCATGATCGAGCTCTACGAGCATAGCGGCGGCAACGTCATCGCCGTCGAGGAATGCGATCCGGAACAGACGCACAAGTACGGCATCGTCGGCGTCGGCGACACGGTCGGCTCGGGCTTCAAGATTACCGAGATGGTCGAGAAGCCGGCAAAGGGTACCGCGCCCTCGAACTTCTTCATCAACGGTCGCTACATCCTGCAGCCGGAAATCTTCTCGATCCTGGAAACCCAGGAACGCGGGGCCGGCAACGAGATCCAGCTGACCGACGGCATGCTCAAGCTTGCGAAGGAGCAGGATTTCGCCGGCTATCACTTCAAGGGCGAGACCTACGACTGCGGCGCCAAGGATGGCTTCATCCTCGCCAACGTCGCCTTCGCGCTCTCGCGCGCGGATATCCGCCCGACCATCGAAGATGGTTTCAAGGCGCTCCTCAACGCGTTGAAGTAATCCATCGTCTCTTAGGCGGCGCCCCGCTTGTGGCGCCGCATTTCCCTGGAGCATTTCCGTTTTTCTTCGAAGCACGGAAATGCTTTATCTCTTTGATTTGGCACAATTCCAGACGCAAAACCGCGCTACACTTTCGCTGGAATTGCTCTACCGCTTGGCGGCAATGCCGATGCCGGCGATGAATTGTTGGGTGTCGTCACCCGTCTTTCTCGATGTCAGCTCGTAGCCGAGGTCGCCGGTCAGGTCGAAGTACCGGTTGATGCCCCAGGCAAGGCCGGTGCCGATGTCGTACACTGTCTCATCATCGAAAGTGCTGTTCGAAGGATAGTCGCGCCAAGTGATGCCGCCGGTCAGCTTGCCCGTCAGGTTGTCGCGCAGTTGATGATTGATGGTGTTGGTCAGCTGATAGGCGACGTAGCCGCTGTCGCCTGCCGCTGTCGACGGTTCGACGCTGGTGGAGAAGCCGATGTTGACATCGGTGCCACGCTGCGGCGACCAGGCGATGTTGCCGTCGATCGTCGGCGAATCGATGGCCTCCAGGCGGGAGTCCTCGAACTCGGTGCGTTGATAGCCGATGCCCAACTCGCCCTTCAGCTTTTCGCCGAGATCGACTTCGACACCGACCTTGCCGCCATATCCATGGTTTGAACGGGCGTAGCCGTCCGAATCGAGGTGCTGGTCGTAGAGTGTGCGGCCTAGATCGGCCTCGATGAAGGGAATGATCGCCGGGGAGAGTTCGTAGCCGATGCGGCCTCGCCAGGTGCCGGCCGTTTGGTTGCGGTCGCTGAGATTGACTTCCGTTCCATCGGAAAGCGTGGCGTTGGAATAGATGGTGCGGGTCAGCGCCACGGCTGTTGTGCCGCGCAGCAGGCCGAAATCGCGCTCGATGGAGAAGCCGCCGTCGAACTGATTGACGGCAGACTGCTTTGACGCATTGGCGATCGCGTTCGGATCGTCGGTATCCTCGCGGAAAAACTGGTAGCCGGCGGTCACATGCGCCGTGGTATCGGATGGAAGATCGAGGCGCAGGTCTGCATTGATATCGACCGTCGGCTTCTCTTCGCCCGTGCCGCTGATGTTCTTCTGCCAGACGCCATCGCCCTTGATCGTCAGCGAATGTCGGTCCCAGTCCGATGTCAGGGTGCCGTTCAGATCGGTCTGCAGGTAGGAGCGGTCCTCGTCGTCGACGGAGCCGGTGGTCTGCTTTTCGTAATTGACCGACTGGTTGACCGAGGGGCGCAGCGTAAACGTTCCAATCGGAATTCCCTGCGCGTCGTCACGATCCGGATGCTGCTTGGCGTTCAGATTATCGACGGTCGTTTCGCGAGCGTTGAGGCGCCTCAGATCGTCATCGAGGATGGAGCCCGTCGTTTGCGCGTCGGTGCCATCCAGCCGCAGACGGGGATTGAGAGGCGCGTTGCTGTCATCGCTGGTGCTCTGGGTCGCCGCCTTCGAGGTCTTCGTCGAGGTGGCGGAGCCGGCCGAAGAGGAGCCGCCCGTTGCCGCATTTCCAGGAAGTGTATCGGAAAGGCTGCTGTCGTCGGTTGCGGATTGATTGGAATACAGCGACTGCGAACGGGCTGCGTCCGGCAGGACAAGAATGCCGCAGCCGAGCAGAGCCGACGCGGCGCAGGCCGTCAGCCGGAAGGGGCGTCCACCCGTCCTGTCATTCCACATGCCCATGCAATTTCGCGTCCGGCATTTCTCAAATTCGTTACCTGAACGTAAAGCGATGTGGTTAACGCATCGTTGAGAAATTGATGCGGGCTGGAGCACTTCTTCGCAATCTCGAAAAGTTGAGAGTGCCTATTCGCCCATTTGTCGGGGATCATGTCTGCAGTGTATATCATTCCGTGCATTGCCCGATGGACTCGGGTGGTGAAAAGCGTTAACGCTCAGCCCATGAACAAGAGAGCAGTCAACCTTGTTGAAGATGGCGTGATCAGTTCCGCCACCCGCACGATCGCCACCGAACGAAGAGGCCTTGAGGCGCTGGAGCGAGCGCTCGCCAATGGTCTGGCCGGTCCCTTCAATCGCGCCGTCGAACTCATCGGCCATAGCACGGGCCGGGTCATCGTAACGGGCGTCGGCAAGAGCGGCCATATCGGTGCAAAGCTCGCTGCCACTTTCGCCTCCACAGGAACGCCGGCGTTTTTCGTGCATTCGGCCGAGGCCAATCACGGCGATCTCGGCATGATCGCCCAGAACGACGTCATCATCGCCATGTCTTGGAGCGGCGAGACGGCGGAGCTGAAGAATATCGTTTCCTATTCCCGCCGGTTTTCAATTCCGCTGGTCGCAATTACATCAGGCGAAAAATCGACGCTCGGCCGGGAAGCTGACGTTGCTATCGTACTGCCGAAAGAAGAGGAGGCTTGCCCGCACGGGCTGGCGCCGACCACGTCGACGATGATGCAGCTTGCCATGGGCGATGCGCTTGCCATCGCGCTGATGGAAGCTCGCGGTTTCACCGCCGGCGATTTCCATGTATTCCATCCCGGTGGGAAGCTCGGTGCTTCCCTTACCCACGTTGCCGATATCATGCATACCGGCGATCGCGTTCCTGTCGTGAAGCACGGAACGCCCTTTACCGAGGCGATCTCGGTTCTTTCGCGCGGGCGCTTCGGCTGCGTCGCGGTGCTGGACGACGACGGTCGCCTGTGCGGGATCGTCACGGAGGGCGACATGGCCCGCAACCTGACGCGCAACCTCTCCGAACTCGATGTCGATGACATCATGACGCGCACGCCAAAGATCGTGAAGCCGACCACGCTTGCGACCAGTGCGGCCGCCGTGCTCAACCGGCACAATATTTCGGCGCTGATCGTGATCGATGAAGACAACCGGCCGGTCGGTCTTGTGCATTTCCACGATCTGCTGCGGATCGGCGTCGTCTGATCAGAAGGGTTCGACGGTCAGATCCCGGCCGTTGCTTGCGACGATCCTGACGCGCGTGCCGGCCGGCAGGTCCGGCCCCATGACTGACCAGAACGTATCATCGAGACGGATACGACCGCGACCTTCGGCGATCGGTTCCTGCAGCGTCGCCGTACGGCCGACGAGGCTCGCGCCACGCTGGTTCAGGAAGGGTTGGTCGGATGGCTTGTCGTTGCGGTAGATATAGCGACGGCCGAGCACGACTGTGATTACGGCAAGCGCTGCGAAGAGCAGCAGCTGCAGCTGCCAGCTCCAAAACGCCTGATCCCATAGCGCTAGAGACAGCGCGCCGACGATGATGGCGGCAAGACCGATCCACACGAGGAAGACGCCGGGGACGATCAGCTCGGCCGCCAGTAGAACCAGACCGGCCACCCACCAGCTCCAAGGACCCAGTTCCTCGGCCAGGCTCAGCAGCATGGATCAGCTCCCCTGCGATGAAAGCGGATTGACCGAAGGCGTGCTGCGCGGGGCGGAGGGGCGCGGACGCGGGGCCGGCGGGACTGTTCCGCCGTCGTTGCCGCCATTGCCGAAAACCTCGCGGGCAATGGCGCCGATACCGCCGAGCGAGCCGAGGATGGACGAGGCCTCCATCGGCATCAGCACGATCTTGGAATTGCCGGCGGAGCCGATCGCCGTCAGCGCCTCGGTGTATTTCTGCGCCACGAAATAGTTGATGGCCTGCACGTCACCGCTGGCGATCGCCTCGGAGACCATGAGGGTGGCCTTGGCTTCGGCCTCGGCCAGACGCTCGCGCGCCTCGGCGTTGCGGAAAGCCGCCTCGCGCTGGCCTTCGGCTTGCAGGATCGCGGCCTGCTTTGCGCCTTCGGCACGAAGGATCTGCGCGTTGCGGGAACCTTCGGCTTCCAGAACCTGCGCGCGCTTCTCGCGCTCCGCTTTCATCTGGCGTGCCATGGCGTCGACGAGATCGCGTGGCGGCTGGATGTCCTTGATCTCGACGCGGGTAACCTTGATACCCCATGGTCCGACCGCCTCATCGACGACGCGCAGGAGCCTGTCGTTGATCGTGTCGCGGTTCGACAAGAGCTCGTCCAGATCCATAGAGCCCATGACGGAGCGGATATTGGTCATGGTGAGGTTCAGGATGGCGTTTTCGAGGTGGGATACCTGATAGGCAGCCTCTGCGGCATTCAGCACCTGGTAGAAGGTCACGGCATCGGCGGAAACGCTGGCATTGTCCTTGGTGATGACCTCCTGGGTGGGCACGTTCAGTACCTGCTCCATGACGTTCATGCGTGCGCCGGTGCGCTCGATGAAGGGGAGGATCAGGTTGAGGCCCGGCTCCAGCGTGCGGGTATAGCGGCCGAAACGTTCGACCGTGTAACGGAAGCCCTGCGGTACCGTCTTGACGCCCGCAAACAGCACGAGGATGACCAGCACGACAAAGGCGATTACAACGATATCGAAACCACTGAAAAGCATCGAATCTCCTCTGGACCGGCCTCGGTCCTTGCGCCATGGCGCTTGTTAAGATGTGGGGATTTAACACGAAATTTGCAACGCGCGGATATAAAAAGCGTGGCCGCAGGAGCGTGTGTCAACTATAAGCCGCCAGCGCCCTACAATTTGAAGTGATCGCCGATCTCACCGCTTCACAATCTTGCCTCTTTGGCCTATTAGCCCCGCCATTCGCATCCGGTCGCAGCCTACCCGGTCAAAACAAGGACACAGTCATGAAAACTATCGTCATCTGCTCCGGCGGATTGGATTCCGTCTCGCTTGCCCACAGGATCGCGGCCGAGCACGATCTCCTGAGCCTTCTCTCCTTCGACTACGGACAGCGGCACGCCAAGGAATTGGACTTTGCCGCCGCTTGCGCGAAACGACTCGGCGTTCCCCACCAGGTCGTCGATATCAGCGCAATCGGGGCGAGCCTTAGCGGTTCGGCCCTGACCGACGAAATCGATGTCCCCGATGGCCATTATGCCGAGGAGACGATGAAGGTCACCGTCGTCCCCAACCGTAATGCCATTATGCTGGCAATCGCCTTCGGCGTCGCAGCCGCCCGCAAGGCCGATGCGGTAGCGCTCGCCGTACACGGGGGCGATCACTTCATCTATCCCGACTGCCGCCCCGGCTTCATCGACGCTTTCCGGACCATGCAGGAGCATGCGCTCGAGGGCTATGCCGACGTGACCCTGCTTGCGCCATATGTCACGGTTTCGAAGGCTGATATCGTCACCGATGGCGCCAAATACGGGACGCCCTTTGCCGAGACCTGGTCGTGCTACAAGGGTGGCGCGCGTCACTGCGGGCGCTGCGGCACCTGCGTCGAACGGCGCGAAGCCTTTCACCTGGCAGGTGTCGACGATCCGACCGAGTATGAGGATCCGGATTTCTGGGTCGCCGCCACCAGCGGCTTCTCGGCGACGGAGGTCAAGTGATGTTCAGGATCACCAAGGAGTTTCATTTCTCGGCGTCTCATCAGCTGACCGCGCTGCCGCCCGATCATCAATGCGCCCGGCTTCACGGGCACAATTATGTCGTCGAAGTCGAGCTTTCGGCAGATCGGCTCAACGAATACGGTTTCGTTCGCGACTATCACGAGCTGGCGCCGCTGAAGCGCTATATCGATGACAGCTTCGACCACCGGCATCTGAACGAGGTGTTTGGACACGGGCAGGTGACCGCCGAATGCCTTGCCAAGCACTTCTACGACTGGTGCAAGGAACTGCTGCCGGAGACCAGCGCGGTACGGGTGAGCGAGACGCCAAAGACCTGGGCCGAGTACCGGCCATGAGCGGCGAGCGGCAAGGCGAAATCCGCGTCAGCGAGATTTTCGGTCCGACGATCCAGGGCGAGGGCGTGCTGATCGGCCTGCCGACCGTTTTCGTGCGCTCCGGCGGCTGTGATTACCGCTGTTCGTGGTGCGACAGCATGCATGCGGTCGATACCCGCTTTCGTGCCGACTGGCGGCCGATGTCTGTCGAGACCATATGGGCGGAGGTAACGCGCCTTTCCGGCAACAAGCCGCTGATGGTCTCTCTTTCCGGCGGCAATCCGGCCATCCAGCCCTTCGGCGATCTCATCCGTCGCGGACATGAAGAGGGCTACCGGTTCGCATTGGAGACGCAGGGGTCCGTCGCGCGCGATTGGTTTGCCGATCTTGACGTCCTCGTCTTGAGCCCCAAGCCGCCCTCCAGCGGCATGGATACGGATTGGACTGCGCTTGCAGACTGTCTCGAGATGGCAGGCGACGGACCGGAGATCGTGTTGAAGATGATCGTTTTCGACGATGCCGATTATGCCTATGCCAAGTCTGTCGCGGCAAGGCATCCACGCTACCCGGTCTACCTGCAGCCGGGCAACCACACGCCTCCGCCGCCGGATGCCGACGATGCCTATGTCGACATGGAAGGGCTGATGGCGCGCATGCTCTGGCTGGTGGACAAGGTGACGCGAGACCGCTGGTTCGAAGCCCGCGTGCTGCCGCAGCTTCACGTCATGCTCTGGGGTAATCGAAAGGGCGTCTAAAGCCCGGATTTTGGGGCGTAACGATCAGGCCACTCGCGTGCCGGGTTCTGGTCGAGGGGCGAGCGCGACGGTATTTCTGCCCATGCGCTTTGCTTCGTAGAGGGCCTTGTCGGCGTCCTGCAGCAGCTTTTCAAAAGTGATCTCGACTGGTGAGGCGGAGGCGACGCCCAGGCTCGCGGTTACGCGACCATCGCCGAGCCCACGATGGCGGATGTCGCGCCGTTCGATGGCTGTCCGGATACGTTCCGCCATCGCCAGGGCCTGCAGAGGCCCCCGGCCGGCTGAAAGCACGAGTATTTCCTCGCCGCCGAAACGGAACACGAAGGATGCCTCGTCGGCTGTTTCGCGAATGCATTGCGAGACGGCGCGAATGCAGGCATCGCCCTCGATATGGCCGTGAAAATCATTGAAGAGCTTGAAGTGGTCGATATCGAGCAGGATGGCCGAGATCGTCGACGGTCGTCCGGCTTCGTGCCAAAGCATTTCGCTGATCCGCGCCAGCGAACGGCGGTTCAACAGTCCCGTCAGTTCGTCGTGCTCGGCGTTGAGTTCGAGCCGGCTGTAGAGAAGGCTGCCTCGCAACTGGTTCAGGAAATTCTGCCGATCGGTCCGCTCCAGGAAATAGGCGCTGACCGCCAGGAAGATCGAGAGTGTCAGGTAGAAGGTGACGATGCCCGAATAGGTGACGTCATCGAAGGCGCCGGTGAGATGCGTGATCGCGAAATGCGAAGCGCACATCAGCGTCAACCCAGCCAGTATGGCGGGAAAACGCGGGCGCAACGCGATGACGAAGAAGAGGAAGGCGGCGGAATTGCCGTTCTGGTAGACGAAGAGATAGTGGCTGCTGCTATCCGTGGCGACGGCCATGGGAAGCGTCACGCCGAGCACGGCGATCGCGATCGACAGAAGGTCGTAGAGGAGCGCATTCGGCCAGCGGCGCACGGCCAATATGCAGCCAATGACGAAGGGCGTGAAGACAAGGAAGCGCGCCTTGACCATATCGTCGAAGACGTCAGGCACCATGGTCCGGTCGCCGAAATAGACGAGATCATAGATCAGCGTGCCGATGATACCCCAGATGACCGAGAGCCGTACGCGCGTTGCCGCATAATCCTTGCTGAATCTCGCTTCCAGATCCGGGGAAAAGCGGAGAAGACGAAAGCCGCGCGCGATCTGGCGCTCTACATGGTCCAATGTCACGACGCTCATCGCCGAAATCCCCGCATACAGCACGACTGCTTAACGCTAGGGCAGAAAGCTGAAGAATTATCTAAAGTTAGAATGGGTTGTGTAGGGGAGGGAGCGCATGCGATGCGGACCCCTCACCCTACCCAACCAGGGTTGAGTAGCGGGTCTCAACCCGTCCTTCAGCCCCCCGAGGGAAGAGGCGGAGATGGCGTGCGCCCTCAGACCCACCCCTGAAGCTCGCGACGGACGACCTTTTCCAACACCCGCATGCCGTCTTCGCTGTCGTTGAGGCAGGGGATGTGGGCGAATTTCTCGCCGCCATTGTGATGGAAGGACTCTTCCGCCTGGACGGCGATCTCTTCCAGCGTTTCGAGACAGTCGGAGACGAAGCCGGGGTTCATGACGGCGATGCGCTTGATGCCGTCCTTTGCGAGCTTTTCGACGGTCTTGTCGGTATAAGGTTGTAGCCACTCTTCCGGCCCGAAGCGGGACTGAAAGGTCACCATGAACTTCTCCTTGGGCAAGCCGAGCCTTTCGCGCAGCAGACGTCCGGTCTTCTGGCACTGGCAATGGTAGGGATCGCCCTGCTTGAAGTAGGACATGGGAATGCCGTGGAAGGATGCGAGCAGCATTTCCGGCTGCCAATCCAGCGTCGCGAGATGCCGGGTGACAGAGTTGGCGAGGGCCTCGATATAGGTCTCGTCATCGTGATATTCGGGCACGGTGCGGATTGCCGGCTGCCAGCGCATCGCCATCAATTTCTGGAATGCCTTGTCGTTGACCGTCGCGGTCGTCGCAGCCGCATATTGCGGATAGAGCGGGAAGAGGACGATGCGGTTGCAGCCGGCCGCCTTCAGCGCATCGATGCGCGAGGCGATCGAGGGCTGGCCGTAGCGCATCGCCCAGTCGACGACGACGTTTGGCAGGTCCGTCAGCCGTTCGCCCATGAGGTCGGACTGGTTGCGGGTGAAGGTGCGCAGGAAACTCTCGTTCTTTTCCTTGTTCCAGATCGTCTCGTAAGCCTTGCCGACCTTTCCCGGGCGGGTGTTGAGGACGATGCCGAAGAGGATCGGGTACCATTTCCAGGGCGACCATTCGATGACACGCTTGTCGGTCAGGAATTCCCTCAGGTAACGGCGCATGGACGCGTAATCGGTGCCATCGGGCGTGCCGAGATTGACGAGAAGGATGCCGACCTTGCCGAAGGTGATCTGCGGGTGGTCGGTCGGCATGGCTTTAAGGTCTGCGGTCATGATGTCGGTCCCGGCGCGCGTCGATCTATACCGACCATTCTGCGTCGCGAGCGGCGAACGGTCGGCCTTTACTTAGAAACAAATGGCGGTCCGGGAAAGGCTCGACCCTATATCATGAGACCTTTTGTCCTGATTTCCGTTCTACTTGGTCGGAATGGTCAAGTCGTGGCCGACGGGTAGCCGGCGCGGATTGAGATTCTTGTTGGCCTCGACCAGCTTCCGCCAGAGTTCGGCATCGCCATAGTAATGCTTGGCGAGATCCCAAAGCGTGTCGCCGGCAACGACGACGTGGGTTGTGGGTGTCGTCGCTTGCTCCGTCGCCGGCGCTGGAGATGGTGCCGCGGCGGGCTCTGACGGGCTTGGCGCCGGAGCTGATGGCACAGGCGTGGATTCCGGTGCAGCAGGTGCCGGAGCGGGCTCGGTCGGTGATTCGGCAGCCGGCGCCGTCGGGGCTGGGGCTGCCGTTCCGGTGTCAGGAGCCGGCGTGGCGGGCGTTTCGGTGGTTGGAGCCGGTGCAGGTGCCGGGGTTGCCGCCGAAGCCGGTGCGGCCTCGGCCGGGGCTGGCTGGGTGGCTTGAGCCGTCGTATCGGCAGGAGCGACAGGTGCTGCCGAAGCCGCCGGCGCCGTTGCGGCAGCTGTATCGCTCGGGGCTGGCGCGGGGGCCGGGGTTGCCGGCGAGGCTGGTGCAGCCTCGGCGGGAGCCGGCTGGGTGGCCTGAGCCGTTCTATCGGGAGAGGCAGCAGGCGCTGTCGGATCCGATGGGGCGGGGGCTGCCGGTGCTGCCGGCGCGGGTGCAGCAGATGTACCGCTAGGGTCTGGCGCAGGGGCCGGTGTGGCAGGCAATGCGGGCGCAGGTGATGCTGGGGCCGGTGATGCAGGCTGGGCAGTCTGAGCGGTCCCGTCGGAGGAAGGAACAGGCGTTGCCGAAGCCGGAGGCGTCGGTGTTGCGGGCGCAGGAGCCGAACCGGGAGCAGGGGTGTCGGGAGCAGCAGCAGCCGGTGCGGCGGCATTTTCCGACGGGGCCGGCGCGGGCTTTTCGCCCGAAGGGGCGATCTGCTTCTCGGTCGGCTGCGTCGATTCCTGCTGCGGCGAACCGGTAGCTGCGACCTGGGTCACGCGGCCGTCGAGATATGGCTTGTAGGGATTGTGTGCGGCGAGATAGTCGGCCACCACCTGTTCCAGGTTGGGGCCGAAGTCATAGGCATTCTTTCCGTCCTTGGCGAAGACCGTGTAACCGTCGCCGCCAGCGCGCATGTAATTGTTGCTGACGACTCCGTATGTCTTGTTCTGGTCGAGGGGCGCGAAATTGTCGCCTTCCTTGACTTCAACCGACGTGACGCGGCTGCCAGCCGGCTTCGATTTGTCGAAGCTGTACTTGATGCCCGACACCTGGGGGAAGCGTCCGGCACCATCATCGATCTGGCTGAGGCCGTTTTCAAGCGCGGCAATCACATCGGCGCCGGTCAGCTGGAAGGTCGAAATCGTGTTCTGGAAGGGCAGGACGGTGAGCACATCGCCCATGGTAACATTGGGGCCGCCGATCGAGGCGCGCAGACCGCCGCCGTTCTGGATGGCAATGCTGATCCCCTGCGCCTTGGTACTGTCGAGCATGGCGTCGGCGACGAGGTTGCCCATCGAGCATTCCTTGGCGCGGCAGACTTCACGCGAGCCTTCGATCGGGCCTTCGGTTGAGCCAATCACCTTCTGGCGCAGCTCTTCGATCGGCTTCGCCATCTCCCTGACGCGCGCGACGATTGCCGGATCTTGGGGAACAGACGAATCAAGCAGGATCGGATCGCCCTTGGCCTCCTTGACGACGCCATTGTCATCGAAGGTGACGACGATGTCGCCCAGATATTTGCCATAGGAGGCGGCGGTCACGACAGGTACTTTATAGCCGCCGGGATTGTCGACCATGGTCGGATATGGGCCGGCAGCCTTCGGATCGGTGTTCGACAGAAGCGTATGCGAGTGGCCGCCGACGACCACATCGACACCGGGGATCTTGGCGATCTGGTCAAGGTCGCGCGGGTAGCCGACATGGGTGAGCGCGATGATCTTGTTGACGCCCTGCGCCTTGAGCATGTCGACTTCGGCGTTGATGGCCTGCGCGTCGTCGGTGATCTTGATATGCGGACCTGGGGAGGCGAGCTCCGGCGTGTCGTTCGCCACGGCGCCGACGATGCCGATCTTCTGGCCGCCGATATCGAGGACGATCGACTTCTTGATGCGGTCGCCAAGCTTCGATTGTGCGTCGGGAACGACATTGGCGCCGAGAACGGGGAACTGCACCTTGTCGAGGAATGGCGCCAGCGCCTCCTCGCCGTCGTCGAATTCATGGTTGCCGACGGTCATGGCGTCGAACTTCATGTCGTTCAGGAACTCGACTTCGGCTGCGCCCTTGTAGGTGGTGTAGAACAGCGATCCCTGGAAATTGTCGCCTGCATCCAGCAGGAGGACATTCTGGCCCTGAAGCGCCTGGCGGCGCTGGTCGATTTCCGTCTTCATCCGCGCCACGCCGCCGAAGCATTCCTTCTTGCTTTCCTCTTCCGCCGAGCAGGTGGCGTCGAAGCGATTGATCGGCTCGATGCGAGAATGAAGATCATTGATGTGCAGGATGTTGAGCTGGTAGTCGGCAAAAGCCGCACTGGTGCTGAGCGCCAAGGCTGAGACTGTCAGAAGTCCCATTCCCAAAAGCAGTTTCATCTTCTCACCCCTATTCTGGCGAAGGGCGAAACCTTCGCAACCCTCTCCCGCCTTGCGGGATCAGAAACTCTACGGGAGCACTCTATCGCGCTGGCAACTATAGAAAAAGCTGGCTTCTGCAGCTTCTTTTCCAAGAGGTATCACGCAAAAAAGCTCCCGCAAGGAGAGCTTTTCGCAATGGTTTGGAAAATGTTGGTATCAGCGACGTGCGAGCGAGAATTGGGCGCCGCTATCCGACGTGCAGTTCAACTGATTGGGGCCGACCAAGGCGCAGTTGACCTTGGACTGCGTCTTGCGCACGAGCGAGGTCATGTTGATTTCGACGAGGCCGGGCGACGTGCTTGTATAGGTGCCCGAGGCCAGAAGCTGGTTACTGTCTGTCGTGCGGGTGGTGAAGGCACCGGCCTGGAAGGTCGAAATGATGCCGTTCGGGTCGGCCCAGTTGCCCTCGACAGTCTTCGGAGCGGACGAAAGCGGCGTGGAAACATTCGTGGGCGTCGACGAGCCGAAGCTCATGCATGCTGACAGCGACGCGGCCACGAGAAGGAGGGCGAAGCTGGTTCTGATTTTCATTGTGTGTCTCCCGCAATGCTTTAGTTGGACTGTGCGCCGCAATATTTGCGAAAAACATGGCGCGCTGTCTGCCTGAAAGCAAGGCTTTGGGATGCATCGCTTGCGATTTATCCGACGAGCGTAGCAAAAATGCCCGCACCATCGGCGCGGGCATCTCGAGTTTCAAATATTAGGGCCGATCAGCGAACCAGGATATTCTTGAACTGCCAGGGATCCTTGGTGTCGATATCTTCCGGGAACAGGCCGGGGCGACCGTCGAGCGGCGTCCAATCGGTATAGTGGCCTTCGACCGGGCCGAGATAGGGCAGCTGTACTTCGAGGCAGCGCTTGTAATCGACCTCGTCGGCCTCGACGATGCCGGCCTTCGGATTTTCCAGAGCCCAGACCATGCCGGCGAGAACGGCAGAAGTCACCTGTAGGCCGGTCGCATTCTGGTAGGGAGCGATTCGGCGGGTTTCTTCCAGCGAAAGACGCGAGCCGAACCAGTAGGCATTCTTCTCATGGCCGTAGAGCAGGACGCCGAGTTCGTCGATGCCGTCCTCCAGCTCGTCCTCGTCGAGAACGTGGTGGACAGGCTGCGGATTGCCGCCATTGCCGAACATTTCGTGCAGCGAGAGCACGGCGTCGTTGGCCGGATGATAAGCGTAGTGGCAGGTTGGGCGGAAGGTGACTTCGCCGTCCTTGTCGCGCACCGTGAAGTAATCGGCGATCGAGATCGATTCGTTATGAGTGACCAGGAAGCCGTATTGCGGGCCGGGGGTCGGGCACCAGGTGCGGACGCGGGTATTGGCGCCGGGCTGCTCCAGGTAGATCGCGGCCTTGGAGCCCTTCTTATGCTTCTTGGCGTTCTTCGGCATCCATTCTTCATGGGTGCCCCAGCCGAGTTCGGCCGGCTGCATGCCTTCGGAGATGAAGCCTTCGACCGACCAGGTATTCCAGAAGACGTTGAGCGGCTTCGGGTGCTTGGTGCGTTGGGTGTCGCGCTCGGCAATGTGGACGCCCTTGACGCCGAGCTTCTTCATCAGCTTCGCCCAGCCTTCGCGGTCGTTCTGATCAGGCTCTTCGAACTTCAGACCGGTATCGCGCGCGAGGTTGACGAGCGCCTGCTTGACGAACCAGGAGACCATGCCCGGATTGGCGCCGCAGGTGGAAACGGCCGTGGCACCGCCCGGGTTCTTTTCCTTTTCCTTGCGCACGGTTTCGCGCAGAGCATAGTTCGTGCGGTCAGCATTCGACATGTTCTTGTCGAAGTAGAAGCCGAGCCAGGGCTCGACAACGGTGTCGATGTAGAGCACGTCATGCTTGCGGCAGAGCTTCATGATATCGAGCGAGCCGGTGTCGACCGAGAGATTGACGCAGAAACCCTGGCCTTCGCCTTCGGTCAGGAGCGGCTTCAAGAGCTCCTTGTAATTGTCCTTGGTGACATATTCCTTGATATGACGGACGCCGTGCTTCTTGAGGATCTCCATGTCGGAGGGCTCTTCGCGCGGGTCGATAACGACCATCCGGCTCTTGTCGAATTTAAAGTGGCGCTCAATCAGGGGCAGGGTGCCGCGGCCGATGGAGCCAAAGCCGATCATCACGATCGGACCGGTAATTTCGGCATATACCGGATAGTTCTCTTCCGTCATTCTTTTCTCCTTCGAAAGGCTGGAGCCATTCGTGTACGAAATTTAGGTGAAGTTTGCGCGAAACCGCGCGAGTATGTGCGGCTCTAAGCATAAATTTCTGTCACAATAAAGAGCCGGTGCATGATTGCAGGCAGTGGTGCGCCGCTAAGCCGCCAAAGTGCCTTGGTGAAACACCATGCGCCAGTTTCCGTCATCTTCCAAACGCCAGATTGAACTTCTCAACGTTTTTCGCTCGCTTCCATCTGAACGGGTGTGAACTGACTGGTAGGTCAGCAGTGCAACGCCTTCGGCGAGCAGCTTCAACTGAAAATCCGTTCCGCTGGTAACTCCTCTGTCGGGCTTCTCGCGTGGCAGTGCCTCCAGGGTCTGGTCAAAGTCCCAGAAACGGCCGGAACTGCCGATCTCGCGAAAGTCGGGCGACAGCAAGCCCGCTATCGCTTGGGCGGACGACCGGATGGTGGGATCGAAGAGCTTTTCCTCAAGCTGGCGAAGATGGGTGGCGAGATCGTTCATGGGTCAGCGCTTCAAGGCGTCGAGTCCGTCGACCACTGTTGTCACTGCGACTTCGGTGATTTCGTATTCGGCAATGCCGTGGATGGTGAAGGGATCGGCGGCGACATAGGCCTCGATCTCCGCGCGGTCTCCGACGGCCAGAATCACGCCGCCGGTGCGCGGCACCTTGCGGCCCGAGGCCAAAAACCAGCCCTTGGCATAGCCCTCCTTCACCCAGGCCATATGCGGCTCCATATGCTTGTCGGCTTCCTCGTTGGGCTTCACATAGGTAAGGGCGAGTATCTGCATCGAAATTCCTCTGGGAGAGATGGGGCGGCACATTTCGGCACAGATGAGTATCGTATCAAGTCACTGTCATCCATCATCTTTTCAGAACTTTGCATCATAGTGCCGCTGCTTGATCCCTAAGCCCCGGATTTGACCATGATGGACAATATATCCGAGCGGTTCGCCACGCTGCAGTGTGCGACTTCCGTTCTCATCGCACTCTATGACCAGGAAGACCGATTGCGCTATGCCAACGCGGCTTTCCGCTCGGCCTTTGCGCTGGATCCGGTGGAGACGCCTTTATGGGGTGATCTCATGCGGCGCAATACACTCGCTGGGAAGGGCACGATGATTCAAGCCGCGGATTTCGAAACATGGCTGGTGTCCGCGCAGTCGCGACGAGGCAAATTGCCGTTCAGGGCCTTCGAGACCGATCTTGCGGATGGGCGTTGGCTCTGGATGACAGAGACCGTTGAAGGGGACGGATGGATGTTGTGTATCGCGACCGACATTACCCACATCCGCGCGAGCGAAAGAGATCTGCGGCAGGACCGCGACTTTGCCCTCAAGGCTTCGCAAACCGATGAACTGACCAGCATCTCCAATCGCCGCTTCATGATGATGGCGCTTGAAGATCTGGTCTGCCGGCAGGTGGATGCCGAGACCGCACTTGGCTGTATCTGCATAATCGATCTTGATTTCTTCAAGCGGATCAACGACAGCTTCGGTCATCAGACCGGAGATGGTGTGCTCATCGATTTTGCGCGACGCGTGCATCCTCTCGTTCGTCGCCGCGACAGTTTCGGCCGCATCGGCGGCGAGGAATTCATGCTGATCCTGCCCGATACGACGCTTGCGCAGAGCGAGATGATCGTGGACCGGATTTTGCAATCGGTTCGCGGCGCGAGGCCAATCCAGGCGATGCCGGGCTTTTCCTATACCTGCTCGGCTGGCCTCGTCGAACTCCGTCCAGGCGAGACGGCGCGAGAAATCTATTCACGCGCCGATGCTGCGCTCTACATGGCCAAGCACACCGGCCGCGACCGATTGAAGATCGTCGCTTAGGACGTGCGACCAATCACTATTCCGTTGAACCGGTCGAACGTTTGGGACGGATGAGACCTGACGCATCGCGTACCATCACGCGCCGACCTGGAACACCTAGGTACTCGTCGACTGAGCAACGTCCGGCTTGATCCTGCACAGTTACAACAAACCGTGGTCCATATCGTTCTACGGAGTAGCGTGCCGTTAGCTCACGAAATGCACTGATATCGGTGCCATGTCGCTGACAGAGATCGCAAAGGGCCTTTGCATAGAGAGCGATCGCTTTTGCGAGCGATTCTGACGTGGATCCGCCGGAAGTCGTGCCGTTGAGAAAATCGACGAGTATGTATCTTTCGGGACTTCTTGCAGCCTCTCCGAATATGTCCGTGGCATAAACGCCGATCAGCAGACCAACCCCGCTTGCCAGAGAGTCGGATATGTTATGGCCAATCGATCTGAGTTTGCCGATTTTCACATCAACACCTAGGAACACAAAGATATAAATGAAGGGCGTCTTGATTGCTTGGTATTGCTTGATCGCCGACGTCAAGGATTTACGATTTTTGCCGCGATCAGTCCGCGCAACGAATTCCCGACAAAGAGTTGGGCGTTCGCCAGATCATCCCTTGATATGCGGCCGACACGGGCCTTGCGCTGGCATATGAGTTCGGTGCGCAGCACGCCGGCGATCAGTCCGCAGGCGATCGGCGGGGTGCGAAGGATGCCCGAGCCGTCATCAAGAAAGACAGAGGTGATGGTGCCTTCGCAGACGTCGCCGCGCTCGTTCAGCAGGATGACTTCGTCTGCCTGCTCAGCAGAGTATTCCGCGCGGGCAGCCTCATAGATGCCGCGGCGTGTCGTCTTAACCCTGAGAAGCTTGTCATTCGAATCAAGCCTCGTCCTTGCGACACGGACAGTCCATACAGTATCAAATGCAAGCGGTGCGAAGGGGGCAGTCGTCACCTCGATCCGGCCCCTTGAATCGAAGGTGAGCCGAACACGCAGAGGGGCGGCACTGCCGACCACTGCTTCCTGAAGCTTTGCCACTGCTTCGCTTGGCTTGGGAAAATCGAGCCGGCGGGCTGACCGTTCCAGTCGCGCGAGATGCAGGCGCAGGCGGACGAAGCCCTGTTCCGGCTCGTAGCGAAGCGTTTCGATCAGCGAGATGTTCTCTAGCGCTCGATCCATCGGTCCCCCACTGCAAAGCGCGCTTTCAGCAGGCATTCCTCGTATTCCGCTTCCGCGGTCGAATCAAAGACGATGCCGCCGCCGACGTTGAAGACGGCACGGCCATCTTCGAACAGGCTGATGGTGCGGATGGCGACGGAGAAGCGCATGGCGCCGTCAGGTGAGATCATGCCGATCGCGCCGCAATAGGCGTCGCGCGGGTCGGTCTCCAGGTCATGCAATATTTCCATTGCCCGCATCTTCGGGGCGCCCGTTATCGAGCCGCAGGGGAAGAGAGCGGCGAAAATCTCGGCGATGGAAAGATCCGGCTTCAGCTTCGCCTGTACATGGCTCACCATCTGATGGACGGTCGGATAGGTCTCGACATCGAAGAGTTTTGGAACGTCGAGCGTGCCGACTTCTGATATCCGCGAGATGTCGTTGCGCAGCAGGTCGACGATCATCCGGTTTTCGGCCTGCGTCTTCTCGTCGGCGAGCATGGCGGCGACGATCTCCGCGTCTTCGGCCGGGCTATTGCCACGCTTTGCGGTTCCCTTCATCGGATGCGTTTCGATCCAGCCGTCCCGGTCGGTGCGGAAGAACAGTTCCGGCGAGCGGGAGAGGATGATCGGGCCGCCGAGATCGGCAAGTGCACCGTATTTGACCGGCTGGCGATCGATCAGTGACCAGAAGGCGGCGCGCGGATCGCCGTCCCAGCGGGCGGTGATCGGCATGGTGAGGTTCGCCTGATAGCAATCTCCCTGGCGCAGATGCCAGTGCAGGCGGTCGAAGCGCTCTTTATATGCTGCGAAGTTCCATCCGGCTTGGGGGGCGGACAGGAATTCCGTGTTTTCTGTTCGTTGTTTCGGTTGGGCAAGCGGATGGCCTGCCTGTTGAGGCGCATCGAAGATGCCGAAGCAGAGGAGGGGCGTTTCCCTATTGTCCGGCGTGAAGGGCGCAAGCTTCTGCTCGAAGGCGTAGCCTGCCTCGTAGGAAAGATAGCCGGCGAGCCATTTGCCGGCGTCATGCGCCTGTTGCAGCCGCTCGAAGGCGGGCAGGATATCGGTGGCGCTGCGGACGACGACCATATCCGACGGCTCGGCGAAAAGCATGGTTTCGCCGGTCGTGTCGTCGCGGAAGAGAATGGAGCGCGTCGAGCGTGTCATGGCTTGATGCGTTTATCAGGTGACGTGGCTGCGGCAAGCGTTGTTTTGCGACTTTGACGTGATGCCGTGCGGCTAGCCCCCTCTGCCCTGCCGGGCATCTCCCCCACAGGTGGGGAGATCGGCTGGGCGCACCAACGTCGCCAAACGATTAACCTGGCAACACGGCGAAGCGTTTGAGTGGCGCGAAGTCAAAGCCGCTTGTGATCTCCCCCCTTGTGGGGGAGATGCCCGGCAGGACAGAGGGAGTGCCCAGCACGCGGCGCAGCGCTTACCCCCGATCCAACGCCTCAAGCTCATCGATCAAGCCTTCGATCATCGACAGACCCTTGCTCCAGAAGGACGGATCCGTCGCATCAAGCCCGAACGGCTTCAGGAGTTCGGAATGGTGCTTGGTTCCGCCGGCTTTGAGGAGCTCGAAATACTTGTCCTGGAAGCCCTGTTCGGCGTTCTGGTAGACAGCGTAGAGCGAGTTCACTAGGCAGTCGCCGAAGGCATAAGCGTAGACATAGAAAGGCGAGTGGATGAAGTGCGGGATATAGGTCCAGTAGGTCTCGTAGCCTTCCGAAATCTTGATCGCAGGTCCGAGGCTTTCCGACTGCACCGATAGCCAGAGTTCGCCGATATCGTCCGCCGTCAGCTCGCCGGCTTTCCTAGCGGTGTGGACCTTACGCTCGAATTCGTAGAAGGCGATCTGGCGCACGACGGTGTTGATCATGTCCTCGACCTTTTGGGCGAGCATCGCCTTGCGCTCGCGCTTATCAGTGGTCTTGTCGAGCAGCGCGCGGAAAGTCAGCATCTCGCCGAAGACGGAAGCGGTTTCGGCAAGCGTCAGCGGCGTCTGGCACATCAGCGCGCCCTGGCCGCCGGCCAGCACCTGATGGACGCCGTGGCCGAGCTCGTGGGCGAGCGTCATCACGTCGCGCGGCTTGCCGAGATAGTTGACGAGTACATAGGGGTGCGCGGAGGGAACGGTCGGATGGGCAAAGGCGCCGGGCGCCTTGCCGGGTCTGACCGGCGCGTCGATCCATTGCTCATCGAAGAAGCGCTTGGCGATCGAAGCCATTTCGGGGGCGAAATCCCCATAGGCCGAAAGAACCGTTTCCTTTGCCTCGCTCCAGGGGATGAGGGCATTCGGCGTTTCCGGGAGCGGCGCATTGCGGTCCCAGAAATTCATCTGCTCCATGCCGAGCCACTTCGCCTTCATCTTATAATAGCGATGCGACAGGCGCGGATAGGCGTCGCGGACGGCAGCGGCAAGCGCATCGACCACGTCGCGCTCGACGCGGTTGGCCAGGTGCCTGCTGTCGGCGATATCCTCGAAACCGCGCCAGCGATCGGCGATGTCCTTATCCTTGGCGAGCGTGTTGGTGATCAGAGTGAAGACACGCAGGTTCGCCTTGAAGGTTTCTGCAAGCGCCATCGCCGCCTTCTTGCGCGTTTCAGGCTCGGGGTCCTGAAGCAGGTTCAGCGTGACTTCCAACGGCAGTTTCTCGCCGTCGATCTCGAAACGGAGATCGGCCATCGTCTCGTCGAAGAGCCGGTTGAAGGCGGCGGCCGAGGTCATCGACTTTTCGAGAAACAGCTGCTCGAGCTTGTCATCAAGCTGGTAGGGCTTGTCTTTTCTCAGATCGACGATCCAGGGACGGTAATGGCCGGCAGCCGGATCATTGACCATGCAGGCGTCCATGACGGCGTCTTCGATGCGGTTGAGTTCCAGAGGGAAGAACAGGAGGTGCGCCGCATATTCGGTCAGCTTCGTCTGGACGTCGCCATAGAGTTTGCCATTGGCCGGATCGGTGGTGTTGGAAAAATAGGTGAGGCCGGCAAAGGAGCCGAGGCGGCCCATGACATCGTCCAGGGCCTCATATTCCTTGAGGGCTGCGCCGATACCCTCATCGCCGCTCTTCATCGCTGCCGTTGCGAGCTTGCCTTTCCATTTTTCCTCGAAGGCGATCGATGCCTTGCCTGCCTTTTCCATATCGCTGACGAAAGCGGTCGATGTGGCCGAAGGATAGAGATCCTGCAATTTCCAGGTCGGCAGGTCGCCGAGCTCGGCCGAACCGGCTGCGGAAGGATCGGCTGAAAGGTTAAGGGCGGAGCGGAAGGAATGGGGACTCATGAGCATTGTTCCTCTGCTTTTCTTTATCTGGCACGGTCCATACCGTGTCTATTGCGCCCTGAAGGCCACCGCAAGCCTTGATTTTCGGGCAGAAAGCGTCGGTCTGGAACGATTTCGACGTTTGTTGCGATGCTTAAAATGCAATTGTTTCTCAAAACTGGATGTTCAAGCCTTTCTGTCAGAGTCCCCGCCAGGTTTCGCATGAGGTGAGGCACCAATGACCGCATATAACGACGCCAAGGGGGGCGCGCAGATTCTTGTTGTAGAGGATGATCCTGTACAGCGGCGTCTGCTCAAGAATGCCGTGGAGCGATATGGATATATCGCCCATATGGCAGAGAACGGCCGGCTCGGCCTGGAAATCTTGAAGCGCAACAGCGGCCAAATCAATGTGATCGTACTCGATCTCATGATGCCGGAGATGAACGGCCTGGAGTTTCTCGGCGCCCTGCACGAGATGGGAACGGATATTCCCGTCATCGTGCAGACGGGGCAGGGGGGCATCGAGACCGTGGTGCAGGCCATGCGGGCCGGCGCCTTCGATTTCGTGGTCAAGCCGGTATCGCCGGAACGGATCGCGAGTTCGATCTCCAATGCGCTGAAGCTCGACCAGCGCGAGGCAAAGGCCCGTGCGGGACGCAAGTCGCGTTCGGGGGCCATCAGCTTCGAGGATATCGTATCCGCCAGCCCGGCGATGATGCGGGTCATCGATCTGGCCCAGCGCGCTGCGCAATCCACGATCCCTGTCGTACTCGAAGGTGAATCCGGCGTCGGCAAGGAGCTGGTGGCACGCGCCATCCAGGCCGGCAGCGATCGCTCGGGCAAACCGTTCGTGACGGTCAATTGCGGTGCCATTCCGCATAATCTCGTCGAGAGCATTCTCTTCGGCCACGAGAAGGGCGCGTTTACCGGCGCGACCGAGCGTCACATCGGCAAGTTCATGGAAGCCGATGGCGGCACGCTCTTCCTCGACGAGGTCGGCGACCTGCCGCTCGAGGTCCAGGTCAAGCTGCTGCGCGCCGTACAGCAGGGCGAGATCGAAACGGTCGGCGCTCGCCAGCCGCACAAGGTCAATGTCCGGCTGATCTCGGCCACCAACAAGGACCTCATAGAAGAAGTGAAGGCCGGCCGGTTCCGCGAGGATCTGTATTACCGCCTGAACGTCTTCCCGATTACCATGCCGGCGTTGCGTCGCCGCAAGGAAGACATTCCGCATCTCGTCCGGGTCTTTGCCGAGCGGTTTGCGCATGAGCAGAAGATCGGCCATTCGATCGGCGTCAGCGCCGGCGCGCTTGCGCTGCTGACCGCCTATGACTGGCCGGGCAATATCCGCCAGCTGGAAAACGCGATCTTCCGCGCCGTGGTGCTTGCACAGGGTCCGGAACTCGTGGAAGCCGATTTCCCGCAGATCGCAGCACAGCTGCCCGGATACCTGACTTCGGAGCATCTGACGATTGTTGCAGATGGCCGCCGTCCCTCGCTTGTCGAGACGGTTCCTGCTCCGATCGATGGCCACGAAGGGGGTGTTGAACCGGTCCATGCACCGATGTCGCATGTCTCGCCAGCAGAGGCCGTCGATCTCTTCACGCCGGACAATGTGATCGTCAGCACAGGTCCCTCGGGCGACGTGCGCAAGCTTGCCGACGTGGAAGAAGAGCTCATTCGATTCGCGCTGAAATTCTACCGCGGGCAGATGAGCCAGGTGGCGCGCAAGCTCGGGATTGGCCGATCAACCCTCTATCGAAAGTTGAAGGACTACGGGATAGACCCGGATGACCCGCAAAAACACGCCGCATGACGGATTTTTTAATGATTAGACAAGCATAATTTGTTACCCGTCGTAAATGTCTTGTTAGTGGATCGTTCACTATGTAAAGAAGAGGTTGATCAGCTGTGGCATTTTTGCCATCGTGTGACCGCAATTGACAGCCATTTGATCGTGATACGACGTCTGTCGGACGGGGACCGATTTGCCTAGTTTGAATGGAAATACCAAGCGCGAAGGCTTGAGCATATTTTCCGTGTGCTCTGCGATAAGCCGCAAGGTGGCCAAGGCAGTTGCTGTGGTCCTCCTTGCCGCAGCCGTTTCCACTCCCGTATTCGTCAGTACGCCTACGCAGGCGACTGGCGATACGCGCAGTCTCAAGATCTATTACGTCCATACCGGCGAAAAGGCGGTCATCACCTACAAGCGGAACGGCAAGTTCGACCCGCGTGGCCTGGAGCAGCTGAACCGAATCCTGCGTGACTGGCGCAAGAATCAGCCGACCAAGATGAACCCCCGCCTGTTCGATCTGATCTGGGAAGTCTACCGCGAGAGCGGCTCGCATGAATTCATCTACGTGATCTGCGGCTTCCGTTCGCCGGAAACCAACGAGATGCTGCGCACCCGCACGTCCCATACCGGCGTTGCGAAGAAGAGCCAGCATATGCTCGGCAACGCGATGGATTTCTATATACCCGATGTCAAGCTCTCCAAGCTTCGCGAAATCGGCATGAAGCAGCAAGAGGGCGGCGTCGGCTTCTATCCGACTTCGGGCTCGCCTTTCGTGCATATGGACGTCGGCGGCGTGCGCGCATGGCCGCGTATGGATCGCCAGGATCTCGTCCGTCTCTTCCCCGATGGCAAGACGATGCATATTCCGGCCGACGGCAAGCCGCTGCCGGGCTATCAGGAGGCCGTCGCCGATTACAAGCGCCGTCTCGCCGGCGAAGATATCCAGATGGCCAGTGCTTCGCCGAAGCATCGCGGCTTCTTCGCCATGCTGTTTGGCGGTGGCGGTGCTGACGAGGACGAGGATAATTCCGATACCGAATCGGATACCGCAACTCCTGACAAGGCTGCCCCTGTCGCGGTCGCCTCCAATCAGGCGCAGTCTGACGATGACGATTCAGGCGCGCCCGCTGCTGCCGCTCCGGCTGCTGCGCAGGTCGCAAGCGTGAACGCGCCCATTCCGCAGGTTCGTCCGGCCTTCGGCGATGCGCCTGGCGGCAGCGAAGTAGCCTCCGCACTGGTTTCGCCTTCGCAGGGCAATGCCGCCCAGGATGCGCTCAATGCTGCCTTGCCTGCCAATGGCCAGCAGCAATCTGCCGATCTCAGCGCCTATAACGTTCCGGTGCCCTCGCTGCTTGAAAACCGGCGCTCGCCCGGGGATGCCGGAGTCGCCTCTGGCGATCCCGAAATCGCGTCGGTCGATCCTGACATGAGTGGAGAGCGGCTCACCGGCGTTCCGGTTCCGGCCGAGCGTCCTGCCGTCGCCGAGAACCTTCTTGCATCGACTGATGCCGATCCCGACGCACAGGACGATGCAGCCGACGAGGGCACGCTGTCTCCCGCAGTCGTAGCTGCGCTTGAGCAGCGTCGCGCCGATGAGAACCTTCAGAACACGGTGTCCGCGCCTGCGGTTCCGGTCAATACTGCTCCGGCGGTCGCTTCCAACCCTGCTCCGACGGTTGCTTCCAATTCGGTGCCCGTGCCGGTTCCGCCGCCTGGACAGATGCCTGTGAACGCCTTGCAGGCCATCAACGCGGCAATGCCTAAGAAGGTGCCTACGCCGCGTCCTCCGGTGCAGATGGCAGCGCTTGCGCCTGTCAGCGTCAGCGGCACTGCTCGTTTTGGCGATGCGTTCGAGGTGCAGCCGCAATCCTCTGCACTGCAGGGTAATCCGATCGCGGCAGGTCTTCCCGTCAAGGGCGGTCGTCCCGGCAAGCAGGATGCAGATGTTGCGAGCGCAAGCCACGCCGCCGTCCGCACCGAGCCTAAGCTGACCGAAAAGATGATCTCGCAATGGGCGCTGACCAATTCCCGCCTGGAGGTCAGCAACCGACCCGTCAAGGCGCCGCGCTTCGTCAGCCAGACGCTCCGCGCCCAGCCGGTCGCGGTCTATACACAGGGCTTCAAGGTGCAGACCGCGTCGATCGATCCGGGTCGCTTCAGCGGCACCGCCGTGAATTTCCTGGAAGTCAAGAAGTTCAATTCGGTCCAGTAATCGTAGGGTTCATTCCAAAAGAAAACCGCCGGAGCGATCCGGCGGTTTTTCGTTTCTGCGTCAAATCAAAGAGACAGAGCGCTTCCGCGATTTCAAGAAAAGCGGAAATGCCCTAACGTCCTTGGCTCAGCCTTCCGGCGGAGCCTCGATCATGCCGAGTGCATGCAGGTAGGTATCGAGGATCAGGTCCTCTTCCATGCGTTCCTGATCGTCCTTCTTGCGCAGCGCGACGACCTTCTTCAGGATCTTGGTGTCGAATCCCATGCCTTTGGCTTCGCCATAGACATCCTTGATATCGTCGGCGATGGTCTTCTTTTCTTCTTCCAGCCGTTCGATGCGCTCGACAAAAGCGCGAAGCTGATCGCGGGCGACGCCATGAGCATCAGACATCATTGTCTCCTGATTGCGTGATGGATTTGGAATTTGGTCGGGTCGTTGACCTGCCGCGAACGGGACCGAAGGTCAAGCCGTTTCAAGGGAAGGCGGCTATTCTTTCGGTTTATTGCGTTCGAAATCGGCTTTTTGCACAGGGCTGGCCTCGGCCTGATGCAGCCTTTTCCAATCTTCGTAGGGCATGCCGTAGACCTTTTCGCGCGATTCCTCCTTGGAGACATCGAGGCCGGCCTCGTCGGCGGCTTCGCGATACCAATTGGAGAGGCAATTGCGGCAGAAGCCGGCAAGGTTCATGAGGTCGATGTTCTGGACATCGCTACGCTCGCGCAGGTGCGAGATCAGGCGACGGAAGGCAGCGGCTTCCAGTTCGGTCTGCTGGTCTTTGCTCAACTCGGTCATTGGTCTGTCTCCTCACGCCTCATATGGGCCGGTGCGCGAAGCGTGGATTTCGTATTCGTGCAGCGCCGGATCAGCGTTCAATTGTTCGAAGATCGGCGCCAGCCGGGCGGCCCATTCGGCAATGCCGTCTTCGTCGCCGATCAGATCCTGCCGAACCTCCAGCAACGCATGCGGTATGCCTTTCACCATGCAATGGCGGTACATGGTATCGCCTCTCAACGCGCCGTCATAGGGTTCGTTGTCACCGATCACGAGATCGGTATCCTCACGCAGCTTTGCAAGCAGCGGCAGGACCGCGCGAGCATCGCTGTCCCACAGCACGCTCGCATGCCACGGGCGAGGCACGCCCTTCCAGGCGGGCGTGAAGGAATGCATGGACAGCACCAGCGGTGCCTTGCCGATTGCGCGCTCGATCGCGGCGATCTCGGCCGATACGGCATGATGATACGGCCGGTGGAATGCGTCGATGCGATAGTTCCATTCTTCATCCGAGATCGGATGATTGCCGGGAATGATGGCGCCGTCGGAGATCTTCATGATCAGCGTCGGGTCGTCCTCGCCGCGGTTAGGATCGATCAACAGACGGGAAAAGCCGCCGAGGACAGCCGGGACGCCGAGCTTTTCGGCGAGCGCCTTGCACAGGCCTTCTACGCCGATGTCATAGGCGATGTGGCGGGCAAAGGCGGTCTCGGCAAGGCCCAGGCGACCATAGCGATCGGGCAGGCGGTTCATGGCGTGGTCGCCAAGAATGACCATGCCTTTGTCACGATTGCCGGATATGATTTGGTAAGGATTGAAGTCGTCCACGAGGGGATTGCCCTTGCCTCATTTACAGTCGCTGCTTGATGGCATGCGTGCGCCGAAGGTGCAAGGCTTGCCGGATCGCCAGTGCTGCGAGAGGTCGTCATGACGATGGCGTGAAACGAATATAACCGATTAGCATTGCGTTGACATTCGGCTGATGGCAGCG
Source organism: Neorhizobium sp. P12A (assembly GCF_008365395.1). NCBI lineage: Bacteria > Pseudomonadati > Pseudomonadota > Alphaproteobacteria > Hyphomicrobiales > Rhizobiaceae > Neorhizobium > Neorhizobium sp. P12A. The sequence continues at coordinate 1,014,900 of NZ_QOVX01000001.1, read as the reverse complement.
CAAGAAGACGAAACAAAAATAACCGTGGAGCCATTGAAGCCGTGTTCAGCACAGTCGCGCCAAGCTTCGTTACGCGGTCCGGTCCGCTTGCTCGAATTGCCCTCTTCGCCTTTGCCGCCTTCTCGCCGTTCTTCATAGCGAATGCCGCCCATGCGGACTTCCGTGTCTGCAACGGAACACAGAATCTCGTCGGCGTGGCGATCGGTTACCGGGCCAAGGAAGGCTGGACGACGGAAGGCTGGTGGCAGGTGCCGGCAACGACCTGCGCGACGCTGATCGAAGGCCCGCTTCAATCCAGATATTATTACCTTTACGCAGAGGACGCCGCCCGGGGAGGACGTTGGACGGGCGATGTCGACATGTGCGTGGCGGAAAATGAATTCAAGATCGTCGGCGTGAAGGATTGCTACGCCCGCGGTCATCAGAAAATGGGATTCAAGGAATATGACACCGGACGTCAGGCGAGCTGGATGGTTCAGCTCTCCGATAGTCCTAGCGCCCAGGCAAATCAGGGAAGCCAGAATTAATGAGACGCAACCGAAAAGTTAAAATCCTCGCCACGCTGGGTCCGGCCTCGTCCTCCGAGGAAATGATCCAGAAGCTGCACGAAGCCGGCGCCGATCTGTTCCGCATCAACATGAGCCATGCCAGCCATGATGTGATGCGGTCGCTGATCGAGCGCATCCGTGCGGTCGAGACCCGTTCCGGTCGTCCGATCGGCATTCTCGCTGACTTGCAGGGTCCCAAGCTGCGCGTCGGGAAGTTTGCCGATACCAAGGTCGATCTCAAGATCGGCCAGACGTTCACGCTGGATAACAACGACACGCCCGGCGACAACAGCCGCGTGTTCCTGCCGCATCCGGAAATTCTCGAAGCGGTAAAACCTGGCGATCGCCTGCTGATCGACGACGGCAAGCTCGCTCTGCGCGCTGAAAAATGCGATGGCAAGAGCATCGTCACGACCGTGATTGCGGGCACGAAGATTTCCGACCGCAAGGGCGTGAGCCTGCCCGATACCATTCTGACTGCCGGCGTTCTGACGGACAAGGACAGGGCCGACCTCGACGCGGTTCTCGCAACCGACGATGTCGACTGGATCGCACTGTCCTTCGTGCAGCGTCCGGAAGACCTGGTCGACGTGCGCAAGATCGTTCGCGGTCGCGCCGGCCTGATGGCGAAGATTGAAAAGCCGCAGGCGATCGAGCATATCGAAGAGATCATCGAGCTGTCCGACGCGCTGATGGTTGCCCGCGGCGATCTCGGCGTTGAAATGCCGCTCGAAGCTGTTCCGGGCATCCAGAAGCAGCTGATCCGCGCCTGCCGCCGTTCCGGCAAGCCGGTCGTCGTTGCGACGCAGATGCTGGAATCGATGATTACGTCGCCGGTTCCGACCCGCGCCGAAGTGTCCGACGTCGCGACCGCCGTCTTCGAAGGCGCCGACGCCGTCATGCTGTCGGCAGAATCCGCTTCGGGCGACTATCCGGTCGAAGCCGTCGCCATGATGGCCTCGATCGCCCGCACGATCGAGCGCGAGCCGCATTATCCCGGCGTCATCTACGCCCAGCGCCCGCAGCCGGAAGCAACCGGCGCCGACGCCATCTCGCTTGCCGCCCGTCAGATCGCAGAGACGCTGAAGCTTTCGGCGATCGTCTGCTACACCTCGTCGGGTACCACTGGCCTTCGCGCTTCGCGCGAGCGTCCGCAGGTTCCGATCATCGCCCTGTCGCCGATCATCCAGACCGCTCGCCGTCTCTCCGTCGTATGGGGCCTGCACTGTGTGGTCACGCATGATGCGACCGACCTGGACGATATGGTCGATCGTGCCTGCCGCATCGTCGCCGCCGAAGAGTTCGGCAAGCCGGGCGACCGCATCATCATCTCCGCCGGCGTCCCTCTCGGAACGCCTGGAGCCACCAACATGCTGCGCATCGCCTATATCGGTTCCGACGGCCAGAGCGGCATCTGAACCGATCAAGATCGAATAGCTGAGGCCCGCTGCCGAAAGACAGCGGGCTTTTTCGTTGATAAAGGGCGGCATGTGGCCCTTTACGACGCATAGCTGTTCTGCCCTGACACGGGATTTGAAAGGCGGACGCGCTTGTCTACATTGCCGGGGGTATTCGGGCGGATCGTCGCTAGGCAAGATGGAGAAGAAGAGATGAAAGTCGGCTTTATCGGATTGGGTCAGATGGGCAGCGCCATGGCGTCAAACCTGTTGAAGGCGGGCCATGTGGTGACGGTTTACAATCGCTCGCGCGACAAGGCAGAAGCGCTTGCAGGAGAGGGCGCAAAGGTTGCGGCATCGCCGGCCGAGGCCTGCGACAACGAAGCGGTGTTTACCATGCTAGCCAATGACGATGCGCTTTCGGCCGTCGTTCACGGTGACCAAGGGCTGATTGCCGGTCTTGCCAAGGGGGCGATCCATATCTCGGCTAGCACCGTCAGCGTTGCCATGTCCGAGCGGCTTACCGGGGAGCATGGAGAAGCCGGCCAGCGCTTCGTCGCAGCCCCCGTCTTCGGCCGGCCGGAAGCAGCTGCCGCCGCAAAGCTCTTCGTCATTGCGGCCGGCGCCAAGGATGCTGTCGACGCGGTCTCACCGCTGTTTGACGCGATCGGCCAACGCACCTTCGTCGTTTCCGAGGAACCGAAGGCGGCCAGCCTCGTCAAGCTCAGCGGCAACTTCATGATTGCTTCGACCATCGAAACGCTCGGCGAAGCTATGGCGCTGGCGGAGAAGGGTGGTGTCGATCGCCATCAGTATCTCGACATCCTGACCTCGACGCTGTTCACGGCGCCGATCTTCAAGACCTATGGTGGATTGATCGCCGACCGCAAATTCGAGCCGGCAGGTTTTGCAGCACCCCTCGGCCAGAAGGATATCCGTCTGGCACTTGCCGCTGCTGAATCGCTCAACGTGCCGCTGCCGCTGGCAAGTCTTTTGCGTGACCGCTTCCTGACCTTGCTCGCCCATGGTGGCGAGAAGCTGGACTGGTCCGCGGTCGGCGCCCTGGCAGCAAAGGACGCCGGATTGAAGGATTAAAAGAGGCCCATCGGGCCTCTATGCCGCAACGCTGGCGTGGCTCAATGCGCGCGTGAACACGTCGCCATCGACATTGCCGCCCGATGTCACGGCGATCACGGTATCGCCGTTGATCTCGCTGCCGTGGAAGAGTGCCGCCGCCAACGCGACGGCGCCCCCCGGTTCGACGACGATCTTGAGCCGGGTAAAGGCAAGAGCCATGGCTTCCTGCGCCTCATCGTCGGTCACGACGATGCCGGGACCGCACAGGCGCTTCATGATCGGGAAGGTAATGTTGCCGGGCTGCGGGGTGACGATGGCATCGCAGATCGAGCCCTGCATGGCGGCGTTGCGCTCGATCTTGCCTGATGCCAGAGAGCGTGTCGTGTCGTCGAAACCGAAGGGTTCGCAGGGGCGAACCTTGAAGCCGGGGGCCTTGGCTTCCAGCGCCAGGGCTATGCCCGATGTCAGGCCACCGCCGCCGCAGGGGACCAGCACCTCGGCGGACGTAATTTCATGCTCCTGCGCCTGCTCGGCGATTTCAAGCCCTGTCGTGCCCTGGCCGGCGATGACCAGAGGCTCATCGAAAGGCTTGATCAGGGTCAGGCCGCGTTCTCTGGACAGGCGCGCGCCGATCTCGTCACGGTCTTCCTTGACGCGATCGTAGAGCACGACTTCGGCACCGAATGCGCGGGTATTGTCGATCTTCAGCTTCGGCGCATCCGTCGGCATGACGATGACCGAGGGGACCCCGTGCAGCTTGGCGGCCAACGCCACGCCCTGCGCATGATTTCCCGATGAAAAGGCAATCACACCTTTGGCGCGGATCGACGGTTCCAAGGCAGAGACCGCCGACCAGCCGCCGCGAAACTTGAACGAACCGGAATGCTGGAGGCATTCGGCTTTCACGAAGAGGCGGCGGCCTGCGATGTCATCAAGGAAAGGGGAGGAGAGAATCGGCGTGCGGCGTGCGCGGCCGCCCAGGCGAATGCGGGCGGCTTCGATCATTGCGATATCGACCATGGAAAATGCTCTCTGCTGCAGGAAGGTAAGTATCTCTATCCATAGGACGGAGCGACATTTTGCGAAACAGCGACTTTGTCGCGGTGACAGCATTTTTTTTCGAGGTCAGGCAGCAGATGCCGCCCCTTGGTAATTCCTGCTCGCCAGGCGTTAGGCCGCGACTTCCCGGATCGCTCGCGCAAAGACGGGCAAGGAGCGCTCCACCATGCCGTCGTTTGCGGTCAAGCTGATCCGCAGGCGTCCGGGCAATTGGGCGACGCTGCCGGGCAGCACCCAGATGCCGTCCTTTGCAAGACGCGCCGCGAAGGCCATGTCGTCAGGTATCGGGGAGCGGGGAATGAGATAGAAGGTACCTTCGGGCACCGGCAGGTCGTATCCCGCTGCTCTCAGGCCTTCGATCATGCGATCGCGCCGCCGCTGAAGGGCTGCGACATCGACGCTGAGTTTCTCCAGATCAGGCAGTGCCCGCTGCATGGTACGGCCGGCGAAAGCCCAACCATGTGAAACCTGTGCCATGTCGACAGCCTCGCGCAGCCGTATGCGGTCCGCCTCGGGCATATCCGCCCCGAGTGCGAGCCAGCCCAGGCGCTCGCCGGGGGCGAGCAAGGTCTTGCCGAAGGAATAGGCGACCAGCGTGTGCGGATAGCTCTCGGCCGGGCTGATATGGGCATGGCCGTCAAACACCAGCCGCGCATAGGGCTCGTCGGCAAGGAGATAGATCACCCTGCCAAATCTTTCGGACGCAGCCGTAAGCTTATCCGCGAGCGCGTCGAGCTGGGCGCGGGGAAAGATGCGGCCGGTCGGATTGTGCGGCGTGTTGACAACAACGACGCGGGTGCGCGCGGTGATCATTGCCTCGATCCTTGCGAGATCGAGGTCAAAGGTTTCCGGCACGAGGTCGACAGCGACGGGTGTTCCTGCAGCGCCGCGAATCTGGGCGCCATAGGCAAACCAGCCGGGACGCGGATAGATGACCTCATCTCCCACCTCAAGCACGGCAAGCAGCGCTGCCGCGATTGCGCCGAACCCTCCGGCCGTAATCGCAATGTCGGCCGGCTCATAGGAGCGGCCGCGGGCTTCGCTCAGCCTGCGGGCGACCGTTTCGCGCGCCGGAGAATCATATTTCTTGTAGCCGAACCAGTGAACATCCTGCGGCTCGGCGTGGCGGACCAGCGCATCGACGAGGCCGCGCAACGGCATTTCCTGCGGATTGCCGAACATGAAATCACAGGCATCAGGCCCGAGACCGTCGCCCTCCAGAACCTTTTGCGCAAAATCCATGACGGTGCGCATTTCCTCTGTCACGGCGAGCATCCGGCTGGACACGGTGGCGATTGGCATGACGCACCCCCTGTTGCAGGCGGTGCATATCCCCGACGAAACCGCCCCTCACCAAGACTACCATTCTTTCGTGATCCACAAATAGTAGAAAGTTCTTATATATTGAGGGAGGCCGACATAAACGAACTTGGCTGGACAAATGGCTGTGTCAGGTCGACATCAGGCATACGACGATCGGGTGACGTAGACTTAATTCCTCGTTCGACAACAGCGACCGCTCACAAGCCCCATTTTGGCCCATCAGGGGTCAGGATGATTTCGACGGGATCACCGCAGACTTCCACGCAGGGGCCGCCAAGTTCATTCCAACGGAACAGGTTGAGGTGCCATCCGCCGGGTATCATCCGAGACCGATCGATGATGCCGTCTGCCCCGGCGGATCGAGCAATATCAACATTGCGCCAGGAGGCGGGCTCTCGTCCTTCGGACAAGGCAATACGCCAGGATTCGTTGGATAGATCACGATCAATTCCAAGCTGCCTGCAAGCCTGTTCGTCATGTTGATCGAGCACCGCAGCCTCACTGACCCTCAACGGAACGACAACCCGCGGGCGTTGATCCTCACGCATGTATCCGGCAATGGCCATGATGGACCATTCCAACGCGGCGCTTGTGTAAAGGGTCGGCTCTCCCAAACGATGGTAGCGACCTGCACTGGCCGGACCCGGAGGGTCCAATACCTGGTCAACACGATCTGCCATGACAGAGCGGAAGAAAATCCCGGATACTTTTCTAAATGGTGTTTGGGTCCCGACCATTCCGCAGCTCCGCCCGCTTTGTTCGACTATGCTGCCTCGGCGTCTATGGCGCTATTGCGAAGGTCTCGTGACAGTTACTTCAAGCCGATAGCCGATGCGCTTCAACGGCTACAGTCAATTCGTGTCAGGCAGAGACAGATGGCCGACACTGTAGGTCTGCGCGCCGAGTTGCCGGGCCGATTTCGGCAGATCGGCCCAGAGCCGGAAGCGGACCTCAGTCCAGCTTCCCGGTTCGAAGGCGGCGACTGAGGCGAGTGCTTCGTTCCGTGCGACATCGGCAGAGACGGCATCGCTCTCGCGCTTCCGGATTTCCGCGAGCGGGGCATAGGGCTCTATGTCGATGATCTCGCGGGTGGCGAAACGGGCGGCGCGGATATGTTTCGAGACTTCCGCGTTCCAGACGATCCAGGTCTTCACCTGCGGCCAGCCGAAGGATTGCGTCAGCGTTTCGAAGCCCGGGCCACAGATGAAGTCGCTGAGGCCCTCGCCCTTTTCCCAGACATAGAAGGGTGCATAGAGGTTTTCGGTGCTTGACGTCACCGCATCAGCCTTCCGGGCACTGAGATAGGCCTTGAACTTGAGGTTGGGGAAATTGTCCAGCAGGGGGCCCTTGTCGCGGATGCGGCGATCGATGATCGTCATGTCGTAATCCGCCGGCAGGGTGAAGGAATATTGCATCGCGATCATGGTCTTGATCCTCCGTCTTGCTCGACGGTTTCCAGCCAGGTGGCGGCGCTGCCGTCTTTGACAGCCTGGATGCTGATATAGGAGAAGGTGTTTTCCGGGGTAGCGCCATGCCAATGGCGCTCTCCGGCTTTAAAGGTGATGCAGTCGCCGGCGCGCAGTTCCTCGACCGGACCATCGCCGCGCTGGGCCAGTCCCACGCCTGAGAGAACATAGAGGATCTGGCCCTCAGGATGCGTATGCCAGCGCGTGATCGCGCCTGGTTCGAGGACGGCGCGCATGGCGGTGAGATCGCCATCCCTGTTGCCTTCAACCAGCATCTCGACCCAGAAGGACGCCGTGGCAATGCCGTCAGGAGAGCGCGTAGTGGCACTGCCCGCGCGGTGAACGGGAGAAGCGTCGGTTGTTTGTTTCTGCGAGTTCTGCATTGCCTTCGTCCGGTCCCGTCTCAGGCCTTTTCCAGCATTTGCGCGATGCCGTTGCTGAAGGACCAGTCTTCGAGTTGCGTGGTGGTAACCGTCACCATCACGTCCTCAGGCCGTACGCCGGGTGCGTCGGCGAGCAATTCGACGATGCGCCGGTAGAAGGCCTGCTTCACCTCGGCCGAACGTGGCCTGCCGATGGTGACGTCAAAGAAGACGAAATCATCGGAGCGCGGGCCGCCGAAATAGTTGCGATCGAAAATCAGTTCGCCGGGCTCCAGCTGATGGATCGTCTGGAAACGGTCGGCCTCGGGCACATTGAAGGTTTCGACCATGGCGCGATGAAAATTGTCGGAGAGGGCCTTCAGGTATTCCGGCGACTTGCCGCGATGAAAGGAGATACGGGTGACAGGCATGAGAGCCTCCTTGTTGTTCATCGAACTTGACGCAGCTGTTATCGCACGCGATAATTATCCGGAAAATCAGATAATATTGGATCGATGATCCCAAAAAATAGGATGATTTCAGATGGCCCGCGTCATCTTCGATCTCGATGTCTTGCGCAGCTTCGTTACCGGTATGGAGCTCGGCAGTTTTGCCAAAGCCGCCGATCGGCTCGGGCGCTCGACGTCGGCCGTCAGCGCGCAGCTGAAGAAATTGGAGGAGCAGGCGGGGACGCCGATCTTCCGCAAGGCCGGGCGCGGCCTGGCGCTGACCGAAGCCGGCGAGACGATGCTTGCCTATGCCCGCCGTCTGCTCGACCTTAACGACGAGGCCGCTGCTGCTGTCCACGGCCTCGAGCTGGAAGGCTGGGTTCGGCTCGGCCTGCAGGAGGATTTCGGCGAGAACCTGCTGCCTGAGGTGCTTGGACGATTCGCCCGGGCGCACCCGAAGGTGAAGATCGAGGCTCGTGTCGTGCGCAATATCGAGCTGGTGGAACGCGTGACCTCGGGGCGGCTCGATCTGGCGCTCGCCTGGAGCGACGGCTATCGCTCCGCCCATTGCGACCGCATCGCCGAGGTGCCGATGCGCTGGATCGGCCCGGCGCATGGTGACGTCGGCTGGAATATGCAAAGCGGCGAGCCGATGCCGATGGCTTCGCTGGAAGCGCCTTGCCTGCTGCGGAGCGTTGCGACCAAGGTGCTCGACCATGCCGGCGTTCCCTGGCGAATCTCCTTCGTCAGCCCAAGCCTTGGCGGGCTCTGGGCGGCGACTGCCGCGGGACTTGGTCTGACAGTGCGGACGCCGCTTGGCCTGCCGGACAAGGTCCGTCTTCTCGATCCCGGCGAAGCGGGATTGCCGGCGCTGCCGAAGCTCGATCTGGTGCTGCACCGGGCTGAAGCCGAGCCAAGCCCGGCGACGCAACGGCTGGCCTCGATCGTGTTGCAGACCGTGCGGTCATCGATTGGGGAGCTGGGTCTTCTTCCGACCGAAAGCGTTACCGCTGCCGCTTAGACATTCCGGCGCAGCAGTTCGGTGAGCTTGTCGATCGTTCCGTCTGCCTCGACGGCGGTGTAGACGACAAGCTTCAGGTCCGGACGATCGGTCACGGCGAAGCTCGTATGCTCGAATGACATCAATCCCTGCTGTGGGTGATTAAGTCGCTTGTGGCCGGCGGGGAGCTGCAGCACTTCGTGGCGCGCCCACCAGTCGCGGAATTCGCGGCTGTCGCGTTTCAGCGCTGCGATCAACCGTTCGAAATCCGGATCGCCGGCATAACGGGCATTGTCCGAGCGGAACATGGCCAGCGACATGCGGGCAAGGCCCTCCCAATCGACCAGCAGCTTGCGATGGTCCTTGTTGGTGAAAACGAGGCGCATGATGTTGCGTTCGTCACCTTCCAGCTTGCCGTAATCGCCGAAGAGGGCGACGGCCGCACTGTTCCAGGCAAGCACATCCCAGCGGCGGCCGATGACATAGGCGGGTTGCTGCGTCAGGCTCGCCAGCATGCGCTGAAGGGGCTCGCCGACATGATCGGGATCGGCCATTTTCGGCTCCGGCGGCTGCCGGTCGTTGAGGATGAAGAGATGACGCCGCTCCACCGGGTCCAGCAGCAAGGCGTCCGATAGCGCCGTCAGCACTTCGGGGGAGGGGCGGACGTCGCGACCCTGTTCCAGCCAGGTGTACCAGGTCGTGCCGACGCCGGCGAGCAGCGCGACTTCCTCGCGCCGCAGGCCGGGCGTGCGGCGACGGTAACCTTCCGGCAACCCGACATTGGATGGCGACAGGCGTTCGCGGCGCGAGCGGAGGAAGGCTCCGGCTTCGCGGCGGCGGGCTTCGACGGCAATCTGAAGATCTCTCATCCGCTCATCATATCAGGATTGATACTAGGATAAAACTGGAACTGTTTGGCCTTTTTCAATTGTGCGAACGTCTCCTCATCAGCAGGCAAAACGAGGTGCATCGCATGACGGAAAGACAGAAAATCGTGCTGGTGACAGGTTCGACGGATGGCGTCGGCCGTTACGTCGCCATTCAGCTCGGGCGGGATGGCGCCACTGTGCTGGTGCATGGACGCGACCGGATGCGCGGCGGGGAAGTTGTCGCCGAGATCGAGGCGGCGGGTGGAAGCGCGCAATTCTACGAGGCTGATTTCTCCTCGCTGGATGGCGTGCGCGAATTGGCCAACGCGATCGGCAAGGACCATCAGCGGCTCGACGTACTGGTCAACAATGCCGGGATCGGTACCGGTGGGCTCGACAACAGGCGACAGCTCAGCCGCGACGGGTACGAGCTGCGTTTCGCGGTGAACTACCTGTCCGGTTTTCTCCTGACCTATCTTCTGATGCCGCTGTTGAAGGCAGCGCTCTCCGCGCGGATCGTCAACGTCTCCTCGGCCGGTCAGCAGGCGATCGATTTCGACGATCCGATGCTGACGCGAGGCTATAGCGGCACGCGCGCCTATTGCCAGAGCAAACTCGCGCAGATCCTCTTCACCTTCGATCTTGCGGCCGAGCACGAAGGATTCGGCATCACCGCCAACTGCCTGCATCCGGCGAGCTACATGGACACGACCATGGTTCGTGCCGCCGGGATTTCACCGGCCAGCACGGTGGAGGAGGGCGGCAGGGCGATATTGCAGTTTGCAGCCTCGGCTCAACTGGAAGGCCGAAGCGGGCTCTATTTCGACGGGCTGCGGGCCAGCCGGGCAAACGCGCAGGCCTATGATCTCGCGGCCCGCGATCGTCTGCGTGCACTCAGCCTGGAGCTCTGCGGACTGCCGGCGCGGCCCAGTGCCTGAAGCGCTTTCACTCTCTCATTTATCACAAGTCACGGAAGGAAATCATATTATGTCATCGCAACATGCAGTCATCGTAGGCGGCTCCTCGGGCGTGGGGCTGGCCACCGCGGGTACACTCCTAGCACGCGGATTTCGCGTCACCATCACCGGCCGCGACGCGCAGAGATTGGAAAAGGCGAAAGCGTCGCTGAGGGGCGATGTTCACGCCCTGGCGATAGATGCGGCCGATGCGGCAAGCGTTGCCGAGGGCTTTTCGGTGGTCGGCCCGTTCGATCATCTGGTGCTTGCCATGAGTGGCGGAAGGGGCGGCGGTCCCTTCGCCTCGGTGCAGGCGGCCGATATCAGGGCGGCCTTCGATGAGAAGATGTTTCCACATTTTGCAACAGCGCAGGCGGCGCTGCCGAGTCTTTCGAAGACCGGCAGCATCACCTTCGTCTCGGCCGTTTCTGCCCATGCCGCCTTGCCGGGAACCGCCGGTCTCGGCGCGGTCAATGCGGCGGTGGATGCGCTAGTGCCGATCCTTGCCAATGAGCTGAAGCCTCTGCGCGTCAACAGCGTCTCGCCGGGCGTTCTGGATACGCCGTGGTGGGATTTTCTGGCCGAGGAACAGAAGGCGGCGCTCTTTGCCGAGTATGCAGCAAAGACGCCGGTCGGCAGGATCGGGCGTCCGGAGGATGTCGCCGAGGCGATCGCCTTCCTGATCGGCAACAGCTTCATGACCGGCCATGTCTTGATCTGCGACGGCGGCGTCCGGCTCGCGATCGCGAGTTAGCCGTTGGGTTCCAGAGCCGGCATTGCCGTCCCTGTCAGGCCGGCAATGCGCGTTTCGGCCTGTCGGCCGATCGCCTGAAGGTCGCGGGGCAGTCCGGCAAGCTTCTCCATCGCTGCGATCGCCACATCATTGGCGACATAGTCGGGCTTGTGGCCGAGATTTCTGATGGTGATGAGTTCGGCGCCGGGAATATCGCGCGCCAGGCCGCGGGAATGCAGCTCTTCGAGCACGACGCCATCACTGTCGCCGGTGATAATGACAGTCGGTGCGGTGATCTCGCGGTAGCGAGGCGATTCGGCGGTCACATAGGCCAGCAGCCGGGCGACATCGACGGCATTGTTGCGGAAGGCATGCGGCCGGAGCACCAGGGCAGGCCCGGTCTTTGCCACATAGTCTTCGGGCCGTGCATTCGGCCTGAAGACGCCAAGCGTGCCGCTTTCAAGCCTTCGCATGCCCATCGGTACGACAAGCGAGCGAGTGAATAGCCAGCCCAGGAAGGGCATTGCCGCGAGCGTATAGTACCAGTCTACGCCGCCGGGCCAGGGATGGGTTGCCGGCGCCAGAAACAGCACGCCGATCGTCCTGTCCGGGTGGCGCAACGCGAAGGCAGCGGCAATGGCTCCGCCGAAGGAGTGGCCGACGATGATGGCTTGGCTGATGCCACGCTTCTCCATGAGCTTTGCGATCGAATCGGCCTGACCCGAAGGCACAGCATTTTCCGGGCCGCCGCGCTCGGAATAGCCGTGGCCCGGGCGGTCGACGAAAAGCATTTCCGCCCGTTGCCGCAGGGGATGGCTGAAAGCTTCGAATTGGTCGCGAAGATTGCCGCTGGCGCCGTGGACGAAAATGAGCGGTGGGAGATCCGCATCGGCCGGCCGTGCCAGATGGACGGCGTTCATGCGGAAGCCGCCGATGTCGGTCAGTTCGCCTATGTTCGGGTAAGTCCGTTCGATCTGCGCAGCATGATAAGCGGAATAGCCGAGACTGGCAGCGATCATCACAAGGAGAACGATGACAAATGTGAGCAGCATGGAGCCAGGATCAAACTCGGTCAGACATCAGATGCATCGTCGCCAGTCCGACCATCGAAGTGTATTGCTTCAGGCTATGTTCGGCTGCCGGCGAGCTTTTCGGAAAGCGTGTCGACCTGCTGCTGGGCAGCACGGTTGGCGGGGAAGATTTCCAGGAACCGCTCCCAGGCCTTCAATGTCACCTGATCGTTGCCGCTGTCGCCGAGAATCGCGGCCATGCCGGCCAGCGCGCCGAAATGGCGCGGCTCGATGCGCAGCACCTGATCGATGTCTTCCATGGATTTGCGATAGTCGCCCAGCGCGTAATTCAGCGTGGCGCGGCGATTCCAGGCTTCGGCATAATCCGGCTTCAGCGCGATCGCCTGGTCGAGAAAATCATAGGCTGCCGCATTCCGCTTCTCGGCAATGGCCTTGTCGGCCCATTGCATCAGCAGATTGATCGTGGCGCTGCCCGAATCGGCCCATTCCATCCGAATCTGGTCGGCGATGATATTGGCCCGCTCAGGATCGCGCTCGCGCTTCAAGTCGGCGAAAAGCTGGTCTAACCGCTGCTTTGGAGTCGTGTCAGCGCCCTGTTGCTGCTCGGCAGGCTTCGAATCGTCAGCCGCCGCGAAAGAAGGAACGGTGAGACCAACAACGAGAAGAATCGGCAAGGCCGAGCGTGACAAAGCATAAAAGCGCATGGCGGGCATAGTAGCCCGCCAGCGCTGAAGATCAAAGCAATTTTGATGTGATCACGGCAAAGCGACCTGTCTCAGGTCGTTCCGCGCGCCGGCTCAAGGCAACGGCGCGGCGGACAAGCGCACGCGAAAAATCAGCCCTGACGAGCCTTGTAGCGCGGGTTCAGCTTGTTGATAATGTAGATGCGGCCCTTGCGGCGAACCAGACGGTTGTCACGGTGGCGAGCCTTGAGCGACTTGAGCGAATTCTTGATCTTCATTTTTCTGATCCGCGATGTTTGGGGGAATGTCACATTCGCCCGTATCTCTATTAAACAATCAAAAGCGCGCTCAGGGCGCGCTCTTTAGGGTGGGGAGCAAATACCCTGTCGCCCCTTGCCTGTCAACCGGTGCGGCGGGGTTTTTCCCCTCCGTACTGGCAGGCATTCCCTAAAGAAGCTGCGTTATATGGCCCATTTTGCGGCCAGGACGCGATTCCGTCTTGCCATAGAGATGGACGAGAACATTGGGGCGTCTCAGCCAGTCCGGCACGTCAAGAACGTCGTCGCCGATCAGATTCTGCATCACACAATCCGAGTGCCTGGCGGGATCGCCAAGCGGCAGGCCCGCTATGGCGCGGATATGCTGCTCGAACTGGGAGATGACGCAGGCCGCCTCCGTCCAGTGGCCGGAATTATGGACGCGCGGCGCGATCTCGTTGGCGATCAGGCTGCCGTCGGCAAGGACAAAGAACTCGATCCCGATGACGCCAACATAATTCAGTGCGGCAAGGATCTTCTCGGCGGCCTCACGGGCAGCCTCGGCGGTTTCGTCCGAAATGCGGGCGGGCAAGGTCGAGGTATGAAGGATGCCGTTGCGGTGAACGTTCTCTGCCGGATCGTAACAGGCGACCGTGCCATCGACGCTGCGAGCGGCGATGATCGAAATTTCGCGTTCGAAATCGACGAAGCTTTCCAGGATGAGCGGCACGCCGCCGAGCGCGTCATAGCCGCTCCGTGGATTATCCGCAGGCGAGCGATAGATGCGCTGGCCCTTGCCGTCATAGCCGAGGCGGCGGGTCTTCAGAACGCCTTTGCCGCCAAAATCCTGAAGGGCCGATTCGAGGTCTGCCTGGCTGTCGACCGCGTGGAAACGGGCCGTCTCTATGCCGCAGCCGTTGATGAACTGCTTTTCTATCAGCCGGTCCTGCGCCACTTCGAGCGCTTTCGGCGGCGGATAGACCGGTACGTCCTTTGCAAGACGCTCCGCTGCAGCAACAGGCACGTTCTCGAATTCGTAGGTGACGAAATCACAAAGGCCGGCCAGTTCGGCAAGCCCGGTCGGATCATCGTAAGCCTTGACGATCTGATGATTGGTCAGCTGCGCCGCCGGGCAGTCATCCAGGGGCTCCAGGATGACGGTGTGGAAATTCAAACGTGAAGCCGCGATCGCGAGCATGCGGCCGAGCTGGCCACCACCGATAATGCCGATCGTCTGAGACATCACAAATCGTCCATTGGGTATTCGGCAACGGCGGCACTCTGGCGTGCGCGCCACTCGTCGAGCCGCTCGGCCACCTCTTCATCCGAAAGGGCGAGGACGGCTGCTGCAAGCAATGCGGCATTCACGGCTCCCGCCTTGCCGATGGCAAGCGTGCCGACCGGAATGCCGGCGGGCATCTGGACGATCGACAGAAGGCTGTCCTGTCCCGAAAGGGCTTTCGATTGCACGGGAACGCCGAAGACGGGCAGAGGCGTCATCGACGCCGCCATGCCCGGAAGATGGGCAGCGCCCCCTGCACCGGCAATGATCACCTTGAAACCCTCGTCGCGCGCACCTTTGGCAAAATTCACCAGGCGGTCGGGTGTACGATGTGCCGAGATGATGCGGGCGTCATAGCTGATTTCCAGCGCTTCCAGCGTGTCTGCGGCATTCTTCATCGTCTCCCAGTCGGATTGACTGCCCATGATGATGGCAACGGGAGGTCTTTCTGTCATCGTGTCGTCTATTCCTCAGGCGATGATATCGGGAATAATCTGGTCTTCCAGCTTGCTCAGCTTGTCCTTGATTACAAGCTTCTTTTTCTTCATGCGCTGGACTCTGAGCGCGTCGCAGCCCGTTTGGATCATGGCGTTGATCGCGGCGTCATAATCTTCGTGCTCTTGGCGCAGGCGCGCTACCAAAAGCCTGACTTCCGCCTGTTCCTGATCGGCCATTTCAAAATCCCCAGTATCGCCGTCGGAATCGTATCTCCCCGGCGCATCAATTGCGCAAGCTCCTATCACCAAATAGTGGTAACGGGAAGTTATCCTTGATCACGAATTTGCCGCGGACAAGTCATGTTTTCGCCTTCGACACACACGGAATATTATGGCACACTAAATAGGTTGACACCTAGAGCCCCAGCGATGGATGGCTGGGGCGGGTAAGAGGAAGGAAGGGTCAAATGACTGTTCAAGCTCATCTTGAATCGCTCCAGAAAAAGCATGTCGCTCTTGAGGAGGAGCTGCATTACGCAATGACGTCTCCCTCTATGAATGATCGTGACATTGCAGAAATCAAACGTAGAAAGCTCCGTATCAAAGACGAAATCCAACGTCTGAGATCCTCAGTTCATTGATGACTGAACATGTCGAGGTCGCCGCATATTGGAGTTGTGACAGGGTGAAGTGAACTTCGAAGTTCCAAAATTCCATCCGAATGCGATGATCCGAAAAAAGAATTGATGCGCCAGCTTCTATAAGTGCGGAGTGAAGTTGGCGCCATCCTCGGTAAGGCAAAGCTTAAAAGCCGGTCCGCAGCCCCCACATAATTCCGGCTTAACCCCAGAACTGATCCAGCCACAAATTCAGCTTGTCGAAGCCCCGGCTATTGACCGCATAGATGCGCTTGGTCCCATCAGAGGTCACCGAAACAAGATTGCTGTCGAGCAGCGCCTTGAGATGCTGGGATACGGCCGGGCGGCTGATCGGAAGGCCCTGCGCAAGCTCGTTCACCGTTTTGGGTGCCCGCCGCAGTTCCTCAAGCAGATAGCGCCGGTTCCGGTCGGCGATCGCGGCGAAGGGATCCATGTTCGACATGCCGAAAAGCTACGTCAAACGCCTGTAGGCGGCAAGTCAATTGTGCTGCGCAAAGGTAGTAGAGCACTATCAGTTCGAGGGTTCCGATCCGCCTGAGTTGTAGAAATTATCATCCATCCGGAGGTTATTCACTGCCTTTGCTTCGTTGCGGCATTCGGTGGGGTAAAACCAGGCCTTGTTTTCACGACATCCTCTTGTCAGCCCGGCCCAACGGATTTACTCACACTGGATCGTTAGCGGCATGGTCCTATATGGCTGACCAGGCGCCCAATATGGAAGCTCGCATGACCGGACCGGAAAACCGCTGCCGCCTCGTTCTCATCGTCCCCGACATGGCGGACGCCAGCGAACAGGCGACCATCGTTGCCGATGCGCTGAGGGGTGGGGATGTCGCCTCCGTCATCATTCCTCAATATGGTCTCGACGATGGAACCTTCCAGAAACATGCCGAGAAACTGGTGCCTGTGGTGCAGGCAGCGGGTGCGGCAGCCCTGATTGCCGGCGACACCCGCGTTGCAGGCCGCGCCAAGGCGGACGGATTGCACGTGACCGGCAGCCCTTCCGAACTCGAAGAGGCGATCGAGAAATTCGTGCCGAAGCTGATCGTCGGCGGTGGCAATGCGACGGACAGGCACCATGCGCTTGAAGTCGGTGAGTTGCGCCCCGACTACGTCTTCTTCGGCAAGCTAGACGGCGACATCAAGCCGGAGGCGCATCCGAAGAACGTGGCGCTCGGCGAATGGTGGGCTTCGATGATCGAGATCCCCTGCATCGTGATGGGCGGCACCGATCCGGCCTCGGTGCTGGATGTTGCGGCCGCGGGCGTGGAGTTCGTGGCGCTGCGTCTTGCGGTATTTTCCGATCCGGCGGCCGCGCCTTCGATCGTTGCGCAGGTGAATGCGCTTCTTGACGAAAAAGCGCCACGGTTTGAAGATTGATATCACGGCATGTCGCTCACGCCCCAGCATCGGCTTCGGCCATTTCTTGTCACGCTCGCAGCCTGTCTGACGGCTTTGCCGTTGGTCGCGGCAGCGCAGCAGTCCGATCCCAGTGTCGTTACCCGTCCGCCGGTCGAAAATCCCGGGACATTCAAGAACGAGCGCGTCGAGCCATCCAATGAACCGAATGCGCAGCCTTCCCAGGGGGGCGACAAGCCGGCAGCGTCGGCAGGCGCCAATGATGTCAAGCCTTCCGAAGGCATCGGCATTTTCGACCGCATGGGCGCCAAGCTCCCCGATCTGCCGCCGGAAAAAACTTATAAGGGACCGGTCGACGACGCCTATGGTGCGTTTCAGCGCGGCTATTACCTGACGGCCTTCCAAAAGGCGTTGCCGCGCGCGCAGCTCGGTGATCCGGCAGCGCAGACACTGATCGCCGAGTTGATGTCGCAAGGCCTCGGGGTGAAGCGGGATACGAAGAACGCCGCCTTCTGGTATGGCAAGGCGGCCGAGGGTGGCGATGCCAGCTCGATGTTCAAGTATGCGCTTATCCTGATAGAAGGTCAGGACGTGCCGCGCGATCGCAAGAAGGCCGACGAGTGGATGAAGAAGGCGGCCGATGCCGGACAGGCTTCCGCCGAATTCAACTGGGCGCAGAGCCTGACGGCCGACAATCCCGGTCTCAAGGGTCTTCAGCTTGCGCTGCCCTATTATGAGAAGTCGGCAGCGCAGGGGATCGCAGATGCGGAATATGCGGTCTCGCAGCTTTACATGAGCCTTCCCGATATCTCGCCGGAGAAAAAGAGCGAGGCGCGCATATGGCTATTGCGCGCGGCCAATGCGGGTTACGATACGGCCCAGCTCGATATGGGCGTCTGGCTGATCAACGGAACCGGCGGCAAGCCCGACCTTGAAGCAGGCTTCACCTGGATGAAGATCGCGGCCTATCGCGGCAATGTGGCCGCGCAGAACAAGCTTTCCCATCTCTATATCAATGCGATCGGCACGAAGCAGGATCCTATCGCAGCGGCCACCTGGTACGTCATCTCCCGCCGCGCCGGGTTCAAGGACCCGGAGCTCGAGGATTTCTATCTCGGTATCGAGGACGATCAGCAAAAGGCGGCGATCGACGCCGCCAACAAGTTCCATCCAGCCAAGTAAAGCCGGGCCAGCAAAGTAAAGCCGGGCCGGGGACACGAATTTCGGTCCCGGCTCCGATCTTAAAACAGCGCGTCGGCGAAAAGGTCTTCGTCGTCTTTCTTTTCGGTCTCGACGAGGGTCAGGACCGGGGCGCCGTTTGCGGCCGGGATGACGTCGCGGTGGACGACGCGTTCCTGCGACATCGTATAGACCTTGAAGATGCGCTCGCTCAGCGGCGCAATGACCTCTTCGAGATCGGATATGTCGGCAATGTAGTCGCCGGCCATCTCGCTCAAGGTGTCGGCACAGCTGCTCAGGACTTCGCCGAGATCGTGCTGGAAATCGAGCTTGCTGATCGACAGCGTTATCTTGCTTGCGACCTCGCGGCCGTGCTCGGATAGCGTGGCCAGTTCGCCTTCCATGACGTTTGCGGCCGAACGCAGGCTCTCGACGGCACCGCTCAGGCGTTCGTCGAGGCGACGGCCGCCGGCTTCCTGGCCGGAAGCGATGCTGGACGCAGCGCCTTCCAGGCCGGTCAGGCCGGTCACGATATGGTCGGCGGATTCATCGAGCTTGGCCGCAAAGATGCGGAGTTCGGCAGTGACGACGTTGATCGAACGGCCTTCTTCTCCCATGCGGCTGCAGCGCAGGTTGGTGTTCAGCGCCATATAATGGATGTCGGTCTTGACGGCGCGGATGGTCTCGATGCGCTGAAGCAAGTTCGATGCGGTTCCGAGCGTCGACTGGCTGATCTTGTCGGCCTGGAGGCGTGCGGTTTCGACCTGACGGACGATGCCGAGGGCCGTCGAGACGCTCGCCTCCAGTTCGCGCATGAAATTGCCGTCGGCGCTGTCGCCCTGACCCTGCATTTCATCGCGAAGATCGAGAATGCCCTGCGTGTCGCCGCCGAAGCTCGCAATCGTCTTGACGACGCTGCTGGAGTCCCGCTGAAAATCCGCGACCATGTCGCGCATCTGCGCTGCGGTCAGATGGTGAATGACGTTCTCGATGCGCTCGCGCGCATCTGCATTCAGTGCCCGGCCTTCATCGCTGGCGAAGAAGTCCTCCAGGAAAGCGAAGGAGCTCTGTACGTGCTCGATGCGCTGGCGGGTAATGTCGCCGATCTGCAGGGCCGAAAGGGTGGAAGCGACCTTGCTCTGTACACCGCGTGCAATTGCGCCAACCTGGCTTGCAATCCTTGCCAGTTCCTTGCGGTGGCCGGAGATGGTCTGAACATCTCTTTGAAGTGCTTCGACGACCTTGGGGACCGTAGTGTCATAGGCCTTGGCCGTCGTCGAGCCGAAGCTCATTGCGACCTTCAGGTCTTTTTCAAGCGCATTCAGCTGTGCTGCGAAATCGTTGACTTCGGTCGTGCCGGAGTGGATGCGCTCCAGGATTTCTTCCGCGAAACCGGCAAATTCGGCAATGCCCGCACCGGTTATCTTTACGGTAACAGCGAAGGTGCGGAGGTAGCGCATCGTCTCCTGCATGTCGGTCACATGCGTGCGCAGTTTGGTACCGGCCTCGGAGAGCACACCAAAATTCTGCTGCCGTTTGGCTTCCATAGCAGGGAGGTCGAGCAGGCTCCTGATCGTCTGGGCAAGATCCGCTGCCGTATCGCTCGCGCCGTCGCTGTCGAGCGCCTTGGTCAGCCGGTCGAGGGAGTTCAGGAGCTGGTTCAGGACTTCCATGACGGAAAGCAGAACGGCGCCGCCGTCGAGAAAGCGCTTTTCGACCTGGCTGCGTGCTGATTCAAGGGTACGGCTGATGTCGATATTGGGTTTTGGTGCCGCCTGATACGCGAGTGCTGTTCCACTTGTCATTGTTATCTCTTTACTTTGTGAAAGGCCCTGTTTGACTCGGAACCTAACGCATAGATGGAAAATTCCGGTAAATTCCCCAGACTCGCGGACGTTGTATCGTGGTTAACGCAAGCCACAGTTAATAAGGGGCTAAGCGACTATTATCATTTCTAGGAATCGGAAATTATGCGTTTGAAAAGCAAGGCATTTTTCTAACTCATGCCGAGGCTCTACTATTTATATCGGGTAAAAAATAATCCCTCTGAGACTCGCGGGAATTGCAATTCCTGCAACCAGCATTTACGCGCTATTAAGGCTGACATGAGATTCCTAGATATGTTCCTCAAGTATTTATTTTGCCGAAAGGGGCAGTAATAGGATGGACTCTGCGTATTCTGAAGCTATTTCTATGCCTAATTCTTTGTTGATCAGGAATATTTCCGATCTACACTCTACTATTACTGCGCAAATTCAAGGCGGAAAGTCGATCGTCCTCGAAATCCCGCCGGACGCTGAGGCCGATCTCAGCTTCGTTCAACTGGTGGAGTCGGCGCGCATACATGCGAAGTCGTCCGGAAAATCCCTCCGTCTTTCTTTGCCCGCCAGCGGATCTGTTCTGAAAGTACTGCAACGGGGTGGGTTCATCGATGCTTTCTCGGTGGAGGACGCCCAATTCTGGTTACATAACGAGGTACATCAATGAGTGCGAAGATCCTGACGGTCGATGATTCCGCAAGCATCCGTCTTACAACCAAGATGACGCTGACCAATGCCGGCTACGATGTCACCGAAGCCGTGCACGGTGCGGAAGGCCTCGAAAAAGCGAAGGCCGGCCATTTCGATCTGATCGTGACCGACCTCAACATGCCGATTATGGACGGTCTGACGATGATCGAAGAGCTGCGCAAGCTGCCGGCCCATATGGGCGTACCGATCATCTTCCTGACCACTGAATCTGACGCGGACCTGAAGGCGCGCGCCAAGGCTGCAGGCGCCACCGGCTGGCTGACCAAGCCGTTCGATCCCGAAAATCTCGTCAAAATCGTGAAGAAGGTGCTGGGAAGATGAGTTCGCCTGATCCGATTGCAGTATTCCGTACAGAGGCTGCCGAATGCCTGGAGCAGATCGAAGCCGGCCTTCTCGACCTGACGCATCGCCTTGACGACAAGGCTCTGATCGACGCGGTGTTTCGCGGCCTTCATACGCTCAAGGGCTCCGGCGCAATGTTCGGCTTCGACGCGCTGGCCGCCTTCACCCACCATTGTGAAACTGCCTTCGATCGCGTCCGCAAGGGCGAAGTACCGGCAACGAGCGAACTGGTCGCCGCCGTCCTGAACGCGCAGGATCATATGCGTGCCCTGGTCGACGATCCGACCGGCGATCACGGCGCGACGAGCGAGCGCCTTCTGGCTCAGCTTCATGCTGCAGTCGGCGCCAAGGGCGAGGCTGCAAAGCCTGCACAAGCCGCCGCCGCCGTTGAGGCGGCTCCTGCCGCGCCGGCGAGCAAGGCCAAGACCTTCCGCATTCATTTCAGCCTGCCGCAGAATGCCATGATCAACGGCACCAATCCGCTGGGCCTTCTCGACGAACTGCGCGAGCTTGGCGATTGCCGGATCCTTGCAAACACATCGGCCGTTCCGTCGATCGATGCGCTCGTTCCGACCGAGCTGCACATTACCTGGGATGTCACCCTTACGACCGAGCAGCCACGCTCGGCAATCGACGATGTTTTCATCTTCGTCATGGATGACATGGTGCTTGAGGTCGAAGAAGTCGGCGCTGCAGCCGCTGCTCCGGCCGAGGTCAAGGTTGCCGCCCCCGCTGTGGTCGCCCCCGTCGCGGCGCCCGCTGCCCCGGCACCGGTCGTCGAGATCGCGCAGGTCAAGCGCGAGGCTGCACCGACGCAGCAGGCGCCCGCAGCCGCGGACAACCGCCAGGCAAAGGCGGCAGAGAGCGTGCGCGTTCCCGCCGAACGTCTCGACGAACTGATGGACCGCGTCGGCGAGCTTGTCATTGCGCAATCGCGCCTCAGCCAGCTTGCAAGCTCCAGCAGCGACATTGCGCTCCGTTCGGTCTCAGAAGAAATCGAGCGCCTCTCCGGCGAACTTCGCGACACGATGATGGTGCTGCGGATGGTGCCGGTCGCAACTCTTTTCGGTCGCTTTCGCCGCCTCGTTCACGATCTCGCCCGCGAAACGGGCAAGGTTATCGAGCTGGTGACGGAAGGCGAGACAACGGAAGTCGACAAGACAGTTATCGAACGGCTTGCCGATCCGCTCGTCCATCTGGTTCGCAATTCCATCGACCACGGCCTCGAGCCGCCGGAAGAGCGCCTTGCTGCCGGCAAGACGGAGGCCGGAACGGTCACCCTGTCGGCGCGCCAGGCAGGTGGCGAAGTCATCATCTCGATCAAGGACGACGGCCGCGGCATCAACCGGGACCGTGTCCGCGCCAAGGCGGAATCGTCCGGCCTGATCCAGCCCGGCCAGCAGCTCACCGACTCCGAGTTGCTGCAGCTGATCTTTGCTCCGGGCTTCTCGACGGCTGCCACGATCACCAATCTTTCGGGCCGTGGAGTCGGGATGGATGTGGTCAAGAAGACGGTCGAGGCCCTGCGCGGCGCGATCGACATCACCAGCCATAACGGCGAAGGCTCGGACGTTTCCCTGCGCATCCCGCTGACGCTTGCCATTATCGACGGCCTGCTCGTCCGTGTGGGAGCGGGAAGCTATGTCATTCCGCTTTCGGCGGTCGAGGAATGCCTCGAACTGTCGCTGGAGGAAGATCTTCGTTCGCGCGGCCGCAGCTTCATCTCGCTGCGCGACAGCCTTGTGCCCTTCCTGCGCCTGCGGGAAGTGTTCCGCACCGGCACCAAGCCGGACATCCATCAGAAGGTGGTCGTGATTTCCACCGGCACCGAGCGTGTCGGCCTGGTCGTCGACCAGATCATCGGCGATCACCAGACCGTCATCAAATCCATGTCGAAGCTGCATAGCGACGTTGCCCATTTCTCCGGTGCAACGATCCTCGGCGACGGTAGCGTCGCGCTGATCCTCGACGTGACCCATCTGGTCAGTGCCGGCCAGCAACAGGAGGCGCAATTGCGCGCAGTAGGATGAGCGAAGCAGCCCTGAAGATCGACAATCACTGGAACGATGCCGAGGAGATGGAGGTCCTGACCTTCGATCTCAACGGCGAAACCTTCGCTCTCGAGGCGGTCATGGTCCAGGAAATCCTGGATCTGCTTCCGGAAACCGCCGTTCCCGGCAGCCAGCCCTTCGTGGGCAGCGTCATCAACTTCCGCGGCAAGGTCATACCCCTTGCCGATCTGCGCCTCGCTTTTGGAATGGAAGCAGCAGAGGCAACCATCGATAGCCGCATCATCGTTATCGAACTCGACCTGCAGGATGAGCCCACGCTGGTGGGTCTGCGGACTGACAAGGTGAATGAAGTCACCACCCTTGCAAAAGCTTCTAGCGAAGCACCGCCGAGCGTGGGGATGCGTTGGCGTCCCGACTACATCAACTGCCTGGTCAAGCGCGGAGGAGAATTCATCATTCTTCCGAATCTCCAGGCAATTTTCGCAGCCAGACATGACAAGGCGGCTTCCGCCTAGCGTCTTCGGCCGCTTACTTCAGAGGGGACATACCGATGCGTTTAACAATTAAAGCCAAGCTGGTGGGGGCATTCACCTTCATCATTCTTATGCTCATAGGTACCGCGGGATATGCGGTCATGAGCCTCAGTTCTTTTAATGATACTATTAGCAATGTTCTAGAAGGTCCCGCCGCTCGCCTCGAGCTGACACAGGAAGTCAATATCGCGGTGCTGGAAGCTATCCGCGAACAGAAGAGCTTGCTGTCTGCCCGCAGCGATGACGACACGAAGAACGCTATCCAGCGTGGTGACGAGGCGCGCGGAGATATCGCAACAGCACTCGCCGGCCTCGACAAGGTCGCTACAGCAGAAAACGGTGCCCAGCTGACCGCGCTGAAGTCGATCATCGACCGCTTCGAGAAAGCAGATGACGAGATCAGGGATTACATAAAGGCAGGCAACAAGGACAAGGCTGCCGATGTTTCGTCGACAGACGGCAAGGCTGCCAACAATGATCTCGACACCAATATCGACAATATGTTGAAGGTCGAAAAGCAGGCGATGAAGGCAGCGGATGACGACGCCGACGTGCAGTTCGCCAACATTCGCAACATGATGATCGGGATTACCGCCGCCGCGCTGCTGATCGCTGCTATTACCGCTTTCTGGATCGCAAGCTCGATCAGCAAGGGCCTCAGCCGCGCCAACACCGTTGTTCGTGAAGTCTCCGAAGGCGATCTGACGAAGACGGCAGAGGTCACGAACCGCGACGAAATCGGCGAGCTGCTTGGCAACGTCAATGTCATGATCGAACGTCTCCGCGGCGTCGTCGGCGATGCGCTTTCCGCTGCAGACAATGTTTCGTCGGGCAGCCAGGAACTTTCGGCCAGCTCTGAGCAGGTCTCGCAGGGCGCGACCGAGCAGGCAGCATCTGCAGAAGAGGCTTCTGCTTCGATGGAGCAGATGGCGGCCAACATCAAGCAGAATGCCGACAACGCTGCCCAGACGGAAAAGATCGCCCGTCAGTCGGCCAAGGATGCCGAGGCTTCCGGTGAAGCGGTGACCCGTGCTGTCGGAGCCATGCGCACGATCGCCGAGAAGATCGGCATCGTCCAGGAGATCGCCCGCCAGACCGATCTTCTCGCTCTGAACGCAGCCGTCGAAGCAGCTCGTGCCGGCGAACACGGCAAGGGCTTTGCGGTCGTTGCGTCAGAAGTCCGCAAGCTCGCCGAGCGGTCGCAGTCGGCGGCTGCCGAGATCAGCTCGATGTCGGGTGACACCGTCAAGGCAGCCGCTGAAGCCGGTGACATGCTCGGCCGCCTTGTGCCCGACATTCGCAAGACCGCCGAGCTGGTTTCCGAGATCAGCGCCGCCTGCCGTGAGCAGGATATCGGTGCGGCCCAGATCAACGAGGCAATCCAGCAGCTCGACAAGGTGACCCAGCAGAATGCCGGCGCTTCCGAGCAAATGTCGGCAACCTCCGAGGAGCTTGCCGCCCAGGCTGAGGAACTGCAGACCTCGATCGCCTTCTTCAAGGTCGATACGGCCGGACACAAGGCTGCTGCCCCAAGGAAGGTGGCGGTCAAGGCAACGACCAAGGTGGTTTCCGCATCACCGACGGCTCGCAAGACAGCCCCCGCGCATGCACCCATCCATGTGGGCAGCAGCGTTGCCGCCCAGCAGGCACGCGCCAAGGGTTTTGCACTCGATCTCTCGATGGGCGGCCCTGACGCCAGCGACGCCGACTTCCGCGAGAGCGCCTGATAAGATCAAGGACGGCCTCGAATAGAGGCCGTCCTTTCGTGCATGCCGGACGCGTGAACGCGTCGCGATCAGGGTTCATGAGGAGCCTGGTCCCAAGGTCGATCCGGGCTTTCGCCCTTTGGACGCCGAGTTTCAAAACCCGAACATGACCTGTTTCATTCCCGTCGGGAATAAGTGCCACTACCGGTGCCGGTTTGAGGCCCCGATTATCCAATCCCCAACGTGTGTATGCGTTGGCGTGAACTGAAAGATGTCTGTCCGCCGGAGAAGTGAATGTCATCGCACATTCGTCGGAAGCCTTTCACCCGCCATGACGCACTGCTCCCAAGGCTGCGTCAAACATCTGAAATTGCATTTACGTATGGGGTATTAAAATGCGTTTCACCATTAAGCTCAAACTGGCTTTGGCCTTTGGTTTTGTCATTGCGCTTCTGATCGGCAGCGCCGTCTATGGCGTCATCAGCCTCGGCTCGCTGAACGACGCTATCGGCGATCTCATCGCCGGACCTGCGGCCAAGTTGGAGGCTGCGGAAGAACTCAATATCAATATGCTCGAGCTTGTTCGCGACCAGAAGAACATCATCACGGCAAGCAACGCCGACGAGATGGCGCAGTATGAGACCTCGGCCGAAGGCAACAAGAACGATGTCAACAAGATCATCACCGACCTGATAGCGGGCAGCACGTCCGACGACGCAAAAAGTCGTTGGCTGCAGTCCAAGGCGCTGATCGACAAATTCATCCAGACGCATGATCGCGTCGTCGGCCTGATGAAGGCTGGCAACGCGGCCGAAGCAGCAGGCCTTTCCAACAAGGACGGCCGACAGATCACCGACGAACTGGACAAGTTGATCGACTCCGCAATCGATAGCAGCAAGGGCAAGATGAAGGACGCGGACGATTCGACCGACGTCCTTTATGCCAATACGCGCCTGCTGATGATCATCACCGCCGCCGTCGCGAGCCTTATCGCCTTCGGCGCCGCGTTGTGGATTGCGCTCGGCATCAGCCGCGGCCTGAACAAGATCAAGATGGTCGCCAATGCGGTTGCCATCGGCGATCTCGAACAGAATGTCGAGATCAAGACCAATGACGAGATCAAGGATCTGGTCGACACGATCAACGTCATGACCGGCAACCTGCGTAACACCGCCAGGATCGCCAATACCATCGCCGAGGGCGACCTCACCGTCATGCCGACACCGCTTTCCGACAAGGATACGCTCGGTTTCGCGATGAAGGGCATGGTGACGAACCTGCGCGCAACATCCGATATCGCGACCCAGATTTCCACCGGCGACCTGTCCGTCACGGTCAAGCCGCTGTCCGACAAGGATACGCTCGGCCTTGCGATGCAGAGCATGGTGGCAAACCTGCGGGCAACCTCAGAGATCGCGAACCAGATCGCCGAGGGCGACCTGACCGTGATGACGAAACCGCTATCCGACAAGGATACGCTCGGCATCGCGCTGGAGCTGATGGTGGAGCGTCTTCGCAGCGTCGTCGCTGACGCGCTTTCGGCCGCCGACAATGTCTCCGCCGGCAGCCAGGAACTTTCGGCGAGTTCCGAGCAGGTCTCGCAGGGTGCGACCGAACAGGCTGCATCGGCCGAAGAGGCTTCCGCCTCGATGGAAGAGATGGCAGCCAACATCAAGCAGAATGCTGATAACGCTGCCCAGACCGAGAAGATCGCCCGCCAGTCCGCCAAGGATGCGGAAGTCTCCGGTGAGACCGTCAATCGCGCGGTCAATGCCATGCGGACGATCGCCGAGAAGATCAGCATCGTTCAGGAAATCGCCCGCCAGACCGACTTGCTCGCTCTGAACGCCGCCGTCGAAGCCGCTCGCGCCGGTGAACACGGCAAGGGCTTTGCGGTCGTCGCCTCGGAAGTGCGTAAGCTTGCCGAGCGCTCGCAGGCCGCGGCGGCTGAAATCAGCTCCATGTCCAGCGACACGCTGAAATCCGCGCAGGAGGCCGGCGACATGCTCGGCCGTCTGGTGCCGGATATCCGCAAGACGGCAGAATTGGTTTCCGAGATCAGTGCGGCCTGCCGCGAGCAGGATATCGGTGCCGGCCAGATCAACGAGGCTATCCAGCAGCTCGACAAGGTGACGCAGCAGAATGCCGGTGCCTCCGAACAGATGTCTGCAACGTCAGAAGAGCTCGCTGCCCAGGCGGAAGAATTGCAGGCCTCGATCGCCTTCTTCAAGGTCGAAGTCAGCACTGCGAAACCTGGTCGAGCGCCCGCCGCGAAATCGACCCGCTCGCATCTGACGGCGACGAAGAAGGCACCTGCTGTCAAGGGCGCCAATACGGTTG
The DNA here is from genome assembly GCF_008365395.1 of Neorhizobium sp. P12A. NCBI lineage: Bacteria > Pseudomonadati > Pseudomonadota > Alphaproteobacteria > Hyphomicrobiales > Rhizobiaceae > Neorhizobium > Neorhizobium sp. P12A. The sequence goes on along the minus strand of NZ_QOVX01000001.1, from coordinate 987,310 downwards.
CAGGCCAGCAGGCCCGTGCAAAGGGTTTTGCACTGGACCTCGCAATGGGTGGTCCTGATGCCGCGGACGATGATTTCAAGGAAAGCGCCTAAGGCGCTTTCCACCCATTGGTTCCCCCGACCGTACGGCTCGGGGGAAAGGAATGACCAACGCGTGTATGCGCTGGCGCAGTGATGTTGAGATGTCCGGAAAAAGGGGAGGCGGATGAGCTGATCTCCCCGATTGGTAGGCTCTTTGGGGTGGCGCATTGCTCGAAGGTCGGGCCGCCGTTTGCCTTACCGTTTCTTTTTATCCTAGGGGATTATTCATGCGTTTCACCATTAAATTGAAACTCGGACTTGCATTCGGCGTTATGACGCTGCTGCTCATCGGCATTGCCGTATACGGCAGCATCAGTCTCGGCAATCTCAATGACTCCAGCGGCGCCATGATCGATGGCCCCGTCAAGCGCCTGCAATTGGCTCTGACTGCGAATGTCAACGTGGTCAACGCCATCCGTGCGCAGAAGAATGCGCTGCTGACGAGCGTCCCGTCCGAAACTGCGGCTTTCTACAAGGAGTCGGACGGATACATGCAGGCAGAGGCATCCAATGTCCAGGACGGCCTCGCCATCGCATCTCCTGAGGGAAAGCCTTACTGGGAGAAATTGGTTTCGCTCGGGCAGACCTTCCGTCAGCGTTCGAACGATCTTCAGGCATTGGACGCCAAGGGCGACCAAGCCGGTGCACAAGCTCTGTCGGTGGGTGAACTGCGTGACCTGACCAACCAGATGACGGACGCCGTCAATACCTTGATCCAGGTTCAGCAGAAGGGCCTTGCCACTGCAAACGCGAACAACGACGAGCTTTACGCCAGCACTAAGATGGCGCTGACAATTGCTTCGGTGGTCGCGCTGATCGTTGCTCTGGGCGCCGCTTTCTGGATCACGCTAGGCATCAATCGCGGCCTTTCCAAGGTTGCCAGTGTCGCGAAGGCAGTTGCGCTCGGCGATCTGGGCGTGAAGGTCGAGGTCAAGACGAATGACGAGATCAAGGATCTGATCGACACCGTCAACATCATGACCGCAAACCTTCGCGATACGGCTGCCACCGCTGACCGTATTGCTATCGGTGACCTTTCCGTCATGGCGAAGCCGCTGTCCGATAAGGACGTGCTTGGCATTGCCATGCAGAGCATGATCACCAATCTCCGTCAGACCGCTGAGATCGCCAAGCAGATCTCCGATGGCGATCTGATGGTCTCTCCGAAGCCCATGTCCGACAAGGATGCGTTGGGCCTGGCACTCGAGCAGATGGTCGAACGCCTTCGCGGTGTGGTCGCCGATGCGCTTTCCGCCTCGGAGAATGTCTCGGCTGGCAGCCAGGAGCTCTCTTCCAGCTCAGAACAGGTCTCGCAGGGCGCGACCGAGCAGGCGGCATCGGCCGAAGAGGCTTCGTCCTCGATGGAGCAGATGGCAGCCAACATCAAGCAGAACGCCGACAACGCCGCGCAGACGGAAAAGATTGCCCGCCAATCCGCGAAGGATGCCGAAGCTTCTGGCGAAGCAGTCAGCCGGGCAGTTGGTGCCATGCGCACGATTGCCGAGAAGATCGGCATCGTACAGGAGATCGCTCGCCAGACCGATCTCCTCGCCCTCAATGCCGCTGTCGAGGCCGCCCGTGCCGGCGAGCATGGCAAGGGTTTTGCTGTCGTCGCCTCGGAAGTGCGCAAGCTTGCCGAACGCAGCCAGTCCGCCGCCGCAGAGATCAGCTCGATGTCGAGCGATACCGTCAAGGCGGCTGCCGAAGCTGGCGACATGCTCGGACGCCTGGTCCCCGACATCCGCAAGACGGCGGAATTGGTTTCCGAGATCAGTGCCGCCTGCCGCGAGCAGGACATTGGTGCTGCCCAGATCAACGAAGCGATCCAGCAGCTCGACAAGGTGACGCAGCAGAATGCCGGTGCTTCCGAGCAGATGTCGGCGACCTCTGAAGAGCTTGCTGCGCAGGCGGAAGAACTGCAGGCCTCGATCGCCTTCTTCAAGGTCGATACATCAGGCACCAAGAGCAACCGTGTCGCTGCTGCCGTTGTGAAGACGCGCAAGCCGCTTCCGGCCACTCGCAAGCCGCAAATGACCAAGACCGGGGCAACCGTTTCGGCGCAGCAGGCGCGCGCCAAGGGTTTTGCACTCGATCTGTCGATGGGCGGGCCGGATGACGGCGACGCCGACTTCCGCGAGAGCGCGTGACGATCGCTGGTGCGGCACCACAAACGCATCCCGCGGGGGTCCAAACCTACGGGATGCAAAGAAAATGTCCCTCACGATGGGCATTTCTTAATGAATTCAACAAAATATCTGTAGCGAGGAACAGCCAATGACCACCAGCCGCAAAAAAGGAATTTTCCGTTCCATCGGCGCCAAAATTCTTGCAATCCAGGTCAGCTCCAGCATTGCGATTGCCGGGGTGATCGGTGGTGGCGCCTATTACGGCATGAACGCCATGACCGAGTCGATGAAATCGATCTATGACGACCGGGTCGTTCCGCTGCAGCAGTTGAAGCAGGTCTCGGACGCTTACGCCGTCAGCATCGTTGACACGACACATAAGTTGCATGCGGAGAAACTGGACTGGCAGCAGGCGGCCACCAATATCGAAACCGCGAAGCACGTGATTTCCGACCAATGGTCTGCCTATCTGGCGACCGAACTGACGCCTGAAGAAAGCGCGATCGTCGAAAAGGTAAAGGCCGACATGGCCCAGTCCGACGTAAAGGTCGGCGAGCTGCAGAACATCATTCAGGCCCGCGACGCGACGAGGCTCGATACATTTGCCAAGAACGATCTCTATCCTGCGATCGATCCCACGACGGGTGGTATCAGCAAGCTTACCGAATACCAGCTCGAAGCCGCCAAGGAGCTGCGCGAACAGGGTATAGCGCTGTTCCACTCTCTCATTGAGATGACGATAATTTCGGGTCTTCTGATTACGCTTGCCGCAATCGGTATCGTCGTATTCGTGACCAATGCCATTAAGCGCAATCTCTCTTCGGCCACCGAACTTGCAAACGCCGTTGCACGAGGCGACGTCTCCGCAACGGCCTCGGTCAATTCGAATGACGAAGTCAAGGATCTCGTTGACGCTCTCAACACCATGACTTCGAACCTCCGCGGCACTGCCGAAATCGCCGACAAGATTGCCAATGGCGATCTGACGGTTTCGCCAAAGCCCATGTCCGACAAGGATACGCTCGGCATCGCCCTGGAGCAGATGGTCGAGCGCCTGCGTGGCGTGGTCGCCGACGCGATCTCCGCCGCCGAGAATGTCTCTGCCGGCAGCCAGGAGCTGTCGTCGAGCTCTGAGCAGGTGTCGCAGGGCGCGACCGAACAGGCAGCATCCGCCGAACAGGCCTCGTCTTCGATGGAAGAGATGGCCGCCAACATCAAGCAGAATGCCGATAACGCCGCACAGACGGAAAAGATCGCCCGCCAATCGGCCAAGGATGCGGAAGCCTCTGGCGACGCGGTTTCCCGCGCCGTCAGCGCCATGCGTACGATCGCCGAGAAGATCGGCATCGTCCAGGAAATCGCTCGCCAGACCGATCTTCTGGCGCTGAACGCCGCCGTCGAAGCCGCACGTGCCGGCGAACACGGCAAGGGTTTTGCGGTCGTCGCTTCCGAAGTGCGCAAGCTTGCCGAACGCAGCCAGTCGGCTGCCGCCGAGATCAGCGCCATGTCGGGCGATACCGTCAAGGCAGCGGCCGAAGCCGGCGACATGCTCGGCCGCCTGGTTCCAGATATCCGCAAGACCGCCGAGCTGGTTTCCGAGATCAGCGCCGCCTGCCGTGAGCAGGATATCGGTGCGGCCCAGATCAACGAGGCAATCCGGCAGCTCGACAAGGTGACGCAGCAGAATGCCGGCGCGTCGGAAGAGATGTCGGCTACCTCGGAAGAGCTTGCCGCCCAGGCGGAAGAACTGCAGGCCTCCATCGCCTTCTTCAAGGTCGATACGGCTGGACACAAGGGCGGACGGGCTGCGGCACGCGTGACGGTCAAGGCGCCAGCAGCGCTGGTACGCAAGCCCAAAACCGTGAAGCCTGCCAACACGGTTGCGGCGCAACAGGCACGCGTAAAGGGCTATGCCCTCGATCTCTCCATGGGCGGTCCCGATGATGGCGACGCCGAATTCAAGGAAAGCGCATGATCATGGCGACAACATCAACGGAATCTCAATTCGTTACTTTCAGCCTCGGCGAGGAAGTCTTCGCTGTCCCGGTGGAAGTGGTCCGGGAAATTCTCGACTATGCCGAGGCCTTCAAGATCCCGAACGGCCCTGACTATCTTCTCGGCCTCAGGGACGTCCGCGGCCAGGGCGTGCCGACGATCGACCTGCGGCTGAAGCTCGGCCTGTCGAAGACGGTGCCGACCTCCCATACACGTGTGCTGGTGCTTGATGTCCCGATCGAAAGCCGCGTGCTGACGCTCGGCCTCGTCGCCGACCGCGTCTTCGAAGTCACGCCGTTCCGCCAGGATCAGATCGAGGCGGCACCCGATATCGGCATTCGCTGGCGCTCGGATTATATCGCCGGCGTCGTGCGCCGCGAGAACGGCTTCGTCGTCATCGTCGATCTCGCGCGGCTGCTGTCGCGCGAAGACACCATGGCGCTTGATCCGCGCGCTGCAGGACATGCTGCATAATCTGGGAGTAGGGGGACATGTTTGGCATGGGGAATGCTGCAATAAAAGAAGGTCAGCAGCTGGTCGGTGATCACATCAGCAAGCGGAACTTCGAGAAGCTCGCGCGCTTCATCTACGACTATAGCGGCATCAAGATGCCACCGACGAAATTGACCATGCTCGAGGGGCGCCTGCGGCGTCGCCTGCGGGCAACCAACATTTCGTCCTTTGACAGCTACTGCGACTTCCTCTTCGACGGGGGCGGGCTGGAGCAGGAGGTCGTGCATCTCATCGACGCAGTGACCACCAACAAGACCGACTTCTTCCGCGAGGCGAAGCATTTCGAATATCTGCAGACGGTTGCCCTGCCTGATCTGGTCAAGCGTGGCAGCCGTCGCCTGCGCGCCTGGAGTTCGGCCTGCTCGACGGGGGCCGAGCCATACACGCTAGCGATGGTTCTGGCCGATTTCGTTGCCGACCGCTCCGATGTCGACTATTCCATCCTTGCGACCGATCTCAGTACCGATGTGCTGCAGGTCGCAAAGCGCGGGATTTACGCCGATGATGTCGTCGCGCCTGTCCCGACGGATCTCAGACGCAGATATGTCATGACGGCATCGCAGCCCGGACGCCGCGAGGTCCGCATCACGCCGCGGTTGCGATCCAAGATCGGCTTCGGCCGGATGAACCTGATGGACAAGACCTATTCCGTCGGGGATCCGATGCACATCATTTTCTGCCGCAATGTGCTGATCTATTTCGACAAGCCGACGCAGGCCGACGTACTCGGCCGCCTGTGCGATTGCCTGGCACCGGGCGGGTATATGTTCATCGGCCATTCCGAGTCGATTTCGGGCTTCGACCTGCCCTTGAAACAGGTTTCGAACACCGTCTTCCAGCGCTACTAGTCGAAGGAGCGAGCATGCAGAAAAAAATCCGCGTTCTCATCATCGATGACTCGGCAAGCGTTCGTCAGACCCTGGCAACGATCCTGTCGGAGGATCCGGAAATCGAGGTGATGGGGGTCGCGACCGATCCTTTCATGGCCGCGCGCAAGATCCAGGAAGAGATTCCTGATGTCATCACGCTCGATGTCGAGATGCCGCGCATGGATGGCATCACCTTCCTGCGCAAGCTGATGTCGCAGCGGCCCATTCCCGTTGTCATGTGCTCTTCGCTGACCGAGGCTGGGTCTGAAACCCTGCTTCAGGCCCTCGAGGCCGGCGCGGTCGATGTCATCCTCAAGCCGAGGATCGGCGCTGCCGACCATCTCGCCGACGAAGCCATGCGCATTCGCGAAGTGGTCAAGAGCGCCTCGCACGCGCGGCTTCCCAATCTGAGGCGCAGTGAAAGCCGGTCGGCTTCGGCCACCGGTCCGGCCAAGAAACTGACGGCGGATGCGATGCTGCCGCCGCCGACGGGCAGAGCCATGGCGAAGACCACGGAAATGGTCGTCTGCGTCGGGGCATCGACGGGCGGAACGGAAGCCCTGCGCGAAATGCTGGAGGCTCTTCCCGCCAACGCGCCGGGCATGGTCATCGTGCAGCACATGCCGGAGAAGTTCACTGCCGCCTTTGCCAAACGCCTCAACGGGCTTTGCGAAGTCGAGGTCAAGGAGGCGGTTGACGGCGATCCCGTGCTGCGCGGCCATGTGCTGATCGCGCCCGGCGACAATCACATGCTGCTCGAGCGGCAGGGCGCCCGCTACTATGTTACCGTCAAGACGGGGCCGCTGGTATCGCGTCACCGCCCTTCCGTCGACGTGCTCTTCCGCTCGGCTGCGCGTGCGGCCGGCTCGAATGCCATGGGCGTCATCATGACGGGCATGGGCGACGACGGCGCCAAGGGCATGCTGGAGATGCACCAGGCCGGCGCCTTTACCATTGCCCAGGATGAAGCGACCTCCGTTGTCTTCGGCATGCCGAAGGAAGCGATCGCCAAGGGCGGTGTGGACCGCGTCGTCCCGCTCGATCACATCGCCCGGGAAATCCTGATGGCACAGCAGAAGTTTTGAAAATCAGCAAAGGGCGACGAGTGTCGCCCTTTCCGTTCGGGGCGATCAAGCGAGATAGCCGCCATCGATCGTCAGGGCCGAACCAGTGATGAAAGCCGCTTCGGGGCCGGCGAGATAGGCCGCAAAGCTGGCGATCTCTTCATCCTTGCCCATCCGGCCGACCGCAAGCAACGGCTTCGTGATTTCTTCGTGCTCGGCAGACATGTCCGTCAATGTCGGACCGGGCTGGATCGCGTTGACCGTGATGCCGCGCGGGCCGAGATCGCGTGCAAGGCCGCGGGTCATGGCGGCGACGGCTCCCTTGGTCATGCTGTAAACCGAAGCGCCGGGAAAGCCCGAGCGATCGGCGGCGACGCTGCCGATGGTGATGATGCGTCCGCCATGGCCCATCTCCCTAGCCGCTGCCTGTGCGGCGACGAAAACCGCACGTACATTGACGGCGAACATGCGGTCGAAATCGGCAAGATCGTAATCAGCGACGTCGCCGCGGATCAGAATGCCGGCATTGTTGACAAGGATGTCGATGCCGCCAAGGCGTTCGACCGTTTGCGAAACGGCTGAGCGCACGGCATCCGGATCGGCGCTGTCGGCACGGATCGCCAGCGCCGAGCCGCCGGCCTCGTTGATCGTGAGAGCCAGCAATTCGGCCTTTTCGCTCGAGCTCGAATAGGTGAAGGCTACGCTTGCGCCTTCGTCGGAGAGGCGCTGGACGATGGCTGCGCCGATGCCGCGCGAGCCGCCGGTGACCAGGGCGATTTTTCCGGCAAGGGTTTTTATGGTGGACTGCGGCATGATGATTTCCTTTGTTATTTTGGACTGATTAATCTAGAATTAGGCATGCAAAAGCGGCTTCGCGGAGCCGGGATCCTAGGTGAGGCTTCGAAGCGCCATGCGGGCGATCGCGCGCAGCGTTTCCGCGGAGGCGCCGTTGCGGGCGCTGACCTTGAGGCCAGACAGGGTCGAGCCGAGGAAGTGGACGGCCGTCTTCACATCGAGATCCGAGGCGAATTCGCCTTTCGCGACGCCGTCGCGCAAAACGGTCTCGATAGCGGATGACAAGATGCGGCTGGCGCTATCCGTGAGCATCGAGACTTCGGCATCCGAACGTCCGAATTCGCAGACGGCGCTGACGCCGAGACAGCAGCGCGCGGCTTCTTCGGGCGGTCGCGAGGCAAAGGTGACGAGGGCTGCTTCTAGCCCCTTGCGCGGTGAACCATCGCTATTGATATCGGCGATCAGCCTAGAAATGCTGCCGGCATTATACTGCTGGAGTGCCTCGAGATAGAGGCTGCGCTTGTCGCCGAAGGTGTCGTACATGCTCTGCCGGCTGATCTTCATCGCCTTCAAGAGGTCGTCCGTCGACGTGCCTTCGTATCCATGATCGGAAAAAACCTGGATCGCAGCAGCCAGCGCCTCGTCGCGCTCGAATTCCTTGTGTCGTGCCATGAATCTCATTTAGTATTTCTGGATCAATCTGTCCAGAAATATTTCCGACGACGCGTTTCTGCTCTTTGTCGCATTGCGGGTCGGCTGTGATTGCAGCAGTTTGCGGTTTGATCGAGAGGCGGACATTACGTCTCAGAGAGGATTTCAGATTTTGAAAACCGATGCCGGCGGGTGTGACAGGTCCCAATCCCGCGTGGATGCGGCAAGCTTCATCTCTGCAAACATGGTGATCGCTCCTGCGCCCTCCGTTCCGGAGATCAGCCTCTACACCGCGCATCCCGGCAGCGGGCTCTGGCGGCTGGTCGGACGAGGCGAGGCCGGCGAGGTACCACCATACTGGGCTTATCGCTGGGCCGGCGGGACGGTGCTTGCGCGCTACATCCTCGACCATCCGGAAACGGTATCGGGAAAACGCGTGCTTGATCTCGGCGCCGGCTCCGGAATCGTCGGAATTGCGGCGATGAAAGCTGGGGCAACGAGCGTGGTCGCAGCCGATATCGACGAGAATGCCGTTATCGCGATTGGCCTCAACGCGGCCCTGAACGGCGTGTCGGTTGAAGCCATGCTTGGTGATCTCACCATCGGCCAGCCGCCCGCTGTGGACCTTATCGCCGTTGGCGATCTCTTCTACGACCCCTCGCTCGCGCTCCGGGTCACAGCCTTTCTCAGGCAATGCGTGGCTGCCGGCATCCGGATATTGGTCGGCGATCCAGGTCGCGCCTTTCTACCGCATGTTCATCTGCGGCCTGTCGCTGAATATCCGGTCTCGGATTTCGGAGAAGGCGGTGCGATCGAGAGGAAGCCGAGCGCGGTGTTTTCATTCATAGAAGTGGACGAGTGATCGGCGAAACGGTTGCCGATAAGTGTTCCAAATGGACGGAATGACATTTGCGTCCGTCGAAGAGCGATACTAAGCTTCGCAACCTTGGAATGCGCTGCGATTACCGATATGGGCCAGCGATCAAATGGTTGAAAGGAACCGATCTTGGGCTCGCTGATCCTCGGGGGAATTGTCAGTGTCTGTCTGTGTATTGCGACCGGGCTCGGGATGTGGATGCGCACGAGGCTTCCGGATCATCATTTGAATGTCGATTCCAAGGAGGTGATCCGTCTTGCGACGGCGGTGGTCGGTACGCTTTCCGCACTTGCGCTTGGGCTGCTGATCGCATCGGCCAAGACGGCCTATGACAACGCCGACCAGGAGCTGAAATCGTCCGCGGCCCATGTGGTGCTGCTCGATCGTCTCATGGCGCATTACGGCCCTGAGACCAGCGACGCCCGCAACCTTTTGAAGAGCATTATCGAGAAGCGGCTGGAGCGCGGCTGGACGGTCGATGACTCGGACGAGACAACGGGGCAATTTCGGGGAGAGTTTCAGGATATCGAGTCGGTCCAGAACAGCCTGCGGACGCTCAAGCCGCAGACCGATGCCCAGCGTCTGATCCAGACGCGTGCCCTTGAAGTCAGCGGCGTTGTTGCAGAGGGCCATTGGCTGCTGGTCGAGACGAACAATGAGGGCTTGCCCTGGGCGTTTCTGACAGTCCTGGTTTTCTGGCTCGCGCTGCTTTTTGCAACCTTCGGGCTTCAGGCGCCGACCAACGCCACGGTCGCCATCATCCTCGTGGTCTGCTCGATCTCGGTCGGCGGCGCCGTCTTCCTGATTGTCGACATGGCAGAGCCCTATACCGGCGTGATCCATATACCGGACACGTCGCTGCGTGCTGCCCTTACCCGCCTGGGGCAGCCGGGAGACTGATAGGGAAAGACTACTGCGCTGCGAAAAGGCGAGGAGAACGCGGTCGCAGGATGGGGATGGAAGCCGGAAAACAAAGCCGCACTTGAAATTCGCCCCATTTTGTGTTCTTGAGGCCGCCAATCATTTTCGCGCTGCCGATCTTGCTCCGCCGGGGCTCCTTTTCAGGTCCGGCTGGCGCCTTTTGCGTTACCCAAGGAAAACCCGATGGCCCGTTCTGCTCTTCTCAATGTCATGGTCCAGGCCGCCCTGAAGGCTGGCAAGTCGCTCAGCCGCGATTTTGGCGAAGTGCAGAACCTGCAGGTTTCGGTCAAGGGACCGGGCGATTTCGTAACCCAGGCCGACCGCAAGGCGGAAAAGGTCATTCGCGAAGACCTGCTGAAGGCGCGGCCCACCTACGGCTTCCTCGGCGAGGAGAGCGAGGAGATCAAGGGAACGGACGGCGCGCATCGCTGGATCGTTGATCCCCTTGATGGCACGACCAACTTCCTGCACGGCATTCCTCTGTTTTCCGTCTCGATCGCGCTGGAGCGCAATGGCGAGATCGTCGCCGGCGTCGTCTTCAACCCGGCGACCGACGAGCTTTACACCGCCGAGCGGGGCGGTGGGGCCTTCCTTAATGATCGCCGTCTGCGGGTTGCGTCGCGCCGGGTGCTTTCCGATGCGGTCATCGGTTGCGGCATTCCGCATCTCGGCCGCGGAAATCACGGCAAATTTCTCGTCGAGCTGCGCCATGTGATGGGCGAAGTGGCCGGCATCCGCCGTCTCGGTTCAGCGGCTCTGGATCTGGCCTATGTGGCGGCCGGCCGTTTCGACGGCTTCTGGGAGGTCGGTCTTTCGCCCTGGGACATCGCTGCCGGCGTGCTTCTCATCCGTGAAGCTGGTGGTTTCATCAGCGACTGGGATGGCGGCACTGATATGGTCGAGAGCGGTTCCGTCATCGCTGGCAACGAGCATATCCAGAAGTTGCTGTCCGAAGTCGTCAAGCGGCCCGTTCCGACGCGTTAATGCCGCACCCTGCGGCGCGTTTACCCTGCGGCGAAACTGTCTGTTGCCAAGCCAAGCTTTTATGCTTGCGACTCTTCAATTCGGCGCAATGTTGCTCTAGTCTCCGCGACGGAAACTGCGGTGGCTGAGGTACCCATGGAAAATGTGAAATTGACGGAGTTGGGGTCGACGGACAATTCTCTCGATGATCGTGCCTACAAGCTTTCCAGCCCGATGGCCTTCTTCTGGACGATGATCCTGTTCCTGATCATTGTCGGCTTCATCGCCGCAATCCTCTTCAGGCAGGCACAGACGGCCTTTATGCACAATCCGGGCCTGAACGGGCTCATCCTCGGCGTCCTTGCCGTCGGTATTATCCTGGTCTTCAATCACGTTCTGTCGCTGAGACCGGAAGTTCGCTGGTTCAATTCCTTCCGCGCCGTCGGCAGCATCGACAAGGTCGGCCGGACTCCGAAGCTGCTCGCGCCGATGCGCTCGCTGATCGGCAGCCGCAAGTCGATGGCGCTGTCGACCACCACCTTGCGCTCCATCCTTGATTCCATTGCCACCCGCCTGGACGAATCGCGCGACACCTCGCGCTACCTCATCGGCCTTCTGGTCTTCCTCGGCCTGCTCGGCACCTTCTGGGGCCTGATCGGCACGATCGGCTCGATCAACCAGGTCATCCAGTCGCTGGATGCCGGCTCGGGCAACACAGCCGATATTCTCGGCGCGCTCAAGGAAGGCCTTGCCGCGCCGCTGGTCGGCATGGGCACGGCCTTTTCGTCCTCGCTGCTCGGTCTTTCCGGTTCGCTGATCCTCGGCTTTCTCGATCTGCAGGCTGGCCGCGCCCAGAACCGCTTCTATACCGAGCTGGAAAACTGGCTGTCCTCGGTGACGGACATCGGCTCCGATCTGACGCCGGTCATCGATGCGGCCGCGGCCGGTGGTGCGTCCTCCGAAGATGTCCGAGCGCTTTCGGAATATCTGAAGCGTATTGCGGAAGAGGGCGGTGGCGGCGGCCAGCGTTCGGTAACCGCGATGGCCAATCTCGCCGAGGGTATCCAGGGTCTGGTCAAGAACATGCGCAACGAACAGCAGATGCTGCGCGACTGGATCGAGGCGCAGCAGGAAGAGTCCAAATCCATGCGCCGCACGCTGGATCGCCTCTCCGATCGTATCGGCAGCATCGAAAAGACCGGGAGCAAGTAAGCCATGGCGCTCGCGAGAAATCGTCGCACCCAAAGGAGCGTCGACTATTGGCCGGGCTTCGTGGATGCGCTCTCCACGCTGCTGATGGCGATCATGTTCCTGCTGACGGTCTTCGTGATCGCGCAGTTCGTCCTCAGCCGCGAAATCAGCGGGCGTGACGAGGTGCTGAGCCGGCTCAACAGCCAGGTCAATGAGCTGACGCAGCTGCTGGCGCTGGAAAAGAGCGGCAAGCAGGACCTGGAAGATACCGTCGCCAACCTTCAGGCCTCGCTGACATCGGCCCAGAGCGAGCGGTCGCGGCTGCAGGCTCTGCTTGATGCTGGTTCCGGAAATTCGCAAGCAGCGCAGCAGCAGATCGGCACGCTGACGCAACAGCTCGACGAGCAGAAGCAGACGAGCACGCGCGCTCTCAGCCAGGTCGATCTCCTGAACCAGCAGATCGCCGCGCTGCGCAGCCAGATTGCTGCCGTCGAGGCGGCGCTGCAGGCTTCCGAGGACAAGGACCAGAGTTCGCAGGCCAAGATTGCCGATCTCGGACGCCGGCTGAACGTGGCATTGGCGCAGAAGGTGCAGGAACTCAACCGCTATCGCTCGGATTTCTTCGGACGCCTGCGGGAGATCCTCTCCGATCGCGACAATATCCGCGTGGTGGGCGACCGCTTCGTATTTCAGTCCGAAGTGCTGTTCCCGACCGGTGCCGCCGATCTCAATCCCGTCGGCCAGGCCGAGATGACCAAGCTTGCCGCGGCATTGATCGATATTGCCAAGGAAATTCCGCCTGAGATCAACTGGGTGCTGCGCGTTGACGGACATACCGACAACGTGCCGCTGTCAGGCACTGGCCGCTATCCGGATAACTGGGCGCTCTCTTCAGCGCGTGCCATCTCGGTGGTCAAGTATCTGATTTCGCAAGGTGTTCCGGCTGATCGGCTCGTCGCTGCCGGCTTTGGCGAATTCCAGCCGATCGATCCGGCCAATACGCCGGAAGCGCGGGCAAACAACCGCCGCATCGAACTCAAGCTGACCGAGAAGTGATCAAAGCCTTGCGGTCAGCGCAGCTTGTCGATCGCTGAGGAACCGGCGAACGGCGGCGCTTTCGCTAAGGCCGATGGCAGTCATATAGGCTTCTGAAGCGGCGGCTACATCGCCCTTCTGCGCAAGAAGATGGGCGCGCACGGCCCAATAGGGCTGATAGCTTGCAACGTCCTTACTATCGATCGCTTCCAGCGCGGCAAGTCCGGCCTCGATGCCTTCGCTGCGGGCAATGACTGCGGCCTGGCTGACGCGGCATCCCAGCGTCGGCTTGATCAGCATCAGCGCCCGATAGAGGGTTTCCAGCGCTTGCCAATCGGTCCTGCCGGAGCGTCGGCGCTGTGCATGGACGGATTGGACCGCCGCCTGGCATTGAAAAGTGCCGAAGCGATCGAAGTTGCCGGCTTCGTGCAGAAGCCGGTCGGCCTCGGCGATCATGATGGCGTTCCAGCGCGTGGCGTCCTGCTCGTCGAGCGGCACGTAGTCGCCCTCGGTGGTGCGGCGTGCATTGCGGCGCGCTTCGCAATAGAGCATCAGCGACAGCAGGCCGAAGACTTCCGGCTCTTGAGGCAGCGTTGCAAGCAATGCGCGCCCGAGCCAGATCGCCTCCTCGGTCAGGGCCAAGCGGCTGTCGTCCTCGCCATCGAGCCCGTCCCATCCCAGCCCGTAGGCCGCATAGATGGCGGAGAGGACAGTGGCCAATCGCGCCGAAAGCTGGGATGTGTCGGGAACCTGAAACGGAATGCCGGTATCGCGGATCTTGGTCTTTGCCCGCACTAGCCGCTGGCTCATTGTCGTCGGCGACACGACGAATGCCAGCGCGATCGTTCTTGCATCGATGCCGAGTACCGTCTGCAGCATCAGCGGCGTGTGGATTGCGGCATCGATGGCGGGATGGGTGCAGGCAAAGAGCAGCTTGATGCGCTCGTCGGGGAAGGGCGTGTTGCCGGCGGCGTTCATCCGCTGCTCCGCCTCGTCGAAGGCCATGGCAATGGTATCTGCGCCGTTCGCCTCAGTGTGGCGACGGCGGGCCATGTGATTGAGGTTGCGTCGCGCCGCGACCAGAAGCCATGCCTCCGGATTGCCGGGAATGCCACGTTCGGGCCAGACGCGCAAAGCGGTCGTCAGCGCCTCCGACAAGGCATCCTCGGCTGCGGGAACATCGCGCGAGCGGGCGGCCAGGAAGGCAACGAGCTTGCCGTAGGATTGGCGCGCCACCTTCTCGGCAGCGCGCGCAGCGTCAGGGCTCATCGCCGTCTCACATCTGCAGGCGAGCGCGGATCTCGACCGAGCCTTCGGCGGAAACGGGAACGCGCATCGCCCATTCCAATGCCGCGTCGAGATTCGGCACGTCGATCAGATAGAAGCCGCCCAGCTGCTCCTTTCCTTCCGGATAGGGGCCGTCCTGGACATCATGATCCTCGCCGCGGCGACGCACGACCGTTCCCGTTTCCGGCGTCGTCAGCCCGGCGCCGCCGGTCATGATGCCTGCCTGCACAAGAGCCTGGGTATAGGCGATCCAGCCGTTCTTATAGTTCGGGTCTTGGCGCTTGGCGAAGTCTGAGGCGGATTCGCGAATGATAAGGGCGTATTGCATTGCTCACTCCTGCTCGTGGTTTGCGTTGATCCGGAAGGCTGTCCTATCTAAGGACCTGATGTCAGAGACGGCAACCGTTTCCCGGGGGAGCGGCTTCCAGCCGTTCCGATACAATGAGCCTCGAAGCGAACGCATTTCGACAACGCGGTCGAATTTTTTTGTTAAGCCTGATTTTGGATGCAAAAAAGCGCGCAGACTATCCCGCGCGCTTCCAGGAAATTTCGAATTGTCGGCAGGCGTCAGGCGACGGCAGTGGTCTGGTCGTCGATCGCGGCGCCGGGAGTGTGCTTCTGGATAGACTCAATGGCGTGCATGGCCGAAGCCTTCGCCTTGTAGCCTTCCGAGGAGAACATCGTTTCACCATTCGAGGCCTTGAAGCGGAAACGGAATTCGCCAGCCTTGTCCTTGTAAACTTCGAACTTATACATTCATCGTCTCCCAATGTCGCATGATGCGCCCTGACAACATTGGCAATCTATAACAAGTCTTTGGCTATTTCCACCATCTGCATCAGTGGTGTCCGATGCTCAACACCTTCTATTTGAAGAAAAAAGACAACATCGCGATCACGATGTGGTGGGCAGATTATTTTACAGCGGTCAGCCGGTCTTCCACTCCGGCATCAAACTGAAGCCGGGCGAGCTTGGCGTAGATGCCGCCATGGCTGACCAGGGTCTGGTGCGTGCCTTCCTCGACGATCCGGCCGTTGTCCATCACAAGGATGCGGTCGGCCTTGAGAACGGTTGCCAGCCGATGGGCGATCACGATGGTGGTGCGTGCCTGCATCAGGCCGTCGAGCGCCTTCTGAACTAAGGTTTCGCTCTCAGCATCGAGCGCCGAGGTTGCCTCGTCGAGCAGCAGGATCGGTGCGTTCTTCAGGATGGCGCGGGCAATTGCGATGCGCTGGCGCTGGCCGCCTGACAGCGTGATGCCGCGTTCGCCGACCTGCGTCTCATAGCCTCGATCCAGCCGCGAGATGAATTCGTCGGCCTGGGCTGCGATGGCTGCCGCACGCACTTCGTCTTCCGAAGCGCCGGGACGGCCAAAGGCGATGTTGTCGCGAATGGATGCTGCGAAGATCGTCACATCCTGGGGCACGATCGCGATCCGGTCGCGCAATGCATCGGGATGAACGCGGCGGGCGTCGATGCCGTCGATTGCGACGCTGCCCTGCTGCGGGTCGTAGAAGCGCAACACCAGCGAGAAGACGGTGCTCTTGCCGGCGCCGGAAGGTCCGACGATCGCGACGGTTTCGCCGGGATTGATCTTGAGTGACAGGCCGTGCAGCGCGGATCTGCCTGGGCGGGACGGGTAGGAGAAATGCACGTCGGAGAATTCGACGCGGCCGAGCGGCGGCTGTGGCAGGGGCAGCGGATCGGAAGGGACGGAGATCGGCGAGACTTCAGCGAGCAATTCGCCGAGACGATCGGCGGCGCCCGCTGCTTGAGACAGTTCGCCCCAGACTTCGGAGAGTGCGCCCAGCGATCCGGCCGCAATGACGGAGTAGAGCAGGAACTGGCCAAGCGTTCCTGCAGACAATGTTCCGTCGAGGACATTGTGCGCGCCGACCCAGAGGACCGCAACGACGCTGCCGAAAACCAGGGTGATCGCAAAGCCGGTCAGCAGCGAGCGCGACTTGATGGCGGAGCGAGCGGCCTGATAGGCATCTTCAACCGCGCTGCCATAGCGGGCGGCTGCCGAATCCTGGCCATTGAAGGCCTGGACGGTGCGCGTGGCGGCAATGGTTTCGTTGGCGAAGGCCGATGCGTTGGCAAGCGTATCTTGGGCCGCGCGTGAACGCTTGCGGACCGACCTGCCGAAGGCGACCAGCGGAAAGACGATCAGTGGGATTGCGAGCAGCACGATGCTCGAAAGCTTGGGGCTGGTGACGATCATCATCACGATGCCGCCGAGACAGAGGATGAGGTTGCGCAGTGCAACAGAAGCCGTCGCACCGACGGCGGACTTGATCTGCGTGGTGTCGGCCGTCAGCCGCGAAACAATCTCGCCGGATTGGTTGACGTCGAAGAAGGAAGGCGACAGGCGCGTGACGTGGTCGAAGACCTCGCGGCGAAGGTCCGAGACGATGCGCTCACCGAGCGTGATGACGAAGTAATAGCGCATGGCGCTCGCAACGCCGAGCACGATCGCCATGATCAGGATGACGACAAAGTAGCTGTTGATGAAGGTGCTGTCGGAATGCGTGAAGCCGTGATCGATCATCCGGCGGACGGCCAGCGGCAGGGCAAGCGAGGTGATTGCCGCGAGTGCCAGCGCAATGAGCGCGCCTGCCACCATGCGCTTGTAGCGCTTGAGATAGGGCGTCAGCCGCGCGAGCGGCCGGATCGAGCCGCGTTTCTTCTCTTGCGCCTGTGCAGCTTCTGACAAAACCTATTCCATCTCCATAAAGCCTGCGGATCTTGGCCCGGTTGGCTCTTGTTATCCTCGGCACCTTCATGTATAGGCACGGCATCTTAATTGGAAGCCGTAGCCTTAATCGGACTGCGGCTTCATTTATTCAATCGGCTCGGTTGCCGCAATGGCTTGCGACAAATCGACCCCCGCCTGGCAGGAAGATTGTTATGAAGGCAAGCATCCATCCCGACTACCACATGATCAAGGTTGTCATGACCGATGGCACCGAATACGAAACCCGTTCGACCTGGGGTTCGGAAGGCGCCGTCATGAACCTGGAAATCGACTCCAAGTCTCATCCGGCCTGGACCGGCGGTAACCAGCAGCTCATGGACCGCGGTGGCCGTCTCTCCAAGTTCAACAAGCGTTTCGGCGGCCTCGGCCTCTAATCGCTTCGCGATATCGAATATTAAAAAGCCCGGCTTGGACCGGGCTTTTTTATTGCCGTAGGTTTTGGCGTGGGGCAGGGCGGATGCGTGCCAGCTCCCAACCGTCCTACTGAAGCTGTGGCTTCTTCAAGAAGCTGTTCCTGTCCGCAGACTTGATGCGCAGCCATGCCTCGCGACCGTCGCGTAGGATCCGCATCGGGATCTCTGCGCCGGCGGGGCCGCTCTTCCAGACCTTGCGGTAGAAATCGGCAAGTCCATCCACTTCGCCATCCCTGATCTCGGAGATGACGTCGCCTTGGCGCAATCCTGCCTGGGCTGCCGGGCTTCCCTCGGCAACGCTCATGACGACGACTTCACCGTTGCTCTCGGCCGAGAAGGCGCCGAGCCATGGCCGCGGCGGCTTATCGATCTGGCCGCGGTTGAGCAGATCGTCGAGGATCGGCAAAAGCAGGTTGATGGGCACGACCATATTGATGTCGGCCACTTCCTGGTTCTGGACCATCTGCAGGCGGAGCGAGCCGATCCCCAGAAGCTTGCCGTCGGAGCCGATCAGCGCAGCGCCGCCCCATGACGGGTGAGCGGGCGCGGTGAAAATCGCCTCGTCCAGCAGGTATTCCCAATAGCCGGCGAATTCCTGTCTGGCGACGATATTTGCCTCGACGAATTGGCCGATGCCGTCGGCAAGCACGACGTCGTCACCGACATCCGCCTTGGTGGCATCGCCGAACTGCAGCGCTGGCACATCAAGATCGCCGAGGGCCTGCACCAGGCCGAAGCCGGTTTCCTGGTCGTAGGCGAGGGGGTGGGCCGGAATGACCTTGCCGTCATGGCGCGTCAACCAGACCTCCGTCGCTTCGGTGATCAGATAGCCGATCGTCAATACCAGGCCATTTTCTCTGATGACGACGCCGCTGCCCTCTCTCTCGGTACCGAGCGCGGAGGCAGTGAAGGCGTCTTCGGGAACTGAAGCTCGCAGAGCTACGATGGATCGCAAAACCGTGTCGATGTTCATGCTCTTAGTCCTGTGAGATGGGGCGTCGGGGCAAGAAGCCCACCAAGCCGGCGGGAGCCGACATATACCGTCCCCTATAGGTATGAGTTTAATGCCTGGGGTGCAAGACCTTGCGCCGGGGAAGGTCGGGACTCAGCCCCAGCTTTGGGGTGGTGGCAAAACAAAACCGGCCGCGCAGGGAGCGGCCGGTTCGCTTTTCAAATGAATAAAATATACCTCAGTTCGTGCCAAATGCAGTCTGAAGCAAATTCAACTGAGCCTTGACGCTGTTCTGGTTGTCCGGAACGATCGCAGCTTCTGAAGGACGGTAGATTTCGCGGTCGAGTAGGGCGATACGGTTCTGAAGGCGCAGCGAGCGCTCAACGAGGCTGCGGAAGGATTCCGGCAGATCGTTCCAGCCCGGTGCGTTGCGGTCGACGTTGAAACCGTCGAGGCGAACCTTGCTCTTTTCGTTCAGCACCTGGTCGCGGGACATTTCGCCATTGTTGACGGCGCGCTGCAGGAGAAGCCAGGACGCCATCTGCATCAGGCGGGTCGTCAGTCGCATGGATTCCGCCGCGTAAAGCACCGAGGCCATGCGCGGCAGAACCTTGGAGGCTGCGCGGCCATCGCCATCGAGGTAGCTTGCGGTTTCCTCGACGAGGGTCATGCCTTCAGAATAGAGCGCCTTGAATTGCGACGAGGAAGCTGCACGTCCTGCGAAACTGACCGTATTCAATCCAAGTTCAGACATTAAGGTAATCCCTGTTCCACGCATCACTTTTGTTCAGGTAACGCCGGCCAAGCAAAAAAGGTTGCGCCCGCCTCGTTCTTATAGGTTCAACATGGTGGTTTTAGCCGAAATTCGCAAGGCGTTTCTTAAGAAAGGGTTAATCTCCACAGTTTCGTTAACCTCTTGAGCGAGATCAACAAAAAGAAGAGCCGCAAACGCGGCTCTCAAGGTAAAACAGGGAGAAAAATCAGACCATTCGCCAAGTGGAGAAACTGTCTGAGTCCGGATAAAAACCCGGATAGACACAGTAATATCTCGTAAAGCTTAATATTTCGTTAAACCTGTCCCGAAGTTGTACTTCGGCGCTGGATTTTCGCCTTACGCAGCGTGCCGCGATATCAGGAACGGAAGAGATTTTCCGCCGCCTGGCGGCCCGAGGCTTTCCTTGCCATCTCCGACTCGAGGCGAGCGATTTCGGTCTGCATCAGGGCGATGCGGGTTTTCAGCTCATCGACGGAAAGCAGCGAAAGGTCGCTGCCGATCTCGTGAGCGACGGGCTTCTTCGGCCGGTCGTCGTCAAAAAGGCTCATGGGCGCTCCTCCTTTATCAGCCGTAGTTTACCGCAGGATCCTCGGGCGGGGGAGCGTTTTCGCTGCGCGATTTCATTGCCAAGCTCTCCGGCGTGATCATGTTCGCATTGCCGGAAGGCAGGTTGGTGTAGGCATCACGCTCGCCGGCGGGAACGGCTGCGCGCATGCGGCTGCGAATGATCGCGTAGCTCGTGATCAGGACGTGAGCGACGGCGGTGACGAAGAACAGCGCATAGGGGCCAACGCTTGCCATGACCGGGCCGCCGACGGTCGGGCCGATGATCGTGCCTATGCCGTAGAGCAACAGCAGGCCACCCGAGACCTTTACGAAGTCCTCTGACGAGGCGAAGTCGTTGGCATGGGCAACAGCGATCGGATAGAGCGTGTTGGCGACGGCGCCGTATAGAATGACGAGGCCGATGAGGAGGTAGGGAGTCGATGGCTGGAGCAAGAAAAGCAGCAGTCCGGCAATGGCTGCCACCGCCGACATTCCCGCCAGGACGTAGCGCCGGTCGATGCGATCGGAAAGCCGGCCGGCCGGCAGTTGCATGACAGCGCCGGCAAAGATCGTGGAACTCATCATGATGGCAATGTTGCTATCGGAAAGGTGGGCTCCGGCGCCGAAGACGGCGCCGAGCGTGCCGTAGGCGCCGTTGGCGATGCCGACGAGGAGAATGCCGAGGCAGGAGACCGGCGAATTGCGATAGAGCGCCGGCAAGTCCAGCCGCACGGCCTTCAGCGGCTGCGGCGAGGCGGCGTTGGAAAGCGTCGTCGGCAGCATGGCGATGCAATAGCAGATGCCGCAGACCATGAAGAGTATCGGCGTGTGGATGTCGGCAAACGGCACCATCATCTGGCCCGCGACCGCGCCGAGCAGCGTAATGCCGATATAGAGCGAGAAGATCGCGCCGCGGCTCTCGTTCGTCGCGCGTTCGTTCAGCCAGCTTTCGATGATCATCGAGGTGCCGGCCGTGCAGAAGCCGGTGACCGCGCGCAGGGCGACCCACCAGATGGGATCGACGATCATGCCGGTCAGAAGCGCGATGATGGCGATAATGGCAATGAAGCCGGAGAAGGCGCGAACATGGCCGATGCGACGCACCAGCTTCGGCGCCGTCAGGCAGCCGAGCACAAATCCCGTCGCCCAGGTGGTGCCGAGCAGGCCGAGCGTTGTCGTGGGATATCCCTCGGCTGTGCCGCGCACCGGAAGCAACAGGCCGTGCAGGCCATTGCCGGTGAACAGGAACAGCGTGCCGAGCAGCAGCGCAAGGACTGGTAAAAGGTTTCTTCTCATTTCCCCCACTTTTGGTTGTTCCCGCTTAAAAAACAGATAAGGCGGGACGAAATCTTGCCAAGCGCTGCAATGCGTTGATTGTACGACGAATAGTCTCTATCGGCTGGAAGAGCTTGTCTGTTGGCGCGCAAAAGTGTCGGCCATATGACCGTTTCGAAATATGCTGCGCGGTGGGGAAGATATGACGAAAGTGATCGCGGTCTTGCTGCTGCTGGCCATGGTGGTTCACATCATCAAGCCGCTCAATCTCCCCGGCCTTCGGCGTCGCGCCGACTTCTGGAAGATCGCTATTTTTGCCTTCGCGATCTGGACGATCGCGCTTGTGATCAACGAGAGTTTCTAGAGCCGGATCGTGCCCTGCATCACATCGACGCACCGGCCTGCGATTTCGACATCGGTGATTTCGCCCGACGATTTTTGGACCACGAGTTCGATCATGCTGCGCCGTCCCATCTCGACGCCCTGTTCGATGGTGATGCTTATCTTGGCGTCGGCATCCGGCAGGAGCGAGACGAGGTAGGCGCCGAGTGCTGCCGAGGCGCTGCCGGTTGCGGGATCCTCGGTGACATTATCGAGCGGGGCAAACATGCGTGCGCGGATCTGCCAGGGACGATCCGTGCTGCGCGTATAGAGGAAGAGAGAAAAATCGTGATTGCCGTTGCCCTGACCGTCGGCCGCCTCGGCGAAGATCGCGGCATTGGGTCTCGCAGCGGCAAGCGCATCCAGGCCATCGACTTCGGCAAGCACGAAGGGCAACCCGACCGAGGCAAAAACAGGCGCATGGGTGGACAGACGGATGGCTGCCGCGTCGAGGGATGCGCAACGGGCGACGAGCTCGGCTGCGACGCTTCTTCCGACCGTCAGCTTACGCGGTGCTCTGATGGCCGCGCCGACGACCACGTCATGCTCGCGATGGAGCTTGACGTCCACCAGGCCGGCCTTCTCCTCGAAGCGTAGCGTATCGCCGACCGGACTCCCGAACAGTTCATTTCGCTGCCCGAGCACGAAGGCCGTGCCGACATTCGGGTGGCCGGCGAAGGGTATTTCCATGGTCGGCGTGAAAATGCGCACCCGGGCGCTGTTGGCCGGATCTTCCGGCGGCAGGACGAATGTCACCTCGGAATAGTTGAACTCCGCCGCAATCTTCTGCATCGCCTCATCGCTGAGCCCTCGAGCATCCGGGAAGACGGCAAGCGGATTGCCGGCGAAACGCTCCGACGTGAAGACATCGACGGTGACATAGGCAGCGTTGGTCATGGTGTCTCCGCGTCATTGGTGTCATTCGGATTTATCGCCAATTGCGACTGTTCCAAAGGCCCGACTTGTGGCGGTGACAATTGCGGACGGCAGGGCAAGCCAAGCAAGCCCGGCCGCGGCCATTTCATGGCATCGCCTATGAGACGCCTATTGGGTGTCCTTGATATCGAAACGCGCGATCTTCCCGCCCTCGATGCGAAAGATGTGCAGGACAGTCTTGTCCTTCAGCGCATGCGTCTGCTCCGTCAGCGGCCGGCCTTCGAGATCAAACACGGATTGGATCACCTCGACGGTGATAACACCGTCGTCCCTCGTCTGAATTGCCACTGGCTCGACGTGCGGGCTGATGACCGCCCATTGACGTGTCCAGTAATCGCGGACAGCCTCACGCCCATGAACGTGGCCTCCGTCCATGCCGTTCGCCCATGCAACATCATCGGCAAGCTCTGTCAGCACGCCGTCGATGTCTCTCGCGTTAAACCGGTCGTAGATGCGTTTGATAAGTTGGGTATGAGCTTCAGACATATCGTTTCCTCACTGTGGGACCAAGGGATCATTGGGCGGCGTGGAACCGAGCTTGCCAGCGCGCCCCTCAATATATATACGTACATATGTAATTTGCAGTCAACCATGGACAAGGGATAAGATCGAAGATGAAGAACGACGTGCTTTCCACGCCAGGACATCTCGTCAGTCTCGCTGCGCGGGCATTTGCTCGTCTAAGCGAGGCGCGTCTGAAGCCGCTTGGGTTCGGCGTCGGCCAATTGCCTGTCTTGGTCGCGCTGCAGGATGGGAAGGTGAGCACGCAACGTGATCTGGCCCGCTTCGCCAAGGTCGAACAGCCGCCGATGGCACAGATGCTCGCGCGCATGGAGCGGGATGGTTTGATCGAGCGGACACCTCACCCGGAAGACGGCCGAAGCAGCCGCATAGTCCTGACGAAGGAAGCGCAGGCCCGCATGCCCGACGCGATTGAAACTCTGTTCAGGGGAAATCGTGAAGCAATGGCTGGCTTCACGGAAGAAGAGGCGACACAGCTTGTCGCCTTGCTCACCCGGCTGATTGCAAATCTGGATCAAATGACCAGCACAGAGCCATCGTCACAAAGCTCCTGAGCGGCATCGCCTCCGCTACCCGGATGCGCCGGAGATTTCATAGTCACAACGGAAGCCGGAAGGCCCGTCCTTCCGGCTCCCGAAATCCGAAGCCGGACTACTTCTGAGCGGTGAGTACAGCGACGCCGGGCAGGACCTTGCCTTCCATCCATTCGAGGAAGGCGCCGCCGGCGGTCGAGACATAGGTAAAGTCGTCCGCCACGGCTGCATGATTTAACGCCGAGACCGTGTCGCCGCCACCGGCGACCGAGGTCAGCTTGCCGCCCTTGGTGCATTCGGCTGCATATTTGGCAACGGCAACCGTTGCGGCATCGAAGGGCGTGATCTCGAAGGCGCCGAGCGGGCCGTTCCAGACGAGCGTGGTGGCGCGGCCGATCCATGCCTTGATGGCTTCCACCGACTTCGGACCGACATCGAGGACCATTGCATCCGAGGGGATGGCGTCGATGGCGACGGTTTCGTTATCCGCGCCTGCCTTGAATTCGCGGGCAACGACGCCGTCTTCCGGCAGCACGATCGCGCAGCCGGCGGTGGCGGCCTCGATCATGATCTGCTTGGCGGTCGCGGCGAGATCGTGTTCGCAGAGCGACTTGCCGACATCGGTGCCGCGCGCGGCAAGGAAAGTGTTTGCCATGCCGCCACCGATAACGAGTGCGTCGACCTTCTTCACGAGGTTCATCAGGAGATCGATCTTACTGGAAACCTTGGCGCCACCGACGATCGCGACAACGGGGCGGACGGGATTGCCGAGGCCCTTTTCCAGTGCTTCGAGCTCGGCCTGCATCGTGCGGCCGGCATAGGCCGGAAGATGATGGGCAAGGCCCTCGGTTGAGCTATGCGCGCGGTGGGCAGCGGAGAAGGCGTCGTTGACATAGATGTCGCCGTTGGCGGCGAGCGCCTTGGTGAAGCCGGCCTCGTTCTTTTCCTCTTCCTTGTGGAAGCGGGTGTTTTCCAAAAGCAGGATCTCGCCGTTGCTCATCTTCGCAATCGCGTCCGTTGCCGGGGTGCCGATGCAGTCGGAGGCGAAAGCAACGTCGCGGCCAAGCACGCTGTTGACGGCAGGAACGATCTGGGAGAGCGAGAATTCATCGGACGGGCCATCTTTCGGGCGGCCGAAATGGGCGAGCAGAATGACCTTGGCGCCCTTGTCGGCCAGTTCAAGGATCGTCGGGGCGACGCGTTCGATGCGCGTTGCGTCGGTGACCTTTCCGTCCTTGACCGGCACGTTGAGGTCGACGCGAACGAGTACGCGCTTGCCTGCGATATCCGTGAGGTCGTCGAGAGTCTTAAAGGCGGGCATAGGGAGTATCCAATGTTGTTAAGGACGAAATTCGGGCCGACCTTACTACGGATGAGGTGAGACGCAAGGCATTCAGTCCTCCTTTTCGCCTCCGTCCAGCGTCTGCGAAACCGGCGACGCCGAGGCCTCGCGGCGGCGCGTAAGTGCGCTGCGGATGCGCTGGGCGATTTCGTGAAAATTGAGGAAGATCGGCAGGTTCATGGCCGGCTCGACCGCTTCCAGCGACATGCCGACGGAGCTGATATGGTCGGTCTCGTCGATGTCGCGCACGATCAGGATGATCGAGCCCAGGCGGACGCGGTCGGCATATTCCGCTCTGCCGCCGAGGCGCTGGCGCATCAGTTCGGCGATGGTCAGCGTCTTTTCGTGCTCGGAAAGGAGACCCGGCCCGTAGGCAGCGTCCAGATCCGATGCGGGGCGCAGAGGCGATAGCGAGAACGCGCCGAAGAAATCGGCATCTTCCGGATCGACCGGCGGGCGGCTGGCAAAGAGCCGGTCGAGAAGACGCGAATAGCTCGGCACGATGAAGAGATAGACGAGATCGTTTTCCCTGAGCCTGCCGGCATATTGATAGCGCATCGACCTGCCGTCACGCACGACGAGCGAGGGCATCGCCCAGCGCGGGATGCGCTCGCCCTTCAGCACCGGGCTGTCCTTGGCAACGCGATAGGAGAGGAGTTCGTGATTGACGGCGCCTGGCAAATCGACCTCGACCTTGTCGACTGCGCCGAGGCGCGGCGGGATTATGAGATTGAGACGCCGCGCCATCGGCTTGATCGTCCACCCTTGCACGAGCAGCGAGACGAGCACGACGATGAAGGCGACGTTGAAATAGGTGCGACTGCCATCAAGATTGCCGAGGATCGGCATGATGGCGAGCAGGATGGAGACGGCGCCGCGCAGGCCGACCCAGGCGAGAAAGCCGGTCTCTGGCTGGGTATAGTCATAGGGCAGCAGGCAGAGCCAGACGGCAAGTGGGCGCGCGACGAAGATCAGGAAGAAGGCGAGCAGGATGGCGGGAACGGCGATCGCCGGAAACTGCGATGGTGTCGCCAGGAGGCCGAGTACGAGGAACATGATGATCTGGGCAAGCCAGGTCATGCCGTCCTGGAAGCGTTTGATGCTCGCGGAGTTGGGGATGCGCCGGCTGCCGGCATAGATGCCGGCGACGTAGACGGCGAGAAAGCCGCTGCCGCCGACGGCGCCGGTGAAGGAAAAGACGAGCAGGGCGAGTGCCAGCACGAAGATCGGCGTCAGGCCGCGATCCGTCTCAAGCTTACCGGCCACGAGCACGATCATCATGCCGCCCAGCAGGCCGAGAATGACGCCGAGGCCCATTTCCTCGATGAACATCACAAGCATGCCGATATTGATGCCGTGATAGCCCTGGCCACTGCCAATCACCTCGACGAGGGCGATCGTCAGGAAGATGGCCATGGGATCGTTGGTGCCGGACTCCACCTCGAGGGTCGAGCGCACCTTGTCGCGGATATTGATGCCGCCGATGCGCAGCAGGAAGAAGACGGCGGCCGCATCCGTGGAGGCGACGATGGAGCCGAGCAGCAGACCCTCCAGCCAGGAAAAGTGGAGCAGCCAGGAGGCGGCGAGGCCGAAGATCGCGGCGGTCAACAGGACGCCGACTGAGGCCAGCGTCAGAGCGGGTGCCGCCGCGAGTTTGAAGGCCTGGATTGGTGTGCCGAAGCCGGAGTCGAAAAGGATGATGGCGAGCGCCAGCGAGCCGAGGATATAGGCGAGGTAATTGTTGCTGAACTCGATGCCGAGGCCATCCGTGCCTGCAAGCAGACCGATGACGAGGAAGAGTAACAGCAAGGGTGCGCCGAAGCGAAAGGCGAGCAGACTCGAAAAAGCCGCGATCAGGATGAGCGCCGTTGAGACCAAGACCACGATGTAGAAGGCTTGCAACGTCCGTCCCTTTCATTTCTCGATAGGACCCTGCCAATCTGGCTGGCGCCGCCACCGATCACTTGCCCCGATCCTTGATCCTCCGCGACATTCCCCCTTCTCCAGTAGACGGCAAAAGACAGCATAAGGGTAGGCCCTGCGGCTTAACCTCTATGATGCGACGTCATGCTGCTGAACGGGCGGCCTGCGGCCGGGTGAAATGGAATGCTGCGAAGAAATACCTATAGGAAATTTATAGGAAAATCAGGCAATAGCGGGGCGGAATTGGGGAGAATGTTTTTTATTGTCGGATTGGGTCGACAGAGGTCATTGTGGCCTGCATCCATACGCCTGTCTTCCGGTCGTGCTGAGGAAGAGGGCGGAGCTATCTTCATGCACGGTTCAAGCCAATAGATGTATGGCGAAACTGAAAAATCCGGGTACTGCTTCGAATGCCATGCCGGCGTCATCCTGTATCGATACAAGGGCTGGCCAATTCTCGGAACCGCTATAGATTGACAGGATTGGACGGCCGCAAACCTTTAATTTATAATCGATTTTATGATCGGAGCCAGGGTTTGGGGCGTTGACAACTCATATCAAACGTAGGGGTATGGCGCGCCTACGAAGGAATCTTAATCTGGCGCCGCTTCCGGACGTGCAAAATTGTACCGAGTGAAGCGTGGGGGCCGAATGCAGCTGAAGGAGCAAGGAGAGAGAGATGGTCGACGCTAAGCAGATGTCGCAGATGGCCGAAAAGAAGGGCTTCATCGCCGCCCTCGATCAGAGCGGGGGCTCCACTCCGGGCGCTTTGCGCCTCTATGGGATCGCTGATTCCGATTATAGCGGCGACGAGGAGATGTTTCGCCTGATGCATGAGATGCGCGTGCGCATCATGACGGCGCCGAATTTCTCCGGCGACAAGGTTATTGCCGCCATCCTGTTCGAAAAGACCATGGATGGCGAAGCCCAGGGTAAGCCGGTTCCTACCTATCTTTGGGAAGATCGCGGCGTTGTTCCTTTCCTCAAGGTCGACAAGGGCCTGGAGGCCGAGGCAAACGGCGTTCAGCTGATGAAGCCGATGCCTGATCTTGACACCCTGCTCGCCCGTGCCGTCAAGAAGGGCATCTTCGGCACCAAGATGCGTTCTGTCATCGCCAATGCCGACAAGACCGGTATCGCGGCCATCGTCAAGCAGCAGTTCGAAGTCGGCCGCCAGATCCTCGGCCACGGCCTCATCCCTATCATCGAGCCGGAAGTCTCGATCAAGAGCCCGACGAAGCAGGAAGCGGAAGCCATCCTGCGCGACGAGATCACCAAGGAACTCGACGGGCTGCCTGAAGGCACCAAGGTCATGCTGAAGCTGACCATTCCGACGGTGCCGGATTTCTACAAGCCATTGATCGACCACAAGGCGGTCGTCCGCGTCGTGGCGCTCTCGGGCGGCTACAGCCTGGCCGATGCCTGCGAGAAGCTCAGCCATAACCACGGCATGATCGCGAGCTTCTCGCGCGCCCTGACGGAGGGCCTGCGCGTCTCGATGAGCGATGGCGAATTCGACGCCGACCTCGGCAGGACCATTGGTCAGATTTACACGGCCAGCGTCGACAAGGTCTGACCTCACAGGCAGTTCCGGCCAACCGGAACTGCCAAGAGCTACAGTCTTTCAGCCATTCAAAACAAAAAAGCCGGCCGTTCGGATGAACGGCCGGCTTTTTCATGTCTGTCGATCGTCTCAGATCGTCTTCGCGAAGGCGACTGCGGTGTCGGACATGCGGCTCGAGAAGCCCCATTCGTTGTCGTACCAGGAGAGCACGCGCACGAAATTGCCTTCCATGACCTTCGTCTGATCGGTTGCGAAGATCGAGGAGTGGCTGTCGTGGTTGAAGTCGCGGGAAACCAGCGGCTCGTCGGTGTAGCCGAGGATGCCCTTGAGCTTGCCGTTAGCGGCAGCCTTGATCGCTTCGTTGATTTCGCCGACGGACGTTGCCTTCTTGGCGACGAACTTGAAGTCGATGACCGAGACGTTCGGGGTCGGAACGCGGATCGACGTGCCGTCGAGCTTACCCTTCAGATGCGGCATGACGAGGCCGACTGCCTTGGCAGCGCCCGTCGACGTCGGGATCATGGACAGGGCTGCGGCGCGGGCGCGGTACAGGTCCTTGTGCATGGTGTCGAGCGTCGGCTGGTCGCCGGTGTAGGAGTGGATCGTCGTCATGAAGCCGTGGTCGATGCCGACGGCGTCATCGAGAACCTTAACGACCGGCACGAGGCAGTTCGTCGTGCAGGATGCGTTGGAGATGACCAGGTGTTCCTTGGTGAGCTGGTCGTGGTTGACGCCGAAGACGACGGTCAGGTCAGCGCCGTCGGCAGGTGCCGAAACGATGACGCGCTTGGCGCCGGCCGTCAGGTGGGCAGCAGCCTTGTCGCGGGCGGTGAAGATGCCCGTGCATTCCATGGCAATGTCGACGCCGAGGTCGCGATGCGGCAGGGTTGCCGGATCCTTGATTGCCGTCACCTTGATCGGCTTGCCGCCGCCGACGATGATCGTGTCGCCTTCGACCTTCACTTCAGCCGGGAACTTGCCGTGGATCGAGTCATAGCGCAGCAAGTGGGCATTGGTCTCGACCGGTCCGAGGTCGTTGATCGCTACGATTTCGATGTCGGTACGGCCGGATTCGACGATGGCGCGCAGAACGTTGCGGCCGATGCGGCCAAAACCGTTGATGGCAACTTTTACAGTCATTCTATCCACTCCCATTAAAGCAGGGCGTTACGTTTCAGTGAGTGGAGGACGCCGTGGGCGCCCTCCCAATTCGCCGTCAGGCGAGCTTTGCTTCCGCAGCAGCGACAACGGCATCCGCCGTGATGCCGAAATGCTTGAAGACATCCTTTGCCGGGCCGGAAGCGCCGAAGCTCTTCATGCCAACAAAAGCGCCTTCCGGTCCGATAAAGGCATCCCAGCCTTCGCGAACGGCGGCTTCAGCGGCGATCTTGACCGGCGAGTTGCCGATGACTTTCTTGCGATAGTCTTCCGGCTGTTCGAAGAACAGTTCCGTGCAGGGCACGGAAACCACGCGAGTCGAGATTCCCTTGCCTTCGAGCGTCGCACGAGCGGCGACGGCAAGCTCAACTTCGGAGCCGGAGGCGAAGATCGTGACCTTGGCGTCGTCGGAACCGGCGAGCGTGTAGGCGCCGAGTTCGCAAAGGTTCTTTTCGCTATACTCGGTGCGAGCCGGAGCCAGGTTCTGGCGGGTCAGCGCGAGAGCCGACGGACGGTTATGCGTCTTGATGGCGATCTGCCAGCATTCTGCCGTTTCCGTGGCGTCAGCCGGGCGGAAGACCATGAGGTTCGGCACGGCGCGCAGACCGGCGATCTGCTCGACCGGCTGGTGCGTCGGTCCGTCTTCGCCGACGCCGATCGAGTCATGCGTCAGAACGTGAATGACGCGGATGCCCATCAGCGAAGCGAGGCGGATCGGAGGACGGCAATAATCCGAGAAGATCATGAAGCCGCCGCCGTAGGGGATCAGGCCGCCGTGCAGCGAGATACCGTTCATGGCAGAGGCCATGCCGTGCTCTCGAATGCCCCAGTGCATGTAGCGACCGGAGAAATCCGTCGGGGTGATCGAGACCATCTGGCTGGTCTTGGTGTTGTTCGACGGCGTCAGGTCGGCGGAGCCGCCGAGCGTTTCCGGCAGGAAGCCGTTGATGACTTCGAGCGCGTCTTCGGAAGCCTTGCGGGTTGCGACCGTCGGCTTGGTTTCGGCGAGCTTCTTCTTGTATTCGCTGATTGCGGCGTCGAAGCCTTCCGGCAGTTCGCCGGCGAAGCGACGGTTGAATTCTGCCTTGGCCGGAGCGTTGGCGAGAATGCCTTCCCATTCCTTGACGATGTTTTCAGAACGCGTGCCGGCAGCGCGCCATGCATCGAGAACGTCCGAAGGAATGACGAAGGGTTCGTAATCCCAGTTCAGCGCCTTGCGGGTCGCCGCAATTTCCTCGGCGCCGAGCGGCGAGCCGTGAACCTTGTGGGTTCCCTGCTTGTGCGGTGCGCCGAAGCCGATGACGGTCTTGCAGGCGATGAAGGTCGGACGGTCGGACTGGTGAGCGGCTTCGATGGCGGCAGAGATCGCGGCCTGGTCGTGACCGTCGACTTCGATCGTGTTCCAGTGAACGGCCTTGAAACGAGCGATCTGGTCGGTCGAGTCCGAGAGCGAGAGAGCGCCGTCGATGGTGATCGAGTTGTTGTCCCAGAAGAGGATCAGCTTGTTCAGCTTCAGGTGGCCGGCAAGCGCGATTGCTTCATGGCTGATACCTTCCATCAGGCAGCCGTCGCCGTTGATGACGTAGGTATAGTGGTCCTGCAGGTTGGCGCCGAATTCCTCGCGCAGCTTGCGCTCGGCGATCGCCATGCCGACAGCGTTCGCGATGCCCTGGCCGAGCGGGCCGGTCGTCGTTTCGATGCCCGTTGCATGGCCGTATTCCGGATGGCCGGCGGTCTTGGAGCCAAGCTGGCGGAACTGCTTCAGGTCTTCGACTGTCATATCAGGATAGCCGGTTAGATAGAGCAGCGAATAGAGCAGCATGGAGCCGTGGCCGGCCGACAGTACGAAGCGATCCCGGTTCGGCCAATGCGGCTTCTTCGGATCAAACCGCAGATATTTGGTGAACAGAACCGTTGCGACGTCGGCCATGCCCATCGGCATGCCCGGGTGGCCAGAGTTCGCCTTTTCGACTGCATCCATGGCAAGGAAACGGATCGCATTTGCCATCCGGTCGTGTTGTTCGGGAGAGATCATCGTCGTTCCGCAGGTTCCGGGTCTCGGGAGATGGTCTCAATGTGGGAGGCAGACCATCGGTTGAAAGGCCTTCTTAGATGGAGCACCTTATACACTCCCAATCCAGGTCAGCCTCAGGCGGCTGAGACATAGCAGTTGGGGCGAGCAAGTCAACAAATCGAACCCCAGTTCAGGGGTGGGTGCGGCAATTTTTTGACATTTGCCCGCGGCCTTGTACAAAAGACGACATCCTTCCCGAGCGCCCGCCGACAGCAAGAAACCGTCCGTTCATCCACAGATAACGCCACCTGCCGCACGGGTGCCTTTATTGACGGGCAGTTGCCGAGGTGAATACTGTTTGTAAATCAGACAAGTGGCCCGATAAACGATTCGGAATCTTGCGCGGGAACCGGAAGACATGATGCCCACGGGGAAAACCATGGATGCGGCGCTCAGCGAATTGCGACAGGCGATCGCGGCGCTGGAGAATGCCGTCGATATGCGGTTCGAGCGGGAGCGTGAGAGAAGCGAAATCGACGGTGAAGTCCGCCGGGTGCATGCCGACCGCTCGCGGCTGGCACAGGAACTCGATCAGGCCGAGTTCCGCGCAAACCGTCTGGAAGAAGTCAATCGCGAGGTTTCCCGCCGGCTAGTCACTGCGATGGAAACCATAAGGGCCGTGCTCGACCGCTGAGGATTTGCCTTGTGCGGGGCGGGCGATAACGGCCAGGAACGAGAAGTCGAATGGCGCAGGTAACGGTAACGATCGACGGCAAGGCCTATCGGATGGCCTGCGAAGAGGGCCAGGAAGAACACCTGACGGATCTTGCCACCCGCTTCGACCGTTATGTCGGTCATCTCAAGGATCAATTCGGGGAGATCGGCGATCTTCGCATCACCGTCATGGCCGGCATCATGATCATGGACGAGGTTTCGGAGCTTTCCCGCCGGGTTTCCTCTCTGGAAGGCGAGCTGGAGACGCTGCGCAGCAATCGCGACACCGCGCTTGCGACCAGCGCCCGGTCGGAGGAGACGCTGGCACAGGCTCTCAACGAGGTCACGGCCAATATCAGGGGTATCACCGAGAAGCTGGTGGCGCGACCTAGCGCAGAGGTCAACTAATTTCGAGGGTTCAGTGCCGTGCTACTGGTGCGGCGCGCCGAATGCCTCTATATACTCGGATGCGGTCTGCGCTTCCCGACAGGAACCACAATCCCTGGGGCCATACTCGATCCAAAGGGAGCTGTCCCTGACCAGGCTCGTGGGCTTGGTCATATGGCGCCCACCTACGTTTGTAGGCACCCAGGATCGTAAATCTCCATCGGTCGCCGTGGATCGCACTTTTTCCCCCTGAACGACGCGATCATTTTGGCGCGCCCTGCACCGACGTCTATGCTCTGTCGGCCACTGCTATGGGGCAATCCGACATCTGTCTCGTTGCAGCCCAGAAGATCAGCGCCGTGACGCTTATGCCGGCGCCGAGGATGCAGACGCCGGGCCAGCCTGCAATTCCGTAGACGATCGTCGAGCCGCTGGCGCCAGCCGCGCTGCCAATCGAATAAAATACCATGTAGCCGGCGACCAGTCGGCTGCGCGCTTCCGGGTGCAGGGTGAAGATCATGCTCTGGTTTGTAACGTGGACGGCCTGGATAGCCAGGTCCAGAGCAACGACGCCGAGGACAAGCAGCCAGATCGACCAGTGAAGCATCGCAATCGGCAGCCACGCGGCCAGCATGAGAGCAAGCGAGAGGCCGGTCGTCCTTTCGCCGTATCCGCGATCGGTGAGCCGTCCGGCGCCACCGGCTGCCACGGCGCCCGCCATGCCCGCCAGGCCGAACAACCCGATTTCCGTATGTGACAGAGATAGAGGCGGTGCGCTCAGCGGCAGAACCATTGCCGTCCAGAATGTGCTGAAGGCGGCGAAGATCAAGAGGGCCAGCGTGGCGCGAACGCGCAGAAGCCGTTCCCCTGCAAAAAGAGCAAACAGGGAGCGCAGCAGATCGCCATAGGATTCCGTTTTTCCTGATGATCGTTGTCGGGGCAGCGTCCAGGCAAGCAGGACCGCCATCGAAAGGGTCATGGCGGCGGATACGAGATAGACGCAGCGCCAGCCGCCGATATCGGCAAGCATGCCGGAAGCGAAGCGCGCCATCAGGATGCCGATCACCACGCCACTGGTCACCAAGCCGACAGCCCTGCCGCGCTCGGCAGGTGCTGCCAATGTAGCAGCGAAGGCAACGAGGCTTTGCACGACCACGGCCAGTAGACCGACCGCAGCAATTGCGGCAAGCATGACCGCAAATCCCGATGCGGTGCCTACGATCGTCAAGGCAATTGCTGACAGAACCGCCTGACTGACGATCAGCTTGCGGCGATCGATGGTGTCGCCAAGCGGAACGAGAAAGATGAGGCCGAGCCCATAGCCGACCTGCGTCATGGAGATGATGATGCCGATGGATGCGGGATCGACGTCGAAATCCCGCGCCATCGCATCGAGCAGGGGCTGCGCGGCATAGATGTTGGCCACACTCAGACCGCAGGCGATCGCAAAGATCATTGTCATGGCGGGCGTCAATCTTCCGTTGGCGGCATCTCCTCTGATTTCATCAGGAATTTGGTCATCGCTATCAGTCATCCCATTCGTCCTTTCTATTTGGTCCTATAATAGGACCAGTTGTCATGGGACTTGTCTAGTCCTATGTTGAGACCAAACAATCAGGATGCGAAGGAGACCTGTCTTGGTCAGGCGAACCAGTCTCAGAGAGGCGGATTGTCCTGTCGCGCGGTCGTTGGACACGATCGGCGATTGGTGGTCGCTTCTCATCATTCGCGATGCTTTTGACGGCATGCGGCGGTTCGGCGAATTCCAGAAGAGCCTCGGTGTGGCAAAGGGCATCCTGTCTGCGCGGCTGAACAGCCTCGTGAACGCGGACGTCCTGGCGCTAGTCCCTGCCTCGAACGGCAGTGCCTATAAGGAATATGTGCTGACGGAAAAGGGGCGTGGTTTGTTCCACGTCATCGTCGGGCTGCGACAATGGGGAGAAGCCCATCTTTTTGCGCCGGGGGAACCGCATTCCGAACTGATCGATATTGCCGCAGGCCAGCCGGTCGGCCCGCTCGAATTCCGCTCGCTGGATGGTCGTGTTCTCGGTTGGGAGGGCACGGTGGTCCGAAAAGTATCGGCGAAGACCTGACGCCGGTAGAGGTCACATTGGTGGTTCACGTCCTGATTGCTCAGGAATCCCACCATGTCCGATTTTCCATGTGGATAAGCTCAAATACGGCGTGAACAAGAAATTCCTTACAATAAGAAGAGATTCTCGGCTTGGGGGCGAGTCCTGCGCCAAAATTGCCCAAATTGCTGATAATGGGAGCGCGTAGAGAAAAGAGCCTGCCAAAGGCGTGCAGACGGTCATAACAAACTTAAGATTTATCTTTACTGCACATCTGCTGAGTGGGCCCGGCGAAAGCCAGATCAAAACAGGAAAATCATGTCGACTCCAATCGATTTGGAAAAGTCCGAAGAGGAAGTGGAAGAGCGCGGCTGGCTGAGAAGCATCCTCGGCAGCTACAAGACACAGATCGTCGCGGTTCTCAGCGTCTTCGTCTTCGGGCTGGTGGCGCTTGCGATTTTCCATATGACGCAGGAGGTGCGCTATGACGATGTCGTCCTGGCGCTGGCCGAGACCAAAGTCAGCTCGATCCTGCTTGCCTTGTTCTTCACGGGCCTCAGCTTCTTCGCGCTGGTCTTCTACGACCAGAACGCGCTGGAATATATCGGCAAGAAGTTGCCGTTTCCGCATGTGGCTCTGACCGCCTTCAGCGCCTATGCGGTCGGCAATACTGCCGGGTTCGGTGCACTCAGCGCCGGCGCGATCCGCTACCGCGCCTATACGCGCCAGGGACTGACGCCGGAAGAGATCACGCGCGTCATCGCCTTCGTGACGCTCTCCTTCGGTCTCGGCCTTGCTGCCGTTGGCTCCATCTCCCTGCTTATCATTGCCGATGAGATCGGGCCGTTGATCAATGTCAACGGTATTTGGCTGCGCGTGCTCGCTTCGGTGATCATACTGATGCTTGCCATCGTCGTTGTCCTTGGGCGCGACGAGCGCGAGGTTTCCATCGGCCCGATTTCGTTCCGCCTGCCGGATTCGCGCACATGGTCGCGGCAATTCCTGGTCACGGCATTGGATATCGCCGCTTCGGCTTCGGTACTCTACGTCCTGCTTCCGGATTCGGCCATCGGCTGGCCGGCGTTCCTGGCGGTCTATTCCATCGCCGTTGGCCTAGGCGTGCTCAGCCACGTTCCGGCAGGGCTTGGTGTCTTCGAAACCGTCATCATCGCCTGGCTCGGCAATGCGGTGAACGTCGATGCCGTCCTCGGTTCGCTCGTTCTCTATCGCGTCATCTACCACGTCATTCCGCTGCTGATCGCGATCCTTGCGGTCGCGGCTGCCGAGCTGCGCCGCTTCGTCGACCATCCTGCGGCATCGAGCGTGCGCCGCATCGGCGGGCGGCTGATGCCGCAGCTGTTGTCGGCTTTCGCCCTGCTTTTGGGCGTCATGCTGGTGTTTTCGAGCGTCACGCCGACGCCGGACGAAAACCTCGAATTCCTGTCGGACTATCTGCCGCTATCGGTCATCGAAGGCGCGCATTTCTTCTCGAGCCTTCTCGGGCTTGCGCTTGTCGTTGCCGCCCGCGGTCTCGGTCAGCGACTGGATGGCGCCTGGTGGGTTTCGGTTTCGGTCGCGGTCGCCTCGCTGATGCTGTCGCTACTGAAGGCGATCGCGCTGGTCGAGGCGAGCTTCCTCGCCTTCCTGATCTTCGGTCTTTTTGTCAGCCGGCGGCTCTTCAACCGACCGGCTTCGCTGTTGAACCAGGCGCTTACTGCCGGATGGCTGATGGCGATCGCGGTCATCTGCATCAGCGCCATCGTGATCCTGTTCTTCGTCTATCGCGACGTGGACTACAGCAACGAGCTCTGGTGGCAATTCGAATTCGTCGGCGAAGCGCCGCGCGGGCTTCGGGCCGCACTCGGCATTTCGATCGTGGCGTCTGCCTTTGCGATCTTCAGCCTGCTGCGCCCTGCAACCGCGCGGCTGCAGCCGGTCAGCGACGATGCGCTGGAGCGGGCCGTCACCATCGTCGAAAAGCATGGCGTCGCCGACGCCAATCTGGTGCGCATGCGCGACAAGAGCATCATGTTCTCCGAAAAGGGCGATGCCTTCATCATGTATGGCAGGCAAGGACGCTCCTGGATCGCGCTATTCGATCCGATCGGGCCGCGCCAGGCCATGTCGGATCTTGTCTGGCGCTTTGTCGAGGCCGCACGTGCCGCAGGCTGTCGGGCCGTGTTCTACCAGATATCGCCATCGCTTCTGCCCTATTGCGCCGATGCCGGCCTTCGCGCCTTCAAGCTCGGTGAGCTTGCCGTCGTCAATCTTGCGAATTTCGAGCTCAAGGGCGGCAAATGGGCCAATCTTCGCCAGACGGCGAGCCGCGCGCTGCGCGACGGACTGGAATTTGCCGTTATCGAGCCACAGGATGTCCCTGCGGTCATCGATCAGCTTGCCGCAGTTTCCGATGCCTGGTTGTCTGATCACAACGCCAAAGAGAAAGGTTTTTCTCTCGGTGCCTTCGATCCGGATTACGTTGCCTCGCAGCCGGTCGGGATTTTGAAGAAGGATGGCAAGATCGTCGCCTTCGCCAACATCCTGCAGACGGAGACCAAGGAAGAGGGATCGGTCGACCTGATGCGCTTTTCGCCGGATGCGCCGAAGGGCTCGATGGATTTTCTGTTCGTCCAGATACTCGATCACCTTAGGAATGCCGGATTTCAGCGCTTCAACCTCGGCATGGCACCGCTCTCGGGCATGTCGAAGCGTGAATCTGCCCCTGTCTGGGACAGGGTAGGCGGGACGGTCTTCGAGCACGGTGAACGGTATTACAACTTCAAAGGGCTAAGAGCCTTCAAATCGAAATTTCACCCCGAATGGCAAGCGCGCTATCTTGCAGTGTCAGGTGGGGTAAGTCCGATGATTGCTTTGATGGATGCGACATTCCTGATCGGCGGCGGACTGAAAGGGGTCGTCAGGAAATGATCTTGAAATACGCAATGTCGTTCGTCGCTGCCGCGCTTATCGCAGCCGGTGTGGCGAGAGCGGACGAAGACAATACCAAATATGATCTCGGCATGATCTCGCCGCCGCATATCATGCGGCCACAGGGCAAGGTCACCAGCGAAATCGTGCTGATCTCCGATGGAGACGGCTGGGGCGATAAGGAGAATAATGTTGCCAAGAAGCTGGTGGCCGGTGGCTCGCTGGTGATCGGCATCGATTATCCGTCCTTCCTGGCTTCGCTCAACAAATATGATGTCAGCAAGAACGATGGCTGCATCTACATGGTGTCCGACATCGAGTCGCTCAGCCAGCAGATCCAGCGCTCCATCGCCGACAGCACCTATGAGCTGCCGATCATCGCCGGCGTCGGCGAAGGCGGGGCGATGGCGCTGACGATCGCGGCGCAGACGCCCGATGCGACGGTCGCGGGAACGTTGGCAGTCGATCCGACGCCGGGCATTGGCCTGAAGCAGGAGCTGTGCACGCCGGCCGAGAAGACGACCTATGGCGACAATATCGCGTTCGGTCTCCAGGACGGCACCTTGCCCAATCCTGTTGTCGCGACCTTCACGGAAAATGCCAACAAGGATGGCCGCACGCATGTCGAGGATATCCAGAAG
Source organism: Neorhizobium sp. P12A (assembly GCF_008365395.1). Classification (NCBI taxonomy): domain Bacteria; kingdom Pseudomonadati; phylum Pseudomonadota; class Alphaproteobacteria; order Hyphomicrobiales; family Rhizobiaceae; genus Neorhizobium; species Neorhizobium sp. P12A. Next base: position 949,109 of record NZ_QOVX01000001.1, on the reverse strand, counting down.
GTGCATCCGGATGTCCAGATCACTGATTCCGACGATAGCGATCCCTATCAGGCGCTGAGCGACGGGCTGGTCAACTTCATCAAGGTTCTCGACAGCGAGAAGTCATCACTCAACCTGCCGCTCGATCTGATGAATGCCAAGCCGAGCATGGACACGGTCGCGATCGTCTATTCGGGCGACGGTGGCTGGAGAGACATCGACAAGGAAGTGGGCGGCTATCTGCAAGACCAGGGCATCCCCGTGGTTGGTGTCGATACGCTTCACTATTTCTGGTCGGAGCGGACGCCACAGGAAACGGCCAAGGATCTCGGTCGCATCATCGACTACTACACCAAGCGGCTGAAGGTGCGCCATGTCGTGCTGGTCGGTTATTCCTTCGGGGCAGACGTATTGCCGGCGAGCTACAACATGCTGACCCCGGAACAGAAGAACAAGGTCGCGCAGATATCGCTTCTGTCGCTGTCGCGTAAGGTCGACTACGTGATCTCGGTCATGGGCTGGCTCGGCGCGGCAAGCGAGGGCAAGGGCGGAAACCCGCTCAACGACCTGAAGTCGGTCAACCCCAAGATCGTCCAGTGCATATACGGCAAGGACGACGACGAGGATGTCGCATGCCCGTCGCTCGATGGGTCGGGCGCTCAGGTGATCGGCATGTCCGGCGGCCACCATTTCGACGATGACTACGAAGCGCTTGCGCAGCACATCATCGACGGGCTGAAGAGCCGGCTGGTCGAGTAATCGAAATTTTGCCGGCGGCGACGTCCTGTCGCCGCTGCATTATTGGTTTGAATGTCCGGGTCGATACCGGCCCGATCCCTGAAGACATTCGTTTGCTTCCTGGCCTGACTATCGGTAGTCGGAAGGAGGCAGCCGTGAGTCGATACTTCGATCGACGGCGCGCCATTCGTTCGAAATCCAAGAGGAAACAGTCTTGCCTGTCGCACCCGTCTCCGCCTTCGACAAACATTATTCGGCCTTCCTCTTCGACATGGACGGCACGATCCTCAATTCGATCGCGGCGGCTGAGCGCGTGTGGGGCGACTGGGCCAGGCGGCAGGGGCTCGATGTCGTCGAGTTCCTTCCGAAGATGCATGGCAAGCGCGGCATCGACACGATCGGGCAGCTCAATCTGCCGGGCGTCGATCCCGTACGCGAGTCGGCGCTGATCGCTGAAGCCGAAATTGCAGATACGCGCGGCGTGATACCGATCCCAGGCGCTGTCGAATTCCTGGCATCGCTGCCGCCGGATCGTTGGGCAATCGTGACGTCCTCGCCGATCGCACTTGCCAAGGCGCGGCTTGAAGCGGCCGGCCTGCCGATGCCGCGTTTCATCGTCACCGCCGAAGACGTCACCGTCGGCAAGCCCAATCCGCAATGCTATATCCTGGGGGCTGAGCGTCTCGGCGTCAGCACATCGCATTGCCTGGTGTTCGAGGATGTTCTGGCCGGCGTTCAGGCAGGTGAGGCGGCGGGCGCTGATGTAACCGTCATAACCGCCACGCATGCCCATCCATTCGAGACGGCGCACACGACGATTGCCGATTATCTCGGCGTCGAAGTGCATATCACCGAGGACCACTTTCTGACCATGAGGCGCAAGGCCTCCCTCTAGGCCCCTCGGGAACAGAGAAAGGGGAAGAGCGGGTCCAGTCCATAGCCGGTCGCTCTTCCCAGGTTACGGGTGACGTGCTCTATCCCTTTGATTTGACGCAATTCCGGACGCAAAACCGTGTTACACTTTTGCTGGAATTGCTCTAGGCCGCCCGCGTACCCGTCGACGGGGCAATGTTCTGGTTCATCCGGAAGAGGTTGAGCGGGTCGTAGCGCTGCTTGATCTCGACCAGATGCCGATAATTGCTGCCATAGGCGGCCTGTACCCGATCCCCTTCGTCAAACGGCATGAAGTTGATATAGGCCGTGCCGATCGCATGCGGCTTGGTTGCCTCGAATAGCTCTCGCGCCCAGCTGATGCATGGGTTGTCCATGCTCTGCTCGCGCCAGCGTGCATGGACGTTCATCACAAAATGGGATTTGCGTTGCGGGAATGCGGTTGCATCCTGCGCAATGCGGCCGGCGCGACCGCCGACATGGCCGATGAATATTTCGCATTCCGGTCCCGGCAGGTTGCCGACCGCCTGGCGCAATACGTCGATCGCGCCATCCGAAAGAGCCGCGAAATCCTGGCTCTTCCAGTAATTGCGCGCTCCCGGCGTCAGCAGCGGATCGAATGCCTGTTGCCATGCCGCAAAGGGTGCCGGGCCGACCACATCGGCGATGGGACGCCCAATGCCGCGCAGCCTTGCCGTCGCCTTCTTGCCCTCTTCGACATCGCCGGCATAGCACATGGCGAGAACGAGGATCTTCTTGCCGTGCCATTCCGTGGGCAGGAAGGGTAGTGGGGGCGCATGGCGCATCACGACCCAGCAGGTCAGCTCATCGGGGGCTGCCTCGAGTGCTTCGCGATAGTCCCGAAGGATGTTTTCAGCGTCGTCGAAGGAATGCACGACCAGTCCGGCCAGAACCTGCGGATTGAGTTCGTTCAGCTGGAATTCGAATGATGTCACGACGCCGAAATTGCCGCCGCCGCCGCGCAATGCCCAAAAGAGGTCGGCGTGCTCCTCCTGGCTCGCACGCAGCAGTTGCCCGTCGGCAGTCACCACGTCGACAGAGAGAAGATTGTCGATCGTCAGGCCGAATTTTCTTGTGAGCCAGCCGAAGCCGCCGCCAAGCGTCAGGCCGGCTATGCCGGTCGTCGAATTGATCCCGGTCGGCAAAGCGAGGCCGAACGCGGCCGTTTCCTTGTCGACATCAGACAGCAATGCGCCCGGCTCAACGCGGGCGCGCCTGGTCTGCCGGTCGACTCTTACGGAGCGCATCTGGGAAAGATCGATCACCACGCCGCCGTCGCAAACCGCATTGCCAGCGATGCCGTGGCCGCCGCCGCGGATGGAGACGAGCAGCTTGTTCTCGCGCGCAAACTTGACCGCCGCGATCACGTCAGCAGCACCAAGGCAGCGGAATATGATGCCCGGCCGCTTGTCGATCATCCCGTTCCAGATGGCGCGCGTTTCGTCATAGGCAGGGTCGTCCGGCGTCAGCAGGGCGCCGCGAAAGCCTGATGCAAGTGCTTCGATGGCCGCGCCACTCACCATCGCTCGACCCTTTTCGAGGGTAGCGAGACTCAAATCATTCATGATTTTTCTCCTCACAGGCGACGCCCCGTCTCGCTGCGGAACTCATTTTGCGCTCAACGTCACAGCTCTACAAGTATTTGCTAAAATAACAGCCCGAAATCAGTATATGGACTCCGCCTCAACCAGGCTCGGAATGTCGCCCCCGCGGCTTGAATTGGGCAGCCAGCCCTCTATGGTCCACGGCCTTGTGATCTGAAAGATCGGGCGGCCATGACACCGAAAGAATTGAAAGCCGAGATGCGCAACGCACGTCTGGCGGAACGCGATGCCATTCCTGAGGAAGAGCGTATCGATAAGGCGCGCGATATGCTGAGGCATAGCGGCGATGCCATTGCGGTCGAGCCGGGCATGATCGTATCGGGCTTTTTGCCGATCCGCTCGGAAGCTGATATCCGGCCCTTGATGGAGCGGCTGCGCGAGCGTGGTGCGCGGCTCTGCGTTCCGGTCATTCTGGACAAGCTGACGATCGTCTTCCGCGAACTTTTGCCCGAGGCGCCGCTCGTCTCCAGCGGCTTCGGCACGGTTGGGCCAGGGCCTGATGCTCATGTGCTCGATCCGGATCTGATGCTCGTGCCGCTCTCGGCTTTCGACCGGACCGGGCACCGGATTGGCTATGGTGCCGGCTATTATGACCGCGCAATCGATAGATTGTGGCAAAAAGGGCTCGATCCGAAGCTGATCGGCATTGCATTCGATTGCCAAGAAGTGCCATCAGTACCGGCTGAGCCCCATGATGTCAGACTGGACGCGATCTTGACCGAGAGCGGGCTCAGCATATTTTCTCCTGAGATTGGATAGTGAATGCGACTGCTGTTTCTGGGTGACATGGTTGGGAAAACGGGACGTACCGCAGTCTGGGACCGTCTGCCCGGATTGATTTCCGACCTGAAACTCGACTTCGTCATCGTCAACGGCGAGAACGCCGCCGGCGGCTTCGGCATTACCGAAGATATCTTCCTTGAGACCATCAATGCCGGTGCCGATGTCGTCACGACGGGAAACCACGTCTGGGACCAGAAGGAAGCGGTGACGTTCGCAGGCCGCCACGATCAGTTCCTGCGTCCGGCAAACTATCCGCAGGGCACGCCGGGCCGCGGCTCGGGCATCTACTATGCCCGCAACGGTGCCCGCGTGCTTGTTGCCAACATCATGGGCCGCGTGTTCATGCATCCCGAACTCGACGACCCTTTCAAGTCAGCCGAGGCGATCCTTGCGGCTGCGCCGTTGAAGGAACAGGCGGATGCGATCATCTTCGACTTCCATGCGGAGGCGACCAGCGAAAAGCAGTGCTTCGGCCACTTCGTCGACGGTCGCGCCAGCTTTGTCGTCGGCACCCATACGCATGTGCCGACGGCGGACGCACAGATCCTGAACGGCGGCACCGCCTACATGACCGATGCCGGCATGTGCGGCGACTATGACAGCTCGCTCGGCATGGAAAAGGAAGAACCGCTCAACCGCTTCATTTCGAAGATGCCGAAGGGTCGGTTCGAAGCGGCATCGGGACCGGCGACGATCTGCGGCGTAGGCGTCGAGATTTCCGATGCGACGGGGCTTGCGGAGAAGATCGCGCCGCTCAGGATCGGTCCGCGGCTGTCCGAGACGATACCGGATTTTTGGCGGTAAGCCCACACACTCCCCTCATCCCTGTGACAAGCACAGGGATCCAGCAACCGCGCGTCCGCGCGGTGAATGACTCGTCCAGATAATGCGTCTCCCGCGCCCAGGGACTTGGGCGCACTGGATTCCGGTGACAAGCACAGGAATGAGGGAGGAACATGCTGCCCTGCCCAACACGCAATCGTGAGCATCGGTCCTCTGGACCACTTCCCACCCATGCCGCATTCTCGCTGCACCGTGAAAGCGCCGGAGGGGTGGCATGAAGCCGCACGATTTTATCCTCGCTATCGCATGCCTTGTGGCCTTCATTGCACCGAACCTTGCCACAGCCCAGCAGACGAAAATCCAGGCCCGACCGCAGACGCCTGCCAGCGAGTGCCAGGCGATTGCGCAATCACTGCCCAAGACGACATTCGTCAATCTGACGTCCGCGCCGCCCTCGAAAGCGGCGGCGGAAGCCAACGACCAGGTGAAGATCACCTTTCTCGGTCACGCGACCTTCTTCATCGAGACGCCAGGCGGCGTGTCGATTGCGACCGATTTCAGCGGTGTTTATCCGCCGCCTTATGCGCCAACCGTCGCAACGATGAACAAAGCGCATCCGTCGCATTACACGTTGAACCCCGATCCCGCGATCAAATATGTCCTGCATGGATGGAGTGACACGCCCGGCGAGGCGGCGAAGATCAACATGAAGGTCGGCGACACGCTGATCCGCAATGTCCCGACCGACATCCGCGCCGGCTACGGCGGCGGCGTCGAACCGAACGGCAATTCGATCTTCATTTTCGAAGTGGCGGGGCTTTGCATCGGCCATCTCGGACATCTGCATTTCGAGCTTAATGACAAGCAATATGCGGAGATCGGCCGTCTCGATATCGTGATGGTGCCCGTCGATGGCGGCCTTACCATGGGCTCTGACAGCATGAGCCGCGTGGTGAAGCGGCTGCGTTCGTCGATCATCCTGCCGATGCATCGCTTCGGGCCGGTCATGGATCAATTCCTGGCGCTATTCGGCCCGGATTTCGATGTCGAGAAATCGTCCGGCGACACGCTTACGGTTTCGCTCAGGACATTGCCGAAGAAGCCGCTCATCTATGTGGTGAACGGCATGATGTGACACAGAAATCCCGGGCGCTTGCGCGGCCCGGGATGTGATGCGGTTGTCAGTTTCGATCAGGCGAACTGCAGATGCCGCTTGATGCCGACGTCAGGCGTCTTTTCGTCGTCGAGATTGGCCTTGGCGATTTCCCAGCCGAACTTCAGCTTGCTCCCGGTCGAGACCCAGATTTCGGCATCGTCCACATGCATGGCAAGCATGGTCAGGTGGGGGTCCTTCTTGCCGTCATCGTACCAGGCAGCGACGATCGAGCTCCAGTACTGGTCGATGCGGGATGGATCGGGCCGCACCTCGATGCTGCCGGCGAGGCATGCGTGATAGTCGTGATCCTTGCCGACGAGGCAGAAATGCGCACGGGTGCCGGGCTTGATGGCGCGTGCGATGTCCGCGTCGGTCTTGGTATAGAACCAGATCGTGTTGGTCGTTGGATCGGCGTGCGGGGCCATGGGCTGCATATGCATTCCGGAGCCGTCGATACCCAGCATTCCGGCGTGAACGTTGTCTACCTGATCCCAGAGCTGTTGCGCCGGATGTTCGCGTGCTTCACTGAAGCTGGCCATGGCTTTCCCTTTCCGTAGCGTATGAGGTTCGGTTCAAAACGTCAGGTAGCTGGCTTTGTTCCCCGGCTTTCGCAATGGCGAGAATGCGGTGCTGCGACGCGCATTTCCGGCTTTTTACTTGAATGCCGGCTGCTTCGCTTTTATAAGGCGGCCCATTCCGAAAATAAGACGTGACAGGGGTGCCATGGCTGGCCATTCACAGTTCAAAAATATCATGCACCGCAAGGGTCGGCAGGACGCGGTCCGTTCGAAGCTGTTTTCCAAGCTCGCACGCGAAATCACGGTTGCGGCCAAGAGCGGTGTTGCCGATCCGACGATGAACGCGGCTCTGCGTCTCGCCGTGCAGAACGCCAAGGCGCAGTCCATGCCGAAGGACAATATCGACCGCGCCATCAAGAAGGCCGCGGGCGCCGAGGGCGAGAACTACGATGCGGTCCGCTATGAAGGCTACGGCCCGGGCGGCACGGCGATCATCGTCGAGGCGCTGACCGACAATCGTAACCGCACAGCCTCCAACGTTCGCTCGATCTTCTCCAAGGCGGGCGGTGCGCTCGGGGAAACCGGCTCGGTGTCCTTCTCCTTCGACCATGTCGGCGAGATCACCTACAAGCTTTCCGTCGGCGACGCCGACAAGGTCATGGAAGCTGCCATCGAGGCTGGCGCCGATGATGTCGAAACCGATGAAGACGGCCACTACATCACCACGGGTTTCGAGGCGATGAGCGAAGTTGCCAAGGCTCTGGAAGCCACGCTCGGCGAAGCAGAGACGGTCAAGGCCGTCTGGAGAGCACAGAACAACGTGCCTGTTGACGAAGAGCGTGCGCAGTCGCTGCTGAAGCTGATCGACAGCCTCGAAGATGACGACGACGTCCAGAACGTCTATTCGAACTTCGAAGTTTCCGACGAGGTCATGGCCAAGCTTTCCGCTTGATCGACGTTTAGGATTGAGTTCACAAGGGCCCTCGAAGTTTGCTTCGGGGGCCTTTTGTTTCGATTGGCAACCGGGTCCTCCGTGCCAATCGCATCGGCATATCCGCGCAGGCGAGAAATTGCGCTTGCGCAGGCGGATCGAAATCGGCTCAGGATGAGGGATTGCACCGCGCTGCCGTTTCCGACAATCGGCGCGTGTCGCCGAGGAGGATGAAATGATCGATACAGCCACGCTTGCGACCTATGTTCTCGTCGTGATGGGTCTGATGCTGATCCCGGGTCCCGCCGTTCTGCTGGTGCTGGCGCGGGCGACGACCGGTGGGCGGTCGATCGGGTTTGCGTCCGGGCTCGGCATTGCGACCGGCGATCTCGTGCATACGATCATGGCGACCTTCGGCCTCTCCGCCATTCTCGCGACATCGGCGCTGGCTTTCAGCATCGTGAAATATGCGGGCGTCGCCTATCTCGTCTATCTCGGCCTGAAGGCAATCACCGAAAAGTCCGGCCGTCTCGATCTCCCGACCACGCGGCCGATCAGTGCCGGCAAGGCATTCCGGCAGGCGATCCTCGCCGAAATTCTCAATCCGAAAACGGCGCTGTTCTTCCTCGCCTTCCTGCCGCAATTCGTGCATCCGGCAAACGGCCCGGCCATTCTGCAATTCGCCGAACTCGGCATCATCTTCGTGCTGCTCAGCGTCAGCTATACGGCTGTCATCGCCTTGGCCGCAGGTTCCTTCGGCCGCTGGCTACAGCGCAATCCCGGCATCGGGCGCTGGCAGAACAAGGTGGTCGGCGCCGTCTATGTCGGGCTTGGCCTGCGGCTTGCGCTTCAGGATCGCTAGAAATCACAGCGCCGCCTGGCGGATGAAATCGTCTCGGAAAGCCGCAAGGTCAGACGCACCGACATCTGAGACCGCATAGAAGACAAGGCCGCCGCCGGACCATCTCACGACATTGTAGCCCTCATGCGTGTCGGCGGTCTCCGCTTCCGGCTTATCGGGCCAGACGAAGACGTTGATGACATGGGCGCGGCGCTTGTAGATCAGAGCGGCGACAACCTTGCCGTCGATATAGTCCACACGACCGCCGACCAGCGGAAAGCCTTGCGGGGCCAGATCGACGACAGGCGGCGAGAAATCGATCTTGCCGTCGAACCAGGGTTTGACGGTATGCTGGTCTGATGTCAGCACGTCGGTCAGATGGTTGGCGAGCAGCGAGCGGATATGGCTCGCCAACACCTCGTCCTGGATCGGCAGGTTTGCGGTCGGCGCGTTGACGAAGAGAAAAGCGCTGGCGGCCAGTACGCCGAGCGAGGGAATAAAGCTCCATTCCTTCACATAGCGCAGGCCGCGCGCCCACCAAGTCTCTTGCGCGGATACGCCCCGACGGGCGTTTGCACGCGAGCGGCTTTCCTCGGCGATGGCATCGAGCAGGGTGGAGCGAACGGCAGATGGCATCGGCCATTTTACCCCATCCCGTCTCGTCAGCCGTCTCATGGTTTGAAGTCTTTCCAGTTCCGCAGTGCAGTCGGGGCAGGTGGCAAGGTGGCTCTCGAATTGTGCGGTGTGCACGGAATCCAGTTCGTCATCGACGAACCCGTGCAACATGATGCTCCATTCCGGGCAGCTTCCCTTGTCGGCATTCTCGTCAGTCATTTCGTCTTTCCGTTGTCTTCAGTCAGGCGCCATGCGTCCGCAAATTCCTGGCGCGCTCTCGCCAGCCTTGACATGACGGTGCCGATCGGCACGTCGACGATCTCGGCGATCTGGCGGTAGGAGAGGTCTTCCAGTTCCCGCAGCACCAGTACCTCGCGCATGGCTTCGGGCAAGGCGCTGATCACCTTGCGGACGCGCAGCGATTCCGTCGTATGGATCATCGACATTTCCGGAGTGTCTTCCTCAGAGGCTACTTCGAAATCGGACGATCGCTCGCCGTCGGCTTCCGTCTGGCCTGGCATTGGGATCTCGACGCGGGACTTGCGCCGCTTTTCGATCAGCCAAGCGTGATAGCAGTTGCGCACGATGCTGAAGATCCATGCGCGTGGATCGCCGCCGCGATATCCACCGAAGCTGCGGCAGGCCCTGAGGAAGGCGTCCTGCAATATGTCCTGTGCCGCATCCTGATCCCGGCTGAGAAAACGCGCGAAATTATAGGCGGCGTCCATGTGAGGCACGATTGTTTGGCGAAAGCGGCGCATCACGTCGGCTTCGTCTGCACCATTGCCGGCTTCGGCGCGTGCCCGTTCCCCGATGTCCGTATCGGCCGTCGTGTCCAGTATGGCCAGAATGGTTTCTCTGAAAGTCGACAGCGCTCTTGCCGGCCCGTCATTCAGGACCGAACGGGCAAATCGCGACGTCGCCGCGCCGAGGTCGCCAAAGAAGGCGAGGAAGGGACGATGGGTAAATGATGTCGAATACGCGAGAGGGGCGTTTGTCATCCTGTTTCCCGAGCTGCGTCGAGGGAGAATAGGCCTCGGATCTGCGAAGGTGCAATGCTGGCTTCATAAGCTAGATCGATGAGGCGCCGCTTTTATTCCATCTAGAACTAAATTTTTTCGATTGTTCTGCGGTGCAGGCAACCGGCGATAAAATTCGGCCTTTTATTTCAGCAAGATAGCAAAAAACTTTGCGGGGTTCGGAATAAATCGACGGCGGCTGCGATCTGGTTTCAGCAGTGGGGCGAAATGCTGCTCCACGCCGCAGACCCCATAATTATCCGAGGAGACATCACAATGTTCAACATGACACGCCGCGCCGTTTTGGGCTCGGCCGCAGCGGCGGCCGCGTTCGGTCTGTCATCGAAGCTCGAATTCGTGGCGCCGGCTTTCGCCGAGACGCCGCTCGAGCCGACCGTCGGCTTCTATCGCTACAAAGTGGGCAACGTGGAAGTCACTGCGATCTACGACGGCATATGGCGCAAGCCGCATGATCCGAAATTCATCCGCAATGCCTCCATCGAGGACACGAAGGACGCGCTTGCCAAGGCAGGCTTGACCACGGAATTCATGCCGATCCCGCTCACCGTCGTCGTTCTCAAGATGGGCGATCGGCTGATCATGATGGATGCCGGCTCCGGCGTCGGGCAGTGGCAGGCAAACGCCACGCATCTGCCGGCCAACATGGCGGCGGCCGGCATCGACTACAAGAAGATCGATACGATCATGATCTCGCATTTCCATCCGGACCATGTCTGGGGACTGATGGAGAAGGGGACGAACGACGCGGTATTCCCGAATTCCGAGCTGATCGTCAACGCCGCCGAATTCAACTGGTGGACCGATCCGGCCCGTCTGGACAAGCTCGCTCCCGATCGCAAGCCGGCCGGCAAGCGCATCGCAGATGTCTTCCCGAAATGGAAGAACTGGAAGCTTGTCAACGACGGAGCCGAAGTCGCCCCGGGCATCCGGTTGGTATCGGCGCCCGGCCATACGCCTGGCCACTCCGTCTACATGGTTGATGCTGGGAGCGACCAATTCATGGTCTCGGCTGACATCATGTACGTGCCGGCTCTGCTTGCGCCGCATCCGGAATGGCAGGGCGCCTATGACCAGGACGGGCCGATGGCCGTCGATACCCGCCGCAAACTGATCGACCGGGTGATCGCAGACAATATCAAGATCTGCGGTTCCCATTTTCCGTTCCCGGGAACGGGGACTTTCGTGAAGGACGGCAATTCCTACGGGTTCACGCCGGTCCTTCAGAGCTGATCGATAAAGGAGAACGATCATGAGAGAATTTATGCTGAGCGGCAAGCTCGTCGCAGCCCTCATCATCTGCATCGCGGCCGCTGCCCCGGCGCTTGCTGTCGACAACATCGAATCATCCGATGCTCCGGATCTGACCTCCGTTCAGGCCAAGATCGCGGCGAAGGATTATTCGGGAGCACTGACCGAGCTTCAGGGCATTGCGCAGACCACGCAGCAGGCTGACGTCTACAATCTGATGGGCTTCACGCTTCGCAAGACCGGCGACTACAAGACGTCGCTCACCTACTACACCAAGGCGCTGGAACTGCAGCCTGACCACAAGGCTGCCCGGGAATATCTCGGCGAACTCTATGTCGAGACCGGCGACATGGCCAAGGCCAACGAGCAACTGGCAACGCTGCAGAAGCTTTGCCCAAGCGGCTGCGAAGAACTGGACGATTTGCGAAAGGCCATAGCTGCCAAGGGGGCTAGCTAATATGGCCGGGGGCAGGCGGGAAACCGCCTGCCCCAACTTGCTTCAAGCTATATTGCATAAAGCCTGTTGCGCGGAGCGGCGAATCAGGCTGCCGTCTTTTCAAACACATCCAATCCCGCAAACAGCTCGACCGATTTCAGCCGCGCCTCGATATCGTGGATCGGCATGGAGAGGATCACCTCGTCGGCCTGCGTTTCCTTCAGGAAATTATTGAGTTTGGCTTCCGCGGTCTTGGGCGAACCGACAACGGCGTAGCGCAGGGTGTGCTCGACATTGAGCTTTTCCATCGGCGACCAGAAGGCGTCCATGTCCTCGATAGGCTTCGGGAACGGGCCGCGCACGTTGCGGCGCAGGTTCACGAACTGCTGTTGGGCCGAGGTGAAAAGGCGCTCCGCTTCAGCGTCGGTATCAGCCGCAGCGGCCATGGCGCCGACCATCACATAGGGCTTGTGGAGCGTTTCCGAAGGCTTGAAGCGGTCGCGATAGATGGCGATCGCATCGATAAGAGAATCCGGCGCGAAGTGGGAGGCGAAGGCATAGGGCAGGCCGAGCGCGGCGGCCAGATGGGCGCTGTAGAGGCTGGAGCCCAGGAGCCAGATCGGAATGTTGGAATTCGTCCCAGGAACGGCGAGGATCGACTGATTGTCGCTTGCCGGGCCAAGCAGATGTTGAAGTTCGACGATATCGTTCGGAAAGCTTTGGGCGCCGGCATCAAGGTTGCGGCGCAGGGCCTGGGCCGTACGCATGTCCGTCCCGGGCGCCCTTCCGAGGCCGAGATCGACGCGGCCCGGAAACAGGGCTTCCAGCGTGCCGAACTGTTCAGCAATCGTCAAAGGAGCATGGTTCGGCAGCATTATGCCGCCCGAGCCGATGCGGATATGCTTGGTTGCCGCGCCGACATGACCGATCACGACAGAGGTTGCTGCGCTGGCGATGCCGGGCATGCCGTGGTGTTCAGCGAGCCAGAAGCGCCTGTAGCCGAATTCCTCAGCTTTCTGCGCCATGCGTTTCGAGCTTTCGAGGGATTGGGTGACGCTGGTGCCTTCGGCAACGGGCGAAAGATCGAGGATGGAAAAGGGAACCATGGCAAAACCTGCGCTATGAAGGGAGAAGCGATCGTCGTTCTCATGTAGGATGACAAATCATCTTTTCCAAAGGAAGATTTGACAAAACTGTCCAAAAATATGTCGGCGGCTGCATTCGCCTTCTCGTTCAACCGGCCAAGCTTCAGTGGCTGGGAGTGTTTTTGTTTTGTTCACATTTTGCTGGCACAGCAATAGGCCGAACGATAGGGTAAACCATGCAAAATACGATTCGCATCATCGGTATCGATCCCGGCCTGCGCAGAACCGGCTGGGGTGTCATCGATACGCTCGGAAATTCATTGCGCTTCGTTGCCTCAGGGACCGTCACATCGGATGGCGAGATGGATCTCGCCTCGCGCCTTTGCCAGCTTCACGATGGGCTTGCCGAGATCGTTCACAGCTACAAGCCTGATGAAGCAGCGGTCGAGCAAACCTTTGTCAACAAGGATGCCGTTGCGACCCTGAAGCTCGGCCAGGCCCGCGGCATCGCCATGCTGGTTCCCGCGCGCGCCGGCCTGCAGGTTTCCGAATATGCGCCAAATGCTGTCAAGAAAGCGGTCATCGGCGTCGGCCACGGCGAAAAGCAGCAGATCCACATGATGCTGAAGATTTTGATGCCGAAGGTGGAGTTCAAGGGCAATGACGCCGCCGACGCCCTGGCGATCGCCATCTGCCACGCCCACAATCGTGGCGGCAACCGGATGCGCATGGCGGCGCTTGCCGGGTAGTTTGTTCTTTACTTGTTCCGATGGTAATGATAATTCTTACCGAGTAATCGGAGCTGTTTGATGCGTGTGACATCCAAGGGACAGGTGACAATTCCGCGTGATCTGCGCGAACTGGCGGGAATTGAGCTCAACAGCGAGGTCATTTTTTCCATTGAGGGCGGAAAATTGGTGCTGTCTCCCAAGAATGGGAAAAGCGAAATCGAGGATCGGCAACGGCTCGATCGTTTTCTGGATACATTGAAAAGACTCGAGGGAACCGGCGATCCCGATATCGATGCCGAGGCCTTGATGTCCATGACGCGCGATCGATCTTAATGGTGACGATCGTCGACACCAATGTCCTTGTGGATTTGACCACGACCGGATCTCCTTGGCATGTCTGGTCGCGCGGGCAGGTGGTTTCCGCGTTTCGGCGCGGGCCTGTTGTAATCAATCCCATTATCTATGCCGAATTTTCCATCCGCTATGACGACATCGAAGAGGTCGAGCGCATTTTGCCGCAGGATGAATTCAGGCGGGAGAATCTGCCGTGGCCTGCGGCTTTCGCGGCGGCAGCGGCCTTTCGCGTCTATCGTTCGTCAGGTGGCGGGCGCGAGCGGATTCTTCCCGATTTTCTGATCGGCGCTCATGCCGCGATCAGGGGCTATGCAGTGTTGACCCGCGATCCCAAAGGTTACCGCCCCTACTTCCCGTTGCTTGACCTCGTCACTCCCGAAACCCATCCCTGAGGGACCAATTTCATGATCGGCAAGCTGAAAGGCACTATCGAAGAGATCGGCGAAGACCATGTGCTCGTCGATGTGCACGGCGTCTGCTATGTCGCCTTCTGTTCGGCGCGAACCTTGTCGAAGCTCGGCTCGGCCGGCGAGGCCTGCATTCTCTTTATCGAGACCTATGTCCGCGAAGACCAGCTGAAGCTCTTCGGCTTCATGACCGCGCTGGAACGGGAGTGGTTCAACATTCTGCAGGGCGTTCAGGGGGTGGGGGCGAAGGTTGCCCTCGCAATCCTGTCGACGATGACACCGCCTGAACTTGCAAATGCCATTGCGTTGCAGGACAAAGCCGCAGTCTCTCGCGCCCCCGGTGTCGGGCCGAAGGTCGCACTTCGCCTGGTGACGGAACTCAAGAACAAGGCGCCCGCTTTTGCAGGCGAGGCGATCAATATCGGGCTGAAGCAGGAACTCGGTGAAGGGGTCGCCTCGGCGCCCGTTGCCGACGCCGTCTCGGCGCTCACCAATCTCGGCTATTCCCGCGACCAGGCGGCAAATGCGGTCGCCGCCGCGATGAAATCGGCAGGCGAGGGGGCCGACAGCGCCAAACTGATACGCTTCGGGTTGAAGGAACTTGCGCGGTGAATTCGTTTCGACGCATCGAACTCCTTACTATAGTAAGGGTGCTGCCGAGATGATCGAAGGAATGGAACTTCTGACATGAGCGAACCCGCCCGCCTGATATCGCCTGACAAGCGGGGCGAAGACCTGGATATGACGCTGCGACCGCAATCGCTGGACGAATTCACCGGCCAGGCGGAGGCGCGCGCCAATCTCAAGATCTTCATCGAGGCGGCCAAGAATCGTGGCGAGGCGCTGGACCATGTGCTCTTTGTCGGTCCTCCGGGTCTGGGCAAGACGACGCTTGCGCAGATCATGGCGAAGGAACTCGGCGTCAATTTTCGCTCGACCTCCGGCCCGGTCATTGCCAAGGCGGGTGATCTGGCAGCGCTTCTCACCAATCTCGAGGAACGCGACGTCCTCTTCATCGATGAAATTCACCGGCTCAATCCGGCGGTCGAGGAAATCCTCTATCCGGCGATGGAAGATTTCCAACTGGACCTGATCATTGGCGAGGGGCCGGCGGCGCGTTCCGTCAAGATCGACCTTGCCAAGTTCACGCTAGTTGCTGCCACAACTCGTCTCGGATTGCTGACCACGCCGCTGCGCGATCGCTTCGGCATTCCGGTACGCCTGAGCTTCTATACCGTCGAGGAGCTGGAACTGATCGTGCGACGTGGCGCGCGGTTGATGGGGCTCGGCATGACCGATGATGGCGCCCGCGAGATTGCGAGGAGGGCTCGCGGCACGCCGCGTATCGCCGGTCGTCTTCTGCGTCGTGTGCGCGATTTCGCGGAAGTGGCGCGGGCCGAAGCGGTGACGCGCGAGATCGCCGACGAGGCGCTGACGCGGCTGTTGGTGGACAATGTCGGTCTCGACCAGCTCGACAAGCGCTATCTGAACATGATCGCGGTCAATTTCGGCGGCGGTCCCGTCGGTATCGAGACGATTGCCGCCGGGCTTTCCGAGCCACGGGATGCGATCGAGGATATTATCGAGCCCTATATGATCCAGCAGGGCTTCATCCAGCGGACGCCACGCGGTCGCGTGCTGACGGCGATCGCGTGGAAGCATCTCGGGCTTCAGCCGCCGAAGGAAATGGAAGCCGCGCAATTCCGGCTCTTCGAGCAGGACGAGTGAGCGGCAGCACCTTGGCAAAACGGACACTCATTCGGCTGAATGCCGGTACCAGTCGCTTCCAGGTGCGCATAGCCGGCCTCGGGTTCCGCAACGGCCATGTGCTGGTACATCGGGCCACGCATGAGGCTTTCTGGACCTTTCCCGGCGGGCGCGCCGAAATCGGGGAAACCTCCGAGGAAACGCTGAAGCGGGAGATGATGGAAGAAATCGGCGTCGAAGTGACGGTCGGCCGGCTGCTGTGGTCGGTCGAGAATTTCTTCCATTACGAGGACAAAAACTGGCACGAGCTCGGCTTCTATTATCTAATGGAGGTGCCGGAGCATTTTCCCTTCGCGCCGGAAGCCATCGTGCACCGGATCAAGGACGGCAGAAGCGAACTTGAGTTCAAATGGGTGCCAGCCACGCGCGCTTCGCTTGCTGCGCTCGATATCCCGCCCTACTTCATCGCCGACGAGATCGAGAACCTGCCGCCGACGCCTCGGCATCTTGTCTGGCGCGATGGCGACCTGGATATCAAATAGCCGGATGTTTCGTCATCAGAGGCGGAACATTGAGGGGAGGAGACATGTCGGATTTCGATCCATGCAGGGTGTTCCGCAAGCTGGCCTATAACAATGCGCTGGCCAATTTCCGGCTGCATCAAGCCTGTGCCGAGCTCGATTCTGGCGAATTCGATGCGATCCGGACGAGCTTCTTCCCGTCGCTCAAGGCGACTTTCAACCATATCTTGACCGTGGACTGGTTCTATGTCGACGGGCTTGAGGGCGGCAACCTCGGGCTGAAGGCATTCGAGATCGAAGAACCCTGCGAGACCATGGCTTTGCTGGCGGAAGAGCAGGCAAAGGTCGACCGTCGGCTCGTTCGGCTCTGCGAGAATTTGAGCCCGGACAAACTCGCCGGCGTCATCGATCTCAATCGCGGCAATCGCATCCAGCGGGAGCGGATGGAGGATGTACTCAGCCACCTCTTCCAGCACCAGACGCATCATCGCGGCCAGGCGCATGCGATGCTTTCAGGAAGCAGCGTGAAGCCGCCGCAGCTTGACGAGTTTATCGTTGCCGACGACGCGCGGTTTCGCGAGCGGGAACTCGCTGCATTTAAATGGAACGAGACGACGCTGATGCGTTGAGTGGCATCGGGATTGCCCGGAGCTTTGAAGCCAGCGTGCGGATCGTTGTGCGCAGCAACTCCTCGCCGCCGCTCGTCCAGCCCAACGCCCGGATCTTCGCCGTATCCATTTCGCTGACGATGCCTTCGGGGGCCGGCGCAGGAAGGGCGCTCGGACAGTCGGTTTCATGCTGCAACAATTTCAGTATCTCGTGGGTCTCGGTCAGCAGGTCGGAGATGTTGAAGATCTCGCGGTCGATGCGTCCGGTCTCCGTTTCCAGCATCATGCGAACAGCCCGGGCGAGATCGCGTCCGTGCACTTCGGTGCCTGCGCGTGCGGATACGGTTCGTCCGCTCAGATAATCGGCGAAAAGATCGTCCCATTTATTGGGGCTTAGGTCGCCGTAAACGCCTGTGGCGCGCAGGATGACGGGCGCAAAGCCCGGTGCTGCAAGCGTCAGCAGCGCGCGCTCGGCATCCAGCTTCACCTGCCCATAGAGCGTGTTCGGGGTCGGCTTCATGCTTTCGCAAAGCACTTCGCCGGCGAGTCGGTCGCCATAGACGGCGCGGGAGGAGATAAAGACGCAACGACGGATGCCGGCGCGCTGTGCGGTTTCGAAGAGCTTGATCGTGCCGCCGAGATTGAGGCGGCGAAACTCGGCGGGATCGTCACCTTCCCCGCCCCGATATTTGCCGGGAATATGGCTGAAGGCAGCGTGGACAAAGAAATAGGCATCGTCAAAAAGGCAGCTTTGGTCTTCCCGCGGGTCCAAGGTCATCGGCAGGAAGGTTACCGGCTTCGAGAAAAAGCCCGAATCCGGCCTGTTGCGGCCACCGACGATGACCGAATAGCCGGCAGCCAGAAGGTCCTCGACGATGTAGCGACCGACGAGACCCGTTCCACCCGATACGAAGACTTTCATGCGGCCTCTTTCGGATTGGCGAATGCGGCGACGTCTGGAACATCATGACCGGCATAGAAGCGCTGCCACAGCTCGATCAACGGCTTCAACTTGTCGACCTTGGGATGATTCTCCTCCCACGGCTTCTCGTATTGATAATGCAGGACCGAAATGCTGTGCCAGTCCCAAAGAGCCGGCATGGTGAACCATACATATTGCAGCATGTTCATGAAAACGGGCAGGCCGTGCCAATCCGGGAAGAATGTCTCGAGAAAGGTCTGGTCCGTTCGACGCCAGAAAGCACCCGGACGGTCGATCATCCGCAGCATGTCGTTGAACGTCGCCAGCGAAGGATGGGCGACGAAAACGCCTGAGTTCATGCGATGGAAGTCCGCCATGCTCTCATAAACATTCGGAGCGGCCGAGAATTCCGGATAGTCGAAGAGCTTGTCGATATTCTTCAGCACCAGCGCGTCGGCGTCGATGAAGACGCAGGCGCGGTAGTCGATCAGCTGCCAAAGCCGCAGCTTGCAGAAATTATCGAGCGGAGAATGGAAGGCCGGCTTGCGACCCTTGGTAAAGGGTGCTGCGGCATGGAGGTTGCCGCGCGCATGGCGTTCGTTGAATTCGTCGGAAACCGGCAGGTGCTCGACCTCGACGAGCCGACAGCCCAGCTCTTCCAGCGGCACCAGATCGCGATCATCGACGCCTGCCGTATGCAGGACGACAATATCCGCTGCGGTGTCAGTCCGCTGAATGGAGCGAGCCAGCGCGACCGCGCCCATGGCATAATCGGCATTCGTCACAAGCGTCACAAAGGCATGCCGGGCCTGCGCTGTCGTGCGCGGCCGGACACCCTGCAGGATTTCGCTTCCGAACATCATGAGACGGATTTCAATCTTTTGCCTTCGGGATCGTGGTTGACGGTCGCCGCGAGATCCTTCGTCCAGGCCGAGACAGCCGGAACGCGCGAACGGTCGACGCGGTAAGCATATTTCTTTGCTACATCGACAATCTCATCGAGGAGACCGGCCTGAAGCGTGGTCGGTTCGAGGCCGAGGCCGAGGAATTTTTCATTCTTGACGATGAGTTCGTTTTCAGGGGCTTCCTTGCGCGGATTGGGCAGCCAGGCGATCTCAGCGCCGGTCAGCTTGGAAATCATCTCCGCGAGATCACGGACGCGATGCGTTTCCGTCATCTGGTTGAAGATTTCGACTCGACTGCCGCGGGCAGGCGGGTTCTTCAGCGCAAGTTCGATGCAGCGCACGGAATCCTGAATGTGGATGAAGGCGCGGGTCTGGCCGCCGGTGCCATGCACCGTCAGCGGGTAGCCGATCGCCGCCTGGATGAGGAAGCGGTTGAGCACCGTGCCGTAATCGCCGTCATAGTCGAAGCGGTTGATGATCTGCGTGTGGCGGCGGGTCTGCTCCGTATGCGTGCCCCAGACGATGCCCTGATGCAGGTCGGTGATCCTCAGACCATCATTCTTGGCATAGAACTGGAATAGCAGCTGATCCAGGCACTTGGTCATGTGATAGATCGAGCCGGGATTGGCGGGATAGAGGATTTCCTGGCTGACCGAGCGGCCGTCCGCCGTCTCGATGCCGACAGGCAGATAGCCTTCGGGAATAGCCGCGCCGACGGTCGAATAACCATAGACGCCCATGGTCCCGAGATGGACAAGGTGAGAATCGAGATTGAGCTCGACCAGTGCGTTGAGCAGGTTGTGCGTCGCGCTGACATTGTTGTTGACGGTGTAATTCTTGTGGCGGTCGCTCTTCATCGAATAGGGAGCGGCGCGCTGTTCGGCAAAATGCACGATCGCATCCGGGCGATGCTCGGCCAGCCACTTCTTCAGCAACTCGTAGTCCTTGGCGAGGTCGATCAAATTGAAGTGAATGCGGCGACCGGTCTCGGCGTGCCAGATGCGCGTGCGCTCCTGGATGGAATCCATCGGCGTCAGCGACTGGACGCCAAGCTCCGTATCGATCCATCTGCGGGAGAGATTATCGAGGATATGGACATCGTGGCCGGCGTCGGAGAGGTGCAGGGATGTGGGCCAACCGATAAATCCGTCTCCGCCCATAACCGCAATTTTCATAAGTTCGTCTCCTTCTGCGCATCGATCGCTATCCGGCACGTTCCCGGATAGTCAGGAATTATGACATTTGTTGAACGCTTGCCTGATGAACTGTCTTCCGTCAAAGAAGGTCCCCAGATTTTTTCGGAGACGGCAAGAATGAACAGCCCCTTCCTGATCGCCGGGGAGTTGACATCAGGCGGACACCGGTTGCTGCAGCGAGTCTATTACGAAGATACGGATTTTTCCGGCCTCGTCTATCACGCCCGGTACCTGCATTTTCTCGAGCGCGGGCGCACCGATTACCTGCGTTGCCTGGGCGTGGAGCAGCGGGAACTCATCGGCGCGGATGAAGACGGCCTGGTTTTCGTCGTCCACCGCATGGAGATCGATTTCAAATCGCCGGCGCGGATGGATGATGTGCTGACGATCCACACCTCCACGGAAAAGGCAGGCGGCGCAAAGATGGTGCTCTCGCAGGAGATCCGCCGCGATGGCGCCCTGCTGATCGCGGCAAAGGTCATCATCGCCGTGATCAATGCCAAGGGGCGCCCGCGACGTTTGCCGGAGGCGCTGGCGCAGCAGATGCTCGTCGCGTCGAAAGAGGGGTAGTCGCGAAAAGCGGGCCGCGTCGCAAATCGTTCTTGTTAAAACTTGATTTTTCTGCGAAGGAATTCCCGCGCTGCAGGAAATGGTCTGGAACCCCTGCTGTTGCGACCCGGTCTTGAGCGGTCGCCTTGCAACTGTAGTAATTCCGTCACGGGACACTAACAATCTTTTAACCATAATAGTGTCTTAATAGCAAAGTCAGGGTTTGTGCGGCGCACGCCTTCCTTTGACCAAATTTGACGGCAAGAAGGCAGTTGTAGCTTGGAGGCTTGACCAGGGCGTTTCGGTGGCAGCTGCCAGACATTTCTTGCGAGATCAGTTTTGTGCCGCCCGGTCTAGCGCCGGGCGTTTGGATTCGAGGATTTTGGATCAATGGAACAAGTTGGATTGGCAGCAGTAACAAGTGACGTGACGCTGTGGTCGCTGTTCATGCAGGCGGGCCTGGTCGTCAAGATCGTCATGCTCGGCCTGATCGCCGCGTCCGTATGGACCTGGGCGATCGTCATCGACAAATACCTGGCCTATGGGCGTGCGCGCCGCCAGTTCGATCATTTCGAGCAGGTTTTCTGGTCCGGCCAGTCGCTGGAAGAACTCTACCGCACGCTTTCGGAGCGGACGAATACCGGCCTCAGCGCCATCTTCGTCGCCGCCATGCGCGAATGGAAGAAATCGTTCGAGCGCGGAGCACGGTCGCCGATCGGCCTGCAGATGCGTATTGATCGCGCCATGGATGTGACGCTCGCACGAGAGTCCGACCATTTCGGCGCTCGTCTCGGCTCGCTCGCGACCATCGGTTCTGCGGCGCCGTTCATCGGTCTTTTCGGTACGGTTGTCGGTATCATGACCTCGTTCCAGGCGATCGCCGGTTCGAAGTCGACCAACCTTGCGGTCGTCGCACCTGGTATCGCGGAAGCGCTGCTCGCGACCGCAATCGGCCTCGTCGCCGCTATCCCCGCCGTTATCGCCTACAACAAGTTCTCCGCTGACGCCGGCAAGCTTTCGGGCCGGATGGAAGGCTTTGCCGACGAGTTCTCCGCGATCCTGTCGCGCCAGATCGACGAAAAGCTGCAGCCGCGCCAGGCCGCACAGTAACGGCCGCAAAGAGGAGAGACGCTGATGGCAATGTCGGTTGGAGCAAAGGGTGGCGGCGGTGGACGTCGCGGCGGTCGTCGCCGAGGTGGTCGTGGCGGTGGTCCGATCTCCGATATCAACGTGACGCCGCTCGTCGACGTCATGCTCGTGCTTTTGATCATCTTCATGGTGGCAGCACCAATGATGACGTCGGGCGTGCCGATCGATCTGCCGCAGACCCAGGCGGGGGCCCTCAACGCCCAGACGCAACCGATCACCATCTCGGTAAAGGGCACGGGCGAGGTCTTCATCCAGGAGACAGCGATCCCCGTGACGGAGATTGCCGCCAAGCTGCAGGCGATCGCCACGACCGGCTACAACGAGCGCATCTTTGTGCGCGGTGACGCAGCGGCTCCTTACGGGGTGATCGCCGACGTCATGTCGCGCATCCAGGAGGCAGGTTACAAGAATATCGGCCTCGTCACCCAGCAGAAACAGGATCATTAACGGACTGACATGAGGGGCAGCGTCGCTACATCCTTTGTACTGCATTGCGTGGTGCTCGTCTGTGCCTTGGTGACCATTGGGGCGCCCCGGACCCTGGACACGCCGGAAAGCGAAGCCATGCCCGTCGATCTCGTTGCTGCGGACCAGCTCCAGCAGGGCGAGAAAACCGCTCCAGTCAAGGATCATGCCGCCAAGAAGCAGACGACCAAGCAGACCCAGGTCGCCAATGCGCAGAATACCGGCGAGAACGATATCGACCTGAAGAACCCGGCAACGCCGAAGGCCCGACCGACCGACGACAATGCTGCGGCGGCGGTGCAGAAGAAGGTCCAGACGCCGGTTCCGAAAGACGATCCGCAGCCGAACGACGTCAAGACGATCGAGCAGCAGGAAACGGATGCCGCGCCGAAGGAAGTGGCCGCCATTCCGCAGCAGCGTCCTGACGTGACGCCGCCGACGCCAACACCGCCGCCCACGCCGAAGGCTGATTCGACGCCGCCGACACCCACGCCGCCAACCCCGCCGAAGGCTGACACGCCGCCTCCGCCGCCGACCCAGCAGCCGGCTGAAATCACTGTGCCGGACAATATTCCGTTGCCGGAGGTGAAGCCACAGGCTCAGCCGCCGAAGACCGCGGACAAGACGCCTGACGTCAAGCCGGACCCCAAGCCAGAGGTGAAGCCGGAAACAAAGCCTGCGCCAGTCAAGCCTGAGACCAAGCCGACAGACAAGACGGTGACACAGAGCACCAACAAGTCGCCCGACGACGGCAAGAAAAACGACGACAAGAAACGCGAGACCGCCAAGGGATCGACCGCGCAGGACAGCGATTTCAACGCTGACGAGATTTCAAAACTGCTCAACAAGAATTCATCGGCAGGTGGTGCCGCGCGCTCCAAGCAGGAGGCCTCGGCTGGAGCGAATACGCAGGTGGCCTCGCTCGGCGGCAAGAAGTCGGCCGGCGGCGGCAAGCTCAGCCAGAGCGAAATGGACGGGCTGAAAGACCTGATCCAGGGCAACTGGAATGTCCAGCAAGGCCTTGAGGGTGCCTCGGAAGTTCGTGTCAAGATCGTTGTGCAGCTCGATCGGTCGGGCAATGTCGTCGGCGACCCGCAGATTACGGCGACCGGCGGTACCGCGGGGACCCAGGACGCAATCAAAGGCAGCGCTTACCGCGCAGTTATGCGCTCGGCGCCGTTCAAACCCGATCTGCTGCCTGCGGATAAATACGACGGTGATAATGGCTGGAACCAACTGGTGCTCAATTTCGATGCGAGCGATCTGGGGCTGTGATGCGGGGAGCTCGGCGACATATGAACGGACGCTCCGCCCGCATACTGACCGCGCTTTGCGCCCTGATTATTTTCCTGCCCTTTCACGTTTTTGCCGCAGAGCCGGTCCACAAACCGCTTCACCATAGGCAGGCGCAGCATGATGCCGCATTGAAGCAGGCCGAAGTGGACGCGTTCCGGAACCAGATTCTTGAACACTGGTCGCTGCCTCTAGGCCTGCCCGGTGCTGACAAGGTTCATGTCCGTGCGCGCGTCAAGTTAGATTCCTCCGGAAACCTCAAGGGCAATCCGGACATTACGGCGACCGGCGGTCCCGAAAATACCCGCAAGGCGCTCATGATGAGCGCTTACCGATCCATATTGAAGGCGGCCCCATTCCACGGCCTGCCTCGCGATAGATACAACGACTGGCGTGAAATCGTTGCCGAGTTCAACGCCAGCGACTTTGCGCTATAATGCTGAAAGGCTTGGCCCATATGTTAAAAAGTTCCCTCGTTCGTGTCCTCCTGGTGCTGACAGGTCTGATGGCCGCCTATGTCTCTCCGGCTTATGCAGTCGTCGAGATCAACATCAATAAGGGCAATGTCGCGCCGCTGCCGATCGCGGTCACGGACTTCCTGTCCAATGGCGATATCGGTGCCAAGGTCTCGCAGGTCATTGCCGCCGATCTTAAGCGCTCCGGACTGTTTGCGCCGGTCGACAAGGCCGCCTTCATCGACAAGATCAGCAATTTCGACGCGGCTCCGCAATTCCAGAACTGGCGCACGATCAATGCCCAGGCGCTGGTGACCGGTCGCGTGACGCAGGAAGCCGACGGTCGCCTGCGTGCCGAGTTCCGCCTTTGGGACACCTTTGCCGGCCAGCAGATGACCGGCCAGCAGTTCTATACGCAGCCGGAAAACTGGCGCCGCGTCGCCCATATCATCGCCGACGCGATCTATGAGAAGATCACCGGCGAAAAGGGCTATTTCGATACCCGCGTCGTCTTCGTCGCCGAAAGCGGAACGAAGACTGCTCGCAAGACGCAGCTTGCCATCATGGACCAGGACGGCTTCAACGTCCGCACGCTGACCGATGGCAGCGATCTCGTCTTCTCGCCGCGCTTCTCGCCGAACCGGCAGGAAGTCACCTACATGTCCTTCGCCAACCAGCAGCCGCGCGTTTACCTGCTGCAGCTGGAGACGGGGCAGCGCGAAGTGGTCGGCAACTTCCCGGGCATGACCTTCTCGCCGCGCTTTTCGCCGGATGGGCAGAAGGTCATCATGAGCCTTCAGCAGGAAGGCAATTCCAACATCTACACGATGGACCTGCGTTCGCGCACGACCACGCGCCTGACCTCGACGGCGGCCATCGACACGTCGCCGTCCTATTCGCCCGATGGCAGCCAGATCACTTTCGAAAGCGACCGCGGCGGCAAGCAGCAGATTTACATCATGAACGCTGACGGCTCCAATCAGCATCGCGTCTCGTTCGGTGATGGTTCCTATTCGACGCCGGTCTGGTCGCCGCGCGGCGATCTGATTGCCTTCACCAAGCAGTCCGGCGGTACCTTCTCGATCGGCGTGATGAAGCCTGATGGCTCGGGCGAGCGCCTGCTGACCTCAGGCTTCCACAATGAAGGCCCGACCTGGGCACCGAACGGCCGCGTGGTCATGTTCTTCCGCGAAGCCCAGGGAGCCAGCGGTCCGCAGCTCTACTCGATCGACCTGACAGGCTACAACGAACAGCTGATCAAAACCCCCGGATTTGCTTCGGACCCGGCCTGGTCGCCGCTTCTCGAGTAGTTGTCCACAGCTGCGCCTCTTTCTCGCCGCAAAGTGCTGTGAGGGACGGGGTAGCGGTTTGTTAACCATAATTGTTGAGCGCGGATTAACCGAAAGCAGTTACTGTCTGGAAACCCTAATACTGAGTCGTAAGGAGAGAACGGCCATGAGCCGAATTGACACCCCGGCCGCAAGCCGCATGCAGAATTTCGCCCGTAATCCGATCATGATCGCGCTGTTCGTCGGCCTTTCTCTGGCCGGTTGCGCCTCCAAGAAGAACCTGCCGGGCAGCGCTGGGGACCTCGGTCTGAACGGCGCTGGCGCCGCAACGCCCGGTTCGCCGCAGGACTTTACGGTCAATGTCGGCGACCGCATCTTCTTCGACACGGACTCCTCATCTATCCGCGCGGATGCGACACAGACGCTCGACCGTCAGGCTCAGTGGCTTGCCCGTTATCCGAACTACGCCGTCACGGTTGAAGGCCATTCGGATGAACGCGGTACCCGCGAATACAACTTCGCGCTCGGTGCCCGCCGCGCAGCTGCTGCCAAGAACTACCTGGTTTCCAAGGGTGTTCCGGCCAATCGCCTGAAGACGATCTCCTACGGCAAGGAACGTCCCGTCGCGACCTGCGACGATATTTCCTGCTGGTCTCAGAACCGCCGTGCGGTCACCGTGCTCAACGGCGCCGGTTCCTGATAAGCTTAACAGTTTCGAAAGATGCGAAAGGCGGCCCTTGTGGCCGCCTTTGTCGTTTACACGCACTCGTTTACTTTTTTGACCACACTTTGGCCGAACTCCGTTGCTTTTTGGGAGCAATTGTAAAAATCTCCTGCACGCGCCGATGGCGCGAAGAATCACGGAAACAGGACGTTACATATGAGAAATCTGGTCGTGGCCGGCATGCTTGGTCTGGCGATGGTCGCCGGAAGCGAGAGGAGCGCAAACGCCTTGTCGCTGTTCGGCATGCACATCGGGCCGCGCAACGAGCAGCAAGCGCAACCAGCCCCGGCAGCGCCGCTCAATCAGCAGGCGCCCGAAGGCCAGCCCACGATCATGGTTCAGAGCAGCGATGCGGAAGTTCGTCTCCAGCAGCTCGAAGATCAGATGCGCCAGCTGAACGGCCGCGTCGAGGAAATGAGCTATCAGCTTCTGCAGATGCAGGAGCAAATGCGCAAGACGCAGGAAGACAATGAATTCCGCTTCCAGCAGCTCGAAAAGAAGGGCGGCGGCGGTGGCGCGGCGACCAACAGCGGCGGCGCGATGAAGAAGAGTGATGCAGCGCCGCCTGCGGCAGCCGGTGGCCAGCAGGACGATGTTGCCGGCGTGATCGGCTCCTCGCAGGGCAATTCTGCCGGCGGCAGCGATATGCCCGATGCCGGGGGACAGCAGGGAAGTGGGCTCGGCAAGCCACCGGGCCAGCTCGGCTCGATCCAGTTCGACCAGAACGGCAAGCCGGTCGGCGGCGGCGTCAACAGCCAGGCCAGCGTTGGGTCCGGTCCCGCGCCGGCTGCCGACTCGACGCAGACCGCCTCGCTCGGCAGCGAAGCCGACACCTATAAGGCCGCTTATGGCCATGTTCTGTCCGGCGATTATGGCGTCGCAGAGCAGGAGTTCCGTCAGTATATCGCCAGCTACCCGAACAGCGCCCGTGCGCCCGATGCCAATTTCTGGCTGGGCGAAGCGCTGTACTCGCAGGGCAAGTATAATGATGCGGCAAAGACATTCCTGAATGCGCATCAGAAATACGGCACCTCGGAAAAGGCGCCGGAAATGCTGTTGAAGCTCGGCATGTCGCTTGCAGCGCTCGACAACAAGGATACGGCCTGCGCAACTATGCGCGAGGTCACCAAGCGATACCCGAAGGCTTCGAAGGCCGTGACTGCCAAGGTTGCCAGCGAAGAAAAGCGGCTTGCCTGCTGATCCCATTCCGGCATCTGCCGCAAGCGCTTTCGCATTGCCCGAAGATGCTGCCGCCGATTTTCTCGATCGTATTCGCCGGCCGGCGCATATTCTTGTCTCCATTTCCGGAGGCAGCGATTCGACGGGTCTCCTCGTCGCCCTTGCCGACAGGCTGAAGTCGTTTCCCCATCCGGATATCACTCTTTCCGCCGCCACCATCGATCACGGCCTGCGCGCCGAATCCGCGGCCGAGGCTGAGACTGTCGCGGCGCTCTGCTCCCGCCTTGGTATTGCCCATCGGACGGGCCGTTGGGTTGGCGAGAAGCCGAAGAGCGGGATCATGGCCGCCGCAAGAGAGGCGCGCTACGGGCTGCTTGCCGATATCGCGGCCGAAATTTCCGCCAACGTGATCGTCACTGCCCATACATCAGACGACCAGCGGGAAACGCTCGCCATGCGCGCGGCCCGCACTGTATTCGAGGACGGTGCCGGAACGGGGATCGCCGATGCCGTTCTCTTCGACCGACGGATCTGGATCGTGCGCCCCTTCCTGGGCTGCCGCAGGAGCGATATCCGCGACTATCTGTCCAGGCAAAGCATCGGCTGGATCGACGATCCCAGCAACGAGGACCCGCATTACGAACGGGTGCGTATCCGGAAGTCTCTCGCAGAACAGACGGACGGTCGGATCGACGGGCCAGACGCCCGCGAAGTAGAGCGTACCGCGTTGTCGGCTGCGGCCGCTGGCTGGCTCGCAGCCCATGTCACCGTGCATTGCTGCGCGCTTGGCGAAATCCGCTCCGAGGGATTGAGGGCTGACGCCAAACTTCTCCGTTACGCCCTCTCCAACCTTGCCGCTGTCTTCGGCGGTCGGGCCTTTCCTGCCGGTCGTGACCGTATGGATCGCATTCTGGATTTCCTGGCTGCGGGCATTGAAGGGCGCCGGACGGCTGCCGGCGTCGTCTTCGACCTGCGCGGGGGTGGGCTGTTTCTGATGAGGGAGAGCAGGGGTATCGCACCGCTCACTGTGGCACCTGGAGAGGCAGGCATCTGGGACGGCCGGTTCGAGGTTACCAATCGTGGCCGTCACACCATTCGCGTTGAGCCCAAGGCAGATGTCGGGGACGATTTATTTTCGAAAAATTTGCCGAAAGGCGCCATTCGTCGCGCCGGCGCAGCATTACCGGAGATTCGGGCTATCGATGGAATTCCAAGGGGTTGGGCAGGCTCTGATGTGACCGTTTCGCCGTATTTCGCGCCATTCGACCGCTTTTTGACACGATTCGATCTCATGTTCGCCGATCGTTTGGCAGTTTCTTTTGGAAGAACACCGTATTTATGTCCGCCGCTTTAAGGGTTATTGACGGAAAACGCATCCGACAGTGTGGATTGCCTTGGCAATGGCACAGCGTAATCCTATGTTAGAGGCCAAGTATAGCAGCCGTCAAAAGGCGGGCTGTGTCAGTGCTGGGGAGTTCAATGAACCCTAATTTTCGTAATTTCGCTCTGTGGGCAATCATAGCCTTGCTGTTGATTGCCCTTTTCAGCATGTTCCAGACTGCGCCCGCGCAGACGGGGTCCCGGGAAATTCCTTACTCGCAGTTCCTGCGGGAAGTTGATTCCGGCCGCGTTCGCGACGTGACGGTGACGGGCAACCGCCTTGTCGGGAGCTATGTTGAAAACGGAACGACCTTCCAAACCTATGCTCCAGTCGTGGACGAAACTCTGCTCGATCGGCTGCAGACCAAGAATGTCACGATTGTCGGCCGTCCCGAATCCGACGGCTCTTCGAGCTTCCTGAGCTATCTCGGTACGCTGCTGCCGATGCTCTTGATCCTCGGCGTCTGGCTGTTCTTCATGCGGCAGATGCAAGGCGGATCGCGAGGGGCAATGGGCTTCGGCAAATCCAAGGCCAAGCTTCTGACGGAAGCGCATGGCCGCGTCACCTTTGAAGACGTCGCCGGTGTTGATGAAGCCAAGCAGGATCTCGAGGAAATCGTCGAATTCCTGCGTGACCCACAGAAGTTCCAGCGTCTCGGCGGCCGCATTCCGCGCGGCGTCCTGCTCGTCGGCCCTCCCGGCACCGGTAAGACGTTGCTTGCTCGCGCGATCGCCGGTGAAGCAAACGTGCCGTTCTTCACCATTTCCGGTTCCGACTTCGTCGAAATGTTCGTCGGCGTCGGTGCAAGCCGTGTACGCGACATGTTCGAGCAGGCGAAGAAGAATGCGCCCTGCATCATCTTCATCGACGAAATCGACGCCGTCGGTCGCCATCGTGGCGCCGGTCTTGGCGGTGGCAACGACGAGCGCGAACAGACGCTCAACCAGTTGCTGGTCGAGATGGACGGCTTTGAGGCCAATGAAGGCATCATCCTGATCGCTGCGACAAACCGTCCTGACGTTCTCGATCCGGCGCTGCTGCGTCCGGGCCGCTTCGACCGCCAGGTCGTCGTGCCGAATCCCGACATCGTCGGCCGCGAACGTATCCTGAAGGTGCATGCCCGCAATGTTCCACTGGCTCCGAATGTCGATCTGAAGACGCTTGCCCGCGGTACGCCCGGCTTCTCCGGTGCCGACCTGATGAACCTCGTCAACGAAGCTGCCCTGATGGCCGCCCGCCGCAACAAGCGTGTCGTCACCATGGCCGAGTTCGAAGACGCCAAGGACAAGATCATGATGGGCGCCGAGCGCCGTTCTTCGGCCATGACCGAGGCGGAAAAGAAGCTCACGGCCTATCACGAAGCCGGTCACGCGATCACGGCGCTCAACGTCGCCGTCGCCGATCCGCTGCACAAGGCAACGATCATTCCGCGCGGCCGTGCACTCGGCATGGTCATGCAGCTCCCCGAGGGCGATCGCTACTCGATGAGCTACCTGTGGATGATTTCGCGCCTATGCATCATGATGGGCGGCCGCGTTGCGGAAGAACTGACCTTCGGCAAGGAGAACATCACCTCGGGTGCGTCCTCCGACATCGAGCAGGCAACCAAGCTTGCCCGCGCGATGGTCACGCAATGGGGCTTCTCCGACGAACTGGGTCAGGTCGCCTATGGCGAGAACCAGCAGGAAGTATTCCTCGGGCATTCGGTTTCGCAGACCAAGAATGTTTCGGAATCCACGGCACAGAAGATCGACACCGAAGTGCGCCGCCTGATCGACCAGGCCTACCAGCAGGCGAGGGACATCCTCACTGAAAAGCACGACGAATTCGTCGCGCTGGCCGAGGGTCTGCTGGAGTACGAGACGCTGAGCGGCGAAGAGATCAAGGCGCTCATTCGTGGCGAAAAGCCGTCGCGCGATCTCGGCGACGACACGCCTCCGAGCCGCGGCTCTGCGGTTCCGAAGACGGGCGCCAAGAAGGACGGTCCTGTCGGCGCCAAGGGCGAAGAGCCGGAAGGCGGCTTCGAACCGCAGCCGCATTGACCGCGGTATTCGGTTGATAATTAAGGGGCCGGCTCTCGTTTTTCGGGAGCCGGCCTTTTTTGTCGGTAACAGGATATGATAGGCTTTCTCTGTAAGTGACGTGATAGGGCCCCCGTTTTATGGCATGAGCCTCATGATTTGAGGTCTCTACGCTTAGTTGATTTGAGACGTGTGTGGGGATGCGTGGCCCTCATCGGGCACGCTTTAATCGCGGGAGTTTGCATGAAACGCAGTTATTTTGGAACGGACGGTATCCGGGGCCAATCCAATACTTTTCCGATGACGCCCGATCTGGCCATGCGGGTCGGGATCGCGGTCGGGACCATTTTCCGACGTGGCAGCCATCGTCACAGGGTCGTCATCGGCAAGGACACACGTTTGTCCGGCTACATGCTGGAAAATGCCATGGTTGCCGGGTTCACGGCAGCCGGCGTCGACGCTTTCGTTCTCGGCCCGATCCCGACTCCTGCCGTCGCGATGCTGACGCGGTCACTCCGCGCCGATATCGGGGTTATGATCTCGGCCTCGCACAATCCTTACGAAGACAATGGCATCAAGCTTTTCGGCCCTGACGGCTACAAGCTCTCGGACGATCTCGAACAGCAGATCGAGGAGCTTCTGGAGAAGGACATCTATTCGCAATTGGCAAAGGCCGATGACATCGGTCGGGCCAAGCGTATCGACGGCGTGCATGATCGTTATATCGAGCATGCGAAGCGCACGCTTCCACGGGACGTCACGCTTCAGGGGCTGAGGATCGCCATCGACTGCGCCAATGGCGCCGCCTACAAGGTCGCGCCCGCTGCGCTCTGGGAGCTTGGCGCGGATGTCGTGACCATCGGCAACGAGCCGAACGGCATGAACATCAACCTCAATTGCGGTTCGACCAGCCCGACGGCACTTCAGAAGAAGGTCGATGAAGTGCGGGCCGATATCGGTATTGCGTTGGATGGAGATGCCGACCGTGTCGTCATCGTCGACGAGAATGGCACCATCATCGATGGCGATCAGCTGATGGCTGTCATTGCCGAAACCTGGGCCGACAATCAGATCCTGCGCGGCAACGGCATCGTTGCGACTGTTATGTCCAATCTCGGCCTGGAGAGGTTTCTCGGCGGCAAGGGGCTGGAGCTCGCCCGCACGAAGGTCGGCGACCGCTATGTTGTCGAGCACATGCGCCAGCATGATTTCAACGTCGGCGGCGAGCAGTCTGGCCACATCGTGCTGTCAGACTATGGCACGACGGGAGACGGGCTTGTTGCCGCGCTGCAGATTCTTGCCTGCGCCAAGCGTTTGGACAAGCCGGTCAGCGAGATCTGCCGTCGGTTCGAGCCGGTGCCGCAGCTTCTGCGCAATGTGCGCATCTCCGGAGGAAAGCCCCTGGAGGACAACCAGGTGCGGCAGGCGATTGCCGATGCGGAAAGCGAACTTTCGCGAAACGGCAGGCTGGTGATCCGGCCTTCGGGTACGGAGCCCTTGATCCGCGTCATGGCGGAGGGGGATGACCGCAGCCAGATCGAACGTATCGTCAATGACCTTATAGGCGTGATCGCAAACGTTCGCACCGCTGCCTGAGCATCCATCCACTCCTTTTTTGAAACAGCCGGCGTGTTCAACGCCGGCTGTGTTGTTTTTATACTCATAGTTGAATGCTTCGTGGTCTGATTTTCCGAAGAACAAGGTAAATAGTCGTAGTTAAGCGGGTTTTAACTTTTCCAATTCATTATCCATGGCATGTGTCAGGCTGCTTCGTCCGGCCGATGACGACGAATTGGGAGTCCCAAGCCATGATGAAAAGATTGATCGGAACGGTTGTTGCAACGCTTCTAACCACATCCGCATTTGCTGCGGATCTCTACACGCCCGAGCCGGCGCCGCAGGCCGCCCCGCCTGTCGTCAGCCAGTCGAGCGGATGGTATCTGCGCGGCGATGTCGGCTATGCCTTTACGGATCTGCGCGGGGCAAACTATTTCCAGGGGTCCAACAGCAACCTCGTTGATTTCAGCAGCTCCAGTCTCGACGACAACTTCACGCTCGGCGGCGGTGTCGGTTACCAGATCAACAACTACCTGCGCGCCGACTTGACGATGGACTATCTGTTCAGCTCGGATTTCAACGGCTCGACCCATGGTGACTGCGGCGCTTGCGGACCTGGATTTACCTCGGTGGCGGCAACCTCGCATGACGTGGCTTCGATGACGGCCTTCAGCTTGCTGGCCAACGCCTATGTCGACCTCGGCACGTACGGCGCCTTCACGCCTTATCTCGGCGGCGGTCTCGGTGGTACCTACGTCAAGTGGGACAATCTGCACAACACGTCCTGCGCCGACGATGATTCCTCGTCTTGCGATGGCACGGTTAGCCATAACGGCCGCGGCAGCTGGCGGTTCACCTACGCTCTGATGGCCGGTACCGCGATCGACCTGACCTGCAATCTCAAGGCCGATGTGGGCTATCGCTTCCGCCATATCGAAGGCGGCGACATGTTCGGCTACGCCGAGAATGGCGGTCCGGGCTACGACAAGGGCATCAACATCCACGAGGCTCGCCTGGGTGCTCGCTACACCTTCGGCGGTTGCGAGACGGCAACCTACATGCCGCCGGCCGATATCCCGCCGGCCCCGGTCTACAAGTAATATCCCGATTTCCTGCCTTGGTGCCCCGAAAGCCGCTCGATCCGTCGGGCGGTTTTTTCTTGTCCGACTGCGATCCACCTGATCCCGGCGGGCCGATTGGGTCATTTCAGTTTTGGCGGTGGAAACCCCCGATATGGAGGGTGCAAAGGCTGCCATCCTTGGCTTATTATGCCTCATATCCCTCGGGACAATTGGGTGGGAAATGCGTGTTCAATCCTTCAGCTTGAGCGCTATCCGGTCGGCTGCCTACGAGGCGGATACCGAGACCCTGACCATCTATTGGCACAATGGCCGCAAATCCTCGCATTATCTGGTTCCCGAATGGGTCGCGGTAAAGATTTTTTCCCTTGCCGATCCCTATTCCTTTTATCTCAATCATATCAGGGACACGTACCCCGCCACTCAGCTGTCATGGCGATCGCTCTTCAAGCGACGGAGAGATAGCGTCGCTCAATCCGAGATCGAAGCCTGGGAGAGAGAGATGTCGGCGGGGTGATCTCCCTGGTGTCTCGTCAAATTGATCCGGCTTGAACACAACTTCCTAAACGCCAGCATCGCCCTTTTAAACGTTCGTTAACCATGAATTCCTTATGGTTAATGAAACGACAATGGCGCGACATCCGTCATCCCTAGGGGATCGAGATGCGAGCCACGCAGGATTGAAATGCGGGGCGACCCGCGGGTGAGAAGGGCAGTTCGATGATCCGTTTCAAGGCGCTGGCCGTCGGAACCGCGATGGCGGCTACGCTGGCCGGGACGGTTTTCGCCGGTGATCTGCCGCCCGAGGTCAAGATGCAGGAAGTCACCGTCAAGGACGCGCAGGGCTTCTACGTCCGCGGCGATGTCGGCTATGCCGTCAATGCCGATCATCACGGCGTCGGCTTCCGAGACTATGATTCGGCGACCGGCGACTACAACAGCGGCAGCTTCGATTCGGCTCGCTTCGATGGTGGAGATTTCACCGGCAGCCTTGGCGTCGGCTACCAGTTCAACGACCTTGTTCGCGCCGATATCACCGGCGATCTCTTCAGCGGTGATTTCAAGGGCAAATTTTCGAGCGACGAGCCATGCGCCGGCGGTGGCGCCGGCACGGGCTGCGGCTACAAGGGTTCCTCCTCCTACACCGCCGGAAGCCTGTTGCTGAACGGCTATGTCGATCTCGGCACGCTTGCCGGCTTCACACCCTATGTCGGCGCTGGCCTCGGGGCCACGCGGGTGGATTGGAACAGCGTCAACGCCACGGCCTCCTGCATCGATGGCAGCGCGGGTTGCGGGGGGGCAGGGTCTTCCGCCAGCCGCTATCCTGGCCAGGCTGACTGGCGCTTTACCTATGCGCTCATGGCCGGCGTCTCCTACGAT
The DNA here is from genome assembly GCF_008365395.1 of Neorhizobium sp. P12A. Taxonomy (NCBI): domain Bacteria; kingdom Pseudomonadati; phylum Pseudomonadota; class Alphaproteobacteria; order Hyphomicrobiales; family Rhizobiaceae; genus Neorhizobium; species Neorhizobium sp. P12A. Next base: position 914,568 of record NZ_QOVX01000001.1, on the reverse strand, counting down.
CTTGCCCAAAACGTCAAGATCGATCTCGGCTACCGCTTCTCCCATGTGGCAGGCGGGGACATGTTCGGCTATTCCGGCGCTGATTCGGCGGCGGGTGCCTCAGGGGCCATGGGACGTGACGGTTCATTGTCGCGTCATGAAATCCGTATCGGCCTGCGCGTGACTACCTGGTAGTCACGTAACCACCTGGTAGTTTTGCGCATTTCCCCTCGCATCCGCGACCTTGCGACGCAAACACGCCAAAAATTAATCCGCCTGCGACACTTCCATCTTGACCGCGTGCGCGGCCTCCTATACCCACGGCGGCGGGACACCTCTCCCCAACGAGAGGCTAATTACCTGGAAGGGTATACATATGGCCGCTGCCACCGCAAAGCCGGACGTACGTCCGGAGAACACCCATTTTTCTTCTGGCCCCTGCTCGAAGCGCCCTGGTTGGTCGCTCGAAGCTCTTTCCGACGCGGCCCTTGGCCGTTCGCACCGCGCGAAAGTCGGCAAAGCCAAGCTCAAGCAGGCCATTGATCTCACTCGCGAAATTCTGGAAGTGCCGGCGGATTACCGCATCGGTATCGTTCCTGCGTCCGATACCGGCGCTGTCGAGATGGCGCTCTGGTCGCTGCTCGGCGAGCGCGGCGTCGACATGGTCGCCTGGGAAAGCTTCGGTGCCGGCTGGGTCACCGACGTCGTCAAGCAGCTGAAGCTCAAGGACGTCCGCAAGATCGAAGCGGGCTATGGCGAGCTTCCGGATCTCTCTACCATCGATTTCGACCGCGACGTGGTCTTTACGTGGAACGGCACGACCTCGGGCGTCCGCGTTCCGAACGGCGATTTTATTCCTGATGACCGCAAGGGCCTGACGATCTGCGACGCGACGTCTGCAGCCTTCGCCCAGAACCTCGATTTCGCCAAGCTCGATGTCGTTACCTTCTCCTGGCAGAAGGTTCTCGGCGGCGAGGGCGCGCACGGCATCATCATCCTGTCGCCGCGCGCTGTCGAACGCCTGACGACCTACGCACCGGCCTGGCCGTTGCCGAAGATCTTCCGCATGACGTCTGGCGGCAAGCTGATTGAAGGCATCTTCACCGGCGAGACGATCAACACGCCTTCGATGCTTTGCGTCGAGGACTATATCGATGCTCTCCTCTGGGCAAAGCAGCTCGGCGGCCTCAAGGCGCTCGTCGCCCGTGCCGATGCCAACACCAAGGCGATCGCCGATTTCGTCGCCGCCAACGACTGGATCGCCAACCTGGCCGTCAAGCCGGAAATCGAATCCAACACCTCGGTCTGCCTGAAGATCGTCGACAAGGACGTGGCCGCTCTCGATGAAGCCGGTCAGGCGGATTTTGCCAAGGGTCTCGTCGCTCTCCTCGAAAAGGAAGGCGTCGCCTATGACATCGGCGCCTACCGCGACGCGCCGTCCGGTCTTCGCATCTGGGCCGGCGCCACGATCGAGACTGCAGACATGCAGAAGCTGATGCCGTGGCTCGACTGGGCTTTCAAAACCCAGAAGGCGACGCTGTCCCAGGCCGCTGCCTGACGTGATCGCATAGGCTCCGCCAGAAGGGCGGAGCCCCGCATCTCCATTCGATTCATCGCTGAACACTTTTGAAGGAAGCCCCCAATGGCACCTCGCGTTCTCGTATCCGACGAACTGTCGGAAACCGCCGTCCAGATCTTCCGCGATCGCGGGGTCGAAGTCGATTTCCAGCCGCAGCTCGGCAAGGACAAGGACAAGCTTTTCGAAGTCATCGGCAATTATGATGGTCTTGCCATCCGCTCTGCCACGAAGGTGACGGAAAAGATCATCGAAGCCGCCAAGAACCTCAAGGTCGTCGGCCGCGCCGGCATCGGCGTCGACAATGTCGACATCCCGGCCGCTTCCAAGCGCGGCATCATCGTGATGAACACGCCCTTCGGCAATTCGATCACGACAGCCGAACACGCGATCGCGCTGATGTTCGCCGTCGCCCGCCAGCTTCCGGCTGCCGACGTCTCGACGCAGGCCGGCAAGTGGGAAAAGTCGAAGTTCATGGGTGTCGAAATCACCGGCAAGACGCTCGGCGTCATCGGCGCCGGCAATATCGGCTCCATCGTCTGCGCCCGCGCTATCGGTCTGAAGATGCATGTCGTCGCCTACGACCCGTTCCTGTCCAAGGAGCGCGCTGAAGAGATGGGCGTCACCAAGGTCGAGCTCGACGAGTTGCTGGCCCAGGCCGATTTCATCACGCTGCATGTTCCGATGACGGACAAGACGCGCGGCATCCTCAACAGAGAAGCGCTGGCAAAGACGAAGCCGGGAGTGCGCATCATCAACTGCGCCCGCGGTGGTCTCGTCGACGAGCAGGCGCTTGCCGATGCCATCAAGGCCGGACATGTCGCCGGTGCCGCCTTCGACGTCTTCGAAGTCGAGCCTGCCAAGGAAAGCCCGCTCTTCGGCTTGCCGAACGTCGTCTGCACGCCTCATCTTGGCGCGTCGACCACGGAAGCCCAGGAAAATGTCGCCCTGCAGGTTGCCGAACAGATGGCAGATTACCTCGTGAAAGGTGCTGTTTCGAACGCCATCAACATGCCGTCGATTACGGCCGAGGAAGCGCCGATCCTGAAGCCCTTCATCAAGCTCGCAGACGTGCTCGGCGCCTTCGTCGGCCAGGTCACCGACGAGCCGATCAAGGAAATCGAGATCCTCTATGACGGTGTCACTGCCGGCATGAACACCAAGGCGCTGACCTCGGCGTTGCTGGCCGGCCTCATCCGCAGCCAGGTCGCCGACGTGAACATGGTTTCGGCGCCGATCATGATCAAGGAAAAGGGCATCGTTCTCGCCGAGGTCAAGCGCGACAAGACCGGCGTCTATGACGGCTACATCAAGCTGACGGTCACGACCGAAAGCATGACGCGCTCGGTTGCCGGCACCGTCTTCTCCGATGGCAAGCCGCGCTTCATCCAGATCAAGGGCATCAATCTCGACGCCGATGTCGGCAACCACATGGTCTATGTCACCAACACCGACGTCCCCGGCATGATCGGCTTCATCGGCACGACGCTCGGTTCAGCCAACGTCAACATCGCGAACTTCCAGCTCGGCCGCGACAAGCAGGGCGGCGACGCCATCGCTCTGCTTTATGTCGATGCGCCTGTCAGCGATGAAGTTCTGGCCAAGCTGACCGCCAATGCGGCTATCCGCCAGGCAAAGCCGCTGACCTTCAACGTCGATTGATTTCTCCTCCCAAGGGAAACATGCGAACCCGGCGTGGCGAAAGCTGCGCCGGGTTTTTCTTGTCTATGACGCGGTGATGGTCCGCTGGGCGATCAGCCAGTTGCGAAACAGCGCTATGACAGGGCGCTTCAGCGCATTTGCAGGATAGATTAGCGTGTAGTTCAGCGATGCCGGCTGGATTTCGGTGAAGCAGCGGGCGAGGCTGCCTTTCTGCAGGTCGTCTGCCACAAGAGACGTGCGGACGAGCGCAAATCCGGCGCCCTGTCGGCAGGCCTGCAGCATCTCCTCGAGAGAATCGAAGTCGGGGCCATCCGCAACGGCTTTGGCGATATCGAACGAAGCGAGTTCCTCATTCTCCCCCGTGGTCACCTGCTCATACCAACGCTGCCAATCCAGCAAGGCATGGCGCATGCCCGCAAACCTGAGCAGGGGCGCCGAGGCAATCGCGCCGCGCGGGGGAAGCCGTCCGAGATATTCCGGGGCGCAAACGACAAATTCCTCCTCGGCGAAGAGCGGTTCTCCCACCAGGCCGGGGGTCTCCGGTCCCAGACTGATTGCAAGATCGATATCCTGCTGGCCGAAGTCCGGGCGCCGGTAGGTCACGGTCAGATTGAGGACGACCTCAGGATATCGCTGACAGAAATCCTTGAGGCGCTGACCCAGCCAGCCGCTGGAGAATTCCGGGGTGACAGACAGTGTCAACGTTTGGCTGCTGATATTCGAACGCGCCTGATGGAGCGCACGCTCCAGTTGGTCGATTGCCTGCGACACGGCGGGATGGAGAGAGGCCCCCAGTGGCGTAAGGGTGGCGCCTCTGCGGCCGCGAACCAGAAGCGCGCCGCCGATCCACTCCTCGAGCTGGGCTATCTGATGGCTGACGGCCGTTTGGGTGAGACCCACACGCTCGGCGGCCCGACCAAAACCACCGGTGTCGGCAATGGCGCAGAAAGCCTTCAAAGCGGCGATGGGTGGCAGCGGCCTTGGCATGAAAATCCTTCATGTCTAGAAAGGAAAGCTTCATTATAAGAGCTATGAAATTGGATGCATAGCTGTTCTTTCATCGGGAGCAGGACGATTTCCATGAAAGAATATTATATCTACTGGTGGAGATTTCGATGGCGATGGGGGAGTGTTTTTCGTCTGTTCTTCCGAAGGCCGCCAGAGGTTTCGCGCCAATCCACGGAGGAGGTCAGTGCTCATCTCAGGCGCGATTTCGGACTTGAAGATCCGTCTGGGGTGTAGGGAGCATCTCTCAACGATCGATGAAGCGAAGCTTTTGCTTCACTCGCCCAGCACTGAATGCATCAGCGGCCCCGTTCAGCCTGATGTCAGTCTCGATCTCTAAGTTGTGAAAGCGACAGTCATGGGAGGCGGACGGATTGGCGATCAGGCAGATGATATATGGAGCCGTGTTCGTCGCGGGTCTGATGGCAGCAGTCATGACCATTCCCATGGTGAATAGGACATCACCCGATGTCATCACCAATGGTGTCTCGCCGCTTGCTTCGCTCGCGGCCTCTCACTGAGCGGCAGAGGCCGAACAATCTACGCCGATCCGATCTGGCCTTTAAGCCAGTGCCCTGATTGTGCATGACAGCAGTCAGCTCTCGACAGCCAACCTTTCGAATGCGATGAAGGGATAGCGGCGCTTGCAAGTGCCATCCGCGATCGAAAGGTGGGTCAGATGAGCAGCGCGTTTCCCGAAATCTATCTCGTGCGTCATGGCGAAACGGAATGGAGCCGATCCGGCAAACATACCGGTCGCAGCGACATACCTCTGACGCAAGCCGGGGAGGAAGCTGCCCGGAAGGTCGGCGACCGTCTGCAGGGGCTTTCCTTTTCCGTCGTCTGGTCGAGCCCTTCCCAGCGGGCATCAAGTACTTGCGCGCTTGCCGGCTTCGGCGCGAGCCGCATCGTCAAGGATGATTTGGCTGAATGGGACTACGGCGCCTATGAGGGCGTGACCACAAAGGAAATTCTCGCCGAACGACCCGGCTGGCAGATTTTTCGCGACGGTTGCCCGCGGGGCGAGATGGCGGCGGATGTCGGTGCGCGCGCAGACCGGATCATCGGTGACTTCAGACGGACCGAAGGCACGATCCTGGTGTTTTCAAGCGCACATTTTCTGCGCGTGCTTGCCGCACGCTGGTTGGGCCTGCCTCCGGAAGGCGGCGCGTATTTTGCGCTCGATACCGCCAGCATCAGCGTTCTCGGCTATGAGCACGATCTCACGGAGCCGGTTGTCCGCAGGTGGAACCAGAAGTAAACGGAGCCAGCGGTAAGCGTTTCTCAGCAACCATGGTTCCGGTCGATCGCCAGCGTGTCTTTCTACGTGAATTTACTTGGCAACCATACGCAGAGGTTGCATATCCGCATCGGATACAGCAGAGTGCATCCATGGCCGCCCAGGACGTGAACGATATGGCGTCTGATTCGATCAACAGATTTATTGGATCCCGCGTAAGGGCACGTCGCCTAACTCTGGGGATTGAAGCCGCAACGTTTGCCGGGGATCTAGGCCTTGCAATTCGGGACCTGGAGGAATTTGAAATAGGTGCCAAGCCGATCGGCGCTGCTCTGCTTCAGAGGATCGGGAAAATACTTCTTGTTCCTGCCATGTATTTTTTTCAGCAAGAACCGGAGCAGCCTTTGACGTTGAATGGGGTCTACGAGCCCGATCGTGAGCCTGACGTTCCACCGCAAGGGTTGAACCTGGGAAACGCAATGCACAAGATAACGGATCCCGATCTTCGTGAGCAGCTCATGTTGGTCGTTCAAGCCTTGGTCCAGGCACGCCCAAGATATCGTTCCTGATCGGTGGACAATGATGCAACCGATCGCGCAATCTTGCATGAATACCGAAAGGTGAGGGCATGACACAGCCCGAATTCAAACTCGTAACACTTGGTCGGTTGCGGCTTGTTGATGGAGCCGGAAATACCGTTTCCTTCCCGGAAAAGGGGCTGCTCATTCTTGCGCATGCGTGCCTGAAGAATTGGGAGCGGAAATCGCGGACGGAAATCGCTCGCCAGTTTTGGGCGGATGTCGATCAGGCCCAGGCCTCTGCGAACTTAAGAAAAACCGTAAGCCGCATCAGCGACCGGCAGGCGCAGCTCGATTTCCGGCCTTTCGAATTTGACAGTCGCTCGGTCGCAGTTTCGCAGTCCGCGTTCCGGCACGATATAGACGAACTGACGTCTGTAGAGGGTGTTTCGCCGCTCGATCACTTTCTCAAGTTGGCCGGGTTGCTTCAGGAAGAGTTTCTTTCAGATGTCAGGGCTCACGATGAGACGCTGAACGGCTGGATCGAAGATCGCCGCAATGAATGTTTTGCCATGCTGCGCGAAGCCTTTCTGGGGGCTGCGGAAGCTGTTCCCGAGGCGCATAGGTCGGTTTTCAAGACGGTCGCCATGCGGCTTCTCGACCGGGATTCCGGAGACGAGACCGTTCGCGCGGCAATAACGTCGATCTATGACTATCAAGGTTACGGGCAGGAGGAACGGGGTCTCGACGTCAGGGGATTGCAGGCTGGGCGCCGGCTTCCTGCCGAGGCTGCTGCAGCCGCAATTCAGCTCGAGGGCGAAACCAGGCGGCCCCCGAGGATGGTTCTCCTTCCGCCGAAAATCAGCGGCAACAGCGCCGACGCCTATGGTGCAGCGCTTGTGGAAGATGTGACGATCGGCCTGTGTGCGTTACGATCGGTTTCGGTGCTTGCGCCTTATACGGCCGCGCAGATTGCAGGCCGCGCGAACAAATCCCAAAGCTATGAGCGACATAGCATCAGCTACGTGCTCGAGACGCGGATAACCGATGAGGCTCAGGGGCATACGCTTTTCGCCCAATTGATATTCTTCGGGAACGACGAAATCGTGTGGGCGGATCGTTTCAATATAGCCGAAGCGGGCCTCATCCACTCGCGCAGGGAACTTGCGGGCAAGATAGCGTCGGCGATTTCGAGACAGGTCGAGAGAAATGAGCTGCAGCGTCTTTTCTTCGAAGAGAATGCTGCAGCCTACAAGCATTTCCTGATCGGGCAGCAGACGTTGACGTTCCTCGACCTTGCCCGCGTTCGCCGCGCACGTGGGCATTTTCGCGAGGCACTGAAGGAGCAGTCCAGCTTTGCGCCGGCCTTGAGCGGCCTGGCGCGGAGTTTCTTCTTCGAATGGCTTCTGACTGCTCGTGGCGACAGCGAACTTCTGTCGCTGGCGGAACGGCATGCCAATGACGCCATCACCGCAAACTCCTCGTTGGCGCCGGGATATCGTGAACTCGGCGTGGTGAAGCTTTACCAGCGGCAATATGACGAGAGCATCGCGTTCCTCAGCACTGCGGAAAAGCTGAGCCCCAACCATGCCAATATTCTGGCGAGCCATGCCGACACGCTGGTGCAGGCATCCCAACCGGGTGAGGGGCTGGAGAAGATCAAGGCGGCCCTGGATCTCAATCCGCTCGCGCCTGATGAATATTTCTGGACTGCCGCCGGAGCGAGCTATTCGCTGGAAAAATACGAGGAAGCGCTCGGCTATATCGACCAAATGAAAGATAAGCTTCCGGCAGACCGCCTTGCGGCGGCGAGTTGGGGCATGCTCGGCAACGCAAAAAAAGCAAAACAGTTTGTAGCGAGTACCTTCGAGGTTCATCCAGACTTTAGTTTGGAGAAATGGATGTCAATTGTGCCATTCAAAGAAGATTGGCAGAAGGCGCATTACCTCGAAGGCCTGAAAAGTGCGGGCTTCAAGTAAATCCAGTTAAATCAAAGGAGATAATCATGGCGAATGTTGTCGTATTCGGAATTGAAGGCGAAAGCGACCTCTGGATCGCTGATTTGAGTGCTGGCACGGTGTCGAAAATCGGCAAGCCCACGCAGGGCGAGCTGGCGACCGTCGACAAGCTGCGCGCGGCAGGAACCACCATCGTGAAGGGCGTCAACCTGGCGGTTACCGCACAGTCCAGCGCTTCCGTCGCCGGCGGTTTCATGGACGGCTGATCGAGCCGCGTTAGATACCAAGATTGATGGCGAGGCTGCCTCGCCATCAGTTCAGCCTATCAGTTTGGGATGTGGTCGTTCTGCGGAGCGAGAGCAATGTCCGGCCTGGCCTGCTCGCCGATTTCGTCCAACAGGGCGACCAGGGCTATGTTCAGGGATTCAGCGACTTTTTCGAAGCCGATCTCTTCGGCACTATCGCGGGCAGAGGCTACAAGTCTAGCAAGAGCAGCAAGTTCCTGCTCTCGTTCATTGGGATGCGACGTCATCTCGGGTATTTCACTCACAATTTTCAAATCAATTCTTTCACTATAGCTGCCTCCGTCTCTTCTGTGCGTAACATCGGCGTTACACCTCCCGTTATTATTGGTGTTAGCGCTATCCAAGGACAGGTTCTTCGTGATGGTCAGTTGCCCGGGCTGCCGTGAAAGTGCGTCGTGACGGCCAACCCTTGCGCGCAAGGGCAATCCTTTCTATATCCGTCAGGAAATAGTCCGGCGGCTGGTCATCTCCCGACGGCTGGCAGCATGAAATCCGCCGCATTTGCATGACACTCGACGGATCGACATTATCAATTGAACACTGTGACGAAAGCATCGACGGTAGGTGGCCGTGAACACGCTCGATTTTGACAAGAAGCCGGAAGATACCCGCGTCGTGGTCGCCATGTCGGGGGGCGTCGATTCATCCGTCGTTGCCGGTATTCTGAAACGGCAAGGCTATGACGTGCTCGGCATCACGCTGCAGCTCTATGATCACGGGGCGGCCGTCCATCGCGCCGGCTCCTGCTGCGCAGGGCAGGACATAGACGATGCGCGCCGCGTCTGCGAGACGCTCGGCATTCCGCATTATGTGCTCGATTACGAGAAGCGTTTCCGCGACACAGTCATCAATCCCTTCATGGAAAGCTATGTTGCCGGCGAGACGCCGATCCCGTGCGTGTCCTGCAATCAGACCGTAAAATTTGCCGATCTGCTGGCGACGGCGAAGGAGCTCGGCGCCGATGCCTTGGCAACCGGCCATTACATCCGGTCGCGCGCCAATCCTTCGTCCGACAATCCCGGTCGCCGTGCACTCTATCGCCCGGCCGATGCCGATCGCGACCAGAGCTATTTTCTCTTCGCAACGACGCAGGAGCAGATCGACTATCTACGTTTCCCGCTCGGCGGACTGCCCAAGTCTGAGACACGCAAGCTGGCCGAAGAGATGGGCCTCGTCGTTGCCAAGAAGGCGGACAGTCAGGACATTTGCTTTGTGCCGCAGGGCAAATATTCCGACATCATCACCAAGCTGAAGCCGAATGCGGCGCTCGCCGGCGAGATCGTTCATCTCGATGGCCGCGTGCTCGGAAGCCACGAGGGCATATTGCACTACACGATCGGCCAACGTCGCGGTATCGGCATCGCAACCGGGGAGCCGCTCTATGTGGTCTATCTCGACGCCCGTTCGCGCCGCGTCATCGTCGGGCCGAAAGAGGCGCTGGAGACCCACCGTGTCTATCTGCGCGATGTGAATTGGCTGGGCGACGAGCCGCTCTCGGTCGCTGCTTCCGGTGAGGGGTTCGCCTGCTATGCCAAGGTGCGCTCGACCCGCGCGCCTGCGCCTGCCGTTCTGCATGCCGACGAGACCGGCATCTATGTCGACCTGACGGTCGGCGAGGCCGGTGTGGCGCCTGGACAGGCCTGCGCGCTTTATTCCGCGCCCGGTGACGATGCCCGTGTCTACGGCGGCGGCTTCATCGAACGTTCGGAGCGCGAACCTGCGGCCGAAGCTTCGCTCAAGGCCCTCCTTTGCCAGCCGGTTGCTGCATAAAATTCTTTGGAAAAGGCCGGGCTTTAACGCGGCCTTTTTCTCTATGACATGCTTGACACAAAGGCGAGACGCCCTTTATAAGCCGCTCATTCGACGGGCCGGGCGCTTTGCAAACGGCATTGTTGTTCATGGCTGGGTAGCTCAGTTGGTGAGAGCGCAGGATTCATAACCCTGAGGTCGGCGGTTCAATTCCGCCCCCCGCTACCATTCAAGCTTAAAATTGTTGAATGAATTCCTTGCCTTGCGAGCGTAAGGCTTGTGGTCTCTGTTTAGCGCCGTCCTTAGGCTACGGGTTGGCCACATTCGCTGTGTAGTTTGAAACCATGCGCCTCCAGATTTATATCATCGTGGTTCTCCTCAGCGCCATAATGTGGGTCCTGTCTTTTCATGCCACGCCGGACGGGTATCGCCATGCCTGGCGCGCCGGATTGATGCCGGATCTGCATATCAAGCATCATATCCATCGCGTGCTTTGACCCACCCCTAGTCCGGTAGCAGCATCGTGATTCAACGATCCTAAAAAGAGCTGCCAAGGCATTTGCAAAATAATCGATAGCAGGCTACCATTCGCACAACTACTGAATGTGAGGAATGGGGTAACACACATACGCCCGCCCGTATGGCAATGACGATGCTCGTGGCTAAGAACCTCCGTCCCATTCCCTGCGTCGTCAGGAACATAGCGGACAAGCACGTAAGGCGGACGAAATTTTACCAATCTATTGGTTCAGCTGGGCTGCTGAATAGCCCCGCGGCGCTGATCAGCATCAGCCTTCGATAATCTTGAAAGAAAAATAAGGTCGCCAAAACGGCTACCGGGAAAAGCCGCGACGACAATGACGGCGTCGCGGCCAAATAATAATAGAAATAACCCGAACCGCTATCAGCCTTCCGGCGTCAGCGTCATCGAGGTGCCGGTTGCCGCGACATTGAGGCCGAGCTGACCGGTTACGCTGATGGTCTGAAGATGGATCGAGCCCTCGGTTCCTCCGAAGAGGATGTTGGTGCCGACGCCTGCTGCAACGGTGGCCTCAGCGGTAGCGCCCTGATAGAGGCCGGCCAGCGAGCCATGGTGATAGCCCGATGTCGGCGCGAACACAGCCCAGATCAACCGTCCGCGCGTCGTGAAGCCGAGGTCGACACCGAATTTGCGAATGCTTCCGGAATAATGATCGACACGGTCACCGCCGAAGCTCGAATGAAATGTGCAGTCGACGGTTTTCGAGGAACCGAGAAGGTAGCCCACGCCGGGGCCGATCAAGCAGTCGAGGTATCCGATCTTTACGCCGCCCTGGACATCCGTTTGTTGTGGGCGCGTCGTCACCAGGTCTGCAGAATTTGCGCTCGAGATGCAAACCTGCGTTAGGGCTGCCGCGCCAAGCAATACTGCAATGGTCTTTTTCATCGGGTTCTCCTTTAAATATGACATGTCGGATATAGAGTTCGCCTGCGGTTTACCAAGGCCATGTCTGAAGAATGCCTTAACGGAGGGTTGGGCGACGATGGGGCAATGCAAATCGAACTGTTGACCGCGCCATCCATCATCGGCATCTGTGGCGGAATTCTGAATGCAGATTTCACCACTTATCAAAGCCGGGCCAATCCCCCACATTACGCAGCAGCCACCCAATCCTATTGTCTGGACGAGAATACGGAGTGCATCATGGAACCTCTCAACGACAATACCGCTCGAGCGGCTGCCGCAGAGGACGGCGTGTGGCCGGCTCAGCGGCACAGCATTCTCGACTGGTTGATCACCGATACACGCAACGAGCGTTTCATCGACAATATCTTCGTGGAGATGTGCCGGCGGCTTTCTGAGGCCGGGGTCCCGGTCGCGCGGGCGACGCTGCATTTCAGAACGCATCATCCGCAGTGGCTCGGCGCACGCATCCTATGGCGCACCGGTTTGACGGAGGCGAAGATAACGACGTTCGGATACGGCGTCGAAACCACTCCGCAATTTCAGAACAGTCCGGTCAACGTAATCTATAGTGGATCGGAAGAGGTCCGCCAGCGTCTCGAAGGTCTCCCAAAAGATGCTGAGGTGAATTCGCTTTATCTGGAACTCAGCGAAGATGGCCTCACCGACTATGTCGCCTGGCCGATCCATCACACGTTCGGCAAGCGTCACGTGGTGACTTTTTCGAGCGACAGGCCCGGTGGCTTTGCGGAGAAGGATATCGCTTTCCTCAGGGATCTGCTGCCTGCCCTGACGCTAGTCAGCGAGATCAGGCTGAAGAATGTGATGGCGCGGACGCTGTTGCAGACATATGTCGGGCCGCATGCCAGCGAACAGATATTGGCGGGTGCTACGACACGCGGCAGCGGCGTGACGGTTGGTGCCGCGATCATGATATGTGATCTGCGCGACTTCACGTCCATTTCCGATCTCTGGCCGCGCGACGATGTGATCGAACTGCTCAACGCCTATTTCGACGCCATCTGTGACCCCATCCAAAGGCATGGCGGCGAGATATTGAAGTTCATGGGTGATGGCCTCTTGGCTATTTTTCCGCTCAGCAAGCCGACGGCCTGTGCCGATCTCCTGCAGTCCATCCGAGAAGGTCAGGCGGCGATGGCCGCTCTTAACGCTCAGAATGCCGGCAAGGGGCGTCCCGTGTTGAACTATGGCGTTGGCGTCCATGTCGGAGACGTGATGTACGGCAATATCGGCTCGAGCAAGCGGCTGGATTTCACCGTCATCGGTCCGGCCGTTAATGTCGCTTCGAGGCTGGAGACGCTGACGAAGGATATCAAGCGGCCGGTTTTGCTCTCAAAGGCTTTCACCGAAATGGCAAAATGCGAGTCCGAGCTGGAAAGCCTCGGTTCCTTCCCGCTTCGGGGATTGGGCGAGCCCGTGGATGTCTTTGCCTTGCCGGTCGGAGATGGCGCTCAGGCCGTATGATCGGCAATTACCCCGGGAGTAATTGATTCTCATTCGCTGCCGCGGTTTTGTCCGATGACCTTGTATAGGCGCGCAGGAAGGTCTGCACTGCCTTGCGAGCTGCGGTCTGGACCTGCTCGTCGCTCGGCGTTTCGCCGAAGAGGATCATCATCTGCAGATCGGCATTGACGAGTGCGAGGAATTGTCGTGCTGCAAGATCGAAATCATCGATATCAAAGTGAGCCTGGCGCGAAAGGCGCGACAGGAGTGCGGCGAGCGCCGCATCGATGCGACCCGGACCCTGCTTGCGCCAGGCCTCGAAGAGGTGCGGATAGCGCTCGCCTTCCGTCTGAACCAGGCGGCGGAGGAATTTTCCATCATGATTGCAGGAGCAGTTGCACATAAGCCCGGCGGCAAAGGCCGTCAGCTCGTTTTCGAGATCGTCCGCATTGCTGGGGAATGTTGCCAGGACAGAGAAGAGCGCGGCGTTGGCGCGATCCATGACATCCTGCACGACCGCCATGAAGAGCGTCTCTTTCTCGCGGTAGTGATTGTAGATCGTCTGTCGGGAAACGCAGGCCTCCATCGCGATCTCATCAATGCTCGCTCCGGAGAAACCTTCCCGGCAGAAGACGTCGGCGGCCGCATCCAAAATGGAGACGCGCTTGGCGAACTGGCCTCGCTGGGTATGCCCGCTTGCCTTTCGTGCCGAGGGAATTCGATCTTTCATAAGCGGAAGATAAGACGTGTTGACGTTTTAGACAATAGTGTCTAATTTTACATCTGTGTCCAAGTTTATGGACGAAGAGTACCAACGGGATGTGTGGTTCTCCCAAGTCATCGCATTTGCCCGACCAATCCATTGAAACTCCGCCAAAAGCGATGCGACGCGCTAAGCGTTGCGCCTTCTTGAAAGATCATCATCATGACGACATCCTTCTTTCGCATGGCGCTCATCCTCGGTCTGCTATCCGCCATCGGTCCTTTTGCAATCGATATGTATCTTCCGGCGTTGCCGTCGATCGGCAAGGACTTGCATGCCGAGACCAGTGTCGTGCAGCTCAGCCTCCTGTTTTTCTTCATCCCATTTGCGGTTGCGCAGCTTCTCTATGGTCCCATCTCGGACATGTGGGGACGCAAGCTGCCGCTTTACATGGGTATCGGCCTGTTTGCCGTCGCCAGCGTCGGTTGCGCGCTCGCCGACAATATCGAAACGCTGATCGCGTTCCGTTTCGTTCAAGGCATCGGCGGAGCCGCCGGCATGGTTGTTCCGCGCGCGGTCGTGCGCGATATGCACACGGGCGTTCAGGCCGCCAAGCTCATGTCACTGCTGATGCTGGTTTTCAGCATCTCGCCGATCCTCGCGCCGCTGACCGGCAGCGCCGTCATCAGCTTCTATGGCTGGCGTGGTGTGTTCTGGGCAGTGACGATCGCCGCCGCCATCGGGCTCGTTCTCCTCTCGACCCAGCTTGAGGAGACGCGGACGAAGGCCGATCGCCATGGAAGCAATCTCGGCAGCGCCATGAGGGCCTATGGAATGCTGTTGAAGGACGGTCATTTCCTCGCGATGACATTCATCGGCGGCTTCGGGCTTTCCGGATTTCTGGTCTATCTGGCGAATTCGTCCTTCGTGCTGATCGAGCATTACGGCCTGACGCCGACGGAATACAGCTTCGCGTTCTCGATCAATGCCGTATCCTTCTTCGCCGTCTCGCAGCTGACCGGCTGGCTTGGCCACAGGTTCGGCCTCGTCCGCGTCATGCGGATCGCGGTGATCGCTTTCGCCGTTGCGATGGTGGCACTGGTCATCGTGATGAGCGCAGGGCTCAATCAGTTGCCTGTCATGGCCGCCTTCCTGTTCGTCGGCTTCGGCTGCCTCGGGTTGGTTATCCCGACGACCGGGGTGCTTGCGCTGGAGGATCACGGCGCGATTGCCGGCACGGCGTCGGCATTGATGGGAACGCTGCAATTCGTGGCGGCCGCCGTCGCGATGACTATCTCCGGCCTCTTTTTCGATGGGACGGCACTACCGATGGTGATCGGCATCGCACTCTGCGCGCTGATTGCCTTCGGGCTGGCGCAGGCAACGTCAAGTCGGCGGCACGCTGCTATCAACATCGAGGCCGAAGCACCGGCTGCGGAGTAGCCTTTGCTCCCCTAACTATGAAAAGGCCCGGCTGTCGTCCGGGCCTTTTGTGTGAGGGTCGTCACACAGAAACTTCCGCCCATCGCTGATTTCTGCAATGCGGGGAGAGCTTATTTTTTCTGGTTATAGTTGCCGTACGAAGAACCCCGTAGACTGGCAGGCCGATATTTATCTAATTGATATTAGCGGATTTCTCTATTTGTGAAGGTTGCGTGACGTGATCTTTATGCAACGCATCGTAATGCTGTCTTGCTTTTTGCCAAAATCTGACGTCCGCAATCTTGTTGTGCAAAATTGAATCCCCCATATGGCCTTTCGTAAGGAAAGGCGGACGGCCCGGTTACTCGAATCGCGGCCAAATCAGTTGGATGCTGACGACGAGGATCACCCCGGTCATCGCTGCCTTTCGAGCGCAGATTCTAATCTGATCCGATTGACCTCCGATCAGAGAAGTGGAAAGGCCCGGCTGTTCCCTGCCGGGCCTTTTTCAATATTGCGAGATAACAATCGAGCGTGGCTCGATATCAGTTGACGATGGTGACGCTTGCAGTGCGGCCGGCAACGAGTGCCGTATCGGCTGGGACGTCGTCGAGTGCGACGCGGACAGGTACGCGCTGGGCGAGCCGGACCCAGGTGAAGGTTGGCGTCACGTTGGCAAGCGAGCTCGATGTATCGGAGCGCTCGCGGTCCTCGATACCGCCGGCAACGCCAACGACGTGGCCCTTGAGGCCGTTCTTGCTGCCCATCAGGTTGACGATGGCGGTGTCACCAACTTTGATGCGGTCGAGCTTGTTCTCCTCGAAATAGCCGGCGATGTAGTAGGAATCACCGTCGATCAGGGCAGTTACCGCGCTGCCGGCCGTGACATAGTTGCCGGGCTGCAGCGAGAAGTTGGTGAGGATGCCGTTGACGGGTGCGCGGACGGTCGAGCGGTCGAGGTTAAGCTGGGCGGTGTCGCGGGAAACGATGGCCTGGCTGAGCGCCGCTTCGTCCTGCTGGACCGTCGTCTGCGCCTGCTGGATCTTCTGGCGGGTGACAGAACCGTCGCCGAGCTTCTGGTAAAGATCGAGGTCGCTTTTGGCCATGTCGAGCGCTGCCTGGGCGCTCGTAACCTGGGCCTCAGCCTGGCGCAGCGCCAGATCGAAGCGAGCAGGGTCGATGCGGAAGATCACGTCGCCCTTCTTGACCATCTGATTGTCCTTGACCTCGACATCGCTGACGAAGCCCGAAACGTCGGCCGCGACATGAACCACGTCGGCTCGAACCTTGCCGTCACGGGTCCATGGCTCGTTCATGTAGTAGTCCCAGAGGTGCCATCCAAGCACACCGGCAAAGACGACGACGACACCGGTCAGCACGAAGCGACCGAGAAAAGCGAAGAACGATTTCATAGCGGTATCCGATTGATTGACAGCGTAATGACGCCGAGCAGGCAGAAATACATCGCCGTGTCGAACAGCGGTCGATGCCAGACGAGGCGGTAGAAGCCGATATAGGCGAGTACCCGTCTCAGAATTGCGTTTAGGAAGAAGCAGACGAGGGCGATGGCGGCAAGTGTCGGGATGTACACGCCGTAGATATTGACATCGGTGATCATGCCGCATGCTCCTTCAGGTCCTGTTCGCCGGGCTTTTCAGCCGGGCGGTTCTCGTTCGCCGCAAAGTCCCGTGCATCGGGGAACAGGCTGTAACGCAGGCCCGTCAGGGCGCGGCGCGCACCCTCTGCCGCCGACGAGGATCCGTTGTCGCTGAGGGCGCTCAGCGAATGGTCGAGCGTTTGCAGCAAGTTATTGTCCGGGGCGGCTTCGGTCTTCTGTTGCTTCCTTTGATAGAAGGAGGCGACCGAGGAGAGCACGTCGTCGATTGCCATGCGGCTAGGCTGGGGAAGCAGCTGCTTGTGGCGCTGAAGCTCGACCGTATTCAGCCCATTGCGCAGGTCCTTCATCACATCGTTTTGAACGACGTAGGAGTCGGCAGGCAGCGCGGCCAGGCGGGGAGCGAGCAGGCCGAGGCGATCGACCATGCGGTGCAGGAGTGCGGTTACGTCGGAACCCTGCGGCTTGCGGGCGGCAGCGGCGATATCCGTCCAGCCGGCGCGTAGCAGGCGGAAGGCGCTCCATTCGGTACCGACCGAGCGAACAAGCGCGGTCGTTCCGCAGGCGATGATCAAGCCGAGGACGAGTGCGGTGTTCGAATTGAGGAACGATGCCAGGTCAAGGCTGAGCCGGCCCTGCAGGCCGAGCATGCTCGGCAGGTTGACGCCGAAACCCATGCCGACCAGCATGGTCGACGGACGCGCCATCAAGGTGCCGACGGGGATCAGCACCAGCCCCAGAGCAGCAAGAAGCATGACATAGCCATGTATGGCCGGGAAGACGGCGAATTCGAGCACGAAGGCGCATCCCACCGCCGCGATGCTGGCGAAGAGGAATTGCTTCATCATCGGCGTCGGGTCGTCCGTTGTCGCGAAGATGCAGCAGAGCACACCGGCCATCATGGCTGCGGCACTGCCCTGGGACCAGCCGGTTGCTATCCAGAAAGCCGTGGCGATGAAGGTTGCAAGCATTGCGGAAACACCGGAATAGAGCGCCATGCCGTAATCCTTGTGCATCGGCCGCTTGTCGAGAGAGGAGCCGAAACGGTTCCATCTCAGGTCATGGCGAGACCCTGCAGTGATATCCTGCTTCAGGTCGATGCAATCGCTCCAGATCTGGATAAGGTCGCGCAGCCGGGCGACGGCATTGTGAACGAGCAGTTCCTGCCATTGCGGCATTGCGGCTGCTTCGGTCTCTGCGCGGGCGATGATGTCGAGGAATTCCGCCCGCTTGTCTTCCGACAGCGCCTGTCCGCTTTCGAGCCACACAGCGGTCTGGTCCTTGAGTTCTACGATGGCGGGCGTTTGCTGGCCGTTCGTTGCGCGTGACAAGGCCGAGAGCACGTCGGCGAGGCCCGACACGATCGGCAGCATGGCGACCATGCGACGTTGCAGCGTCCGTGCCAGTCTGACGAGATCCCTGTGTCCCGACGTGTCATAGGCAACATGCGTGGTGAAGCCATGCAGGTCGACGGCATCGGCGGCCATTTTCTGTGCTGTCGAAGCCAGTTCCGGATCGTTGCGCTCGCCTTTCAACGTAGCTGTCGCCAGCGTGGTCGCATCTTTCATCCAGGCATCGATGCGGTCTGCAAGGACCGGACCGGCATGGCGCGGGAAGACCAGGCGGCTGACGAGGGCGGCGCAAATGATGCCGACCGCAATCTCGATGACGCGAGCAGTGACATAGGTAAAGGCGGTATCGGGGCTGTCGACGATCGGAAAGCCTGTCAGCGCGGTGGTGTAGCCGGCGAGCATGAACGTGTAGCTCCGCGGCGTGCGATCCAGCAAGCTGATGGCAAGGCAGATGCCCATCCATAGCGAAATCGCCAGTGTCAGTAGCACGGGAGAATTCACGAGGTTCGGTATGAGGATGACAGTCATCGCACCGCCGATGACGGTTCCGAGCAGACGATAGATCGCCTTCGAGGTGCTGGCACCCGAAAGCGGGTGCGAGACGATGTAGACCGTTCCCACGGCCCAATAGGGATTCTGCAGGTCGAAATAAAGCGCGACGAACAGTGCCAGCATTGCCGCTGCAAAGGTCTTAAGCGAGAAGACGACATCCCGTATTTCGGGCCAGAGAATGGCGTATCTATTCATCGCTGTCCTGAGCCCCTGCAAATGTTGCCGACTTCGCGGCGATGATGCGCAACACCTCAAGGGCGGCGCCTACGCGCTCGGGATCGATATCGCCGAGCATCTTTTCGCGCAGTGCTGCGGCTTCCGCTTCGCAGTGCTCGGCGACCTTGGTGCCTTCCTCGGTCAGCTGCACCAGCTTGATGCGACGATCGGTATCTGCCGGTACACGGCAGATCAGGCCGTCGCTTTCGAGGCCGTCGAGTACGCGGACCAGTGTAGGCCCCTCGACGCCGACGCGTTCCGCAAGCACACCCTGTGGCACGAGATCGCCGTGGCGCAGCAGCATGATCAGCGGCGTTGCCGTGGCATCCGACAGATTGTGTTCCATCAGCATGACGTTCAGCGCGCGTCTCCATCCCCGGCCGCAGGCAAGCAGCAAGGGGGCGAATTCGATCCAGGATTTCTTGGGGTCATCGTTCATAAGCTATTAGATAGTATCCTACTGATTTGAATGCAATCGTTGTCGATGGCTGATGAGACCGTTATTTTCGCATGGCTGATATTCGCATGCGACGCGGGTGAACGGTCGCGCTATAACCGGACGCGAACCGCAGGGTTCGTTCTTTCGCCGATCGGATGGAGGTCGATCGACGGATTGGCATCATGGAGGAAGTGTTGACATGACCGATAATTCGAAGACCGACCGCTTTGCCGTCTCGACATGGTCTCTGCATCGCGCGCTGGGCGTGACCTATCCGTATCGACCGGGTGACGAGCGTGAGCCGGAGCGGCGGCCGTCCTATGGGGAGGGCTCCGTCGATCTCATCGATCTGCCCTCGGCCCTGCGCGATCATGGACTATCCCGGCTGGAAATCTGCTCATTCCACCTGCCGACGCTTTCGGCATCCTATCTTGCCGAACTGTCCGATGCCTTTGTGCAAGCCGGCGTTCGCGTTCAGACGTTGCTCGTCGAAGATGGCGATCTCAGCAATCCGGAGACGGCCGCGCGCGATGCCGAATGGATCGCAAGCTGGATTCCTGTTGCCTCGGCGCTGAAGGCCGAGAATATGCGCGTCATCGCCGGCAAGGCGCAGCCGACAGAAGAAGCGCTGTCCCGGGCCGAGGGCCATCTGCGTTGGTTGGCGCAGCAGGCGGATGGGTCCGGCATTCGCATCGTCACCGAAAACTGGTTCGCTTTGCTGCCGGGTGCGCGAGAGGTCAAAAGGCTGCTTGGCGCGCTCGACGGCAAGGTCGGTCTCAACGGCGATTTCGGCAATTGGACAGGACCCGGCAAATATGACGAGCTTGCGCAGATCATGGGCAAGGCCGAACTCTGCCATGCCAAGGCGCATTACGGCGCTGGCGGCATGGACGCGGAGGACTATCGGCGCTGCGTCGAACTTTCCGAAGCTGCGGGATACCGAGGTCCCTATACGCTGATCTACGATTCCGATTTCCATCCGAACGAGTGGAATGGAATTGTCGAGGAGCGCGATTTGATCGTGAAGGTCTTGGGCTGACCAGTCGGGGTTCGATCATTGATTCAAAACGCTAATTTGATCGCCGAACGGGCTTGCGAACCCGTCGCGATTGTCGATCATGCACCCGTGTTCGATTTCTCTTTCAACAGGACAAACAGGCAATGGCCAAAGTCATAGACTATTTCTTTTCGATCAGTTCTCCCTGGGCCTTCATCGGCCTGAAGCCGTTTGCCGAGCTGGCCGAGCGCATGGGTGCCGAGGTTCGCCCGTATCTGACGACTGTTGTCGAGGAAAATGGAGGCATCTATTCGCGCAATCGCCCGGATGCGCGCAGGCTCTATTGGCAGAAGGATCTGCAGCGGTGGAGCCGCGTGCGCGGCCGCGAGATGAAGATGGATGGCCGTGCATCGCTGAGCGACGCCACGCCCGCATCCTTCATGGTCATCGCCGCGATCCTCGACGGCAAGCCTTGGATCCCGCTGACATTGGCACTGCAGGAGGCATTCTGGACGCGTGCCGAAGACATCGGCAACCCCGAGGTTCGCAAGCAGCTTGCCGACGCTGCCGGCCTGGATGGCGCCGCACTCTTGAAGCGCGAGCAGGATGCCGACGTGCAGGCGAAGTGGAAAGCGGATCGCGACCAGGCGATCGAAAAGGGCGTCTTCGGCTTCCCCACCTTCCTGATCGATGGGGAACTCTATTGGGGGCAGGACAATCTGCCGTTCCTCGAGCAGCATTTGAAGACCGGGAAGCCGGCCTGATCTAGGCTGCCTTGGAGATGGCAGGCACCATCTCCCGCCGTCATTCCTGTGCTCGTCACAGGAATCCAGCGCATTCAAGTCTTTGAATGCAAAAGACTCTCTTCACGGCGCAGACGCGCCGTTGCTGGATTCCTGTCACAAGGACAGGAATGACGAGAGTGGGGAGGACGAGCGCCGGCAAAATGGTCGCCGGCGCAAATTGCCTTAAGCTGCCTCCAGAACATGCACAGCGCGTGCGGCGACCAGATGCGCGGTCTTCTCGCCAAGCGCCTTCATATGCGGCGCGGCCGCATGTGCCTTCAGCGCAGCCATGCTCGCCCACTTCTCGACAACGACGAACGTATCGGGACCGAATGCCGGATCGGCGCCGGCGACGTCGACGGTTGCGGCATATTCAATGCAGCCGTCTTCGGCATGTACCGCCGGGACGTTGGCCTGGAACAGTTCCAGATATTCGGCCCGCTTGCCGGGCTTTGCAGTCAGTATGGCGATGACATGGATCACGTCGAAGGTCCTTTGATGTGGGATTGCAGGCGGTGAGACGAGGTGATCAGGCTATCGGGAATTCCTCTATCGCGTCAACACGATCCGGATAGAAGGCGAGGTGGTCCTTGATCTCCGAGACGGCATCATGCGGGGTCTCGTAGGTCCACACCGCATTCCTGGAACGCTCGCCGCCGGCGGGGATGCTGTAATAGGAGGCGTCGCCCTTGTAGGGGCAATGGGTCTCGTGATCGGTCCGCTGCAGCATCGACATGTCGACATCTTTGCGCGGAATATAGAAGACCGCGGGGTAGGAGGCTTCCTTCAGCCTCAGCGCATCCTTCGTGTCGGCGATCGTGCGGCCGGCGATCTTGACCACCACATGCGATCGGCTCGGCTCCACTGATATCGGATGGTCGGGGCCGGGGATCTTCATCAGCTTCACGGACATGTCTCTTCCTCGCGTGTTGCGTTTGACTTGAAACAGAGAGGTGGGGCGCAGACGCCGCCACCGCAATGCGTGGAAGAAGAGTTTTTGGCCGAAAGCCGGGGAAAAGTCCGTCAGGCGATTTTCCGATAGGCTTCCGGGTCCGGGATCGGAACGGCGGCCATCAGCGTCCTCGTATATTCATCCTTCGGATTTTCGAAGATCTCGCGGCGCGTGCCCGTTTCCACGATCCGGCCGCCGCGCATGACGGCGACGTGATGCGACATGCGCTCCACGACAGCCATGTCATGGGAGATGAAGAGGTAGGAAAGGCCCATCTCTTCCTGCAGCTCCAGCATCAGATCGAGCACGCGGGCGCGCACGGACACGTCGAGGGCGGCCACGCTTTCGTCCGCGACGATCAGTTTCGGCTTCAGGGCCAGTGCGCGGGCGATGCAGATGCGCTGGCGCTGGCCGCCGGAAAATTCGTGCGGATAGCGGGTTGCGGCGTCAGGCGTCAGGCCGACGCGACGGAGCAGCTCCGCCACCGTATCCTGCCGTTCCGACTTGTCGCCGAGGCCATGGATGACCAGAGGTTCGGCGATGGCTGCGCCGACGCTCATGCGCGGATCGAGCGAGGCATAGGGGTCCTGGAAGATCATCTGTGCGGTGCGGCGGATCGGCTGCATGGCGCGTTGTCCAAGGCCGCCGATTTCCTGGCCGCCGATCGCAACACTGCCGGTAAAGGGGATCAGGCCGAGCACGGCCTTGCCCGTCGTCGACTTGCCGGAGCCGCTTTCGCCGACAAGGCCGAGCGTCTTGCCGGGCAGGATGTCGAACGAGACATCATCGACGGCTGCCGCCGGCGCCTTGCCCTTGAACAGCCAGCCTGCCTGGCTGCCATAGGTGACGTTCAGGCCGCGCACGTTGAGGATCGGCGTCCGGTCTGCCGGCGTGTCCGATGCAATGCCTGGGGTAATGCGTGGCGGGCCATCGGTGCCCGACAGCGCGCCGAGCCTCGGGACGGCGGCCAGCAATTGCTTGGTGTAATCTTCCCGCGGCTGCTTGAAGACGGCGAGCGCACTGCCGTCCTCGACGATCTGGCCGTTCTGCATGATGACGACGCGGTCGGCCATCTCGGCGACCACGCCCATGTCATGGGTAATGAGGATGATCGAGGTGCCGAATTCGGCCTTCAGCTCGCGCATCAGCTTCAGGATCTGCGCCTGCACGGTCACGTCGAGTGCCGTGGTCGGCTCATCGGCGATCAGCACCTTGGGCCGGCAGGAGAGCGCCATGGCGATCATCACGCGCTGGCGCATGCCGCCGGAGAGTTCGTGCGGGAACTGCTTCAGGCGTCGGGCGGGATCGGTGATGTGCACGGCGTCGAGCATGCGCAGTGCGGTTGCCTCGGCCGTGTTGCCTTCCGTGCCCTGATGCTCGCGGATCGCTTCCATCAGCTGGGTGCCGATGGATATGACCGGATTGAGCGAGGTCATCGGCTCCTGGAAGACCATGGCGATATCGCCGCCGCGGATCCTGCGCATCTGCCGGTCGGAGAGTTTTGCAAGGTCGCGGTCGCCGAAGAGGATGCTGCCTGACGCAATCTGGAGCGATGCCTTGGGAAGCAGCCCCATGATCGCGAGCGAGGTAACCGACTTGCCCGAGCCGGACTCGCCGGCGATGCACAGCGTCTCGCCGGCCTTCAGGTCGAAGCCGACGTGATCCAGGACCCGCCGCCGCCCCTCCGGGGTACGGGCGTCGATGCTGAGCTCGCGAACCGAGAGCACGGAGGGGATGGCGGAAGGGGCATGCATCACGCGAACACGATCCTCGGGAAGTAGAAGGAGACGACCCAGTTCGGGACGTCGACGATTTCGCTGATGCGCAGGTCGCCGCAGACGGAGCAGAGCAGATAGGCATCGACCGCGCTCATGCCGTGTTCGGCTCCAAGGAGATCGATCATGCGCATCAGGCTTTCGCGGGCGCCGGTCATCAGGTCGGGGCCGATACCAGTCGTGACTTCGTATCCCGCGCCGTCGAGATGGCGGGTCACGGGCTCGGTCGTGGTGAAGCGCGGGCTCTTCAGCCTGGCGTCCTTGACGAGTTCCAGCGTTGCCTCGACGTTCATCTGGCTCTCGATCGCGGTACCGCAGACTTCGCCGTCGCCCTGGGCGGCATGGGTGTCGCCGATCGAGAAGAGCGCGCCTTCGACTTCGACGGGCAGGTAGAGCGTCACGCCGGCCGAGAGATCGCGGATATCCATGTTGCCGCCGACATTGCGCGGCGGGACGACGGAATGCAGGCCCGGCTCGGCGGGAGCAAGGCCGATGGTACCGGCAAAGGGCTTCAGCGGCACGCGGCCACCGGGGCCGTAAAGGGCCGGCGTCAGGCTGTTCGCATCATATTTCCACATGTGCAGGGCCGGATCGGGGAACTGGTCGGCCAGCAGGCCGAAGCCCGGAATATTGGCCGTCCAGCCCACCCCCGACGGAATGAAGCGGCGGAGCGTCACCTTCAGCGCATCGCCGGGCATCGCGCCTTCGACATAGATGGGACCGGAGACGGGATTGATCCTCTCGAAATCGAGATTGTTCAGCGTGTCTAGCGTGGCGCCGTCGCCAAGCTGTCCGCCTGAGGAATCGAGGCATTCGAAATGGATGGTCTCGCCCGGCTTGGCGACCAGGGCAGGCTCGAAGTCGCGGTTCCAGCCGAAATTATGCTGCGCGCGGTGAATGGTGTGGGTGCATACGATGCACATGGGAATTTCTCCGTATCTAGATATTCGCTCCTAACCCTCTCCCCGCTCGCGCCGAGAGGGGACGTGCCCTGAGAGGGGCGGGAGAAGGGACGAAGAGGTCGCCACTTGTTCCTTCGCCCCGCTTGCGGGGAGAAGGTGGCGGCAGCCGGATGAGGGGCTGCCGCGCAATCCAGACTTACTTCTTCACGTAGATCGCGTCGTAATCGATGACGCGGGTCGGATCGATGTAGATCTGGTCTTCACCGCCCATGCGCTTAGACTTTGCGACCACGCGGCGCTCGTTGAATACGGGGATCCACGGTGCATCCTTTTCCTGGATTTCCGTGAAGATCTTGCCCCATTCGGCGTTGCGCTCGGTTGCCTTCGCCGGAAGCGGCAGGGCGTCTGCGGCCTGGGCGCGCGGCTCCATGTCCTTGTTGCAATACCACGACCAGTTCCAGCCGCCGGCGACCGCGCTGGAGCAGGAGAGGATCGGCCCGTAGAAGTCGGACGGATCCGGGAAGTCGGCAATCCAGCCGAGACCGCCCGACCAGACCATTGCCGCCTGGCCCTGCGTGCCGCCTGCGGCGATCACGTTCGGGTTGGCGAGCGCCTTGATCTCGGCCTTGATGCCGATCGCGGCCAGATCCTGCTGGATCGCCTGGGCGATGCGCGGCTGCGGATCGGTGTTGGATGTGTAGAGCTCGGTCGTGAAGCCATCCTTCAGGCCGGCTTCGGCGAGCAGTGCCTTGGCCTTGGCGACGTCATAGGCATAGCCCTTGTAGTCCTTGTCGTAGCCGGCCATCAGCGGCGGCAGCACCTGGTTTGCCGGTACGGCGCGGCCGTTGATGATGCGGATGATGCGATCCTTGTTGATCGCCATGTTGACGGCCTGGCGGACCTTGACGTTGTCGAAGGGCTTCACCTGCGTATTGAGCGTCACGTAGCTCGTCTCGAGCTGCTGGCGGTCGACGATCATGCCTTCGAAGTCCTTGGACTTCTTCATTTCGAGGTACTTGGCCGGCGGGATGCCGTCGCCGGCGATATCGACCTCACCCTTCTGCAGGCGCAGCAGAGCGACCAGCGGCTCCTGGCCGATTTCGACGGTGTAGCCATCGATGCGCGGACGATCCTTGACGAAGTAATCCGGGTTCTTTTCGAAGACGAGGCGCTGGCCGACGGTCCATTCCTTAAGGATGAAGGCGCCCGATCCAACCGGCTTCTTGCCGAAATCGCCACCGGCGGCGTCGACGGCTTCCTTCGGAACGATCGAGGCGAAATTGAGCGCGAGATCGTTGAGGAAGGTCGCATCCGGCTGGGTCAGCGTGAATTCGACGGTGTGGTCGTCGACGACCTTCACGCCGTCGAGCGAATCCGCCTTACCGCCGATCATCGCATCATAGCCTGATATTGAGTGGTAGAAGCCGGCGCCCGGGCTTTGCGTCTTCGGGTTGACGGTACGCTCGATCGAATATTTGACATCCGACGCAACCAACGGGCGGCCGTTGGTGAACTTCACACCGTCGCGCAGCTTGAACGTATAGGTCTTGCCATCGTCCGAAACGGTGTAGCTCTCGGCGAGCGAAGGCTTCAGGTCGGCTGTGCCCGCCGGATAGTCGACGAGGCGCGAAAACATGGCGTTGATCATCGACCAGTTCTGCCAGTCGTAACCGATGGCGGGGTCGAGGGTGGCGATATCGTCCTTGTAGGTGACGATGATCTTGGCGCCGGGGGCAGCTTCGTCGGCTGCGTGAGCGACGACGGCCGGCACGAGCGAACTCGTGGCGAGCATGGCGGCAAGTGCCGCGCGTTTTAGAAATCCGTTGGTCATCAAATGCTCCTCTGAGGTTTTGCTTTTGCTTGGTTATTGCGCGCGGATGCGCGGGTCGATGAACGGGGCAATGACATCGGCAGCTAAGTTGCCGAGGACGATGGCGAGGGCGGAGATCAGGGTCACGCCCATGATGATCGGGATGTCCACCTGCTGGATCGCCTGCCAGGCAAGCTGGCCGATGCCGGGCCAGCCGTAGACGGCCTCGACGACGACCACGCCGCTCATGAACTGGCCGATATCGATGCCGATCATGGCGATGATCGGCAGGATGGCGTTCGGCAGGACATGGCGGAAGATGATGCGGCGACCTGAGAGGCCCTTGGCGCGGGCCGTGCGGACATAGTCGTGGTTCAGGACATCGATCATTGCAGAGCGGACCATGCGGGCATACCAGCCGGCGCCGAGGACGCCGAGGGTGGTTGCCGGCAGCACCACATGGGCCGGGGTGCCGAAGCCCGACATCGGAAACCAGCCGAGAGTGGCGGCAAAGACGTAGAGCAACAGCAACGCGACGACGAATTGCGGCGAGGAAACGCCGACAAAAGAGAGCATCATGACCGTGCGGTCGACAAGCCCGCCGCGCCTGATGGCGGCGATGATGCCGAAGGTCAGGCCGAGCACGACTTCGACGACGATACCTGCAGCCATCAGGATCAGCGTTGCCGGCAGGCGGGCAAGGATCAGCGGCAGGACCGCGGTTCGCTGGGTGTAGGAGCGGCCGAGATCTCCATGCACGAGATTGATGAGATAGTGCAGGAACTGCATGAGCAGCGGCTGGTCGAGGCCGAGTTCATGGCGGATGTTGGCTACCATCTGCGGCGTGGCGCTGCGGCCGGCGATCAATACGGCTGGGTCGGCGGGAAGCGCATAGAGCAGCAGGAAGGTGATCGCGGCGACCCCGAGCAGGATCAGCACCGATTGCACGAGGCGGCGAAGGATGACTGCTATCATCAGCCCCTCCCGCGCTGGGTCGGATCAAGGATATCGCGGAGCGCATCGCCGACCAGATTGAAGGAGAGGGCGGTCAGGAGAATGACGGCGCCGGGGATGAAGACGAGCCAGGGCGCATCCTGGAAATAGGTCTGGTTGTCGAAGATGATATTGCCCCAGGAAGCATCCGGCGGCTGCACGCCGATGCCGAGGAAGGAAAGGGTCGCTTCGAGCAGCACGGTCGTTGCGATGCCGAGCGTGCCCCAGACGATCGCCGTCGGCATCAAATGCGGCAGGATGTGCTTGAAGAGAATGCGGAAATGGCCGGCCCCGAGCGAGCGCTCGGCCATGATAAAGTCACGCTCCACGAGGCCACGGGTCTCGGTATAGACGATGCGCGCCACCTGCACCCAGTTCACCAGCGCGATGACCAGCGCGACGATCCAGAGACTCGGCTTCAGCAGGGCAGCCAGCACGATGGCTAGCAGCAGGGCGGGGAAGGCCATCATCAGGTCGGTGAAGCGCATCAGCAGATTGCCGACAAAGCCTCTGATATAGCCGGCAAGGATGCCGATGAAGAGGCCGATTGCGACGGCGACGCCGTTGGCGACGAGGCCGATGACGAGCGAAGTGCGCGCGCCGAAGAGCAGGCGCGAAAAGAGATCGCGGCCTAGCGTGTCGGTGCCGAGCAGGAATTCATGGCCGGGCGGCAGCGGCGCGCCTTCGAGCGAGAGGCCGTCGGCGATCTGCTCATCTGGGCTGAAAGGGGCGATCAGTGGTGCGGCGATTGCCATTGCGACGACGAGGATGACGACGATCAGGCCGAAGACCGCCGCCGGCTGGCGCAACATGGATTTCAGGACGCGCATCAGCCTGCCTCCGGCAGCGGCTCTGCCCCGCCAAGAATAAAGGCCGATAGTTGCTCCATCGGCAGGCGACGACGCATCGCGCATTGGCGCAGGATGCTGTAGGCACGCTCTTCATCCACCTTGTGCTGCTCCATGATCTTCTGGACGGCGGCATAGACCAGGGGCCGCAGGCGGATACGCTCTTCCAGATATTGCAATTTTTCCGTGGCGGCCTTCCGTTCCTCGTGGATCGAGAGCGCCATGACGAGTGCCGGATAGACGGCAGAGGCGGCAACGGGCTTGGCGACGATGGCGCTTGCGCCCTGTTCCAGCGCCCAGGCGATGCGGCCCGGCGCTTCGGAGCCGAGAAGGGCGACGACGGGGATCGGCGGATTTGTGCCGCGCCAGGGCAGGAGATCGTCCCAGCCCTGGTCGGCATCGACGATGACCATGTCGGGAAGTGCGGCCGCCTCGATCGGCTTCCACTGCACCGACGGGCGCAGGCCCAGCAGCTTGAGCTGGCGGATCAGGCGTTCGGTATTGCTGTCCTCACGGTGGAGGATGATCGCGTTCCAGCCCGCGAAGTTCGGTGTCTCTCTCATGAAACCACCCGCAATTTCGGGCTCGCACGTCCGCGTTTGCCGGTCAGGTAGGGGTCGGCTGCCAGTGCCGGTCGCGAGGCGATGACGTCGAAGCCGTTCTCGGCGTTGATCCGACCGAGATGAAACGGCAGCGCCGCGTGATTGGTTTCCGCGTCGATGGCAAGCGGGCCGAAGAGGCTCGGCCAGGATGACGCGTAGAGTTCGCGGCGGACGGCCTGCGGCTCGTCGCTGCCGGCGGCAAGGATCGCCTCGGCGCAGAGCTTCACGGCGGTATAGGCGCTGGCAAATATGCTGGAAACGCGGCGATCGGGACCATATTGCGCTTCCACCCGTGCCTTGAAGGCAAGGTTTTCCGCGGAATCGACGCTATCGAAATAGGAAGCCGCGCAGAGCTGGCCAGTAGCGGCTCCAGCCTTGATGTCGTCGAGCTCGCATTCCATCAGGTCGCAGCTGACGACGGGGCAGTTTTCCGCCGAAAAGGCTTGGTCGCGCTCGCCGAGCGCCTTGATCGCCTCCAGGAAGGCATAGCTCGACGGTCCGATCAGATTGTTGAGGATGAAGCTTGGGCGGCGCTGTTCGATATCCGCGACGATGCGCTCGACCGATGTCTCTTCCAAGGGCAAATAGCGTTCGCCCAGCACTTCGCCGCCGGCATTGGTGATGAGTTCGCGGGCCAGCCGGTTCATCTCCCAGCCCCAGACGTAGTTGGCGCCGACGAGATAGGGGCGCTTGCCGTAGCCGGGAAGCAGATGGTCGAAGAGCGGCAGAAGATGCTGGTTCGGGCATCCGCCGACATAGATCACGTTCTCGTTGGCCTCGAACCCTTCGTAGGGGCACATGTACCACAGAAGGCCGTCATGCTTTTCGACGAGCGGGATCACCTCCTTGCGCGCGGCCGAGGTGATCGTGCCGACGATATGGCGGCAACCGGCGTTGCGCAGCATGTGCTTGGCGGCTTCGAGATAGGCGGGAATGTTGGCGTGCGGATCGATGAAGACGGGTTCGATGCGCTTTCCGGCCGCCGTCAGCTCCTCGATGGCGAACAGTGCGCCGTCGCGCGCATCACGGCCCATCGAGCCGTAAGGCCCGGTGGTGGAATAAAGGATGCCGATCTTCAGCGCGTCATTCATCAGCTGCTCTAAAACGAAAAACCTCACGACGCGGATCCCATCGAGCGATGGGGCGTCATGAGGCGAAACTGCCCGGCGACTATCGAAGTCATGTGATTGCAGCCGGCGCATGCCTAATCTGCGAGCTTGATTAAAATCCGGGCACGTGGCCGTTGTCAAGGAGCTTTCACGCAGATTCGGTTCGAAACGCCCCACGTTTTACGCAGGACGTTTCAAGCTTCAAGAAATGTCCGGGCAGAGGTCAAATCGACCGGACCCCTAAGCCTCTGAAACTCGGGCTGCGTGACGATCGACGCCCTGAATGGCGGAAAGCTTCCATTCGGAGCCGGGGCGGCGGACGAAGGTCCAGATTTCAGTCGTCTCGGACGCGTTATGGTCGTCGCCATCGACGAGGCGGCCGGTGTTGCGGTCCACCATCGCGTCGATGCTGGAATAGCGCATGGCAAGGGTGGCGTACTCGCCGCTGTTCTCACGCCAAGCCTCGGCGATGTCACCCTGCAGCAGGTGAACGTTCGAGACGCTGTTGCGGACCCCGCGGGTTGCGTTTTCCCCGAGTTCTTCGGCGAGATAGGACATGGCCTCCGGCGTCGTCAACGTGCGCAGCCGGCCGTAATCCTCCATGCCATAGGCGGTCTGGATTTCCGTCAGCAATTGTTCGAAGCGATCCAGGTCGCGCTGGCTCAGGCCGATTTCGTCATTCGCGCGGGCGTTGCGCGGCTGCGTGTTCGCGGCTGCGCCGCCACCGATCGCGGGAATGCCGAAGGAGGGCCGCTGCGAAGGCTGCGGCGGGCTCATATTGTAGCTCTGGCCGCCCCCGGAGGCCGATGAAGCCGAGCCCTGGCGGTTTGCGAACAGGCGAAAGACGAAGGATGCGGCCCAGACAAGCAGCACGATCTGCAGCAGCATGCCGAGGAAGCCGAAACCGCCGCCGAAGCCATGACCGATCAGCATGCCGAGCAAGCCGCCGGCGATCAGGCCGCCAATCATGGATCGGCCGAAGCCACCATTGAAGAAGCCAGGCCTCGGCTGCGCGCCGAGCGGAGACTGGGTGGCGACGCTGGGTTGCTGCGTCATCGAGCGATTGATCGGGGCTGCCTGCGTCGGAGCGGTATTGGTGACCGGCGGCGCCTGGAAGGTGCGCGCCCCACGGCTGCCGAAGCCGCCGCCAAAGCCTCCGGCCCTGCGTGCCTCGGCGCTGTCGAAAGTCGCGACGACGGAGGCGAGCGTCAGTGCGGCGATGGCTGCGATCTGGGCGATACGCGGAACGGTGCGAAGCATTGTTTTCCTGTCCTTGGGCAGAAAGATTGTTCCATGCGTATATAGGAATGCTTTTTGCGATTATAAGTTCGTATTGCAGGACGGGTCTAACCTCCAAGGGCCAAACGGATGCTGACGATCGTACAATCGACGCATAATTACGAGGCATGGTTGCGGGCGCAACTCGGCAACGATCTGGTTGAAGCCGATCTGCAGAAAAAACACGCCAGGATGCGGGACAGCAGTTTTGCCTTCCTGCGCGCCACCTATTGGCGGTGGAGCGAAACGATCCTTGATATCTGTCCGCAACTTGCCTCGGCGCCCAAGCTTCTTGCGATCGGCGATACGCATCTCGAAAACTTCGGAACATGGCGCGACGCGGAGGGACGGCTTGTCTGGGGCGCCAATGATTTCGACGATGCGGCGGTCATGCCCTATGCGCTGGATCTCGTGCGCCTGGCGGCCAGCGCAATACTGGCGCGGGAGGGGGACATTCCTTCCTCCCACGATATCTGCGACAGCATCCTTGGCGGTTATCGGCGCGGCCTTGCCGCTCCATCGCCGATCATCCTCGAGCGCGATCATAAATGGCTGCGCAATACCGTCCTGCTGCCGAATTCCGAGCGCGAGGATTTCTGGCAGAAATTCGAGGAACTGAAGCCGGACGCGAGACCCGTGCCGCCGCCGCATCTGCAGGCACTTCGCTCGTCCTTGCCGGAGCCGGCTACCGCGATCGTCGCGATGCCGCGGACGGCGGGAACGGGAAGTCTCGGCCGTCCGCGCTTCGTGGTGCAGGTGGAATGGCGAGGCGGACCCTTGCTTCGCGAGTCGAAATCCCTGCTGCAGTCGGCCTGGTCGCTCCCTCACGACCCGCGCGATACTGCGATCCATGCGGCCGTGATCGCGGACGGTGCGGCCCGCTCGCCGGATCCGGAATACAAGCTGATCGGCACGGTCCTTGTTCGCCGGCTCTCGCCCAATAGCCGCAAGATCGAAGTGAAGAACGATCCTTCCACGCTGTTGTCTTCGCAGATGCTTGATCTGATGGGCTTCGAGATCGCCAATTGTCATGTTGGCGATGCGGCCCAGACCCACGCGATCCTCAGCGACCTTCGCCAGCGGGACGGCGACTGGCTGCGCGATGCCGCAAAGGCGGCCGTCGCGACTATCGAGGCCGAACAGAAGCTCTTTGCAGCTTCGCCATGAGGCTTGCTCCTAAACCTCAGGGTGCAGAAGTCGAAAGCACTTGACGAAGGGAGGACAGCGGGAAGAAATGTCGCTCCAACTCACCGGCGAAAGAGCGACTGGACCCAATGCAGATCTATGCCTTTGACATGAATTGTATCGGCCACATCAATCATGGCCTGTGGACGCATCCGCGGGACATGTCGCTCAACTATACGGATCTGGACTATTGGGTCGACTTCGCCCGGACTGCCGAGCGCGGTAAGCTGGACGGCATCTTTCTGGCCGATATCGTCGGCGTCTACGATGTCTACAAGGGGAGCCCGGATACGGTCATCCAGACGGCCGCGCAGATACCGGTCAATGATCCGATCATTCCGATCTCGGCCATGGCCTATGCAACGACGCATCTCGGCTTCGGCGTCACCGTCAATACCAGCTACGAAGCACCCTTCCTGTTTGCGCGGCGCATGTCGACGCTCGATCATCTGACGAAGGGACGAATCGGCTGGAACATTGTCACTGGCTATCTCGACAGCGCCGCGCGCAGCATGGGCTTTGACCGCCAGCCGGATCATGACGCCCGCTACGATGCCGCGGAAGAATACCTGGAGGTGCTCTACAAGCTCTGGGAGGGAAGCTGGGACGACGATGCCGTGCTCCGCGACAAGGCAGGCGGCGTCTTTGCCGATCCCTCCAAGGTGCGCGCCGTAAAGCACGAGGGCAAACATTACCGCATGGAAGGCATCCATCTGAGCGAGCCTTCGCCACAGCGCACGCCTCTGCTCTTCCAGGCCGGTGCTTCGGCGCGAGGCCAGGATTTTGCCGCCCGCCATGCCGAATGCGTCTTCATTGCTGGGCCTTCGGCGCAGGCAGCGCGCTCGACGGTAGAGGCTCTACGTGGGCGTGCGGTTGATTTCGGGCGCGGGGTAGACGATCTGCGCGTCCTCAGCCTCGTCACGGCCGTTGTGGGGCGCACGGAAAAGGAAGCGCAGGACAAGCTCGAGGACTATCGCCGCCATGCCAGCGTCGAGGCGTCGCTGGCCCATTATTCCAGCTCCATCGGCGTCGACCTCTCCAAGTTCGGCATGGACGAGCCGATCGTCGATCAGACGAGCAATGCGCAGCAGGCGGCGCTTGCCAATG
Source organism: Neorhizobium sp. P12A (assembly GCF_008365395.1). Lineage (NCBI taxonomy): Bacteria > Pseudomonadati > Pseudomonadota > Alphaproteobacteria > Hyphomicrobiales > Rhizobiaceae > Neorhizobium > Neorhizobium sp. P12A. Next base: position 881,026 of record NZ_QOVX01000001.1, on the reverse strand, counting down.
TCACCGGCAAGGCCGGCAAACCGCCGATGACGCCGCGCCAGATCATCGACCAGATGGTGCTCGGCAGCCGCATGAAGCCCATCGTCGGCTCTGCCGAACAGGTTGCGGATTATCTTCAGGCCTGGGTGGAGGAAAGCGGTATCGACGGCTTCAATCTTGCCCGCACGGTGGCGCCGGAAAGCCTGCGCGATTTCGTCGATCTCGTCATTCCCGTCCTACAGGAACGCGGCCTGTTCAAGGCCGACTATAATGAAGGTCCGATGCGCCAGAAGATCTTCGGCAGGGATAATGGCCGGCTGCCGTCATCGCATCCGGCAGCCGTTCATCGGCTGGGATAGAGCGCCGGATCAGGCCCGATGATCGAGGCGGGCGACCAGGCGGTCGCCGAGCCATTGCATGCCGCAGACCAGAATGATCAGGACGATGACGACAGCGATCATGACATTGGTCTCGAAGCGCTGGTAGCCATAGCGGATGGCAAGATCGCCAAGGCCGCCGGCGCCGATCGCGCCGGCCATGGCCGAGGCGCCGATCAGGGTCACCAGCGTCACGGTGAAGCCCGCGACAATGCCGGGCAGGGCTTCGGGCACCAGCACCTCGCGAATGATCGTCCAGCGATTGCCGCCCATGGCGCGCACCGCGTCGATCAGGCCGCGATCGACTTCGCGCAGCGAGACTTCTGCGATGCGGGCATAGTAAGGCGTCGCCGCGATCGCGAGCGGGACGATGGCTGCCCATGTGCCGATCGCGGTTCCGACGATCAGTCGCGTCAACGGTATCAGCGCGACAAGCAGGATGATGAAGGGCACGGAGCGGAAGCCGTTGATGACGGCGCCAAGGACGCGATTGATCCAGAGATGCTCCGCTATGCCGCCGCGTGCGGTCACGACGAGCGCGAGGCCGAGCGGCAGGCCGGCGACCAGCGAGATGAGGCCGGATGCACCGGTCATCAGGATCGTTTCCCAAAGGGATCGAAGCAGCATTTCAAGCATGATCGGTGTCATAGCCCAGCACCTCCACCCGGGCGGACCGGGCTTCAAGAAATTGTTGTACGCGGCCGGCAAGTGCTGCATCGCGTGCGGGGACGGCGATGAAAAAGCGGGCGACCGGCTGGTTCTGAATATGGTCGATGCCGCCGTGGACGAGGCGGAAGGAATGCGGCAGGGCGGCCGAAAGGTCGGAGAAGACTGCCCCTTGTGCATCCGGGCCGGCGAGATCGACGCTGAGGATCGCTTCGGTGCCGCCAGTCTGCGAAAGGCGGGCGGCGATATGCTCTGGAAGCTGCGGGCGGATGCCGCTCAGCAGGCTTGCCGTGATCGGCGTTTGCGGGTTGGCGAAGACGGACCAGACCGGGCCTTCCTCGACGATCCGCCCGGCGTCGATGACGGCGACGCGATCGGCGATGCCGCGCACCACTTCCATCTCGTGAGTGATCAGGAGAATGGTGAGGCCAAGCTTGCGGTTGATATCCCTAAGGAGCGCCAGGATCGAACGCGTCGTCTCGGGATCGAGCGCCGAAGTCGCTTCGTCGGATAGCAACAGGGCAGGGCGGGCAGCAAGCGCGCGGGCAATGCCGACGCGCTGTTTCTGGCCGCCGGAAAGTTCTGCCGGATAGGCCTTGGCCTTGTCCGAGAGCCCGACGAGATCGAGCAGTTCATGCGCTCGTTTAAGACGTTCGGCTTTCGCAACACCTTCGATCTTCAGCGGCAGGGCGACATTTTCCTCGACCGTCTTGGCCGAGAGCAGATTGAAATGCTGGAAGATCATGCCGATGCGACGACGAAGCGGCTGAAGGTCGCGCTCCGCTAGGCCGGTAATGTTGCGTCCCTCGATGTGGATCTCGCCGGAATCGGCCCGCTCCAGCCCGTTCAGGCAGCGGATCAACGTAGACTTGCCGGCACCGCTTCGACCGATGATGCCGACGATCTCTCCGCGCCGGGCGCTGAAGGTGATGCCGTCAAGTGCCGCGGTCCTGCCGAAGCGGCGGCGAACATCGATGAGGCGGACGATGTCGTCCTTCTGGCGCTCGCCGGGGGAGGAATTTCCCTTAATTGCGGAGGCGGTGACGATGGAATTCATGTCTGTCCTTTCTGGCGCCAGGGTATCCAGCTATCGAAGTATCGCGCCCAACACCGAAGGCGGCCCAGGCATCCGATGCCCAGGCCGCCCCGATGCCCTGCGCTGCCCCCCAGCGCGCGAACCGATGCTTAGTAGGCGCTGATGCCCGTGCCCTTGTAGACCTTGTCGAACACCGCCTTGACCGCGTCGTTCTGGTAGGAGGCGACCAGCGTCTTCACCCAATCCTGGTTTTCGTTGCCCTGCTTGACGGCGATGAAATTGCGGTAGGGATTATCGGCGACCGGTTCCTGCGCGATACGGTCCTTGTCCGAAAGGCCGCTCTTCAGCGCCCAGTCCGTGTTGACGACCGCAGCGTCGAGATCATCGACCGAACGGCCGACGATGCCGGCATCGAGTTCCTTGATCTCGACATTCTTCGGGTTTTCGACGATGTCGGCGGTCGTGGCCAGAATGCCGGTGCCAGCCTTGAGCTTGATGACGCCTTCGTTCTGAAGCACGCGAAGCGCACGGCCTTCGTTGGACGGATCGTTGGGCAGGCCGATCACAGCACCTTTCGGCAGTTCGGCGACGGACTTGTACTTCTTGGTGTAGAGGCCGATCGGCCAGACGCCGGTGTAGCCGACGCGAACGATATGGTAGCCGTGCGTCTTGATCTGGTTGTCGAGATAGGGCTGATGCTGAAAGGCGTTGGCATCGACTTCGCCGCGCTCCAGGGCTTCGTTCGGCTGGGTATAGTCGTTGAAAACGACGGTCTCGATCTTGAGGCCTTTCTTGGCGGCCTCTGTGGTCACCGCGCGCCAGACATCCTCGTCCTCGCCACTCATGATTCCAACCTTGATTGTCTTGTCGGCGGCGAGTGCCGGGGCTGAGGCGCCGACGCCGAAAAGGACGAGAGCGGAGGCGGCGAAGGCGGCAAGGCCGGCGCGGCGCGTGAGGTTGAGCGTGGCAAGGCGCGGGTTGGACGTTTTCGTCATGGATGTTTCCTGTTTCGCACGGATAGGTTTGGTGTTTGTCTGACGCTTTGATCATTTCAGACGGTTGTGGCTGGCGCGACGCAGGATCATCCGTTGTATTCGAAGGACAGGAAAAACTCTTTTTGAAACTGCTGAAATTCAGAACTAATATTCTATAGATATTGTGGATAATTGAGTCGTCGGCGATTGTCGAAATTGCCTCGCTGGTCCGGAAATTTCATTCAATCGCTATGCGTAACAGGGCGAAATGGTCTGTGATTGAAACTTTAAATATTTGAAAATAATACACTATTCAGGAAAATTCAGAAAAGGACTTCCCAAAAAATCATAAGCCTATAGACTCTCTAGTGTTAAAAGCCGGTGAGACGGTGGTTGTTTGTCTCGTGTTGCACCCGGCGCCATAGGAGGACTAAAGGCTTCTAATCTGAGAGGAGACAGCCATGACGAATGTACTGCCACCCCTTCACCAGGGCCATGCCCCAATTACCCTTCAAGAGCTGTTTCGCGAGGCGCTCTATGCGTTCGAGGAATGGGATACAGAACTGACAGAGCCGATCGTGACGTTTGAGGGCAAGATCCTCCCGATCAGTGCCGTCTTTGAATCCATGCGCGATTGCACCGATATCGTGCCCAATGTCATCGTCGGCGCCGTGACCGAACGATTGACCAAACCCTGGGAAGGCGAAGGTCCGCTCGACCAGATGACTTTCTCCACTGCGGCCCGAGTGATGGGCGTTCTCGTCCGTAAACGTCTCTTTGCCAATGGCGGCGCTATTGCCGCAAGCGCCTCGAATTCCGAGCCGGCAGAGCTTTCGGGCAAGTAAGAAATAGCAGGATTTTTTGATCAAGCCGTCGGCAATTTGCCGGCGGCTTTTTCGCGTCCGGCTGTTTCAACAGGCTTGTCAAAATAACTCATATGTGAAAATAATCTTCACATAAGAAAATTAGGGGCAGAGAGTCCCGGCTTGGTTACAGGGCGGAACTGCCTTCCGAATGCCGATGTCTCTGCTTTTTTGAGGGAGGCTAGTCGCCATGACGCAGGAAAATGAATTGCCGCTGAGCGGTCTCGTCGTCATCGACATGAGCCAGTTTCTGTCAGGGCCTTACTGCTCGCTGCGGCTGATGGATCTCGGCGCTCGCGTCATCAAGGTGGAGCGCCCCGACGGCGGCGATCTGTCCCGGCGGCTCTACCTCAACGATTCCGAGATCGGCAATGATTCGACGATCTTCCACGCGATCAATCGCTCCAAGGAAAGCTTCGCGGTCGACCTCAAGAACGAGGACGACATGCGGGCGCTGCGGCAACTCATCTCGAAGGCGGATGTGCTGATCCAGAATTTCCGACCGGGCGTGATCGAGCGGCTCGGTCTTCACTACGAGGCCGTCAAGGAGATCAATCCGCGGCTGGTCTATGCCTCGATCAGCGGATATGGCGACGAAGGACCCTGGGTCAAACGGCCGGGACAGGACCTTTTGGCGCAATCGCGCTCGGGCGTCATGTGGCTGAACGGTGACGAAGAGCAGGGGCCGGTGCCTTTCGGCCTGGCGGTCGCCGATATGCTGGCGGGTGCGGCGACGGCGCAGGGCATTCTCGCGGCGCTTGTTCGGCGTGGGGTGACGGGCAAGGGCGGTCTGGTCGAGACGAGCCTGTTGGAAGCGCTGGTGGATTTCCAGGTCGAGGTGCTGACGACGCATCTGAACAGCGGCCGCAAGCTGCCGGTCCGCTCCTCCTTCCGCAGCGCCCATGCCTATCTTTCTGCGCCCTATGGCGTCTATCCGGCCAAGGACGGATATCTTGCGATCGCGATGACGCCGATCGCCAAGCTTGCCGATCTGCTTTCGATGCCGGAACTTGCGCCCTATCGCGACGATCCTTCCAAGGCGTTCACCGCCCGCGACGAGATCAAGCGGCTGATCGCGGTCAAGCTTGCGACCGGGACAATCGACGATTGGCTGGCGATCCTCGAACCGGCTGATATCTGGTGCGCCAAGGTGCTAAACTGGCAGGAGATGCTTGAGAGCGACGGTTTCAATGCGCTCGACATGCTGCAGACTGTCACGCGCGACGATGGCGTTTCCATCCTCACCACCCGCTCTCCGGTTCGCGTCGATGGCGTAAGACCAAAGGTGGAGCGGGCGGCGCCTGTCGTCGGCGAGCACAATGATAAGATCCGCCGTGAGTTTGGATTGGAATAATTTGGACCGGAATAGGGAGACCCTCATGACACGCATCACCAACCTTCGCGTTTTCGATCTGCGTTTCCCGACGTCGCAGAGCCTCGACGGATCGGACGCGATGAACCCCGATCCGGATTATTCGGCCGCCTACGTCATTCTCGATACCGACAAGCCTGGGCTCTCGGGCCATGGCCTGACGTTTACGATCGGCCGCGGCAACGACATCTGCTGCATGGCGATCAAGGCGATGTCGCATCTCGTCATCGGCACCGAGCTTTCGACCGTTCTCGAAAATCCGGGCAAATACTGGCGCCACCTGACGAGCGACAGCCAGCTGCGCTGGATCGGCCCGGAAAAGGGCGCGATGCACCTGGCGACCGGCGCCGTCGTCAACGCCGTCTGGGATCTGCTCGCCAAGGAAGCAGGCAAGCCGGTCTGGCGCCTTGTCGCCGAAATGGATGCCGAGCATATCGCCGACATCGTCGACTATCGCTATCTGACTGACGTGCTGACGCGGGACGAAGCCGTGGCGATCCTCAAGAAGGCTGAGACCGGCAAGGCCGAGCGCATCGCGACGCTCGAAGCCGAAGGCTATGCCTGCTACACGACCTCGGCCGGCTGGCTCGGCTATGACGACGCCAAGCTGCGCCGTCTCTGCCAGGAAGCGATCGATGCCGGCTTCAACCATGTGAAGATGAAGGTTGGCCGCGATCTGGAAGACGATATCCGCCGCCTGACCATCGCTCGCGAGGTGATCGGCCCTGATCGCTACCTGATGATCGACGCCAACCAGGTCTGGGAAGTCGGCCAGGCGATCGAATGGGTGAACAAGCTCGCCTTCGCCAAACCCTTCTTCATCGAGGAGCCGACGAGCCCCGACGATGTCGCCGGCCATCGAAAGATCCGCCAGGCGATCGGCCAGGTGAAGGTTGCGACCGGCGAGATGTGCCAGAACCGTATCATGTTCAAGCAGTTCATCGCCGAGGGCGCGATCGATATCGTCCAGATCGATTCATGCCGCATGGGCGGATTGAACGAGGTGCTGGCCGTACTGCTGGTGGCTGCGAAATACGGCCTGCCGGTCTGGCCGCATGCCGGCGGCGTTGGGCTCTGTGAATATGTGCAGCATCTGTCGATGATTGACTATGTCGCTGTATCGGGCACCAAGGACGGGCGCGTGATCGAATATGTCGATCACCTGCACGAGCATTTCATTGACCCCTGCATCATCAAGGACGCGGCCTATATGCCGCCAACCCTTCCCGGCTTCTCGATCGAAATGAAGCCTGAATCGATCGAAGCCTATACGTTCCGGGGCTAGAATCCGCTCTGGTTTCCGGAGGAGGGATGTCCCGCCGGCTCCGGGCCGTTGCGGGGCATGTCTCGTTTATCGGCGGGCTGGAAACTTTCATTGCGCATCCGGCGATAATGCTGCGGCGAGATGCCTGTCACCCGCTTGAAGGCATTGCTGAAGGCGCTTTCGGATTGGTAGCCGAGCGTATAGGCGATGGCAGAGACCGGCTCCGGACTTGTGAGCAGGGCCTTGGCTCCGAGACGCATGCGCCATTTCACGAGATAGTCGAGGGGTGACAGGCCGGCCAGCTCGCGAAAGCGCAGGGCGAAATTCGAGCGCGACATGCCGATCGAGGCCGCCAGTTCCTCCAGCCGCCATTGCCGCGCCGGATCGGCATGCATCAACCGAATTGCCCCGCCGATGCGGCGGTCGCCGATGGCGCGGAGCCAGCTTGCAGCCGGTGCCTCGGCAGAGCGCTGCCAGGCGCGGAGAATCTCGACCATCAGGAGCTGCGCCAGATGGTCGGCCGCGACGGAGCCGCCCGCTCGGCTGTCATGCCACTCGTCGCGCAGGCGCGACAGCATCCAGCGGATGCCCGAGGCCTCCTGCGTCTTGCCGCTGATGAGCAGGATCGGCGGAAGCTCGTCAAGAAGCAGGCTTGCATCCGTCTCGTCGAAGACGATGCGGCCGCCGACGATGAAGGTCGTCTCGCCCGGCGCATCGGGATTGAGCGAGGCCGTGTAGTCCTCACGAAAGACTGAACTCGCCTTGACCGGCGTGAGGTCCGGATCGCTGCAGAGGATATAGGCTCCGCAATTGACGAGGAGATAGCAATCTCCAGCTTCAAGATGGACAGGCTCCGGCAGGCTTTCGGAGATCAGGCAGCAGGAACCGTTCAATACCGCATTGAACTTCACGCCTTCCGAAATGAAGCGCACCGACCAGTCTGCCTTGGTGTGAATGGCTGCCGAAAGCAGGGTCCGGGCAGAAAGTACCGACAGAAGATCGGAGAGAGGATCCGGGAGTAGCATTTAGGACGATCGCGCATCTGGATTGGACTTTGCAGCATGGATCATCCCATGGCTGACGCGATAGGTCTAGGCATGGCGAGACGAAATCCGTTTCGCATCATTCGCAAGAGGCTATCATGCAAATGCTTCAACACCCCATTCCATCGGGCTTCGGCCCCAAGACAACCGCCGAGGAAGCGCTCGGCGCGACCGATCTTTCCGGCAAGCTCGCCATTGTCACCGGTGGTTATGCAGGGCTCGGGCTCGAGACTGTTCGCGTGCTCGTCAAGGCAGGCGCGACGGTCGTCATACCCGCGCGCGACGTCGAAAAGGCCCGCGCCGCGCTCGATGGCATGCCGCGCATCGAGATCGGCTCGCTCGATCTGGCCGATCCGGCCTCGATCGACGCTTTTGCTCGCGACTTCGTCGCGTCGGGTCGTGCGGTCGATCTGCTGATCAACAACGCCGGCGTCATGGCGACGCCGCTCTCTCATGATGCCAGAGGGTACGAACGGCAGTTCGCGACCAATCATCTTGGACATTTCCAGCTGGCCGGGCGGCTCTGGCCGAGCCTGCTGAAATCGGGCAAGGCCCGCGTCATCGCGCTTTCGTCAGGCGGACACCGCTTTGCGGGCGTCGATTTCGACGATCCCAACTACCAGCGCCGCGCCTATGATGCCTGGAAGGCTTACGGGCAGGCCAAGACGGCGAATGCGCTTTTTGCCGTCGGCCTCGACAAGCGCGGGCAGGATCGCGGCGTTCGTGCGTTCTCAGTCCATCCTGGTGTCATCATGACGGAACTGACGCGGTACGTTTCGCTCGAGGACATGCAGGCCATCGGTTTCCGCGATGCCGAGGGCAATCTGACGCCGTTCCTTCTCGATCGGATGAAGACGGTGGAGCAGGGAGCGGCGACCACGATCTGGTGCGCGACCAGCCCGCAGCTTGACGGCATGGGCGGCCTCTATTGTGAGGATTGCGACGTGTCGCCGGCTCTGCCCGCAGATTCCAAGGAGCTCTATGGCGTCTCACCCTGGGCGATCGATCCCAATGATGCGGAGCGGCTCTGGGCGCTTAGCGAAGAACTGACCGGCGTGTCGGCGCCTAGGCGCCGATCCGCTCCAACCATGCCCGGATAAGCTCGATATCCTCGTCGCCGATCCCATGGTGCTGCTTGATGGTCTCCAGCTGCAGCCTGGCGCCGCCGTTGCCGAGTTGCTCGACCAGCGCCGGAGTGCGCTGGTTGAACTCGTCCTCGCTGCCGGCGATGACCAGCACCTCGGCGTCGGACATGTCTGATGCTGGCGGGTTTTCCAGTGCCGGCTGCGAACGCAAGAGGACCGCGCGGCGGATCAGGTGGGGGTGCAGGGAAAGGATGGCGTTGATGAGGTTGGCGCCGTTGGAATAGCCGATGAAAGTGAGGCGATCGCGGTCGATATCGTAGATGCGGATCGCCTCCTCGACGAAGGCCGCGAAGGCTTGCGCCTCGGCGATGACGTCGGGCTGGTCGAAGACGAAGTTGGAGAAGCGGCGGAACCAGCGTGGCAGGCCTTCCTCCGACGCCCGGCCGCGGGCGCCGAGCAGGATGGCCTGCGGATCGAGCTTGTGGGCAAAAGCCATGACCGTCGTCTCGTTGCCGCCCGAACCGTGCAGCAGGATCAGCGTGCGTCCGTTCGGTTCGTCAGGCGTGAAGAAGCGATGGACGAAATCCAGTTCGCGGTAGATCACCCGCGGCTCGCCGGGCAGCGAGAATTGCGGCAGCAGCACGGTCTGTTCGGCGCGGCTTTCCGGCGTTTCGCCCGGGACGAAAAGGTGCGTGCCGAGCGTTGCCTCATTCTCGTCGACCAGCATGCCGGGCGCGTCGGTCGCCAGCTCGAATAGGATGCGGCCGGGCTCGCGGACATAGAGAGAGCGGAAATATTTTCGGTCATGCATGCTGGTCGGCCAGGAATTGGCGCCCTGCAGATCGCGTCGAACCGACAATATCTGCTCGTCGCTTTCGGCACGGAAGGCGATGTGGTCGGCGGTGCCGGTACCTGGCGCGCTCGCCCAGAAGCCGTTCGCGTCCCTGACGTCGACGATATCGCCGGATGGCGAAGCAAGGCGGCTGATCGTCCCTGAAGTCGCCTCGTGGCGATAGCCGAAATAGCGCTCGACGAAGCCTTGGGTTTCCGCCGGCGTTTCGGTGAAGAGCGTGGCGCCGCGGATGCGGCGGATGGCATCTTCCGGCGGGATGCCGTCGCTCGCCCAGGGTGCGCTCGACTGCAGCTTGCTGGTGCCGACGAGCTTCAGGATTATGCCGTCGGGATCCTTCAGCCGCAGCACGGGCTCGCCGAATTCCTCGCTCGGTCCTTCCGGCTTCAGGCCGAAGCGTAGGGCGCGCGTGAGCCAGAAGCCGATGCTGCCGGGATCGATCGCCAACGAAACCTCGCCGATCTGGCCGATGCCTGATCGCCCGGAGGAGCCGTCTTCCCAGACGAGGAAGGTAATCAGCGAGCCGGGAGAACCGACAGCATCGCCATAGAAGAGATGGAGCTGGGCGGTATCTTCGAAGCCGCCGGTGCGCTTGACGAGTCTCAGGCCCAGGAAGCCGACGTAGAAATCGACATTTGCCTGAACCTTGCGGGTGATCAGCGTGATGTGATGGATACCTGACGTCATCGTGCTCTCCTGCGTATGCATGAAGCGCATCTAAGACAGAAACCGTTGCGAATTCAATTCGGTGAGGCGCAATCCACCCGCCGTTGCCCGATAGCCACCGCGGCGAAGGAGCGCCGCCATGTTTGCGGCGTCGGGTCTAGTGGTCGCTGGCGGCGTCGGACTTCCTGCGGTGACCGCTCATTTCAGCGCCGGCGGTGCGTGAGAAACCGACGTTCCAGATCGTGGCGGTGAGCGCGATCAGGGTCACGACGATAAAGGCGACGGAGAAATCGTTGAGATCGGCATTTTCAGCGCCGCGAATAGCCATGGAGCCGTGCAAGGCAAGCGCTGCGACACAGATGCCGAGCGAGAGCATCAACTGCTGGAAGGTCGTGTAGAAACTCGTGGCCGAGCTCATGCGGTCCCTGTCGATCTCGTCATAGGCGATCGTGTTGTAGGCCGTGAACTGGAACGACATGAAGAAGCCGCAGAGGTAGAGGATCACGAAGATCAGCGCCATCGGCCAGTCCGGGCGGAAGATCGCGCAAAGGCCGTAGCCGAGCGTACCAATCAATCCGAAGATGATCAGGCTGGTGCGGAAGCCGAGCTTGCGCAGGATATAGGACTGCACCGCCTTCATCGTCATCGAGCCGAGCGCGGTGGCGATTACCACGCGACCGGCCGACGCAGCCGAAAGACCGAAGCCCAATTGCAGCATCAGCGGAATGAGAAAGGGCTGCGCACCCTGGCTGATGCGTGTCAGGGAGCCGGCGATGACGGAGGCACGAAAGTTCGTGAACTTCATCAGCGAGAAGTCCATGATCGGGGCAGGGTGCTTGCGCGCGTGGCGCAGGTAGGCGATGCCGAAGAGCAGGCCGATCGCGATCAGGAATATCGACAGCGATCCCTGGCCCTCATGGCTCGAAAGCTCGAAACCGAAAAGCAGGGAGCCGAGCGAAAGGCCTGACAGAATGAAGCCCAGAAGGTCGAACGGGCCGTCCGCCTTGCCTTTCACGTCCTCGATGAAAATGCTGACGAGGACAAAGCCGAGAAGGCCGATCGGCAGGTTGATGTAGAAAATCCAGCGCCAGTCGAGATAGGTCACGAACATGCCACCGATCGGAGGGCCGAGGATCGGGCCGATCAGCGCGGGAACAAGAAGCCAGGACATGGCCGAAACCAGGTCCTTCCGGGCCACGCTGCGCAAGAGAACGAGGCGGCCGACAGGGATCATCATTGCTCCGCCCAGACCCTGCAGCAGCCGGGCGATAACCAGGAAGAGAAGGGTTGGCGCCTGCGCGCAGAGGATCGAGCCGAGCATGAAGACGCCAATGGCGGTCCGGAATACGGTGCTGGAACCGAAGTGATCGGCGATCTTGCCGCTGGCAGGAATGAAGATGGCAAGGCTGAGCAGATAGGAGGTGAGCGCGATGCTCATCTCGGGGGCGCCGACACCGAAATCCCGTGCCATGGTCGGCAGCGCCGTCGCCAGTACGGTGGCGTCGAGTTGTTCCATGAACATGGCGCTTGCCACGATAAGGGCTATCGTACGAAAGTTAGGTGCGGCCCGCTGTCTGGCAGCGACCGGATACATTTGATCCGACATTGTCGGGTTCGCTCTCGATGGTGCGGTGGGGTCGGTTGACAGAACCGCAAATCTGGTGACGGCGCATAGCCCGTGTGAATTGTGGTCTCTATACGCGCAGGCTGGTTAATTGACTATATACAATTGCGCAAAGCTGCCTTCACGAATCCGAAAAAGCGCCATGGGTGGGCAGGTCTGCAACAGTGTCGATTTCCGCCCTTCGTAAGACTGCCGAGGGCGGCTGCAGGCCAGCGAATAACGGCGCCTGGTTGAAAGCGCCGATTGCTGTCAGGGATTGCCGGACGAAGTGGGTGTGGCTCAGTAACAAAGCTCAAACGGCTCATCGACGCAGTTGTTGTGATAATAGTTGCTATAGTAAGGCGGAGGGACGGTACTGGATTCTGCTTCCGACGCGATGCTGGGCAAGGAACTCCGATACCATGCGCCATGATAGACGGGCGCATGCCAATAGTTTCCTTTGCCGTCGTTTCCGGCGGCGTAATCGCGGCTGTCGCCACCATAGCCGCTGTCGAAGTTGTCGATAAAGACGGCGGCCGGACCGCTTAATCCAGTAAGGCTTCCTTCAAGCACGGAAACATCGAACGTCAGCGTATTGTTATCGAGTTTGGGTGATCTCAGTGTTACGACTGCGTCAGCGACCTGCGAGCCATCTCCTCCGAGAACGGAGACCGTGGCGTTCGGCGGGTTCCTGGCGAAATTGTTCTTCCCTTCATCCCACTGCATGATGAACTGCTCGGTCGTGACGTGACCGGCTGCCCGCACCGGGCGGTCGGCAAACACGATCGAACTGGCCGATACGCCAGTCAGCGTCAGCTTGCCATTCTCCAAGGTTGCCCCTGCCGAATTGATGACCGCCAGCGACGGAACCGGCCCGGTCGGCGTCACCTGTCCGATCGTCTTCTGAAGGGGTATATGAGGTTTGACATTCGCCTCCTGGGCAGACGCCCCGATAACGGTGCAACAAAGCACGGTTACGGCAAAGGCAAGGCAGGAGAGATTTCTGGCAAGCATTGCTGATCTCCATCTTCTGGGGCGGCCAGGCCGCATTGACCTTTCTTGAACCGTAGCCGTCGAAGTCCTGGTCTCGCTGACGAGGTGGTTCGGCGGGGCGGAGCGGTATCCGAACCGTCGTCAGTAGCACCGCGGATATGGATAGTAGCCGCACCGATAGCCGTTATAGTAGTACGGCGGGTACCCGTAATAAGGACGTGAAGCGGCTGCTCCAACGGCCACTCCGGCGGCTACGCCGGCCGCAACAGGCGCGCCGGCATACCACGCACCATGATAGACGGGAGCGTGCCAGTAGTTATCGCCATGCCATGCATATGTATTTCCCGTCCGGTTGCTGTGGTACACGCCCGTGTCTCCGACGCGCGCATAATCTCCACCGGCGCGGTCGAAGTCTCCTCCACCGAAGTCGCGACCGCCGCCGCCAAAACCGCCGCCACCGCCGAAGCCGCCCCCTCCGAATCCGCCGCCGCGATCGATGAAGAGTGCCGCGGGTCCGTTTGAACCGGTAAGGCTCCCCTCCAGGACCGAAACATCGAATGTCAGGTTGCCACCTTCGAGCTTGGGCTCCTTCAGCACGACGACAGCGTCGGCGACCTTGGAGCCGTCTCCGCCCAGCACTGAGATGGTGGCGTTGGGCGGATCCTTGATGAAGTTATCCTTGTCCTTGTCCCACTGCATGATGAACTGTTCGGTCGTTACATGACCTGCGGCTCGCACCGGCCGGTCGGCGAATACGATCGAGTTCGCCGCGACACCTGTCATGGTCAGCTTGTTATTTTGCAGCGTCGCGCCCGCCGAGTTGACGACGAAGAGCGATGGGACCGGTCCCGTCGGTTTGACCTGGCCGATGTTCTTTTGAAGCGGGACATGCGGCGGCGGGGTGCCAGCATCCTGCGCGAGCGCAATGCTCGCCGGCGCGAGGAAACTTCCAGCCACCAGGGTGGCGCGTACCAGATTTCCGGTGAGCATGACTTAGCTCCTTTTTCGTACTGGGTTCAACACATGAACCACCGGCTCTAGCCCTCAAGTCGAGCGCGGCGGTGTCCTGTGATCTTCGATATGCATGCGGAACCTTCAGAGTGGTTGTTCACATCGATCGTCAGTTCGGAGGAAAGATCTGTTTCCAGTCGGCCTTCATGTCGACGACGGTCCAATTGGCTATCGGAGCCGCGTTCAGTGCCTTGTCGAGGCGGCCGAAGTCGGTATCGCGGTCGTAGGCATATTCACGGTCCGCATCGGTGTGGTGGATGAGCATGCCAAGGCGCGCAGGCGCACCTCCCATCGTCGTCCACTGCAGCATTTCGAGATCACCGTCGGAATTGCCGAAGGCTGCTATCGGCCGGTGGCCGATATACTCGTTGATCCCGACCGGCTTTCCCGCGCCGTCGTCGACGAAGTTGACTTCAGGCAGGCGGTAGAGGGTCGGCGTGTCGTCCTGCATCTTGAACTGGGTCTTGATCGACGAGCCGACCACCTGTTCCGGCGGAATGCCATAGACCTGCTCCGTCCACGGCCGCATGAACTCGACGCCGCCGCCAGAGACGATGAACGTCTTGAAGCCGTTGGCGCGCAGATATGAAAGAAGCTCGAGCATCGGCTGATAGACGAGCTTGGTGTAGGGGCGATTGAATTTCGGGTCGCGCGCTGCAGCAAGCCAGTCGGTTACGATTTTTTCGAAATTGGTGGTGGTCATTCCCGCATGCGTGGCCATGACGAGTTGAACGACACCCTTTTCGCCCAATGTGCCGAGCGTCTTCATATCGCCCTCGATCGCTGCCTTGAAGGGTTGCGTGTCCTTCCACTCCGGATGCATCGGGGCAAGTGTCTTTATGCGATCCAGGACGAACGCCAGCTGCGTATACATCGGGTGCTCGACCCACAACGTGCCGTCATTGTCGAACACGGCGATACGTTCCGGCTCGGGAACGAACTCGGGGGAGCCCTGTTTGGTCACCTTTTCGACGAAGGCGACGATGGTCGCTTTCGGCGCGGTGTCGTTCCACGACGGCAGGGGATCGCTTTGCGCCTGCGCCGAGGCAAGAAAAAGAAGAGAGGCTACGATGCCGAATGCGGCGCTGCGGACGAGCCTTAAAATCTCTGTGAATTCAGGCATCATGGTACCCTTCGCTGGCGGATGAATGCGCATTTCTGAAGCCGCTTGGAAGAAGACGGGAGGCGCGAAAACGCCGCCCGTCATGATGTTTTCTCAGTTGCCCGGCTGTTTCTTGATTGCTTCGTCGATCTGCTTTTTCACGGCATCCAGGTTGAAGGATGCCGGATCCTGCATCGGCGGATAGTCGATCGCCGTCAGCGCCAGCTTCTTGACGAAGTCCTGCACCGATACGAACCGCCAGAATTCTCGAGCGTAGAAGTCGTTCATGTAGCCGCCGCCCAGATCGTTGAGGCTCTGCTCGCCGATCGATGGCGTCCGCTCGAAGGGATCCTGCCGGATATTGACCATGGTGGGCATGTCGGTCGTCACCTTCCCGCCCGGCCAGCCTTGCGGCTGCTGGAAGAACTGGAATTTGAAGTCGTCGATGCGAACGGCACCGAGCTGCGGGCCGCCGAAGTAGAAGAATTCGTGCCGCTTCGACGGTCCATTGCCCTGCAGCAGATCGATCTGGTTGTAACCGTCGAGGTGGTTCTTGTAGGTCTCGTCTCCGAGCTTCACGCCCTTCAGAAGTTGGTCGGTGATGTCAGAGTTGCCGGCTGCCGCCAGGAGCGTCGGGAACCAGTCGAGGGCCGAGAAGATGCCGTTTTCGACCGAGCCTGCCTTTACGTGTCCCGGCCAGCGGATAATCGCCGGCGCGCGGAAGCCGCCTTCCATGACCGTGCCCTTGGTGCCTTTAAACGGCGTCATGCCACCATCCGGCCAGGTGAACACCTCTGCACCATTGTCTGTCGTGAAGACGATGATCGTATTGTTGGCGTCGCCCGAGTCCTCAACGCACCTCAGCAGGGCGCCGACGCTATCGTCGAGTTGCGCCATTCCGGCCTCTTCGAGACCGTAGTTCGTCTGGCTGTTCATCATGGCCTGATATTTCGGCGACAGGAACGTCCAGACGTGCATGCGCGTGGTGTTGTGCCAGACGAAGAAAGGCTTTCCGTTCGTCTTGGCCTTGTCCATGAAGTCGCAGGACGCTTTGACGAGCACCTCGTCGAACGTCGTCATGTCGTATTTCGCCTTCGGCGTGATGTCGTGCATGTTCGGCACGTGGCTCATGTCGGGATAGGGGGCGAGCGGTCCCTCGTCGACTATCCTCTGCTTGCCGATCCGGCCCCAGCGCGGCTGCTCGGTCGCATCGTCGGTATCGGTCGCGAAGGTGTGGATCAGATCGCGTGGGCCGACCTTGTCGCGATAGGACTGGTCGTCCGGAAACGAATACCAGTAGGGATCGGACATGGCGTCGAGGTGATAGAGGTAGCCGAAGAACTCGTCGAAGCCATGCAGCGTCGGCAGGTACTTGTTAAGGTCGCCGAGATGGTTCTTGCCGAACTGTCCCGTATCATAACCCTGGGCCTTGAGTGCCGATGCTATCGTCGCTGCCTTGTCGGGCATGCCCACATCGGCGCCGGCCTGGCCAACTGTCGTCAAGCCGGTTCGCAACGGGATCTCGCCGGTGATGAAGCTGGCGCGGCCGGCCGTGCAGCTTGCTTCGGCATAATAGTCGGTGAACATCATGCCCTGGGACGCGAGCCTGTCGAGGTTCGGCGTCTTCCCGGACATGATGCCGCGATGATAGGCACCAATGTTGAACCAGCCGACATCGTCGCCCATGATGACGAGGATGTTGGGTTTCGTTTGCTCCTGAGCCTGTGCGGGCGTATGCCCGCCGAACATCAGCGCGCTGCCGCATAGCAGCGCAGTCGTTAGCATGCCCTGTTTCATGTTCATCGAATTCTCCTCTTGGGTCCCCGTTTCAATCCGATTTGCTTCGATCCGATTTGCCTGGGCTTCTGGGCCCGCCGCACTCGTAGATGTGCAAATGCGTAAGTAATCCGGGGCGCAAAAATTGAACTGCGCCCATTGGCAGGGAGAACGTCGGCCGGGAGAGCGTTGTTCTTCGCTCCTAAACGTGGCCCATCCCGCCTCGACTATGACCCTCCCGCAGGGAGATCGAGCATGCGTTCGATCTCGGCCTCGATCTCCACCGCCAGGCTGCTGTATTCCTCCGCCTTCGGCTCGCTGCCGGCGGCTTGCCAGTGCCGCATTGCACGAAGCGCTTCCTCGTAATCCTCGGATAATGTTCGAAAATCGACGTTCCTATTAAACAGCCTGCGTATGGATAGCTCGCGGTGAGGCCAACGAGCGACGAGGAGGTCTGGTCCCGACATGACGCTTGCCCTCTGATGGCGACAAAGGTCCGCGGGCGAAGGCTGCGCATTAGAGGGAAAAGGATCAAGATACGAACAGGTTCGCACTGCGAAGGCCAATGGTACGAACATGTTCGCACCGCCCCGCAGCTAAATGGTCTGTTCACTGTCCTCGGCGTGTTGGTGTATATTAGCTAATCTTAAATTTCTATACCAGTGAACACGGAAAAGGTGCATACTCCCGCGGTGTCTCGCGCTAGGGGAAGCTGGGTCGTCGCGAACGACAGGGCAGGTGGTGAAGGGTCGGCTTGTCGCTCGGACATCCAATGGGGGGATCGATGGCATCTATCCGGAACCTATTTGGCGACGAAGAAGGGGTGATCGCTGCCGAGCCGTCACCGAGAGAGCGGCGATTGCAAATGGAGCGGATCCTGGCGAACCCGACGCTTCAAGCCAGCGCCCGCCGCCGTCTGCTGCTTCGATATGTCGTGGAAGAGACGTTGGACGGAAGGGCGGATTTCCTCAAGGGCTATCCGATAGCGCGGGCTGTGTTCGGTCGCGACGAAACCTTCGACGCCCAGTCGGACCCTGTCGTCCGTCTGGAAGCCCGTCGTCTCCGGCGCGATCTCGACTGCTATTATGCCGGGGAGGGAAGCCGTGACATGATCCGCATTTCCATTCCACGCGGCGGATATATTCCTCATTTTGAATGGATGGATGCGAGTGCAAGATCGCGCCCACTCAACCTAGCGGAACCGAACGATGTCGCCACAGGCCCCCTGGAAAAAGAAAGCCAGACAACGGTGACGCTATCAGCTCCCGTGGAAATCCGTGAAGCTGACGGCCGCAAATGGCGGCCCGGACGGGCTACCGCCATGTTTGCAGTCCTCCTTATCTGTGCCGCGGCCGCCGGTGCCTGGATTTGGAACGACATGGGCGCACGGTCCTCCAACGCTGTGGCCGGAGGACCGGCAATAATCGTTCTGCCCTTCGACGCGCTGAGCCTGAGCGACAACGACCGATTTCTGGCCACCGGGCTGACCCAGCAACTCATCAGCAACCTGATCCAGTTCGACACGATGAGACTTTATTCGCTGCCCCCGGGCTTCGTTCAGGACAGTGTGACCGATATCGGGCGTCACCTTGCTGTCGCCTATGTCGTGAGGGGCAGCCTGCGTTCGCAAGGCGACACGGTTCGGCTGAATACGCAGCTTGTGGACGCACATAGCGGCCAAGTCGTCTGGAGCGAAACCTATGATCGCCCCTTTGCGACCACAACGCTTATAGATGTGCAAAAGGAACTGGCCGATCGCGTCGCGCGCGCGCTCAGCCAATCCCTCGGCGTCATGACGGCAAACCCGGACGATCGCCCAGTTGCCAAGGCGGCAGATGGCCCCGGCTCCTAGCGCAAGCGCAACCTCGAAGCATTGCGGCAGAAAAGCCACAACCGCCACTCGTTTTCGCAACGGTGTCGTGGGCTGCTGGACAGGTAGTATTAGAGCATCCTAACATCGTGGGGTAGAGACGGCGATTCTACGGGGTGTATAGCCTTGACTCATTGGATAGAGGGGATTCAGTGATGAAACTTAAGAATGCGGCTATTGCTGCCGTTGCGGTCGGTTTGGCGCTATTGCCTTCCACCATCCTGCGGGCGGCTGATCTCACGCCGCTTGCTCCTGCGCCTGCCGCGGTTCAGGCGCCGTCGGGATGGACCTTTGAAGTCACCCCCTATTTCTGGGCCGCCGGAATATCAGGGGATGTTGGCCACGGCAGACTGCCGCCCGCTCACGTCAGCGCGGATTTTGGCGATCTTTTCGACCATCTCGACTTCGCCGCCATGATCACCGGCGAAGCCCGATACGATCGCTTCAGCGTCTTCGGCGACGTGCTTTACACGAAGTTATCGTATAGCACAGGGACGCCGAGAGGCATCATAGCCAACAGCGTCGATGTCACTGCGAAGTCCTTTGCTGGCCTGATCGGGGTGGGATATGCGCTTCTCGACGACCCGAGCGGCCATCTGGATATCGTCGGCGGTGCGCGAATCTGGTCCGTCGATACCAGCCTGTCCCTCAACGGCGGCTTTTTGGGCGGATTCGACGGCGACCTTTCAAAAATCTGGGTCGATGCGGTCGCTGGGCTCAGGGGCAATTACTTCTTCACGCCGCATATCTATGGGACCGGGTGGGGCCTGGTCGGCGGTGGCGGCGCGAAGGTTGATTGGGATGTCGGCGCCGGGCTCGGATACAAATTCAACGACACAATCTCTGCCACGGCAGGCTACCGCGCCTTGGGTGTCAATTACGACAGGGACAACTTCCTCTTCGATGTCGTCGAGCAGGGCCCCATCCTCGGCCTGACGATCCGCTTTTAGGAACAGCGCAAACGGTTGTGCGCGATCGGTCTTCACGTGAGAAACGCCCCGTCCTGAGGGCGTCGTGGAGCGTTGTCCGCTCGCGCCAACGGCCGGCCAAAGGCCAAATCGGCACCGTGCTGGAAAAATCTCCCGGAAATTTGTCGGATCGCGATTCGATCGTTCGTCTAGACAGTGACGGCGGGGCGATCGGCCCGGCCGAAAACCCTGGAGGCAACGACATGGCGCGCTATCTGGTCGCAATCCACCATCCTGACGACTACGATCCGTCCACGGAGGACGAGGCGATGCACCGTGATATCGATGTCCTCAACGAGGAGATGATAGCCGCCGGTGTCAGGCTGTTCGTTGGCGGCCTGCATCCTGTAAGCAGCGCAAGATCGCTGCAGGCGAGGCCCGATGGTCAGGTGCTCGTCATCGACGGGCCTTATCTGAAAACCGGCGAGCATGTCGGCGGCTTCTGGGTGCTGGATGCCGCTGACATGGACGAGGCGATGGCATGGGGGAAAAAGGCGGCCATAGCCTGCCGTGCGCCGGTCGAGGTGCGGCCGTTTCACTGAGGAAACGGCCTGTCAGCTCTCAATATCCCTCGGCTGTGCCGGAGCCGGCACGGCTGTCCATGGCGCCGTTGTAGCGGGCGCCGCCGCCCTCACTGATTTCGCCAAGGCTCTTGCCGCCGACGAGGATGCCTGCGGCCTGACCCCAGACCGGCCAGCTCTTGTCGACCTGCACGTCATATCCCATGCCGGCCAGCAGCTTGAGGGTGTCGGGCGAGAGGGCGTAGGGTTCGGTATAGACCTTATCGGGCAGCCATTGATGATGGATGCGCGGCGTATCGATCGCCTGGCCGATATCCATGCCGAAATCGATGACGTTGATGATCGCTTCGAGTGTGATGGTGATGATGCGGGAGCCGCCCGGGCTGCCGATCACCATGAATGGCTTGCCGTCCTTAGCAATGATCGTCGGGCTCATGGAGGAGAGGGGGGTCTTCTTCGGCTGAATGGCGTTGGCCTCGCCCTGCACGAGGCCATAGAGGTTCGGTACGCCGGGCTTGGAGGTGAAGTCGTCCATCTCGTTGTTGAGTAGGATGCCAGTACCGTCGGCCACCACGCCGGCGCCGAAGGAGCCGTTCAGCGTGTAGGTCACGGCAACGGCGTTGCCGTCATTGTCGATGATCGAATAGTGGGTGGTCTCGTGACTCTCGCCCATGCCCTTCGGCATGAGATCCTTCGAGACGCCGGCGCGATAGGGATCGATGCTGTCGCGGATCTTGGCGGCATAGGCCTTGTCCAGCAGTTTGCTCACGGGATTGTCGACGAAGTCAGGATCGCCGAGGGCGGCATTGCGATCGACATAGGCATGGCGCATGGCTTCGACCATCAGATGCACGGTCTCAGCCGAACCCTGGCCGAGATAGGAGAGCGGATAGCCTTCCAGCACATTCAGGATTTCGCAGATGATGACGCCACCTGACGAGGGCGGCGGCGAGGAAATGATGTCGTAGCCGCGATAATTGCAGGTGACGGGTGCGAGTTCACGCACCTTGTACTGCTCGAAATCTTCCTTTGCCAGGATGCCATGCTTAGCCCCACTCGCCTTGACGATCAGATCGGCGATCGCGCCCTTGTAGAAAGCGTCCGGTCCCTGGTCCGATATGCTGGAGAGGGCGTTGGCGAGGTCCGGCTGCACGAGCTTGTCGCCCGAGGAGAAGGGTGCGGCATTCGGCTTGACGAAGATGGCGTCGGCGGCCGGATCTTGCGACAGACGCTTCTCGCTGTCATTCAGCGTCTTGGCATCGGCCTGGTTGAGGATGAAGCCTTCTTTTGCGTAGCGAATGGCCGGGGCCATCAGTTCCTGACGGGACTTGGTGCCGTATTTCTCCCGCGCCGTTTCGAAGCCCATGACGGAGCCGGGGACGCCGACGGCGAGATAGCCCTCGGTGCTTGCGCCTTTCACGACGTTACCCTTGTCGTCGAGATACATGGTCTTGGTGGCGGCGATCGGCGCACGCTCACGAAAATCGAAGAAAGTCGTCTTGCCGTCCTTCATGCGGATGGTCATGAAACCGCCGCCGCCGATATTGCCGGCCGTGGGATAGACAACCGCCAGTGCATACCCGACCGCAACAGCTGCGTCGACCGCATTGCCGCCGCTCTTCAGCACGTCGACGCCAATGTCGGTAGCCAGATGCTGAGCGGTGACGACCATACCGTGCTCGGCCTCGACCGGTTGCGGCGAGGCGGCGAAGCTGGTCGTTATACCAATGAAACCGAAAGACAGAGCAGTGATCGAGGCGAAAACGCTTCGGCGTAGATGCATGGTAACTCTCCCCCATTGATCCCGATAAGACCTAGGGGACCCTTTCGGGAAGGCCATGTCCAGCCCTCCCTTTCCACTGGTCCCTAGGTTTTTGCTGTCAGCGTGTGCTTTTTGGGGCTCACACATGCGGTCAGCGGCGTGCGGCCCAGGAAAGGCCACGCCGCAGGATGACCGGCATGTGGGGATGGTCGAATTCGGCCGCGACATGGCCGAGGGCGGAATAGAAGATGCGGCCGGCGCCGAAATGGCGCTTGAAGACGACGGGCATGGTGACGTTGCGCGTCGCCTGATCATGTTTGCCCGTGAATGTCGTGGTCGCCAGCACTTCGACCGACGGATCGTAGTGCAGGTAATATTGCTCCGAGCGGTAGTCGAAATCCGGGATGTCGGCCATGAGAGGGTCGTCCTGGCGGGTCACGGCGACGCGGAAATCGATAATGTTGCCGGGATGGGCGACCCAGGTGACGCCGGTCAGATAGTGGAAGGCGGGGCTTTCCTTGAAGGAGGTGGCAAGCGCGCAATGGAAGCCGGCGAGGCCTAAGCCGCCGCGGACGGCCGATGTCAGCGAATCGACGTGGGGCTTCTCGATCGTCTCGCCGGTAATGATCGGCACCAGCAGGCTTGCGCTGCGCAATGTCGGCGAGCCCAAGATGCCGAGATCCGGTGTGATCTCCACCTCGAAGCCGTCTTCAGCGAGCATCCGCCCGACGATATGCGCGCCTTCCTCGGGTTCGTGACCTTTCCAGCCACCCCAAACCACGATTGCCTTGCGCATATCGGCTCCCCTTCAAGTCTTGCTGGATAAGGCTTTCGCCAGTGAGCGTGCGATAGCCGCTTTACCCCGAGATAGCGTCAGATTTCGTCTGCGACCAGTGCAGCGCCGATTGCAACCACAATCGGTGGCGTCTGCAATGTGCCTTGACGACGCAGGGCGTCGGCGAATCGCGAATCAGGATGCCGATAACCCCTCGCGCCGCTTCGGACCGGTAACTAATACTTAAGAGTTACTACCCATGGGTTAAGCGAAAACGAAAGTATAACTCCATATCGTTAGAGCAATATTCGCCAAACTATCCTTTTGTGTCCTGTTTGTAGAGAATATCGGGGATAACTTACCGTTATTATCCACAGTAAGTCGGACTGGCGTTTTCTTAAATTTAGGATTTTCTACAATGAAGGAAATTGATCGAGCGGGGGATAGCATGATCACGAAGCTGGAGCAGTGGAGAGCGGAGCGGGTCAGCCGACCAAAGCCGTTTGTGGTTGCCAAGAAAACGCATGTCGTCGAAATCGAGTGCGTATATTGCCACCAACGGTTCTTCCGCTGGACATCCACGGCGCCGGCCTATGGATGTTGCGAAAGCTGCTGGACCGCCCATTGAGAGCCGGAACGGCCCGTATTGTGTTGTCGTAAATTCACTTGGATTGTTTCCGGTCGCGAAAATCCCTATTTGTTTTCAAACGTTGTTTTGAACAGGTAGGGCAAATTTTCCCATGGCTGAGCTGAAGATTAAGACGCGGCAGACGGGCGCAACCGCGGTCGTTGGACGCACCGGATTTCCGCATGTGACGACAGTTACCGGCGGCGCGCTCGATATCGTCACCGGCCCATCGCAGCCGGGATTCAATCCGCTCGATCTGCTCTATTCCTCGCTGTCGGCCTGCCTTGTGCTCAGCGCCCGCATGGCGGCAAGCAATATGGGCGTTCTCGACAAATTGACCGAGGTCACCGCGGTCGTGACCGGCGAGAAGGCGACCGAGGGCCTGTCGCGCGTCGAGAAATTCAACATCGCCTTCACGATCAAGGGTGCTTTCGACGAAGAGACCCGCGAGGCGATCGCGCGCGCCGCCGAAGACGAGATCTGCACCGTCAGCAACACGATCCGCGGCAACCCTGAGTTCTCGACCACGATTTCGGGGTGAGATGATCGGGCGGTAGCGTTACGATCTGGCTGGCAACTCAAAGCCTTCCAGATAAGGCCTCAGCTCCGCATCGACGTCCACATCCACGACATTGTTGAACACGGCCGTCGCGATCATGATGCCGGCGAAGGCGACGAGGTTCACCAAGGTCGGCTCGTCGTAGCGCGCTTTCAGCTGGTCCCACAGTTCCTGAGGCACGGCGTTGGCATCGACGACGATCGCCCTGCCGAATTCCATCAGCAGCGCCTCGTCTTCCGTCGCCACAACAGCATCGGGCGTAAGACCCGCATTGATCAATGCCCGGCGAAAGAAGCCGACGGGAATGATCGACCGGCTCTCCAGTGAGATGGACAGGCAGAAAAGCCAGACGGCGCGGTCGTCCAGTGCAGGCCGCAGTTCCTCGCGCAGCGTGAACCACTCGGCATAGATCCGGTGTGCCGCCGGCGAATGCAGCAGCGTGCGCTTCATGTTGGTCATGCGACCGCGCAGGGCGACTTCACGATCATGCTCGGCGCGGGCGGCTTCGGAGGCGGTGTCGTAGTCGAAATGGGATAGCTGGCTCATCGGCTGGTCTCTTGAAATGATGGTTTCTTCTGACCGATTTGGCTGCCGATGTCACCCGGATCCCTCATTGGGCCGCGTGTGCTGCCGGCGCAAAGAAGCGGTTTTCCGGGCGCGGCAGGCCAAGATGTTCGCGCAGCGTCGTTCCCTCATACTCCTTGCGGAAGAGACCGCGGCGCTGCAGTTCGGGAATGACCCGATCCGCGACGTCATTCAGGCCCTGGGGCAGGAAGGGGAAGACGACGTTGAAGCCGTCGGAGCCTCGTTCGTCGAGCCATTTCTCCATCTCGTCGGCGATGGTCGCTGGCGTGCCGACGAAGGCAAGCCCGCCATAGCCGCCGAGGCGCTGGGCAAGCTGCCGGACGGTCAGATTTTCCCTCTGCGCCAGACGGATCGCCTGCTCGCGACCGCTCTTGCTGGCGTTGCTCTCAGGGATTTCCGGGAGTGGAGCGTCGGGATCGAATTTCGAGGCATCGTGGCCGAGCGTGATCGACAGCTGGGCGATGGCGCTGTCGTAATGGACCAGGCTGTCCAGCTTGGCGCGCTTGGCCTTGGCTTCGTCGACCGTGTCGCCGACGACGATGAAAGCGGCCGGCAGGATCTTCAGATGGTCGGGATTGCGACCGACGCGCTGCATCCGGCCCTTGATGTCGGCATACATCGGCTTGGCCGTATCGAGGTCGCGGGGTGCGGCGAAGACGACTTCGGCGGTTTCGGCGGCAAGCTGTCGGCCGGCTTCGGATTGTCCGGCCTGCACGATAACCGGCCAGCCCTGCGGCGAACGGGCGATATTCAGCGGGCCGCGCACGCTCAGTTCCGCGCCCTTGTGGCCGAGGACATGCATCCTATCAGGATCAAAGAAAATGCCGCTTTCGGTATCGCGAATGAAGGCATCGTCGGCAAAGCTGTCCCAGAGGCCGGTCACGACATCGTAGAATTCACGGGCCCTGCCATAGCGTTCGTCGTGCTCCATGTGCTCTTCCAGCCCGAAATTCAGCGCTGCATCGGGATTGGACGTGGTGACGATGTTCCAGCCGGCGCGGCCACCGCTGATGTGGTCGAGCGAGGCGAAGCGACGGGCGATGTGATAGGGCGCATCGAACGTGGTCGAGGCGGTCGCGACGAGGCCGATCTTCTCGGTGAGGGCCGCAAGCGCGGAAAGCAGGGTGAAGGGCTCGAAGGAGGTGACGGTGTGGCTGCGCTTCAGCGCCTCGATCGGCATGTTGAGCACGGCCAGATGATCGGCCATGAAGAAAGCGTCGAATTTCGCCTGCTCCAGCTTCTGTGCGAAGCTGACAATATGCTTGAAATTGAAGTTGGCATCGGGATAGGCACCCGGGTAACGCCATGCGCCGGCATGAAGGCTGACAGGACGCATGAAGGCGCCGAGTTTCAATTGTTTCCGCTCAACCATTCGCCCCATCCTTCCGCAGATTCCTTGCCTGTATTGCAGGCCCGGCGTTTCTCTTCGCACGTAGGGATGTCGGCTGCATATTCAAAGGGCTGTTACCGCTTATTTGTTTCAGGCGGTGGTTTCATCCCGGTGCTGCGCGAAGACTCTGGTGAGCCAATCGATGAAGACGCGCACGCGGGGAGAAAGCTGGCGGTTGCGGGGATAGAGCAGCGATACCGGCGTCTTCGTCAGGGGATAGTCCGTCAGGATCGATACCAGCTCGCCGGAATCGAGATATTGTTGCATATGGTACCGCGGCACCTGGATGATGCCTAGCCCGAGCCTTGCCGCAGCGTGCATGCTTTCGGCAGCATTCACCGAAACCGTCGTCGGCAGCATGATATTGCGCACCTCCCCGTCGATGATGAATTCAAGGGGCAGCAATCCGCCTGCTGCCGTCGAACGGAAGCCGACCATGCGGTGGCCCTCCAGCCTTTCCGGATGCTCCGGCATCCCATGGCGTTCGATATAGGCGGGTGAGGCAAGTGTCAGCTCTTCCAGCATCGCAACGCGGCGGGCGACCATGTCGCTATCCTGGGGAATGCCGACGCGCAGCACGCAGTCGATACCCTCGCGCACCAGGTCCACCAGCCTGTCGCCCTCGCTCATGTAGAACTCGATGTCGGGATAAGTCTCGAGGAACGAGGGCAGGCTCGGCAGCACGAAATGCCGCGCCAGCGTCCCGTGGACATCGACGCGCAGCAGCCCTTTCGGCTTGGCGCCGGCAAAGGCGCCCTCGGCATCCTCGATGTCGGCGAGTATGCTGAGGCATCGCTGGTAATAGGCCTCGCCGTCGAGCGTCGGGCTGACATGGCGGGTCGTGCGCTGCAGCAGGCGCACGCCGAGGCGCGCCTCAACCTGCTTGACCGCATCGGTCACCGTCGAGCGTGGCAGCCCGGTGTCCTCGGCCGCCAGTGTGAAGCTGCGTCTTTCAACGACGCGGGTGAAGACCCGCATGGCATCGAACCTGTCCATCGTATTTGTTCGCATTTCCCGGATAGTGATGCCGGATAATGGCCGATTATCCGCCGTTCGAAAAGGGGCATCTTCCTCTCATCGAAACGCGCTGAGGCGCAAACACACTGAGGAGAAAGACAATGTCCGTTGAGAGCAACAAGGTCGCCATCGTCACCGGCGCTTCCAGAGGTATCGGCGCCGCGATTGCCGAGCGTCTCGGCAAGGATGGTTTCACCGTCGTCGTCAACTATGCAGGCAGCGCCGCCTCAGCCGAGGACGTGGTGCGCAAGATCGAGCAGGCCGGCGGCAAGGCCGTGGCGGCACAGGCCGACGTTTCGGATGCCGAAGCCGTCCGCCGGATGTTCGATACGGCAGAAACCGCATTCGGCGGCGTAGATGTGCTCGTCAACAATGCCGGCATCATGCTGCTTTCGCCTCTGGTGAATGTCGATGACGCCAGCTTTGATCGTCAGATCGCCATCAATCTCAAGGGCACGTTCAACACGCTGCGCGAAGCTGCAAAGCGCCTGCGCGAAGGCGGCCGGGTCATCAATTTCTCGTCGAGCGTCGTTGGCCTGAAGCCGGAAAGCTACGCCGTCTATGCCGGCACCAAGGCTGCGGTCGAAACCATGACGGGCATCATGTCCAAGGAAATGCGCGGCCGCAAGATCACGGTCAATGCAGTCGCTCCTGGTCCGACCGCCACCGATCTCTTCCTCAACGGCAAATCTGACGAACTCATCGACCGGCTGGCCAAGGCAAACCCGCTCGAACGTCTCGGCACGCCGGAGGATATCGCCAGCGTTGTCGCCTTCCTCGCCGGTCCCGATGGCGCCTGGGTCAATGGTCAGGTGCTGCGCGCCAATGGCGGCATGATCTGAGGTTCTAACTGGCAGGTGGGGCGCGTGACTCGGTCACGGCGCTGTCCCCCGTCATTCCTGCGCTTGTCACAGGAATCCAGTCACGGCGCGTCTGCGACGTGAAAAGACTCCCCTCGGCCCAAGGACTTGGGCCGGCTGGATCCCTGTGACGAGCACAGGGATGACGGAGGAGAGGGAGAGCCGCCTCCGCCTTTCGTAAATCCCATTTACCCCATCCCGAAGGATCAAGATCATGAGCAAGCAAGTTATCGTCATCACGGGCGCATCGAGCGGCTTTGGTGCGCTCACGGCTCGCGCCCTCGCCAAGGCCGGGCACACCGTCTATGCCGGCATTCGCGGCACTGAAGGACGCAACGCTCCTGCCGTTGCCGAGGCTGCCGCCTTCGCCAAGGACAACACCGTCGACCTTCGCACCGTCGAACTCGACGTCGCCAACGATGCCTCCGTCGAGGCGGGCATCGCCAAGGTCATTGCCGACGAAGGCCGCATCGACGTGCTCGTACACAATGCCGGCCACATGTCCTTCGGCCCGGCCGAAGCCTTCACGCCGGAACAATATGCCGAGCTCTTCGATATCAACGTCCTTTCGACCCAGCGCATCAATCGGGCAGCGCTACCCTATATGCGCAAGGCAGGGAAGGGCCTGGTCGTCTGGGTGTCCTCATCAAGCACCCGCGGCGGCACGCCGCCCTATCTCGCTCCCTATTTCGCTGCCAAGGCCGCGATGGATTCGCTTGCGGTCTCCTATGCAAGCGAGCTGAACCGTTGGGGTATCGAAACCGCGATCATCGTGCCCGGCGCCTTCACCAAGGGCACCAACCATTTCGCTCATTCCGGCTCTCCGGCCGACACGGCCCGCGCTGCCGAATATAATGACGGTCCCTACAAGGGCGTGACCGATCAGGCACTGAAAGGCCTTGCCTCGCTCGAACCGGCTGATGCGGACGCAGGCGCCGTGGCTGTCGCGATCGTCGACGTGGTCAACATGCCGTTCGGCAAGCGCCCGTTCCGTACCCATATCGATCCGTCGGAAGATGGAGCGGAGATCGTCAACGGCGTTGCCGACCGTGTTCGCGCCGAGCTCTTCCGCCGGATCGGCCTGGACGACCTTTTGAAGCCGACTGCCAGAGGCTGATTGCCTGTCGGTATATCCATCGCGTCAAATCGCCGCTTTGCAGCCCGCAAAGCGGCGATTTCCATGTTTTCGGCCGCGAATTCGATATCGCGGCTTTCTTGCGTCGTTGAATGGTATTAAAGCGAACCCTCAGAAGCCCCGGGATTACCTTCATGCAAGATAAAGATATCAGCGAGATTGCTGCATGGTTGATGCAGCAAGGCCTGAAAGGCACTTCGGAATCCGCGTTGCTCAGCGGTTTCTGCGATGCCTGCTATCAGCACGGCCTCGAGCTTGGCCGAGCGATGGCGCTCATGGACACGCTGCACCCCGTTTACGAAGGCCGCGCATTTCGCTGGGATCGGCGCGAAGCCGTCGAGCCGGTATTCGAATACGGCCCGACGGGACGCGGCATCGCGCAGGAAAACTGGCTGCGCTCGGCTTTCTATTACCTGCTGAGCAGCGGCGAGCCCGAAGTTCGCCGGCGCATCACGGGTGGCGATCCGATCGATTTCTACGGGCTGGACAGCATGCAGGAGTCCGGCCACACCGATTTCATCGCCTTTGCCCAACGCTTCGAAGAAGCCGGTACGATCGGCGAGATGGATTGCTTTTTCTCGCATTTCGCAAGCACTGCCAAGGACGGTTTTTCCGGGGAAGACCTGGCGACCCTGCGCCGCCTCGTGCCTGCGCTCGGGCTTGCGATCAAATGCACGGCGCTCGGCCGCATCGCGCGCACCATTGCCGAGGTCTATCTCGGCGAGGATGCCGCCCGGCATGTGCTGGAGGGCAAGATCAGCCGCGGCAAGGCAGAGCGGATCTCGGCGGCGCTATGGTTTTCCGACCTTGCGAACTATACGCGCATTTCGGATACGGCCGAGCCGGATGAGCTCATCCCGATGCTGAACGACTATGCCGATGCCGTCATATCCTCGATCCATGAGGCCGGCGGCAACGTGCTGAAATTGATCGGTGACGGGACGCTTGCCATCTTCAAAGCCGAGGATACCAGCGATGCCTGTGCTGCGGCTCTCAAGGCCGAATCCCTGTTGCGCCAGCGTCTGAGGGACCTCAATTCACAGCGGCAGATCGAGGGGCGGCCGGTGACGGAAGTCTATCTCGGGCTGCATATCGGCGATGTCTTCTATGGCAATATCGGCAGCCAGGATCGGCTGGATTTCACGGTCATCGGGCCTGCTGTCAACGAGGTGAGCCGCATTGCATCGATGTGCCATTCCGCGGATCGCGATATCCTGATGTCGTCGAGTTTCGCCTCATCGGCGCAGGTCGTGCAGCGCAACGATATCGTCTCCGTCGGCCGTTATGCACTGCGCGGCGTCAAGCGCGCGCAGGAGCTTTTCACGTTGATCTCCGCAGCCTGAGTAATTTCAGCAAAGGCGTCCTACGGCTTATCGACGGCCGGCGGCAAACATCGGGCCGCCGCGATGGGACGGGAAACCGTAGCCGTTGATCATGACGAGATCGATATCGCCGGGGCGTGCTGCCACACCCTCGGCAAGCAGCGCCTCTCCCTCGTCGGACATGGCCTTCAACAGGCGAGCGGTGATCTCGTCGGCGTTGAAATGTCTGGGTTCGATGTCTTTTTCGGCTCGGACCTGCTCGATCAAGGCGGTGACATCAGGATCGACAGAGCGCTTGCCGTTCGGATAGACGTACCAGCCCTTGCCGGCCTTCTGCCCGAAACGCCCGGCCTCGCAAAGCCGGTCGGCGATATCGACGTAGCGAGCTGCAGGATCGCGGGTTGCGGCCTGGCGTTTGCGTTTTGCCCAGGCAATCTCGAGGCCCGCCATGTCGTAGACCGCGAAAAGGCCCATCGGAAAGCCGTAGGCCTCCAGCGCCGCATCGATCTCGTGCGGCAGGGCGCCGTCCTCCAGCATGAATTCAGCCTCGCGGCGATAGGCCGAGAAAATGCGGTTGCCGATGAAGCCTTCGGTCACGCCGCAGACGACAGGCAGCTTGCCGAGCTTCTTGGCAACGGCGAGTGCGGTGACGAGGACGTCGGGTGCTGATTTCGCGCAGTTCACGACTTCGACCAGCCGCATGATATGGGCCGGCGAGAAGAAGTGCAGGCCGACCACCCGCTCGGGATGAGCGGTGGCGGCGGCAATCGCGTTCGGGTCCAGATAGCTGGTATTGGTGGCAAGGATCGCGTCCGGTCGGACGATGTTGTCGAGGCGCTGGAAGAGTTCGGTCTTGACCACAAGGTCGTCGAAGACGGCTTCGATGACGAGATCGGCGGCGGCAAGTTCCGACGCGTCAGATGTTACGGTCAGCCGCTGCAGGCGCCCGTCGCGTCCGGCGGCATCCAGCCGGCCGGTCTGCACGGCCTTGTCGAGAAGGCCAGAGATCCGCTCACGGCCCTTGTCGGCCGCATCCTGTGTCTGCTCGACGCCGATGACGCGATAGCCGCCATTGAGCGCAGCAACGGCGATGCCCGAGCCCATCAGGCCGGTGCCGACGATGCCGATCACGTCGACCTTGCGTGCCTTCACCGTTTCGAGGCCATCGACCTTGCCGGCGGCGCGCTCGGCGAAGAAGACGTGGCGAAGGGCGGCGGCTTCGTCGCTGTCGCGCAGTTCGAGAAAGGTGCGGCGTTCCTCTGCCAAGCCCTCGGCAAGCGGGGCAGTGGCGGCAAGGCGCACGAGGCGGATCGCTTCGAGCGGCGCGCGCTGGCCTTTGGCCTTGCGGGCGGCATCGGCGGCCGCCTTCTCGAGGGTGTCGGCCGGCGCATCGGGAACTGTCAGCGCGCCGGTGCGGCGAAGAGGCTTGCCGACGAGGCCTTTCGCGACCTCGGCAGCGGCGCCGACCACATCGGCGTCTACAACCGCGTCGACAATGCCAAGCGACCGCGCTTCACCGGCGCCGACGAGGCGGGCCGACGAGATCAGTTCGATGGCTGCGGGTGTTCCGGTCAGGCGCGGCAGGCGCTGCGTGGCACCCGCGCCCGGCACGATGCCGAGCTTGACTTCGGGCAGGCCGATCTTCGCCGAAGAAAGGGCGATGCGATGATGGCAGGCGAGCGTCAGCTCGCAGCCGCCGCCGAGGGCCGCGCCATTGATAGCGGCAACGGCAGCCTTCCTGAAGGCTTCGATGCGCTCGATGACCTGCGGCAGCGTCGGTTCGACGGGCGGCTTGCCGAATTCCTTGATGTCGGCGCCGCCGACGAAGGTATTGCCGGCGCCAGTCAGCGCGATTGCCTGCACTGTCGCGTCCACTTCGGCGCGGTCGAGCGCCGCCATCAGACCAGCGCGAACGTCCGCCGATGTGGCGTTGACCGGCGGATTGTCGATGGTGACGACAAGAACGCCGTTACGCACCGAGCCCGAGATCGTGTCGGAAAAGCGCAAGTCCGGCATGGTTCACCTATTCCGGGATGACGGCGGTTGCCTGGATCTCGATCTTGGCGCGGTCCTCGACGAGGGCGACGACCTGCATTGCGGCCATGGCCGGGAAATGCCGGCCGATGATGTCGCGATAGGCCTGGCCGATGCCTTTGAGGTTGCCGAGATATTCAGCCTTGTCGGTGAAATACCAGGTCATCGAGGTGATGTGCTGCGGTTCGGCGCCACCCTCGGCGAGGATCGCAACGACGTTCTTCAGCGTCTGACGCACCTGCTCGACGAAATCGTCGCTCTCGAATTCGCAGGCGGCGTTCCAGCCGACCTGACCGCCGACGAAGACCGTACGACCGGTTGCGGCGACGCCGTTGGCATAGCCGATGGGCTTGGCCCAACCTTCAGGTTGCAGGATGGTGTGCATCGGCGGTCTCCAAATGAGAGGTCAGCGCGGCACGGATATCCTCCGGCCAGGCAAGGGATTGATGGGTATCGAGCGAGGTCGAGACGACGCGGTGCTTGGCGCTCCACAGTAGCTTGCCGTTGGCGGATATCTCATGCTCGAGATCGAGCGAGGACCGGCCGACGCCGCGGACATGGAGTGCAAATTCCAGCGTATCGCCCTGGAAGCCGGGGCTGGAAAAGGTGAGATCGAGGCGCACCGTCGGAACGCCGATGCGCCTGTCGTCGACCATCATCTTCCAGGGAAAACCGAGCGACGCGAAGAAATCCTCCAGAACACCGACGAGGATGTTCAAGTAGGACGGGAAATAGGCGATCCCTGAAGGATCGCAATCCCCGAAGCGAAGCGGTCTTTCGGTGCGAAACGCCAATTCCGTCCTCAATTCGCGAAAGCGGCAATGCCTGTTATGGCGCGGCCGAGGATGAGGGCGTGGACGTCGTGGGTGCCTTCGTAGGTGTTGACCACTTCGAGGTTGACCATGTGGCGGGCGATGCCGAATTCGTCGGAAATGCCGTTGCCGCCGAGCATGTCGCGGGCTGCGCGGGCAATGTCCAGCGCCTTGCCGCAGGAGTTGCGCTTCAGGATCGAGGTCAGTTCGACCGGCGGATGGCCGTCTTCCTTCATGCGGCCGAGGCGCAGGCAGCCTTGCAGGCCGAGCGTGATCTCGGTCACCATGTCGGCGAGCTTCTTCTGGATCAACTGGTTGGCGGCAAGCGGCCGGCCGAACTGCTTGCGGTCGAGCACATATTGCCGTGCCTTGGCATAGCAGTCCTCGGCGGCCCCCAGCGCACCCCAGGCAATACCGAAGCGGGCGGAGTTGAGGCAGGTGAAGGGACCCTTGAGGCCCGATACGTTGGGCAGCAAGTTTTCCTCGGGCACGAAGACGTTATCCATCACGACTTCGCCCGTGATCGAGGCGCGCAGCCCGACCTTGCCGTGGATTGCCGGGGCGGTGAGACCCTTCCAGCCCTTTTCGAGAATGAAGCCGCGGATAACGCCGTCCTCGGTCTTGGCCCAGACGACGAAGACGTCGGCGATGGGCGCGTTGGAGATCCAGGTCTTGGCGCCGGTCAGGCTGTAGCCGCCATCGACCTTCTTCGCGCGCGTCACCATCGAGCCCGGGTCGGAACCGTGGTTCGGTTCGGTCAGGCCGAAGCAGCCGATCCATTCGCCCGTCGCGAGCTTCGGCAGGTATTTCTGCTTCTGTGCTTCCGAACCGAAGGCATCGATCGGCACCATGACGAGGGAGGACTGCACGCTCATCATCGAGCGGTAACCGCTGTCGACGCGCTCGACCTCGCGCGCGATCAGGCCATAGGCGACGTAACCGAGGCCGGCGCCGCCATATTCCGGTGCGATTGTCGGCCCGAGCAGGCCGAGTTCGCCCATTTCGCGGAAGATAGCGGGATCGGTCTTCTCATGACGGAAGGCGTCAAGCACGCGCGGCGCCAGCTTCTCCTGCGCATAGGCATGCGCGGTGTCGAGCACCATGCGCTCGTCGTCGTTCAACTGCTCCGTCAGCCGGAATGGATCCGCCCAATCAAAGACTTCGCGTGTCGATGCCATGAGTATGTCTCCCGTCAAATGGTCTTGAGGAGTTCGCGGGCGACGATGAGTTTCTGAACCTCCGTCGCACCTTCGTAGATGCGCAGCGCGCGAATCTCCCGATAGAGTTTTTCCGTTATTTCACCAGTCCGCACCCCGCGGCCGCCGAAGAGCTGGACGGCGCGGTCGATGACACCCTGTGCCGTCTCGGTCGCCGTCATCTTCGCCATCGCCGCTTCGCGCGTCGTGGAAAGCTTCTGCACATCGCGTCGCCAGGCCGCCCGATAGGTTAAAAGCGCTGCCGCATCGATGCCGGTCGCCATATCCCCGAGGGCGGCTTGCGTCAACTGAAGGTCGGCAAGCGCTGCGCCAAACATCGGCCGCGCCTTGGCATGAACGAGGGACTCGTCGAGCGCTCGGCGCGCGAAGCCCAGGGCCGCTGCGGCGACTGAGGCGCGGAAGATGTCCAGCGTGCGCATGGCGATCTTGAAGCCTTCGCCGGGCGCGCCCAGGCGGCGCGAGGCCGGGATGCGGCAGTTTTCGAACCGGATCGTCGCCAGCGGATGCGGCGCGATCACCTCGATGCGCTCGGAGATCGAGAAGCCGGGATCATCGGCAAAGACGACGAAGGCCGAGATGCCGCGTGTGCCCGGCGCCTCGCCGGATCGAGCGAAGACGGTATAGACGTCGGCGATGCCGCCGTTGGAAATCCAGGTCTTTTCGCCATCCAGCACATAATGGTCGCCATCGGCGTGGGCGGCGCAGGCCATGGCGGCGACGTCGGAGCCGGCATCCTTTTCCGAGAGCGCGAAGGCGGAGAGCCATTCGCCGGAGCGGACCTTGGGCAGAACGGCAGCGCGCAGTTCCGCGGAGCCGGTCAACCCGATCGCGCCGGTACCAAGACCCTGCATGGCGAAGGCGAAATCGGCAAGGCCGTCATGCCAGGCGAGCGTTTCGCGGGCAAGGCAGACGGAACGGCTGTCGATCAGCGGCTCGGCATCCGATGTCCCGGTCGCCGCAGTGAGGAGCCCGGCTTCGCCCAGCGCCTTCACCAGCTTGCGGCAGGCCCCATCGACATCGGCGTGATCGATGCTTGATATGACGCCCGATCTGGCGAAGTCGTCGACCCTGGCCGCGAAATCGCGGTGGCGCTGTTCGAAGAACGGCAAGTCCAGATGGTCCCGCGACGGACCGGGAAGCGTCGATGCCTGACCCATGTTAGTTCCCCTGGAACTCGGGCTTGCGCTTGGCGGCGAAGGCCTCGAAGGCGCGGCGGAAATCCTGTGTCGCCATGCAGACGGCTTGGGCCTGGGCCTCCGATTCGATCATCTCGTCGATGCCCATCGCCCATTCCTGATTGAGCATGGTCTTGGTCATGCCATGGGCGAACCAGGGGCCATCGGCGAGCGAATGGGCGAGTTTTTTGGCTTCGCCTTCGAGATCGGCGGCGGCGTGCAAGCCGTTGTAGAAGCCCCAGGCATTGCCCTCGGCAGCGCTCATGGAACGGCCGGTGAAGAGCAGTTCGGCGGCGCGGCCCTGGCCGATGATGCGCGGGAGGATGCCGCAAGCGCCCATGTCCGCCCCGGCAAGGCCGACGCGGGTAAAGAGGAAGGCGGTTTTGGCTTCCGGCGTCGCGAGCCTGAGGTCCGAGGCCATTGCGAGGATCGCGCCGGCGCCGGCGCAGATGCCGTCGACAGCCGCGATGATCGGCTGCGGGCACTTGCGCATCGCCTTGACGAGATCGCCGGTCATGCGGGTGAAGGCCAGAAGCTCCGGCATCGCCATGCGCGTCAGGGGCTCGATGATCTCGAAGATGTCGCCGCCCGACGAAAAATTGCCGCCGGAGCCGGCCAGCACGATCGCGCGGATATCCGAGGCATAGACGAGGTCGCGGAAGAGATCGCGCAGCTCGGCATAGCTTTCGAAGGTGAGCGGGTTCTTGCGCTCCGGCCGGTTCAGCCGGATGGTCGCGACGCGGTCGTCCTCACTGACTTCCCACACGAAATGCTTCGGCTGATAATCCCTGAAGGGCGTCAAATGACCCCGCATCGTCATATCATGATCGCTCATCCTGCCAAAACCTCCCCACCGGCAACCGCGATTGCCTGTCCTGTTATCGATGCCGCGTTGGGCGATGCGAGCCAGATCACCGTATCGGCGACCTCCTCCGGCCGCACCAGCCGCCCCTGCGGATTGGATTTCGTGAATTCCGCCATGGCCTGCTCGGGCGTGCGGCCAGTCTTGGCGACGATCGTCTCGATTGAGCGCGCGATGATCGGGGTGTCGGTAAAGCCCGGGCAGACAGCATTGACCGTCACGCCCGTCTTTGCCAGCTCCAGCGCCAGCGAGCGGGTCAGGCCGACGACGCCGTGCTTGGCGGCGACATAGGCTGAGACATAGCCGTAGCCGGTCAGCCCAGCCGTCGAGGCGATGTTGATGATGCGGGCGACGTTTCCATGCGCCTTCAGATCGGGCAGGGCGGCTTGCGTCACCAGGAAGACGCCGGTCAGATCGACAGAGAGAACGTGGTTCCACATGTCGAGGCTGGTCTTCTCGAAGGGCGCGGTCGGAGCCTCGCCGGCATTGTTGACGAGAACGGAGACCGGGCCGAATTTTTCCCGTGCGGCGGCAAAGCCTGCGGCGATCGCCTCGGGGCTGGTGACGTCGAAGCCGGCGGCGACGAAGGCGTTTTCGCCCAGGTCTGCGGCGAGCGCTTGCAGCGGTTCGCCGCGACGGCCGGCAAGCGTCACGCGGGCGCCCTCGGCAGCCAGCGCGCGGGCTATCGCCGCGCCGATGCCGCTGCCGGCGCCCGTGACCAGCGCATGACGTCCTGCCAGTTTGCCTTCAGCGCTCATCCTGCGTCACTTTGCCGGTGCTGGAGTGGATGTCGGCGCTGCCGCGCGGGCGAGGTTCGCTTCGTATTGATACTTGCTCGACTGATATTGCTTCGGCCACGGAATTTCGGTGAGGCCGATCTTGGCCGCCTCGTGCAGCGACCAAGCGGGATCGGCCAGATGCGGGCGGGCGACGGCGCAGAGATCGGCGCGGCCGGCGGCAATGATCGAATTGGCGTGATCGGCCTCCGAAATTGCGCCGACGGCGATCGTCGGAATGCCGATCTCGTTGCGGATCTTGTCTGAGAAGGGCGTCTGGAAGAGGCGGCCATAGACCGGCTTTTCCTCTTTCGAGACCTGGCCCGACGAGCAGTCGATCAGGTCGGCGCCAGCATCCTTGAACATCTGCGCGAAGATTGCCGCATCCTCGGGCGTGTTGCCGTCGTCGGTCCAGTCATGGCAGGAGAGGCGCACCGACATCGGCTTTTCCTCCGGCCAGACTTCGCGGATGGCGCGGAAGACTTCCAGCGGAAAGCGGGCGCGGTTCTCGTGGCTGCCGCCATATTCGTCGTCGCGCAGATTGGTAAGCGGCGACAGGAAGCTCGAGAGCAGATAGCCGTGGGCGCAGTGCAACTCCAGCCAGTCGGCGCCGGTCGTGGCCGCGAGCTGGGCGGCTCGGACGTGATCGGCCTTGACGCGGTCCATGTCCGATCGGTCCATGGCCTTCGGTACCTGGCTGTTCTTCAGATAGGCAATGGCTGACGCCGAGATCAGCGGCCATTCGCCTTCCGAAAGCGGCTGGTCGATGCCTTCCCAGGCAAGCTTCGTCGCGCCCTTGCGGCCGGCATGGCCGAGCTGGATGCCGACCTTGGCGGCGCTGCTCGTATGCACGAAATCGACGAGGCGTTTCCACTGCGCGGCCTGTTCCTCGTTCCAGAGGCCGAGGCAGCCGGGGGTGATGCGCGCATCCGGCGAGACGCAGGTCATTTCCGCGAAGATCAAGCCTGCGCCGCCGAGCGCGCGGGAGCCGAGATGGACCATGTGGAAGTCGTTGATGAGCCCGTCGTCGGCCGAATACATCGCCATCGGCGAGACGACGACGCGGTTGACGAGCGAGGTGCCGCGCAGCTGATAGGGCGTGAACATTGGCGGTAGGCAGCGGTCGCTGCCGACAGGCAGACCGGATTTCTTCGCAAACCAGCGCTCATAGCCTTCCAGCCAGGTCTTGTCGCGCAGGCGAAGATTCTCGTGGCTGATGCGCTGCGAGCGGGTCAGCATGGAATACATGAACTGTTCCGGCTCCAGCTGATCGGCATAGCGGCGGCCGACCACTTCGAACCATTCCATCGCGTTGCGCGCGGCATTCTGGATGCGGGCGACATCGACGCGACGGATTTCCTCGTAGGTTTCGAGGACATCAGGGATCCTGTCCTTGCCGTGGCCATGGATTTGGAACTGGTTGGCAAGCTCGATCGCATCGTCGATTGCAAGCTTGGTGCCGGAGCCGATGGCGAAATGGGCGGTGTGGGCGGCGTCGCCCATCAGCACAACATGCGAATTGCCATTGAAATGGCTCCATTTGCCGCAGATCAGGCGGTTGAAGTTCAGCCAGGCCGAGCCACGCAGATGGCGCGCATTGGTCATCAGCTCGGCGCCGTCGAGCACTTCCGAAAAGAGGCCCTGGCAGAAATCGATCGAGCCCTGCTGGTCGATCTTGTCGAGACCATGGGCGAGATAGGCTTCTTCCGTTGTCTCGACGATGAAGGTCGAGGTCTTGTCGTCGAACTTGTAGATATGCGCCTGGAACCAGCCATGATCCGTCTTGCGGAAATCGAAGGTGAAGGCGTCGTAGAGCTTGTTGGTGCCGAGCCAGATATAGCGGTTCGGCCGAGTGATCATGTCCGGCTGGAAGATATCGGCATAGCGATTGCGGATCTTCGAGTTCAGGCCGTCGGAGGCGATGATGAGGTCGGCGTCGGGGTAGTCGAGATCGGAACTGACGTCGGTTTCGAAGACGAGTTCAACGCCGAGTTCCTCACAACGCTTCTGCAGGATGTTCAGCAGCTTCTTGCGGCCGATGCCGACGAAGCCGTGGCCCGAGGTGCGCTGGCGCGTGCCCTTGAACAAGACCTCGATATCGTCCCAGTGGTTGAAGGCATCCTCGATCTCGGCCGCACTTTCGGGATCCCATTTGCGCATGGAAACCATGGTCGCGTCCGAGAAGACGACGCCCCAGCCGAAGGTATCGTAGGGCTTGTTGCGTTCGACGACCCTGACATCATGTTCGGGATGCAGCTTCTTCATCAGAAGGCCGAAATAGAGGCCCGCCGGGCCGCCTCCGATACAGACGATGCGCATGGCAATTCCTTTCCGCATTCCGAAGTCGGTCATTACTTTAAACCTAAAATATATCCACATCCTTCGGGTGGTCAAGCGATAGATGCGGCTTTCGACAGTAGAAATCAAATTTATTTTAGGCTTAAAATTTCAAGCTTGAAATGGAGAAGGTGCGATGCCATCCTGCTCGCGCAGGCACAGATCAAGGTCTCGTAGAAGGCCGTGCCGCCGCATGTTGCAATCGCGCTGCAGAGCAGGGGAACGAAGATGCTTGGACCGACCGGTCACGCCGATACATTTACCCGGGACAATCTACCGCCGCTTGCCGAGTGGCCGGAATTGCTGATGGATGGCTTCGACTATCCGGAATGGCTGAACGCCGCCTACGAGCTGACCGACCGCATGGTCGAGCGCGGCTTCGGAGACCGGGTGGCGCTGATCGGCAATGGCCGCCGCCGCACCTACAAGGAGCTGACGGACTGGACGAGCCGGATCTCCCATGCCCTCACCGAGGATTACGGGCTGAAGCCCGGCAATCGCGTGTTGATCCGATCCGCCAATACGCCGGCCATGATCGCGTGCTGGCTGGCCGTGACCAAGGCCGGCGGCGTCGCGGTCAATACCATGCCGATGCTGCGCGCAGGCGAGCTTGCCAAGGTCGTCGACAAGGCGGAGATCGGGCTGGCGCTCTGCGATACGCGGCTGATGGACGAGATGGTCGCTGTTGCCAAGGACAGCCGCTGCCTGAGGCAGGTGGTCGGCTTCGACGGCACCGCCAATCACGACGCTGAGCTCGACCGCATCGCGCTGAACAAGCCCGTGCATTTCGATGCCGTGAAGACCGGCCGCGATGATGTCGCGCTGCTCGGCTTTACCTCGGGATCCACAGGCGTGCCGAAGGCGACGATGCATTTTCATCGCGACCTGCTGATCATTGCCGATGCCTATGCGAAGGAAGTGCTTGCCGTCACGCCCGACGACGTTTTCGTCGGCTCGCCGCCGATCGCCTTCACCTTCGGGCTCGGCGGGCTGGTGATCTTCCCGCTGCGATTCGGGGCGTCTGCGGCTCTCTTGGAAACCGCCTCGCCGCAGAACATGGTGCAGATCATCCAGGATCTGAAGGCGACGATCACCTTCACCGCGCCGACGGCCTATCGCGCCATGCTGGCCGCCATGGATGCGGGCGCCGATCTCTCGTCGCTGCGCATCGCGGTCTCGGCGGGCGAGACCCTGCCGGCGCCGGTCTATCATGAATGGGTTACGAAGACGGGAAAGCCGATCCTCGACGGCATCGGCTCGACCGAGATGCTGCATATCTTCATCTCCAACCGGCTGGGCGATGCGAAACCCGGCTGCACCGGCAAGCCGCTATCAGGCTACGAGGCGCGCATCGTCGATGAAGCGATGAACGAGGTGCCGCGCGGCGGCATCGGCCGGCTCGCCGTTCGCGGGCCGATCGGCTGCCGCTATCTCGCCGACACGAGGCAGGCGGACTATGTCCGCGCCGGATGGAATCTGACGGGCGATTCCTTCACGCAGGACGAGGACGGCTATTTCCACTTCGCCGCCCGCTCGGACGACATCATCGTCTCCGCCGGCTACAACATCGCCGGCCCGGAGGTGGAAGCCGCGCTGCTGCAGCACCCTGATGTCCGCGAATGCGCCGTCATCGGCGCTTCCGACGAGGCGAGGGGGACGATCGTGCAGGCACACGTCGTTTTGGTCGATGGCGCGCAGGCGTCAGATGCCATGGCGAAGCTGCTGCAGGAACATGTGAAGGCGGTCATCGCGCCCTACAAGTATCCGCGGTCGATCGTGTTCACCGAGGCGCTGCCGAAGACGGAGTCGGGGAAGATCCAGCGGTTTCGGTTGAAGTGAGAGAGAAATCGCGCGTAGCGGTGATCCGCTGCCTGACCCCTTGGTTTGGGCAGTGTGAGTAGCCGTGGCCGTCGGTTCGTTAGGATGTCAGTGCAAAGACGTCTCTACAGGCGGGCTCGGGTCAACGCTGGTTTTCGCGCAACCTTTCGCTTGCTATCGGAGATGAGACGGCGCAGGGTGCCGCTGCCGATAGCCATTTATCCGGGCGCTGTCGCTAAAGGGCACTACCACCCTTGCCCCAACAAAAGGAGGACACGATGTCTTCCACTCACAACAGTACATATCTTTCTTCCTCAGACCTGAACATGCTTGAGGCCATTCTTTCCCAGGAAGGTCTTCTACAAGGAAAAGCGGGCGAACGAGCCGATATCGCCAGAAGATTGATTCGTTCCTTGTTTCACGCCGGTAAAAAGTCTTCAGCGGAGCTATCGAGCGCGCTTCGGCTTCAAATGAAGAGAACCCGATCGCGCGGCATGGCAACTGCACTTCATCGATATGCGATTCAGGGGCTTCCGGTTTCAATGCAGGCCAAGCCTAACTTAGAGGTAGGGCGAGAAAACCCAGCCTCATGTTCTGGGATTTAATCCTCCTCGCAATCATCGTCGGCGCCATCATCATACGGCACGAGGCCAACCTGATCCTCGCGCGTGCCCAGGCTCAGGGCTGGCAGCATCTTCCAATGCGATGATCCTTCACCGACCTTCGATTGAAAGCATATCGTAACACAAGGACAAAGTCGTTGGTGGACAAATGGGACTTGGACGAGCAAGGCAACATCCGGGTGAATCCTCTGTTTGGATATGAGACAGCTACTGTCGCGGCAAGGTTGGCACTCATCCGACTGGACTATGCCAACGGCGAAGAGGAATGGAACAGTCGAACGATCCATCGCCTTCAGATGACGCTCACCCCGACCCAATGTCGTGCCCTCGCTCAAACGCTGTTTGAGGTTGCAGAGGCCGTTGACGGTCGGGGTGGCGAACAAGAGCATTTTCGTTCGCGATTTGAGCAGGCGCCAGACCAAGGCTGAAAGAACTGGA
This sequence comes from Neorhizobium sp. P12A, assembly GCF_008365395.1. NCBI lineage: Bacteria > Pseudomonadati > Pseudomonadota > Alphaproteobacteria > Hyphomicrobiales > Rhizobiaceae > Neorhizobium > Neorhizobium sp. P12A. Next base: position 838,882 of record NZ_QOVX01000001.1, on the reverse strand, counting down.
ACAATACCGCACACATCACTTCGGCGAATGGGGCGAAGATCATCCGAATTAACTCGCTATTATCCCGCGTATGTGAGCTAGTGCCGAAAGCCGGTGGTTTGTTCTCGAGGGGACCGTAGAACAGCCTCATGGAGCTCGTCGGAGCCCGCTTTGTGCCCTTAGCGGGCTCCTTCTGGGGCTGCGCTGGACTCTGCTGATTGGTGTCGGGGTGGCGATGCAGACCATACACGTTCTTACCTTCCCTCACGCTGTTCTAAAGTTGTTGCTAATAAAACAAAGCGAGCGCAAGGTGTTTTGTGGAAATATTTCCATGGAAGGAAAATGCCATGGATCGCCTCATCACAATCGCCAACATCCAGTACTTTCGCGAGCGCCTTGCTGCGGCAATGGACGAGAGTGAAATCACAGAATTGAGCTTCCTACTCGCACGGGAAAAGTGCCGTTTGCGCGGCATCAGCCCTCGGCAAGCTCAAATAACCACCCGCCATTGAGCTGCGGTGGAGCCGATCGTGTTCGACGCCTCGGCGATCGATTGGCTGCCTTTTGATCGATTTCAATCGGAGCGCTTGTCCGATCCGCAGGGGTGGTCAGGCGAAAGATTCGCTGCCAGAACCATCGCATCGGGCAGCAGCACCTTCCGTAAATCCGCAAAAACAAGGAATGCTATCGTGCCAGATAAAGTCAGCCATGTTTCGAAGGTCGCAAAGGGCTTTCAATGCAGCATACGCGAGAAGACGACCACGGTATTTCGCTCAATCAATTCCGGCGACGTTGCCAAACGACGGGAGAGGGCTGGCCTTCTCAAGGCGTTGCGTATCGAGCGCAACAGACCGACACGTCCACAACGCGAGGGGTGAAAATGCCAAACAAGCAAACAAATCTCAGGCGAGTCCTTCAACATGCCGACTATGCTACCTCGGATATGGAACCTTCGCATGGCAACGAGCATCATGAGGACATGATGATCATCCGCAGGATTCGCGCAGCGACGATTTCGCCCGCCGATTACCCGCGCACGCGGAGGCAAAAGCGGAATGCAGATCCAGGCGCCCTCGCAGCGTGGGAAAATGAAGGAGGAGCCCTTCGCAAAACATAAGGCGCACCTACACCCTTGATTAAGGAGGGGGCGAACCGACAGGGAGTGTCTGCCGCGATCACCCCACCCCGGAGCTGCGCTCCGACCCTCCCCCGAGGGGGAGGTTATAGCCGTTACTTCCCCGGATCCTTCGGAGACCAAAGCTTCACTTTGCTGGTCTTCTCATAGGCCATCCCCTTGGGATAGCTGATCGCTTCCAGCTGCAGGCCCCAAGGGGCCTGGAAATACATGATGGTCTGGCCGGCATTGGCGCCTTCGGTCATCGGCACGGGGCCCATGCGGGTGGCGATGCCCTTGCTGTCGAGATATTTCTTGGCGACACCGACATCATCGACATAGAGCGCGATGTGAAAGGCGCCGATGTCGCTGTTTTTCGCTTTCAGGTCGCGCTGGTCGGGCGCTTCGTACTGGAAGAGCTCGATATTGGAGCCGTAGCCGCAACGGACCAGCGTGACCTGGTCGATCGTGGCCTTGGCATCGACGCCGACGAGGTCGGACATCAGCGTGCCCTTGTCGTCGGAGATCGGGCCGAAATGCATGGCCTCCTTGCAGCCGACGACGCCGACGAAGAAATCCAGCGCCTGCTTCATATCAGGGACGGTGATGCCGGTATGGTCGTGGCCGCGCATGCCGGGAATGCCGTCGGCATGGGCGATGCCAGTACCGGCCAACGCAGCTGCTAGTGTAAGGGCGGCTGCGGCGATGCTTTTGCGAGATATCATGTCTTTGTTCCCCTGTTTGGCGGGCATGAAACGAAAGGCAACAGCCCTCCAGCGCCCGAAAGCCCGCGGCTTCGGAGCGTGTCTCTCATATCGGCATGCAATTCTCGGGCGCGGCCTGGTCAGGCCGCGTCTTCATGCTCCGTCCTGCGGCCGAGCCATTCCGGATCGATTTCTGGTAGAGGAATGGCGTCGAGCAGTATGCGGGTATAGCTCACGGCAGGCGCGGTGAAGACGCGCTCGCATGAACCTTCCTCGACCACCCGGCCCTGACGCATCACGTAGACGCGGTCGCAGACGGCGCGGATGACGGAGAGATCGTGGCTGATGAAGGCCATGGAGAGGCCGAGGTCGCGGGAGAGTTCCTTCAAGAGGTTCAGCACCTGGGCCTGGGTCGAGACGTCGAGGCCGGAGACGATCTCGTCGGCGAGCACGAAGTCCGGCTTCAGCAGGGCTGCGCGAGCAATGCCGACACGCTGGCGCTGGCCGCCCGAGAGTTCGTGCGGGCTGCGGTCGAGGCAGGCCTGCGGCAGCGTCACGCGCTCGAGGATTTCGACGACGTGGGCATCGGCTTCCTTCCGGCTCTTCGCGAGCCCGTGCAGCAGCAGGGGCTCGACGAGGATGCGGCGGATCGTATGGCGCGGATTGAGCGAGGCCATCGGATCCTGGAAGATCATCTGCATGCGCCGGCGTAGCGGCCGCATGGCATTGTCCGGCATATGGGTGATATCGGATCCGTCGAAGCGGATTTCGCCGGCGGAGACGTCAACGAGGCGCAGCAGGGCGCGACCGAGCGTCGTCTTGCCCGAGCCACTTTCGCCGACGATGCCAATGGTCTCGCCCCTGTTGATCGACACATCGATGCCGTGCAACACCTTGTGGCCGCCGCCTGATTTGCCGAGCAGGCCGTGGGTGGCGCCGTAGGTGACTTCGATGCCTGTGGCGGTGAGAAGCGCGTCGGTCATCAGCGGCCCCCCTTGGCGATGCCGATTTCGGAGCGCAGCTGGTCGAACACCGCCTGCGGCACCGGCGTCAGCCCGGCATCCGGCCGGTCGTAGCGGGGGCCGGCCGAGAGCAGCGATTTCGTGTAGACATGGCGCGGCTTGGTCAGGACGTCCACGGTCGGTCCTTCCTCGATGACCTTGCCGGAATAGAGGAGCGTGACCGTATCGCAGATCTGCGCGACGACGCCGAGATCGTGGGTGACGAAGATGACGCCGGTGCCATGCGCCTCCTGCAGGCCGCGGATCAGGCGCAGAATCTGCTTCTGCACCGTCACGTCGAGCGCCGTCGTCGGCTCGTCGGCGACGACGAGCTTCGGCTCCAGGGCGAAGGCGGCTGCTATCAGCACGCGCTGGCGCATGCCGCCGGAGAGTTCGTGCGGATAGCAACGCATGACGCGTTCGGGGTCGCGGATATGGACTTCTTCCATCAGCGCCAGCGACCGCAACCGCGCTTCCTTGCCGGAGAGACCGCGTTTCATTCGGAGCCCGTCCGTTAGTTGCGCCTCGATGCGCCGGCCGGGATTGAGGGCGGTTTGCGGGTCCTGCGGGATCAGCGTGATCTCGCTGCCCATGATGTTGCGCAGCTCTTTTGCCGGCAGCGCGAGCAGGTCGCGACCCTCGAAGAGCACGCTGCCGCCGGTGACGCGCACCGTGCGCGGCAGGATGCCGAGCAGGGCCTTGGCGATGGTCGATTTGCCGGCGCCGCTTTCGCCGACGAGGCCGCGGACTTCGCCGCGCTGCAGGCTCAGCGACACGTCGCGCAGGATCGGCGCGCCGCCGTCGCGGTCGGAGATGGCATCAAGGCCGGATATGGACAGAAGAGGCTGATTCATCGGCGCATCCCCTTCATCGGCGCATGACTGGGTCGAGGGCGCGGCGCAGGCCGTCGCCGAGCTGGTTGAAGGCGAGCACTGTGGCGAAGAGCGCGATCAGCGGCGCCACAAGCACCCACCAGCCGTCATAGATGATCTGCCGTCCCTCGGCGATCATGCCGCCCCAGGTCGGGGTGTCCGAGGAGACCGAGAGACCGACGAAGGAAAGGATGGCCTCGACGATGACGGCGATGCCCATTTCCAGGCTGACGAGGCCGATCAGGACAGGGCCGACATTCGGCAGGATCTCGCGGAAGAGGATGTGCAGGCGCGAGAAGCCGATGGTCCGGGCGGCGGTGACGTAATCCATCTGCGCCTGCGCCTGGGTCTCGGAGCGGACGACGCGGCAGAAGCGGGTCCAGTCGATGATGACGATCGCGGCAATGACCGAGTGCACGCCGGAGCCGAAGACGGCGACGAGCAGGATCGACAGCAGCACCGGCGGAAAGGCCATCCAGATATCGACGAGGCGGGAGATGATGCGATCCGCCCAGCCGCCGTACCAGCCGGCGACGAGGCCGAGCAGCGTGCCGATGACCGCGGCGAGGCTGGCGGCGACGAAGGCGACGGTCAGCGCAATACGGGTGCCGAAGATGACGCGCGAGAGCACGTCGCGGCCGAGATCGTCGGTGCCGATGAGGAAGCCAGGATCGCCGTTTTCCATCCAGGCGGGCGGCAGCGTGCCGGACATCAGATCCTGGTCGAGCGGGTTCTTCGGGGCGATCTCGGGCGCGAAGAGGGCGATGACGATCAATAGAAGGATGAAACCGCCGCCGAAGATGACCTTCGGTTCGCGCAGCAGGGCGCGGAGCTGCTTTGCGGCGGGAGAGCGGGTTTTCGGCATGGATGCCGCAGCGAGCGTATTAGCCATGGGCGAGCCTTGGATTGAAGGCGGCCACCAGCAGGTCGACCAGGATATTGACGATGATGAAGAGGGCGCCGAAGACGAGGACGAGGCCCTGGATCAACGGCAGGTCGCGATTGATGACTGCGTCGATCGCCATGTTGCCGATGCCCGGATAGGAGAAGATGCGCTCGACGATGACCGTGCCGCCGATCAGGAAGGTGAATTGTACGCCCGTCAGCGCGATGGTCGGGCCGACCGCGTTGCGTAGCGCCTCTCCGGCGACGAGCCGGAATTCGGACATGCCTTTCAGCCGGGCGAGAAGAATGTAGTCCTGCAGCATCGCCTCCGAGAGCGCCGCTTTCAGCACCCTGGCGATGATCGCGGCGAGCGGCAGCCCGAGCGCCAGCACCGGCATCACCATATGGGCTGCGACATCGGCAAAGACTGCGAAGCGGAGGGTGACGAGGCTTTCGATCAGGTAGAAGGGCGTTGCGAACTGTGCATCAGTACTGGGATCGATGCGGCCGGATAGCGGAAAGAGCGGCCAGGCGACGCCGAGAACAAGAACCAGCGCCAGCGCCCAGACGAAATCAGGCACGGCGAGGAAGAGGCCGTTGACGCCATCGACGACGGGCTCCGCCGGCGTGCGGCGCAGCAGCGTTCCTGTTATCGCGACCGCGCCACCGAGCAGGACGGCGAGGACGAGGGCGGCGACGGCAAGCTCCAGGGTCGCCGGCAGGCGATCACCGAGCAGCGAGAGGACGTCGCGTTTCAGCGAGATCGAGGTGCCGAAATCGCCCGACAGCACCGATTTCAGCCAGATGCCGAACTGCACCGGCACGCTGGCGTCTAGGCCGTAATGCGCGCGGAGCGCGGCAATGTCGGCAGGCGTGGCGCCGGGGGAGATCATCATGGCAATGGGATCGCCGGGCACGACGCGCAGCAGCACGAAGACGATGACGGCGACGCCGAACAGCGTGACTACGGCCATGATCAGGCGATTGAGGATGGCGAGGGCGATTGTCATGGTGCAATTCCACACGGCGCGGACGAGTCGGGATACCCCCCTCTTTCCTGCCGGACATCTCCCCCGCAAGGGGGGAGATTACAAGCGGGCTGATCACCGCGACTCTTGATCGTCTCGTCGTGTTGCATCGGGTTCTGTCCACCGGCGGAGGTGCGCCGAGCCGATCTCCCCCCTTGAGGGGGAGATGCCCGGCAGGGCAGAGGGGGGTGGCCTCCGCATCCTGCCCATGAGGTATCGACGCAAGACCGCTTCTCTCTCCCAGCAAGCTGGGAAAGAGAAGATGACAGGTTCCGTCGCATCAAGCCTTCGACACCAGCGTCGGCTGCAGGGCGCCCGACTTGTTTGGCGTCACCTTCAGGCTCGTCTTGTAGACGACTGGCTGAGCATATTGCAGCAGCGGCAGAACGTAGCCCTGCTCGGCGATGTACTTGATCGCGGCCTTCCAGCCGGCGATGCGCTTGGCCTCGTCTTTTTCGCCCCAGAGCGGGCCAAGCATGTCGTCGACATCCTTGGTCTTCCAGGCCGAGTGCGGCGAGGGGCCGAACATGGCAAAGCCGGTGGAGGTCGTCGGGTCGCCGATCGCGTTGCCCCAGTTGTAGAAGGCGGCCGGGCCGAGCTGGTGGGCGGCGCGCAGCTCGTAGTGCTTGGCGATTTCGTAGACCTCGATATTGGCCTCGATGCCGACCTTGCGCCACATGCCGACGATCGCCTGGATCATTTCATAATCCTTCGGCTTGAAGCCGCGGGTCGTCTTGATCGTGAACTTGACCGGCTTTTCCGGCGAATAGCCGCTGGCAGCGAGCAGCTTCTTGGCCTGTTCGGGGTCATAAGGCGTCTTGATCGAGGGATCGTAGGCGTCGTATTCCGGCGCTTCCAGCGTTTCGAGCGGAACGCCATAGCCGCGCAGCAGACGCTTGATGATTGATTCCTTGTCGACGGACATGATCGCCGCAAGCCGGACATTTTTGTCCAGCATGGGATCGACGTTGGAAATGAAAATCATGCCGATATCGGAGATGGGCGTCGCTTCGCCGGCATAGCCCTTCTTCTTTTTCAGGCGGTCGAAATCCTCATAGGGAATTTCGAGCGTGACGTCGGACGAGCCGGATTCGATTTCGGCGACACGGCTCGTCTGGTCGGTCACGAACTTGAAGATGACGGTGTCGAAGGCCGGCTTGCCGCCGAAATAGTTCGGATTGGCCTTGAGGCGCAGGAAGGAATTGCCCTCGTAGGCATCGAACATATAGGGGCCGGTGCCAACCGGCTTCTTCTCGAAGCCTTCGGCGCCGACCTTGGTGTAATAATCCTTCGGCAGCACGTAGCCGGTGAGGAAGGCCATCCACTTGAAATAGGTCGGCTCGAAGCGGACGACGTCGCCGGTGATGCGATTGCCTTCGACCTTGTAGTTGTTGGCCGTGGACCAGATGAAGGAGATCGGATTGCCGCCCTTCTGGTCGGCGGCGCGGTTCAGCGACCAGACGATGTCGTCGGGCGTGAACTTGGAGCCGTCGTGCCAGGTGACGCCCTCGCGGACATCCATCCAGACCTTGGTCTTGTCGTCGTTCCAGCCCCACTTGGTCAGAAGACCCGGCTGGAATTTCAGATCCGGGCCCTGGCCGATATATTGATCGAAGATCGAGCGGTAGATCGCCTGGATCGTCGGATTGACGGCGGACGGACCCGTGGTCGGATCGAAGGCCGGCAGGTTGACGTTGAAGGCTATGGTCAGCGTGCTCGCGTCAGCAGCTTCGACGACCGTGCGGCCCGATAGAATCCCCGTAATGAATGCGGCTGCGCCGAGGCTCAAGGCCTCGCGCCGAGTAAGCGTCGTCATGGTCACTCCGTTCCCCTGTTGAGCGGCAAGATGACACGACGCCGGCCTGCCGCTGGCGATTTATTGTCGGAATGTTTCAACCTTAAAATAAGCGTTGGGAACGTCAAGCGCTTTCTGTGCGGCAACTGTCGATTTCCGGGCACACATTGGAAGCGACTATTTTTTGATCTTTTGCCCACGTTGATGTATGCTGTTGCATATATTTTGATGCTGTACCGCAAGCGCATTGCCGCTCTGCAAAACTGTTTATCCCATGATCCCTCGTGGGATCGATTTGCCGATTGACAGTTCGATGACGCTCAAAATATGCTTTTGCAAATGATTGAATAAGAAGCCCCACAGGGGCAAAGGGGTACTGCAATGGCCGAACGGTCTTTTGCGCGCGAGGTCGAGGACCTCAAGCTGGGAGAAGGCGAGATCTTCCGGGGCGAGGGCATTCTCGCCATCACCAAGGCGCTGCTGCAATCCGGCGTCTCCTATGTCGGCGGCTATCAAGGATCGCCGATTTCGCATCTCATGGACGTTCTGGCCGACGCAAAGGACGTGATGCAGGAGCTGGGTGTCCACTTCGAGACCTCGGCGTCGGAAGCCGCTGCAGCCGCCATGCTCTCGGCCTCGGTCATGTATCCGGTGCGCGGCGCCGTGACCTGGAAATCGACGGCCGGCACCAATGTCGCGTCGGATGCGCTGTCGAATCTCTCTTCCGGCGGCGTTACTGGCGGCGCGCTTATTATCATCGGCGAGGACTACGGCGAGGGCTCCTCGATCATGCAGGAGCGCAGCCACGCCTTTGCGATGAAGTCGCAGCTATGGCTGCTGACGCCCCGCCCGAACCTGCCGTCGATCGTCGAGGCTGTCGAAAAGGGCTTCGAGCTCTCCGAAGCATCGAATACGCCCGTCATGTTGCAGGTCGGCATCCGCAGCTGTCATGTGCATGGACAGTTCGACGCCAAGGACAACAAGCGCCCGGCCTTTACGCTGAAGCAGGCGCTGGAAAATCCGGTGCGTGACGTTAACCGTATCGTGCTGCCGCCGGCCTCTTTCATCCATGAGAAGGAAAAGCTGGAGAAGCGCTGGCCGGCCGCAGTCGACTTCATCAAGAAGCACGCGCTCAACGAATATTTCGGGCCCTCCGAAGGCGAGGTCGGCATCATCCTGCAGGGCGGGCTTTACAATGGTGTGATGCGCGCGCTGCAGCAGCTGGGCCTCGCCGATGTCTACGGCAATTCCTCCGTGCCGCTCTATGTGATGAACGTCTCCTATCCCCTGATCGATGAGGAGATCGTCGATTTCTGCGCCGGCAAGCAGGCGGTGCTGATGGTCGAGGAAGGCGCGCCGGAATATATCGAGCAGTCGCTGAACACGATCCTGCGCCGCCGCGATATCCAGACCAAGGTGTCGGGCAAGGACGTGCTGCCGATGGGCGGCGAATATACTGCGCCGGTCATGGTGAAGGGCATCAAGAATTTCCTGGAAATGTACCAGCGGGTGCTACTGGGTAACCAGCCGCCGATCCCGGATCCGTCGCCCATCCTCAACGATCCGAAAGTGAAGGCTTTGGCCGAAGTCGTGCCGCCGCGGCCGCCGGGTTTCTGCATCGGCTGTCCCGAAAGGCCGATCTTTGCCGCCATGAAGATGGTGCAGAATGAGCTGGGCCAGCATCATATCTCCGGCGATATCGGCTGCCATCTCTTCTCCATCCTGCCGCCCTTCAATCTGGGTTCGACGACGATGGGCTACGGCTTGTCGCCGGCCGCGGCCTCCGCCTTCAACGTCAAGGCCGACAAGCGCGTGATCTCGGTCATGGGTGACGGCGGCTTCTGGCACAATGGTCTTGCCACTTCGATCGGCAATGCCGTCTTCAACAAGCAGGATGGCGTCATTCTCGTTGTCGATAATTTCTACTCCGCGGCAACAGGCGGACAGGACATTCTGTCGTCGCGCGCCATCAATCCGCGCCGCAAGACCAACAATTCCATCGTCGATGCCGTAAAGGGCGTGGGTGCCACCTGGGTGCGCCAGATCGACCGGACCTATGACGTCACCAAGATGCGCGACACGCTGCGCGAGGCGCTGACGACGAAGGAAGAGGGGCCGAAGATCATCGTCGCCTCCTCCGAGTGCATGCTGAACAAGCAGCGCCGCGTGAAGCCGCAATTCGCCAAGGCGGTCAAGGACGGCAAGCGCATGGTGAAGGAGCGCTTTGGCGTGGATGAGGATGTCTGCACCGGCGATCACGCCTGCATCCGCCTTTCCGGCTGTCCGTCGCTCTCGGTCAAGCATACGGACGACCCGCTGAAGGATGATCCGGTTGCGGCGATCGACAACAACTGCGTCGGCTGCGGCAATTGCGGCGAGGTCTCGGAGGCCGCAGTGCTGTGTCCGTCCTTCTATCGCGCCGATGTCATCCACAACCCGACCGGCTGGGACCGCTTCGTCGCCCGCATGCGTGCGCATGTCATTGGCTGGCTGCAGGCCCGCCGCGATGCCGGCCGCGTCGTCTTTGCGGATTGAGGAGGTCGCCATGAACGAGCATGTAAACTTCTCTTCGTCGCGTCTTTCTACCGACAAGCCGCTGTCGATCGCCATTCTCGCCATGGGCGGGCAGGGCGGCGGCGTCCTAGCGGACTGGATCGTTGGCCTTGCCGAAGAGCAGGGCTGGATGGCGCAGACCACTTCGGTTCCCGGCGTCGCACAGCGCACGGGCGCGACCATCTACTATATCGAGATGCTGCCGGCCCTCGACGGACATGCGCCGATCTTCTCGCTGATGCCGACGCCGGGTGATGTCGATGTCGTGATGGCGGCCGAGCTGATGGAAGCCGGGCGCTCCGTGCTGCGCGGTATCGTGACCCCCGACAAGACGGTGCTGATCGCCTCGACGCATCGCTCCTTCGCGGTCTCGGAAAAGCAGACGCCGGGCGACGGCATCGGCAATCCCGAAGTGGTGGTCGAGGCAACCGATTTCGCTGCCAAGCGTACTATTGCCTTCGACATGGAGACGCTGGCGATCAAGAACGGCAGCGTGATTTCCTCCTCCATGTTCGGGGCGCTCGCCGCTTCCGGCAGCCTGCCGTTTCCCAAGGAGGCCTTCGAAGCGACGATCCGCGCCGGCGGCAAGGGCATCGAGGCGAGCCTTCGCGCCTTCAACGCCTCCTTTGAACGCGCCAGTGGCAAGCCGAACGAGGCGCTGTCGGCGACGCCGTACAAGCGGCTGGAGGGGCTGCCGGAAACGGCCGGCCATCCTGATCTCGACCGGCTGGTGAACCGCATCCGCGCCGAGTTTCCGGAAGCAGCGTGGCCGCTGCTCTTCGCCGGCGTCAAGAAGCTGACGGATTTCCAGGATCCGGCCTATGCCGGCGAATATCTGGACCGGGTCGCGGTGCTGCATGCGCTTGACCGCAAGGCTGGCGGCGTGGACAAGGGCTTTGCCTTCACCGTTCAGGCGGCGAAATATGTGGCTGTCGCCATGGCCTATGACGATGTGATCCGCGTTGCCGATCTCAAGGTGCGGGCCTCGCGCTTCGATCGCGTCCGCAAGGAGGTCGGCGCCAAGGACGACCAGATCGTCTACATGACGGAATATATGCATCCGCGCATGGACGAGGTTTGCGGCACGCTGCCGAAGGGGCTCGGCCTCTGGATCGAGAACCGGCCTAGTCTTTTCAAGGCGCTTGATCGTATGGTCAACAAGGGGCGCCGGGTGCAGACGGGGACGCTCTTCTGGTTCCTCGGCCTCTATTTCGTGTCGGGGCTGCGCAAAGGGCGTCGCGGCACGCTGCGGCATGCGCGCGAGGTTGAGCATCGCGAAGCGTGGCTCTCCACTGCGACGGGGCTGCTCTCTTCCAACTACGATCTTGCTGTCGAGGTTCTGAACAATCGCCGCCTGGTAAAGGGGTATTCCGATACGCATGCGCGCGGCCTCTCCAAGTTCGACCGCGTCATGTCGGCGCTGTCGATGCTGCGCGACCGCGAGGACGGCGCGGCCTGGATGCGGCGGCTCCGGCAGGCGGCACTTCTCGACGAAAACGGCGTCGCGCTCGATGGAGCGCTGAAGACGGTTGGGACGCTCTGATTGCAATGATCAGAGCGAATGGAACAGGCAAAAGCCTGAACATGCGAGGCACAAGACCTCCAAAAGGGAACATAGAATGGATAATATTCAAAACACTGCTGTGGAGGGTGTAGCAACTCTCCGCAGGGGCGAGATCTCGCATTCAAAAAGTTTGCTCGTCGTCCTGCTCTGCTGGGTCGCGATCTTTGCGGAAGGCTATGATGTCGGCGTTCTCGGCGCGATCCTGCCGTCGCTTTCGACCGATTCCGTCTGGCACCTGTCGCCGCTGCAGCTTGGCGCCATGGGCAGCTATACCGTGTTTGGCATGCTCGTTGGCGGTATCGTCATCGGGACGCTCAGTGATCTCTATGGCCGCAAGCCGATGTTTCTGGCTTGCCTCTCGCTTTTTGCGGTCTGCACCGCCGTTACCGCGTGGTCGCCAACACCGACATGGTTTGCCGCCAGCCGCTTCGTCGCAGGCCTTGGTCTTGGCGGGATCATTCCCCTCGCAGCGGCGCTTACGATCGAATACTCGCCGGCTGCAAAGAAGAACGTCAATTACGGGCTGATGTATTCCGGCTATTCGCTCGGTCTCTTTGCCGCCGCGCTCGTCGGCCGCTGGCTGCTGCCGGATTACGGCTGGCGGCCGGTCGTGCTCATCGGGGCGCTTCCGGTTCTTTGCGTGCCCGTCATGGCCGCGTTGCTGCCGGAATCACTCGATTTCCTGGTCGGTCGCCGTCAGGACGACAGGGCAAAGAGGCTGGCTGCGAGGCTCGGCATTGCCGTTCCGGCCCCGTCGGCCCGTGAGGCTGGTGTCGGCTGGCGTGCCGTTCTCGGCGAAATCTTCTCGCCGAAGAATGCCTTTGCCACGGCCTGCTTCTGGATCGCGCTTTTCATGGGCCTGCTTCTCGTCTACGGACTGGCGCAATGGCTGCCGCAGATCATGCGCAAGAGCGGCTATGACCTGGGCGACAGCCTGCTGTTCCTGGCGGTTTTCAGCTTCACCTCCGCGATCGGCGGCATCGTTCTCGGCCGGTGGGCGGATCGGTTCGGCGTGCGTCGGACGGTGGCGCTGTCCTATCTGCTCGGCGCGATCGGCATTGCCCTTCTCGCCTTCAAGGGATCGATCCTGCTGAATTATATCGTGGTGGCAGTCGCGGGCTTCGGCACGGTTTCGGCTTCGCTCATTCTGACGGGATATCTTGCGGATTATCTTCGGCCATTCGTTCGCGCGGCCGGGACCGGCTGGGCATTGAGCTTCTCGCGTATCGGCGCGCTCAGCGGCCCGCTCATGGGCGGCTATATCGCCAGCCTCAATGTCGGCCCGGAGTGGAATTTCTATATTTTCGCGATCGTCGCGGCCAGTGCAGCACTGGCGACGGCGTTGATACCCAACAAACCCAGAGCGTAGATTTGCGTTTCAATGAGCCGCGACAAATCGCGGCTCATTGAGAGTACCGCAATGATCAAATCTCATGCTTCCTGATATTCACCAGCACCTTGTGCAGCGTCGAGAGAAAGGCGCGATATTCCGCCTCGTCCACGCCGTCGAACATCTGGAGAAACAGATCGTACATTGTCGGCCAGATCTTCTCGAAGGCGACACGGCCTTCCTCGGTAATGGAAACATCGCGGATGCGCATGTCTTCGGCACGCGGCTGGCGACGGATGTAGCCCTGGTCCTCTAGTGAATCCAGCGTGCGGCTCAAGGTCGATTGTTCGGTAACGGCGAAGACCGACAGCTCATTGATCGTCACGGAAGAGGAGACGCTGAGGACGGCCAATGCCCGCATCTTTGCCGTGCTGATATCGTATTCGCGGAGTTCTTCGGCAAGATTGGCGTTCCAGCGTGCCATCAGCCGGTTCATAAGATAAGGCGCGAAATGGTTGAGGCCGATCTCGCCCATGGTCGGGCGTCTGGCATCGCCTTCCTGCCTGCGCTGCAATACGGGGCCTGAAAACCGTTCCTCCATGAAAGATCCGTCTCCTTACGTTGCCGTTATTTCAGGGAGGAAGCGAGCAGGAAGCCCGAGCCACCGCCGAGCCCCGGTCCGGGATGGGTAGAAGCACCGATGTGATACAGGCCCGGAACGTGGGTGCGGTGGTTAACAGAAGACTTAAACGGGCGCCAGAGGAAAAACTGGTCCAATCCGGAGAAGCCGCCATAGGGGTCGCCGCCGACGAGGTTCATGTTCATGGCCTCGAGATCGGCCGGGGAATAAGCGCGGCGGGCAAGTTTTATCTCGGAAAAGTTCTCGATATGGCGGGCGAGCGTCGCCTCGATGCGGTCGGCATAGCGCTCGCGGATTGCTTCTGTCCATCGGCCATCGGCAGGTGTGGCGATCTCGCCCGCGGCATCGCCCTTGATGTGGCGCGGCGCTTCGGGCAGCTGCAGCCAGAGGATGGATTTGCCATCAGGCGCGCGGCTCGGATCAAAGGAGGCGGGCTGGCCGACGCAGATGGAGGGTTCGGCCGGCAGGAGGCCACGTTCGCATTCGTTGGTGGCGCGCGAAACGCCGTCTAGGCCCGGCGTCAGGTGCAGCAGCGCCACCTTGCCAAGTTCCGGATTGGCCTTCCAGCGCGGCGGGGCGGAGAGGGCATAATGGATCTGCATATTGCCCTTGCCGTAGCGATATCGGGCGACGCCATCGGTGATGGCGTCGGGCAAGGGCGCGGGCCAGTCCTTCATCAACCGCCCGTAGAGCTGGTTCGGCGTCGACGATACCACGACACCCGATGTCGCCATCAGCCGCTCGCCGCTCGCAAGCTTGACGCCGGTGGCGCGATGGCCCGGGCCGGGCAGAATGCGCTCGACATCAGCGCCGGTACGGATTTCACCGCCATGGTCGTTGATCAGGCGTTCGAAAGCGCCGAGCAGGCTCGCGGCACCGCCCTTGGCGACAGGGCACCCGGCGAGTTCGATCGCAAAGCCGATCACCTTCAACATCTGTGCAGAGTAAGCGCTTTCCGGGCCGATACCGCAATGTAGCACCCAGGGCGCCCAGAGCGCCTGGATGTCCTCGGATTTATAGGTCGTTTCGAGATAGGCGCGGGCGGGAACCAGCGCCTCGCCGAACCAGGCGACGAGGTTGCGGAGGCCGCGGCCCCAGCCCTGTTTGGCGATTGTCTTCAGCATGGTCGTGGACCAGAGCGCGCCGCCGAGCAAGGAGAAGAGGAATGGCGCGTCAGCGCCGAGCTTGTCCATGTCGTGGGCAAAAGCCTTGCCGTCGCCGGGGCTGAGCGCCTCGAAGGTCGCGATGTTGCGCTGGCGGTCCTTGGAGAAGATCACATGGGCGCCATCAGGGCGCAGAACGCCGGTCGGCAAGTCGGCATGGGCGAATTCCAGCCCCCGCGTTTCCAGATCCTTGCCGATCGCGCCATAGGCGGGCGAGGTCATGAACAGCACCATCGTCGTGGCCATGACGTCGTGGATGAAGCCGGGCTCGGTGATCTCCTCGGTGCGCAGGCAACCGCCGATGCGATCGTTGCGCTCCAGAACGAGGACCTTTTTGCCCTTCTTGCCGAGCATCGCGGCCGCGACCAGCGCATTGATGCCGCTGCCGACGATGATGAAATCATGGGTGCTCATGCAGGGGCTCCGGGAACTAAGATTTTAGTCTTCGCTCGACGGCGAGCGGGCGACTGCTGTGAATATCTTCTCCCCAGCGGGGAGAAGATGCCCTATAGGGCAGATGAGGGGCGGAGCGCTAAGCGACGCCTTGAGCGAAGCGAAGGGCAATTGCTTGGAGAAAAGGCGGCAAATGCTGTGCCGTGCCGCCACCTCATCCCCGGCGCAACGAGTTGCGCCTGACCTGCCTGCACCTTCTCCCCGCTGGGGAGAGGAGACTTGTGGCAACGCCTTGCCCCTGTAGCGGCAGCACGACGATGCGTCGCCTCTTACTTTGCAATCAGCGCCAGCGCGCGGACCGGCGAGCCGGTGCCCTTGACAAACTTCAGCGGGGCGGCGATCAGGACTGCGCCCTTGGCGGGCAGCTGGTCCAGATTGCTGAGGCTGGCGAGGCCATAGCGGTTGTTCTTGTGCATGAGATTATGCGCCGGGAAGGGCGGGTTCATGCCGCCGGCGGAACCGGCGTCGGTGCCGATCGTTTCCGAGCCCCAGCCGATGACGCCCTTGTCGACGAGATATTGGATCGCTTCAGCAGTCGGGCCGGGCGAATGCGGGCCGTTTTCATCCGCATTCAGGAAGGTCTCGGTCGAGCCGTTGCGCTTGTACCAATCGGTGCGCAGCAGCACCCAAGTGCCGGCTTCGATCTCGCCGTTCTCTGCTTCCCATTCCTTGATGCTATCGACGGTCAGCAGGTAATCGGGATTGGCGGCTGCTTCCTTGGAGCGGTCGATGACGTTGACCGGGGCGACGAAATTCTGCGGCGGGATCGTATCCGTGGTGTTGTTCGGATTGTCCTTGCCGGTGATCCAGTGAGAGGGCGCGTCGAAATGCGTGCCGGTGTGCTCACCGAGTTCCAGCCAGTTCCAGGCCCAGAACGGACCGTCCTGATTGTATTCGGAAATGGTGTGGACCTTCACCGACGGTGTGTTCTTGCCGAACTGCGGGGGCAGGTAGAGGACCGGCGTGTCCGGGCCGAGCGGCGCGGTCAGATCGACCACCTTGATGGAGCCCGAAACGAGGGCGGTGGCGAGACTTGCGAGAGTGTTGGATGTCATATTGAGTTCCCCTTAAAGGCCATGACAACAGGGAGAGGGCTTTGCGCGTTATTCCGGGCTATGCCCGTTCCGAGGTGTCTGGATGAGGGGAGCCTATGTCACAAAATATGATATTGCAAGTATTGGACAGGGCCGAAACCGATGCAAATCGGCGGCCCTTCCGGCACCCTGCCGTCATTTGGAATTGCGAGAAAATAAGGGCCTTTTAGCCGGCTTTCTTGCGTTTCGGCCGCCGTCATCTCGCGGGATTTGAGTGGTTCATCAGCCTTTGCCTCTTGAAGGCTTCCATTCAAGATGTATGCATATGCGAATAAAAATAAAAGCAAAGAGGGGTTGTTGAATGAGCTACGATGCGGTGGTTGTGGGCGCCGGTCATAATGGACTGGCAGCGGCGGTCCATCTGGCGGCGAAGGGATGGAAAGTCGCCGTCGTCGAGGGCAATGCCGAGCCGGGCGGCGCGGTGAAAACCCGCGAAGTGACGCTGCCGGGTTTCCGTCACGATCTCTGTGCCATGAACCTTTCGATGTTCGCAGGCTCCGCCTTCTTCGCGCAATACAAGGACGATCTCATCGCCCAAGGGCTCGATTTCGTACCGGCTGCGGATTGCTTCGCCAGCGTCTTTCGCGACAATACCTATCTCGGGGTCAGTACCGATCTTGAGAAGACGACAGGATCGATCGCCGACATCTCGCGGGAGGATGCGGCCGCCTGGCGCGCCATGCTTTCGGAATTCGGATCCGACGCGCCGCATATCTTCGGGCTGCTCGGCTCTCCCATGCCGTCCGCCGCAGCGGCCAAGGTGGTCTGGAGGGCGTGGCGGCAAAAGGGGACCGGCTGGCTCTACGATACGGCGCGCATGCTCTTTGCCTCGCCGCGCGATTTTTTAGATGCTCGCTTTCGCAGCGCCAAGCTGAAGACGATGATGGCGGCGTGGGGGCTGCACCTCGATTTCGCGCCTGACATCGCCGGCGGCGCGCTTTTTCCCTATCTGGAATCGATGGCGAACCAGGCATTCGGCATGGTGATCGGAAAAGGCGGCGCCGATACGATCGTCAAGGCAATGATTGGCGCATTTGAAGCCAAGGGCGGGGAGCTGATTCTCGGCACTTCAGTCGAGAAGATCATCACGTCAGGCAGGAAGGCGACGGGGGTTGTGCTGACGGACGGCCGGCGGCTGGAGGCCAGGCGCGCCGTGATCGCCAACGTTCATCCGAAGCTCCTCTTCGGCGGGTTGGTCGCCGCCGATGCGAAGCGCGAGCAGTTCGATCGGAAGGTCGCCGGTTTCCGCGCCGGGCCGGGGACGATGATGGTCCATCTGGCGCTGAGCGCTTTGCCAGACTGGGCTGCAGGGGCGGACCTCAAGAAGTTCGCCTATGTCCATATCGCCCCTGACATGGAGATGATGTCCAAGGTCTATGCCGAGGCGGCGGCAGGGTTGCTGCCGGTCGAACCGGCGCTGGTCGTCGGCCAGCCGACGGCGATCGATCCGTCGCGAGCGCCGTCCGGACAGCATGTGCTCTGGGTGCAGGTGCGCGTCTTGCCGGCGGAATTTACCGGCGATGCGGCTGGCCAGATCGCCGGCAAGAGTTGGGACGAAGCGAAGGAGGCCTATGCCGAGCGGGTCATCGACATCATCGAGCGCTATGCGCCAGGTCTTCGCGGCAAAATCCTCGGGCGCTCCGTCTTCTCTCCCGTCGATCTGGAGCGGGAGAACCCGAACCTGATCGGCGGCGATAATCTCTCCGGCAGTCACCATCTCGACCAGAATTTCCTCTTCCGCCCGGTCGCCGGCTATTCGCGCTACAGGACGCCGGTCGATTCCCTCTATATGTGCGGCGCCTCGACATGGCCGGGCGCCGGAACGGGGGCCGGCTCGGGCTTCATGCTGGCGAAAATGCTGGCCCGCTAAGAAGAGTGCGCCTGCCGAGGCTGGCGGCGCTTCAGAAATCTGATAGCCATTCAAGTTGGCAAATGCCTCGCCGAAATCAGGAGGCCAAAATCAGGAGGAATACGATGCGGCTGATCGGAATGCTCGACTCTCCCTATGTTCGCCGCGTGGCGATTTCGCTCACAGCTGTCGGCATCCCTTTCGAGCACGAGCCGCTGTCGGTCTTCCGGACCTATAAGGAATTCGAGGCCATCAATCCTGTTGTCAAAGCTCCGACGCTGGTGCTCGACGACGGCACGGTGCTGATGGAATCCTCGCTCATCCTGGAATATATCGAGCGCCTCGCCCCGCAGGAGCGGCGCTTGACGCCATCGGAGACGGCCGATTTCGCCAGGGCGCAGCGCATCGTCGGGCTGGCGCTGACCGCCTGTGAGAAGAGCGTGCAAATCGTTTACGAACACCATCTGCGACCTTCCGAAAAGCTGCACGAGCCGTGGCTCGACCGCGTGAAGGGCCAGCTTCTGGCCGCCTACGGCCTGCTGGAGAAGGAGATCGGCACGGGTGAAACCTGGCTGTTCGGCGATCGGCCGCTGCAGGCGGATATCAGCGTTGGCGTCGCATGGTACTTCACGCAGGACATGTGTTCGGGCGTTGTCGATCCGGCCGCATATCCTGCTCTAGCGCAATTTTCCCGGCGCGCGGAAGCATTGGACGCGTTTCGTGCGATGCCTCACGAAGGCTAGTTCCGCCGTCATCAATCGAAATCTGAATGGCCTCTACCGAAACCTTTGACATTTCAAATATTGCTCCGTAGACCTTGAAGGATGCGGATTGCAACCGAATGATTTGAGCGAGGATCATGGCCGAGGCCGATAGCGGAACCGTCGATCTGGAAATCATCGTCCAGGATGCGCAAGAGGGCAAGAAGCGCGAGCTTCGGCTGTGGTTGCGCATGCTGTCGACGACCAAGCTGATTTCGCAGGAAGTGCGTCGCCGCTTGCGCAACGAGTTCGGCGCGACCCTCCCGCAGTTCGACCTGATGGCGCAGCTCTATCGCGAAAGCGACGGCCTGCGCCTTGGCGAACTTTCCAAGCGCACCATGGTCACGAACGGCAATGTCACCGGTCTGGTCGAGCGGCTGGAGAGTGACGGCCTCGTGGTTCGCGAGACGCCCGACGGCGACCGCCGCGTTACCGTGGCCAAGCTGACGCCGAAAGGCGAGGAACTGTTCGGCGCCATGGCGGCCGCCCACGAAGGCTGGCTACGGGACATGATGGCGGATGTCGATCCCGCCATCATAGCGGAGCTCTGGGCCGACATCGGCGCCGTCAAATCCTCGGTGAACGATCACTTATCGGGCGCCGCGTTCGACTGATTGCTACCGGCTATGCTTGGCTTCACGATTGCCAGCCAATGCTATAGGGTTCTGTTTGCATGGAGCCCAGCATGAACCGGATGAATGCACTGACAGCAAAGAGACGTGCGACGCGGCAAGAGCTTGCGTCGGCGGCAGTCGTGCGCATTTTGCATGAGGCCAGCAGTAAGGGCATCGACGTCACGCTGGTCGGCTCGCTCGCGAAAGGCGATTTTCGCGCGCATTCAGACGTCGATCTCCTTGTCCGCGGGTCGGTGGATTCCAAGCGCCGCCTGCTGATCGAAAGATTGGTCGCAGATGGCATGCGCGGTCCCGGTATTCCTTACGATCTCATCTTCGAAGATGACTTGACTGAAGATCGCCGTCAGGAGCTTCTTGATGGCATCGTTTAGCCTACCGGTCTTTTCGAGACTTTCCCCGAAGATCGCCCGCGCCGAGCACGAGCTGGCGCAGATGGCGGAATATTATGCGAGCCATTCGGATCAGGTGGCAGCTGGAGACTGGGGAGCCATGGCGGCGGTCTCCTCCGGTGTCCACAATGTCTACAACGGGATCGAGGACATTCTTCTCAGCATCGCGAGAGACGTGGATGACTCCGTGCCGGCAGGCCCTTCAGCGCATCAGGATGTTCTCGATCAGATGGCGGCGCAGGTTGCCGGAACGCGTCCGGCTTTATTGGATACAGGCCTCTACGAAGCCTTGGTGGAACTCAAGGGATTTCGCCATCTGGTACGCCATAGATATGGCTTTGACCTCAAGCCCGAGAAGGTCATCGAGAACCTTGATCTTCTCCAGAAGGTGTTCCCCGCTTTCATCGAGGCGGTGGTTGAACTGGAGAAGATAATGAGGGAAGGCGACGATCTTATTCCCCGACCGCCGCGTTAGCGCGTGCGCTCAGCCTTGAATTTCTTCTCCAGCAGGCTGACGAGCCGGACCATCGGCCAGAGCAGGATGATGTAGACGATCGCAGCACCGATCAGCGGTGATGGATTGGCGTAGAGCGCTTGTGCATCCTGGCCTTCCTTCAGCAGTTCCGGCAGGGCGACGGTCGATGCGAGCGAGGTATCCTTGAACATGGAGATGCAGTTGCTCGTGGTCGGCGGGATGACGATGCGCAGCGCCTGCGGCAGCACCACTTTGTAGAGCGTCACCAGGAAGGGGATGCCGAGGGCGGCGGCGGCCTCGAACTGGCCGCGCGGTACGCTTTCGATGCCGGAGCGGAAGACCTCAGCCGAATAGGCGGCCATGACGATCGAGAAGGCCATGACGGCCGAGGTCCAGGAATCCAGACGGATGCCGAGGAAGGGCAGGGCGTAGTAGATCAGGATCAGCACGACCAGGACAGGCGTGGCGCGCAGGATATCGATGTAGCCCACGGCGAGATACTGCAGGGGCTTCGGCGCATAGAGTCGGATCAGGCTGATGACGAGGCCGCCGGGGACGCCGATGATGATGCTCATGATGCCAAGCAGCAGGGTGTTCCACAATCCGCGCATGAGAGCGGGAAAGGCCGACATCAGGACGTCAGTATTGAAGAAAGTATCGACGAGCGACATGGGCATTCCTTACAGGCGCGACGAAACGAGGACTATCACGAAAGTGCCGGCCGTTGGCCGGCCGGCACAATGTTTTGCACATTGATCTTTTGATCACGCCTTCGGGATGGGAGCTTCCGTAACGGTGGACGATCCTGCGGGAGCGGGATTGCCGAACCACTTCTGGTGGATCTTATCCATCGTGCCGTCCTTCTTCATGGACGTGATGGCGTCGTTGATCTTGGTGACCAGCGGCGAATCCTTGGTCATCATCAGGCCGTACTGTTCGCCGGTCTTGATGCGGTCCTTGATCGCGAAGCCCTTCATTTTCACGAAGAGGTACTGCATGCCGGGAACGTCGCTGACGACGGCGTCGACACGGCCTGCGCCGAGATCGAGGAACATGTCCTGCTGGCTGTTATAGCCCTTTACGTCAGCAAAGCCGTTGGCCGCCTTGTTGTCGTTGACCCATTTTTCGCCGGTCGAGCCGGAGAGAACGCCAACGGTCTTGCCCTTGAGATCGGCGATGCCCTTGACGGCGCTGCCGTCCTTGGTGGCGACGCCCATGTCGGAATCGTAATAGGGCTGCGTGAAGGACTGCGACTTCAGGCGCTCGGGCGTGATCGTGATCGAGGAGATCGCGACGTCGATGCGCTTGGAGCTAGTAGCGGCGAAGAGTGCCTGGAAGCCGTAATCTGCAATGTTCGTCGTCATACCGGCGCGCTTGGCGGCCTCATTGACGATGTCGACCTCGAAGCCTTCGAAGCTGCCGCTGTCGGTCTTGTATTCGAAGGGCGGGTTATTCGGGTAGGAGCCGACATTCAGCGTGTCGGCAGCATAGGCACAGGAAGCACCGCCGGCGATGCCGACGGCGGCTGCAAGCGCCAGAAGATTGCGACGTGTAAAGTTCATTCGTTAGTCTCCCTCTGGTTTTGACCCGCAGACACGATCTCCACGGGGTATCGCCGGCCGCCGCGAGGGCGACCGTCATTTCATGGCGTCGACCATGCGATCGAGCGCTGTTCGGATTTGTCCGATGTCCCTGAAGATACACATGCGCAGGAAGGCGCGCGAGCTATCTCCGAAAAGATAACCGGGGGCGAGGCCAACGCGCGCGCTATCGAGAATGCGGGCGCAGGCGGCGCGCGCATCTGTCTCGCCTTCGAGCGCGAAGAAGGCATACATGCCGCCGCGGGGCTTGTCCGGCAGGATCATGCCCGGGATCTGCGGCAGCTTTTCATAGGCAAGATCGAGGCCGGCCTTGATCTTCGTGCGGATTTCCTCGACCAGCGGTTCGCCATCGCGGATCGCAGCCAATGCACCGGCCTGCACCATACCCGCCGTGCCGCTGTTGATATACTGCGTCATGGCGGCGAGCTGGTCGGCGACGCCGGACGGATGCGTCAGCCAGCCGATCCGCCAGCCGGTCATCGCCCAGGCCTTGGAGAAGCTGTTGATCGAGATGACGCGATCGCCATCCTCAGCGATCTGCAGGATCGAAGGCGCGACCAGGCCGTCGAAATAGAGGCGGCCGTAGACCTCGTCCGAGATGATCCAGATGCCGGTGCGGCGGCTGAAATCGAGCAGCGCCTTCATCTCCTCGAGGCTGGCGGTCCAGCCGGTCGGGTTCGACGGCGTCGAAAGGAAGATCGCCCGCGTGCGGGCGTCGCAACGGGCGAAAAGCTTGTCGAGGTCGAGGCGCCAGTCGGTGTCGAAATCGAGTGCGACGGGGCGTGGCTCGCCGCCGATCAGGTGGATGGCATTGTGGATGTTCGGCCATTGCGGCGCGACATAGACGACGTTACTGCCGACGTCGACCAGAAGCTCCAGCGCTATATAGAGCGCCTGCATGCCACCCGGCGCGATCGTCGTGCGCTCGATCGGGATTGAACAGTCGTGCAGGCGCGACTGATATTCCGACAGCGCCTCGTTCAGCGGGCCGTAGCCACGCATGTTCGGGATGTAGAAGGTCGCGCCGTCGTCGAGCGCCTGCTTCGCCGCCTCGCGGATGAAGGCGGGAGTGACCATGTCGCCTTCGCCATACCATAGTGGGATGACGCCGCCGAGTTCGCGGGCGCGCATGGCAAGCTCGGCGATGTTTTCCGTATGCAGGTCGCGGATCTGCGCGCGAATGCCCTCGAAGGCATGGCGGGCGCCGTCAGTCTCGGCGCTATAAGGCGGTTGAAAGGACAATGAACTTTCCCTGAAAGCCTGACATGAAAACTATCGCCCGCCGCTCACGGCGACGGTCCGAGCGCTCCTTATTTGGAATGGTTATCCAAAATCGACGGCATTTCAAGAGAAAAAGTTTAAGCTTAAAAAATCTCCCTTCGAGATATATTTTATCGTTCGCTTATCTTCATATAACATTCTGAATTATTTCAGTTTTATGCTGATATTGGTTTGGTGCCGAGATGGCGCGCCTGTGCCAGTCCCGATGCAAGCGAGGCCCCCAGGAACATCGTATCGCTCGCCAACATGAAGAAGCTGATCCCGGCATTCGACCACTCCGCGATATCATCCGGCGAGGGGCGGAATATCCCGACGGTTCGGCCCGTATCGAGCGCTGTTCGCGCGATGGTGTGGATGGCTTCGTCAAGCTTCGTTTTGCCTGCCGGACCCATGGCGTCGATGGAGACGGAGAGATCGCCGGGGCCGATGAAAATGATGTCCACACCCTCGACCGCGGCGATCTCGGCAATGTTGGCAAGGCCGTCTGCGGTTTCGACCTGAATGGCAAGAACCAGTTCTTCATTGGCTTTCGCGAGATAATCGGGAATGCGGTAGCCGTAGGCGGCTGCGCGGCCAGGGCCGACGCCGCGGTTGCCGATCGGCGGATAGCGAGTCGCCATGACGGCGGCTTTTGCCTCCTTCGCAGATGATACCCGCGGTACCAGCACGCCCGCCGCGCCGGCATCCAATACCGCCGCAATCTGCTCCTGTCCGTGACCGGGAACGCGAACCATGGCTGGAACGCGATGGACATCGGCGGCGCGGATCAGGTCCTCGATCCGCTCGCGGCTGATCTGCGAATGCTCCCAGTCGATGCAGAGGAAATCCGGTCCGGCCTGCGCCGTCACCTCGATCGCGACGGGGTGGGGGATTGCGGCGAAGGGGCCGACGAGCAGGTCGCGGTTGAGGCATTGCTGACGGAAATTGCTCATGGGCGGTCCTTCGAAAATCGATATTCCTTTCGGTAAGGGATAGCGCCAAAGGTAATCGATGCGAAGTCTCAATCTATTTTATGCTTGAAATATTCTTGGCGGACCGTACCGTTCTGACGGCAGGCTAGAGGAGGCGCAGGCATGATCAAACAACATCCGCTCAAGGGTTCCAACCGGCTGAAGCTCGGTGTCTTCTCGGCCAATGCCGATGGCGGCCTTGCCATCACCGACGTGCCGGAGCGCTGGATAGCGAGCTGGCAGGACAATCTGACCGCGGCCCAGATAGCCGACCGCGCGGGCCTTGAATTCTTCCTGCCGATCGCCCGCTGGCGCGGCTTCGGCGGCAAGAACCGGGTTCGGGAATGGTCGTTCGAAACCTTCACTTGGGCCGCGGCACTGGCGGCCGCGACCGAACAGATCGGTCTTTTCATGACGGTGCACGTCCCGCTCTTGCATCCGCTTTATGCGGCCAAGTCGCTCGCAACCGTCGATCACGTCAGCCAGGGGCGGGCAGGGCTCAACATCGTCTGCGGCTGGAATCCAAAGGAATTCGGCATGTTCGGCGTGCCGCTGGTCGAGAAGGGCTATGACCAGGCGGCCGAATGGCTCGATATCGTCGAGCGGGTCTATGCGTCAGACGAGCCGGTGGATTTCAACGGTAGCTATTACAAACTTCAGGGGGCAGTGAGCCGCCCGGCAAGCCTGCAGACCCCGCGTCCGGTGACGATGAATGCAGCCTTCGGCGGCCCGGGACGGGATTTCGCGGCCGGCCATTGCGATTATCTTTTCACTACTTTCACCGAGATATCAGACGCCGGAAAGCATGTGGCCGATATCGGTGAACGCTCGGCAAAGCAGGGGCGAGAGGTCGGTGTTTATACCGTCTGCCACGTGGTCTGCCGCGAAACCCAGACCGAGGCGGAGGATTATTACACCCGCTATGCCGTCACCATGGCCGACCACGCCGCCGTCGATGACCACATGGCCGGAAAGAAGGAATTCTCGCAATCGCACGACCGTGACGCCTATGACCGCTATCGTCAGCGCTTCGCCGGCGGCGCGGGCAGCTATCCGCTGATCGGCACTCCGGACAAGATCGCTGCGGAGATGATCGCGATCGCCGAACAAGGCTATGCCGGCATCGCGCTCTCCTTCGTGAACTACACGCAGGAGCTTCCCTATTTCTGCGACCGGGTGCTGCCGATCCTGAAAAATGCCGGTTATCGTGGCTAGGCATGCGGAGATTACGGGGCTTATTCTCCGCATTCTTTGCGGAGATGGCGCTGTTAGCCGCCGTTGATGTCGGCGATCTCGCCGAATTGGGCGAGCAGGCGCGGCGAAGACATGTCACCGCTTTCTTCGTCCACGATGACGGCATAGGCGGCAACGCCGACGAAACGTTCCGACATCGACAATGCGATTTTCTCGGCACTGACGGCATTCGATGCTTGGCGCATTTCGCCGGGCACCAGATTGCCGCGGTTCTTGCGGTAGGGGATGACTATGAATTTTTCCGCATTTGCCACGATGTTCTTCCCGGATGATCGTTCGTGCAATGTTCTGATTTGATCGGGGAAGTCAATCGCCGTTTGTCGTGGGATGCGGGTGAGATGCGGCGGAGCGGGGAGAGAATGCGGTGGCGAGAGTTGTTCGGGCGCTCGCCACCGCTTCAGACACGCGGCTTATTTGCGCCGCGCGATGATGTCGCCGAGGACCTTGTCGAAGCGGGCTGCTTCCTCGACCTTGTTGTAGTGGACCATGGAGATGCGCAGGGCGCCTTGTTCCATCGTCAGGCCGAGGCGCTTCATCAGGCGCGGGGCGAACATGTGTCCGTCGCGCAGGCCGATGCGGGCTTCGCCCATTTCCTTGGCAATATCCTGCGGCGTGATGCCGGGGATGTTGAAGCAGATCGTCGGTACGCGGCCGGCAACCTTGTCTTCATCGGATATGCCATAGATGACAGCGCCATGGCGCTTGAGGATCGACAGCAATTCGCGCGAAAGCGTCATTTCATATTCCCGGATCGCGCCCATGGCAGCGACCAGAGCGTCGCGGCGGGAATGTTCTCCAGTCGGCAGGAAGCGGCGGCCGAGGGCTTCGAGATATTTCACGGCGGCGTTCATGCCGGCGACGTTTTCATAGGTGAAGGTGCCGACCTCGATCTTGTAGGGCGGAACGTCGGGAATGAAGTCTTCCTTGAAGGTCGGCAGCTTGACCAGCGCGTCATAGCGGCCCCAGAGGAAGCCCATGTGCGGCGAGAAATTCTTGTAGCCCGAGCAGACGAGATAGTCGCATTTCCAGTCCTGAACGTCGATCAGGCCGTGCGGGCCGTAATGAACGCAGTCGAGGAAGACTTCGGCGCCGGCGGCATGGGCGATTTCACCGACGGTCTTGACGTCGACGATGGTGCCGATCGAATGGGCGGTGACGGTGCAGGCGACGAGGCGGGTCGTGTCGTTGACAAGCGGCTTCAGGTCCTCGGTGTGAAGCGTGCCGTCCTCGCGCATGCGCCACCAGACGATCTTGGCGCCATCGGCTTCCAGCGCCAGCCAGGTGGCGATGTTGGCGTCGTGGTCCATGTCGGTCACGACGATTTCGTTGCGCTCCTTCAGCATCTTGGCGATGCCGAGGCTGACGAGGCGGATGAAGGAGGTGGCGTTGAGGCCGAAGGAGATTTCCTCCGGGCGATAAGCGTTCACCAGCAGGCCTACGCTTTCGCGGCCTTCGTCGAGGTTGCGGTCGACACCTTGGCTGTGCTGATATTTCGCCATGCGCTGGACGTTGTAGTCGACCAGATGTTCGGCGACGGCATCGACGACCGACTGCGGCACCTGGGCGCCACCGGCATTGTCGAGGAAGACGAAGTCGCCGGCCTTCTGGATCGCCGGGAACATGGCGCGGATCTCATCGACGGGGAAGCTGTTCTGGCCGGTGAACTTTGCGGATGGGGAAGCGCTCATGGGCGGGGCCTCTTTGGACTTGGAAACGGAATGTGAAGGCGCGGAACAAGACGCCGATCGCCAATGTTGATCATTTGATCACAAGATATTTTATAGTTCAACTAAATTCGTGTCATCCGTTGGTAACGGCGTGCGGCGAAGATCCGCTATCTGCCTGTGAGGGGACTTGCATGATGGAAATCCCTGATGGCTGGCGATATGGTTCGATGCAGAAGCGAAGCAACGTGAAAGGACACTCGATGTCAACTCCAAGCCGGATCGGGAACGAATATCTTACCGTCGATGTCTCCTCTCTCGGCGCCGAAATGCAGGCGCTGACCACCAAGGACGGCCGCTCCTGGCTGTGGAACGGCGATGCGGCATTCTGGACCGGTCGTTCGCCTATCCTGTTTCCGATGGTTGGCAGGGCGCCGGAAGATACGGTTACGATCGACGGCAAGGCCTATTCGATGGGCCAGCACGGCTTTGCCCGCAGAAGCGAATTTGTGCTTGCGGGTTCCTCACCGACCATGTGTCGCTACGAACTCGCCGCGTCGGATGCCACGCGGGCAGTCTATCCTTTCGAATTCCTTCTTGCCGTAGAGCATGCCGTTGAAGGCCGTTCGCTAACGGTTTCGGCCGAAGTGACCAATCGCGACGAAAAGCCGATGCCGTTCGGGCTCGGGTTCCATTCGGCCTTTGCCTGGCCCTTGCCGGGCGCCTCGGCGGGCACGGTTCACACGGTCACGCTCGACAACGGTGCAGAGCCGGCGCTGGCGCGGCTGGAGGGTGGATTGGTGCGTCCGGGCACCTTGCCTTCGCCCTTTGCGGCTGGCCGGCTGGTGCTGGATCATTCGATGTTCAACGAAGATGCGATGATTTTTCCGCAGGGCGCCGGCAACGGCCTGCGCTATGCCGCAGAGGGCGGTCCCGCGATGCATTTCAGCTTCGAAAACCTGCCGAACCTTGCGCTGTGGCAGAAGCCGGGCGCGCCCTTCCTTTGCATCGAACCATGGCATGGCACGGCGGCCGAACTCGGCGGTTCAAACGACCTTGCAAATCGCCCCTACAGCCAGACCCTGGCGCCGGGTGCAAAGGCCCGCTTTGCGTTTACGCTCGAGATTTTGGACTAGGACAATCTGCATTCGTCCCAGCTGGACTCTAGCTTCGGCGAGCGCCGGCTGACGTCTTTCGAAACGTCAGCCGGCGCGTTCGCCGAAGCGTTGCCGCTATTTATTCCGGCACCACGATCATCGCTTCGACCTCTGCGGAGACCGGCGCTACTCCCCGCTGGCTAAGGAGCCGGTGGATGGCTGCGGCCAGGAGGATGACCATCAGGCCCAGCTCTACCATGATGGTTGTGATGCCGGCGGTCAGGTAAAGGTTCGAATGCTGCAACGTCTCGGCAAAGACCGCGCCGAGTATCGCCGGCCCGAGGCCAAGCGAGACCTGCTGCATGGTGGCCAGCATTGCGCTGCCCGAGCCGGCATGCTCGTGCGGCACATCGGCAAGACCTGCCCTGTAGAAGCAGTTGACGATGAATGCCTGGCCGAAGCCGATCAGGGCGGTCGCGGGAATGAGGTTGACGAGACCGGGGTTCGGCCAGACCCATTCCAGCGTGACGATGAGCAGGCAGAGCCCCACCATCTGGATCAGGCAGCCGGCGACCAGCACGGCTTCGCGGCGGACGTCGGAAAGCCGCGGCACCACGACGACGGCGGAGAGGAAATAGGAGGCGCCCAGCGCGATCAGGGCATCGCCGGATTGTAGGGGCGTCAAGCCCGCGCCGCTTTGCAGCGTCAAGGCAAACACGAACATGAAACCGCTCCACGACGTGAAGAAGATGATCGCGATCAGCCCGCCAAAACGCATGCTGGATATGCGCACCAGCGAGGGTGGCAGGATCGGGAAGCTGCCGCGCTCTTCCTTGCGGCGCTCTATCCGCCAGAGCAGCGCGGTCAGCGGCAGGATCGGCACGTAGCCGAGCAGGCAGGTCCAGCTCCAGTGCAGCGAGGGGCCGAGCGCCGTCGGCAGCAGGATCGACAGCGTCAACAGGGCGAGCGTGATAGTGCCGGACCAATCCACCGGCACATTCCTCTGGCCGCGCGTCTCGGGCACCTGACGCCAGACACACAAGAGAATCAGCACGCAGATGGGAAGGTTGATCAGGAAGATGCTGCGCCAACCGGAGCCGGCGATATTCGCCGAGATCAGGAAGCCTCCCAGCACCTGGCCTACGATGAAGGCGAGGCCGCCGATTGCGCCATAGAGCGCGACGGCGCGCGCGTGATCCCGCCCGCTCAGCGTCACATGGATGGTGGCAAGGATCTGCGGCACCATCAGTGCTGCGGCAAGGCCCTGCAAGGCGCGTGCGGCGACCAGAAACATGACCGAGTTTGCCACTCCGCACAAAAGCGAGGCGAGCCCGAACATCACGACAGCGATGGCGAAGATCCGCCGGCGACCGAAATTGTCACCCAGGCGCGCGCCCATGGCGAGGCAAATTGCAAAGGCGAGGCCGTAGGCCGAAACGAACAGTTCGAGCTCGGTTTCGCTGGCTTTGAGGGAGGCGGATATGGCGGCAAGGCCGACGTTGATGATGGAAAAATCCAGCTGCAACAGCAGCTGGCCGGCGAGCAAAATCACAAGGCCGAACTGGCCAAGGCTGATTTTCGCGGAAGACATGGCGACCTCTAGGGGGAAATGGAAAATAGCGGTTTCCCGCTTTCTATACCAATGTTAGACTGGTACAAGACCCGTGGTTAGACTGGTATAAATAATGCCAGGCTGGAGGCTCGCATGCACGGAATGTTCGATGTAGATCTCAATTACGCCTCGTCGCGGGCGCAGGAGCTCGGCGATATGCTGCGCCGGCGGCGGGAAAGCCTCGATCCCAACAGCCTTGGCCTTTCGCGCAGCGGCCGCATCCGTACGCCGGGATTGCGGCGGGAAGAGGTTGCGACGCGCGCGGCTATCGGAATTACTTGGTACACCAAGCTGGAGCAGGGGCGTCCCATCAAGGTTTCGCCGCGCGTTCTCCGTTCGGTGGCGCAGGCGCTGGATTTCACCGATGTCGAGACCGAGCATCTGTTCAGGCTGGCTGGCCTGTCCGCATCGCCCCTGTCGGCGCCGTCTTCCGTCTGCGAGCCGCTTTCCGCGTCCAGTCAGGCCATCCTCGATCAGCTCTGTCCCTATCCGGCGCTTATCCAGACCAAGCGTTACAATATTCGCGGCTTCAACGAGGCCTATTGCCGTCTGGTCGGCGTCAATCTCAACGCCATCCCGCCGGAGGACCGAAACTGCATCTATCTTGCCCTGATAAATCCGGCATGGCGCGCCAGCCTTGTGAACCCGGAAGAGGTGGTCGCCAACATGGCCGCCCTATTTCGCGCCTCCATGGGGGAACATCTCGACGATCCCTTGTGGGAGCGTCAGCTGGAACGCTATCTGGCTGCATCCGAGCATTTCCGCACCACCTGGCAGCAATATCAGCTGCGTGGGGTCGAGAATATGGTGAAGCTCTTCCGCGCGCCCGATGGATCCATTCTCACCCTGCAATCCAACAACTGGTGGTCCACCCCTGGCCATAACGATCGGATGATCGTCTACACGCCGGTCAATGACGAAAGCGCTGCCGGGCTGAAAGCGATGATGAAGAGGAAAAGGGCGTGGTGAAGCGCCCGCGCTGAAGGCTATTCGGCAGCGATAATCGAAAGTCTGCTCAGCGCCGCAATCCGGAGGCGGGGCTCTTGAGGCGCTGCTCCTCTTCGGTTGCCGGGCAATAGTCCCGTAAAATCTCGTGCGTGCGGCGGATATCGTTGACTATTGCGTCGCGGGTTCGTGTCACATCGCCGGCCTTCAGAGCGTCGATGATGGGCAGGTGCGGGTCCGCGGGATCGATCTCGCCGCTTCTCATCAACGGCTCGACCGAGGCGGAAAGCATGCGCATGTAGGGGCCGAAGCGAAGCCACAGCGTCTCGATCAGCTGCAGCAGCACTTCGGAGCCCGAGGCGCCGTAGATGGTGAAATGGAATTGCTGGTTCTTCGCCATCAGCTCGTAGACGTTGCTGTTGCGGCCGATCGCATGCTGCTCGGCGGCGATCGTCTCCAGCTTTTCGATATCCCTGGCCGTGAGGTGCGGCACGCCGAGTTCAGTCGCCAATCCTTCAACGGCGATGCGCGCCCGGCAGAGATCGTCGAGCCGCGCGCGTGTCACCATCGGAATGCGCGCCGAGCCGTTCGGGGCCACTTCAAGCGCATTTTCCGCCGCAAGCCTGCGCAAGGCTTCGCGCACCGGCATGTTGCTTGTGCCGAAGGTTTCGGCGAGCGAGGCGATCGTCAGCGTCTGGCCCGGATCGAAGTTGCCGGCCATCAACGCGTTGCGCAATTGCTGGTAGACGCCCTCCTGGATGGTCGTTCGGGAGGATACGGGCTCCAATGCAATGCGCATGCTGTCAGTCCTTCTCCGCAGGCGATTCAATTCGAAACGTCATCCTAGATCGAAGGATAGCCGGAGGGAACAGAGCAGTTGAGCGAATTCTGAAGCACTGGCTGCCTACTGATGGTAACTGCCGATATCCCCGAAAGCGTAACCGCGCTGTTTCAAGGCATCGATCAATGCGGCCAGTTTTTCTCGTCCGTTGAACTGGTCCTGAAACATCTCGTCATGCATCAGTAGGATCATCTTTCCTGGTCGGACGAACTTATTGTAGCGGAAAAGATGGTCGATTTCGCTCACGAGCGTATCGACCGACTGAACGGGCTTGCCGTCGTTGCTGTGGATCCACTCGAAATCCCATCCGTAAAGATAGAACCCGGCCTCGGAGACGAGTTCGTAGTCCAGCCATTCCCGCTGCCATTCGGCGACATTGATCGACAGGTCTTCGGTGGCAATATGCGGCAGGCGGAAGACATCGCGTCCCGGCAATCGTGCGTTGACGATCGGCGAGAGGCCAAGCACCTGATTGGCGTGCAGCATGTCGGAAACGACAGCCCGGGTGTTGGAATAAAACACCCTGTAACGGTTATTGGCGTGGGTGTAGCTGTGGTTCCCCAATGTCACCAAAGGCAAGGCCTTGGCTTGTGCCAACAGCTCGCGCCCCCGAGGACTGGTCTCGACATGAAGGCCGACCATGAACATGGCGGCGGGCACGTTTTCCTGCTTCAGGACGGAGAGGACATTCTCCGTGCCGGGCAGGGGGCCGTCATCGAAGGTCAGGTAGATCGTTCTGTCTGTCGCCAAAGCTTCGGCGGAGCTGGCGAAGACGAGAAATGTGGCGGCAAGCAATGTTTGAAATATGTTTCGTGGAAAATCGTATCGACCCATTGGTGCCTCGCCCCGAATTCCCGGCAATCTGGCATATCGGTACCAGCAAAGGAAGCCGACGGCGGGTACGGGGCCAACGTGTCGCTGAAGGATCCCGGGAGATGAATTCGGCCGGTTGGCGTGATGCAATCATGCAAGCGTGACCCGGAATATTCATGATCGGTAATCTTTGCCCGTTCTCGCCACGATGATGACCAA
This sequence comes from Neorhizobium sp. P12A, assembly GCF_008365395.1. Taxonomy (NCBI): domain Bacteria; kingdom Pseudomonadati; phylum Pseudomonadota; class Alphaproteobacteria; order Hyphomicrobiales; family Rhizobiaceae; genus Neorhizobium; species Neorhizobium sp. P12A. Next base: position 806,321 of record NZ_QOVX01000001.1, on the reverse strand, counting down.
ATTCCGTGGTGTTCCCGCATTCCTGCAATAGGGAACCGTATCGGGCATGAACTGGATCAATCGCTATATCGACCATCCTTTGCTGGATGGCGCGGCTGGGTCGCTTCGGGCCTGGCATCTCTATACCGGACAGCCGCCGGAACGGCTGGAGCCGGTCTGGAATATCGTCGTTCTTGCCTTTCTGCTAGTTATCAGCGGGCATTTTCTGGATGGCCGCGCGCTTGTCCTCAGTGTCGCAGCACTTCTCATGCTGGCGCTGCCGTCGGCATGGCGGCTGATTTCCTCTTCGCGGCGGGGCGGGCAGGGCTACGGCGCACGGGAGTACAAGACCTTGAGGGCGCGGGCGATTTTCAACCGCGAGGCCCAGTGGGCGCTGAGGGTCATGGTTCTCTTCACATCCGCCTGCCTGCCGTTCCTGGCGCATACGAGCGATCCGGTCGGTGCGGCGTTCCTGCTCGGCGGCAGCATCTGGTTCGTCCTGACGGCGCCTGCCAAATTCTATCTGGATGCGGCCGAACCGCCGATGCCGAATGACGGCGACCGGGCATTCCGGAGCAATCTTCAGTTCGGCTGATTGCCCGTTCTTCAAGTCCAGCTGCGGCCGGCGACTATGCTGGCCGGCGATCTTTCGTCCTTGCGTTGAAGCAATCGGGAACCAATTTCGCAGGTCTCCGTTATCTTCGCAGCAGACGCAAAGGAGATCGCAAATGCTTTATTATGCCTTGGTATTCCTCGTTGTTGCCCTGATTGCCGGTGTACTTGGCTTCGGTGGTATTGCCGGTGCTTCGGCATCGATCGCTCAGGTTCTGTTCTTCATCTTCCTGGTGCTGTTCATCGTGTCGCTCGTCGCGCGCCTGATGCGCCGGGTATAGCTCGAACAGGAACGAACTGCCCGAATAATAAACAACCGGCGCATCAAGCGCCGGATGTTGCTATCTTGGCCGCGAGCCCCGCTAAATAGCTTTCCGCCTCTTCCCAGCCATCTTCGCGTGTCGAGAGGCCGATATAGCCATCGGGACGCACGATGAGCAGCGTCTCTTCGTGTGGAGGGGTTCTCGGGTCGGCGGCCAGCAGATGCGGATATCGAGCTGTCAGCTCGGCACCTTTTTTCCCGTCGGTTGCATAGAGTACGAAACGCGGCTCGCTGCCGGCGCCGGGAGGAGCGCCGGCATATTGTTCCGGTGCAAGCCGTGCGCCGGCTCCCCGGCCATGGGACAGCGGGCTTCTTGTATATTCGATCTCGATCTCGCTCATGGTCGCCGCCATCTTGTTGCGAACCATCTGGAAGCCGAGCAGGGTATGGAAGGCGAGATTGCGCAGCGCCTGAGCTGCCGGGTTACTGAGCGTTCCGATATCGGTGAGCAGGGTGGCGTTACGCAGCACCATATCTCCGACAACGGTCCGTTCCGGACTATAGCTGTCGAGCAGCGAGCTATCGGCCTGTTCGCGCATGACCATCGCTAATTTCCAGGCGAGGTTGATCGCGTCCTGCATGCCGGTATTCATCCCCTGGCCGCCTGCCGGGCTGTGCACATGCGCGGCGTCGCCGGCGAGGAAAGCCCGTCCGCGCCTGTAGTCGGAGACCTTGCGCTCGTTGATCCGGAAATTGGAAAGCCAGACCGGATCGGTCGGCCGAAAGCCGCCGCCGGCGCGACTGTCGATCATGGACTGAACGTCGGCGAGGGTCGGATCGGGGCGCGGATGCGTCGGGTCGGTCTTGCCGACGGTTGCGATCACGCGCACGCGACCGCCCGGTATCGGGAAGATCACGAAAGGCCCGTCGCGGTGAAGATAGGTCGAGATCTCGTCCCCGGCGGGTGCCGCATCACCTTCGAGCCGCACGTCGGCCAGCATCCAGTCGTCGCCCTGGGCGGAGCCGCGGAATTCGACGCCGAGCCCGTGCCGAACGGCACTATGGGCTCCGTCGCAGCCGATGAGCCACGGTGTTTGGACGTTCTCCTGCCTGCCGTCGGCATGGCGCAAGGTTGCTTCCATGTGGTCGCTGCCATCCGCAAAGCTGATGAGTTCAACCTGACGTTCGACGGTCACGCCGAAGCTTGAGAGGTGAGCGGTGAGCAGGCCTTCCGTATCGCTTTGCGGGATCATCAGGGCATAGTTATAGGCGCTTGCGATCTCGTCGAAATCGGTGTGGCCGAGAACGCGGCCCCCGCTGCGCATCGAGGCGCGCTGAGCACGCAGTCCCTTGTCGAGGAAAGCCTGTGTGCAGCCCATGCGGTCCATGAGCTCGAGGGTTCGCGACCAGACGGCCAATGCCTTTGATGTCCGCGTCGGTTCCGGGCTGCGATCGATGAGACGGACCGGAACGCCATAGCGCGCCAATTCCGCCGCCATGGTGAGGCCCACCGGCCCGGCGCCGACGATCAGGATCTGCTGCATCTCTTCCCTCCTTTTTAGGATTTCATCCTCGGCTATACCCCCGGCGAGTGACAGCAAATCTACATGAGGCCTTGGGCGAAGGACAGATTTTGCGCGACCGTTAGCCGCGATGATCGCGCCGGCTATACCGAGACGTGCGTGGGCCTTATCATGTGCGCTCAGATATGTAGCAGGCAAAACGCGAACGCCGGCCGGTGCGTTCGAAATCATCGGAAATGGAGGTCAGGACCATGCACAAGTTCACGGTGGCGGTCACGCAGGAGATCGAAGCGGATACCGCGGAGGAGGCCGCCCTCTTGATGTATCAGGAGCTGACCAAGGGACCGGTACCGATCCGCTATTCGGTGAGCGATGAGACAAAGCTGACGACCGATATAAAACTCGATCGCGAAAAGGCGGAGGAATTCGCTGCGGTCGATCACACTGCGGATCCTGGAAACTGGTGAGCGTGCCACCCGGAACCGGAATATCGGCGGCGGCCATACTTACAGCTCTTCTGTCTCCCAGGCTGCCAGATCGCCTCCTTCGACCGTTTCTCCTCTTGCCACCTTTGCCTCGCGCAGGCCGAGACCGACGCCGATCAGCGCGAGTGCGCCGCCGATGAAGTGATAGGAGAAGAGCTGTTCGCCGAGGATGCCCCAGGCGAGTGCTGCAACGACGATCGGAAGCAGATTGATGAACAGCGAGGTGCGCGCGGCACCCAGCTTCTGGATGCCGATCATCCAGCATAGCGGCGCCAGCAGGGAGGTCGGGATCGCAGCGTAAAGGACGAGCGGCAGGTTGGCCGATGTGATCGGGGAGATCGTGCCCATCAGCCAGATCGGCAGCAGAAGCAATGTCGAAAAGCCGATCTGCCAGAAAAGCTGCTGCCACATGGTGAGCGGAATGGTCCAGCGCCGAAGCATGACGCCGTAGAGCGAGTTCGCGAGCACTGCCACCAGCATCATCCCGTCACCACTATGGAAACCGCCCGTCAGCAAGCTTGCGGGAGCGCCGTGCGAGGTCAGGTAGATAAGGCCGGCCAGGGAGACGACGCCACCCAGAATGCGGCCGGTCGTCAATCTCTCGCCGGCGAGGATGCTGGCAAGCAGGGTAGAAAGCAGCGGCATGAGGGCCAGCATCACGCCCATGTTGACGGCCGTCGTCGTCTTGGCGGCCTCATAGGCAAGGCTCTGATAGATGACCATGCCGAGCGCGCCGAGGCAGGCGAGCCTCCACCAATGGTGGACAAGCACGGCGCGTCGCTCCCATACGCCTTTGGCGACGAAAGGCAGCAGAACGATGAAGGCCAGAAACCAGCGGTAAAAGGAGATCGACCCCGGCGAGATGACCCCCGCGGCAGCCTCTGTCACGATCACGTTGCCGGACCAGATGAGCACGGTCAGAAGCGGCGCAAGCGTCGTTCCTATCGTCGAGGAGGGGGCCATCGCGGAGGAGGGGCTCGAAGCAGCTGGGTTGGCTTGGGTGCTCATGATCGCAATCTCGTTGCGCCCATACTCGTCGGCATCGAAGAGGCGGGCGGATTGTCTTTCGGATGCGCTTTTACTCTTTGTCCGATTTCAGGTATATAACGATTTTCGGACAATGCCTGTCGGAATGCAGACATGAAGAGTAGCGCGCCACGCACGCAAGGGGATCCACCGAAGCCGGTCTCCTTCAGAACTGAGAATTACAAGGGCGGTACGCGATTTCCGCCGGCGCGACAGGATTGGGGCGAACTCAATTATGCTCTCGTCGGTGTCGTCGAATTCAACGTGGAGGGCGTGCGCTATCTCTCGCCGCCGCATTATGCTATCTGGCTGCCGCCCGATACGCTGCACGATGCCTGGAACCAGCACGACATCCGCTATGTCACCATCTATGTCGAGCGGGCGCTATGTGCCGACCTGCCGGCGACAACCTCAACGCTCAGCATCAGCCCGCTCCTAAAGGCAATCCTTGCCGACTTTGCTTCTAGGGATGTCACAGCGCCGGAGACCGCGGAAGACCTGCGGCTCGCGCAAGTGCTGGTCGATCAGATCAGGCTCGCACGCCGTTTCGATAGCTATCTTCCGCTATCCAGCGATGCCCTGCTCGGCCCGATCCTGCGGTCGCTACAGGAACATCCGGGCGACCGGCGATCGCTTGCGGAATGGGCGCGAATGGTGAAAACGACCGAAAGGACGCTCTCAAGACGCTGTCAAGATGAGCTTGGAATGTCGTTCAACGAATGGCGCCAGCGCATGAAATTGATCGCCGCGCTGGCCTTGCTCGACGCCGGACAGCCCGTACAGGAGATTGCGCGGCAATTGGGGTACAGCAACGCCTCCGCATTTATCGCCATGTTTCACCGGTTGACGGGAATGAGCCCGACGCAGATGAAGGGTTAGCCCTTAAGGAGCATGGAACTCAACGCGGCTTCGATTGCCTTGAAAATCAGGCGATGGCAGCGTCCGGCCGGTTCGCATGGGGCAGGTGTGCCAAGGTCTGCGACACGGCATAGTGGTTCATCTTGAGGGAAGATGCGTCGCCGCGTCCAAGAACGCGCGCTGCACTCTCAAGGAACTGAGCGAATGAACGCCGCGAAATATGATCGGCGTCCAGCATCATCGCGATCATCGGATCGTCGACAGCGTCGGAAATTGTGAGATCGGTCATCATAGGTCACCTCTGCTCTGGCTGCCGTTCTACAGCCATTGCGTTACACGCCGATGTCAGGAATTGTTAAATTAGAAATGAATTATACAGATCGTCGTGCTGTCGCAAATCGCACAAGCGGATTACGCCTGTGAACTAATGTGGAAACTTGAACTGGGGCTTGTTCCTATTCGATTCAAGTGGGCTTGGAAAATTCAGATTTCTCCGACCTTTGATGTCACCAGCAATTTCGCCAGCCAATCGACGAAGACGCGCACCTTGTTGCTGAGATGGCGGTTCGGCGGATAGACGATGTGAAGGGGAAGGGGACTGCGCTGCCACTCGGACAGGATGCGGACCAGCTTGCCCTCGGCCAAGGCCTCGCGGATCATGAAGCCGGGAGCCTGCACGACGCCAAGCCCGGTCATGGCCGCCGAAACATAGCTCCGGCTGTCATTGACGGACACCACATAGCGCGGAGATATTTCAAGCGCCTCGTTGCCGCGATTGAACTCGAATGGAATCGTTCGTCCTGTCTGGGCGCGGAAATAGCTGACGGCATGATGGGCCGGCGTTTCCAGGTCTTCCGGCCGCTCGGGAATGCCGAACTTTTCGATATAGAGGGGAGAGGCACAGGTGATGAGGTTGACCTCCGCCACGCGGCGCGCAATCAGCGACTGGTCCGAAGGCATGCCTGCACGCAGCGCGCAGTCGACGTTTTCTGCCAGATAATCCACGAGCCGGTCGCCGACACCCAGGTCGATATGGATGTCAGGATAGCGCAGATGGAAATCGCAGAGCGCCGGAATGACGATCTGGTCGGCAAAGGCACCGGCCATTTCAACGCGCAGACGCCCGCTCGGCAGGCTCTGGGAACTGCTGACGCTGCCGTCGAGTTCCTCTATTTCGGAGAGGATCTGCACGGCGCGCTCGTAATAGAGCGCCCCATCGGTAGTCACCATCACCCGGCGCGTCGTGCGGTTCAAAAGCTTGGTGTGAAGATGCGCTTCGAGAGACTGGATAAGCGTCGTTACAGTCGCCTTCGGCATGGAGAGGGTTGTCGCGGCGCGCGTAAAGTTACCCGTTTCGACAACGCGGGCAAAGGCGCGCATGGCTGAAAGCTGGTCCATCCTGTAATAATCCCTGAGGCCGTTTGAAAGATGCTCATTGTTCGTGAACTTGAACAGTCTGATCGAATATAGGGTACTTATTCTCAAAACGGAATAACAATATGTTCTGGTCAAGTGATGAGGCAGAATGACCTTTGGCTGGTTGATCGCCTCTGTATGGGAGCCCCTCGATGCGTGCCCCTTTTAAGGAAGTAGTACTGGAAGGCGTGGCCACTGGCCCCGTTTCCGCCCGCGTCTTTTGCGATGCGATGGATAACAAGACGGCGCCGATCGTGCTTTATCTGCATGGTGGCGCCTTCCTCGATACCGCGGTCAATATCGGCCGTCCCGTCGCGGAATGTCTTGCTGATGCCGGCGCAATCGTTGTCGATGCAGACTGCAGCGGACCGAGCCAGAACGGTTTTCCGAAGGCAATCGAATATGCCTACGGCGTTCTGGAATATCTCGCCCGCAAGCGTGAACTGGGCGGTAAGAAGTCGCTGCTGTTTGTCGCCGGTGAGGAATCGGGTGGCAATCTGGCAGCGGGTGTCGCACTGAAAGCGCGTGACGGGATGCCTGGCAAGCTCGATGGCCAGATCCTGATTTCGCCTCTGCTTGATCCCTTCATGGGGACCAAGTCTTTCAGGAAGGCCGAAGAGGCTGGCATGCGCGAGCGCTGGACGGAAGGTTGGAACCATTATCTGGGGTTCCTGGGTGGCGTTTGCCATCCCTACGCAGCGCCCTGCTACTGTTCGCGGCTTGCCGGTGTTGCGCCGGCGCTGGTGTTGACGGCGGAGGACGATCCTCTCCGCGACGAAGGTATCGGATACGGCGATCGCCTGAAATCGGCGGGCGTATCGGTCCTGCAGCAGGTTTTCCCCGCCGGGACCGGCTGGCCGACAATTTATGGTGGGCGATCGGACGATACGCCGCGCTGGCCGGAAAAAATCCGGCAGTCGTTCAGCGGCTTCGTCCAGGATATCCGGATGATGTCCGGCACATAGACATACGAATTCATTTCCGGTCCCGGTCCTCCCAAGTCGGGGCTGAAAAAGGAGAGAACACAATGAAGTCCAACGACAAGCGCTGGGCCCTGTGGGGCGCTAGCATAGCTGTTGTTGCGTCAGTTTCCGGCGCAGCATTCTATCTCGACCTGCCACGCGGCGCTGCTGCAAGCGAAACTGCGGCTGCTGCTCCGCCGGCAATTCCGGTGACGGTCGCAACGGTGCAGGCGCGTGACATTACCGCCTGGCAGGAATTCTCGGGCCGCCTCGAAGCGATCGATCGCGTCGAAGTCCGCCCGCGGGTTGCCGGTGCTGTCCAGTCCGTGCATTTCCGCGAGGGTGCACTGGTGAAGCCGGGCGACCTGCTTTTCACCATCGACCCGGCGCCCTATGAAGCATCCGTCGCCCAGGCCCAGGCCCAGGTTGCGGCCGCCAAGGCAAAGCTCGACCTTGCCAAGGTAGAGCTTGATCGTGGCCAGCGGCTTTCCGACAACCGCACGATTTCGCAGAGCGATCTCGACCAGCGTTCGGGCACCTATAGCGAGGCTGACGCCGACCTGAAGGCTGCGCAAGCTGCACTACAGACGGCCCAGCTGAACCTCGACTATACCCAGGTTCGCGCTCCGATTGCCGGCCGCGTCGGCAAGATTGCTGTCACCGTCGGCAACCTCGTTGCTGCAGGGTCTGCTTCTCCGGCTCTTACGACACTGGTATCGGTCAATCCGATCTATGCCAGCTTCAACGCCAACGAGCAGGTGGTGACGCAGGCACTGGCCCAGCTGCCGGCCGATGGCAATGCGGCGCCGCCGGTCGAGCAGATCCCGGTGCAGATCGGAACGACCAGCGATGATGGCACACCGATTTCGGGCAAGCTGCAACTCATCGACAACGAAGTCGATGCCGCAAGCGGCACGGTCGGCGTCCGCGGTGTCTTCGACAATGCCAATGGCCGCCTCATCCCGGGCCAGTTCGTTCGCGTGCGAATGGGCCAGCCGAAGACCGAGAACCATCTTCTGATCAGCGAGCGGGCAATCGGCACCGACCAGGACAAGAAGTTCGTCTTCGTTGTCGATGGCGATAACAAGATCGTCTATCGCCCGATCGTGGTCGGCGACATCAGCGATGGCATGCGGATTGTCGAAAGCGGCCTGAACGCCGGTGATCGCATCGTGACCAACGGCTTGCAGCGCGTGCGCCCCGGTGCGCTCGTCGATCCGCAGCCGGAACAGAAGGTCGCCGCAAACTAAGCGACCGCAGCCGGGAGGCTCAGTCTCCCGGTCATCCAATTCCTGAATTCGTCTTGCCCGTGGCGTCTTTTGCCGCGCGGCCATAGACGTCGTGTCCGTTGTTCATCCCGGAGAGGGTTAGATATGAACATCTCCAGATTTTTCGTCGACCGCCCGGTGTTTGCCGGGGTCCTATCGGTCCTCATCGTCGTTGCCGGTCTCATCGGCATGAAATTGCTGCCGATTTCCGAGTATCCGGAAGTCGTGCCGCCCTCCATCGTCGTCACGGCGCAATATCCGGGCGCCAACCCGAAGGTCATCGCCGAGACGGTCGCAACGCCGCTCGAAGAGCAGATCAACGGCGTCGACGGCATGCTCTATATGAACAGCCAGGCGACTTCGGACGGCCTCTTGACGCTGACCGTCACCTTCAAGCTGGGCACCGACCCAGATAAGGCGCAGCAGCTCGTGCAGAACCGCGTCAGCCAGGCTGAACCGCGTCTGCCGCAGAACGTCCGCGATCTCGGCATCACCACGGTCAAGAGCTCGCCCGACCTGATGATGGTCGTGAACCTGATCTCGCCCGACAATCGCTACGACATCACCTATCTGCGCAACTACGCGACCCTGAACATCAAGGACAGGCTGGCTCGCATCGACGGCGTCGGTCAGGTCGAAATCTTCGGCTCGGGCGACTATTCGATGCGCGTATGGATCGATCCGCAGAAGGCTGCCGAGCGCAACCTTGCCGCTGACGATATCGCCAACGCCATCCGCCAGCAGAACGTTCAGGCCGCCGCAGGCATCATCGGCGCGTCGCCGAACATTCCGGGCCTCGATGTCCAGCTCAACGTCAATGCGCAGGGCCGCCTGACGACGCCGGAGGAATTCGGCAACATCATCGTCAAGTCCGGCTCCAACGGCGAAATCACTCGCCTTCGCGACGTTGCCCGCATCGAAATGGGTGCTTCGGACTATTCGCTGCGCTCGCTGCTCGACGGCAAGGCTTCGGTCGCCGTTCCCGTCTTCCAGGCGCCTGGCTCGAACGCCATCGAGATCTCCGACAACGTCATCAAGACCATGAACGAGCTGCAGGCGGCCATGCCTGATGGCGTAAAGTACGAGATCGTCTACGACACGACACAGTTCGTCCGTGCCTCGATCGACAAGGTCGTTCACACCCTGCTCGAAGCGATCGCACTCGTCGTTATCGTCGTCATCCTGTTCCTGCAGACGTGGCGCGCCTCGATCATCCCGCTGATCGCGGTTCCGGTCTCGATCATCGGCACGTTCGCTGTCATGTATATCTTCGGCTTCTCGATCAACGCACTCAGCCTTTTCGGCCTGGTGCTTGCGATCGGTATCGTCGTCGACGACGCGATCGTGGTCGTGGAAAACGTCGAGCGTAACATCGAAAACGGCCTCAGCCCGCGCGATGCGACCTATCGGGCGATGAAGGAAGTGTCCGGCCCGATCATCGCGATCGCGCTCGTGCTCGTCGCCGTCTTCGTTCCGCTCGCCTTCATCTCCGGCCTGTCGGGCGAGTTCTATCGCCAGTTCGCGCTGACGATCGCCATCTCGACCGTCATCTCCGCCTTCAATTCGCTCACCCTGTCGCCGGCGCTGGCTGCTCTTCTCCTGAAGGGCCACCATGAGCCGAAGGACTGGCTGACGCGTGCGATGGACCGGGTTCTCGGCTGGTTCTTCCGCGGCTTCAACCGAGTGTTCCATGCCGGCTCGAACGGCTACGGCAAGGCTGTCGGCGGCCTCCTGTCGGGCAAGGGCCTCGTGATGATCGTCTACTTTGCGATGATCGGCGCGACCTACTTCCTGTTCCAGGCAGTGCCGGGCGGCTTCGTGCCGGCACAGGACAAGCAGTACCTCATCGGTTTCGCGCAGCTGCCTGATGGCGCCACGCTCGACCGCACCGAGGACGTCGTCCAGAAGATGAACGACATCGTCATGAAGCAGCCGGGCGTCGATCACGCCATCGCCTTCCCGGGCCTGTCGATCAACGGTTTCACAAACTCGTCGAATGCCGGTATCGTCTTCGTCAAGTTGAAGCCGTTCGAAGAACGCACGACGCCTGATCTTTCGGGCGGCGCAATCGCCATGCAGCTGAACAGGAAGTTCGGTGCGATCCAGGAAGCCTTCATCGCCATGTTCCCGCCGCCGCCCGTCCAGGGTCTCGGCACGACGGGCGGTTTCAAGCTCCAGATCGAAGACCGTGCCGGTCTCGGCTACCAGGCGCTCGACGAAGCCAACAAGGCCTTCCTTGCCAAGGCTTATCAGGCACCTGAACTAGCAGGCCTGTTCTCGAGTTACCAGATCAACGTGCCGCAGCTCTATGCAGACCTCGATCGCGCCAAGGCCGAACAGCTCGGCGTGTCCGTGACCGACGTCTTCGATACGCTGCAGATCTATCTGGGTTCGCTCTATGTGAACGACTTCAACGCCTTCGGCCGTACATACTCGGTCCGCATTCAGGCCGATGCCAAGTTCCGCTCGCATGCGGATGATATCGGCCAGCTTAAGGTGCGTTCGGCTTCGGGGCAGATGATCCCGTTGTCGGCTCTCTTGAACGTCAAGTCGACCGCCGGTCCTGAACGTGTGACCCGCTATAACGGCTTCCTCGCCGCCGATATCAACGGTGGTCCGGCGCCGGGCTATTCGTCGGGTCAGGCTCAGGCCGCCGTCGAGCGGATCGCCAATGAAACGCTGCCGAAGGGCATCGGCTTCGAATGGACCGATCTGACCTATCAGCAGATCATCGCCGGCAGCTCGGGTATCATCATCTTCCCGCTCGCGCTCCTGTTGGTCTATCTCGTGCTGGCTGCCCAGTATGAGAGCCTGGCTCTGCCGCTTGCGATCGTCATGATCGTGCCGATGGGCGTGCTTGCCGCGCTGACAGGCGTCTGGCTGATAGGAGGCGACAACAACATCTTCACCCAGATCGGGTTGATGGTGCTGGTGGGCCTCTCGGCGAAGAACGCGATCCTGATCGTGGAATTCGCCCGCGAGCTGGAATTCGACGGCCGCACGCCCTACCAGGCGGCGATCGAAGCGAGCCGGCTGCGTCTGCGCCCGATCCTGATGACCTCCATGGCCTTCATCATGGGTGTCGTGCCGCTGGTGACGTCTACCGGGGCAGGTGCGGAAATGCGCGCTGCCATGGGTGTTGCCGTCTTCTCGGGCATGATCGGCGTCACCTTCTTCGGCATCTTCATGACGCCGGTCTTCTACGTCCTCATTCGCCGCCTCTCGGGCAACCGTCCGCTGACGCAGCATGAGGAGCATACGGCGGAGATCATTCCTCTCGCTGCCGAATGAAAGCTTTGATACCGGCCGCTGACCCCCCGGTGCCGGTATCTTAGGGGCGGAGCCGAAAGGCTCCGCCCTTTTTTATTTGGCGAATTTCTTTGCGCCGGCCACGCAGGCGACGACCGCCAGCGTCACCGCGATCATCACGCCGCTGACGCTTTCGTGCAGCAGGGTCGCCGCCAGCACCAGGCTGAAGAAGGGCTGCAGCAACTGCAGCTGCCCGACCGCCGCGATGCCGCCGAGCGCAAGGCCGCGGTACCAGAAGATGAAGCCGATCAGCATGCTGAACAGCGACACATACCCTAATCCGATCCACGCTGGCCCGCTGATCTGGCTGAACGAGGCCGGCAGGAAGAGCAGCGCAATCGCGAGCATCACGGGTAGCGACAGCACCAGCGCCCAGGAGATGACCTGCCAGCCGCCGAGCTTCCTCGACAGCCGGGCGCCTTCCGCATAGCCGAGCCCACAGACGGTGATGGCCGCGAGCATCAGCAGATCGCCTACTGATGAGGCGGAACTTGCCTGCGAGAGCGCGAAACCGGCAACGAGCGCGCTGCCGAGGCAGGAGAACAGCCAGAAGACCGGCCGCGGTCGCTCGCCGCCGCGCAGCACGCCGAAGATCGCCGTCGAGAGCGGCAATAAGCCGATGAAGACCGTGGAATGGGCCGAGGTGATGTGCTGAAGAGCAAACGCCGTCAGCAGTGGAAAGCCGATGACAACGCCAAGGGCTACGACCGCTAGCGATATGAGATCGACGGAGGCCGGACGCTTTTCGCGAAAGGCGAGCAGCAGGATAAGCGCCAGCGCGCCCGCGATCGTGGCGCGCGCAACCGTGAGGAAAACGGGATCGAAACCCGTCACCGCCGCGCGCGTTGCCGGCAGCGATCCGCTGAAAATCAATATGCCGAGAAATCCGCTGATCCAGCCACTCGCAGTCTTGTCCATGATTCACTCCTGACATTTTCTCTCTCCTCATCTGCCGATGCCTCTGGATCGGCAAGAGACAGACCTGTACAATTGCTGCAAACTGTTGTGGTATCGAGGGCAGTACGGATGGCAGACGATCTGGCGGCGATTGATGTTGGCAATACAAGGATAGATGCGGTCATGGCGGCGGTCCGCAGCCGGGTTGCGGCGCGCAGCCTCGTGCCGGGCTCCCGGCTTCCCTCCGTGCGCGCCTTCGCCAAGACGATGCAGGTGTCTACTTCGACCGTCGTCGAGGCCTATGAGCGGCTTGTTGCGGAAGGGCTGATCCGTTCACGGCCGGGCTCTGGCTTTTACGTCTCGGCCCAACTGGCGCCGCTGTCGCTTTCCGAAATTGGCCCGAAACTCGACCGGGAGATCGATCCGCTCTGGGTTTCCCGTCAGTCGCTGGAGGCGGGCGAGGAGGTGCTGAAGCCCGGCTGTGGTTGGCTGCCTCCCTCCTGGATGCCCGAGGCGGGGATGCGCAAGGCGCTCAGGACGCTGGCGCGAGGGCCGGACAGCGTGCTGTCGGACTATGCCACGCCGCTCGGTCTGCCGGCCCTGCGCCAACTTCTGTCGCGGCGGATGGGCGAGCATGGCATCGGCGCATCGCCCGACCAGATCCTGCTGACTGAGTCGGGCACGCAGGCGATCGATCTTCTCTGCCGGTTGTTCCTGGAGCCGGGCGATACGGTTCTCGTGGACGATCCCTGTTACTTCAATTTCCATGCGCTGCTGAGGGCGCACAGGGCCAAGGTCGTCGGCGTGCCCGTCACGCCAGCGGGGCCTGACGTGCAGGCCTTTGCCGAGGCGCTCGAAGAGCATCGGCCGCGGCTCTACATCACCAATTCTGGTATTCACAATCCGACTGGTGCAACGCTCTCGCCCGTCACGGCGCATCGGATCCTGAAGCTAGCCGACCAGGCGGGGCTGACGATCATCGAGGACGACATTTTTGCCGATTTCCAGCATGTGCCGGCGCCCCGGCTCGCTGCTTTCGACGGGCTCGATCGGGTGGTCCATATCGGCAGCTTCTCCAAGACACTTTCGGCCTCGGCCCGCTGCGGCTTTATCGCGGCGCGGCCGGAATGGATCGAGGCGCTGACCGATCTCAAGATCGCCACCAGCTTCGCCGGCGGCAGATTGTCGGCGGAACTGGTGCTGGCGCTGCTGACCGATGGCAGTTATCGCCGGCATATGGAAGCTCTGCGCGCCCGGCTGCACAAGGCGATGGAGGAGACGATCGCGCGTCTCGGCTCGCTCGGCATCACGCCTTGGCTGAAGCCGCAGGCCGGCATCTTCCTCTGGTGCAGCCTACCGGAGGGATGCGATGCCGCTGACGTCGCGCGGTCCGTTCTTGCCGACAATATCGTGCTGGCACCCGGCAATGCCTTCAGCCTGTCGCTCACGGCCAACAGCTTCATGCGCTTCAACGTCGCGCAGTCTGGCGATACGCGGATTTTTCGCGCGCTGGAGAATGCGCTTCGACAATAAGGGTTCGGGCGAGGCAAGCCCGCGCAAAATTGTCCCAGCATGGCCGATTTGATTTGCAAGATCGGTCCATGGGTTTATCAAGCAAAGGGAAAATGATTGACGTACGTCGGCCGGAGGAGTGGTCGGCCAGCGCGTCTGTTTCGCGGAGGAGCGACATGCATATTGCCATCATCGGTGCTGCCGGAATGGTCGGCCGGAAACTGACGGCCAAACTGGTTGCCGACGGCGTTCTCAGCGGTGAGCCGATCAAGCGCCTGACCTTGCTCGATGTGGTCCAGCCGGCCGCTCCGGAGGGCTTTGCCGGCAGGGTAGATGCCCGCGCTTCCGATCTGTCAGACGAGGGCGAGGCGGAGAAGATCGTCGCGGCGCGGCCGGATGTAATCTTTCATCTCGCGGCCATCGTCTCCGGAGAGGCGGAGGTCGACTTCGAAAAAGGATATCGCATCAATCTCGACGGCACGCGGTTGCTGTTCGAGGCGATCCGCCATGCGAATGGCGAGGATGGATACAAGCCGCGACTGGTGTTCACCTCGTCCTGCGCCGTCGTCGGCGCGCCTTTTCCCTATCCCGTCCCCGACGATTTCAATCTCACGCCGCTCACCAGTTATGGCACGCAGAAGGCGATCAGCGAATTGCTGCTGGCGGACTATAGCCGTCGTGGTTTCTTCGACGGAATCGGCATTCGCCTGCCGACCATCTGCATCCGTCCGGGCAAGCCGAACCGCGCAGCATCGGGATTCTTTTCCGGCATTCTGCGCGAACCGCTGATTGGCATGGAAGCCGTTCTGCCGGTGCCGGAGAGCGTGCGCCATTGGCATGCCTCGCCGCGCTCGGCGGTTGGTTTCCTCGTTCATGGTGCGACGATCGATCTGGCGCCGCTCGGCGTGCAGCGCAGCCTCAATATGCCAGGTGTCAGCGCGACGGTCGGCGAGCAGATCGAGGCGTTGCGTCGCGTCGCCGGCGAAAAGGCCGTGAAGCTGATCCGCCGCGAGCCGGACGAGCTGGTTCAGCGTATCGTCTCCGGCTGGGCGCAAGGGTTCGAAGCCAAGCGTTCGCGAGAACTGGGCTTTACGGCGGAAAGCTCCTTCGACGAGATCATCCGCGTCCATATCGATGATGAGCTTGGAGGGCAGTTGCCGTGAATGCTGTGAGACGCAGGATAGCATTTCTCGGGCTCGGCCTGATGGGTGCTCCGATGGCGCGTCGGCTGATCGGGGCCGGCTTTACCGTCGCCGTCTGGAACCGCGACAGGGCGAAGGCGCAGGCGCTGTCGGGCGAGGGAGGTATCGTCGCCGATACCGCTGCAGAAGCGGCAGAGGGTGCTGTCGTCGTCGTCACCATGTTGACGAACGGCGAGGCGGTCGGAAAGGTGCTGTTCGACGGCGGGGTTGCCGATGCATTGAAGCCGGGTGCGGTCGTTATCGACATGAGCTCCATTCCGCCTTCTGTCGCCCGCGAGCATGCCGCAAGATTGGCGGAGCGCGGCATTCGCCATATCGATGCGCCGGTTTCCGGTGGCGTGGTCGGTGCTGCAGCCGGAACGCTGGCGATCATGGCCGGCGGTGAGCCGGAGGTGATCGCTGAGCTTGCTGATGTTTTTGCGCCGATGGGACGCATGACGCATGTCGGCCCCAGCGGCTCCGGCCAGCTTGCCAAGCTTGGAAACCAGCAGATCGTCGCGGTGACCATTGGTGCGGTTGCCGAAGCCATGATGCTGATCGAGGCGGGTGGCGGATCTGCCGAAGCGTTTCGAAACGCCATTCGCGGCGGCTTTGCCGAAAGCCGGATTCTTGACTTGCACGGCCAGCGCATGGTGTCGCGTGACTTCGAGCCCGGCGGTTCCTCGAATAACCAGCTCAAGGATTTGAACACGGTCCTGGCAACCGCGAAGGATCTGTCGCTGGCTCTGCCGCTGACGGAAGCGGTGCAGGCCGAGTTTGCCGCCTTCGTTGCCGATGGCGGCGGCGAAAAGGATCACAGCGGCCTGTTGCTGCATCTGGAAAAGCTGAATGCCCGTCCGAAAAGGGATGCCTGACATGACCGACAAGAACATGCCGAAGCGCCGCCTGCGTTCGCAGGATTGGTTCGACAATCCGGATCATATCGACATGACGGCGCTCTATCTGGAGCGCTTCATGAACTATGGCATCACGCCGGAGGAATTGCGGTCCGGCAAGCCGATCATCGGCATTGCCCAGAGCGGCAGCGATCTTACCCCGTGCAATCGACACCACATCGAGCTTGCCAAGCGCGTGCGTGACGGCATTCGCGATGCCGGCGGCATACCGATCGAGTTTCCGACACATCCGATCTTCGAGAACTGCAAGCGTCCGACGGCAGCGCTCGACCGCAATCTTGCCTATCTCAGCCTCGTCGAAGTGCTCTACGGCTATCCGCTTGACGGCGTCGTGCTGACGACGGGATGTGACAAGACCACGCCCTCGGCACTGATGGCGGCGTCCACGGTCGACATTCCGGCGATCGTGCTGTCCGGCGGCCCGATGCTCGACGGCTGGCATGACGGCGAACTGGCAGGCTCCGGCATGGCGATCTGGCGGTCGCGGCGCAGGCTGGCTGCAGGCGAGATCGACGAGGAGGAGTTTCTGCAGACGGCGTTGGATTCGGCGCCGTCGGTCGGGCATTGCAATACGATGGGGACCGCTTCGACGATGAATGCCCTTGCCGAAGCACTCGGCATGTCGTTGACGGGCTGCGCCGCCATTCCCGGACCTTACCGCGAGCGCGGCCAGATGGCCTATCGCACCGGCCGGCGGGCGGTGGAACTGGTTCTCGAAAACATCAAGCCATCCGATATTCTGACGCGTGAGGCTTTCCTCAACGCGATCCGCGTCAATTCCGCGATTGGCGGCTCGACCAATGCGCAGCCGCATCTGGCCGCCATGGCGAAGCATGCCGGTGTCGAACTCCATCCCGACGATTGGCAGGTGCATGGTTTCGACATTCCGCTGCTTGCCAATGTGCAGCCGGCCGGCGCCTATCTCGGCGAACGGTTTCACAGGGCAGGCGGGGTGCCGGCGATCATGTGGGAACTGTTGCAGGCCGGAAAGATCGACGGGAGCTGTCCCACGGTGACAGGCAAGACGATGGCCGAGAACCTGAAAGGACGTGAGGCGAAGGACCGCGAGGTCATCCGTCCGTTCGCCGAGCCACTCAAGGAGCGCGCCGGTTTCCTTGTCCTGAAGGGCAATCTGTTCGATTTCGCGATCATGAAGATGAGCGTCGTGTCGGAGGATTTCCGTCGCCGCTACCTGCAGGAGCCGGGCAGGGAAGGTGTGTTCGAGGGCAAGGCCGTCGTCTTCGACGGCTCGGAGGATTATCACAAGCGCATCAACGATACCGAACTCGGCATCGACGAAAATACGATCCTCGTCATTCGCGGCGCTGGGCCACTTGGTTGGCCGGGCTCCGCCGAGGTGGTGAACATGCAGCCGCCGGACGCGCTGTTGAAGCGCGGCATCAAGAGCCTGCCCACCATCGGCGACGGCCGCCAGTCGGGGACGGCAGACAGCCCCTCGATCCTCAATGCGTCACCTGAAAGTGCAGCGGGCGGCGGCCTGGCATGGCTGCGATCCGGCGACATCATTCGCATCGATTTCAATAAGGGCCTTTGCGACATGCTGGTGGAGGACGCGGAAATCGAACGTCGCAAGGGTGATGGCATTCCGCCTGTTCCTGCAGATGCTACGCCGTGGCAGCGCATCTATCGCGGCTCGGTCACGCAACTGTCTGACGGTGCGGTTCTCGAAGGTGCGGCCGATTTCCGAAAAATCGCGGAACATCCGCCGCGGCATAATCATTAACCAGGAAACAGCCCTATCAAAAGTTGCGAACGAAAAGCCATAAAATCACGAGGGTAGTCATTAAGCATCGCTAAAGGATGAGATGATAGGATCGCACGGAAATCATGCAATCTTTCCATGTGCTTCCGGGGAGGAGCAGCAAGCTCGGTGCCAAAGACCAGAAAACGCCGATCCGAACAGGAATTCCAGGATCTCTTGAGGAGATTGGAATTGGCTGTCGAGGCGTCCCAAATCGGGGTGTGGGAGCACAGCATCGGTGACGACAAGATCCTCTGGGACGACCAGATGCACCGGCTTTATGCCACGGGGCGCAGGGATCGGATGGTGAGCGCGGAAACATGGACGATGAGCATCCATCCCGACGACCGCGCGCAGGCCGAAGCGGAATTCGACGAAGCCATTGCGGCTAGGAGCCTCTATAACTCGCAGTTCCGCATCGTGTGGCCAAATGGCGAAATTCGCCATATGCGGTCGCGCGCCCATTTCTACGAAGGGCCTGGCGGCGTTCCGTCCTTTATCGGCGCCGAATGGGACATTACAGCGGATGTCCTGCTCAACCGGGAGCTTGCCGAGCAGAAGAGCGTTGCAGAGGCTCGCGCCGTAGCGCTCGAAGAAAGCAATGCGCGCATAGAATATGCCGCGGATCATGACTATCTGACGGGCTTGCCGAATCGCCGCTATTTCGACCGACGGCTGGCGGAATTGGGGGATGAAGACGGCGCTAATACAGCCGCCATTCTCCACATCGACCTCGATCGCTTCAAACAGATCAACGACAAGTCCGGTCATGCGGCGGGCGATGCCATGCTGCGGAACACGGCGGCGCGCATATCCGATGCAATATCGGAAGCCGACATGGTTGCCCGCATTGGAGGCGACGAGTTCGTGGTGTTGCTTCTCGATTTCGGCGGTGTCGAGGCGCTGAGAACGATCGCCGGCGACATTCTCGAACGTCTGAGCGCCGATATCCATTTCGGTCCGGAGACGCTTCAGAGCGGTGCTTCCATCGGTGTGGCCTGGGGCAGGGCGGCAGACGCCGGCAATCTATTGGCGGAATCCGATCTTGCGCTTTATCAGGCAAAGAAACTTGGCCGCAATCGCGTGGAGTTCTTCACGCTGAAACTGCAATCCGATCTGCAGGGCGAGCGGCAGCTTGCCGAGGAATTGAAGCTGGCGCTCTCGCGGCAGGAGATCGTGCCCTATTATCAGATCCAGGTCGATGCGCGCACGCGACAGATATTCGGGCTCGAGGCGCTCGCACGCTGGCATCATCCTGAGCGGGGACTATTGCTGCCCGGCGTGTTCATGAAGATCGCCGACGAATACGGACTGACGGCGGATGTGGATGCTGCAATCCTCAACCAGGCCCTGCGGGACCGGCGCGAATGGGAGCGGCATGGCATCGTTCCGCCTCGCATTGCGGTCAATATTTCAGGCAGTCGTCTCAACGATCCGCAATTGATCGAGGGGTTGGCGCGCCTCAACATCCCGCCGCATGCCATCGTCTTCGAACTGGTCGAGACCATCTTCCTCGACGATACCGACGAAAGCCTGCTGCTCGACATAGACCGGATCAAGAAGATGGGCATCGATATCGAGATCGACGATTTCGGTTCCGGCCACGCCTCGCTGATCGGTCTGGTCAAGCTGAAGCCGAAGCGGTTGAAGATCGACCGACAATTGGTCACCGCGATCACCGTCTCCGACGAGCAGCGGCGGCTCGTCGCCTCCATCGTCGAAATCGCCAGGGCGCTCAATGTCGAGGTCATAGCGGAGGGGGTGGAGACCGAGGAACATGCGCGGCTGCTGGCCCGCATCGGGTGTGATGGTCTCCAGGGTTACGCGCTCGGCTATCCGAGTTCGGCCGCGCAGACGAAAGCCCTTTTGTCCTCCGATCGGAGGCCCGTCGTCAGGGAATCTGCAGAACTGCAATCAGCCCATAACTGATCGTTCCAAGGACGATAAGCGACAGCGTTGCTGCGCATATCACCCGGCCACCGGCATGGGCGACGGAACGAATGTTGACCGAGAGCCCGAGCGCGGCCATCGCAATCACCGTCAGGACCGTGGAGACGGCTGCCATCGGCGCGATCACCTGTTCCGGGATGAGGCCGAAGGAACGCAGGGCCATCGTTGCAAGGAAGCCGACGATGAACCATGGAACCAGCGAATGATGATGCCCTGTTCGGGCGTCCTCACCCCCGGTTTCGGCCTTTACCAGAATGCCGAGCAGGAAGATGACCGGGCCAAGCATCAGGACGCGCACCAGCTTGACCAGCGTGCCTGTTTGAACAGCGAGGACGCCGACCGGTGCGGTTGCGGCAAGGACCTGGGGTACGGCATAGACAGAGAGACCGGCCAGCACGCCATATTGCGGAATACTCATGCCGGCGTCGAAGTAGAAGGTGGGAAGCAGGAATACGGCCGCGACGCCGAGGACCGCCGTGAAGGCCAGCGCCGCTGCGATCTCTTCCGAGCCGGCTTCGATGACGGGAGCAACCGCGACGATTGCCGAATTGCCGCAGATGGAATTGCCGCAGGCGATCAGCGTTGCAAGCTTCGGCGGCAGGCCGAGCAGGCGCCCGATCGTATAGCTGGCACCGATCGACAGGACGACGACAACGGCAATGCCCGCGATCAGGGCAACGCCGGCGCCGCGGATGGCGGCGAGGCTGATGGAGGCGCCGAGCAGCACGATCGCTATTTCAAGCAGGATCTTGGCGCTGAAATTGATCCCGGGACGGAAAGAGTCCGGCAGGGGGCGGATGGTGCAGACCGCAATTCCGAGCGCTATCGCAAGAACCAGGCTTTCGATCCATTTGCCGCCGAAGAGGTTCATTTCCGCTCGCTCGCCTAGATAGGCTGCCAGGGCAACGGCACTGCACAGAACCAGTCCGGGAACGATGTGGGAGGTGCGCTTGAGGAGGGGCATTCTGAACCGCCATTCGGAGTGTTATTTCTCAATGGCAGGAATGTCTCATCTGCGAACATCGACATCCATCGAATATTATCCTACGTTTCGTTCGCTAAAATAGAATGATTTGCCCATGACCTTTGAGCAGCTTGCCATCTTCGTCGCTGTGGCCGAGCGGGAGCATTTGACCCACGCGGCCGAAGCCATTCATCTGACGCCTTCGGCCGTCAGCACGGCAATCAAGAATCTCGAAGCCTATTACGGGGTCGAGCTCTTTCATCGCGTCGGACGACGGATTGAACTTACCGAGACCGGGCGGACCTTTCTCGACGAGGCAAGGGCGACGCTTGCACGAGTGAATGCCGCGGAACTTATGCTCTCGGAACTCGGCGGACTGCAGCGCGGGCGGCTTACGCTCTGCGCCAGCCAGACGATAGCGAGCTACTGGCTTCCCCCGGTCATGATGCGTTTTCATCGCGATTATCCGGGAATCGATCTCGATTTGATGATCGGCAATACGCGCACCGTCTCCGATGCCGTCATCGAGGGGCGGGCCGAGCTTGGCTTCGTCGAGGGAGAGCTGGATGCGCCGGTCCTTTCCTCGCGCGTCGTGGCCCAGGATGCGTTGGCCTTGATCGTGGCACCGGATCATCCCTGGGCGGACGGACGTCTGCTGTCGGCAGCAGATCTTGTCGCCGACAGCGGCTGGGTCATGCGCGAAGAGGGGTCGGGAACGCGATCGGAATTCGAAAATGCGATAGAGAGGCTCGGCGTATCGCGCAGCGATCTGCAAATTGCCCTGACGCTGCCTTCGAACGAGGCGGTCCTGGCGGCGGTGCGGTCGGGGCCTTGCGCGGCGGTGATATCAAGTGCTGCAGCTGCCCTCTATCTGCAGGAGGGATTGCTTGTCAAAGCAGCTTTCGATCTTCCGGTCAGGAATTTCCGGCTGCTGCGGCATAAGGAGCGCCATGCCAGCAAGGCGGCACTGACGCTCGAGGCGATGTGCAGAACCGGTTGAGCTTCAGTCCAGGCGCTTCTGGCCGGCGACGACGAGTTCGATTTCGTTGCGCGCCAACATCGCCTGGATGTCGCCCGGCGGTTGGTCGTCGGTCACCATGACGTCGTAGGTGGAAGGGTCGTCGATGATGATTGGCGCGCTTCGGCCGAACTTCTTGCTGTCTGCAACGATGATCCGGTTCTCGGCGCGCCGGGCCGCCTCGCGGGAATATTCCGCTTCCTCCAGATCGTGCAGCATGAAGCCTGACGTGGCGTTGACGGCGCCGACCGAAAGGATGGCGTGACGAACGCTGAAGCGCCGCAGGAAGTTGATCGCTTCCATTCCGAAGGCGCCGCCGTCATGCGTGCGCAGTTCGCCGCCGGCGAAGAAGACGCGATTGCCATTACGGGTCGCCAGCGCATGAGCAACCGAGACGGCGTTGGTGACGATGAAAAGATTCTGGTGCTTCTGCAGCGCGACAGCAATGAAGGCCGTCGTCGAGCCGATGTCCAGGAAGAGTGTGTCGCCGTTCTCGATCATGCTGGCGACGCTGGCAGCGATGAGCCGTTTGGCCTCGGGATTTTCGTTCATGCGAAAATGCAGCGGTTGCTCGATGACGGAATCCTTGATGTGGACACCGCCATGCACTTTCGTCACGAGGCCGTTGGCCTCCAGGGTGCGGATATTGCGCCGGATCGTTTCCTCCGACACGGCCAGCCGGTCAGCCAGAAACTGAATGCGACTGGCTCCCCCCGCAAGCCGCAACTCCTCCAGTATTTCGCGCTCGCGGTGGTTCGAATGTATTGGAAGTTGGTCGACGTCGGTCATTTTTCCAACCTGCTTGGTTCCCTTAAACCAATTTTTAAGTCAAATTTGACCGTTCGTGAAGCATTCCGTTCGCTAAGTGCTGCGAATTCGCGATTTCCAGAGGGATTCGCCCGATAAAACTCAACAAAAAGCCAAATATTCGTTTCTTTATGTGGTTGGCGCTTGACACGTCGGCGTTTGTGAAGAACCTTTTATCACAAATGGCTTAAATGCCATGCGGCTCGGAGGGGGAATGAGCGTAACGCCGGAAGACAGGATTCATACTCTCGGGATCTGGCATGGATCAATCGAGATAACTCCTCTCTTTGGCGGCCTCACCAACCGAAACTATCTGGTCAGAGACAATTGCCGCCGTTGCGTGGTACGTCTCGGTACCGATATTCCCGTCCACCATATCAGCCGGGCCAACGAGCTTGCCGCCAGCAAGGCCGCCCACGAGGCCGGCATTTCGCCCGCAGTCATCCACCATGCGCCCGGTGTCCTCGTCCTCGACTATATCGACGGGGCGCCGCTTGTGCCGGCAGATGTTCGACATGCATCGATGTTCGAGCGTGTGGTCGCGCTTGTACGCGAATGCCATTTCGAGATTCCAAAGCATTTCCGCGGTCCGGCGATGATCTTCTGGGTCTTCCATGTCATACGCGACTATGGAGCGGCCCTCCGTTGTGGCAACCGGCATGCAGAGTCGATCCCGTCGCTCATCGAGAAGGCGGAACGGCTGGAGCGGGCGGCGGGACCGTTCGAAATCGGTTTCGGCCACAATGATCTCCTGGCTTCCAATTTCCTCGACGATGGAAAGAAGCTCTGGCTGATCGACTGGGACTATGCCGGCTTCAACACGCCGTTGTTCGATCTGGGCGGGCTGGCGTCCAACAACGAGTTTTCCGCGGAGCAGGAAGCTGCAATGCTGGAGACCTATTTCGAACGGTCGATCGATGACGATCTGTGGCACCGCTACGTGGCGATGAAATGCGCTTCGCTCCTGCGCGAAAGCATGTGGAGCATGGTTTCGGAAACCCATTCCAGCATCGATTTCGACTATCCCACATATACCGATGAAAACCTGGCGCGGTTCGACCGCGCTTACGAGATATTTTGTGGATATTGAGGTTCATTTGATGAAGACCCTGCCAACAACAGCAAAAGCGATCGTCATAGGCGGCGGCATCATCGGGTGCTCCACGGCCTATCACCTTGCCAAGCTCGGCTGGACGGATACTGTTCTTCTGGAGCGCAAGAAGCTGACATCCGGCACGACGTTCCATGCCGCCGGTCTTGTCGGCCAGCTGCGGACGAGCGCCAATATTACCCAGCTGCTCGGCTATTCCGTCGGCCTCTACAAGGAACTCGAAGCCGAGACGGGGCTTGCCACCGGCTGGAAGATGAATGGCGGCCTGCGGGTTGCCTGCAACGAAGAGCGCTGGACCGAGGTCAAGCGCCAGGCGACGACAGCGCAGTCCTTTGGTCTCGAGATGCAGCTGCTGACGCCTAGGGAAGCACAGGACCTCTGGCCGCTGATGGAGATCGACGATCTCGTCGGCGCGGCCTATCTCCCGACCGACGGCCAAGCCAATCCCTCCGACATCACCCAGGCGCTGGCCAAGGGTGCAAGGATGGCCGGCGCCTCGATCTTCGAGGACACCGAAGTTCTCGATATCGAGATCGACAAGGGCCGCATCCGCGCCGTTGTGACAGACAAGGGCCGCATTGAATGCGAGCGGGTTGTCGTTTGCGCCGGGCAGTGGACGCGGGCCTTCGCCGCCCGTTTCGGCGTCAACGTGCCGCTCGTCTCGGTCGAGCATCAATATGTCATCACCGAATCCTTCGGCGTTCCTTCCAATCTGCCGACGCTGCGCGATCCCGATCGGCTGACCTATTACAAGGAAGAGGTCGGCGGCCTTGTCATGGGCGGCTACGAGCCCAATCCGATCGCGTGGGCGGTCGACGGCATTCCTGAAAATTTCCACTATTCTCTGCTCGATTCCAATTTCGACCATTTCAACCAGATCATGGTGCAGGCGCTCGGGCGCGTGCCGGCGCTTCAGACCGTTGGCGTCAAGCAGCTGCTCAACGGCCCGGAGAGCTTCACGCCCGACGGCAATTTCATCCTTGGCGAGGCGCCGGAGCTGAAGAACTTCTTCGTCGGCGCGGGCTTCAATGCTTTCGGCATTGCGTCGGCCGGTGGTGCCGGCATGGCGCTGGCCGAATGGGTGTCGAAAGGCGAGCCCCCCTACGACCTCTGGCCTGCCGACATCCGGCGCTTCGGCCGCCCGCATTTCGATACGGACTGGGTGCGCACCCGCACGCTGGAAGCCTATGGCAAGCACTACACGATGGCATGGCCATTCGAGGAGCATTCCAGCGGCCGGCCCTGCCGCAAGTCGCCGCTTTACGACCGGCTGAAGGCGCAGGGCGCCTGTTTCGGCGAGAAGCTCGGCTGGGAGCGGCCGAACTGGTTTGCGGATCTCTTTGCCGGCGAGGAGCCGAAGGATATATACAGCTATGCCAGGCAGAACTGGTTCGATGCCGTCGGCCGCGAGCACAGATCGACGCGCGAGGCTGCCGTCATCTTCGACCAGACCTCGTTTGCGAAGTTCCTGCTCAAGGGGCGCGACGCGGAAGCGGCGATCTCGTGGATTGCGTCCAACGATGTCGCGCGGCCGGTTGGTTCGCTTGTCTACACGCAGATGCTGAACGACAAGGGCGGGATCGAGTGCGACGTGACGGTTGCGCGCATTGGCGAAGAAGAGTTTTACATAACCACTGGCACGGGTTTCGCGACCCATGACTTCAACTGGATATCGAAGAATATCCCGCCCGATCTGCATGCCGAGCTGGTCGACGTCACTTCCGCCTATTCCGTCCTGTCGCTGATGGGGCCGAATTCGCGTCTCATTCTCGAAGCGGTCACCAATGCGGATATCTCCAACGCGAGCTTCCCTTTCGGTACTGTGCGTACGGTCGGGATTGCCGGGTGCCCGGTCAGGGCCTTGCGCATCACCTATGTCGGCGAACTCGGTTACGAGCTGCATGTACCGATCGAATATGCTGCGACCGTCTATGATGCGTTGATGATAGCGGGGCGGGACCACGGGCTCGTCAATGCCGGGTACAGGGCAATCGAGAGCTGTCGGCTGGAAAAGGGCTATCGCGCCTGGGGATCGGATATCGGGCCGGATCATACGCCTGTCGAGGCCGGTCTCGCCTGGGCGGTGAAGATGCGGAAGAACATCGCCTTCCGCGGCCGTGATGCGATCGAACGGCAGCTGGCAACGGGTGTACGCAAGATGCTCGCCTGCTTCGTGCCGGATGATCCTGATGTCGTGCTGCTTGGTCGCGAGACGATCTACCGGGACGGCAAGCGCGTCGGCTGGCTCTCGAGCGGCGGCTTCGGCTACACCGTCGGCAAGCCGATCGGTTACGGCTATGTGCGCGACCCGGAGGGTGTCACCGAGGACTTCGTCTTGTCAGGAACATACGAGCTCGACGTCGCCAGGCAGCGTGTGCCGTGCAAGGTGTCGATGAAGCCGCTCTATGACCCCGACATGCTGAGGATCAAGGCGTAAAATCTGTGACTCGTCGCCGCCTGGCGTGTGCTTTTCTTGACTCGGCAAGCTATTCGTCCTCAATCGGTTGACGGTTGAAAAGACGGAGCAGCGCGACATGGCAGAGGCAGGTGTCAAGCTGGAGGAGAGCTGGCGAGCAGCGTTGTCGCATGAATTCGCAAGCCCCTACATGCATCAGCTGAAAACATTTCTTGTCGAGGAAAAGGAGCGCGGCAAAAGCATTTTTCCGCGCGGCCCGGAATATTTCCGAGCGCTCGATCTGACGCCGATCTCTGAGGTAAAAGTCGTCATCCTCGGGCAGGACCCCTATCATGGGCTCGGGCAGGCGCATGGCCTCTGCTTCAGCGTCAGGCCGGGTGTCCGCATCCCGCCGTCGCTGGTCAATATCTACAAGGAAATGGAGAGCGATCTCGGAGTCCCTCCGGCGCGCCACGGCTTTCTCGAGAGCTGGGCGAAACAGGGCGTGCTCCTGCTCAACAGCGTGCTGACCGTCGAGGAGGCCCGCGCGGCTTCGCACCAGGGCAAGGGCTGGGAACGCTTTACCGATGCCGTCATCCGCACGGTCAACGATGAATGCGATGCCGTCGTCTTCATGCTCTGGGGCTCCTATGCGCAGAAGAAGGCCGCTTTCGTCGACACAGCGAAGCATCTGGTGCTGAAGGCACCACACCCATCGCCGCTTTCAGCCCATAACGGTTTCTTCGGCAGCAGGCACTTTTCCAAGGCGAATGCATTTCTCAAATCGCGCGGCCGCGAGGCGATCGATTGGGCGCTGCCGCAGGATCCTGGCGGCCATTGAGTAACTGCCGCCGGCCGAGGGGCGGATCGGCCGTGGATGCAGACCAAGGGGGAAGGGGGATTTCATGCTCATTATCTTCGGTGGTTTACCCGGCAGCGGAAAAACCACGACTGCGCGCGCTCTCGCCGCGCGCATGGAGGGTGTGTATGTGCGGGTCGATACGATCGAGCAGGCGATCCGGCGCTCAGACGTGCTGAAGGGGGAGGTAGGCCCGGCTGGCTATGTCGTGGCCTACAGTGTTGCCGAAGACAATCTCAGCCTCGGCCGAACCGTCGTTGCCGACTCGGTCAATTCCATTCAGATAACGCGGGATGCCTGGCTGGATGTCGCCAGGCGTTGCAACGTGCCGGCGGTCGAAATCGAGGTCATTTGTTCGGACAAAGCCGAGCATCGCCGTCGTGCCGAAACGCGTCCCACCGACATCGAAGGCCTGGTGAAACCGACATGGCAGGAGACGGTGGCCAGGGAGTATGATGATTGGGGCGGCCGCGCCATCGTGGTCGACACGGCAGCAAGGGGTGTTGACGAAATCGTCGCTGAACTCGTGGTGCAGCTACGACGTTACGAATTGCGGGACATGTAGGTCTCCACCATTCCTCAATTGGGTATTTTGAACGATCGAATTTCATCGTTCAGTAATTGAAGACAATCCGTTTGGCTCTTCGGGTCTATCCCTGAGGCGCCCGTGGGACCATCTTCTGCCTCATGGAAGCGCCCGACGGTTTCGGGCGAGATAAAGGGGTTTGAAATGCTCGACCAGATCAAGGGCCTGCACCACGTCACGTCGATGGCGGAGGACGCCCGCACCAACAACAAGTTCTTCACGCAGTCGCTCGGTCTGCGCCGGGTGAAGAAGACCGTCAACTTCGACGCGCCGGATGTCTATCACCTTTACTATGGTGACGAGATCGGAACGCCCGGTACCGTCATGACCTATTTCCCGTTCCCGAAAATGGCCCGCGGCCGTCCGGGTACCGGTGAAGTCGGCACGACCGTGTTCTCCGTTCCCGAAGGCGCGATCGGCTATTGGACCGAAAGGCTCGGCAAGCTCAATGTCGAGGGCCTGAAGACGGACGAATCCTTCGGTCAGAAGCGTCTGCACTTTGCCGGCCCTGACGGCGACGGCTTTGCACTCGTCGAGGTCAAGGACGACAACCGCCAGCCCTGGACACATGGCGGCGTTGCGGCCGACCTGGCGATCCGCGGCTTTCATTCCGTTGCCATGCGGCTTAGGGACGAGGGCGCGACTGCCGAGCTTCTGAAATACATGGGCTACGAAGTCGTCGACACACATGAAGGCGTCAAGCGCCTGGCAATTCCGGGCGGTAATGGCGCCGACTTCGTCGATCTCGAAACCATGCCGAACATCAACCGGTCTCTACCGGGTGCCGGTTCGGTCCACCACGTTGCCTTCGCCGTCGAAAACCGCGCAAAGCAGCTTGAGGTGCGGAAGGCGCTGATGGATACCGGTTATCAGGTAACCCCGGTTATCGACCGCGATTACTTCTGGGCGATCTATTTCCGCACGCCGGGCGGCGTGTTGTTCGAGGTCGCAACCAACGAGCCCGGCTTTGACCGCGACGAGGACACGGCCCATCTCGGCGAAGCTCTGAAACTGCCCGAGCAGCACGCGCACCTGCGCACGCTGATCGAACAGCATCTTGAGCCGCTGGAAGGCTAATTTGTTTTGACGCAATTCCGGACGGAAAGCCGCAGCGCGGTTTTCCTGGAATTGCTCTTGTCAGGAGAAACGACATGACCGACCAAGGTTATGTGCACCGGCTGCGGGCCGGTGCACCAGGGAAACCCATTCTCTTCGTCTTTCACGGAACGGGTGGGGACGAAAACCAGTTCTTCGATTTCGGAAGCCGGCTGTTGCCTGACGCGACCGTGGTTTCGCCGCGCGGCGACGTCTCGGAGTATGGCGCAGCCCGCTTCTTCAAGCGCACGGGCGAGGGGGTCTACGACATGGCCGATCTTGCCCGGGCAACCGACAAGATGGCTCGCTACGTCAAGGAACTGGCTGTCGAACACAGTGCATCGCAAGTCCTCGGATTGGGCTTTTCCAACGGCGCCAACATTCTGGCCAACGTGCTCATCGAGCATGGCGGGCTCTTCGATGCGGCGGCGCTGATGCATCCGCTGATCCCTTTCAAGCCGCGTGACAACGCGGCTTTGCAAGGCACAAAGGTCTTGATCACGGCGGGAGAGCGCGATCCGATTTCGCCTGTGCCGCTCACCCAGGCGCTTGCCGACTATTTTGGCCGGCAGAAGGCGGAGACGAAGGTCGAGTGGCATCCGGGCGGCCACGATATCCGCCCTAATGAGATCGAGGCCATCCGTGCTCTCTTTGCTCCCTATGCCTGACCGATCTTGACATAAAATCCGGCGTGGCGGTTTTGCAACCGGCACGCCCGAACGCCTGTCCACGACAGCCGACGGCGCAAGTCTTGCTTGTGGCTCATTCGCTCGCTCGCTAATAGTCGAAGCTTGAAATGGGGGATGCGTCGTGACGCTCGGGGAGCAAAAACAATATCGGCTGGGCGTCGCCTATGTTGCGCTCTCCGCGCTCGCCTGGTCATCGTCGGGCCTTTTCGTCCGCACAATCCACGCCGATTTCCTGACCATTCTCTTCTGCCGTGGCATCGTTTCCGGGCTTGGCGTTTTCGCGCTGTTTTTCTATATCGAACGCGGCCGGGCGTGGCGGATCATCCGGTCGATGCGCGGACCTTCGCTTGCAGCGACCGTGCTTTCCACGGCCGCGATGATCAGCGGCATCGGTTCGATCTATTACACCTCGGTTGCCGATGCGATGGTGATCTATGCGACGGTTCCCTTCGTGACCGCTGGCATCGCCTACCTCTTCATCCACGAACGGCCGAGCCGGACGACGTTGATCGCAAGTGCCGTGGCGCTCGCCGGCGTTATCGTCATGTTGCTGGGCGAGACCGGCGGCGGTGGAAGCTGGCTCGGCAAGGGACTGGCGGCTATCATGTCGCTAACGGTGGCAGGTCTGGCCGTTGTCATGCGTCAGCATCGCGAAGTCCCGATGCTGCCTGCCATGGCGGCGTCCGCTTGGCTCTGCTCCCTCGTCACCTTCTGGTTCGCATCCCCGGGTGCCGTTTCCGTCCATGACCTTGGATTGATCATTGCCTTCGGGCTTGTTCAGAATGCGATGGGGCTTAGCCTTTACACATTCGGCTCGCGCCTTATTCCGGCGGCCGATGCCAGCCTGCTGACCTCGCTGGAAGTGCCGCTCACGCCCCTTTGGGTCTGGATATTCCTCAGCGAAGCGCCGTCCCCTGCAACGATGATCGGCGGCCCGATCGTGCTTCTCGCGCTCTTCGGCCATATATTCCTCGAAGTCCGCAGAAATCGTGTGCCGGCAACGGTGGAGATCGCTTGAAATTCAGGCCGGGCAGCGGATGAAATTTGGCATAGTCGATAGTTTTTATAGAAAATTAAATACCACCGGCTGCTCGTTTGGCGGAATGCGCTTGCTTGAGATGGCAGATGGAGCGAACTAAGTTGAGACCATTGAAGGCCATGTCGGCCGGATGGGATGACGCTATGAACATGAAGACTTCCGCTTCGATCGAGAGTGCAACACCGTTTGCCGATCCGGAAGCCGTCAAATTCGAGTTTCGC
The DNA here is from genome assembly GCF_008365395.1 of Neorhizobium sp. P12A. NCBI lineage: Bacteria > Pseudomonadati > Pseudomonadota > Alphaproteobacteria > Hyphomicrobiales > Rhizobiaceae > Neorhizobium > Neorhizobium sp. P12A. Next base: position 775,618 of record NZ_QOVX01000001.1, on the reverse strand, counting down.
AATGCGATGTCGCGCATGGCGGCGGCCGTCAATATCGTCACGACGAACGGTCCCGGCGGCCTTGCCGGTTTCGCAGCGACGGCAGTCTGCAGCGTCACCGACAGTCCGCCGACGCTGCTCGTCTGCCTCAACCGGACCGCATCCGTCCATCCCGCGATCTCGGCCAACAGCGTGCTTTGCGTCAACGTCCTAGCGCATGACCATCAGGAACTTTCGCGCCTATTCGGCGGCAAGACGCCGGTTGCAGAGCGCTTTGCGGCTGCGGCATGGTCGGAGCTGGTAACGGGTTCGCCCGTGCTCGACGATGCGCTGGTTTCCTTCGATTGCCGCATCGTCCATCGCGGCGATGGCGGCACGCATGACATTCTGATGTGCGAGGTCGATGCCATCCGTCGTCGCGACGACGGGCAGGGGTTGGTCTATTTCGACCGCAACTATCACCCGGCCGGCTGAGCGGCCGATCGGTTCAATAGTTTTCCAGATACCATTCGACGAAGCGGCGAACGCCTTCCTCGACCTCGATCTTTGGCTTGAAGCCTGTCAGCGCGACCAGCAGATCCGGGACGGCATAGGTGCGGTGCACGTCGCCGGGTTGCATCGGCAGCATGTGGCGGATCGCCGGCTTTCCAAGCGTCGCTTCGATCGTTTCCACGAAATGCATCAGTTCGACCGGCTGGCCGCCGCCGATGTTGACGACGCGGAAGGGGGCGTTCTTCGACAAGGTGTCGATCACCGTGTCGGAGACGATCCGGTTTTCCTCCGACGGCACGACACCGATCAGCCGCACGATGCCTTCGACGAGATCGTCGATATAGGTGAAGTCGCGGCTCATTTTGCCTTCGCCGTAGATCTCGATCGGCCGATCATGCTTCATGGCGTCGACGAACTTGAAGAGCGCCATGTCGGGGCGGCCCCAGGGTCCGTAGACCGTGAAGAAGCGGAAGGCGGTCGTCGGGATGTCGAAGAGATGGGCGTAGCTGTGCGCCATCAACTCCATGCTCTTCTTCGTCGCCGCATAGATCGTCATCTGCTCGTCGGCCTTGTCGCTTTCGGCAAAGGGGATTTTTTCGTTCGCGCCGTAGACTGACGAGGTCGAGGCGAGCAGCAGGTGCTTCGGCTTCAGCGCCCTTGCCAGTTCCAGAACGTTGAACGAGCCGGTCACGTTCGAATCCACGTAGGATTTCGGGTTCTCGAGGCTGTAGCGAACGCCTGCCTGGGCGGCGAGGTGGACGATCACTTCCGGTTCGGCCAGTTCGGCTGCCTTTTCCAGGGCGCCCTTGTCTTCCAGCAGGCCCGTCACGGCCTTGAAGCCGTTCGAGCGGGAAAGGATGGCTACGCGCTTCTCCTTCAGCCTCACGTCGTAATAGGGCGTCATGCCGTCGAAGCCGATGACGAAATGGCCTTCGTCCAGCAGGCGCTTGGCGAGATGGAAGCCGATGAAGCCGGCGGTGCCGGTGATGAGATAGCGCATGATCAGCCTTCCGAAGTTGCCGCAAGATCCATCGCCGGCCTGCCGACGGATGTGTAGGTGAAGCCATGCTTGGCGATTTCGTCGCGACGATAGATGTTCCTGAGGTCGACGAGCAGCGGCGCCTTCATGATCGACTTCAATCGCGCAAAGTCCAGCGCGCGGAACTGGTTCCATTCGGTGACGATAACGACGGCATCCGCGCCTTTTGCAGCCCCATAGGCATCTTCGGCATAGGCGATGCCGTCGATCACCTTGCGGGCATTCTCCATGCCCTCAGGGTCGTAGCCGATGACTGTCGCCCCCGCATCCTGCAGCGTCTGGATGATGGAGATCGCCGGGCTGTCGCGCATGTCGTCGGTGTTCGGCTTGAAGGTGAGGCCAAGCACGGCGATCGTCTTGCCGCGGACTTCGCCGCCGAGTGCTGCGATCACCTTGCGTCCCATTGCGCGCTTTCTGGCGTCGTTGATCGAGATCGTCGTCTCGATCAGGCGCACGGGGCTGTCATAGTCCTGGGCAGTCTTCGCCAGCGCGAGCGTGTCCTTCGGAAAGCACGAGCCGCCATAGCCGGGGCCGGCATGCAGGAATTTCGAGCCGATGCGGCCGTCGAGGCCGATGCCGCGCGACACTTCCTGGACGTTGGCGCCGACTTTTTCGCAAAGATCTGCCATCTCGTTGATGAAGGTGATCTTCATGGCGAGGAAGGCGTTGGCGGCGTACTTGATCAGCTCCGAGGTGCGGCGTTCGGTGAAGAGCAGCGGCGCCTGGTTGAGGTAGAGCGGTCGGTAGACTTCGGTCATCACAGGGCGGGCGCGATCGTCGTTCAGGCCGATGACGATGCGGTCAGGGCGCTTGAAGTCCTCAATGGCGGCTCCTTCGCGCAGGAATTCCGGATTGGAGACGACGGCGACGTCGGCATCAGGGTTGGTCTCGCGGATGATGCGCTCGACCTCGTCGCCGGTGCCCACAGGGACGGTCGACTTGGTGACGATGACGGTGAAGCCTTTGACATGCTCGGCGATCTCGCGGGCGGCGGCATAGACGTAGGACAGGTCGGCATGGCCGTCGCCGCGGCGCGATGGCGTGCCGACGGCGATGAAGACCACATCGCTCGCAGCCACGCTTTCCCTCACATCAGTCGAGAAGGACAGGCGCCCGGCGCGGACGTTGTCGGCCACCAGATGCTCGAGGCCCGGTTCGAAGATCGGGATCTCTCCGCGCTTCAGCGCATCGATCTTGCCTTCGTCCTTGTCGACGCAGATCACGTCATGGCCGAAATCCGCAAAGCAGACCCCGGATACCAGACCGACATAACCTGAACCAATCATCGTGATGTGCATGAAGCGTCCTCAAACTGCAAAACAGGCGCGGCTTTGGCAGCGGCTGCCGCGACGGCTGCGCTTATACACAGAGTTTGCGGCCTCGCCTATATCGCCATGCCGATGTCCACCCAAGTGTCACGAACATGTCATGAAATTGCCGATTGAAGTAAACGCGCAACCATGACGCCAATTCTTCTATCGGGTTTTGATTCAGGCGCAGTATATCGCTTGAGATTACAATGGCTTTGTCCCATGCTGATTCGTAAAGCAGTCGCGAATATATGCCGCTGGTCATCTTCGATCTTAATATTCTCGAAGGTTGCCGCCGGTGGTTGATGGGGGCGCTGCGGTTGTCGGACCTGCCGGGATAGTCCTCGCGGGTCGGCATCTTGTGGGCGCGGCAATTCGGGAAGGTTGCATGAATTCTGCATTTGCGGTGCGCACGATGCGACCGGGGGAACTGGAACTCGCTCTGGAGTGGGCGCGGCAGGAGGGATGGAATCCCGGTCTCGACGATGCCCTTGCCTTTCATGAGGCCGATCCTTCCGGCTTTTTCGTCGGTGTTCTGGGCAGGTTGCCGGTGGGTTGCATTTCGGTCGTCAAGTATAGCGAGAGCTTTGCGTTTCTGGGCCTTTACATAGTCCACCCGGATTTTCGGGGCAGGGGCTATGGCAAGATGCTGTGGGACAAGGCCATGGTCTCGGCTGAGGGCCGCACGGTTGGCCTCGATGGAGTTCCTGCGCAACAGGACAATTACCGCCGTTCCGGTTTCGAACTGGCGTTCCGAACCGTGCGTTACGGCGGCATTGCCGATCTGCCAAAGCAGCTTTCCGGAAGCCCTGATGTCGTGACGGTATCGCCGGAAAAGCTGGCCGGCTTGTTGCGCTATGATGCCCGCATTTTTCCGGGAGAGCGCCGATCTTTCCTTTCCGCATGGTGCGGCGCGCCGGAGAAACGGAAATCGGTAACGGTCGGAAGGGGGGGCAATATCCGCGGCTACGGCACCATCCGTCGTTGCTTCGATGGCTACAAGATTGGTCCCCTGTTTGCGAACGATACCGAGACGGCAAGAGCAATCCTGGGCGCTCTGGCATCGGAGGCAGAGGGTACGCGCGTCTATCTGGATATCCCGGTCGACAATGCCGACGGGATCGCTCTAGCCGAGAGTTTCGGGCTGAAACCGGTCTTCGAAACGGCGCGCATGTATCGCGGTACAATACCCGCCATGCCGCTCAATCGCGTCTTCGGAATTACGACGCTCGAACTGGGATAAGCGTTGGTCTCCAAGGCATTGGCGCGGCCCTGTTAACCTTAACAGGTGATTAACAGCCTTCTTCTCCCGTCATCTACTTTTCTTATTCCCTGTCGCGAAATACAAAACAGGCGGCTGTCTTTCGTGGGGCTGGACAACCATTGAGGGTTATTTTTATCGATGGAATTCAGCCATGCACGCAATGGAAGCGATCAACCGTCAGACCTGGCGCAACACCTGGGCTTTGCGGGATTACCGCCGCAGCAGCGGCTATCTCAATTCAGGTGAGCGCCGCGCCTTCGAGGCAGGTGCCTTCGACATGCGTCGAGGTCGGGGCCAGGGTAGGGTCCTTGATATCGGCGTTGGCGGTGGCAGGACGGCAGGGCTGCTGCGTGACGTGGCGGCGACCTATCTCGGCATCGACTATACGGCGGAGATGGTGCAATCGGCGCGCCAGAACCATCCGGACCTGCGCTTCGAGCAAATGGATGCGCGCGACCTTTCGGCATTGGCGGATCGCTCCTTCGATCTGGTGGTGTTCAGCTACAATGGTATCGATTCCGTCGACGCGGCCGGGCGGCGGGCAATCCTGTCGGAAGTGTCACGCGTGCTTGCGCCCGGTGGCTCCTTCGTCTTCTCGACCTTTCATCGCGATTGGCAGGGTTTTCAGGAGAGAATCGATTATTGCCGTCTCGAATGGACGTCCAATCCGGTAAAGCTCGGCTTCCGCACGTTTCGTTATGTCGAGGGCCGGATATTCGGGAGCTTGCGCATGCGCCGCTTTAGTGCGCTCGAGGAGCGGACGGGCGAACACGCCATTCTTCTGCACGGCGCCCATGATTTCGGCGTCATGGTCTATGCGACGACGCCGGTGCAGTTGCAGGCGCAGTTGTCTGAGGCCGGTTTCGAAACGCCGGCGCTTCTCTTCGACATTGATGGGAGTATCATTGGCTCCGTAGCGTCGAGCGATAACGAGTATTTTCATGTGGTGACGCGCAAGCCCATTCTGACATGAGGCTGAATGGGGGATCGAGACAGGGTTCACAATTGGGCCGGTTTTCCCCGAAAGAGACCGGGAAAAAGCCTGCATTGTCATGCAAAAAGCCCATTCTGATGGGATTGAAGGGTCGCTTTCGCAAAAACAAAGCTTTATAGATGCGCGGGTTTGAGCAAGGCGCAAAACATGCGCGGTAAGCGGGATTAGCTAAATGACGAATGTAGTCGTGATCGGTTCGCAATGGGGTGACGAAGGCAAGGGCAAGATTGTCGATTGGCTTTCGGAACGTGCGGATGTGATCGTGCGCTTTCAAGGCGGCCATAATGCTGGCCATACGCTGGTCGTGGATGGGGTGAGCTACAAGCTTGCGCTTCTGCCTTCCGGCCTCGTCCGTGGCAAGCTGAGTGTCATCGGCAACGGCGTTGTCGTCGACCCCCATCATTTCGTCGCGGAAGTCGAGAAGCTGCGTGCCCAGGGTGTTGCTGTTACGCCTGAGGTGCTGCGCATCGCCGAGAACGCGCCGCTGATCCTGTCGCTGCATCGTGACCTCGACGCCCTGCGCGAGGACGCCGCCTCCAACAGCGGCACCAAGATCGGCACCACGCGCCGCGGCATCGGCCCGGCCTACGAGGACAAGGTCGGCCGCCGCGCTATCCGCGTCATCGATCTGGCCGAGCCGGAAACGCTGCCCGCGAAGATCGACCGGCTGCTGACGCACCACAATGCGCTTCGCCGCGGCATGGGCCTCGACGAGATTTCCTTCGAGGCGCTGCATGAAGAGCTGACCTCGGTTGCCCATCACATCCTGCCTTACGTCGACCAGGTCTGGCGCCTGCTCGACGAAAAGCGCAAGGCCGGTGCGCGCATCCTGTTCGAGGGCGCTCAGGGCGCGCTGCTCGACAACGATCATGGCACCTATCCCTATGTCACCTCTTCCAACACGGTTGCTGGCCAGGCAGCTGCCGGATCTGGCCTCGGGCCGACGGCGCTCGGCTATATCCTTGGCATCACCAAGGCCTATACGACCCGCGTCGGCGAGGGACCGTTCCCCTGCGAGCTGCATGACGAGATCGGCAAGCATCTGGCGACCGTCGGCCGCGAAGTGGGCGTCAATACCGGGCGTCCGCGCCGTTGCGGCTGGTTCGATGCGGTTCTGGTGCGCCAGACCGTAAAGACCTCGGGTATTACGGGCATCGCGCTCACCAAGCTCGACGTACTCGACGGATTGGAAGAGCTGAAGATCTGCGTCGGCTACAAACTGGACGGCAAGGAGATCGACTACCTGCCGGCAAGCCAGGCGGCACAGGCACGGGTGGAGCCAATCTACATCACGCTCGAAGGTTGGAAGGAATCGACCGTCGGCGCGCGCAAGTGGGCCGATCTTCCCGCCCAGGCGATCAAATATGTCCGGCAGGTGGAAGAGCTGATCGGCACGCCGGTGGCGTTGCTTTCGACCAGCCCCGAGCGCGAAGACACCATACTTGTGACCGATCCGTTTGAGGATTAATGTCGCGGATTAACAAGGAATCCCTGTCCGGTTTTGGGTCGGACATCATGAGAAAGTGCTGATGGCGGATTTTGTAGCAGTCATTCGGCGGGCCGTTGACGGTCTGTCTGACAATACACCGGAAATGCGAGTCAAGGTCTACGAGCGTGCACGCGGCGCTGTGCAGCGGCAGCTCGAGAGCATGAAGCCGCGTCCGCCGGAAACAATGCTGCAGCGCCAGCTTGAAAAGTTGGATGCCGCCATCAGGGATGTCGAGGCTGAATATGCCGAGGCGCTGCCCGTCGCGGAAGAGCCGCCTGCTGAAGAGCCGCCCGCCGAAGAACTGACACTTCAGGAACAGCCCCAGCCTGTCGAAGAGCACTTTGCTGCCGAGCCCGAGGCTCCTGTGGAGCATGAGGAGCCGGTTGCGCCTCATTACGAAGAGCTCGAGCCGGTTCGCGCCGCAGAAGAGGAACCTAAGGCCTGGCATGCGCCCGCCGAGGAAAACCGGGCGGTAGAGGAATGGCACGCCGCGCAGCCGCAGGAGGTTGAGGCACCACCAGCCGAGGAGCCGCAAATCGAGGAGACGCCAGCCGCTGCTTATCAGCCGCCGGAAGAGCTTCACGATGTGCCCGAAATTGCCCGGCATGAGGAGCGCGTCGAGCCGAGCCAACACGTCGAGCCTATCCACGAAGAGTGGCCGCAACAGCCGCAGGCCGAAATTCAATATTCGGTTGACGACGAACACCATCGGCTGACCGAAGTCGCTGCGGAAGAGGCGGCGACACTGCCGCGTGCAGAATTCATCACCGAGCCGCTCTATGCCGATGGCAGCGGTCGTCTTGAGGACGTATGGGCCGAACAGGCCGCTCCCGCCGCCGAGAGCCGGACGGAGGAGCCTGCGCATAGTTGGGCGCCTGAGCCGGAGGTTGCCCCTGAGCCGCGTATTGCGGCGGTCGACGCTCCTCGTCCTATTCTTGCCTTCAGCGATCCCCTGGCTGATTTGGATACCCCGGTTCAAAGGCCTGTCGCCGCAAAAGCGGCTGCAGAGCCCTTTGCCTGGGATGCGGATGCGTTCGACGAGCTGCCGCCAATCCCCCCGGCGAAAAAGCCGGCAGAGCCGGTTGCGCTGGGCGATTTCGACGACGTCGATCTTTTTGCCGACGTGCACAATACTCCTGCAAAGCCGGCCCCGAAGAATGATGTTCCGGGCGACGGCTGGCGTGAGCTGAAGGAGCTTGCGGGCTACGACAGATTCGGCGGTGATGACCAGGTTTCGTCGACATCGGTGCCGCCAGACCTCGACGCGGTCACGGTCTCCAAGCTGCAGGGCAAGAGCTACCGCATGGAACCGAAGCGTCGGCGCTTCGGCATCAAGGGTATTTTGCTGACGCTCATCGGCCTCGCCATCGTCGGCGGCGCCGGCTATGCGGCATGGCAAAATCGCAATGCCATCAACGGCATGGTCGCAGGTCTGATCAGCTCGGCGCCGAAGACGGCGACGGTTGTCGACAGCAAGCCTGCGACACCGGCGGCCAACACGGCAGCCAATACACCGTCCACGCCCGCCCAAGCCAATAACGGGGCGGCCCAGAAGCCGGCAACCGGCAACACCGATGTCGCTTCGGCAGATGCGGATAACACGGTGAATACCAAGTTCACCCAGCGGCTTATGGCCAATGGCAATGAGGTCGACGACGGACCTGCACCGGCTCCCAGCCAGTCGCAGGTCGCCGAGGGCAAATCGGTCGCGCAACAGAATATAGCCGCTGCGCCTGTTCCTGCTCCCGCTCCGGCAGCATCCGCTCAGCCGAACGTAGCCCAGCCCGCCCCCGCAGCACCTGCTCCCCAGCCGCAATCGAATGCGGCTCCGGCAGCGACGCCGCCGGCAGGAGGCGATCCCGCCGCGCCGGCACAGGCTGCAGCAGCCGCCAATGCTGCCACTCCGGCTGCGACGGGCGATACGGCATCCGCAGCAGCGAGCTCGCAGCAGACGGCCCCGGTCGGTTCGGAAAAGATGTTCCTCTATGAGGAGCGCATCGGTCAGACCTCGCCAACCGCGATCGAAGGTTCGGTCACCTGGACGCTGCAACAGGAAAAAGGAACGGACGGCCGTCCTGAACCTTCCGTTCAGGGCAGCATCTCCGTGCCTGAACGTGGCCTGACCGCCATGATCACCTTCAAGCGCAACTCGGATCCGTCGCTACCCGCAAGCCATCTGGTTGAGCTGGTTTTCTCGGTACCGCCGAATTTCGAAGGCGGCAGCATCGATAGCGTCCAGCGCATCGCCATGAAGGCGACCGAGCAGGATCGCGGCGATCCGCTGATTGCAGTCCCTGCCAAGATCACCGACGATTTCCACATGGTGGCGCTCAACGACTTCCCGGATGCCCGCAAAACCAATCTGGATCTGCTGCGCAGCCGCGACTGGATCGATATCCCGGTCACCTATCGCAACGGCCGCCGTGCGCTGCTGACGATGGAAAAGGGTCAGACCGGCACCGACGACTTCAATAAGGCGATCACCGCCTGGGCAGCGCTTGGCGACGTTTCCAGCAGCCAATAAGGACTACGGATATCCCGGAATCAGAAAAGGCGGACCGCGATGCGGTCCGCCTTTTTGTTTGTCTCGAATGATGTGCAGGGCCGCTTAAGCCGTGGCTTCCACGACCCGCAGCGCCTTCGCGCGCTCCAGAGCATCCTTGCGGACGGCATCCTGGACCTTCTCGAAGGCACGGACCTCGATCTGGCGCACACGCTCGCGGCTGATGTCGAATTCGGACGACAGGTCTTCCAGCGTGACCGGCTCATCGGCAAGGCGACGGGCCTCGAAGATGCGGCGTTCACGATCGTTGAGCACGCTCATGGCCTTGGACAGCATGCGGCGGCGCGTATCGAGTTCGTCCTGCTCGATCAGCACGTCTTCCTGGCTGTCGTGATCGTCAACGAGCCAATCCTGCCATTGGCCGGAATCGCCCTCCGCAGCCTTGATCGGAGCGTTCAGCGAAGCGTCGCCCGACAAGCGGCGGTTCATCGAAACCACTTCCTCTTCAGACACGTTCAGCTTCGTTGCGATTTCAGCCACATGCTCCGGCTTCAGGTCGCCTTCGTCGATGGCCTGGATGCGGCCCTTGAGGCGGCGCAGGTTGAAGAACAGGCGCTTCTGATTGGCAGTCGTACCCATCTTCACCAGAGACCACGAGCGCAGGATATATTCCTGGATCGAAGCCTTGATCCACCACATCGCATAGGTCGCCAGACGGAAACCGCGCTCCGGATCGAATTTCTTGACAGCCTGCATCAGGCCGACATTGCCTTCGGACACGACTTCGCCAATCGGTAGGCCGTAGCCGCGATAACCCATGGCGATCTTCGCCACGAGGCGCAGATGGCTGGTGACGAGCTTGTGGGCAGCCTCGCGGTCGCCGTGTTCGGCATAGCGCTTGGCGAGCATATATTCCTGCTGCGGTTCCAGCATCGGGAACTTGCGGATTTCGTCGAGATAACGATTGAGACCGGCTTCGCCGGCCGTGATGGACGGCAAGGTATTACGGGCCATGAATGCACCCTCCTATTTCCAGAATTCAACCCCTCTAGCGGGCGCGGGGAGCGCCCCTCACGAAGCAGGCTGAGACGTGCAGGTCAGCTAGACCCCGCACTAAATCCATATACAGATAAGTACGGCGAAACAGTGATTCAAGGCCAGTTTCACGCAATGGTGACCCCGGTGTGACTGGTTTCGTCCCACCGCTATTTCGCGCAGCTATTGCAGTTTCTGCACTTCCCAGTCTTGTCGAAAACGATCAACCATTTCGGAAAATCGCCGTCGATTGCCGGAAGCTGCGGGCATTATAGTCTGCCGGGGCGCTTCGGTCCAGCCACAGGGCGGGTTAACCGCGAAGTGCTTCCGCCAGCTCTTCCATGTCTTCGGGCAACGGAGTCTCGAAGCGCATGACTTCGCCGGTGCGGGGATGTTCGAACTGCAGCATGTAGGCGTGCAGCGCCTGACGCGGGAAGCGGTTGACCACTTCGCGGGCTCCGTCCGGCAGCAGGTTCGCCTTGGTCCTGAAGCCGGCGCCATAGGTGGTGTCGCCGAGCAGCGGATGGCCGATATGGGCCATGTGCACGCGGATCTGATGGGTGCGGCCGGTCTCGAGGTGGCACTCGACCAGGGCGGCAAGCGCGGTGGCATCCGGCGCTTCGTGGAAGCGCTCGAGCACTTCGTAATGGGTGATCGCCTCGTCGGCATCCTGCGTGCCGGGTTTCTTGACCGTGCGCTTCGTCCGGTCGGTGTTCGAGCGGCCGAGGGGAGCATCGATCGTGCCGATCAGTTGGCGCGGACGTCCCCAGACGATCGCCTGGTAGGCGCGCTCGAGCTGCGTGGTGCGGCCGTGATCGGCGAACTGTTCGGAAAGATGGCGATGGGCCGTGTCGTTCTTGGCGACGACCATGACGCCCGTCGTGTCCTTGTCGAGGCGGTGAACGATGCCGGGCCGACGCACGCCACCGATGCCGGAAAGGCTTTCGCCGCAGTGATGGATCAGCGCGTTGACCAGCGTGCCCGTCCAATTGCCGGCACCGGGATGGACGACCAGGCCAAATGGTTTGGAGATGACGATGAGATCATCGTCCTCGTAGAGCACGTCGAGCGGAATGTCCTCGCCCTGCGGGGTCGGGTCTTCCGGCTCGGGCAGGGCGATCTCATAGGCGTCGCCGGGGCGAACCTTGCGGCTGGCGTCGGTGACGGGCTTTCCGTTCAGCAGGACCGCACCTTCGTTGACCAGTGCCTTGACGCGGCTGCGAGAGAATTCCTCGCCGAGTTTTCCGGTCAGCCAGGCATCGAGCCGGCCTTCAGCGGTTTCGTCGGCGGTTAGGACTTTTCTATTGTCCGCAGCTTCTTTAAAGGGGTCGCTCAACTCTTTCTCCAGCGCGGAAAGCGCTCACAAGGAACAAGGACGCATCGATGACGAATTTCGAGCCAGACGATCAGGAGGAAAAGCCTCTCGATCCGGCCCTGGAAAATGTTCGACGCAAGATGGTGCGACTGCAGATCGTCTCCGTCGCCATCATGGTGGTGAGCCTTATGGCGGTCTTCGGCGCCGTTGTCTACAAGACGATGCGCCCGGCCCCGAAGGCCGTGGCGGCGACAACGGCTGACGTGCCTTCCGATGCGCCTGTTGCGGCCACCGCTGCTCTGCCGCAGGGATTTGCGGTTCAATCCGTGGCGCTTTCGGGCCGCCAGGTTTTGTTCTACGGCGCGACGGCTGCCGGCCAGCATCAGGCGATCGTCTTCGACTATGGCATCGGCAGGATCGTCGCGACGATTTCTCTCGCCGGCAACTGACGGTCCTGACATGGAGAACGACCGGCTGATAGCGATTGATGATCCGGATGATCCCCGCATCGCCGAGTTCCGCGACATCCGCGAGCGTGACCTGACCGGACGCGAAGGCCGGTTCATTGCGGAAGGAACCGTTGTCCTGCGGCTGCTCGCCGATGCGCATTCGCGCCGGCGGGGTTTCGTGGCTGAAAAGCTGTTGCTCCTGCGCAATCGTGTGGCAGGTCTCGAAGAGATCATCGCAGCGTTTCCGCAGGACGTGCCGATCTATACGGCAGAAGCGCCTGTCATCGACGGCATTGTCGGCTTTCATCTGCATCGCGGCGTTCTGGCGCTTGGCAGGCGGACTGCCGAGGACAGTTTCGATGATTTTCTCGACCGTCTTCCGCCACAGTCCCTCGTGCTCGTGGGTTGCGGCATCTCCAACCATGACAATGTCGGTTCGATGTTCCGCAACGCTGCCGCCTTCGGCGCGGACGCAGTGCTGCTCGATGAGACTTCCTGCGACCCGCTCTATCGCAAGGCGCTGCGCGTTTCGGTGGGTTCGGTCCTGACCACGCCCTATTACCGGCAGGCCAATGCGCTCGATCTCCTCGCTGCGCTGGCCGCTCGCGGGTTTTCAATATGGAGCCTGTCGCCGCGCGGGAAAACGGATATCCGCGAAGTGCCCCCTTCGGGCCGCATGGCATTGGTGGTCGGAACCGAGGGCGAAGGGCTTCCGGAGGCTATCCTTGCCGCCTTCGGCAGCGCCCGGATTCCGCAAGCGCCCGGACTGGATAGCCTGAACGTCGCCACCGCAACCGGCATCGCCTTGTTCGAAATGGCCTCAGCGGCCGGGCGAATATAGGTCAGCGGTTCGGAAGCAGGTCGGCCACGCGCTGCGCGAGGCTGGTTCGCCCATCCTGGCCAGCCTCGATATTTTCCGGCAGAAGATTGCGAATGGCCGATTGCTCGCCTTCCTTCAGCGCAGTCAGCGCCACCATGTTGGCGGCGATGACGGCAATCTCCTCGCGCATGGCGTTGTCCTGGGCTGCGGAGCGTGATTTCAGCAGGCGGTCGGAGAGTGCCTTGCTGCGATTGCGCACATCGTCCGTCATCCTGGCAATCTCCGTCTCCACCTGACGTTCCGGCGCCGCGACAGCGGCAATGGTCGGGGTTTCCTTGCCCGTGTTTTCGGCAGGCTGCGGGCTGGGCTGCAGTTTCGCGAGCCTGGAAGAGGAGGGTCTCGGGATGCCGGCGGCGCGCAACGCGCGGCTCGCCTCCCGGGTTTCGGCGTTGGCCGCCTTCAGTTTTTCCTTAAGCCGTGCGACTTCGGCGAGACGGCGCTCGATGAGAGTTTCCCTGTCGGCATTGCCGGCAACCTCGCGGTTGAGCTTGTCTTCCAGCCGTGACGTCTTGTTTTCCTCCTGGCCGAGCCGCAATTCGGCATCTTTGGCGCGCTTGGTAACCAGGCTGACATCGTTGCGCAGCCCGTCGCGTTCGTCGCGCAAGGCGTTCATTCGGAACCGGAGATTCTCTATCTCGGTTTCGCGGGTGGCAAGGTCGATCTTCAGGTTGTCGGCATCCGCGGTTATCTTGGCAAGGCGCCGGCGCAGGGTCTCGATGTCGGATTCCTTTTCGGCATGCGCCTGCTCCGAAACACGAAGGCTGGCTTTCAGCTGGCTGATATAGCTTTCCTCGCGGCGCAGGCGGGAGCGCAGATTGCCGGCTTCCACGTCCATTTCGTCGATCTGCGACTGGAGGTCGGTGTTTTCGGATGCCAGCCGCCCGGCCTCCTTGAGCAGCGTATCCTGGCGAAGCTGCAGGCTGACGGCCTTTTCGCGTTCCTGGGACAGGGCCTGCTCGGTCTTGGCATTTTCAGCGGCATAAAGGGCACGCGCCATGTCTTTCTGGGCGCGCACTTCCTGCGGGCTCAGCGGCATGGTGGCTTTCAGTCGCTTTTCGGTGAACCAGACAATACGGCGATGGACCGCAGGCGCTATGAGGAAGACCAGAAAGATCGCGGTCAGGAAACCCAACCCGAACAGCAGAGCGAATTCAATCACAGGAGAGCCATCGTCTAACAGTTGATTCCGGTTCTAACAGCTCTCGATTAAACATGAGGCAGTGAGAGGGGCAAGCCTTTAAATGGGCGTAGCACTTGTTGTCTCAAGGCTGGCCCAAGCTCTGCGGCCTGGGCCAAATAGGAAATATCCTCAGAAGGGATTCCAGGTCGGGGTGCTGGTAACCTTTAGATAGCCGACGTTCAGGCCAAGGCGGGCGCCGATGCCGGTGCGGATCGGCACGATTAGCACATTGTCGTTCTTCAGCAGTGTCATGCCGACGCCGGCGACCATGAAGGCCTGGCCGCTGACGCCGCCGTAGCGGGCATAGAGCGCATTGGTCGAAGGAAGATCGTAGACGAGCATCATCACGCGCGTCCCCTGGCCGCCTGCATCCAGTCCGAGCGAGGGACCCTGCCAGTAAACGGGGTGCTCGCCGGCATTCTTGGTGTTCAGCTGGCCTTCGCCATAGGTGAGACCGGCGATGAAGGCGCCGGAGCCTTCCTGGCCGAGAATATAGCCGTTCGGCAGGCCATAGCGCTCGAAGGCGGTTTCCACCACCTTGGCAAGGCCGCCACTGGTGGAGCCGAAGAAGGCGTGACCCGAATCAACAATCTCCTGCATGGTGTACTGGCCGCTTGTCGCCGCCGAGGCCTGCCGCGGCGGGAGCGAAAAGCTCACAAACGCCAACAGGGCCAGAATCAGGCCCAGGCTCGAAATTCTCCGCGGAAATTGATGGCGCATAGTGTCACCCGTTCATCATGGTCGGTGCGATGAGTCGTCTGTTGCGACTGAGGTGCATTTTGCGGTCATCGTCTTAACAATGGGTTTACCAAATATGGTGTCATTATGACGCGCGATACACTGGCAATTGCAATGCTCGTGCAAACCTGCTGTGGCATCGTTTGGCGACAATTTCGTTTGCCCAGCATTCAGGAGACAATGAATGTCCAAGAATCCGAATCTCACTCTGGCAGGACCGGATCTGGCTGCGCTCCTTTGCAGCCGTGTTTGCCATGATGTCATTTCACCCGTTGGTGCAATCAACAACGGCCTTGAGCTCCTGGATGAAGGCGGCGCCGATGCCGACGCCATGGACCTCATCCGCACCAGCGCGCTCAACGCCTCTGTCCGGTTGAAATTTGCCCGCCTTGCCTTCGGCGCCTCCGGCTCGGTCGGCGCGTCGATCGATACGGGCGAAGCCGAACGCGCGGCCAAGGATTTCGCCGCCGCCGAAAAGAAGACGGAAGTCGTCTGGATCGGTCAGCGGGCGATCATCGCCAAGAACCGCGTCAAGCTGTTGCTCAACCTCTTTCTCGTCGCCTACGGGTCCATCCCTCGCGGCGGCACCATCGAAGTGACGATGGAAAATCCAGAACTCGATGCGACGTTCAAGATCGTTGCTCGTGGTCGCCTGATGCGGCTGCCGCCGAAATTCGTCGAGATATGCTCCGGTACCGTCGAAGAAGCGATCGATGCTCATTCCATCCAACCCTACTACACCGTCCTGCTGGCGGAAGAGAGCGGCATGGAACTGACCTACCATGCGACGGCGGAAGAGCTGATTTACACAGCTACGGTAAGCAATTCTTAGGTCATACGCGGCAAAATTGCGTCAATATCGGTAACGATTCCTTAGCCCGGCGTCATTATCGTCTCAGTTGAAGGCGGTGCTCGCCGGGACTTACAGGCGGGCACAGAGGAGTGACTGATGCAAAGGTTCATGATTACTGATACCTCCGACGTTGTACGCAAGGTCGGCAAGCGTATCTTGTCCGAACTCGACTTTCTGGTCAGCGAAGCCTCCAACGCCCAGGAAGCCCTTGCTCGCTGCCAGATGGAACTTCCAGAATATCTGATCGTCGATGCCGGAATGGAAGGCGCGCTGGAGCTGATCGCCAACATCCGGGCGATGCCAAACGGCAAGGACGCCAAGATTTACTACTGCGTCGTCGAGGCCGATCTGAAGAAGCTCATGGCCGGCAAGCGCGCCGGAGCAACCGATTTCTTGTTGAAGCCGTTCGATCGCAAGATCCTGACGGCCGTGTTCGGGAATCGGGCAGTCGCGGCCTAAGGCCCAGTTGCATTTCATCGCAGATATAGCCGCGCGCAGCCGCCGTTTGACCGCACTGCACGCCTCTTGCACCATCCTCGGGCCTGTCCCGAGGGTCTATGACCGTTGATTTTATTGATATGTTGCAGATCCTCGGCACAAGGCCGAGGATGACGAACATATTGTGCGGATCCATGCAGAAGTGTTGGCTTGCTCGATGCGCACGGCAACTTCCAGGCAAAAGAAAACCCGCCATAAAGGCGGGCTCTCGAAAAAGCGGCGGTGTCTGGGGTAGGCGGCGGTAGCTATCAGGCGGTTTCGGCGTATTCGGCGCCATCCGGCTCGCGCAGAACGTAGCCGCGGCCCCAGACGGTTTCGATGTAGTTCGCGCCGCCGGCAGCATTTGCGAGCTTCTTGCGCAGCTTGCAGATGAAGACGTCGATGATCTTGAGTTCGGGCTCGTCCATGCCGCCGTAGAGGTGGTTCAGGAACATTTCCTTGGTAAGGGTCGTACCCTTGCGGAGCGAAAGCAGCTCCAGCATCTGGTATTCCTTGCCGGTGAGGTGAACGCGCTGGCCACCAACTTCGACGGTCTTGGCGTCGAGGTTGACGATCAGTTCGCCGGTCATGATAACCGACTGGGCGTGACCCTTGGAGCGGCGGACGATAGCGTGGATGCGGGCGACCAGTTCATCCTTGTGGAAGGGCTTGGTCATGTAGTCGTCGGCGCCGAAGCCGAGACCGCGAACCTTGTCCTCGATGCCGGCCATGCCGGACAGGATAAGGATTGGCGTCTTTACCTTCGACAGGCGGAGCGTGCGGAGCACTTCGTAGCCGGACATGTCGGGAAGGTTAAGATCCAGGAGAATGATATCGTAATCGTAAAGCTTACCGAGATCGACGCCTTCTTCACCGAGATCGGTGGTGTAGACGTTAAAGCTTTCCGACTTGAGCATCAACTCGATGCTCTGCGCTGTCGCGCTGTCGTCTTCAATGAGTAGAACCCGCATAATTATCCCCTTTACCGCCGCCGAAAGGTCGTCAGCCCCTTTACGCGATACCGATCCAGTCACTACCTGATTTGGAAGCTGCCACGGAATGGTTAACAAATTCTGATTCACTCTGGCAAGATGTATCGAATTTATTAAATAATTTTTCCATTCCACTGTTTTCCAATGTGAATCAGCAAGTGCTATTCCTTAACCAACACCTTAAGAAAACGATCCAAACGATTCATTCGACTCATCAATGCCGTTGTATCGAAATCTGCTCGCTTCATTTACTGACCCTTAAAAGATCATGGCTATCATTAACGATGCCCGTAAACGAAAGGTTACCAGCGGTAGGTTTTTGTTAATGCCGCTGTAATTTTTTTAATCCAAGCCGTTTCAAAGCGGTGCGGAGGGCAATGTTGTAAGAGAGCCGGGGTCTCGCATCACGGGAGTAATGCGTATGAAGTCACGTGAGAGCCTAGTGCGCCTGAAGGAATTTCAGGTGAATGAAAAACGTCGCCAGCTGCAGCAACTGCAGATGATGATGGCGGAATTTGACCGGATGACCAAGGATCTGGAAAGCCAGATCGTCCTGGAAGAGAAGAAGTCCGGTATTTCCGACCCTAATCATTTCGCCTATCCGACCTTTGCAAAGGCTGCACGTCAGCGTGCCGACAATCTGCAGGTCTCGATACGGGAATTGCGGGCACAGGAAGAGGCGCTGGAAACAGCGCTCGAGGAAACGCAGGCGGAATATGCCAAGGCGGCAGCCATCGAGGAGCGCGACGGGGGTGTAAGAGCGCGCGCCTGATCCGGATTTTCCGTCGTCGGTGGCGGCGAAATTCCTGAAAAGCCGTGCATGACTGGCCATAAAGGCCGGCCATGCACGGCTTTTGGTGTTTTCTGAATGACGGGTTCAGCGCTCAGCCATTGATGACATCGCGCCACTCTTCATGACGTGTCGCCTGTGCCTTGAAGAACGGGCAGAGCGGAATGATCTTCCAGCCGCCACGCCTTGCTTCCTCGACTGCATGAAGGGCGAGCGCCTGGCCGACGCCCTTGCCGCGTAAGGCATCGGGAACGCCGGTATGGTCGATGATAATCAGCTTCGGCGAGGTCCGCGAATAGGTCATCTCGGCCTCGTGCCCGTCGACGGTCGCAACGTAACGTCCGCCGGACCCGGTTTCTTCAAGTCTTATGTCCATGATTTTTTCACCTTGGGATTCAAGACTTCAGCATAACTTCACATGGTGGAGCGTGGAAAGCTGATGTTCGCGCCCGGCTGGATTTACTAGGCTGAGACGAATTCCACTACAGGCGATTCTCGATAGGGGGTGGTTTCATGCGTCAATTGCAGGCCATTTTACTTGTGGCCGCGCCGTTCCTGCTCGCGCTCGGGCTCGTCCTGCCGCTCGTTCGTTTCGAAAAGCTCTATTTTTTCAGCGAGACGCCGTCGCTTTTGGCCATCGTCCTATCGCTGTGGCAGACCGGCGATGGTTTTCTGGCAGTGATCGTCACTCTCGTTTCGATCGCGTTGCCTGTTCTCAAGATATTCAGTCTTGCGATCGAAGCGATATCCGAGGGGAAAGGGGGAACCGGCACGTTCTTTTTCAATCACGTCGTACCGCAGCTATCCAGGTGGTCCATGATGGATGTGCTTTTGGTCGCGATCGTGATTGCCGCGGCAAAGACCAGCGGGCTTGCCAGCGCATTCACGCAGCCAGGCCTATGGTGCTATGCCGGTTCCACAATAATTTCGGGCCTTCTGCATTCCCTGCTCAGGAAAGCGTCCGGCCCGAAAAAATGAATTCATCAGTTGGTGAGAATTTCCATCAATGACGATATTGCTGGATGCGCGTCGTGCGCAAACCTGCAAGGCCATGGCTGCTGATGGAGGACTGCCAGGACAGGAATTCTTCAACTGTGAGCGTATAGCGCTCGCAGGCTTCTTCCAAGCTCAACAGGCCACCGCGAACCGCCGCAACAACCTCTGCCTTGCGACGGATCACCCAACGGCGCGTATTCGGCGGGGGCAGATCGGCAATCGTAAGCGGGCTGCCATCGGGGCCGATGACATATTTTACTCGGGGACGTATCATTTCGGTCATTGGGACTCTCTACACAACTCAAGACCACGTCCATCACTCTAGCTTGCCACATTTAAAAATTGACTAAGCGGTTAGTAAGACTTTGATAACAATTTTAAGCAGATGGCGTCGGGGCTGATTTGCCGGATCAAAAGAAGATCGTCAGCTTCCGTGCCGTGAATTTGAGTAAAATGCATGATAGGCATGCAAAAACGATGTTACAATCCTAAAGCGATCTAGACTATAAGGCAGACATTCAAGAACAAGTGTCGGTTTTCCGCTCTTATCGCGCCTTCTATCCAATCTCTTTTGCGTCGTTCCAGCCGTTTGTTTGGCCGGGCGATGTTTCGTTTTTGGTCGCTCGCGGAAAGACTTCGGCACCCGGAGTCCCATATGCCGAAGTATGAAAGCGCGGTTCGCCGCGCGCCGCGTGGCAAAGAACCGTCGCCCGAACCTTTGACGACTCACGCCGAGTTGCTTGGCGGGGCCGTCGCCAGAGCGGGTTTCGATTACTATTTGATGGCCCGCTTTCCGCGGGGAGACAGTGTCGGCTTTGCCGATAACCAGATCGCCTGCAATTGGCCACAGGAACTTGTCGAACATTATTCAAGCAGCGATGTGTTTCACTGCAGCCGCCTCGTATCCGCACTTAAATATACGAACATGCCTGTCTTCTGCGAGGGCGGCGGATTTGCAAGTGCGGCTGCGAACCACGAGAGCAGGGCACTGACCGGCTGGTTTATGGATCGCGGTTTGCGAACGACTTTTGCCTTCAGCCTGCACGATGCAGCATTGCGTCACTACATCTTCGCCTTCTCGGGCAAACGCGCGAAACTCTCTGACAGGGAGAGCATGGAGCTTGTCTACGGCGCGATGCAGATCCTGCATGCTTTCGCCCGCGATCTCGATGACGGCGACGGACCGGCAGAGCAACTGAGCAAACGGGAAATCGAATGTCTGCGCTGGTCGGCTGCAGGCAAGAGCAGCGAAGAGATCGCAATCATTCTCGATCTCTCGTCGCATACCGTCGCCAGCTACCTGAAGAGCGCGATGCGGAAGCTCGACTCGGTCAATAGAATGCAGGCGGTCGCCCGCGCTTTCCGGTACAGGCTGATATAGCGATCCGATCCTGAGGCGGCGCCGACGGTTAGAAACCGTTGCCGCCGCGCATTTCGGAGATGAATGTGCCGACGATGATCCGGATATCGAGGAAGACCGAGAAGTTCTCGACATAGAATAGATCGCTGGCAATGCGCGCCCGGGCTTTTGCGGCACGATCCGTTGGGCCGCGCAGCCCGCGCATCTGGGCAAGACCCGTGATTCCCGGCCGCACAAGATGGCGGTAGTGGTATTCGGGAACCAATTCCTCATAGACCATTCCTGCCGCCAGCATGCCGATTGCATGGCAGCGAGGTCCGACCAGCGACATATCCCCCTTCAGCACGTTCAGGAGCTGAGGCAGTTCATCAAGATTGGTTCGGCGCAGGATCGCACCGATACGGGTGATGCGCGGGTCGTTCTGCACGGTCTGGGCTACGCCGGATGCGTCGCACATATCGGTGCGCATCGAGCGGAATTTATACACCCTAATTTTTGTGCAGTTTTTGCCCCAGCGAACCTGGGTGAACAGCACCGGGCCGGGGCTGTCGATGCGAATCAACAGAGCAATTGCAGCAAAAAAAGGCAGAAGAATAATGAGGGCGCTCAAAGAAGCGGCAATGTCTATCGTACGCTTCAGGAAATGTTGAAGCGGGCGAGGCTTGCTGTTGGGGACGCGAATGATCCCAGATGAGGCCGAGCGACCAAGAAAGCGATTGCGCTCAATTTCGAATGCGCCACCGGGAATACTGTTATGTAAGTCCGTGATGCTCAAAATCTTGGCTCTTAATTCTGTTGGAGACCTAATGCTTAAACTTAAATATTCATTAAGTCATTCAAGCAGCTTTGTCACTATGTAGCTTAACGATTGGTTAATCGCATAAAAGCACGCATTTGCAACAATAGTATCACGTTACCCCACAAAGATCATTGCGTTGCAGTAACGCTTTTGCTGCAAATGCGTTATGTAGCTGATTTCCCGAGAAATTTGAGATTTTTGAAAAAGAGTTCAACTTGGTTGAACTTCATCCACAGCGTTTCCGCATATCTGGGTTGCAATTCATGCATGTTTCCAAATAGAACAAAGAACTGCTCCCTTTGGGCTATTGTTTCTAAAGCAAAAGGGCGACGATCTCCGTCTTGCCGTTACCGAATTCCACTTGCGCCGTTCCGGAATAAAGCAGTGTCAACCCATCGCCCGCGGTCAGAAAGGCTAGTCCTGCCGCGGTCTGACGCTCCGGCCCGGATAGGGCAGGCGAAGTAACCATCGCCAGCGTTACGGAACCATTTGCAAGAAGACTGATGGAATGACCGCCGGAGGAGACGACGCTGGCGGAGAGCAGCAGCAGATAAATTCCGCTGGCCGGCACCACGAGGCGATGCCCCACGCCGCCAGCGACCGCGTCCCCGAGCGAAAAGCCGCCTTGTACTATGCCTGGATCGCCAAAGCCGGTCTGGCTGCCGCTTGCGGGCGATGAGGTCCCTGATGGAGGCGAGGCTCGCACAAGGGGCTTGCCGGGCGTGGTGACGACGCCTTGTGGCGAGATGGCAAGTCCTGTTTGCCAGGCGCTGCCGTCGGGGCTGACCTTGATGGCGAAATCGTCGTTGCCGGCAAGTCCCATTTCGGCTCGCCCCGACCATGCCGTCTGGAAGAGAAGGGATGCCGTATCGGCCGGCGCCGCCTTATTGACCTTGATCTGATGCCCGTTTCCGACATGGCTGAAAAGGCTGGCGGGCGAGGCGACCGCCAGCCTGTTGGTCTCATCGGCCGTCGCATTTATCCCGAGCTTGGGCATTGAATCGGAGGAGGGCGGGTTGATCTCCGTCCATGCGCCGCCTGTCAGCACGCGAAGCTGCGCCTCGGACAGGAACCATGCCTGCCAGCCCTCCCGAGGCTCGATGAGGATCCAAGCGCCGTCCTGCCGGAAGGCGATCGATCCGGATTTGCCGGACCACGGTCCGGTCGATGCCGCAGCGATCAGATAGCAATCGCCTTCGACCGGGGCATCCGGGGGTGCGGAAAGCTCGGCCGATATGACTAGTTGCACGACGGCGTCGAGCCGCTGCAAAGCCTCGTTGTGGGTGACATGCTTCTGCGCCTGGGAGGGTAGGATGTAGGGCAGGGCAAGATTGACGGTTTCTTCGGACACAGGCGTTCTCCCGCTTGGCGGCAGGCAAGCGCCGATATGCGGGCCGAACCATGCCGTTGTTTCGCCACGAGTTTATGTGGGGCGAAACGAGCGGGGAAAAATCGGCGGTGTAGTGCTTGAATTCGTTCGGCTTTACGCCGTTCTCATGCCACAGCGGCGCTCTTGCCGCCCCAGCAGATGAAGCTGGGATTGGCGAAATCGGCGTCATGTGATTGATCCGTCTTGCCGTAACGCAGCGGCTGGCCATCCGTCATCACGGTAGTGCCGCCGGCGGCACGCAACACTGCGTCGCCCGCTGCGGTATCCCATTCCATCGTGCGGCTGAAGCGCGGATAGACGTCCGCCTTGCCTTCCGCAAGAAGGCAGAATTTCAGGGAAGAACCGATCGAGGTGCAGGCGCTTACCGCATTCTCCGCCAGGAAATCGTCGGTGCGGGCGTTGCCGTTGCATCGGCTTGCCAGCGCCAGCAGATTTTCCGGCCGTTCCCGGACGCGGATCGGAAGGCGTTCCGTGATTTCGAAATCTTTCCCGACTACCAGCCTCTCCGCCTTCCGGTCGTCAGCCACGAAGGCAACTCCGATTGCGGGTGCATAGACGATGCCGGTTACGGGAATGCCGTCCTTTATATAGGCGATGTTGACCGTGAACTCGTCGCGATGCTCGACGAATTCACGCGTGCCATCCAGGGGATCGACGAGAAAGAAGGACTTGCCTCGTACATCGGGAACATGTCCGGCAGAGACTGATTCTTCCGCGATGACGGGGATGTCGGGGAATTCCTTCGAGAGGTGAGCGAGAATGATCTGCTCGGCGCGTTCGTCGGCAATGGTGACCGGCGACAGATCCTGCTTGAGCGACACGGCACAGTCGGACCGGTAGACCCTAAGAATCGCCTTGCCCGCTTCCAATGCAGCCTGTTCGAATGTCTCGAGCATATTCCGGTCGTCTCTCCGCAGCAACTAAGCTTTCAATCTACACTAATCCTGCAATGCAGTATTTAAGAAGTCTCAACCGATAAGTTTAGGTCGTGGTTGCATCACATTTACCCTGTCTAGCCGCTGAAACGTGATTTCGCAATTGGCGACCCTTTGCCTGCTCTATTGGTCGCATCCACGATGCCCGCACTCTCGCGCTTCGGTTAAATTCATCTGCCGATTCAGCATATTCACAATAAACGAAATCACGTCTCATCCGGCCAAATTAGTGTCCTTTACGGGCTTGTCGTTTTTATTGCATGTGCGAATGTGTGCGCCGTTTGATACTAGGGCCTTTGCATGCGCTATTCCGCTTTTTCCATCCTGAAGAATGCGTTTTCCGGAAATCGTAACTGGGAGCCGGTCTGGCGAACGCCGGAACCGAAGCCGCATTATGACGTGATCATCGTCGGCGGCGGGGGACATGGGCTGGCGACAGCCTATTATCTCGCCAAGGAATTCGGCATCACCAATGTCGCGGTTCTGGAGAAGAGCTATCTCGGTTCCGGCAATGTGGGCCGCAACACGACGATCATCCGTTCCAACTATATGTTGCCCGGCAACGAGCCTTTCTACGAATTTTCCATGCAGCTCTGGGAAGGGCTGGAACAGGACTTCAACTACAATGCGATGGTCTCGCAGCGTGGCGTCCTCAACCTCTTCCATTCGGATGGCCAGCGCGATGCCTATGCGCGACGCGGCAATGCGATGAAAATGCATGGGGTGGATGCCGATTTGCTGGACCGGGAGCAGGTCCGCAGGATGGCTCCTTATCTAAATTTCGATCACGCGCGCTTCCCGATCATGGGCGGCCTCCTGCAGAAGCGCGGCGGCACGGCCCGCCACGATGCAGTCGCCTGGGGTTATGCCCGCGGCGCCGACATGCGCGGCGTCGACCTCATCCAGCAATGCGAAGTGACAGGCATCCGCCGCGAAAACGGCCGCGTCACCGGCGTCGAGACGACCCGTGGCTTCATCGGCTGCAACAAGCTTGGCTTGGCTGCTGCCGGCCACACTTCGACGCTTGGCCGCATGGCTGATCTCGAGTTGCCGATCGAAACCCATGTGCTGCAGGCCTTCGTGTCGGAGGGTCTGAAACCCGTCATAGACAACGTCATCACCTATGGCGCCGGCCATTTCTACATCTCGCAGTCCGACAAGGGTGGCTTGGTCTTCGGCGCCGATATCGACTACTACAGCTCCTACGCCCAGCGCGGAAACCTCGCCACCGTCGAACATACGATCGAGGAGGGGGTGGCGCTCATTCCCGGCCTGTCGCGTGTCCGCGTGCTGCGCACCTGGGGCGGCGTCATGGATATGAGCATGGATGGCTCGCCGATCATCGACCGAACGCCGATCGATAACCTCTATCTGAATTGCGGCTGGTGCTATGGCGGCTTCAAGGCGACGCCCGCCTCTGGCTTCTGTTTCGCGCATCTGATCGCCAACAACGATTCCCATCATGTCAGCCGGCTGCTCCGTCTCGACCGTTTCCAGCGCGGTTTCCCGATCGACGAGAGCGGCAAGGGCCCGCAGCCGAACCTGCATTGAGGCAATAGAGTCATGGCAAGTCTGATTAACTGTCCGCATTGCGGCGTCCGTCCGAAAGAAGAATTCTCGATCCGCGGCGATGCATCCGTCGAGCGCCCCGCACCGGCTGCTCCCGATGAAGACTGGCATCGCTACGTCCACATCCGTGACAATCCGCGTGGCCGCTATCTCGAGCATTGGCACCACACGTCAGGCTGCCGCCGCTGGCTGGTCGTCGATCGCAGCAATGTGACCCACGAAGTCTTCTCTGTCGGCGATGCCGCCGACAAGGCGCGGGAGAATGCGCAATGACCGCCTATCGTCTGTCCTCTGGCGGTCTCGTCAATCGCGGCCGGCCGCTCTCCTTCTCGTTCGACGGCAAGGAGATGAAGGGTTTTGACGGCGACACGCTGGCCGCGGCCCTGCTTGCCAACGACCAGCTGCTCGTCGGCCGCAGCTTCAAGTATCACCGCCCGCGCGGCATCGTGACCGCAGGCTCGGCAGAGCCGAACGCGCTGGTTACGATCGGCAAGGATGGCCGCACTGAGCCGAACACCCGCGCTACCGTCGCCGAGCTCTACCAGGGCATGACCGCCGTCAGCCAGAACCGCTGGCCGTCGTTGAAATATGACGTCGGCTCGGTCAACAGCCTGCTGTCGCCCTTCCTCGGTGCAGGCTTCTACTACAAGACCTTCATGTGGCCGGCCGCCTTCTGGGAACGGGTCTATGAGCCCTTCATCCGTCGCGCCGCAGGTCTCGGCAAGGCCGTGATGCAGGCCGATCCGGATCGCTACGAAAAGGCCTGGGCGCATTGCGACCTGCTGGTGATCGGTTCCGGCCCGACCGGATTGATGGCGGCGCTGGTTGCGGCGCGTGCCGGACTTCGGGTGATCCTCGCCGATGAAGGTTTCCGTCTCGGCGGTTCGCTGCTTTCGGAAAAGGTTTCGATCGGCGGAACTGCCGCTGACGCTTTTGTACAGGCGACGTTGGAGGAGCTTTCGAGCTTTACCAATGTGACGCTGATGCCGCGCACGACGGTTTTCGGCTGGTACGACGACAATGTCTTCGGTGCTGTCGAAAAGGTACAGAAACATGTCGCCATGCCATCTCCGGAGCTGCCGGTCGAGCGGCTCTGGCGCATTGTCGCCAAGCGCGCGATTCTGGCGACCGGTGCCGAGGAGCGGCCGCTTGTCTTCGGCGGCAACGACCGCCCCGGCGTCATGATGGCAGGCGCCATGCGCAGCTATCTCAACCGTTACGGCGTCGTTGCCGGCAAGAGCGTCGCGATCTTCACCAATGGCGGGTCGGGCTATCGCACCGCGCAGGACCTTGTCGCTCAGGGCGTCGACATTGCGGCCATCATCGATACGCGCAATGCCGTTCCCGAAACTGCGCCAAAGAACGTTCGCGTCATTCATGGCGGCACGATTTCGGCCACCAAGGGCGGGCAGCGTATCAAGGGCTTGCTGGCGGACCGCGGTGGCCTCGACGAGGTCATCTCCTGCGACGCGCTTGCCATGTCGGGCGGCTGGTCGCCGATCATCCATCTTGCCTGCCAGCGTGGCGCCAAGCCGGTCTGGTCGGACGAGAAGCAGGCCTTCATGGCGCCATCAGTCGGCGGCGAGCTGGAGGTTGCAGGCTCTGCGGCGGGCATCGAGAGCATCTCGGGATGCCTGAGGGACGGTGCGGATAAGGCTGCGCGCATTGCCGCGAGCCTCGGCGTGACAGCCGCAGCATTCGAAACGCCTGAGGTCGAGGGCGAGTATGATCCGGCATTCGCGGCGATGTGGCATGTGCCCGGCGCCAAGGACAAGGCTTTCATCGACTTCCAGAACGACGTGCATTCCAAGGATCTGAGCGCTGCCCTGCGCGAAGGTTTCGGGCATATCGAGCACGCCAAGCGCTACACGACATCAGGCATGGCGACCGATCAGGGCAAGCTTGGCAATGTCAACGCTGCCGGCATCATCGCGGGCATGCGCGGCGTCAGCCCGGCTGCCGTCGGCACCACGACATTCCGGCCCTTCTACACGCCCGTCTCCTTCGGGGCGATGGCGGGCACGGCGCGCGGCAAGCATGCGCGCCCGACACGCGAATCGCCGTTGCATGGCTGGGCGAAGAAGAACGGCGCCGTTTTCGTCGAGGCCGGCTTCTGGTATCGCTCCTCCTGGTTCCCGCGCGCTGGCGAAAAGACCTGGCGCGAAAGCGTCGACCGCGAAGTGCTGAACGTCCGTGCCAATGTCGGCATCTGCGATGTCTCTACCCTCGGCAAGATCGAGGTCTTCGGCACCGATGCTGCCGAGTTCCTCAACCGTCTCTACACCAATGCCTTCCTGAAGCTTCCGGTCGGCAAGGCGCGTTATGGATTGATGCTGCGCGAAGACGGTTTCGTCTTCGACGACGGCACGACCAGCCGCCTGTCCGAGAACCATTTCTTCGTCACCACGACGACGGCCTATGCCGGCGAGGTCATGACGCATATGGAATTCTGCGCCCAGACTCTCTGGCCAGATCTCGACGTGCGCTTCGTTTCCTCCTCGGATCAATGGGCGCAGATGTCGATTGCCGGGCCGAAGGCGCGGCTGGTGCTGGAGCAGGTGGTCGAGGATGATATCTCGAATGCGGCATTCCCGTTCCTGGCGGCAGCGCCCGTTACGCTGAAGGGCGGCCTCAAGGCGCGCCTGTTCCGCATTTCCTTCTCCGGCGAGCTTGCCTACGAACTGGCGGTTCCGGCCGGTTACGGCGAGGCGGTGGCGGATGCGATCATGGAAGCCGGAAAGGCGCATGATATCTGCGCTTACGGCGTCGAGGCGCTGAACGTCATGCGCATCGAGAAGGGCCATGTCACCCATTCCGAACTGGACGGCCGTACGACGCCCGACGATATCGGTCTGGGACGGATGATGTCGCAGCAGAAGCAGGATTTCATCGGCAAGCGCCTGTCCAGCCGTTTCGGCCTGACGGCTGCCGATCGCGGCCAGCTCGTCGGCCTCAAGCCGATCGACCAAGCGAAGATTTTCAAGGCAGGCGCGCATCTCTTGAAGGAGGGCGCAAAGCCTTCGACGGCGGCAGATCAGGGGCACGTTTCCTCGGTCTGCTTCTCGCCGGTGCTCGGCCATTCGGTCGCGCTCGCCTTCCTGAAATCAGGCCGCGAACGGCTGGGCGAGAAGATCGTCGTCTGGGACGGGCTCCGCGGCGAGGAGATCGCAGCAGAAGTCTGCAGCCCTGTTTTCGTCGATCCCGATAACAAGAAGCTGCATCTTTAAGGAGCTGGCCATGGGTTTTGCATTTGTAAACAGGCATCCGCTCGAGGATCATCTGGCCGGCTTCGAGGTAGGGCCGAACCCGAATCATCTCGCAGTGGTTCGCAACCCGGCGATCTTCTCGGTTCTTGCCCATGCCGGTCACGAGGATTGGGCCAATGCGGCCCTTTCCGCGATGTCGGATGTCTCCGTTCGCCGGGCGGCTCCCGCGGAATGGCTGGTGGTATCGGAAACGCTGCCGGCCGAGAGCCTTGCGCGCGATCTCGCCGCGCTCGATGCGACGCGGCTGTCCTTCTTCGAGCAGAGCGACGGAAGGGCGCTGATGCGCATTTCCGGGCCGAGCGTTCGCCGCATCCTGGCGAAATGCGTGGCTGTCGATCTGCATCCTTCGAACTTCGCCGAGGGTCATTCCGCCAACATGCTGTGCTGCCATGTCAGCGCCAATGTTGCGCGGATCGGTCCCGACAGCTTCGAGATAGCTGTCATGCGCTCCTATTCCGGGACGGTCTTCGAGGAGCTGATGGAGATGGGCCGCGAATTCGCGCTGACGGCCAGTTTCGCTTTGTGACAGCATGGCGCGATCCGGACAATTGCGATGGCGCAAACAGGCAGATCGGCTTCGCACATCGGGCTATGTGGTTTTTTGAATTGCCACTAGGCTGACCTACAATTCGGTTGATCGCCAAGGGTTTCCGGCCTGATTTCCAGGTATTCGCGGGATCCTTTTCGGCGGCGAAAGCCGAGGATCCCTGACCGTTTCGATCGCGCCTCGTTTGCGCCAATAGCCGGAGTGTTTTCATGAAAAGCCATGCCAAGGTCGTCGTCATCGGCGGCGGTGTCGTCGGGTGTTCCGTCCTTTACCACCTGACGAAATTCGGCTGGACCGATGTCGTTCTTCTGGAGCGCTCGGAGCTGACGTCGGGCTCCACATGGCATGCAGCCGGCGGCATGCACACGATCAACGGCGATCCGAACGTTGCCAAGCTGCAGAAATATACCGTGGAGCTCTACAAGGAGATCCAGGAATACTCCGGCCAGGACGTCGGCCTGCATATGACCTCGGGCCTGATGCTGGCGGCGACGCCGCAGCGTTTCGACTGGCTGAAGTCGATCCTCGCCAAGGGCCGATACAACGGTCTCGAGGCGACGCTGCTGACGCCGAAGGAAGCGCATGAGATGATGCCGCTTCTCGACCCCGACCAGTTCGTCGGCGCGCTCTATGACCCTGTCGAAGGCCATCTCGATCCCTATGGCACGACGCATGCCTATGCCAAATCGGCCAAGAAGAACGGCGCTGATATCTACCTGCACACCAAGGTCGAGGATCTCGTGCAGCGCGAGGACGGCAGCTGGCGCGTCATCACCAATCAGGGCGAGATCATCGCCGAGCATGTCGTCAACTGCGGCGGTCTCTGGGCGCGCGAAGTCGGCCGCATGGTGGGGCTGGAACTGCCGGTTCTTGCCATGGAGCACATGTACCTCATTACCGAGGATATGAAGGAAGTCACCGACTTCAACGCTGCATCAGGCAAGGAACTGATGCACTGCGTCGATTTCGACGGCGAAATCTATCTCCGCCAGGAGCGCCAGGGCATGCTGATGGGCACCTATGAAAAGGCCTGCCGCCCGTGGTCGCCGCTGAACACGCCCTGGGATTTTGGCCACGAGCTGCTGGCGGAAGACATCGAGCGCATCACGCCGGAGCTGGAAGTCGGCTTCCGTCACTTCCCGGCCTTCAACAATGCCGGCATCAAGAAGATCATCAACGGTCCCTTCACCTTCTCGCCCGACGGCAATCCGCTCGTCGGTCCGGTCCGCGGCCTGAAGGGTTTCTGGTCGGCCTGCGCGGTCATGGCGGGCTTCAGCCAGGGTGGCGGCGTCGGTCTCGCGCTCGCCAACTGGATGATCCACGGCGATCCGGGCTTCGACGTCTTCGCGATGGACGTCTCGCGCTACGGCGACTATGCGACGCTTGCCTATACCAATGCCAAGGTTCGCGAGAACTATCAGCGCCGCTTCTCGATCCGCTATCCGAACGAGGAACTGCCGGCCGGGCGTCCGCTGCTGACGACGCCGATCTACGACAAGCTGAAGGCATCGGGCGCAGTCTTCGGCGCATCCTACGGCCTCGAACAGGTGCTCTGGTTCGCGCCTGAAGGGGAGGAAGACAAGTTCTCCTGGCGCCGCTCGAACGACTTTGACGTCGTGGGTGCCGAGGCAAAGGCGGTTCGCGAAAGCCTCGGCCTGATGGAGACCTCCGGCTTTGCCAAGTACACGATCAAGGGCAAGGGCGCTGAAGCCTGGCTTGACAAGATGCTCACCTGCCGTATTCCTGATATCGGCAAGATGACGCTCGCGCCGATGCTGAAGGAAGACGGCAAGCTGATCGGCGACTTCACGCTCGCCAAGCTGGGCGAGGGGGATTTCCTGCTGATCGGCTCGGGCATCGCCGAGGCTTATCACATGCGCTGGTTCGAAAGCCATCTGCCAAAGGACGGTTCGGTGGAACTGACGGCGGTCGGCGTGGCTCTGCTTGGCCTTTCCGTTGCCGGCCCGAATGCGCGCAAGCTGATGGAGAAACTGACGCATCTCGACATGTCCGATGCGGCCTTCCCCTTCATGGCGATTCGCCGCATGGATCTCGGCATGGCGCCGGCCATCGTCGGTCGCGTGTCCTATACTGGCGATCTCGGCTACGAGATCTGGATGAAGCCGGAGTACCAGCGCTATCTCTTCGATCTCATCATGGAAGCCGGCGCGGAATACAACATCAGGCTCTTCGGCCTCAGGGCGCTGAACGCCCTGCGCCTCGACAAGTCCTATGGCAGCTGGGCGCGCGAATATCGTCCGCTCTATGGGCCTCTGGAGGCGGGGCTTGGCCGATTCGTGGCGCTGTCCAAGGATGCCGATTTCATCGGCAAGGAAGCGGCCCGGAAGGAGAAGGCGGAGGGCGGTGCGCTTCGCCTGCGCACCTTCATCGTCGAGGCGAAGGACGCGGATGTCATCGGCGACGAGCCGATCTACCATAAGGGCGCGGTTCGCGGTTGGGTCACGTCAGGCGGCTATGCTCATGCCTCAGGCGTATCGGTTGCAGTCGGTTACGTGCCGAAGGAAATTGCCGACGAAGCCGACGGCTGGTCCGTGGAATTGCTCGGAGATCTGCTGCCGGCGAAGTTGCAGCCGCAGCCGCTTTTCGACGCAAACGGCTCGCGGATGCGTTCGTAAGCGATATGTCCCGAAAGATATAAAGGCGGCATTTGCCGCCTTTATTTGTGAAAATAGTTTCAGCTTCAAATAATTTTTTACACCAAGTGTCTATTTTTGAGACAAACGGTGCTCTTTTTCTGTCAAGTCTGGCCTCAAATGCACCACCTCACGGCCGTTTGAAAAGAATTTGTCAATTTCCCGCCTTTTTGGCTTCACATTTCCTTCGAAAACGTTATGGAATCGAGCCAATGGGATGCCTCCTCAAGAGGTAAGCCTGAACAAATAAGAGATGCGACATATTCATCGCATCCAGGGGAAATGATATATGGAGTACTTCGTACAGCAGCTCCTTAACGGGCTGACTCTCGGATCCATCTATGGCCTTGTGGCTATTGGCTATACGATGGTTTACGGCATTGTCGGTATGATCAACTTTGCTCATGGCGACGTTTTCATGCTAGGCGGGT
This sequence comes from Neorhizobium sp. P12A, assembly GCF_008365395.1. Taxonomy (NCBI): domain Bacteria; kingdom Pseudomonadati; phylum Pseudomonadota; class Alphaproteobacteria; order Hyphomicrobiales; family Rhizobiaceae; genus Neorhizobium; species Neorhizobium sp. P12A. The sequence goes on along the minus strand of NZ_QOVX01000001.1, from coordinate 743,892 downwards.
TTGCCGCCCTCATTGTCTATCTCGTTCTCGTCGGTCTCTTCGCAGGTCTGCCGGTAGCCGTCCTGCTTCTGGTGATGTTGGTCGTCGCCATGCTGATGACGAGCCTGTGGAACTGGGTCATCGAGCGGGTCGCTTATCGCCCGTTGCGCGGTTCGTTCCGCCTGGCGCCGCTGATCACCGCGATCGGCATGTCGATCACGCTTTCGAACTTCATCCAGGTTGCCCAGGGCCCGCGCAACAAGCCGATCCCGCAGCTCGTCGGCGAGGTCTTCACCGTCGAAGGCGTGGCGATCTCGCTGAAGCAGATCATCATCCTCGTCATCACGGGCGTGCTGCTGACGGTCTTCTGGTATCTGGTCAACCATACCTCGCTGGGACGTGCGCAGCGCGCAACCGAGCAGGATCGCAAGATGGCCGCTCTTCTCGGCATCAATGTCGACCAGACGATCTCCGTCACCTTCATCATGGGTGCAGCGCTCGCGGCCGTCGCAGGCACGATGTACCTGATGTACTACGGCGTTGCCTCGTTCACCGACGGTTTTACGCCAGGCGTAAAGGCCTTTACGGCGGCCGTTCTCGGCGGCATCGGTTCGCTTCCCGGCGCCGTGCTCGGCGGGCTCATGATCGGGCTCATCGAATCCTTGTGGTCGGCCTATTTCACCATCGCCTACAAGGATGTCGCAACCTTTGCGATCCTGGCTTTCGTACTGATTTTCAAGCCGACAGGTATCCTGGGACGGCCGGAAGTCGAGAAGGTTTAACGCCATGGACAATTCAAGAACTGTTGCAGGCAAGTCCGCTCCCGGTCTTGTCCGGCGAGGGCTTACCGAAGCCTTTTACACGGCGCTCATCACTCTCGGCATGTTCGTGCTCTATATCGGCCTCAAGACCGATCAGAACATCAACAACGAACTGATCATCGTTCAGCGCTGGGGACTGCTGGCGATCTTCGTTGCCATCGCCGCGGTCGCCCGCTTCGCCATGATCGTGTTCATTCAGCCGCACATCAACCAGCGCAAGCTGGAGAAGGCAAAGCGCGGCGAACTCGAGATTTCGACGGAAAAGAGCTTCTTCCACAAGCACTTCCTCAAAATCGTGCTTGTCATCCTGCTGCTTTATCCGATTGCGGCCATCCAGCTGTTCGGCGCTCAGGGATCGCTCAAATATGTCGATAATTTCGGCATTCAGATCCTCATCTACGTGATGCTCGCCTGGGGGCTCAACATCGTCGTCGGTCTCGCCGGTCTGCTCGATCTCGGGTATGTCGCCTTCTATGCGGTCGGCGCCTATTCCTACGCACTGCTGTCGACCTATTTCGGCCTGTCCTTCTGGTTGCTGCTTCCGCTTTCCGGCATCTTTGCCGCTCTGTGGGGCGTCATTCTCGGCTTCCCGGTTCTGCGTCTGCGCGGCGATTATCTTGCGATCGTCACGCTCGCTTTCGGGGAAATCATCCGGCTGGTGCTGATCAACTGGACCGACCTTACCAAGGGTACCTTCGGTATATCGGGCATTCCGAAGGCGACGCTGTTCGGCATCAAGTTCGACGCCTCGGCCGGCGGGTTTGCCAAGGTTTTCCACCTGCCGATGTCGTCGGCCTATTACAAGATCTTCCTCTTCTACCTCATCCTCGCGCTCTGCATGCTGACGGCTTATGTGACGATCCGTCTGCGCCGCATGCCGATCGGCCGTGCTTGGGAGGCGCTTCGCGAAGATGAGATCGCCTGCCGTTCCCTCGGCATCAATACCGTTACGACCAAGCTGACCGCTTTTGCGACCGGTGCGATGTTCGGCGGTTTTGCAGGCTCGTTCTTTGCAGCCCGCCAAGGCTTCGTTTCGCCGGAATCCTTCGTGTTCCTCGAATCCGCCGTCATCCTTGCCATCGTCGTTCTCGGCGGAATGGGGTCGCTGACCGGTATCGCGATCGCTGCCCTGGTTATGGTCGGCGGTACCGAGTTGCTGCGTGAACTGGACTTCCTCAAGGTGATCTTCGGCGATGATTTCACGCCGGAACTCTACCGCATGCTGATCTTCGGCCTTGCCATGGTCATCGTCATGCTCTTCAAGCCGCGCGGCTTCGTCGGCTCGCGAGAACCGACCGCCTTCCTCAAGGAGCGCAAGGCCGTTTCTGGAAGCTTTACCAAGGAGGGCCATGGCTGATGAGCGCTGCAGAAGCAACAACCATGTCCAGCGATACCCTGCTCAAGGTCGAGCACCTGTCGATGCGCTTCGGCGGCCTGATGGCCATCAACGACTTCTCGTTCGAAGCCAAGCGCGGCGACATTACCGCGCTGATCGGCCCGAACGGTGCCGGCAAGACGACGGTCTTCAACTGCATTACCGGCTTCTACAAGCCGACGATGGGCATGATCACCATGCAGCAGAAAAGCGGAAAGCAGTTTCTGCTGGAGCGGCTGCCGGACTTCCGCATCACCAAGGAAGCCAAGGTCGCCCGTACCTTCCAGAACATCCGCCTGTTTTCCGGCCTCACGGTTCTGGAAAATCTGCTGGTCGCGCAGCACAACAAGCTGATGAAGGCCTCGGGCTATACGATCCTCGGTCTTCTCGGCATCGGTCCTTACAAGAAGGAAGCCGCAGCGGCGATCGAGCTTGCGCGCCATTGGCTGGAAAAGGCCGAACTGATCGATCGTGCCGACGATCCGGCCGGCGATCTTCCCTACGGCGCCCAGCGCAGGCTGGAAATCGCCCGCGCCATGTGCACGGGTCCGGAGCTGCTTTGCCTGGACGAGCCGGCTGCAGGCCTCAATCCGCGCGAATCGGCTGCCCTTAACGCATTGCTGCGCAGCATTCGTGCCGATACCGGCACCTCGATCCTGCTGATCGAGCATGACATGTCCGTGGTCATGGAAATTTCCGACCACGTGGTCGTGCTCGAATACGGCCAGAAGATTTCGGATGGAACGCCGGAGCAGGTCAAGAACGATCCACGCGTGATCGCGGCCTATCTCGGCGTAGAGGATGATGAAGTGGGCGAGGTAATTGCCGCCGTCGAGCACCTCGAAGGGGGCGCAAACTAATATGACAAGCCAACCACTTCTCAAGGTACAGGGCGTCGAGACCTACTACGGCAATATTCGCGCACTTGCAGGCGTCGACGTTGAGGTAAAAAGCGGCGAGATCGTCAGCCTGATCGGTGCGAACGGTGCCGGAAAGTCGACCCTGATGATGACGATCTGCGGCAGCCCGCAGGCGCGCAATGGCTCTATCATCTTCGAGGGCCGCGACATTACCCGCCTGCCGACGCATGAGATTGCAAGGCTGCGTATCGCGCAGTCGCCGGAAGGGCGCCGCATCTTCCCGCGCATGACCGTGATGGAAAATCTTCAGATGGGCGCCGGTCTCGACAAGCTCAAACATTTCAACGAGGACCTGGAAAAAATCTTCACGATGTTTCCGCGTCTGAAGGAGCGCCATGCGCAGCGCGGCGGCACGCTTTCGGGCGGCGAGCAGCAGATGCTGTCGATCGGCCGCGCATTAATGGCGCGCCCCAAGCTGCTTTTGCTGGACGAACCGTCGCTCGGTCTGGCGCCGCTGATCGTCAAGGGCATCTTCGAGGCAATCAAGGCGCTCAACGAGAAGGAAGGCCTCACCGTGTTCCTGGTCGAGCAGAACGCGTTCGCGGCCCTCAGGCTTTCGCACCGTGCCTACGTGATGGTGAACGGCAAGGTCACGATGAGTGGCTCCGGCAAGGAACTCCTTGCCAATCCTGAAGTGCGCGCCGCCTATCTCGAAGGTGGACGGCATTGAGCGTCGCGCAGGGGAGAGTTTGATATGCAGGGACTGTTTTTCGAGGATGATACCGGTGTCCGTCTGGTTATCCGGGCGTTGGTCGTCCTCATCGGCTTCTGGACCGCTTGGCGGGCCGGCAAGGCCGTTGCCGAAGGCTGGGGTAACTATCCGTTGGTGATCGTCTATACGATCCTCCTGGCGGCGGCGATGCAGTTCCTGCATCACGCCCTGTTCGATGGACCCTTCCTCAGCGCCTTCTATTACATCATCGATTTCGTGCTGCTGCTGGTCTTTTCGACCGCGGGATTCCGCTATCGCCGCACCAATCAGATGGTCAACAACTATTACTGGCTGTACGAAAAAACATCCGCGTTTTCGTGGAAGAACAAACATTGACAGCCAGTTTAAACTGGGCATCAATTGCCCAAAAAAGTGGAACAGCTTCCCCGGTGCAGGCAATGGTGGGTAATGCACCGGGTCTAGGGTCCGAACCCACCCAAAAACTGGGAGTAACAATATGAAGAAGTCTCTTCTGTCGGCAGTGGCTCTGACGGCCATCATGGCTTTCGGTGGTATCGCCAAGGCCGACATCCTCATTGCCGTCGGCGGCCCGCTGACCGGTCCAAACGCTGCCTTCGGCGCACAGCTCCAGAAGGGTGCTGAGCAGGCTGCCGCAGACATCAATGCCGCCGGTGGTATCAACGGCGAACAGATCAAGATCGAGCTCGGCGACGACGTTTCGGATCCGAAGCAGGGCATCTCGGTCGCGAACAAGTTCGTTGCCGATGGCGTGAAGTTCGTGATCGGTCACTTCAACTCGGGCGTTTCCATCCCGGCGTCGGAAGTCTATGCCGAAAACGGCGTTCTTGAAATCACGCCTGCTGCGACCAACCCGACCTTTACCGAGCGCGGCCTCTGGAACACGTTCCGTACCTGCGGTCGTGACGACCAGCAGGGTGGCATCGCCGGCAAGTATCTGGCTGATCACTTCAAGGACAAGAAGATCGCAATCGTTCACGACAAGACGCCTTACGGTCAGGGCCTTGCCGATGAAACCAAGAAGACCATGAATGCCGACGGTCTCAAGGAAGTCATGTACGAAGGCATCAATGTCGGCGACAAGGACTTCTCGGCCCTCATCGCGAAGATGAAGGAAGCTGGCGTCTCGATCATCTATTGGGGCGGTCTGCACACCGAAGCCGGTCTCATCATCCGCCAGGCCAAGGACCAGGGCCTGAAGGCTACGCTCGTTTCGGGCGACGGTATCGTTTCGAACGAACTGGCTTCGATCGCCGGCGACGCCGTAGAAGGCACGCTGAACACCTTCGGCCCGGATCCGACGGTCAACCCGGCCAACAAGGATCTGGTTGCGAAGTTCAAGGCTGCTGGCTTCAACCCGGAAGCCTACACGCTCTATTCCTACGCTGCGATGCAGACGATCGCAGGCGCTGCCAAGGCCGCCGGCTCGACCGACCCTGAAGCAGTGGCCAAGGCCATGAAGGAAAAGGGACCGTTCCCGACCGTTCTCGGCGACATCTCCTTCGACGACAAGGGCGACCCGAAGCTTCCCGGCTACGTCATGTACGAGTGGAAGAAGGGCCCGGATGGCAAGTACAGCTACTTCCAGCAGGCTGCTGCGAAGTAAGGCTGAACGCCAGACAAGCCAATCTATCGGGAGCCCGGCCATGTGCCGGGCTTCTTTCTTTTGGTGGCGGTTTGAATTTGATGGAATTCAGCTTAACTGTTGCGACGCAAGGTGAAGCAGTAGCCGTCTAAAAATGATGTCGCCAAATCGTCTCGACGACAGGGATAAACTATCGTTGTTGCTGCCGTCCGCAGGTCGACAGGACGATATCCTTGTGCAGGCTGCGTTGGACCTCGGCGGCGAAGGTTCGGTCTACCATCTGCTTGCTCACATTCCCGAACAGGGCGAAGACATCTATGCGGTGTTGATCGACGATCACTCGGTTGCTTGTTTCGAGCTGTCTCGCGACGAAGGTACAATCATTCGGGAGCGGTCCAGCGTAATCTCGTTCGATCAGTATCGAAGCCAAATCGGCCAGGGCAAGCGCAGGATCGGGCTCGATAAGGCAGCTGCAAACGCCAGGGAACTGATCAAGCGCGCCGCAAGCGATGCTGGTCGGCCGTCGCAGCGCTAGCCTCAAATCTCATGCAGCACATGCGCCGCCTTGACCGCAGCCGAGGCGCGGTTTTCGACGCCGAGCTTCACATAAATCTGCTCCAGATGCTTGTTCACCGTGCGGGCCGAGAGGCCGAGGATTTCGCCGATGTCGCGATTGGCCTTGCCCTTGGCGATCCAGAGCAGCACTTCGGATTCGCGCTGGGTCAGCGAAAAATGTTGGCGCAGGATTTCGTCGTCGCTGCGCTTGCTCGACGCGGTGAGGCGGAAGAGATGTTCGTCCGGGCCGATCGTGCCGAGAAAGGCGAGCTGCAGCGCGGACTGGCCGCCGTGGCTGATCGAAAGAGCGTTGTCGCGCGGCGCGCCGGCCTTGTTGCGCTCGCGCATGAAGGCGCTGATTTCGCGGACGACGACATCGAGGCCATCGTCGCTGCCCGTCGCGGCATTCACGAGGCGGGTCGCCTGCGGCGTCGACCAGTGGATGGAGCCGTCGCTGCGCACCGCGAGCAGATGGCGGCCGGCGGCGTCGAGGGCGACGCGGGCGCTCTGGGCGGAACGAGCGTTGCGCAGGTGGACGCGGATACGCGCGCGCAGCTCATCGACATTGATCGGCTTCGTCAGATAATCGACGCCGCCCGATTCCAGCGCGTGGACGACATGCTCGGTCTCCGTCAGCCCGGTCATGAAGATGACGGGGACCTGGCTGATCGCGGCATTGGCTTTGATGCGCCGGCAGGTCTCGAAGCCATCCATGGAAGGCATGACGGCATCGAGCAGGATGATATCGGGCGTGATGCGCTCGACGATGTTCAGCGCTGCCTGCCCTGATGTCGCGATCAGCGCGGAAAAGCCGGATTGCTCCAGCGCATCCGTCAGGAATCCGAGCGCGTCCGGGGAATCATCCACCAGCAGAACGATATCGCGGGGAAGGGCGGGTTCAGCCAAGCGGTTCTACCTTTTCGTCGTCGAATGTCTTCAGGAAAGCCAGGAAGCCGTCGAGATCGAAGGCCTGGACATAGGGGCGGAGCGCTGTCGTGAAGGGCTGGTTTTCATCGAGCGCGGCAAGCTCGGTGAGCTTTGCGTCGATGCCCCTGACATAGCCGATTTCGCCGAGGCGGATCAACTCCTGCACATGCGCGATGCCGGGGGTTCTTAGCGGTGGTGGTGGCTTGGGGATAGGGGTCGCCTGCGGATCGGCGTAGGTCCACTTCAGACCGAGATGCAAAGCGAGCTTGTCGCGGATCTGGCGGATATCGACAGGCTTGGCAATGGCGTCGTTATGACTGTCGTCGCTACCCTGTGTGGCCGCGGCATCGCCAATATTGGCCGACAGCATCAGGATCGGCGCCGTCTGGCCGCTCTCCCTGAGACGAGAGACGAGCTGCCAGCCGTTCATGCCCGGCATGGAAATATCGACGAGGAAGAGGTCGGGCTTGATGCCCTCGATCAAGGTCAGGCAATCCGGGCCGCTCGCCGCTGTCAGCACCACGAAGTCGAGCGGCACCAGCACCTCGCGCATCAGCTCGCGGTGATCCTCATTGTCATCGACGACGACGATGGTGCGGCGGGGGCCGTCATAGCCCGAGATCTTCTGCTCCTGTGCCGGCGGCTTCATCTGGCGGTGGACGCCCGACAGCATCAGGCGGACGCGGAAGGTCGAGCCCTTGTCCTTTTCGCTGGCGACGGAGATTTCGCCGCCAAGCGTGTTGGTCAGGAGCTGGGTGATGGTGAGGCCGAGGCCGAGGCCGGGCATGGGACGGACGCTGTCTGCCTCGCCGCGCTGGAATGGCTCGTAGATGCGGCCGAGATCCTTCTCCGCAATCCCTCTGCCGGTATCGGCAACGGAAAAGGTCGCGACCTGGCTGCGATAGGCGACATCGAAAGTGACGCTGCCGTGGTCGGTAAATTTGATCGCGTTGGAGAGAAGGTTGACGAGGATCTGGCGAAGGCGTTTTTCATCGGTGCGCACGAAATCGGGAAGGCTGGGCGCGCGGGTATCGACGAATTCCAGGCCTTTGGCTATCGCTTGTGGGCGGAACATATCGACGATCTGGTCGAGGAAGTCGCGGATGTTGATCTCGTTGGAATAGACCTGCAGTCGGCCGGCCTCGATCTTGGAAATATCCAGCAGGCCGTCGATCAGGCCGGAGAGATGCTCGGCCGAGCGGCGGATGACCTTGATCGAGGATTGCCGGGGCGCCGGAATCGTCTCGTCGCGTTCCAGGATCTGGGCATAGCCGAGTACGGCGTTCAGCGGCGTGCGCAACTCGTGGCTGAGGCCGACGACATAGCGGCTCTTGGCGCGGTTGGCCGCTTCCGCCGCCTCCTTGGCGCTTTGCAGCGCCGCATCCGTCTTCTTGTGGGCGGCGATTTCCTTCAAAAGTAGCGTGTTCTGGCGCGAAGATTCCTCCTCGGCCACCACGCGGCTGTCATGGGCCAGCACATAGAACCAGCAGACCACGCCGGAAATGACGGCGAAGACGAAGAAGACGATCAAGATCGTGCGATCGACGACCTCTGCCGTCTCCGGTAAGGCCGAGCCGACCTGATGGGCGATCATGGCGAGGATCGCGCCGACGGCTGTTAGCGCAAGGACAACGGCGATGCCGTAGCGGCCGAGACGCGTCGTCAGTTTCTCGACGATGGCAATGGGCAGCAGCGTCTTCGCGACCGTGCCGACCTGCGCGTTGAAATGCGCCTTCGGCTTGCACATGTCGTGGCAGCGGCTGTCGAGCGAGCAGCAGAGCGAGCAGATCGGGGCGGCATAGGCCGGGCACCAGGCCATGTCCTCCGGCTCGAAGGGATGTTCGCAGATCGAGCAGGTGATGCTGGTGAGGTTCTTCCAGCTTTGGCGCGGCTTGCGGGCGAGATAGAACTTGCCCCTGGTCGCCCAGGCGATGGCGGGCGAGGCGGCAAAGGCGATGACCAGCGTGATATAGGGGGCGAGCGAGTCGGCGACCGCGCCGAAAGCGCCGAAATGGGCGATCAGCGAGATCGTTGCGGACAGCGTCATGGCGCCGAGGCCGACGGGGTTGATATCGTAGAGATGCGCGCGCTTGAACTCGATGCCCGGAGGGGCAAGGCCGAGCGGCTTGTTGATGAAGAGATCGGCGGAGATTGTGCAGAGCCAGGCCATGGCGACGATCGAGAAGATGCCGAGCGTTTCCTCCAGCAGCCGATAGATGCCGAGCTCCATCAGGAGAAGCGCGATAGCGACGTTGAAGACGAGCCAGATGACCCGGCCCGGATGGCTATGCGTCAGCCGCGAGAAGAAATTCGACCAGGCGAGCGACCCCGCATAGGCGTTCATGACGTTGATCTTCAGCTGCGAGACCATGACGAAGGCGGCCATCAGCAGCAGCGCCGCGTTATGCCAGGGGATCATGTAGCCGAAGGCCGTCAGATACATCTGCGCCGGATCGGCGGCGCGATCGGCGGGCACGCCCGATGTCAGCGTCAGCACGACGAGGAAGGAGCCGGCCATCAGCTTCGGCGCACCGATGATGACCCAGCCAGGTCCGGCGAGGAAGATCGCCAGCAGATGGCGCCATTTGCGATGGCCTTCCGGCGGCAGGAAGCGCAGGAAGTCGGCCTGTTCGCCGATCTGCGACATCAGGGCGAGGATGACTGCGGAGGCGGCGCCGAATTCGACGAGATCGAAGGGCGCGATGGTGCCTGCAGGGCCGGAGGAATGGTGGATGCCGGCAAAGGCGCGCCAGACATCGAATTTCTGCCAGTCGGAGAAGGCGATGAAGATGAAGGGCAGGACGTTCAGCACGATCCAGAAAGGCTGGGTCAGGAGCTGGAAGCGGCTGATCAGTCTCACGCCGTGCGTGACCAGCGGAATGACCATGCAGGCGCTAAGGATATAGCCGATCCACAGCGGGATGCCGAGCGTCAGTTCCAGCGCGCCGGACATGATCGAGGCCTCGATCGCAAACAGCATGAAGGTGAAGCTTGCATAGATCAGCGAGGTGATGGTCGAGCCGATATAGCCGAAGCTCGCGCCGCGCGTCAGGAGGTCGATATCGACGCCGTGGCGGATGGCATAGCGGCTGATCGGCAGGCCGATCGCGAGCATGGCGATCGAGGCAACGATGATGGCGAAAAAGGCATTGGTCGTGCCGTAGGAGAGGGTGATGGCACCGCCGATCGCTTCCAGCGCCAGGAAGGAGATGGCGCCAATCGCAGTCTGCGAAATGCGCTGCGAGGAGAATTGCCGGGCACTCTTGGCGGTGAAACGCAGCGCATAGTCTTCCAGTGTCTGGTTGGCGACCCAGCGGTTATATTCGCGCCTGACTGGAATGATGCGTTGCCGCGCTGCCATGCCTCTCCTTCAAGCTCTTCCTTCAGCCTGTCATGATGTCGTAACACGGATCGGAAGGTCGCTTAAGAGTGCAGGGCAGCATAAAACTGCACATTTCCCCCCGGCGCCTACGTCAAATTGCGTATACGGTTTTGCAGCGCAGCACCGGATAGTTCCCCCAGGCAGCGGTTAACCTTCGTTAAAAGCCGCTGAACTGCCTAAAAGAGGGGAACTATCATGAAACTCAAGGCACAGATCTCTGCCGCACTTCTCGCCGCCGTAATGTCGACGACCGCGCTTCACGGCGTCTTTGCCGCCGACGACACGATCAAGGTCGGCGTGCTGCATTCGCTTTCCGGCACGATGGCGATTTCCGAGACGACGCTGAAAGACGCCATGCTGATGCTCATCGACGAGCAGAACAAGAAGGGCGGCGTTCTCGGCAAGAAGCTCGAGCCTGTCGTCGTCGATCCGGCTTCCGACTGGCCGCTCTTTGCCGAAAAGGCGCGCGAACTGGTCGAGAAGGACAAGGTTTCGGCCGTCTTCGGTTGCTGGACTTCCGTTTCGCGCAAGTCGGTCCTCCCTGTTTTCAAGGAGCTGAATTCGATCCTCTTCTACCCTGTTCAGTTCGAGGGTGAGGAATCCGAGCGCAACGTCTTCTACACGGGTGCCGCTCCAAACCAGCAGGCGATCCCGGCTGTCGATTACCTGATGCAGAACGAAGGCGTTCAGCGCTGGGTTCTCGAAGGCACGGACTATGTCTACCCGCGCACGACCAACAAGATCCTCGAAGCCTATCTGAAGTCCAAGGGCGTCAAGGACGAAGACATCATCGTCAACTACACGCCGTTCGGCTTCTCCGACTGGCAGACGGAAGTCTCGAAGATCAAGTCCTTCGGTGGTGCCGGCAAGAAGACTGCCGTCGTCTCGACGATCAACGGCGACGCCAACGTTCCCTTCTACAAGGAACTCGGCAACCAGGGCGTCAAGGCTGAAGACATTCCCGTCGTCGCCTTCTCGGTCGGCGAGGAAGAACTCTCCGGCATGGACACGAAGCCGCTGGTCGGCCATCTCGCCGCCTGGAACTACTTCGAATCCGTCGATACGCCTGCCAATGCCGAATTCATCAAGGAATGGCACGCCTATACGAAGAACGACAAACGGGTAACGAACGACCCGATGGAAGCTGCCTATATCGGCTTCAACATGTGGGTGAAGGCCGTCGAAAAGGCCGGCACGACAGATCCGGACAAGGTCATCGACGCGCTGCCGGGCGTTTCCGTTCCGAACCTGACGGGCGGCATCGCGACGATGATGCCGAACCACTACATCACCAAGCCGGTTTTGATCGGCGAAATCCAGGACAACGGCCAGTTCGACGTCGTCTCCCAGACCCCCGAGGTCATCGGCGACGAATGGTCCGACTATCTGCCCGACTCCAAGGACCTGATGTCCGATTGGCTGGCGCCGATGAAGTGCGGCAACTTCAACGTCTCGACAGGCAAGTGCGGCGGCAAGGGCTCCTGATCGGCTCCGGCTCGATAATGAAAAAGGCCGCGGGCAGGATTTTTTGCCCGTAGCAGTCTGAGGCCGAGGTAAGTGCGTTTGGCTGCAAGACCCTCTCTGCCCTGCCGGGCATCTCCCTCACAAGGGGGAGAAGACCCGCGGCGCCCGCTCGCTTTCATGGGGACGCAGACGGTGCGGCGGGCGAGCCCCTCCTCCTTGTGGGGAGGGGTTGGGGAGGGGTCTTTGAGCCGCACGCACCAACCCGGCAATCCGAGGGGACGGCGCCATGTTCGACACATTCGTTTATCGCATAGGCCTGGCGATATCGGCCGGCTTTCTTCTTTGCGTCCTCGCCGTCGGCGGCTTGAGGGCGCAGGACGATCCGCATGGCCTGATCAATTCCCTCGGCCCGGCGAATTTCCAGCAGGCCGACGAGATCGTGAAGAACCTCGCCAAGACGGGCGATGCGAAGATCGTGCCAGCCCTCGAAGCCTTCTCCAACGGCGATCTCTATGTCCGCAAGTCGGACAACCAGGTCTTCATGACCAAGCCCGCCGGCTCCTTCGACCTTGCCATCATAGATCCCATCAGCGGCGAGAAGGTCGGTCAGGAAAACAAGGGCAACCTGACCAAGATCAAGGTCAACAACAATCTGCGCCGCTCGATCCGCGCGGCGATCGGCGGCCTGACGCTGATGAGCCCGGATCGCGGTGTCCGGCTCGAAGCCGCCGAATCCATCCTGAAAGCTCCTAGCGCCGACAGCCTCGAGGCCATCGAAACCGCGCTGAAGAGCGAGAAGGACAGCGAGATCCGCAGTGCTCTCGACAAGGCACGCTCTGTCGCCATCCTCTCCTCCGACCGGTCGATCGATGACAAGAAGGCGGCGATCCAGGCGATCCGCGAGGAGGGTGGCCGCGATGCCATCGGCATTCTGTCCGCCATTTCCGTCGATGACAGCTTGAAGCCCGATGTCGCCGCGGCGATCAAAAGCGTGCAGGAGAAACTGGCGATCTGGGACGGCGTGCAGAACGTATGGTACGGACTGTCGCTCGGCTCGGTGCTGCTGCTCGCCGCCATCGGCCTTGCCATTACCTTCGGCGTCATGGGCATCATCAACATGGCGCATGGCGAGATGGTCATGCTGGGCGCCTATTCGACCTATGTCGTGCAGGCGATCATCCGCTCCTCCTTCCCCGGTCTCTTCGACTGGTCGCTGGCGATCGCGCTGCCGGTTGCCGTCATCGTCACGGGCGCGGTCGGGCTGGTCATCGAGCGCTGCGTTATCCGTTTCCTCTATGGCCGGCCGCTGGAAACGCTGCTCGCCACCTGGGGCATTTCGCTGATCCTGCAGCAGGCTGTGCGTTCGATCTTCGGGCCGACCAATCAGGAGGTCGGCAATCCCTCCTGGATGTCCGGTTCCTTCGACGTCGGCTATATGAGCGTCACCTGGAACCGTGCCTGGATCATCGTCTTCTCGCTCGCGGTCTTTTTCGCCCTGCTGATGCTGCTCAAGCGCTCGTCCTTCGGGCTGCAGATGCGGGCGGTGACGCAGAACCGGCGCATGGCCTCCTCCATGGGTATCCGCACGCCCTGGGTGGATGCCTTCACCTTCGCGCTCGGATCGGCGATCGCCGGCATGGCGGGTGTCGCGCTTTCCCAGATCGACAACGTCTCGCCCAATCTCGGCCAGAACTACATCATCGACAGCTTCATGGTCGTGGTCTTCGGCGGCGTCGGCAATCTCTGGGGCACGCTGGTCGGCGCCTTCTCGCTCGGCATTCTCAATAAGTTCCTAGAGCCCTATGCCGGTGCCGTTCTCGGCAAGATCCTGGTGCTCGTGCTCATCATCCTCTTCATCCAGAAACGTCCGCGCGGCCTGTTCGCGCTCAAGGGAAGGGCGGTGGAAGCATGATTACGGCCTTCCTCCTGCGGTCGCTGGACCGCAAGATCAGCATCGCGATCCTTATCCTGCTGGCGGTCGCTGTGCTGGTGCCCGTCTCCAATCTCATGACGCAGGAAACGAGCCCGCTGCACATTCCGACCTATCTGATGTCGCTGTTCGGCAAGTATCTGACCTATGCGCTGCTGGCGCTGGCGCTCGATCTCGTCTGGGGCTTCTGCGGCATCCTTTCGCTCGGCCACGGCGCCTTCTTTGCGCTCGGTGGTTATGCGATGGGCATGTATCTGATGCGCCAGATCGGTTCGCGCGGCACCTACGGCAATCCGATATTGCCCGATTTCATGGTGTTTCTGAACTACAAGGCATTGCCCTGGTTCTGGTACGGCTTCGATCATTTCTGGTTCGCCGTGCTGATGGTCTTTGCAGCACCCGGCCTGCTCGCCTTCGTCTTCGGCTGGTTCGCCTTCCGCTCACGTGTCAACGGCGTCTATCTGTCGATCATCACGCAGGCCATGACGTATGCGCTGCTGCTCGCCTTTTTCCGCAACGACATGGGCTTCGGCGGCAATAACGGCCTGACCGACTTCAAAGATATCCTCGGCTTCAACATCCAGGCCGACGGCACGCGCGCCGCGCTCTTTGCCGCGACCGCCATCATGCTGGCGATCTCGCTGATGCTTTCCTCGGCGATCGTGCGCTCCAAGTTCGGCAAGGTGCTCGTCGGCGTGCGCGATGCCGAAAGCCGCACGCGCTTCCTTGGCTACCGCGTCGAGCATATCAAGCTCTTCACCTTCGTCGTCTCGGCGATGATGGCGGGTGTCGCCGGCGCGCTCTACGTGCCGCAGATCGGCATCATCAATCCCGGCGAATTTGCCCCCGCCAATTCGATCGAGGTCGTCATCTGGACGGCGGTCGGCGGCCGCGCCACCCTGATCGGCCCGATCATCGGCGCGATCCTCGTCAATGGCGGCAAGACGATCTTTACCGGCCTGTTTCCCGATTTCTGGCTGTTTGCGCTGGGCGGCCTCTTCGTCCTCGTCACGCTCTTCCTGCCGCGCGGCGTCGTCGGCACGATCATGAGCTACGGGGCGGGCGGGCGGCGCCTGCGCAAGGCCTCGGCCGAGGCGGAAGACGGCGAGAGCGACAAGAAAATCCAGGCGGCGGAGTAGACCATGATTCCGGACGGCAAACCCACCAGCATGCTCTACCTCAACAACGTCTCGGTCTCCTTCGACGGCTTCAAGGCGTTGAATGCGCTGTCGATCGTCATCGAACCCGGCGAACTGCGCGCCATTATCGGCCCGAACGGCGCTGGCAAGACGACGATGATGGACATCATCACCGGCAAGACGCGGCCGAATTCTGGCGAAGTCTTCTTCAACGGCAGCATCGACCTGACCAAGAAGGATGAGGCTGACATCGCCCAACTCGGCATTGGCCGGAAATTCCAGAAGCCCACGGTCTTCGAGAGCCATACGGTCTGGGACAATATCGAACTTGCGCTGAACCGCTCGCGCGGCGTCTTCTCGACACTGTTCTACCGGCTCTCCAATGCCGATCGTAATCGCATCCATGAAATCCTCGATACGGTGCGCATGCATCACCGCAAGGACGAACTCGCCGCCAATCTTTCGCACGGCCAGAAGCAATGGCTGGAGATCGGTATGCTGCTGGCACAGGAGCCGAAACTGCTGCTCGTCGACGAACCGGTCGCCGGCATGACTGATGCGGAGACGGCCGAGACGGCGATCCTGCTGAAGGAGATCGCCAAGACCCGCTCCGTCGTCGTGGTGGAACACGACATGGGCTTCATCCGAGACCTCGGCGTCAAGGTGACGTGCTTGGCGGAAGGCTCGGTGCTGGCCGAGGGATCGATCGATTTCGTCAGCAGCGATCCGAAGGTGATCGAGAATTATCTGGGGCGGTGATGGGGATGAGTGTTGTGCGCGTGATACCCCCCTCTGCCCTGCCGGGCATCTCCGCCACAAGGGGGGAGATTGACTCGTGGCGGGCGTCTCACCAATCCATGAACGTTGGAGCGAGCGGGTGCGCCCAGCCGATCTCCCCACCTGTGGCGGAGATGCCTGGCAGGGCAGAGGGGGGCGTCCCAGCCTCAAACCATCATAGGGGACAGCCATGCTGAAAGTCGAAAACGCCAACCTCCACTACGGCGCCGCCCAGGCGCTGCGCGGCATCTCGATCAAGGCCGAGATGGGCAAGATCACCTGTGTTCTCGGGCGAAACGGCGTCGGCAAGAGCTCGCTGCTGCGGGCCGTCACCGGCCAACACGCTTTATCGGGCGGCAGCGTCACCTTCAACGAGGTGAAGCTGAACGGCATGGCGCCGTTTGCGCGCGCCAAGCAGGGTATCGGTTACGTCCCGCAGGGGCGCGAGATCTTCCCGCTGCTCACCGTCAAGGAAAATCTGGAAACGGGGTTTGCGCCGGTCGGCCGCAAGGACAAGAACATCCCTGACGACATCTACAATCTCTTCCCGGTGCTGAAATCCATGCTCGGCCGTCGCGGCGGCGATCTGTCGGGCGGGCAGCAACAGCAACTGGCGATCGGCCGGGCGCTGGTGATGCGGCCGAGGATCCTGGTGCTTGACGAGCCGACCGAGGGCATCCAGCCGTCGATCATCAAGGATATCGGCCGGGCGATCCGCTACCTACGCGACTCCACCGGCATGGCGATCCTGCTCGTCGAGCAATATCTCGATTTTTGCCGCGAGCTTGCCGACTACGTCTACATCATGGATCGCGGCGTGATCATGCATGAGGGACTTGCCGAAACTTTGGACACGCCCGAAGCAAGGCGTCACCTGACCGTATGATCCGTGCTGCAGATTTCATCCCCTGCTGAAAAATCGTGCAGTCTCGTGCATCGGACGTTCCATGCGTCTTCGACGCGCGCTCGCTTCTGCATGAGGCACGGAAATTGCGTCAATGTCTCGGTAGACGGGTTCGGTAAAGCCCGTGGAACGACATGCCAGGATCGGAAGAGCAGATGACCGCAGCAGCGGTGAGCACCAGACCGCAGAGAGCCGAGGGATACGGACATCTCGCCGCAAAGGCATTGAATGGTCGCACGCGCCTTGCCGAGCTTTTTCAGGAAGGTGCAGCGAAGATCCGGCTGCCCGACACGTTCGACCATTCCATGGAAGCGGTCATCATCAATACCGCGGGAGGTCTCACCGGCGGTGACCGCATGAACTGGAGCGTGGTCGCAGCGCCAGGCACGCGCATCGACGTGACGACGCAGGCTTGCGAGAAGATCTACAAGGCTTCGGCAGGGACCGCCGAAGTCTCCACGTCGATCAAGGTTGGGGCCGGAGCGCGCGTCGACTGGCTGCCGCAGGAAACGATCCTCTTCGATCGGGCATCGCTTTTCCGCAGGCTCGACGTCGATCTCGCCGAAGGCGCCGAATTCCTTGGCGTCGAGGCGGTCCTGCTGGGGCGCAAGATGATGGGGGAGGCGATGGTGACGGGCCTGTTTCGTGACCGCTGGCGCATCCGCCGCTCCGGCAAGCTCATTCACGCGGAAGAGCTCCGGCTGGAGGGCGCTGTCGCCGACCTTGCCGCTACTCACGCCGTGCTCAGCGGTCAGGTCGCCTTCGCGACCTTGCTCTACGCGGGTGCATCCGCCGAAGCCTACCTAGCGAAGGTGCGGCCGCTGCTTGAAGGGCATATGGGCGGTGCCAGCCAGTGGCGCGACAAGCTGGTGGTGCGGCTTGCCGCTGCCGATGGCTTCGCGCTCAGAAAAATTCTGATCCCGGTCATTTCCGCCTTGCGTAACGGCGGGCCGGTGCCGAAAGTCTGGAATCTGTAAATTCGAAGCACATAGGTAGACGATGAACCTCACTCCGAGAGAAAAAGACAAGCTGTTGATTTCCATGGCGGCAATGGTGGCACGGCGACGCTTGGAACGGGGCGTCAAGCTGAACCATCCGGAAGCAATCGCATTGATCACCGACTTCGTCGTCGAGGGCGCGCGGGACGGCCGCCCGGTTGCCGAGCTGATGGAAGCCGGCGCCCACGTCATCAGCCGAGACCAGGTGATGGAAGGCATTGCCGAAATGATTCACGACGTGCAGGTCGAGGCGACGTTCCCTGATGGAACCAAGCTCGTCACCGTGCACGAGCCGATCCGGTAAGGTTAGGAATAGACATGATCCCAGGTGAAATTATTGCCGCAAGCGGCGATATCGAGCTCAATGCAGACGCGCCGACCGTGTCGATCGAGGTGTCCAATACCGGCGACCGGCCTGTTCAGGTCGGCAGCCACTATCATTTCGCGGAAACCAATGGCGGCCTTTCGTTCGATCGCGCCAAGGCACAGGGCATGCGTCTTGATATTCCCGCCGGAACAGCGGTGCGTTTCGAGCCCGGGCAGACCCGCTCGGTGACGCTCATTCCGCTTTCCGGCAAGCGTGAGGTTTATGGCTTTCGCCAGAAAGTCATGGGCAAGCTCTAGGCTGCCTCGACAAATGCAGCCGGGAGGGCGGAATGAAATTTTCATGGTTGGGAGCATGTGCGGGGATCGGCATGCTGTGTTTTGCAGGCATGGCGCATGCCGAAGACGATGCGCAGGTCGATTGCAAGAATGCGGTCACGCAGACGGACATGAACATTTGCGCGGATCGCGACTACAAGGCGGCGGATGCCGAGCTGAACGTGCAGTACAAGGAGACCCGCGCCACGATGGTTTCCTGGGATGCGGACCTGGATGACGATCTGAAGGGAGCGGAAAAAGCGCTCCTCAAGGCACAGCGCGCATGGGTCGATTATCGCGACGGCGAATGCGAGGCCGAGGGTTTCGAGGCGCGGGGCGGAACGATGGAACCGATGTTGGTTTCGGCCTGCCTCGCCTCGGTGACGCGTGAGCGGACGAAACAGCTGAAGCAATTGGCCGATGGGCTTGGGAACTAGTACGACAGTGAGTGTCAGGCAGATCATCATGATCGTCGGCAACGGCGAGGTTTCCGAGGCGGCGGCAAAAACGATCGATGCTGCCGACCTCGTCGTACGCTTCAACGATTGCCGTTCGGCGACCGATATTCGATGCCGCACCGATGTCGTTGCGGTCTGCAATACCGGCAGGCCGGGAAAGGCGATGCTGGCCTCGCCGGACTGGCGCAATCATTTCGCCGTCAAGTCCGCCTCGGAAATCTGGAGCGTGCGTGATCCAGCGAAATTCGCGGAGATGCGGGCGCCGCTTGCCGTCTCCCATCCGGAACTCGATGATTTCTGCGACGATTATACGGATGGCTTCGAGGCCTTCGCGCGGGAGACCGGCAAACGGCATGTGATCATCGATCGCACCATCCACGAAGGTGTCGACGAGGCACTCGAGGCTTATCAGCCAGGCCCTTACGTCGTGCCCAGCAGCGGCATGGTTGTCATCGCCGAGGCGCTTGCCCGCTATCCCGACGCCGATGTGGCGATTGCGGGCTTCGGGCATGTCGGCTGGGAGTGGCATCCCTTTTCCGCAGAAAAGAAGCTGGTCGAAGCAATGATATCGGCCGGGCGGCTCCGGCGCCTGGACCCCAATTTTTCCGAACCCCAGAGGTAGAACAGACGATGCCCTACAAGATCTCCCGTGCCGCCTATGCCAACATGTTCGGCCCGACCGTCGGAGACAAGGTTCGTCTCGCCGATACCGAACTCTTCATCGAGGTGGAAAAGGATTTCACGACCTATGGCGAAGAAGTGAAATTCGGCGGCGGCAAGGTCATCCGCGACGGCATGGGGCAGAGCCAGGTGACGCGGGCGAACGGCGCGGTCGACACCGTCATCACCAATGCGTTGATCGTCGATACCTGGGGGATCGTGAAAGCCGATATCGGGCTGAAGGACGGGCGGATCGTGGCTATCGGCAAGGCGGGCAATCCTGACATGCAGCCTGGCGTCAACATCATTGTCGGCCCGGGCACCGAAGCGATCGCAGGCGAGGGCAAGATCGTCACTGCCGGCGGCATGGACAGCCATATCCACTTCATCGCGCCACAGCAGATCGAGGAAGCGCTGATGTCGGGCATTACCTGCATGCTCGGCGGCGGCACCGGCCCGGCGCACGGGACGCTTGCGACCACCTGCACGCCCGGCCCCTGGCACATTGCCCGGATGATCGAGGCGGCCGACGCATTCCCGATGAACCTTGCCTTTGCGGGCAAGGGCAATGCCTCGCTGCCCGGCGCGCTGGAGGAGATGGTGCTTGCCGGCGCAACTTCGCTGAAACTGCATGAGGACTGGGGTACGACGCCGGCTGCGATCGATTGCTGCTTGACGGTTGCCGACCAATACGACGTGCAGGTGATGATCCATACCGATACGCTGAACGAAAGCGGCTTCGTCGAGGACACGATCGGCGCGATCAAGGGTCGCACCATCCACGCTTTTCACACCGAAGGTGCGGGCGGCGGGCACGCGCCTGACATCATCAAGATCTGCGGCCAAGCGAACGTCATTCCCTCGTCCACCAATCCGACGCGGCCCTATACGGTCAACACGATCGCCGAGCACCTGGACATGCTGATGGTCTGCCATCACCTGTCGCCGTCGATCCCGGAAGATATCGCCTTTGCCGAAAGCCGCATCCGCAAGGAGACGATCGCCGCGGAAGACATCCTCCACGACATCGGCGCCTTCTCGATCATCTCGTCCGATAGCCAGGCCATGGGTCGGGTCGGCGAAGTGGCGATCCGCACCTGGCAGACGGCAGACAAGATGAAACGCCAGCGCGGCCGGATGAAGGAAGAAAAGGGCGAGAACGACAATTTCCGTGTCAAGCGCTACATCGCCAAATACACGATCAATCCGGCGATCGCCCATGGCCTCAGCCATGAGATCGGCTCGGTCGAAGTCGGCAAGCGCGCCGACCTCGTGATCTGGAACCCGGCTTTTTTCGGTGTGAAGCCGGACATGATCCTGCTCGGCGGCTCGATCGCAGCCGCCCCCATGGGGGACCCGAACGCCTCGATCCCGACGCCGCAACCGGTCCACTACCGCCCGATGTTTGCGTCCTACGGCAAGAGCCTCACGAATTCCTCCGTCACCTTCGTCAGCCAGGCCTCGCTCGATGCAGGCCTCAAGGGCAAGCTCGGCGTCGCCAAGGATCTCCTCGCCGTCAGGAACACGCGCGGCGGCATCTCCAAGGCCTCCATGGTGATGAACAGCCTGACGCCACATATCGAGGTCGATCCGGAGACTTACGAAGTGCGCGCCGATGGCGAGCTCTTGACCTGCGAGCCCGCAACCGTGCTACCCATGGCGCAGCGTTATTTCCTGTTCTAGCAGGGGCATAGATGTTCTGGAAAGCGAAGCCGACGATCAGCTTCCACGATGAAGAGTGGCAGATCTCTGCCTGGGAATGGCTATTCGACAATCTGGGTGGACTTGAGAGGCTGAAGCGGCTGCCATCTCACTATCCGCGACAGGTCGATTTTCCGCGTTCGGGCCTCTCCGGGCACGCGCATGTCGCCTTTGTGTTCTCGCAGCTTTGCGGATTGCTGGGGCTTGATAGTGGCGCTTTTGAGCTGCTTCCCCAGCAGGCCGCGATTAATCCGCATCTTGGCCCCCTGGCTGTCGTCCAAAATGCGCCACATGAGCCATTGGGTACCTATAGCAGCCACGAGAACGCCCATGTGATTACCTACGATCCGGTGGCCGCCAAGGATTTGGAACGCCTGATCGCGACACTGGCGCATGAGCTTTGCCACGCCATCCTCTTTTCGATCCCGGAACGGCCGGCAGACTGGGCTGAAAACGAAGAGTTCGCAACAGATCTTGCGACAGTCTTCTTCGGGTTCGGAATATTTGGAGGGAATGGTTCCTTCGAATTTTCTCAGTTTCGTGACGACGCCACCGGCAGTCAGGGTTGGTCGACAAGACGGGCTGGATACCTGACGCAAAACGAGTGGGGTTTTGCTCTCGCCGTACGTGCCATCCTGACCGGCGAAGATGTCGCGCCGATCAAGAAGTATAGCAGCGACGGCCTCTATCTCAATTTCCGAAAAAATTACGCCTACCTTGAGCGGAATCCGGATAAATTGGCGGGTCTGCGAGCTTAGCGCCGCCCCAATCCATGCGCTCACGGAATAGCTGTCATGCGCTGCAATATATTAGCGCATTTTATGCTGCGGCGCGGCAAAGTCTCCGTTAGTGAGGGGCCACAAAATAGGGGTCGCGGATTTTCCCAAGACTTGCCGCGACCCCACCCCTCGACCAAGGAGATTTCGATGATCGGCAAAAAGGTTCCCGCCGTTACCTTCCGCACCCGCGTTCGTGACGAAGCCGTTGGCGGCCCCAATCCGTTCCGCTGGCAGGACGTTTCGTCCGAGGATTATTTCGGCGGCAAGCGCGTTGTATTGTTCTCGCTGCCGGGGGCCTTTACCCCGACATGCTCGACCTACCAGCTGCCCGACTTCGAAAAGCTCCATGAGGATTTCAAGGCCGAGGGCGTCGACGAGATCTACTGCATTTCCGTCAACGACGCCTTCGTCATGAATGCCTGGGGCAAGTCGCAGAATCTCGAGAACGTCAAGCTCATCCCCGACGGCTCGGGCGAATTTACGCGCAAGATGGGTATGCTCGTTGCCAAGGATAATCTCGGCTTTGGCATGCGCTCCTGGCGTTATGCCGCCGTGATCGATAACGGCGTCGTAGAGCACTGGTTTGAAGAAGAAGGCTATGCCGACAATTCGGAAACCGATCCGTACGGCGTTTCTGCCCCGCAGAACATCCTTGAGAGCCTGAAGTCTCTGAAGGCTGCTGCCTGAGCGAAGCTCGGTTCTCTTTAACGAATCATTGATGGAGGCCCTTTCGAGGGCCTTTTTCATTGGTGGCCAGGGGACCAAAATTGAAATTTAAAAGACGATGCTAAAATACAACTATGTGTGTCGTCGCGTCGCCATGAAACACAATTTAATCGCTAATTTGTGATCTGCGATGTTAAAGTAAATATTATCATAGGCTTGGCTATCCCAACCTGGCACGTGCCATTTTTGAGCGCTTCCTATACGTGTAGTTCGCTTATTTCTCACCAGTCACATATCATAGAATAGTTGCATTTTAACTGCGCTGTTAAGCACTTGGAAGAGTCTTGGCCTCTATCTGAACGCATTGGATTCTGGAGCGTGAGGGGCCAGAGCATGAAAAAGTGGATTTCGCTCCAGGCCGAATTTGGTAACTTTCATCGACGGGCGACCATTTTTGTTTTCGCCATTAAGATGAGTTTTTCTTCGGTGATTCTCTCGTCGATTGTTATCGCCGTTGCGCTTCCGTTGATGCAGTTCTTCGGTGTGCTTCCGCTTCCGCTCCTGCCCGCAATTCAGTTCGGGGTTGTTCTATCCTGGCTCATAGGCGGCGGCGTTTCCGGCGTGCTTGCCATGTTTGCCGGTGTCGCTATTCACGAGCTCTCCGTCTCCCGTGTAGAGTTTGAGCGGCTGAGCAGGACCGACACGCTGTCCGGCCTTCTCAATCGACGCGCATTTACCGAGGCGCTGGAATGCGTTGAAGAGGACGCCTCATTGGCCATTTTCGACGTCGATCGGTTCAAGGCGATCAACGACCGCTATGGACATGCATCCGGCGATGCCGTCATCGTTGCCGTCTCGAGAATATTCGCCAGCGTTTTCAATGGCTGCAGCGTTGTAGCGCGCCTCGGAGGCGAGGAATTCGGCGCCATCCTGCGAGGTGGCACTCTTAGCGAGCGCATCGAAGATATCGAAAAGGCAAGAGCGATGATCTCGCGGGAGATGATCCCGGTCGAAGGCGGAGATGCACGGATCACCATATCGGCCGGCATCGCGGATATCTGGAGCGGACGCAAGAAGGAGGCCGTTTATGCGGCGGCAGACAAGGCGCTTTATCTTGCCAAGGCGCTGGGTCGTAATCGCATGGTCCACGAAAGCGAGAACCTGCAGCATGGCTGGCATCCGCGGGCGCCGGAGAGCATTTCAGAGATACAGATTTCGCCAAATGCCTATGAGTGGCAGCAATATGGCCACGGAATATAAGGCGACTACCGGCGATTACGGCATTGGCTCTTGTCGCGCAGGGCGCTATTTTGCATGGTCTTTTAGAAGCTTGAAGCGAGATCAACATGCAGCGCGTCACCTCCTATCTGCCGGCAGGCACTCCATCCTCCCATCCCATCGATCGCGTGGTGCTGTCGCACGACCTGCGCCATCTGCGGCGGAAACTGCTGCATCTCGAGAATGGCGAGATGGTGATGCTCGACCTGAAGGAGCCGGTGCTGTTTGCAAGCGGCGACCTTCTGGTGCGCGAAGACGGCGAACTGATCGAGATTGTTGCGGCAGAGGAAAAGCTGTTCGAGATCAAGGCGCGTGACACCAGGCACCTGATCGAACTCGCCTGGCATCTCGGCAATCGCCATTGGACTTCGCAGATCGACGAGGACCGCATCCTCATTCCGCGCGACCATGTCCTGCGGTCCATGCTGGAAGGTCTCGGCGCCACGGTGCGCGAGGTGACCGAAGCGTTCCAGCCGATGCGCGGCGCCTATCATGGCAATAGCGGCCATTCCCATGGCCACGACCATCATGGACACGACCATGATCATCACCATTCCCACGACTGATTCCACGCTGTCGGAAGTCAGCGACCTGCAGGCACTGCTGCGATTGATGGCCTGGCTGTCGCCGGCTTTTCCTGTCGGGTCCTTTGCTTATTCGGGCGGGCTGGAGAGGGCTGTCCACGACGGGCTTGTCGGCGATGCTGCCGGGCTCGGAGAGTGGATATCGACGCTGCTGAGACACGGCACGGCGTGGAACGACGCCGTGCTCGCGGCTGAGGCCCACAGGGCGTTTGATGATGCCGCACAATTGGCTGACGTTGCCGAACTCGCTGAGGCGCTCGCCGGTTCGCGGGAGCGGCATCAGGAGACAATGCTGCTTGGCGAGGCTTTTCTTTCGGTCGCCGCCGCCTGGCCACACCCTGTCTTCTCGCTGCTTTCGCCAAAAACGGCTTACCCCGTTGCAGTCGGGGCAGTGGCAGGCGGGCACCGGATCGGTTGCGAAAAGATGCTCGCCGCCTTCCTGCACGCGCTGGTTTCCCAGGCCGTATCGTCGGGCATTCGTCTCGGTGTTGCGGGACAGAAGGATGGGGTGGCGATCCTCGCCAGGCTCGAGGTGGATATCAGCGATATCGCCAGGCGCGCATCGCGTTCCAGCCTCGACGATCTCGGTTCGGCCACTGTTCAGGCCGATATCGCCAGCGTCCGGCACGAAACTCAGGCAACGAGGCTTTTCCGGTCGTGATCTCAGCATCGCGCAGCGATGGTGAATCGGGCGTTAGTCCATACGTCATTCGCCGCTGTGCGCCCGGCACAGTGTTCGCTATTCTAGCGTTTTATCGGAGTTTTAAATCATGAAATCCAGAAACGGACCCTTGCGCGTCGGCATCGGCGGCCCTGTCGGCTCGGGTAAGACGGCGCTGACCGAAAAGCTCTGCAAGGCCATGCGGGAAGATTATTCAGTCGCCGTCGTCACGAACGACATCTATACGACAGAGGATGCAGAGGCGCTGGTGCGCATGCAGGCGTTGCCGTCCGACCGCATCGTCGGCGTGGAAACCGGCGGCTGCCCGCATACGGCCATTCGCGAGGATGCGACGATCAACCTGCAGGCCATTGCCGGCCTCAACGAGCGCATCCCCGACCTCGACGTCGTGTTCATCGAGTCCGGCGGCGACAATCTCGCGGCCACCTTCTCGCCCGATCTCGCCGACATCACCATCTACGTCATTTCCGTCTGCCAGGGCGAGGAAATCCCCCGCAAGGGCGGCCCGGGCATCACCAAATCCGACCTTCTCGTCATCAACAAGAAGGACCTCGCCCCCTTCGTCGGCGCTGATCTCGACGTCATGGATCGCGATGCGACCAAGGGGCGGGCTGGGCGGCCTTTCGTGTTCTCGGACATGAAGCGCGGCGACGGCATCGGCACGATCGTCGGCTTCTTGAAGGAGTATGGGGGGCTTTGAGGCCAGTTCGGCTCGAAGACGAACGCACCGAAATTGCTTCGGTTAGTCCGGCCGCCCGACTGGCGCTTGGCGGTGCATAAAGCGAATGCCCTTTCCGGCGTTGGGCTCGTTGGCGAAGCGGGCGATTACATGCAGATGTGTATGGAAAACATGCTGGCCCCCAACGGCGCCGACGTTCCAGCCGATGGTGAAGCCATCCGGCTTCAAGGGCGAGAGATGCGATTTCGCGAGTGCAAGCATCTCGGGCATTTGCTGCCATTCCTCGGCGGTCATGTCGAAGGGTGTTTCCGAATGCTGGCGCGGGATGATCATGACTGACGTCGTCAAGTCGGGATCGATGCTGCCGAGCATATAGAACGCATGATTTTCGCCGAGTGGCGTATCGGCGAGCAGGTCGTTTGCGAGACAGAAACGGCAGTTCGGAACTGTGTCTGATGGCATGATACGGTCGTCATCAAGGAGCGGGAGGTGATTTTCCGCTTTTAGTCGTGGAATGTGACAGGACCTTCAGTGGCATGAAATCAGTCAAAACAGAAACACCCCGGCCGCGTTTGCGGCGGGGTGTCCCGATAGGTTGGCGGGTCATTCCTGTTGAATGACCGTAGTGCCGTCACTCTGCCCTGAACGGCGGCATCTTGAAGATGTTGGTCTTGCCGCCGGCGGCGCGCTGTTGCTGCTCGCCGCTGTCGTCGGCACTGATCCGGTCCTGGAGCACTGCAATCGCCTGGCTGTTTGCGGCAACTGAGGCGGCAAGCGTTTCCTTGGTCACGACCTCGTCGTCCGGATCCTTGCCGCCGACCATACGGCCAAAGAGCTTGGACATCAGCCATGACAGGTCGTCCATGATCAGGAAGAAGGACGGAACGACGACGAGGCTCAGCACCGTCGAGACGATGATGCCGCCGATCACCGCGATCGCCATCGGGGCGCGGAAGGAGCCGCCTTCGCCGACGCCGAGCGCTGACGGCAGCATGCCGGCAGACATAGCGATCGAGGTCATGATGATCGGGCGGGCGCGCTTGCGGCCGGCCTCGACCACGGCCTCGAGCCGTCCCATGCCCTGATGCTTCATCTCGATTGCGAAATCGACGAGCAGGATGGCGTTCTTCGTCACGATGCCCATCAACATCAGGATGCCGATCATGACGGGCATGGAGAGCGGATTGGACGTGATGATCAGAGCCAGCGCCACGCCGCCGATCGCAAGCGGCAGCGACAGCAGGATGGTGAAGGGCTGGATCACGTCCTTGAAGAGCAAGACCAGCACGGTCAGCACGAGCAACAGGCCGAGCAACATCGCATTGACGAAGCTCTGCTGCATTTCGTTCTGGACCTTGGTGTCGCCGCTTTCGGCCAGGTGCACCGTTGCCGGGATCTTGGCGTCTGCGACGATCTGGCGGAAGCGGTTGGACGCTGAATTCAGCGCCACGCCCTGCGGCAGGTCGGCGCCGATCGAAACAACGCGGAAGCGGTTGTTGCGCTTGATCGAGCTCAGGCCCTCCGAATAATCGATATCCGCGACGCTGGCGAGCGGCACTGTCGCACCCGACGCGGTTTGAATACGCAGCGAACGCAGGGCGGCAAGATCGCGGCGCATGCCGATGGCGGCCTGCACGCGGATCGGGATTTGCCGGTCATCGAGCGAAATCTTCGGCAGGGCGGCGTCGATATCGCCGATCGTCGCAACGCGAATCGTGTCCGATATCTGCTGCGGTGTGATGCCGAGGCGGGCTGCCTCGTCCTTGCGCGGGAAGATCTGCAACTCCGGCCGTGGCAGGGCGCCGTCGGCGCTGACATTGGCGAGCAGCGGGTCGGCGCGGAGTTTGGCTTCGAGAATGCCGACCGCCTCGTTCAGGTCCTTGTCGTTGCGCGACAGGAAGTTGAAGGCGAGGTCGCGGTCGCCGCGGTCGTTCAGCTTGGTGATGCGCACGTCGGGGATCGAGCGGAGCTTGGCGAAGACTTCCTTCTCGATCGCCCATTGGGGCTTCACGCGGCCATGGACGGCGACTTTCGGCAGATACGGACCGATGACAGGGATGCTACCCAGAACGTCGTTAACCAGCTTCTTGACGAGTGACTGATCGAGCTTATTCAGCGCCAGCGTCACGGTTGCGCGGCGCAATTCGAGATCGCCCTTCGGCGAAGCGCCGCCGAGCACAAAGACGCTTTCGACGCCGTCTATGTCCTTGACCCGGTTGTAAACGACGTTGGTCACCGCAGACGTGTCGTCCAGCCGCGCGTTGGGCGGCAGCTCGACCGACAGCACGATGCGCGAGGCGTCGTCAGGCGGCAGGAAGCTGCCGGGCACGAACATGACGAGGGCGACGACGGAGCCAATCGAGAACAAGAAGGCGGCAATCAGCGTGGTGTAACGCATGTACCAGCGCCGGGTGGTTGCCTTCACGAAGCGCGTATAGCCGCGCATGAAGAAGCCATCATTGTCGTGGTGATCGTCGACACCGTCCTCGCCGCGCATCAGGTAGGCGGCCATCATCGGCGTTATGAGGCGCGCCACCATCAGCGAGAAGAAGACGGAGAAGGCGACGGTCAGGCCGAACTGGATGAAATACTGGCCGGGAATGCCGGGCATGAAGGACACGGGCACGAAGACCGCGATGATCGTGAACGTCGTAGCGATAACGGCGAGGCCGATCTCGTCGGCTGCCTCGATCGCGGCGCGATAGGGCGTCTTGCCCATCTTGATGTGACGAGCAATGTTTTCGATTTCGACGATGGCATCATCGACGAGGATACCGGTCGCCAAGGTCAGCGCCAGGAAGCTGACGAGGTTCAGCGAGAAGCCCATCAGGTCCATGATCCAGAAAGTCGGGATCGCCGAAAGCGGCAGTGCGACTGCCGAGATCAGCGTCGCTCTCCAGTTCCGGAGGAACAGGAAGACGACGATGACGGAGAGCAGCGCGCCTTCCATCAGCGTATGGATCGCGGCTTCGTAGTTGCCGTAGGTGAAGTAGACGGAATCGTCGATCAGCTCGATGGTGACGTTCGGGTTCTCGGCGCGCACCTTATCCAGCGTGTCGGAGACGGTCTTTGCGACAGTCACTTCGCTGGCGCCCTTGGCGCGGAAGACGCCAAAGGTGACGACCGGCGTGTCGTTGAAGCGCGAGAAGGACTTCGGCTCCTCGTAGGTGTCCTTGATGACACCGAGATCGGAAAGCTTTACGAAGCGGCCGTTGGTGAGCGCGATCGTGGTGTTGGCAAGCTGCGCGACATCGCGGGCATCGCCGAGCACGCGGATCGCCTGCTCGCTGCCGGCCACCTGGCCGCGGCCGGAACCAAGATCGATATTGGTGCCGCGGAGCTGCTGGCTAACGCCTGCTGCGGTAATTCCGTAGGCGTTCAGCTTGTTCGGATCGAGCTCGATGCGGACTTCGCGGTCGGCGCCGCCGTAGCGGTCCACGCGGCCGATACCGGCCTGTCCCTGCAGCGCGCGCTTGACGGTGTCATCGACGAACCAGGAGAGTTCCTCAAGCGTCATGTTGGGCGAGGAGACGGCAAAGCTCTGGATGGCCTGACCCTCGACATCCACCTTGGAAACGATCGGCTCGTCGATGGTGGAGGGGAGGTTGCCGCGAATACGGTCGATCGCGTCCTTGGTGTCTTGCACGGCCTGCTCGGTCGGCACTTCGAGACGGAAGATCACGACAGTCTGCGACTGGCCATCCGTTACCGTCGACTGGATTTCGTCGATGCCGTTGATGCTGGCGACCGCGTCCTCGATCTCCTTGGTCACCTGCATTTCCAGCTCGGCAGGCGAGGCGCCGCTCTGCGTCACCGTGATGTTGACCACGGGAACGTCGATGTTCGGAAAGCGCGTGATCGGCAGCTTGTAGAAGGCCTGTATCCCGACGAACATAAGCAGGAAGAAGACCAGAAGCGGGGCGACCGGATTTCGGATGGACCAGGCGGAGAAGTTCATCGTGCGGCTCTCTCGCTCAATTGGCGGCGGCGGGCATGTCGTGCACCGGCGTGATGTGGTCGCCGTCGCGGACATAGGCCCCGGCCTTGGCGACAACTTCCTCGCCGGCGTTCAGGCCGTTGACGATCTGGACATAGGCACCGTCCTGAATGCCGGTCTCGACATTGGCGAACTTGACGACGCCGTTCTGGACCTTGCGGACTGAGGAGCCATCCTCGTCGCTGTTGACGGCGGTCAGCGGCAATGCCACGCCCTGAGTTTCGCGAATGATGATCTCGGCGCTGCCATACATGCCGGCGCGGGCCTTGGAATCGTCATCGATGGAGATATGAACCGCGCCGAGGCGCGTCGTCGCATCAACTGTCGGCGAGACCAGTCGGACGGAGCCTGTCAGCTTGTCACGGCTGCCCGAAAGGGCGATCGTCGCCTTTTGCCCGGGAACGATCTTCACGATATCCACCTCCGAGACATCAGCGATCAATTCTACGTCGCTGTCTCGGATGATGGTGAAGAGCGGATCGCCGCTGCCATTGGCAATTGCGCCGACGCGGGCGTTGCGTGAGGCGACCGTGCCCGAGACCGGCGTCTTCACGCCTGTTCGAGCGAGCTTGAGATCGATATCTGCGATCTGGGTGGCCGTCACCTTGAGATCGGCCTCGGCGACGATGATCGCCTGCTGGGCGGAGACGACGCGGGCATTGTTGGCGGCAGCAGACGCATTCGCCTGTTCTACCTGCGAGGTCGAGACGGTGCCCTTGGCGCCCATTGCGACCGCACGGGCGCGCTGCTGTTCGGTTTCGGCCGCATTGGCCTGGGCTTCGACGAGCTGGGCATGAAGCTGGGCAAGCGTCGCCTCACCCTTTGCATTCGTCGCTTCCATCTGGCTCTTCTGCAGGACAAGCGCGTCGTCGTTAAGTGTCGCGAGCGTGCTGTCTGCCTTCACGCGGTCGCCGACATCGGCGTTCAGCGTGCGGATCGACAGGCCGTCGACCTGCGGCTGGATATAGACCTCTTCCACTGCCTTGACCGTGCCTGTCGCAACGACCTTGTCGGTGAGCATGCGGGTTTCAGCCTTCGTCACGACGATGGCGGGCAGGTTCTGCTTGGGAGCGGTCACGACCGGTTCCGCGGCAAAGCTCGCCGTGGAGGCCAGGAGTGCGAGCAGCATTGCGGAGGCGCTGAGGATGTTAATCGGCGTGCGAGCCATACGTCGGTTCCGGTTGTTTGATAGTGTCTTGCAGTAGATGCATGCGGCCGATCCACCCGGGTGGATCATGCTTTCGGGCAGTTCCAGAGGACGAACAAATCCGTCCTTCATGGCCTGCAGGTTCCTCATCCTAAAGTCGATCTTGTACGTGGGAATCCCTTCCAACTTTCACAAGATCACGAGAAAATGATTTCTCGTCGGTGATAATTTTAGTTTGCCCAATTGGGTAAATCAATCACGCGACCGTGATGAGTTCCATTCCTATCGTTGATCGCCATTCGGCATCTCTGTGACATAGACGTTTGATGGGGCGTTTTTCCGACATAGACGCCGAAAATATTTTCGGGGTGGTCTGCGGATCAGGGGCTATCCAGGATGCCGTCAGTCGTGAGCAGGTTCATCAAAAAGCAAACGGCCGCCTCCCGGGCGGCCGCGACATTTTTAATGAGCGTACCGAGCAAATCAGAGGATACCGGCCGCGGTCATGAGATCCGCCACCTTGGCGCTGTTCAGCTTGGAAGGTTCGACCTTCGGGGCCTGTAGATCCGCCAGCGGTATGAGCTTGGGGTTGGAGGCATCGCCTGTTCCAACCGCATATTCAAACGAATCGCCGTCGCGCAGAATCGCCTGGCCGGCCTTGCCGGTGACGTATTTGAGGAAGGCCTGGGCTTCCTTCTGATGCTTGCTGGAAGCGAGCACGCCGCCGCCTGATATGCTGACGAATGCGCCCGGGTCCTGGTTCTTGAAGTAATGAAGCGCGACGTTCTTGCTGTTCTCGCCAGTCTTCGCCTGATCGCCGAACCAGTAGTAGTGGTAGATGACGGCGCCTTCGGTCTGCCCGGCATTGACGGCCTTCATGGCGACGCTGTTGCCCTTGTAGAAGGTCGCGTTCTCCTTCAGCGCCTTCAGCCACTTTGCCGTCTCGTCTTCGCCCTTCAGTTCCAGAAGCGCGCTGACGATCGCCTGGAAGTCGGCGCCGGTCGGGGATGCGGCCCAGCGGCCCTTCCATTTCGGGTCGGCGAGATCGAGCATCGACTTCGGGAGATCGGCTTCCTTGAGCTTGGTCTTGTCATAGGCAAAGACGGTCGAGCGGGCGGCAACGCCGGTCCACTTGCCGTCGGCCGACTTGAAGGTCTCCGGCACCTGGGCGAGCGTGTCGGTATCGACCGGCGCGAAGAGGCCCTTGGAATCGACGAGCGTCATGGCCGGCGAGTTCTCCGTGAGGAAGACGTCGGCCGGCGAGTTTTCGCCTTCCTGGATGATCTGGTTGGCCATTTCGGTGTCGCCGCCGTTGCGGATCGTCACCTTGATGCCGGTCTCCTTGGTGAAGCCGTCGATCCAGGCCTTGCCGAGCGATTCATGCTGGGCGTTGTAGACCACGATCCCGGCAGAATCGTCAGCGAAAGCCGGTCCGGTCGCGACGATTGCCGCCGTGCCGATGGCAAGAAGGGTACACAGCTTTGAAGATAGGAATGTCATTGATTAGGCCCCACACGTTAAACGACGAGCGAGCTTTAAATAAACATGACTATTTAGATCAACTTAATTTCGCATTCCTGGGATCACGATAATGTGAACGCCGAGGGCGAGTTAGGGGAGGCGCCCGCTGCGCGCAAATTACCCCTTTGCTCCGTAGCGCAGGCCGTCCACAAGGAGGGCGACCATGCGCCGACCCATTTCGATATTCCCGTCGGGTCCGGGCGCCGCGAGCCTTGGAACGGCATGCAGCAATTCGTTCGGATCGATGCCGTCCCTGACATCGCCGGCCGCCACGGCCGCATCGAGCAGGGATTGGAGTGCTGGGCGCAGCCGCTTGTCGAAATAGGAGGGCAGGGCCTCATAGGCCGGGTCGCCGGAATGCAGGGCGGCGGCGAGGCCGCGCTTGGCTGAAATGAAATCGACATAGCGCTGCATCCAGCGCGCCAGCGCTTCGGCGGGCTCATATTCCCCAGCCAACAGGGGAGCTGAATCGGCGCAGGCATCGATCTCGCGGCGAAACACGGCCTTGATGAGATCGGAGCGCTGCGGGAAATGCCGGTAGACCGTGCCGACGCCGACGCCAGCTTCCTTGGCGATCTCGCGCACCGGCGCATCGACGCCCGAGGTGGAAAAGACCTTCATTGCAGCCTGCAACAGCCCATCGAGGTTGCGTTGCGCATCGGCGCGGACGCGCTTTTCCGCAGGCTGCGGCGACTCCAGGGCATGATTCTGCTCGTCGGACTGGTCTTCCATCACATTCCCACTTGATAAACGGAACAATGTTCCGTATTTAAACGGAATGTTGTTCCGTTTCTTATGTAGCACGGTGCGGAGCGGCTTACCACAGATGAGCAGGGAAAAGGAGATCAGCATGCAGGACAAGCGCATCGCCCTGGTAACCGGGGCCAACCAAGGAATTGGTCTTCAGATCGCCAAGGATCTCGTGTCGCACGGGCTGACTGTATTGGTCGGGTCTCGCAATCTCGCGCGCGGTGAGGCGGCAGCCGAGGAGATCGGGCCAGATGCCCGTGCACTTCAGCTCGACGTCACCGATCGCGCCTCGATCGCTGATGCAGCCGAGCGTATCCGCAGCGAATTCGGCCAACTCGACATTCTCATTCAGAATGCGGCGATCTCGAATACCAACCGAAAGCCCGGCCAATCGGTCGAGGACTATGCAAAGACGACGCGGGCCAGCAATGTTTCGCTCGACGAAATGCGTGCGGTCTGGGAGACGAATGTCTTCGGCGTCCTCGCCGTTTATCAGGCGATGCTGCCGCTCCTGCGCAAGGCGCCTGCGGCCCGGATCGTCAACGTCTCCAGCGGCGCCGGCTCGCTGACGATGAATGCGGCGCCCGATGCCCCCTACCGCTCGATCTTCGGACCCGTCTATCCGGCCTCCAAGACGGCGTTGAATGCGCTGACGCTCGCCATGGCGATCGAGCTGGAGCCGGAGGGGATCGCGGTCAACGCCGTCTCGCCCGGCTTCACTAAGACCAATCTTAACGGATTTGCCGGCACCGACAGCGTCGAGGAGGGGGCTCGCGAGGCGGTGCGCGTCGCATTGCTCGACGCGGAAAGCCCGACCGGAACCTTCACCCATGCAACGCTCGGGACGATCCCCTGGTGAGCCGGCCCGTAATGATCCGGTCGCGCCTGTCCATGCCAATCACCACACGAAAGGAATAGACCATGCAATATCGCACGCTCGGAAAAACCGGCATCAAGGTCAGCCCCTATTGCCTCGGCGCAATGATGTTCGGCGCCGCCGGCAATCCGGATCACGAGGAAGGCATCCGGATCATCCATAGGGCGCTGGATGCCGGCATCAACTTTATCGACACGGCCGATTTCTACAGCCGCGGCGAATCCGAAGAGATCGTCGGCAAGGCGCTGAAGGGAAGGCGAGACAATGTCGTGCTGTCTACCAAGGCGCATCTGCCGATGGGCGAGGACCCCAATCAGCAAGGCAATTCGCGCCGCTGGATCACGCAGGCGCTGGAGGATTCGTTGCGCCGGCTGCAAACCGACCATGTCGATCTCTACCTGATCCACCGCCCGGCGCCGGACACCGACATCGAGGAGACGCTCTCCGTGCTGAGCGACCTGATGCGGGCAGGCAAGGTGCGCGCCATCGGTTCCTCCACCTTCCCTGTCTCCGAGATCATCGAGGCGCACTGGGTTGCCGAGAAGCGGGCGCTAGCCCGATTCCGTGTCGAGCAGCCGCCCTATTCGATCCTCGACCGTGGCATCGAGCGCGAGGTGCTGCCGGCCTGCGAGCGTTACGGCATGGGCGCGATGGTTTGGAGCCCGCTTGCCATGGGCGCTCTGACCGGCAAGTACCGCAAGGGCCAGGAGCAGGCCGAGAGCGCCCGTGCCAAGCGCTTTCCAAAGCAGATGTTCGACGAGCGTCGGCTCGATGCCGTCGAAAAGCTGATCCCGCTCGCCGAGGAGGCCCGGCTATCGCTGACCCACATGTCGATGGCTTTCGTCATGGCCCACCGCGGCGTCACCTCTGCCATTCTCGGACCACGCACCATGGCGCATCTGGACGATCTGCTCGAGGGATCGCAGGCGCGGCTGACGGACGATATTCTCGATCGCATCGACGCGATCGTGCCGCCGGGGACGGATATCGGCGGGCTCGAGGCGAACTACAGGCCGCCGGCGGTTATGAAGGCGGAGCTGCGGCGTCG
Source organism: Neorhizobium sp. P12A (assembly GCF_008365395.1). Lineage (NCBI taxonomy): Bacteria > Pseudomonadati > Pseudomonadota > Alphaproteobacteria > Hyphomicrobiales > Rhizobiaceae > Neorhizobium > Neorhizobium sp. P12A. The sequence continues at coordinate 708,976 of NZ_QOVX01000001.1, read as the reverse complement.
GCCGCTGGGGGATCGGGCGGCGGCGTGAGGTTTCCTTCGCCGCGCGGGGAGAGTGGTCGCTTAAAAAAGACCCCTTCTGGCCTGCCGGCCATCTCCCCCACAAGGGAGGAGAAGACTCGTGGCGGCGGCTTGCCCCAATTGGAATCTCGGCCGCCCGGCAGGTTAGCCCCTCCCCTTGTGGGCAGGGGTTGGGGAGGGGGGTTACCGCCACTCAAGCCCAGCAAACAAAAAATGCGCGGAGGTCTCCCTCCGCGCATCCGTTTCTCCATGTCTCGACGCAGTCGCCTACTTCAGGGCAGCGTCGGTGATTTCATGCGTATAGGCGCCTTCGGGCTTCTTGGTGATGATCTTCTGGTCCAGCAGGGCCTTCTCGGTGCGCTCGTAGAGCGCCTTGTCGAGCTTGCCATTACCGATCAGCTTGGCAACTTCGCCAGCCATGAACTTCTGGTGCGCTTCGTCCTGGCCGCCATTGTCGGTGACGATCTCGGCAGCTTCGTCAGGATGCTCAACGGCGTATTTCCAGCCCTTCATCGAGGCGCGGACGAACTTGACCATCTTTTCCTTGAAAGCCGGGTCCTTGAGCTTGGTCTCGTTGGTGTAGAGGCCGTCTTCAAGCAAGTCGACGCCGAGCTTGGTGTAGTTGAAGACGGTGAGGTCGGACGGCTTGAAGCCGGCATCGAGCACCTGGCCATATTCGTTATAGGTCATGACGGAGATGCAGTCGGCCTGCTTCTGGATCAGCGGCTGAACGTCAAAACTCTGCTTCAGGACGGTGACGCCGTCCTTGCCGCCTTCGGTCGGGATCTTCAGCTTGTTCATCCAGGCGAAGAACGGATATTCGTTGCCGTAGAACCAGACGCCGAGCGTGTGGCCCTTGAAATCGGCTTCCGTCTTGACCGGGCCGTTCTTGCGGCAGACCAGTTCCAGGCCGGATTTGTCGAAGGGCTGGGCGATGTTGATCAGCGGCACGCCCTTTTCGCGGGCAACCAGAGCGCCACCCATCCAGTCGACGATGACGTCAGCGCCGCCGCCGGCGATGATCTGTTCGGGCGCTACGTCAGGGCCGCCCGGCTTGATGTCGACGTCGAGGCCCTCATCCTTGTAGAAACCCTTGTCCTTGGCGACGAAATAGCCGCCGAACTGGGCCTGCGCGACCCATTTCAGCTGCAGCGTCACCTTGTCGGCAGCCGACGCTGCCTGCGCGGCAGCAAGCGCCATGGTGCTTGCCATCAATGTAACTATCAGTCTTTTCATGTTTTTTATCCTTTTCCCTCTGAAGTTATGCCCTGTCCCCTTAGTGAGGACTTGAGCGACGCCTAGCCACCACGGATAGACGGATGCCAGAATGTCGTCAGTCTTTCCAAGAAAGCGATGACGCCATAGAAAACAGAACCGGCGACCGCGGCGACCGCGATTTCCGCCCAGACCATGTCCACGTTCATACGGCCGATTTCCGTGGAGATACGGAAACCCATGCCGACGATCGGAGTCCCGAAGAATTCCGCCACGATGGCACCGATCAGCGCCAAGGTCGAGTTTATCTTCAAGGCATTGAATATAAAGGGTGCCGCGGCCGGTAGCCGCAGCTTTACCAGCGTCTGCCAGTAGCTCGATGCATAGGTGCGCATCAGGTCGCGTTCCATGTTGCCCGAGGCGGCAAGCCCGGCCACCGTGTTCACCAGCATCGGGAAGAAGGTGATGATGACGACGACGGCAGCCTTCGACTGCCAGTCGAAGCCGAACCACATGACCATGATCGGCGCGACGCCGATCATCGGCAGGGCGGAGACAAGATTGCCTATCGGCAGCAGCCCGCGGCGCAGGAAGGCGACGCGGTCGGCGAGGATGGCGACGATGAAGCCTGAGCCGCAGCCGATGACGTAGCCGGCGAGCACGGCCTTGAAGATGGTCTGCTGTACGTCGGCGCCGAGGATCGGTAGGGAATTGGCGATCCGGGCGGCAATCGCGCTCGGCGGCGGCAGCAGGATGAAGGGGATGCCGGCACCGCGCGTCACGCTTTCCCAGATGACCAGAATCCAGACGCCGAAAATCGTTGGTATCAAGAGACGCAGCAGCGACCGGCTGAAGGTCGAGCGCGCTCTGATGTCGGAGAGGATAGTGACGCAGCGCCAGGCGAGCAGCCAGGCGGCCGCGATCAGCAGGAAGTAAGAAGGGCGCGCCGTGCCCTCGTCGCCGGCAACGCCCGTCACGAGTAGCCAGGCGCTTTCATGGGCGCCGATGAAGAGGATCGCGGCCGCAATTGCCGCCGGCATGTTGATCTGTGACAGCACCGCCGAGACCAGCAGCAGGAAGAGAACGAGCGCGGTGACGCCGGGCGAGATCGGATCCTTTGCGCTCTCGACGAGCAGCGGCAGGAAGAAGAAGGCGGCGATGCAAAAGAGGATCGCGAGGACACTTTGCCAGGCGGGATGGACGATCTTCATGCCGGCCGCCCTCCCATCGCCTTGTCGACGATCTTCGCGACGATGCTGACGATCGCCACCAGGATCGCGGCCAGGATGGAGCCGGCGATCAACGCGGCCCAGATATCGATGGTCTGGCTGTAATAGGAGCCTGCAAGCAGCTTGGCGCCAATGCCGGCGACAGCGCCGGTCGGCAGCTCGCCGACGATCGCGCCGACGAGGCTCGCAGCGACCGCGACCTTCATCGAGGTGAAGAGGAAGGGAACCGAGGCCGGTACGCGCAGCTTCCAGAAGGTTTGCATGGCGCTGGCATTATAGGTCCGCATCAGGTCGAGATGCATCATTTCCGGCGAGCGCAGTCCTTTCACCATGCCGACGGCGACGGGGAAGAACGAGAGGTAGGTCGAGATCAGCGCTTTCGGCAGCAGGCCGGTGATGTTGACGGCGGCGAGAACCACGATGACCATCGGCGCGATGGCGAGGATCGGGATCGTCTGCGAGGCGATGATCCAGGGCATCAGGCTGCGGTCGAGTGTGGTGACATGGACGATGCCGACGGCGATCAGGATGCCGAGCACGGTACCGAGGACGAAGCCCACCGCCGTGGAGGACAGCGTGACCCAGGCATTGTAGACGAGGCTGCGGTTGCTGGTGAGAGGCCGCAGGAAGGTGTTCTCGAAGACGTTCTGCGCCACCTGATGTGGCGCCGGCAGCAGCGGCTTCGGCTGCGACATGGTGCCGGCGATGAATTCCAGCGTCGTCGGGGTGGCGTCGGTGCGACTGTCGAGATCTTGCTGGAAGGGCGTGTTCATGATGATGGCGGCGATATACCAGATGATGATGATCGCCAGCGTGATGACAGCGACGGGCAGGACCTTGTGCCTGAAGAAGCGTTCCTTCTCCATACTCACGCCTTTCCCTGCAGCGGAAACATCATCAGCGCCATGGCAAGGATGCCGAGACCGACGCCGGCAAGCTGCGGCGTGCTGAGGCGCTCGCCGAAGACGACGAAAGCGATGATGTTGACGACGATCAACTGGACGATGGCCGAGGCCGAGATCGCAAGGCCGAGGCCCGCCTCGCGCATCAGCTTCACCATCATGAGGTTGCCGATGCAATAGAGCGTCAGGGAGAGGACGAGGATGAGGACGTTGCTGGTGGCGATATAGGCGCGCGAGGCCGTCGCGCCTGATATGAAGATCGCCATGGCGCCTGCGAGCCAGAGGAAGAAGGTGGGGTTCATTGGCAGGGTCCTTCGAAAACACCCCCCTCTGCCCTGCCGGGCATCTCCCCCCCAAGGGGGGAGATCGGCAGGATGCAAGGCGTTGTTCCACGATTGAAAAGGAGCGGATGACGAGCGCTATGGATTGAGAGTGATCTCCCCCCTTTTGGGGGAGATGTCACGAAGGTCCGAAGGACGAGGGGGATGGCCACCGTCGCAGACCTATTCCTCATAACTATGCCCCGCTCTCAGCCCGTCGCGGACGCGGCGGGCGATTTCCAGGAATTCGGGGGTCTCGCGAATGTCGAGGGGGCGTTCGGCCGGAAGGGTGGATTCGATGACGTCGGTGACACGGCCGGGGCGGGGCGACATGACGACGATCTTGGTGGAGAGGTAAACGGCTTCGGGGATGGAATGGGTGACGAAGCAGATGGTCTTGTTGGTGCGCGCCCAGAGCTTCAGCAACGCCTCGTTCAGGTGGTCGCGAACGATTTCGTCGAGTGCGCCGAAGGGCTCGTCCATCAAGAGCAGATCGGCATCGAAGGCGAGTGCGCGAGCGATCGAGGCGCGTTGCTGCATGCCGCCGGAAAGCTGCCAGGGGAATTTCTTCTCGAAGCCGGAGAGGTTGACGAGATCAAGCGTCTGGGCGATGCGCTTTTTCTGCTCCTCGCGCGGATAGCCCATGATCTCAAGCGGCAGGGCGATGTTCTTTTCGATGGTGCGCCAGGGATAAAGCGCCGGCGCCTGGAAGACATAGCCGTAGGCGCGCTTCTCGCGCGCTTCTTCCGGTGTCATGCCGTTGATGTCTATATCGCCCGACGTCTTTCTCTCGAGATCGGCGATGACGCGCAGGAAGGTCGTCTTGCCGCAGCCGGAAGGGCCGATGAAGGAGACGAAATCCCCCTTGCGGACTTCGAGATCGACATCGCTCAGCGCATGCACCGGCCCGTCATTGGTTTGATAGGTGAGACAGAGGTTCCGTGCGGAAACGACGGAATTATCGGATGATGTCATGAATACGGACCAGTCAGGTTTTCGCAGGTCGGCCGGGGCGTATTGCGTGCTATTGTTATTGAGGAGCAGTCTTGCGGCAAACGGAGAAGAACCACCGTCGCGCCGGTTTCAGAGGAGGAGTGCAATGAGCGTATCGTCAAAGCCCACCTGCCATGTCGTTCGGCCGAACCATGCCTATGACGGCAAGCAGGGGCTCAGCTATTTCCAGGGCATCGCCGCCGAGACGGTCGGCGCCAAGGGCATCTGCATGCACCTCCTGACGATCCCGCCGGGTGTTCGCGCGCGGGCGCATTTGCACGAGGCGCACGAGACGGCGATCTACATGCTCTCCGGAGAGGCGCATACCTGGTACGGCGACAACCTGGAAAACCACGTCGTCGTCCATGCCGGCGAACTCTTCTATATTCCGGCCGGTGTTCCGCACCTGCCGGCGAATTTGAGCAGCACGCCCTGCACGGCAATCATCGCCCGCACCGATCCGAACGAACAGGAGAGCGTTGTCTTGCTGCCGGAGCTCGATGCGCTGGCGATCGTGCCGGCGTGAGGGCCACCCCCCTCTGCCCTGCCGGCCCCGGGGGCGAGCCACTCGTCTCGCGCCGTCCTTCGGACCCCCACAAGGGGGGAGATCGGATGGAGCGATGCCGCGAGCAACCAATCTCCCCCCTTGTGGGGGAGATGTCACGGAGTGACAGAGGGGGGTAATGCCACAAAAGCCTGCCATCTTTACCCGATCAAACCCCGCTCGCCGGTATGCCCGACCGCTCGACCTTGCGCGGCGCGGTGATTTCCTTCCAGGTCGAGAGCGCCTTGCTGACCGTCGTGACAGGCTCGCGCTTGACGAATTCGCCGTGGCCTTCCTGGGTCTTGATCGTATCCTCCTCGATCGCGACGACGCCGCGGGTCAACGTGTAGCGCGGCAGGCCGGTCACCGTCTTGCCTTCGAAGACGTTATAATCAATCGCCGATTGCTGCTTGGCTGATGTAATCGTCTTCGAACGCTTCGGGTCCCAGACGACGAGATCGGCGTCTGATCCAACGAGGATCGCGCCCTTCCTTGGATAGATGTTGAGGATCTTGGCGATATTGGTCGAGCTGACGGCGACGAATTCATTCATCGTCAGGCGGCCGGTGTTGACGCCATAGGTCCAGAGCATCGGCATGCGGTCCTCGAGGCCGCCGGTGCCGTTCGGTATCTTGGTGAAATCGCCGACGCCGAAGCGCTTCTGCGCGGTCGTGAAGGCGCAGTGATCGGTCGCAACCACCTGTAGCGAACCAGCGGCGAGACCTGCCCAGAGACTGTCCTGATGCTGCTTGTTGCGGAAAGGCGGCGACATGACGCGGCGGGCGGCATGGTCCCAGTCCTTGTCGAAATATTCGGTCTCGTCGAGCGTCAGGTGCTGGATCAGCGGTTCGCCGTAGGCACGGATGCCCTTCTGGCGGGCGCGGCGGATCGCTTCATGCGCCTGTTCGCAGGAGGTGTGGACGATATAGACGGGGCAGCCGGCCATGTCGGCGATCATGATGGCGCGGTTGGTGGCCTCGCCCTCGACCTCGGCAGGACGGGAATAGGCATGCGCTTCCGGGCCGTTGTTGCCTTCCGAGAGCAGTTTTGCCGATAGCGAGGCGACGACGTCGCCGTTTTCGGCGTGAACCAGCGGCAGGGCGCCGAGTTCGGCACAGCGCTGGAAGGAGGCAAACATCTCGTCGTCGTTCACCATCAAGGCGCCCTTGTAGGCCATGAAGTGCTTGAAGGTGTTGATGCCCTTGTCCTCGACGATCGTCTTCATCTCGTTGAAGACCTGCTCGCCCCACCAGGTGATCGCCATGTGGAAGGAATAGTCGCAGTTGGCGCGGGTAGATTTATTGTCCCACATGGTCAGCGCTTCGAGCAGCGACTGGCCGGGCGACGGCAGGGCGAAATCGACGACCATCGTCGTGCCGCCGGAAAGCGCTGCGCGGGTGCCGCTCTCGAAATCGTCGGAGGAATAGGTGCCCATGAAGGGCATTTCGAGATGGGTGTGCGGATCGATACCGCCCGGCATGATGTAGCAGCCCGTCGCATCGAGCGTTTCCGTGCCCGACAGGTTCGGCCCGATCTCGACGATCTTCCCGCCGTCGATCTTGATGTCCGCCTTGTAGGTCAGGTCGGCGGTGACGATGGTGCCGTTCTTGATGACTGTGGTCATGCCTTGATCTCCTCATGCCTAGAAGCCGCGTGTGCGGGCGAAAAACGCGCTGTCGCGCATGGAGCAGAAAGCCTGCCCTCCAATAAGGAAAGTATCGTTTCGAGAACCGCGCGGCGCTCGCGAAGAATTTCATCGTTCCAGAAGCGCAGGACCGAATATCCTTGCGCATTCAGCCAGTTTGTTCGCGTAACGTCGTGTTCGCTCTCGGCGTGCTGAGAACCGTCGAGTTCCACGATGAGGTTCTTTTCGCGGCAGATGAAATCGACGAAATAGGGACCTAGCGGAATCTGGCGGGCGAATTTGTAGCCGTTCAGCCGGCGGTTTCTGACTTCGATCCAAAGGCGGTATTCCGCATCCGTCTCGGTTTGGCGAAGATTGCGAGCGCGGCTGGTTGCGCCGGATTTTCGGACCCAGGCGTCGGTTTTATCGCTTGCCATTGGGAACCCCTCATCGCCTCGCTCTGCTCGGCACTTCTCCCCAAGGGGAGAAGGGGGCGCGAGCCTCGCCCTTGCGTTTTCAGCCTGTCTGCGCCGAACTGAAGATATGTCGCTGAGCGTGTGCCGTAGGCCTGTCTTCTCCCCTTGGGGAGAAGGTGCCCGAAGGGCGGATGAGGGGTTCTCAGTGGCGTAGGCGTCGCGACTCACGCCACTATCTCCGCCGTCTCCACCACCGCATGGAACAGCACGTCCGCGCCGGCGGCGGCCCATTCCTTGGAGATATCCTCGGCTTCGTTGTGGCTGAGGCCGCCGACGCAGGGGCACATGACCATGGTCGCCGGCGCTACCTTCGCGGCCCAGCAGGCGTCGTGGCCGGCGCCGGAGATAAGGTTCATGTGGCTGTAGCCCAGCTTTTCGGCTGCTTCGCGAACGCGCTCGACCAGAACTGGGTCGAAGGTGACGGGCTCGAAATGGCCGATCGCCTCAACCGAACAGCCGACGCCGAGCGCGTCGCAGATCTCGGGCGCCTTGGCCTCGATTTCCGCCCGCATGCGGTCGAGCTTGGCCTTGTCAGGCGTGCGGATGTCGACCGTGAAGACTACCTTGCCCGGCAACACGTTGCGGGAGTTCGGTGAGAAGAAGACCTGGCCGACGCCGCCCACCGCACCCGGCTGGTTTGCCATCGCGACCGATTGCACCATTTCCAGGATGCGCGACATGGCAAGGCCGGCATTAACGCGCATCGCCATCGGCGTCGAGCCCGTATGGGCTTCACGGCCGGTCAGCGTGAATTCCAGCCACCACAGGCCCTGACAGTGGGTGACGACGCCGATCTGCTTGTTTTCGGCTTCCAGGATCGGGCCCTGCTCAATGTGGTATTCGAAATAGGCGTGCATCTTGCGCGCACCGACCTCTTCCTCGCCGAGCCAGCCGATGCGCTTCAGCTCGTCGCCGTAGGTTTTGCCCTCGGGGTCCTTGCGACCATAGGCGTAGTCCAGCGAATGCACACCGGCAAAGACGCCTGACGCCAGCATGGCGGGGGCAAAGCGGGCGCCTTCCTCGTTGGCCCAGTTGGTGACGACGATGGGGTGCTTCGTCTTGATGCCGAGATCGTTCATCGTGCGCACGACTTCGAGCGCCGAAAGCACGCCAAGCACGCCGTCATACTTGCCGCCGGTCGGCTGGGTGTCGAGGTGACTGCCGACATAGACCGGAAGAGCATCTGGGTCGGTGCCGGGACGGGTCGCGAACATGGTGCCCATCTTGTCGACGCCCATGGTCATGCCGGCCTTTTCGCACCAGGACTTGAAGAGATGGCGTCCTTCGCCATCCTCGTCGGTCAGCGTCTGGCGATTGTTGCCGCCGGCAATGCCGGGGCCGATCTTCGCCATGTCCATCAACGCATCCCAAAGGCGGTCGCCATTGATACGCATGTTCTCGCCTGGCGCTGCCACCATCTGAAAGTCCTCACCTGTTTTTCGCGGGGCAATGCAAGTCGCATGCCCATTTTGTTCCCGTGGTCTCGACCGGAGCGCTGTTGTTTTTGTAGCCCCGGAATTTCCGCGATTGCCTTTACTTGACAACTGACAGATAATTTGACCGATTGGTAAACATTACAACTTCCGTGGCAACGCTCAAGACGAAAAAGACGAAAAGCACCGACAAAATTACAGGCAGCTGCCCAAAATTCCGTCAATGAATACTTGGCGCAAACCTGACTGAAAGGGTTGGATTTTCAAGGGAATTAGAATCGACATGGCTATTCCGAGAGCCGCGAAGACGCAGCGCCGCACCCGCATCCAGGAAGAGAAGGAAGAGCAGATTCTCGAAGCGGCGCTCGACGTGTTTTCCGTACATGGATTTCGCGGATCGACCATCGACCAGATTGCCGAGGTTGCCGGCATGTCGAAGCCCAATCTTCTCTACTATTTCCGCACCAAGGAAGCCATGCATCGCGCGCTGATCGACCGGGTGCTGTTCACCTGGCTGGAGCCGTTGCGCGCCTTCAATGCCGAGGGCGATCCGGAGAGCGAGATCCGAAGCTATATCCGCCGCAAGCTGGAAATGGCGCGCGATTTTCCGCGCGAAAGCCGGCTGTTTGCAAACGAGATGCTGCAGGGCGCGCCGCATGTGGTGGATGAGTTGAAGGGACCGCTGAAGAGCCTTGTCGACGAGAAGGCCGAGGTGATCCGCGCCTGGGCGAAGGCCGGCAAGATCGCCAAATGCGATCCCTATCACCTGATCTTTTCCATCTGGTCGACGACGCAGCATTATGCCGATTTCGACGTCCAGGTCCGCGCCGTGCTGGGCGACCAGCATTCCGGCGAAGGGCGCTTCGAGGATGCTGCCCGCTTCCTCGAACAGCTCTTCATGGGCGGACTGTCGGTGCCGCCGCCGACTTAAAGCTCATTTTCCGTTTGTTGCCATTGCCCGCAGCAGGAGTTCGGCGGCGCGTTCAATCGTGTATGGCTTCTGCAGGATCGGTGCATCGGCATGGCTTTTTGCCTGAGCGACCCCTTCGCCGTAACCGGTTGCGAAGGCGAAGGGAATGCCTTGCGCCTGCAGCTTTTCGGCAATCGGGAAACTGGTGTCGTCGCCGAGATTGACGTCGAGAAGCGCCAGGTCGAAGGTCTTTTCGCCGAGGATTTCCAGGGCATGAAGAACGGTGGCGGCGGTGATCACTTCCGACGCTCCGAGACGATGCAGTATGTCCTCGCTGTCCAAGGCAATGATGAGATTGTCCTCGACCAGCAGCACGGACAATCCCTCGAGCGGCCGCTCCGGAATGTTCTCGCGGTTGGGGTCCATGGCGTTTTCATTCAGGGATGCGAGTGCCGTGGTGCCGGACGCAAAGGTCGCGTATGCGGCCGGTATGCGGAAATCGGCTTCCAACCCCGTTGACGAAAAGCGCATCTCCGCCTTGCCCTCGAGGTCATAGGGGATCGAGCGGCGAATGATGGTGGTGCCGAACCCCTGTCTCTTCGGCTCCTGCACCTTTGGTCCGTCGCTTTCGCGCCATGAGATCAGGAGATCGCCATCCTTGCCCTTCTCCCCGTCCTTGCCCTTTTCCCAGGTGACGGAGACGGTGCCTCTTGCAGACAGGCTTCCGTATTTTGCGCTGTTGGTCACCAGTTCGTGGAAGACCAGGGCTGCCGTCGAAAAGGCCCGTGGGGCCAGAAGGACGTCTGGACCTGACATGTGAAGACGGTCGGCATTCCTGCCGAGATAAGCGGCGGCCTCCGCCTGCAGCAATTGCGGGAAGGACGCCGGCGCCCAGTTGTCGCGCGTAATCTGGTCATGGGCGCGGGCGAGCGATTGCACGCGGCCTTCAAGCTGGCTGACATAGTCGCCTATCGACGTTTCCGACGTCTTGGATTGGCGCACCAAGCCGTTGATGAGGCTTAGAATATTGCGGACGCGATGGTTCAGCTCGGCAATCAGCAGTTCCTGGCGTTCGCTGGCCTGCTGGCGCGCCACGCTTGCCTCATCCGCCAGCCGAAGCACGACCTCGATCAGCGTCACGCGGATCGTGTCGGCGACGCGCTGTTCGGCTGACGTGAAAGGCGCCGAACGGCCGCGCACGAGTTCCGACCAGGCCTCAAAGCTCTTGCGCGGTGTCAGGCGAGGGCCGTTCGGTCCGTATTCGACAGGCTTGTGGGGGTCGCCGGCCCAACGGACCGAGCGCACGATTTCCTGGCGGAATAGAATGACGTAATCGCGCGGCGAGCGGGAAATCGGGATCGCGAGCAGGCCGGCGATGTCCTCGCTTTTCAGTTCGGGATAGGTCTTGCCGATATTGTCCGTTGCAAAGACCTTGCCGGCGGCGGTGCGGTTGAGCAATCCCACCATCTTTGCGAAATCGGTCTGCGATGGGGCAAGCCCGCTGAGGGCCGAACGGCCGTTAATCCAGACCCCGATGCCATCGGCGGGGATCGCGTTGGCAAGTGCGTCGATCAGCCAGGCGGGATCATCGAGCAGGCTTGCATTGTCTGCGACAGATGTCAGCAGCTTGTCGGCGATCTGCCGGGCTTTGGTTTCGTATTCCAGAGCCATGCGTCGCTCTCGGCTCTCCAGGCGCGAGGCGAACATCTGGCCAAAAAGCTCCGATGTCGAGCGCCGCTCGGCGGAGGGCAGGCGAGGGCTGTAGTGATGGCAGGCGAACAGGCCCCAAAGCTTACCATCGACGACGATGGAGATCGAAAGCGAGGCCCCGACCCCCATGTTCTTCAGATACTCAATATGGATCGGCGAGACCGAGCGCAGCACCGACATGGAAAGATCGAGTGTACGGCCGTGCTCATCGACCTCGGGCAGGACCTGTACCGGCTTGGCATCGATGTCGGAAATGATGCGGAAGAGGTTGCGGAGATAGAGCGCGCGGGCCTGGACCGGGATGTCTGACGCCGGATAGTGCAGGCCGAGGAAGGAGCCGATGCCGGGGCGGGCGACTTCGGCCACGACCTCGCCGGAGCCGGTCTCGTCGAAGCGATAGACCATGACCCGGTCGAAACCCGTCAGTGCGCGCGCCTGTCTTGCTCCTTCACGGAAAAAGGCTTGCAACGTTTCCGCCTGGTCGAGCCGACCCATCATGCTGCGGATCGATATGGCGGAGCCGTGGTGTTCCTCCTGCGAGGGTTCCGCCTCGATGATGACCTGTCCCTCGACCACGTGGACGGCGACGTCGAACGCACCGCGTCCCTCCTGCAGGACCACGCCAAACAGCCTTTCCACGACATCTGGCCCGTGAATGATGGCCAGGCGGTTGCGTAACGCGTGCACCGCCACCTTCGACAGGATTTCGCCGACAGGCCGGCCCAGGATCTCCGAATGGGGAACGCCGAGGAAGGTTTCGACATTGACCGATGCTCGCGAGACCAGCCAGTCCGACGACAGGACCAGAAGGAAGCCGAAGGGCTGGATCGCCCCGAGACGGTGGATGGGTTCGCGGTCGCAATTCGTCAGGTCGACATGCGTCAATTCGACAGTCACGAGGGGATAAGCTCCAGTTCGAGTTCGGCAGCTCTCTTGAAGAGAGTGAAGACGGATCTCGCGGCGGCGATGGCTCGATCCTCTTCGAGAGGGCTGAACTCGTCGAGCTTTTCCATGAATGTCTTCATTGCGCCCTTCGGTCCCTGAAAGCCGAGGTAGCTAGACGGAAATTCCACCGGCACCTGCCTTGCCAACATTGCGCCTCCAAGCTTCGATCCCTCCAGCACGTATGCAGCCCCCCAGATTTCGTCCTCGGTCGAGAATGTCGGGGCGGGGAGGTGCTCAGGAGCGCTCGTGCCGAGAGCCGTCAGATCATCCATCAATTTTCCCCGCCTGCGTCGATCGCGCCAGTCGGGAATAATGTCTTCGACGCCAGCTTGTTCCAGCGCGATCTCGATGGGTGGCAGAACCCGCGCATGGGCGCAGAGGAAGGAGGCGTATCGGTTCCGATCGGCAAGATCGAAGTGCCCGAAAATGTGGTCTACGGCTTTGTGATCATCACTTGTGTCTGTGCGAAGCGTCATACGGAGGGGCATTTATGGCTATGTCCGAACTGATATGATTTCCCAATCTATTCAAGGGTTAGCCATATGTCGCGGTGGCGGACGATTTCCAGAGCATTTGCAAAAATACTGCCCGTGCGCGGGCGGCGAGCCGCACACGGGCCGAACCTTCGGACTCGACCGCGACAGTTCTCCTCCTATGCAGCAGTCTCCACGCCGCTCGCAAAGGTGTAACCTTCGTCGGCCCAGCCGGTCAGGCCGCCGATCATGAGCTTGACAGAGAGGCCGAGGCGAGAGAGGCGGAGTGCTGCCTTGTCGGCGCCGTTGCAGTGCGGGCCGGCGCAATAGACGACGAAGAGCGTATCGGCAGGCCATTGCGACATACGATGCGCGGTCATCTTGCCATGCGGCAGGTTGATGGCGCCAGGCACATGCTGAAGCGCGAAGAGCGCCGGCGAACGCACGTCGAGCAGCACGAAATCTACCTTATCGGCTGCGAAGGCGGCATTGACATCGGAGCAATCGGTTTCGAATGCCAGCTTGCGGGCGAAATGATCGGCAACAGTTTGCGGATCGGCGGCAGGGGTTTCGGAGACGGGGCTTTTTGAAACGGAGTTTGTCATGATTTTCCTTTCTTGATTTCGTTGCCGCCGATCCTCGCCGATGTTAGAGCTTGGCGAAATTGGCCGTAATGACAGATAGCGTAAAGATCATGCCAAATTCATCTATGCATAAGACGCAAGGGCCACACGTGGTTGTTCTCGCCTATGACGGGCTCTGCACCTTCGAATTCGGGATCGCCTATGAGGTCTTCGGGCTGTCGCGTCCGGAAATGGGGGAGGGGTGGTATCGCTTCTCCGTTGCCGGCGTCGAGCCGGGGCCGCTACGCGCAAGTGGCGGGCTGACAGTCGGCGTTGATTGCGGGATTGAACTGCTTGAAGAGGCGGACCTGATCGTCGTGCCCGGTTGGAGGGCGATCGATGCGCCGGTGCCGGAGCCTTTGGTTGCCGCGCTGCGGGCCGCGCATGCGCGTGGCGCGCGCGTGATGTCGCTCTGCTCCGGCGTCGCGGTACTTGCCGCTTCCGGCCTGCTCGGCGGACGCCGCGCCACGACGCATTGGCGATATGTCGCTTCCATCGCGGCACGCTATCCCGAGATCACGCTCGATGCCGACGTGCTCTATATGGACGAGGGCAGCATCATGACGGCGGCAGGCAGTGCGGCCGGCATCGATCTCTGCCTGCACGTGGTGCGTCGCGATTTCGGCGCGGATGTCGCCAACAGCGTAGCGCGTCGGCTCGTCGTGCCGCCGCATCGCGAGGGCGGGCAGGCGCAGTTCATTGCCGCGCCTGTGCCGGAGGAGCGCGAAGGCATCCGCCTCGGACCGCTTATCGAATCGATGCGCGAGCGCCTGTCGGAAGACCAGCCGATCCGCATCCTAGCGGACCGGGCCGGCATGAGCGTGCGTACCTTCCAACGCCGCTTCGAGGCGGCGACCGGCGATAGCGTCGGCGAATGGCTGATGAAGGAGCGGCTGCGCCGTGCCCGCGACCTTCTGGAAAGAGAGCTTGCCGTCTCGCTCGACGACATCGCCGCCGCGAGTGGTTTCGGCACACTTGCCACCATGCGCCATCATTTTCGCCGGCGCCTCGGAACAAGTCCAAGCGCCTATCGGCGTTCCTTCGGGGGATGCATGGAGAGTGCGGCGCGCAGCTAGCTTCTAACCGCCGGTCATCCCAAGGGGCGACCGGCGTTATATCGTTGCAGCCGGATTACTCCGCCGCCTGCCTTGCCATCGGGTTGTTCGGGTGGGTCGTCCAGTTGGCATAGTTGGGATCGACCACCTTGCCGGTGCGTTTGTCGAGGGCGCCTGCGGGCAGGGCTTCCATGGTGATGCAGTTCTCGACGGGACAGACGCTGACGCAAAGATTGCAGCCGACGCATTCCTCGTCCTTCACCTCGAAGTGGCGGACACCGTCCACGAAGTTGGTGATCGCCTGATGCGAGGTATCCTCGCAGGCGATGTAGCAGCGGCCGCACTTGATGCAGGCGTCCTGGTCGATCTTGGCCTTGGCGATGTAGTTGAGGTTCAAATATTGCCAGTCGGAGACATTCGGCACGGCACGACCGGTAATATCATCGAGAGTGCGGTGGCCCTTTTCGTCCATCCAGTCGGACAGGCCCGTGATCATCTCTTCCACGATCTTGAAGCCGTAGGTCATGGCCGCCGTGCAGACCTGCACGTTGCCGGCGCCGAGCACCATGAATTCGGCTGCATCGCGCCAGGTGGTGATGCCGCCGATGCCCGAGATCGGCAGGCCGCGCGTATCGGGGTCACGGGCGATCTCGGCCACCATGTTGAGCGCGATCGGCTTCACCGCCGGGCCGCAATAGCCGCCGTGGCTGCCCTTGCCGCCGACCGTCGGGTTGGGGGCGAAGTTGTCGAGATCGACCGATACGATCGAGTTGATGGTGTTGATCAGCGAAACGGCATCGGTGCCACCGGCCTTGGCGGCGCGGGCAGGTTTGCGGATGTCGGTGATGTTAGGCGTCAGCTTGGTGATGACGGGCATGCGCGTATATTGCTTGCACCAGCGCACGACCATCTCGATATATTCCGGCACCTGGCCGACCGCGGAGCCCATGCCGCGCTCGGACATGCCGTGCGGACAGCCGAAATTGAGTTCGATGCCGTCGGCTCCGGTCTCTTCGACCAGCGGCAGGATCGCCTTCCAGGCATTTTCCTCACAAGGGACCATGATCGAGGCGATCAGTGCCCGATCGGGCCAGTTCATTTTCACCTGCTTCATTTCGCGCAGGTTGGTAAAGAGGTCGCGGTCGGTGATGAGCTCGATATTGTTGAGACCGAGAAGACGGCGGTCGGCCCCCCAGATCGCGCCGTAGCGCGGGCCGTTGACGTTGACGACGGGCGGGCCTTCCTCGCCGAGCGTTTTCCAGACCACGCCGCCCCAGCCCGCCCTGAAGGCACGCTCGACGTTATAGGCCTTGTCGGTCGGCGGCGCGGAGGCGAGCCAGAACGGGTTCGGGGATTTGATGCCGACGAAATTATTGCGGAGATCAGCCATTGTTCATCCTCCCCTTCAAGCGACGGCCACGGCCGGCTGCGCACCGGCAGCAAGCACGCGGTTGATGGATTCGGCGGCATCCCGTCCTTGCGCGACGGCCGCAACGGTCAGGTCTTCTCCGCCGAGTACGCAGTCGCCACCGGCCCATACGCCTGATAGCGAGGTGCGACCATCGGTATCGATGACGATGCGGCCGGCTTCCATCTTGAGAGCGCCAAGACCGGAGGCCTCAAAGGTCTGGCCGATCGCCTTGAAGATCTGGTCGGCGGCGATGACGCCTGTATCGCCCGTGCCGGTCAGCTTGCCGTCGACGAGTGCGGTATATTCGACCTCGATGCCGGCGACCTTGCCGTCCTTGGCGATGATCTGCTTCGGCGCCAGCCAATGGCGGATGATGACGCCCTTGGAGGCTGCCAGGTCCTGCTCGAATTCCGAGGCGTTCATGTGCTCCTTGCCGCGGCGATAGCAGATCGTCACCTCTTCGGCGCCGAGGAGTTTTGCCTGCACGGCGGCGTCGATCGCCGTCATGCCGCCGCCGATGACGACGACGCGGCGGCCGATCGCCATGTCGGCCTTGTCGTCGGCCTGGCGCAGATCGGCGATATAGGCGACCGCATCGGCAACGCCGTCGAGGTCTTCGCCGGCTGCACGCAGCGCGTTGACGCCTGAGAGCCCGAGACCAAGGAAGACGGCGTCATACTGGCTCGAAAGATCGGCGAGCGAGAAGTCACGGCCGAGCATCTGGCCGTTCCTGACCTCGATGCCGCCGATCGAGAGCACGTAATCAACTTCCTTCTGGGCGAAATCATCGACCGTTTTATAGGTGGCGATGCCGTATTCGTTGAGGCCGCCGGCCTTTTCGCGCGCGTCGAAGATGACGACGGAATGGCCCTTGACAGCTAGGCGGTGGGCGCAGGCAAGGCCGGCGGGTCCCGCGCCGACGACGGCGATGGTCTTTCCGGTCGCCGCGGCTCGGCTGTAGAACTGCTTGTTCTCGGCCATGGCTATATCGGTTGCATAGCGCTGCAGGCGGCCGATCTCGACCGGGCGCTCTTCGGCCGTGTTGCGCACACAGGCCTCTTCACAGAGCTGTTCGGTTGGACAGACGCGGGCGCACATGCCGCCGAGGATGTTCTGGTCGAAGATCGTCTTTGCCGAGCCGATCGGATTGCCCGTCGATATCTGCCGGATGAACATCGGGATATCGATCGAGGTGGGACAGGCCGTCATGCACGGCGCGTCATAGCAGAAATAGCAGCGGTCGGAAGCGACCAGCGCCTCGTGCTTGTCGAGGCGCGGATGAAGATCGGAAAAATTAGCCTCGTACTCGGCGGGCGTGAGCCGGCCTTTCTGAATCCCAGTTTCCAGTCGTCCCATTGAAGTTCCCTCATTATTGGATAACGGCCAGTAAAGGGGAGCGTAACCCAGTCCAAAAAATTTATCAAACGGTAAAATTTTGAGCTAAATAGAGCGCAGAAAAAGGTTTCGAAAAAAATCGAGATTTTTTTATTTGAGTGGGAACCAACTTTATGGCGGGTAGTTATTCGGGTGTCCGGATGACGATCGCATCGACCCAATGCGCGCCCCCAATCATCCGGATTAATGTACTCACGGTCCCCTCCCGATGAGTAGAAAAAGCAGCCGGTGCGCCGCCCTCGCACTGGCTGTTTTTCGTTGTGAAATCATCAAGAAAGGGATCGCGGCCAGCGCAGCTTCTAGGGGCGCCTGAGGATCTCGTATTCGGTTTCCGGAATGAGGATGCTGTAGTCAATACGATCGGGGCGCAGCTCGAACTTCACGCGGCCGTTCATCGATGTGGGCACGACACGCTCGAGGACAGTTCTGCTGAAGCTGTTGTCTTCGAATTCCTGTACGGCCGAGGGCGTCGATATCTGCTCCGACCAGATCACCTCGATGGCTTTCTTGCCGTCCAGATTTGACTCATTGCAATTCAGCAGGATCTTGGTCGTGCCGGCCGATATCGCGCCATGCGAGGCGGAATTGACGATCAACTCGTGTAATGCCAGCCCCAGATGGACGGCGGCGTTGGGCGTCAGATGCGCGTTGATGCCGTAGATCGGCATGGGCACCGCGACATCGGGCCAATAGGGGGCGAACTGCTTTTCCGCCAGTTCGAAGAGATAGGCGCCGCGCCAGCTTGAATCGGTGATGAGATCCTGGGAGTTGGAAAGGGACTGCAGGCGGCCTCGGAATTTTATGAGAAAATTGTCCAGCGACAATGTATGCCGCGCAGTCTGGGTGGCGATGCCCTGAATGATGGCAAGCAGGTTCTTCGACCGGTGAGACAACTCCCTGAGCAGCGATTTCAGGACCTTTTCGCGATGACGGCTCTCGGTGATCTCCGACATAACCGAAAGCAGGCCATAGTCGCCGGATCGTCCGGTTCGTTCGATTTTGATTTCGAAGATTCTGGAACCATCGGTCGTCAGAAAGTCTATTTCGGTCCTGGACGGCGCACCGTTCTCCAGCACCTTGCGCTTGAGGTCTGCAAGACGCTGTCCGTCCCTGGCCCCGAATAGCTGCAGGTCACCCTTGCCGAGAATGAGGGAAGGCTTGAGATGTTCGGGGAGATTTTCAGCGTAGACAATTGCCAGGCTGGAATCCTGGAACATGATCGAAATGCCGGCGCTACCGAGCGCCCGCTCCATTATGGCGGCCTTGCCCTCCAAACCGAAGGCGGCGCTCGACAATGGTTCAGTGGTATTCACAAAGTCGCCTTTCCCTCGGTTTTCCCTGAACAACGCCGGAATCGCGTGCCCCGTGGAAATCCATGGTGTTACTCATATAACAATTCGTCACGAAAGCTAGCGAAGCGCTTCGGCTGAGCCGAAACGCTTGCTGCTTTTCTTTGTTCCATTCTGAAATACAAGGGTAACTCAGGCTGCGACGCGCGTCGTTTCGTTGAAGAACAGAGCTTGGCTGATCAATGCCTTGACCATATCGGGGTTGAACGGCTTGGTGACCAGGAAAGTCGGTTCCGGCCGTTCGCCGGTCAGCAAGCGCTCCGGGAAAGCGGTAATGAAGATCACCGGGACGCTAGAGGTCTTCAGGATGTCGTTGACGGCATCGATACCGGAGCTGCCGTCGGCGAGCTGAATGTCGGCCAGAACCATGCTCGGCTTGGTCGCATTGTAGAGCGCCACTGCTTCGGAGTGGGTACGGGCGATGCCGGTGACACGGTGGCCGAGGCTTTCGACCATCTGCTCGATATCCATGGCGATCAGGGGCTCGTCCTCGATGATCATGATATCGGTTGCCACCTGGCGAGAGATTTCCTGCGATGCCTTGTCGAGCAGGCGAACGACTTCCGGTTCTTCGACCTCGAGAATATCGGCTATTTCCGCAAGGCGGAAATTCTCGACGGAGGCCAATAGGAATGCCTGCCGCGCGACCGGAGAAACCTTGGCAAGATTGACGGTTGCGCGCTGCTCCCACGCATAGGGGGAAGTAGGCTCCGGTATCTGCACTGCGGTGGAACCAAAGAGCTTGGTGAAAAGTTTATAAAGTGCGACCCGGTCATTGGATGTATCGGGGAAGATGGAGATGTCTGCGATAATCGCTTCCAGCACCGCCGCGACATAGGCGTCGCCTGAAGTCTGTGTTCCGGTGAGTGCGCGGGAATAGCGACGCAGATAAGGAAGGTGCGGCGCAATTCGAGTGGAAAGTGTCATAAATAACTCCCGTCCTTAAGACGCTATCGGCTTTAATGAGAGCTAAATGCCAGGGGGTCAAAAAAGTTCCGAAATGCAGGAACTTTTTTTATTGCCGGGCATTATGGTGGCGACAAACGGTGGGTTTGTTCGCGTGTGATCCGTTCCTGATGGCGACAGCGTGGATGAGGCTTCTCCCTACCTTATCCACGACGTGAGAACGGTGATCCCCAGGCTGAAGACGACCCGCAGATGTAAACGATCCGAAAGCGAATTTTTTAGATGACAGCACAGAAGCAGGAAAAAGCAGATGCCAAACAGCCCGATCTCCGGGTTGTCGACATTCTGGATCCCACCAATCAGATCGGCGTCAAGCTGCGCTCCCTTTATGCAGCTGCCCAGGACGAGGCAATCCCTGACCGTTTCCTGGATTTACTGGAGAAGCTGGACCGTGCGGAAAGCATGGCTTCAGCCAAAGTGGCCGAATAGGGATATCCCGGATGGAAAAAGCGGAACCGAGTTTCAAACGTGAACTCCTGGCAGCTCTCCCGAGCCTGCGTGCGTTCGCCATTTCGCTCATTGGCCGACATGACCGTGCCGATGATCTCGTTCAAGACACCATCATGAAGGCCTGGGCCAAGCAGGACCATTTCGAGATGGGCACGAACATGAAAGCCTGGCTCTTCACGATCCTGCGCAACGAGCTTTACAGCCAGATGCGCAAGAGCGGTCGTGAAATCCAGGACAGCGACGGGCTCTTTACCGAATCTATGGCGACGCATCCGTCTCAATACGGTGCGCTCGATCTGCAGGATTTCCGAAAGGCGCTCGATCAGCTGCCGCCGGACCAGCGCGAAGCGATCATCCTGGTCGGCGCCTCCGGCTTCTCATACGAAGAGGCTGCCGAAATTTGCGGCTGTGCGGTCGGCACGATCAAGAGCCGCGTCAACCGCGCCCGCCAGCGTCTGCAGGAACTGTTGCAGATATCAGGCGAAGCGGATTTCGGACCGGATGCAACATCGTCCCCGCTGACGTCGAGGGCGTTTGCTTTCTGAGGAAGACTGCTTGCTACAAAAGAAAGCCTCCGGGCAGGGATGCGCGGAGGTTTTGTTTTTTGTTGGCGCGCCTGCGTTGGTGAAAAACCCCTCATCCGTCCTTCGGGCACCTTCTCCCCAAGGGGAGAAGACAGGGGCGCCGCACCGTCGCAGCGTATATTCCACTCGGACAAAAAAGGCCTACAACGCGATGGGGCGGCTCGCTCCACTTCTCCCCTTGGGGAGAAGTGCCGAGCGTAGCGAGGCGATGAGGGGTTCCCTCTCGGCGAGAGACTGGGGCCTAAGTTAGGCGGGCGGCCCCAATCAATCCTCTTCGCGCTTCGATCCCAAAAGGTTGCTCAGCACAAAGGCCGCGGCGATGGCGACCGTCAACAGCGGCTGGCTACGCACGACGCCCAATGCGGCTGCCGCCATCGATTCCAGTTCTCTCTTTCGTTCGCGGGCGCGGCGCTCTTCCTGCGCATTCATGACGGCCATGACCACGAGAACGATGATGCCCAGGAGCAGGGCGCCGGCTGCCATGAACAGTGCCGCGCCGATTGCGCCGTATATGGTCGCGAGCCAGATCGCGGTCGCGACGAGCGCAAAGACATAGGCCGTCAGCAGCAGCAGGACGGCAATGGCTACAAAAATACCGTTGCGCTTGGTGCGCGCAACGGTGCGGCTGACGGACCCTGACAGCAGGAGGCTGACGATCGGAAACAGCATCAAGCCTCCTCAGCGGCGGGCAAGAAAGGCGATCAACAGGCCGACGGCTGCCGCCGCGCCGATGGTTGCTGCCGGATGGCGGCGAACGGTTTCGCGCATTTCGCGGGCGCCGCGGCTGTAGCTATCCTGGAGGTCATGCAGAATGTCTTCGCTGCGGCTCAGGAGATCGTCGTATCCCGCCTGCGCCTGATAGCGGATCTTCTTGCTCGTGTTGCTCTTGCTGATGAGCTTGGTCAGCGCAGCGATCTCGTCGCGGAGCGTTTCGAGTTGATCCTCGATCGTGGCCTCGAGATCGTGCAGGCCGCCATTGTGCTTGCTGCGAAGGGGATGGAGGAAGGACGTCACCATAATCGGGTCTCCATTGTTCTGACGCGTCGCTCGCGTCGTTCTAGTCTGTAGTCGCCACTCTGTGCTGGATCCGCCTTGCTGCTGGCACACGCCTGCTCATCCGGCATTGATCCATGTCGTTGGCAAATCAACGCGTCGAACGATGAAAGGTTCCAGTGGTCGCTCGCTGCGAGAGACGTCTTGGAGACTGCGCAAGGGTGCAGCTGTCATTCATCGAATGCGCTGTGGGCGAGGACGAAGGGAGTGGCATCCTTCGGTACGCGATTGACCCTGAGCGGGCAGCCGAAGACCTGCTCCAGCATCTCGTCGGTCATGACCTCTGCGACCGACCCGCCAGCGGCGAGCATGCCGTTCTTCAACAGGACCATTCGGTCGGCGAAGAGGGCAGTCAGGTTCAGGTCGTGCATGACTGATATGACGCCGCCGCCGCGCCGGCAGAAGTTGCGCGCCAGGGTCATAATCGTCAGCTGGTGGCTGATGTCGAGGCTGGAGACCGGCTCGTCGAGGAACAGCCAGCATGGCTTTCCGTCGACGGCGGGCTCGGGGATCTGGCAGAGAACGCGAGCAAGCTGGACGCGCTGCTGCTCGCCACCGGAAAGTTCCTGATAGAAGCGCCCTTCGAAACCGGCGAGATCGACGGCCGCCAGGGCGTCGGCGACGATCCGCGCCGTCTGTTCCGGATGGCTGTTGCGCCCTGATGTCAGGCCCATGGCGATGATTTCGCGAACGGTGAAAGGAAAGGAGATGGTGCTTGCCTGCGGCAGCACTCCGCGCATCATCGCGAGCTGCCAGGGCGCCAGACTATGGATCTCCTCGCCATTCAGCCGGGCCGAACCCTTATAGGCAAGCTCTCCCGAGATTGCCTTCATCGTGGTGGTCTTGCCCGAACCGTTGGGGCCGCAGATCGCGGTCAGTTCACCGGCTCGCGCAACGAAGGATAGATCGCCGACGACTGTCTTGCCAGACAGCTGGACGGAAAGGTTTTTGGCTTCGATCATGTTGATGTCACAGGCTGAGGCGCGAGCGCTGGCGCAGCAGGATCCAGAGGAAGAACGGTCCACCGACGGATGCGGTGATGATGCCGATCGGCAATTCTGCCGGCACGACGAGGGTACGTGCCAGAACGTCGGCAAAGATCAGGAGCGAGCCTCCGAGGAGTGCCGAAGCCGGCAGGAGATAACGATGATCGGGGCCGATGACCATGCGCAGCAGATGCGGCACGACGATGCCCACGAAGCCGATGCCGCCGCTGACGGCGACGGATGCGCCTGTCGCGCCGGCGACGGCAACGATCGCGATCGTCTTCAGCCGCTGGACGGGTATGCCCACGTGGAAGGCTGCCGCTTCTCCAAGCGTGATCGCGTTGAGGCCGCGGGCTATGAAGGGCATGGCGACCAGCGACAGCAGGATGATCGGGCCGGCGGCCGCGATCTTGATCCAGGTGGCTCCGGAGAGCGAGCCCATGCCCCAGAAGGTGAGGTCGCGCAATTGCCGGTCGTCGGCCATGTAGATCAGCACGCCGGTCAACGCCATGGTCATGGCGCCGAGCGCGATGCCGGCAAGAAGCATCGTCGCAACAGAGGTTTGGCCGTTGCGGGTGGCGATCCGATAGAGCAGCAGTGTCGTCACCAATCCGCCCGTGAAGGCGGCTAGCGGCAGGGCGTAGATGCCGAGCCCATTGTAAAGCGGCGCGGCAATTCCGTTGCCGAGTACGATCATCACGACCGCGCCGAAGCTTGCGCCCGAGGAAACGCCGACGAGACCGGGATCGGCAAGCGGGTTGCGGAACAGCCCCTGCATGATCGCGCCCGAGACTGCCAGCGAGGCGCCGATCAGGAAGCCCAGCGTGGCGCGAGGCATGCGGATGTCGAAGATTATGATCCGGTTGCGGGTGCTGAGCACACCATCGGCATTGCCCATGGCCACGCTTCTGACGACGTCGACGAAGGAGGCGTCCGATGCGCCTGTCGTTACGGAAAACAGCAGAGAGAAGATCGCCACGACAATCAACGCAGCGATCATCAGCAGAGCCAGCCGCGAGCGATCGCCGGCGCGATAGCGTGACAGGATGGTGTCTTGCCGCCTTGCCATGTCCGTCTGCCGCGGCGCCGCTTCGCCGAAGGCCATGTCAGCCCCCGTAGATCGCGGTGTTCAGTTCGCGCACCGTGCTTGCGGTGCGCGGGCCGAAGCCGAGCAGATGAAGGCCGTCCATGCGGATGACGGCCTTCTTTTCGGCAGCCGGCGTCAGCGACAGAGCCGGCTGCTTCAGCAGCTCGTCGTTGGTGATCGGGTGCTCTCCGCCATTGCTCATGACCAGGATCACGTCAGGTTTCGCCTCGATGATCGCCTCGTCGGTCAGCGGCTCGTAGCCGGGGAAGGTGCCGACCGCGTTGACGGCGCCGGCGAGCTTTATGATGCCGTCGGCGGCGGTGCCGGTGCCCGAGGCGAGGATCTTGCCGCCCTGGGCGCTGAGGACGAAGAGCACGCGCTTGCGCTCGGCCTCCGGACGCTTGGCAGCGTCGGAGATCGCAGCATCGAGATCGGCGGACACCTTGTCTTCCAGCGCCTTGGCCTTGTCGGGCACGCCGAGGACTGCACCGACAGTCTCGATCTTCTTGACGATGCCGGCGCGGTCATAGCTCTGCGGCACGGTCTCGAAGGGGACGCTGGCATTGCGCAGAACAGCAAGCGCCTCCGGCGGTCCTGATCCATCGACGGCGATGATCGCGGTCGGGTTGACCGCAAGGATGCCTTCCGGCGATAGCTGGCGCATGTAGCCGACATCGGGAAGCTTTTTTGCTTCCTCCGGATAGGTGCTGGTGGAGTCGCGGGCGATCAGGCGTTTCTCTTCGCCGAGCGCGTAGACAATCTCCGTCACGTCGCCGCCGATCGAGACCAGGCGGGAGGTGTCGACCTTGGCCGATTCCGTGGCATGGGCTGGCCGGACGAAGCCGTAGCTGCCCTTGACCGGACCGACGGGCACAAAGGGTAGCGACATGACGACGAGCGTCAACGCGACTTCCCAGGGTCTGATGCGCCGGGCATTCATCAGAATGTTCATGATCCCAACCCTCAAGCTGCGACGCTGGTTCCGGCCTTCGGCAAGGCCTCGATGATCGCGCGCCATTCCTCGCGTTCCGCAACCCCTTCCTTCCGCTTGCCGAAGAACTGGATGATCATCTCGCCCTTGGCATCATAGGCTTCGAAAGATGTGACATGGCCGTCGATGGTTGGCTTGCGCACGGCCCAGGCCTCAGCGATGTGGTCCTGGCGCAGATGCAGGTGGAAGGTCGGGTCCATGACGTTGATCCACGGACCCATGGTCTTGACGTTGAAGATCGGCCCTGAGTGAATCTGGACGATGCCGTCATTGGCGACGAAGCACATGATCGGCAGTCCATCTTCGACGGCGGCCCGCATCATCTCGGCCACGGTGCCGTCTTCGAGCTTCCAGGCATAGTCGTCGCCGACGCTGCGGATCGCGGCCTGACGCCCGATCTTCAGCTTCTTCAGCATGCCGAAGAACTGGTGCGTATCCGTCATGCGGCTCCAGTGGTCGCGCAGCTCCTCGCGGCTGACATCGCCATCCGGCTCGTCGTTGCCGCCCGCGGAATGGTCCTCGATGAATTCCTGGGATTGATCGTCGATCCCGAGCTCTGCGACCATGGCGTGATAGGCTTCCACGTTGGAATCCGGCCGTAGGTGAACCTTGTGGACCGCGGTGCCCGCCTTGTCGAAGAACTGAAGGCTGAGACGCTGCGTCTCGCCATCATCCTTGGTGACGGCAAAGCCGTGAACCCAGCGGCTGGGGAAGATGCGCAGGTCGATGTTCTCGCCGAGGACGATCGCCGATTGCTTACCGGCCTTGATGTTCTCGTAGACGCCGATTTTCTCGTGCACGGCACTCTCGTTTCGCGACAGAGCGAGAACCTCGCCCAGCCCTGCGACGCGCGCCAGAAAACGTTCGACATCGGCGTCGATGCGGGTTGCCGTCAGCCCGACTTCGGCGGCAACGAGAGCCGCCTCGGAAATGCCGAGCCGGGCTGCGATATCGCGCTCACGCATTTTCGGGTTTTCGAGCCGGTAGGCGCGGATTTCGGCGGGGGTCGGTCTGGTCCTGTCAGTCATCGTTCATGCCTATTTGTTGAGAATGAGCTTGCCTTGGCGGGTGATCTTCATCCGGTAGACGGCGCCCTCATGCCTGATCATGATTTCGCTCTGGCCACGGAAAATCTCCGCACTTTCGACGGTTCTTACCTGCTGCACGACCGGTGGCGGCATCGGTTGTAGTGGTTTCTTCTCAGCAATCATCTTGCCTTTTTGCCTGAAAATTCATGGGGCCCTGGGGGTGCTTCCGGGCCAGATTTATCTTGACTCACATACTCATCATTTTTTAATGACGCAATAGAAGACAATAAGAGTCAAGTTTAATTTTCAGTCCGGATATTTGGAGTAGATCGATGCGAATGAAGACGATCCTGACAGTGGTTGCCGCCGGTGTGGTCGGAGCTTTCAACGTCGTTCAGGCAGGCGCTGAGGATGCGCCTGCCGCGACCGCCCAGACGCAGAAAATCAATGTCGAACTGAATGCGCTCGCCCCCTCGCAGAAGGGCTGCATGATGACCTTCGTCGCTGAAAACGATCTTCCGACTGATATCAACAAGATCTCCTTCGAGCTCGCCTTCTTCAACGAGAGGAACACCGTCGATCGCGTCACCGTACTCGATTTCCGCGATCTGCCAGTCGGCAAGAAGCGGGTGCGGCAGTTCGATATGCCTGGTGTCAAATGCGAAAGCGTCAGCCGCATCATCATCAACGACACGCCTGTCTGTGACGGGCCGGCTGCGGGTGAATGCAAGAAGGCGCTTCAGACTAGATCACAGCTTTCCGTTCCCTTCGAGGGCTGAGCAATCGAGCCGGCGCCGATTCCGGTTTGCCCGGCATGCCACCAACGGCGGATAGTGTCATGAAGAGTTCAATCAAGGTCAGATCGAAGCCTCCCGTCGCGATCATCCCGCGCGTCGAGGATGGGCCGGGTGTCAACGACAATGTGCCGGCAATGCTGCCGGGCCACCAGCTCTCTGATCTCGAAGGCGTACCGCGCCAGCCGGCGGCGGAGTCGGTCGTCTACTACAACCGCGTGACGCTGATTGAATCCTTTCCAGCGCATCCGAAGCAAGAGCCCGATAAGGCCGCCGACGTGCCTGTCATGGAGGCTAAGCGCGAAGCAAAGGTCTCGATCGCGAAGCCCGGCAAGCGCCGTGTTGCGATTGCCTGCCTCTGCTCCTTCGTGTTTCACGCTGCCGTCTTTGCGGCGCTGGTGACGACCTTCGTCGTCACGCCTGAGGAGCCGCAGGAAGAGGCGGGTGAGGTCGTCAGCGTCATCATGCTTGGAAGCGATGCAGACGAGCAGGCTGCCGGCGAGGAAAGCAAGGAGCCGGAACAGGTCGTTGCCGATGCCGTCCAGCCGGATACCGTGCAGCCGACAGAGACAAAGCCGGAGCAGGTCCAGCCCGTGGAGCCGCAGCCGACGGAGGCCCAACCGACCGAAATCACCCAGGCGGTGCAGCCGACGGAAGCACAGCAGCCGCAACCGGATGAAGTTCAGCCCGCCCAACCCGAGGTCTCGCAGGTTTCGCCCGAGACCGTGGTGACGCCCGAGCCTGAGGTGTTGACCTCGACGGCACCCGCAGAGTCGACCGTCGTCCAGCCGATGGCGACGCAGGTGCCTGAGACCGTCCAGCCGGAAGCGCAGCCGCCGCAGCCGGCGGAGGTTCAGCCGAGTGTGCAGCCGGTCGAGGCCGCCGAAGTCCAGCCGGAGCCGCAGGCGCCCGAACAGGTCGTAACGCCGGTCGAAAAGCCGCCTGCGCCGAAGCCGCCGGTGGAGAAGCCGAAAGTCACCAAGAAGGAGCCGCCCAAGCCGGCGAAGGTCAAATCCGGATCGAGGGGGCAGGACGAGGAAGACACCAAGAAAGGCGCCTCGACGGGCAGCGAAACGGCACAGTCCGATCAGAATTCGGAAGGTGCTGCAAACCGTAATGGCTGGGGTAGTGCGGCGGTCGCAAATTATCCCGGCAAGGTGCAATCGCGCATTCGCCGGTCCGTGCGTGTGCCGACCGAATACAAGCGCATGACCGGCAATCTCAGGGTTCTGGTGAAGCTCACGATCAATGCGAGCGGCGATGTGGCCTCCCTGTCGCTGGCGCGCAGCTCGGGCATACCGGATCTCGATCAGGCCGTTCTCGATGGGGTCCGCCGTGCCGCACCGTTCCCGTCGCTGCCGCCTGAGTGGGGCAAACCGAGCTGGACCTTCACTCAGGAGGTACAGGTAACAGGTCCCTGAGATTGGCATGGTAAAATATGATAAGAATAATCAACTTTATACTTTACTGTAAAAATCAAGTTTTGTAGGGTCCGTTCGCGGTCGGGGAATCAAGCCGCATCAGAGCAATCAGCGAACGGGTGATGCATGGCGCGTAAGGGCAAGAGGGACTTCAACCGCGATACCCGCGAGGAGGAGATTGCAGTGCAGGTCTCCGGCAAGTCCAAGCTGGACGGGCGCAGCTTTCTTTATGTCGGCGGACGCGATTGCCAGGTGGCGCATCTGCGCCAGATCGCCAGCAATTTCGGCGCCGAGCTTATCCATCATGACGGTGGCCTTCGCGAGGCGGTTTCGCGGATCGATACCGTTCTGCCTTCCGTCGACTGCGTCTTCTGCCCGATCGACTGTATAAGCCACGACGCGTGCCTTCGCGTAAAGACCGGCTGCAAGAAGTTCGGCAAGGCCTTCATTCCCCTGCGCAACGGCAGCAAGTCCAGCCTTGAGCGGGCGCTGCAGACGATGAACGACCGAGACCATTCCCGATGAAGGATAAAGGCCCTGACGGCTACACGATGATCGGCCTGCACAAGCTTGCCGGCAAGACCGGAGACGCGCTGGTGCCGGAGCTTTACCAGCTGCTTATCGAGCGCGACCGGGAGCGCCGGATCGCGCCCAACGTCGTGTGCTTCCCATTCTGGGCCGCGAGGCTTCCGGGCGAAGCATCGAGCGAGCCGCTCGGCACTGCCACCGACGAAGGCCGGAATGTGATTGCCTTCGCGCAGCCGGCGCGCAAGACTGCCGATCGCAGGAAAAAGGTCTGAGAGGTCCCTCATGTATATCGCCATGAACCGTTTCCGCGTGGCCGTCGGCTCCGAAAGCGAATTCGAGACCATCTGGAGAAATCGCGATTCCAGCCTTGCGCAGGTGCCCGGCTTCGTCGAGTTCCGGCTGCTGCGCGGTCGCACCAATGAGGAGGAGGGCTTCACGCTCTTCGCCTCGCACACGATCTGGCGCAGCGAGGATGATTTCCAGAACTGGACGAAGTCTGAGAATTTCCGCATGGCGCACCGCAATGCCGGCGACCACAAGGCCATCTACAAGGGACCGCCCGTGTTTGAAGGCTTCAACGTCGTCGAGGGAATCTGAAGCAATTCCAGCAATATAAGTTGGCCGCAGGCATCAGCTTCCGGGGCGCTAGAGCTGCGCCTCGATCGCTGCCTTGTCTACGACCGACCATACCTGCCAGATCCGGTTCTCGCGAAATTCGTAGAAGACATTCTCGGCGAAGGAAACTTTCCTTCCGTTTATATCAAGTCCGAGGAATTTTCCCTTCGGCGTACAGTCGAATTGCAGTCGGCTCGCGATGTAGGGGTGGTCCGATACCAGCAGGCGAATGCTGAAACAAAGATCGGGAATTTCCAGGAAATCGTTCTCCAGCATCTCGCGATAACCTGATAGCCCGATAGAATGGCCGTTGTGGTGTACGTCGTCGTCGACGAACTCTCCTAATCCAGGCCAATCCCGTGCATTGAGACAGGCGATATAGTCTCGGTATGCGTTTGAGAGGTCGATCTTGGTCATGGACGCTGCTCCGGTGCCTTTGCCGAAAACAATCTTTCAGGGATGGATTGTGTTCCGTTTTGACCGTGATCGCAGGCACAAATTTTCGCGATGGAGGTGCGCCGGATCGCTGAACGCGGGTGGCGATTTGCGCCATAATATCCCATGTTTTCATGGCATTTTATCGGTCTGTGGCCGATCTGTCGCTTTTGGCACAAAAGGGCGGCGATTCGACACGACCATTAGAATAAGCTATTGAATATGGGACATGACACATTAGATGTTCGATTAGATGAGACGGCCCCGTCGCAGTCCAGTCGAGGAAGCATCATGAAGACGCTTGTTCTTTCATCCATATTCGCCACATTTGCCGCCGCAGCCGCCTTCGCGCCAGCCATGGCCGCAGACGCGGTTACTGCGCCGCCGGCTCCTCCGATTGCGGAACAGGTTCCCGTCTTCACCTGGACTGGTCCTTATGCCGGTATCCGCGGTGGCGGATCCTGGGTTGATGGCGATTTCGATTTTCCTGGCGGCAGCGCCTCGCAGCATTTCAACGGCGGTCTGATCGGCGGTTTCCTCGGCTATAACTGGCAGATGGACAACAACGTCGTGATCGGCGCGGAAGGCGACCTGAACTATAATTGGAATAAGGAAGAGATCGTGCCCGGCGTTGACGGCGGCACTGATGTCGACGGCTCGGTACGCGCGCGTGTCGGTTATGCCTTTGACAAGACGCTGGTCTATGCGACCGGTGGCTGGCAGATCAGCCGCGGTTATCTCGATGCCGGTGACGGCAAGGAGACAAAGACGTTCAATGGATGGACGCTCGGCGCCGGTGTCGACCATGCCTTCACCAACAATATCTTCGGCCGGGTCGAGTATCGATATACGGACTTCGGCAGCAAGGACATCGGCAACACGAATGTCGATCTTAATCAGAACGCCGTCGTGGTCGGCGTCGGCGTGAAGTTCTGATATCAGCTTTCTTTTTTGCCGCAGCCGCGTGGATATCGACGCGGCTGTTTCATTTTGTGATTTTCTCTTGCCAGTCCCGATGAAGCGCCGCGATCATCGGCTCGCCTAGCGGACCGCCTCAATGACATGTGCGGTTATCCTGCTGTCGATGGAGCCGGTTCCGAAGCGCCGTGTAAGCGCCTCGGCGACTACTTCGGTTGCCTCATCGAGACCTGATGGAGAGCGGGCTTCGATCTCCACTCTCAGCGGCGTTCCCTGACAATAGGCGATGGCGACCTCATGCGCGGAACGAGCTCGGCATTTCTGCTCGGATGTATCGACAGTCACCTCGCGGAAGCCGCTGGCTTTCAGGTCGTTGCGAATGGGGTCGATCGCCCAGTAACCATGCGGCGTCCTGCCCATGAAGCGCGGCGGGTCCTGCGGAAAATGATCGGCAAGTGTATCCTCCACGAATTGGGCAAATTCGTTGTTTTCCAACTTGTCCCAGACGCTGAAAATGTAATGACCGTTCGGCCTTAGCACGCGGTGTGCCTCGCGGTAGCCCTTGGCCTTGTCGGGGAAGAACATCGCGCCGAACTGGCAGACCACGATATCGAAACTCTGTGCTTCGAACGGCAGCGACAGGGCGTCGGCCTGCTGCCAGGTTATCCTGCCATTATTGCCTTGCCGCGATCTCGCAAAGTCTATCATCGGCTGGTTGAGGTCGGATGCCAGGATCCGCACCTTCTCATCCAGCCGCAAGGCGAGCGCGCGTGTGACGGCTCCGGTCCCGGCTGCGACCTCCAGCAAGCTCTGCGGCTTCAGTTTCTCCACGCGTTCGGCGAGGTGGCGGGCGTAAGGTTCGAAAATGAGGGGGACGAGGAGACGGTCGTAGATTTCCGGGATAGGTCCGGCAAAGGCTTTCTCTGCTGCGGTCATGGCGGTTGCTCCCTCAAGCCATATCAGGACAGACGGCAGGCGTGTCGGTCGGGCCGGAGGAAGCCTACGCTCGAAGGGTTCCGTGCGAAAGAACTATCTAATTTTCCCGCTCCCTTCGGCGGTTAACGCCGGACCGGGAGAAATGCGCCCAGCGCTGCCAGAATCCAGCCGGCCATCATGGCGAAGCCGCCGATCGGGGCGGCGAGCGGAAAAAGCCCGGTGTCGTGAAAATGGCGATAGATCAGGTCGCCGCCGAAAAGCAGCGTGCCGAGCCCAAGGACAAGGCCGGCGGCCGGCGCGGTGCGGAAGCGATCGTAACCGGCATAGACTGCTAGAAGGGCAGGGGCATGGGCAAGACACATGGTCGATGCCGCGCCGAAATAGTGCGCATCGGCGCCATGCGTGGCGGCCGCGGCCAGCGCAACACCGGCGCAACCGAGCAGGCCGGCAAGAAAGAGGATCAGGCTGCGAATGCTGGCAGTCGAATTCATGGGGCGTCCTGTTCGCGGTTCTGCATGTGGTAGGCAAGGCGCTCCACCGGCTCGAGGATGATGGCCCGGAGCTTTTCGTTCCCGATCGTTTCATCCATCGCGCGACGGAAGCAGAGCAGCCATTCGTCGCGTTCAGCGGGTCCGATCGCTGCCACAAAATGCCGGCTGCGCAGGCGGGGATGGCCGCGTTTCTCGATATAGAGCTGCGGGCCGCCGAGATAGCCGGTCAGGTATTCATAGAATTTCTCGCGGCTGCCTTCGAGGCTCGGCGGATGGACGGCCCGGCAGCGTGCAGCTTCGGGCAAGCTGTCCATCAGATCATAGAAACGCTTCGTCAGCGCCCGAACGGTCGGATCGCCGCCGATCGCCTCGTATAAAGTAATGGTTTCGTCGCTCACTGTCCTACACCCGGTTCGTCGTCTTACATGGCGTTTTGTCGTGACCGCTGCAACAGGGGAACGGATTTCTGCGGCGTTTGGGCGCTGTCGCATGGACGTCATCCGGGAAGCGCATGCTTTCTTCGAAGCGCCGAGCGCGTTCGATTTCAAAGAGTTTATCGCTGCTATTCTTGACAAAACCGTCCGGACGGTATGTTGTCTCAGGCATGTCTGAAGCGCACCATAGAAGAAAGCAGCCCGTTCTCGTCCGCCAGCAATTGCTGGAGGTTGCCGCGCGGCTTGCGTCTGCGCAGGGAATGACGGCGGTGACGCTTGATGCGGTGTCGGCTGCGTCAGGTGTCAGCAAGGGCGGGCTCCTGCACCATTTCCCGAACAAGAATGCGCTGCTGGAAGCGCTGTTCGACAGCCTGGTCATACGTCTGGATAGCGCGATCGAGGATGTGATGCGGGATGATCCCATTCCGCATGGGCGCTTCACGCGCGCCTATCTCCAGGCGGTTCTTGCATTGCGCAACCGGTCCGAGGAATCCAAGGACTGGGCACAGGTAACGATGGCGATGCTGGTGGAGCCGCGGCTGCGCCAGCGCTGGCGGGACTGGGTGCGCGAGCGCAGCGAGGAATATATCGGTACGGATTCCTCGGCGAACGCACAGATCGTCAGGCTCGCAGCCGATGGCCTCTGGCTTGCCGATATCCTTGGCAGCCACGAGATGGATGAGCGCGAGCGGCAGTCGCTGATCGCCAGCCTCATCGAACTCACCCTGAAGTAATCGAGGAAAATAGGAATGGCCGGGGCCTCCGTCTATGCAATGTTGTTCGTCGCGATCGTGCTCGAAGTGATCGGCACGACGGCGCTGCAGATGTCGCAGCAGTTTACCCGCATAGGGCCGACCGTCGTCCTGATCCTCTGCTATACCGGCGCCTTCTATTTCCTGTCGGTGACGTTGCGGACCATTCCTGTCGGTATTGCCTATGCGATCTGGAGCGCTCTCGGCATCGTGCTGATTTCGGGCGTCGGGCTCGTTTTCTTCAAGCAGAAGCTTGATCTTCCCGCCATGATCGGGCTCGCGCTGATCATTGCCGGCGTGCTTGTGGTCAATCTCTTCTCCAAGGCCGTTTCGCACTGACGAACAGTCGCGCCAGCGCGGCGATTTTGCCTTTGTCAAATCATTGCAGGCGCTCTATGTCTTCGTCGGGAGGACCGAGGCGAGGCGGCACAGCAATTTTCCAAAGCGCTTTGGATTCGGCCAACCCCATTCTATTGGAAAGAAATTTCAGAGGAGCGTAGCAATGGCCATTCGCACAGTCGTGTGGGGGGAGAATATCCACGAGCAGACCAATGAGGTGGTAGCAAGCATCTATCCCGAGGGGATGCACAACACCATCGCCAAGGCGATCAATTCCGATCCCGCGATTACCGCCACGACCGCGACGCTGCAGGAGCCGGAGCACGGTTTGAGTGCTGCACGCCTGAAGGATACCGACGTTCTCATCTGGTGGGGGCACAAGGATCATGGCGCCGTGGCTGACGAGATCGTCGAGCGTGTCGCCGAGCGCGTCTGGGAAGGCATGGGCCTGATTGTCCTGCATTCCGGCCATTTCTCGAAGATCTTCAAGCGGTTGATGGGAACGCCCTGCGCGCTGAAATGGCGCGAGGCTGGCGAGCGGGAAAGGCTGTGGGTGATCAATCCACGGCATCCGATCGCTGCCGGGCTCGACGAGAATTTCGTTCTGGAAAACGAGGAAATGTACGGCGAGGCTTTCTCCGTTCCCGAGCCGCTCGAGACCGTCTTCATTTCATGGTTCCAGGGCGGGGAAGTGTTTCGATCCGGCATCACATGGCGCCGCGGTGCGGGAAACATCTTCTATTTCCGTCCCGGTCACGAAACCTATCCGACCTATCACGACGCGAACGTGCACAAGGTCTTGGTCAATGCGGTCAAGTGGGCGCACAACCCGCAGGGATCGCTGACGACCATCCATGATGCTCCGAACGTGCCGGTCGAGCAGGCTCCGGAGCCGATCGTCGAGCGTGGTCCAAAGCTCCACCAGGCCGGCGAAGCCGGTTATCGCTGAGGTAGTTCATGCGTCTCATCATCATTGGTACGGGCGGCATGGCGAAGAACCAAGTCGACCAGTTCACCACCATCGACGGCGTCGAGATTGTCGGCGCCGTGGACACGGACGCCACGCGGCTCGCGGCTTTCGCCGATAAATACAATATCGGGAAGCGTTTCCTATCCCTCGACGAGGCAATCTCCTGGGGTGAATTCGACGCTGCGACGAATGTCACACCGGATCGGGCACACCATCCGACCACGTTGCCGTTGCTCGCAGCCGGAAAGCATGTCCTATGCGAGAAGCCGCTTGCCGAGAACTACGACAAGGCGCTGGAGATGACGGAGGCGGCGGAGCGGGCCGGCGTCATCAACATGGTCAATCTTACCTATCGCAACGTCGCGCCGCTGCAGCGGGCCCGCGAAATGGTGATCGCCGGCGAGATCGGCACGGTCAAGCATGTCGAGGCGTCCTATCTGCAGAGCTGGCTCGTCTCGAAGGCCTGGGGCGATTGGCGCAGCGAATCGACCTGGCTGTGGCGACTATCGACGGGACATGGCTCGAACGGCGTGCTCGGCGACGTCGGCATCCACATCCTCGATTTCGCGGCCTACGGGGCGGCAACCGACATTGACCATGTGTTTGCCCGGTTGAAGACCTTCAACAAGGCGCCGGGCGGGCAGATCGGGGAATATACGCTCGATGCCAATGACAGCTTCTCGATGTCGGTCGATTTCGCCAATGGTGCGCTCGGCGTGGTTCATGCCAGCCGCTGGGCGACAGGCCATCTCAACGAGCTGAAGTTGCGCATCTATGGAGAACGGGGCGGGCTCGAGGTCTCGCATCGCCCGGGAGAGTCCGAACTGCGCGGTTGCCTCGGAGAGGATGTGGAGAGCGCAACCTGGAAGACGATCGAAGTTCCTCCGGTGCCGACCAACTACCAGCGTTTTGCCGAAGCTGTTGTGAGCGGCATCCCCCAGGATCCGAACTTCCGCCATGCCGCGAACCTGCAAAAGGTGCTCGATCTCGCCATGGTCACGGAACGGGAGCGGCGCGAACTCAAGGTTTAAAGCACCGCGAAAGACCTAGCGCGCGATCGAATCAGTCGAACGTCTTCGACGACTTTGAAAACGATATAGCGCCGCAAGCCCTACAGTAGGCTTGCGGCGTCTTTATTTTTGCGTCGCATCAAATCCAATTGGCTTTACTTAACGTAAGGTAAATTGGATTTGATGTGATTGAATCGATATTCTGTGAGTGCGACATATTTATCTCATTTACGTCATTTTGCGTATGCAGAGCAGGCATATTTTTCAATAAACTTATATTAGGATGTGGTATTATTGGCTGTTTCGGTCGATTGGAGTGTGAGTACAGTCGCAGGAGAGCGTTCCCACGCTGGAGAGTTATGATGAGGAGAGGGGTACTGTTCTCAGAGAAACTAAAGCCGCCGGTTGGGGATTAGGGCATTAGCGGATGGTTTCTACAACGACAATGCATGACATATCTGCAAGTGAAGTGAAGGGAATGGCAGCCGCTTTCGAGATGGCCAACGTTGCCTGCATCTTTGTCAATGGACAGGGGCAGGTCACGATGATCAATGAGAAGGCGCGGGGCCTGCTTGGCGTCGATCTTCAGATCGTCCAGGGTGAATTGCGGCCGGCAAAGGCAGACGAGGCGGTTGCTTTCAATCGCGGCCTCAAGGCAGTGCTGGGTTCCGAGCTGTCAACGCAAAACGGCGAGGCGGATATCGTCACGCTCACGCGTGCCGGCAAACGGCCGCTTGTCGCCCATATCCAGCGCATCGGCGGGGAAATGCAGGGTGTGTTCTCGCACTCCTATGCGGTCGTGCTGATCGACGATCCCGAAGAGAAGTTTCAGCAGCGGCCGGCAACGCTGGTCAAGCTGTTTGGCCTCACCCGCGTGGAGGCCGAGATCGCGCTTCTGCTCGGGCAAGGCATGAGCCTCCATGAGATCGCGACCCATCGTGCCGTCAGTTATGAAACTGCGCGGGCGCACCTCAAGTCGATCTATCGCAAGACCGACACCAACCGGCAGTCGGAACTGTCACTGCTCCTGTCGAACATCCGGATGAGATGATTCCGGCAAGTCGGCGGGTGCGGCAAGGCGACCCCATGACGCTCATTCCATCCGTTCAGCCGCGATAACGCAGCGGATCGACCAGCAGCGCGAAGGCCGGCGAGGACTGCCGGCGGCTGGGATAATAGAGGTGATAGCCGGGGAAGGGCGGACACCAGTCTTCGAGGAGCCGGACGAGGCGACCTTCCTCAAGATGCGGAAGAACGACATCTTCCGGCAGGAAGGCCAGACCCAGGCCCGCCAGTGCTGCATTCAGTCTGAGGGCAATATTGTTGAAGACCAGCTGGCCTTCGGTGCGAACCTTCACCTCCCGGTCGTCCCGCTCGAATTCCCAGGCATAGATTCCGCCGTAGGTCGGCAAGCGCATGTTGATGCAGGTGTGATCCGTCAGGTCCTGTGGCGTCAGCGGCGTTCCTCGCCTCGCGATATAGGCGGGCGATCCGACAACGGCCATGCGCATGTCCGGCCCGATCCTGACCGCGATCATGTCTTTCGCGACCTGTTCGCCCAGCCGAACACCCGCGTCATAGCGCTCGGCAACGATATCGGTAAGGCCGTAGTCGATGATCATTTCGACGTTGATATCGGGATATTGTGGCAGGAGCCTTTCCAATGCGGGCCAGAGGATCGTTCCCGCCGGATGCTCTCCCGTCGTGATGCGGATGGTGCCGGCAGGCTTGTCGCGAAGTTCGCTCAGCGCTGCAAGCTCGCCTTCGATCTGTTCGAAATGGGGGGCGAGGCTGAGTAAAAGTCGCTCGCCGGCCTGCGTCGGTGAAACACTGCGCGTGGTTCGCGTCAGGAGGCGGAGCCCGAGACGCGCCTCCAGCGCCCGCATCGTGTGGCTCAGTGCCGACTGCGAGACGCCCAGTTGCGCTGCGGCTCTGGTGAAACTCCGTTCGCGCGCCACGGCGACGAACGCTAGCAGATCATTGACGTTTTCGCGCAGCATTCATGAATCTCACTCATGGGTCCTTGCGGTTTCTATCATCTAATCGAGGTTGAGAGCAGCTGCTAAATCATTCCCTGATGTCAGGCAGCCCTGACGGCTTCCTCAGAGAAAGGTATGACCATGGATATCAAGAGAAACGGTTCGCAACCGTCGGCCAAGGGACCCGCCGATTATTTTACCGGCTCGGTACGGATCGACTCGCCGTTCAAAGGAAGCGATGCGGCGCGTGTCGGCGGGGCAATCGTCACCTTCGAGCCTGGCGCACGCACCGCCTGGCACACGCACCCGCTCGGCCAGACGCTGATCGTGACTTCAGGATGCGGCAGGGCGCAGCGCCAAGGCGGTCCGGTTGAGGAGATTCATCCCGGCGACATCGTCTGGTTTGCTCCAGGCGAAAAGCATTGGCATGGCGCGGCCCCTGGAACGGCTGTGACCCATATCGCCATTGCAGAAGCGCTCGACGGCAAAGTCGTCGACTGGATGGACCATGTAACAGATGAAGAATATCCCGCCTGAAGGAGATGGATATGCAAAAGCGCAAACTCGGAAATAGCGGGCTGGAAGTCTCGGCAATCGGCCTCGGTTGCATGGGATTAAGCTATGGCTACGGACCGGCGACAGAAACGCAGCAGGCGATCACGTTGATCCGGACCGCGTTCGAACGCGGTGTCACCTTCTTCGATACCGCCGAGGCCTATGGTCCCCACAAGAACGAGGAGCTGTTGGGCGACGCTCTGGCGCCTATCCGCGATCAGGTGGTGATCGCAACCAAGTTCGGATTCGAATTCGGTAAGGACGGCGGACAGAGCGGCATGAACAGCCGGCCGGAGCATATTCGCGATGTCGCGGATGCCGCGCTGAAGCGCCTCAAGACCGATGTCATCGATCTCTTCTACCAGCACCGGGTCGACCCGGACGTTCCCATCGAAGACGTGGCCGGCACTGTGAAGGACCTTATCCAGGAAGGGAAGGTCCAGCACTTCGGCCTGTCGGAGGCCGGGCCACAGACGATCCGGCGCGCCCACGCCGTCCAACCGGTAGCCGCCCTGCAGAGCGAGTATTCGCTCTGGTGGCGCGAGCCGGAGGCAGAGATCCTCCCGACGCTTCAGGAGCTGGGAATAGGCTTTGTGCCTTTCAGCCCGCTCGGCAAGGGCTTCCTCACGGGGGCGATCAGCGAGAGCACCACATTCGATGCCAAGGATTTTCGCAACATCGTCCCGCGCTTCTCGGCGGAGGCCCGAAAGGCCAATCAGGCTCTGGTGGATCTGCTCGGCCAGATCGCGGTCGCGAAGAATGTCACATCCGCCCAAGTCGCACTCGCCTGGCTCCTGGCTCAGAAGCCATGGATCGTTCCCATTCCGGGCACCACGAAACTGCATCGGCTTGAAGAAAATATCGCGGCTGCCGACGTGGAGCTGACGCCCGCCGATATCGGCGAGATCGAATCCGCCGTTTCCAAGATTGCGGTGCAGGGGGATCGCTACCCCGCGCATCTGCAGGCGCGCATCAATCGCTGACGGCTCGTCCGGAGGGAAAATCGAGTGCGCCCGGGAGAGAATTTGCCGTAGGGCAGTTCGATCGATGGGCGCACTTCTTTCGATCGTGGTGGCGGTCGGCTGAAGGTCAATCTTTTCGCCGGGTCGGGACAGCTACCTTTGCCGCGACACCCGCGATGCACCGCGGCGTGATTTCAATTCTTCTTGAGCGCCTGGACCGCAGAAACGCCGAAATCGCGCAACTTGCCATGTCTGGCGTTGATGCGGCAACAGTGGCCGGTCAAGTTGAGTGCCAAGGTTATCTTTTTAGTATTCGGCACTGGAGACTCCTTGCGTAAGTCTCTATTTCTGTTCGGCACAATTTGTCATGATATGCGGCGCTTGCCATTTTTTGGCCTTCGTCGCGCGGCCATCTAAAGTGGCTTTTCTAATATTGTGACAGTTGTATAACATGCAGAATAGAGCTTCGGCACGATAAGCCCCCCGGCTGGATCCCAAGTTTCGATGTCGTTGCGCTTCAAAGGCTTCCATACTTTCATGACCCCACAAATTAAAAGACAGTGACGGAGTGCATTCGTGACCATTCCAGCTCCCACAAATAACGATCCCCAGCAAACTTTCGGCACCAGCGGCATCGCACCGATGGATCGCCCGAGCGCTATGACGCGCTTCTTCATGGGCATCGTCGCCTGGGCAGAAAGCCTCAATCTGAAACATGCCAAGCTCGGCAATCCGCCGGTCTATGACAACGCGACCTTCCCCTGGGCCGCTGACATCGAAAAGGAATGGCCGGCGATCCGCGCGGAACTCGACAAGGTTCTGCTGCGTCAGAGCGAGCTGCCGACCTTCCAGGACATTTCCACCGACGTGAAGACCATTTCCACCGACAATCGCTGGAAGACCTTCTTCCTGCTCGGTTTTGGCATCAAGTCGGAGCAGAACATCAAGGCGTGCCCGGAGACCTGGCGCATCGTCCAGAAGATCCCTGGCCTCAAGACCGCGATGTTTTCGATCTTCGAGCCGGGCAAGCACCTGCCGGCCCATCGCGGGCCCTATAACGGCGTGCTCCGCCTTCACCTTGGCCTTATCGTTCCCGAACCGAACGAGAAGCTTGCCATTCGCGTCGACCAGCAGATCTGCCATTGGCAGGAAGGCAAGGTCCTGATTTTCGACGATGCCTACGAGCATGAAGCCTGGAACCACTCGGACAAGACCCGCGTTGTCCTCTTCGTGGACTTCCTCAAGCCCACGCGCTTTCCGGCGACCTTCGTCAACTGGATTCTCATGAACCTTGCGATCTTCACGCCCTTCATCCGTGAGGGGCTCGACAATCACAAGGAATGGGAAAAGAAGTTCTATGCACAGGCGGAAGCCCTGCGCAATCGGCCGAAGGCTGATTGAGCAGCGTGCGCACCGACGGCCGGTTGCTCGGCCGATGACAAGGGGTGA
This sequence comes from Neorhizobium sp. P12A, assembly GCF_008365395.1. Taxonomy (NCBI): domain Bacteria; kingdom Pseudomonadati; phylum Pseudomonadota; class Alphaproteobacteria; order Hyphomicrobiales; family Rhizobiaceae; genus Neorhizobium; species Neorhizobium sp. P12A. The sequence continues at coordinate 668,618 of NZ_QOVX01000001.1, read as the reverse complement.
GAGCATCGATCGAGATGCTCTTGCCGTTCCCATCCAGCAAATTACCTTGTCCTGAAGTCCCGTAAGCCTCGCAACAGTTCGGTCGCCACCGAAGCATTGTCGCGTTCCGTTGCAATAGGCTTGAGGCATTCGGGAGATTCAAAATGATAGATAAATCCTTCAAAGACCATTCCGTTGCCAGCGTGGTTACTGCCGCCAGTTTTGGCTTCGTCGTCGTGCAGCTCGACGTGACAATCGTCAACGTCGCCCTGCCTGCCATTGCCCGAAGCCTCGGGGCCGGCATTTCCGAGTTGCAATGGGTCGTGGATGCCTATTCGCTGGTCTTTGCCGTACTGCTCCTGACCGCCGGCGTCGTCGGTGACCACTTCGGCTCCCGCCGGGCCTATCTCGCCGGCTTCTGGGTTTTCGCGCTTGCCTCGCTCGGCTGCGGCCTCTCGACCGATGCGACAACGCTGATCATAGCGCGCGCGCTGCAAGGCATAGGCGCTGCACTGCTGGTGCCGAGTTCGCTCTCCATCCTCAATCATGCGAGCGGTCATGACCGGGCGCTCAGAGCCCGCATGGTCGGCCTCTGGACGGCCGCGGGCGGCGTGTCCATCGCGGCGGGACCGATCGTCGGCGGGTTGTTGCTTGGCTGGTTCGGCTGGCGGACCATCTTCCTCGTCAACCTGCCGATCTGCGCCTTTGCGATGATCCTGACGATGAAGGTCACACCGAAGGCGGAAGTGCCGGAGAGGCAGCGAAGCCTCGACCCTGTCGGGCAGGTCCTTGCCATTCTCGCGCTTACCGGCCTCGTCGGCGCCGTCATCGAGGCGCGACCCCTTGGGCTCACCCATCCGCTGGTCCTCGGCGGCTTCGCGATGGCCGTTCTGTCAGGTATCGGCTTCATCATGGTCGAGCATCGCTCGAAGGCGCCGATGTTGCCCCTGGAATTCTTCAGCCGGCCGAATTTCACGCCTGCCACTCTCTTCGGCATCGTCGCGAACATGACCTATTACGGCGTCATCTTCGTGCTCAGCCTCTATCTGCAGCAGGTCAAGGGATGGTCGCCGGCGATCAGCGGACTCGCCTTCCTGCCGCTGACCGGAGGCTTCATCATCAGCAACATGATCAGCGGCGCCGTCGTGGCGCGCTGGGGTTCACGTCCGCCCATGGTGATTGGTGGCCTGATCGGCGCCATCGGCTTTGCGCTGCTGGCGACGCTCAACGAGCACAGTAACTATCTGGCCATGCTGGCGCCGTTCATCCTCATTCCGGGCGGCATGGGGCTGGGCGTACCCGCCATGACGACGGCCATCCTCGGCAGCGTCGAGCGGCAGTCGTCGGGTGTGGCGTCGGCCGTGCTCAACACCGCGCGTCAGGCAGCCGGCGCCATCGGCGTCGCCCTGTTTGGCGCGCTTGCCGGCGGCGACCAGATCGTCTCCGGTCTCAGGCTTTCCGCCATGATCTCGGTCGTGTTGGTTCTCTTCGGCGCGGTGCTTGCGGCCGTGGGTATGCATGCACACAAGGCGGAGGGTGCGCAGAAGGCGTGAGGCCGGTAAGCCGCGGGGCGTATTACGTCCCGCGGCTGGCGCTCCGCCCGAAATCCCCTTTGTAGTATTCCGTTAGTACCCTCCCGTGTCAGGGCTGCGCTACAGTCGCTGCATTGGTTTCAAGGGAGGAACACGATGTCGAAGATTTTGATGATCACCGGTGACTTCACCGAGGACTATGAAACGATGGTGCCGTTTCAAACGCTGCAGGCTTGCGGCCATACGGTTCACGCCGTCTGCCCGGGCAAGAAGTCCGGAGATACGGTCGCAACCGCCATCCACGATTTCGAGGGCGACCAGACTTATTCCGAGAAGCGCGGGCACAATTTCGCGCTGAATGCCACGTTCGAGAGCGTCCGCGCCGAGGAGTACGACGCTCTTGTCATTCCGGGCGGCCGTGCGCCGGAATATCTGCGGCTGAATCCTGACGTCATCAAGGCAGTGCGCCACTTCTTCGATGCCCGCAAGCCTGTCGCCGCCATCTGCCACGGCGCGCAGTTGCTGGCGGCTGCGAAGGTGCTCGAGGGGCGCACTTGCTCGGCCTATCCGGCGTGCCAGCCGGAAGTGGAACTGGCCGGCGGCAAGTATGCGGAGATCGCCATCAACGATGCGGTCACGGACGGCAATCTGGTGACCGCACCCGCCTGGCCCGCGCATCCGGCATGGCTGAAGCAGTTCATGGCTGTGCTTGCACGCTAGCTTTTGCTATAACGACGGTGCCGCCGGGGAGGGCGGCACCGGAGGAATAATATGTGCGAATTGTTCATCAAAGCGGATGCACGGCTTTGGGAAAGCGCGACGCGATCACTGCGCATCGACGGAATGGTGACCAGCGTCCGTCTTGAAAATTTCTTCTGGGCGAAGCTGGAGGAGATTGCCCAGCGCGATGGCATGAACGTCGTCCAACTCATCACCAAACTGCATCATGAATCAATCGACGCCGGCCACGACCTCGGCAATTTCACCTCGTTCCTGAGGGTTTGCTGCGCCCGCTATCTCGACCTGCAGCTTTCCGGCGACGTTCCATCGGATCTGTCGCGGCCGATCGCCGGGCTCAACGCGCGTGACATTCTCGGGCGCGAGCGGGAGAAGTATCACTGAGCGTGCAGACCTATCTTCGTTGCCTCGAGGAAGACGGTGGCAAGCCGATCCAATAATCGAATTAACGCAATATGTTTAGTGCCGGCCGTCGGGTGCGGTCGATAAAAATGATCAACGCACATCGAGATGTGCTTGATCATTTTTGAGTTCTGTCGCCATAACATCGAGCGACAGAATAGTGAGGACATACGGCTTGCAGCGCAAATTCGTCAAACAGGACATCGTTGCGATTTTGCAGCGTCATCATCCCGATTGGCCGATTATTTCGACCGACGACCCGTTGGCGGTCGTTATCGGGAATATGAAAATCTCCTTGAACAACATATTGTTAATTGTTCGTAACGCGCCCGATGACGAGGCAGAAAAAGCCACCGTTGATTTCTTCGAAAATATTATGTCGGGCAAGCAAGGCGGTGGCTCGACCGAGGACCTGTCGTATGCGACGGCAAAAACGCGACTCTTGCCTCAGATTATTCCCGGAGAATTTCGTGAATCCGCACCTAACCTGCTGTTTCGTCCTTTCTTTTCTGGCCTCGGCGTTGCCTGTGCGCTGGATGAAGACGGAGGTTATGAGTTGCTGCAAAACCAGGTCTTAGCCGCTTGGGATGTGAGGCAGGAAACTGTAGAGGCCCAGGCAATTGCTAATCTGGAAGCCCATTGCAAGCTAGATGCGTTCGAGCCGAGAAGTGGAGAAGAAGGCGCCTTCGTGGTGGTCGCGGCGGAAGATTCCTATAGCGCTGTCAGGCTTCTTCTTCCTCAATTCATGGAGACATTGCGCGCTTCCCTGGGGGCGGAGCGCATTTTCGTTGGTATTCCGAACCGCGACTTTCTGGTAGCATGGACGCCAGATTTCTCAGGACGCCAAGCTTTCGCCGCGAAAATCAGGCGAGATGCAGAAAATGAGGCTTATCCTCTGACGGACGAACTTTTTGTTTTCTCCGAAAGGGGTGTAAGCCTCATGTCAGCCGATCAGATCAGCGATCACGGCCGCTGAGGGACAACGTGGCTTATCCTGTGGCTTTTGAGCCCATTCCACTGCGCAAAAAAAGCGCTCATTTCTCCACATAGCTAGCCGCTACAAAGATCTCTGCCAGCGCCTCGATGCCTGCCTGATCTTCTGCGTCGAATCTGGATGGAATCGGTGCGTCCAGGTCGATAACGCCAAGCACGCGGTCGCCATGATGCAACGGCACGACCAGTTCAGAGCGCGATGCGGCGTCGCAGGCGATGTGGCCGGGAAAGGCGTGGACGTCTTCGACCAGGATCGAATGGCCGCGCTCGACCGCCGTTCCGCAGACACCGCGACCGACGGCGATGCGCACGCAGGCGGGCTTGCCCTGGAAGGGGCCGAGGACGAGTTCGTTTTCCGAGCGCAGGAAATAGAAGCCGGCCCAGTTGAGGTCAGGCATCATCTGAAACATCAGGGCAGAGGTGTTGGCCGCATTGGCGGTCGCGTCGGTTTCGCCTTCGAGCAGCGCCTTCAATTGGCTCGCAAGCTCGCGGTAGAATTCTTTCTTGTTGCCCTGGTCTATCTGCTTGGTCTCGAACATCTGTCTGCCGTTCTCATGTCTGGAATATCCGGCGATCTCTAGCACCGGGTTGCGTGTAACGAAACCACCTTCGGCTGCGTATTACTTGCTGACAGGGGTGAAGGTGGTGTGCTGCTTCTGGAAGATCAAGCGAACAATGCCTATATCTCTGCCGATCCGCCAATCCGGCATTCGCCCAGACCTTTCAATCCGACCGATCGTTGCCGTTCACTTCAGCGCGCCGATCATGGTTGCCAAGGTTTCCGATTGCTGGAATGGTCGCCAAAAGGAGAACAGGAATGCCGACTTACAGCAAGACTGCTGATGCCATTGCCAAGCTTACTCCGGAGCAATACCGCGTGACGCAGGAGAGCGGCACGGAGCGCCCGGGCACCGGCACGTTGCTCAACAACAAAGCTGCGGGCATCTATGTCGACATCGTTTCAGGCGAGCCTCTTTTCGCCTCTGCCGACAAGTATGATTCCCATTGCGGTTGGCCGAGCTTCACCAAGCCGATCGAGCCTGCCAATGTTGCCGAGCTGGCCGACCGGACGCATGGCATGGTGCGCGTCGAAGTACGCTCCAAGCATGGTGACAGTCACCTCGGCCACGTCTTCCCCGACGGTCCCGAGGATCGCGGTGGCTTGCGCTATTGCATCAATTCGGCCTCGCTTCGCTTCGTCCCCAAGGACAAGATGGAAGCGGAAGGCTATGGAGACTACATCAACCAGGTGGAGGATATCTGATATGACAACGGAACGTGCAGTACTCGCCGGCGGTTGCTTTTGGGGCATGCAGGACCTCATCCGCCGTTTCCCCGGCGTCGTTTCGACCCGCGTCGGCTATTCGGGGGGCGAGGTCGCGAATGCGACCTATCGCAACCACGGGAACCATGCCGAAGCGATCGAGATCATCTTTGATCCGGCCCAGACCAGCTATCGCGATCTCCTGGAATTCTTCTTCCAGATCCATGATCCGTCCACGCTGAACCGTCAGGGCAACGACCGCGGCGCCAGCTATCGCTCCGCGATCTTCTATACCAATGAAGAGCAGAAGCGCGTCGCTGAAGACACGATCGCCGATGTCAACGCCTCCGGTCTCTGGCCGGGCAAGGTGGTGACGGAAGTGACGCCGGTCAGCGATTTCTGGGAAGCCGAGCCGGAGCACCAGGATTATCTGGAGCGCATCCCGAACGGCTATACTTGCCATTTCGCTCGACCGGGCTGGAAGCTGCCGAAGCGTTCGAGCGCAGCCTGATGCATTCAATGCCGGCTGCGGGGCTTTGACGATGTCCGGCCTCGACAGCTTCAAGGGCATATGGGAGGTAAGGCGGACGGTCTTCGACCGCCTCACGCGCTCCCGAGTGTCCTTTTCCGGCCGCGCCGAGATCGGCGCGGACGGCTTTCGAGAAGAGGGAGATACGCGCTACGGCGCCATGGTGCTGCAAAGCAGCCGCTCCTATCTCCTGCGCATCGAAGACGACCGCGTGGTCGTCGATTTCCCTGACCGTCGCGAATTCATCCGCATCGGCGAGGACGCCTCGCAGGCGCTGTTCCATCAGTGTGGCGCAGATGCTTATTCCGGGCGGCTGATCTTTCGCAACAGCGACGAATGGGGCGAGATCTGGCAGGTGCGGGGGCCGCGGAAGAATTATCGCAGTGTTGCGGTTTATCGGCGGGTGTGAGTGGGGAAGCGGCGCTCGCTATTGACGGGCAAGCCATCTGCATGCTTGATCAAGATGTGTCCATTTCGACCCGGTCGCCGGGTTTTAATATGCCAAAAAAATCAGATTTTGACCGGCTTTTGTGGGCTGTCTGCGTAGGTCATGGCTACTGTGGCAGCTTGCAAGATGATGGGTACCTATATGTTACCGATTTTATTCCCGAGCGCGGAACGGTAACGGCAGAGCAATTCGTCGACTGGCTTTTTATGGCAGATGGTGAGCAGGGGCCGCATGGACCGCGGGCGATGCTGAGGCGCGAAAGCCTTCGAAGTTGCTTCATCGCCTGTATGGGCTCTAATGTGGTTGATGCTAAAAGGTTAAGACGATCTCGCCGCTGCTAGAACATCCACAAAGGGCTGGCCGCGGTCATAGCGCAGATTCGTTAGGGCACGTCGGATGGTGTTGTTTCTCTACAGCGAATAAGGCCGTGAAATGCAGCACGATTACGCAGTGAAACCCTTGGATATTTATGTCGGTAACGCGTGGCAAATCTTCAACGCCGGCTTCGGTTGTGATCGTGCGGAGGCTGCCATGTTTGCCGTTATTGATCTGCTACGCGAATTCGAAGAGCTTAGACCTGATTTCTTGCAGCGCGTCAGCCTGACCTTGGGCAAGGTGGATTGCTGGGGCACGGAACCTGGTGCCGTACCCAGGGAATTAATTGAACTTGCGATACACGAATTGCGGTGGCCTGAATTTCTTCAATTGATCGAACATCGTCGCTTGTCGTTCAAACATGATCGATCGCATATCGCCCTGCTTGAGGCCTTCGAGGCAAACTGGCCGGATCGAGAATACTACCAGCGTTACCAAGGCTGAGCCTTGGATAAGCTCCGCAGCTATGCCGTAATTTCAATCAGGTCGGCTGCAAGAGCGGCTTATTTCCGAATTGCGTGCTCGATCGTTTCGATAAGCACTGAGCCAAGATCGTTCGGGTCTGAAATGGCAGCAAAATTCTTGTAGAATGCGGATGTGTCAAATCCGATTCCGATCCCAATTAACTCGACAATGCGCTCCCGCTCTATTCGAGCAATGACCTCTTTCAGGTGCCGGACGAGAAAACCTTTATCATTGGCAAGGAGGGTTGAGTCATCAGCCGGGACGCCATCCGAAAGAACAATCAGGATGCGTCTCTGGGCGGTAATTTCCATCTGACGGGATACTGCCCATTCGATTGCCTCGCCATCGATATTCTCTTTCGGGAGATCCGGCCGGAGCATCGGTTTGAGTAAATCGCCCATGGTTCCGGCCCGATGATTTTGGGCAGATTTGTATATGATGTGAAGTGTATCTGCGAGCCTGCCCGGCGCTTTAGGTTCGCCCCTGCGTTCCCAAAGTTGGCGTGATTGTCCGCCCTTCCATCCGACCGAGGTAAAGCCAAGGACTTCAGTCCTAATTCCCAATTGGGTCAAGAAGTCCTGCGCGATATCGCAGGCCGCGGCGGCCATCAACATTTTCTGACCGCGCATTGAACCTGACTGGTCAATCAGAATGGTTACGACGACACCATGAAGTTCTTCAGACTTTAAAGTTGCGCGGATTTCACTCGAAGCTTCCAAGGAAGCTATATGAGCTTTTGTTCTCCAATGTTGCAGTGCGCTAGAGAATTCGTCCCATGCTTGCGCGTGATCTGTCTTTTGGTTGGCAGGTAGACGACCTAGGATCGAATCCAACTCATATGCATGCACAGTGACATCGAATTCTCTCGTGAAGACATGATAGCTCTTTGGCACATTCTCGTCTTGTCGAGGTGTCTTAAGCGGTTGCTGTGCCGTGAATAACGACTTGATGCCACGAAAAACCTGAATCATATTTTGCGCCATTCATTTGAAATGAGAGGCAATCTACACGAAGTTGATTGCGCAAACAGTGGTTGTATTAATTCTCGAGATCACAAGAGCTCTTTTAGGGTTAGTCGAATCCATCACGGCAATTGCCAATCAAAACGCCGCAGACCTGTCAGCAGCGACTATTCCACTCCCGGCGCCGGATGGCTCAGCGCAAAAGTCTGCGCCTCCTTCTGCAGCCATTCACAGAACAGAACCGATTTCCTGTTTCGCCGTGCCCGCCGCAGCGCTACATATTCGTGACCGCTTTCGAGGAAGCCCATGGGCGCGATGAGGCGGCCGAAGCGGATGTCGTCGGTCACATAGGGCCAGGGGGCGACGCAGACGCCGAGCCCGGCGCCCGCTGCCTCCAGCATGAAATAGAAGTGCTCATATTCGACGCGCCCGCCGCCTTCGACTGATATGCCTGATCGCGCCAGCCAGTCGCCCCAGGCGCGAAGGCGGGTGCGGGTGTGCAGCACGGGCATGCCGGCGAAATGCGTTGCGACCGTCTCGGCAAGCGATGGGGCGAGCACCGGGCCGGTCTGCTCCGGGAATAGCGCGATCACTTCTGCGCCCTCGGGCCAGGGTGCGGTGCCGACACGGATTGCGACATCGAAGCCGTCGCGGGCAAAGTCCACCGGCTTCGGCGAGGCCGTCAGGCGCACCTCGATGTTGGGATATTCCGCCTGAAACCGATAGAGCCTGGGGATCAGCCAGCGCATGGTGAAGGTGCCGGGGCAGGAGACATCCAGGGGGCCTTCCTCGGTATCTGCCACCGAGCGCACCGACATATCCATCTGGTCAAAGGCGGCGTTGAGGCCGGACAGAAGGACAGAGCCGGCCTCGGTCAGGCGCTGCCTGTTCTTCGGTCCTTCGAAGAGCGGAACGCCGAGCACCTCTTCCAGATGCTGGATCTGGCGACTGACGGCGCTGTGGGTGACGTTCAGCTCTTCTGCCGCCAGCGTCATGCGACCATGACGGCCGGCAGCCTCGAAGGCGCGCAGGGCATTGAGCGAGGGTAGGCGGCGCGCCATCTCCATTCTCTCATGTGAGTTTTTCGAACAATATTTGTTCAATCATATCGGTTTTCTTCCTTTCCGCCATGGTGTTTCTTGATCTCGAAAATCAGACTATGTCCTTGAGGGAACAATGATCGACGAAGCTTCTCGTTTTTCGCCCCGGCGGAGCTATGTCTGTATCCAACCTTTCAGCCGCAAGCTGCGGCCAGTGCGATGACGGAGACCCAGATGTCCAGCAGACACAATGACGGCAGTGCAGGCGATGCCAATTACGGCGTGATCGGCGTCGACTACACGAAATACCGCCAGCCCGATCCGCATATCGCGGAATTTATCCGCGCGGCGCTCGGGGATGCAAAGAAGGTGCTGAATGTCGGTGCCGGTGCCGGTTCCTATGAACCGGTCGACCGGGATCTGACGGCGGTGGAGCCTTCGGCTTCGATGCGGGCGCAGCGTCCGTCGCATCTGCCTCGGGCGATCGACGCGACGGCGGAAAAGCTTCCCTTCGAGGACGATGCCTTCGATGGCAGTATGGCGACCTTCACCGTGCATCAATGGTCCGACCTGAAAGCGGGCATCGGCGAGATGCGCCGCGTCACCCGCGGCCCGGTGCTGATCCTCAGTTGCGACCCGGACGAACTGGAGCGTAGCTGGCTGCACGATTATGCGCCTGAAATGATCAAGGTCGAGGCGCGGCGCTATCCCGCCATGAAGACGATCGCGGAAATGCTGGGCGGCACGGTTGAGATCAAAGCGGTTCCGATCCCGCTCCATTGCGTCGATGGATTCGGGGAGGGGTATTACGGACGGCCGGAGCGGCTGCTCGATCCCGGCGCGCGGCTTGCAAACTCCGCATGGAGTTTCGTCGACAAGTCGGTTGGCGATCGCTTCGTCGAAGAGCTCGGGCGCGACCTGAAGGACGGAACGTGGGATGCGCGCTACGGCCATTTGCGCAGCCAGCCTTTCTTCGAGGGATCGCTGCGCCTCATCATCGGCAGGCCGTAAGGAGCCGGTCATGAAGGACGAGCTTCGCGCCCTCAAATCGCTTGCAGGTTCCTTTCCGTCCTTCAATGCGGAGGATGCGCCGGATGATCCGAAAGACCTGTTTTCCGCATGGCTTCGAGAGGCAATCGAAGCCGGCATCCGCGAGCCGCATGCAATGACGCTGTCGACCGTCGACGAGACGGGCTCGCCGGATGCCCGCGTGCTGATCCTGAAGAATCTCGATGAACGCGGCTTTCACTTCGCCACGTCCAATGCCGGTCCGAAGGGCTGGCAGATCGCGGTCAGCCCCTATGTCGCGCTCACCTTCTATTGGTCGCCGCTTGGCCGGCAGGTTCGCATCCGCGGCGTTGCGATCGAGACGGCATCGCATGAGCGCGATGTCGATTTTCTGGCGCGACCGGCGGGATCACGCGCCGCAGCGCTTCTGAACCGGCAGAGTGACGTGCTCTCATCGGATGCTGATCTCGATGCCGGGCTTGCGGAGCAGCGCCTTCGTCTGGCGGATCAGCCCGATCTCATCGCACCGAACTGGGCGGTCTTCGTTGTCATGCCACATGAGGTGGAGTTCTGGCAGGGCAACCAGGAGCGCCGTCACCAGCGGCTGCGCTACCGCCGCGACCGGGGAGGTTGGATACAGGAGCGGCTCTGGCCGTGAGAGCCGATATCAGCCAAAGCCGATTGCGCCGTCTACCTGACGACGAGGACCGGGATCGTCGAATTCGCCAGAACCTCTGATGTCTGGCTGCCCAGCAGCAGCCGGCTGACGCCGCGGCGTCCGTGCGAGGATATGACAATCAGCCCGCAATTCCGTGTCAGCGCGGCCTCGAGAATGGCTGAGGCAGGGGAGACGTCGATTTCGGTGACGAAATCGATCGCAACGTCCGCCTTCGCCGCTTTCTCGCGGACAAGCGCTTCCAGTTCCTTCAATTCTGTCTGAATGCCCTGATTATAACTATCCAGCGCCTGGCCCTGCACGACACCCTGAAGCGCAAAGCCGGTGAGCGGGACAATGACCGTCAGAATCGTTGCCGGAATATTGAGAGCCTTGGCAAGAGCGAGACCGTGATCAACGCCCTTGGCTGCGAGTTCGGACCCGTCCGTCGGGAGCAATATGCGGTTGTACATGGGAATTCCATCTCCACTGATTGAACTATGGACTTCATCTATCATCCGTAGCGCCGCGTCCTGACCTCCGTCAATCGGCCATGCCTCCAGCGCCTAAATCGCCGCAGGCCAAAATGATGCGTTGGAGGCCCGACCCATACTCTACGCGCCTTCGACGGCATCAGTCGATGGTTTTTCAAAGGGTTGAGAGCGTGGCATGAGCAGATTAAACGTAACATCCCGGACGTCATTCCATTGAAGGTCCAACGGTTCAGCGAGGTCGCTGCGCAACAAAGACGCCTTGCTATGGCCCGGGATCGGCGTATGGTCTTCCTATCGGTGCTGCATGCATATCCACCGGCTTGCGATGGCCTGGGATTATTACATGTCTTGCTACAACCGGCCGCCTTCAAATCTTTGGAACAACGCACCGCGGTGTGAATTAGCCTTGGAAACCCAAGGAGCGAGCGATGATATTTGATCCAGATGACGGCATTGTCGTTTCCTCTGAACGACTTGAAGCCTGCGAAGCATCGCTTGAAGGCGAATTCGGCGACATGATTGACCATGCCCTGAGCCGCGGATGGTCCCTCGACGAGGCGCTGGTCGCAATCGCCGAACTGGTCTCCAAGGAGTTCGCGTCGCCCAAACGGTCCGTCACGACGCACTGACCGCGCGCTGTCAGTGCGGTCGATATCACCAGCCAATCAGACGATTCGGCCTCGCGCGGCGACTGGCCATACGCCGGAAATCCCACCCTTTTCGAGTACGGTCACGGCATCGACCATGTTGGTTACGACGCAGGCGTGGTTCGGCACGATGCGGAGCTTGTCGCCGACCTTCAGATTGATCGGGCCTTCTGTCACGAGGCGGCCGTGTTCCTCCGAAAGCTGGTCGATGGCGATGTCATCGCGGCCAAGCACATGGCCATAGCCGGAAAGTCCGAGGAGGTCGGAGGTCAGCGTTTTCGAGCCGGCATCGATGATGGCGCGGTTGGCCGCCGGCACCGAAACGACGGTCGCCAGCACTGTCAGCGCGCAATCGTCCCAGCTGCAGACTCCGCGGGCAACCAGCGAACGGTCGTTATAGACATAGGTGCCGGGCCGGTATTCCGTCGTGACCGGGGCATCGGCTGCATGCATCATCGACGGCGTTCCGCCCGAGGTAATAACAGGGACCGCGATGCCCGCCGCTTCGATAAGCGCCTTGGCGCGGGACATGAAGGTCTCGACGGCGGCCGCGCCATTGACCGGCGGATAGGTCATCAAGCCGCCGAAAACGAGGCCGGGTGCCTTGGCGATCCGCTGTGCGAGCGCGGCTGCGGCTTCCGGGGTCGCCACGCCGCAGCGGTCGGCGCCGGTGTTACATTCCACCAGGACTGAAAGCGGTGCGGGCTGCGAAGCAAAGGTGCTGGAAAGGCCGTCGATGATCACTTCATTGTCGGCAACGACGCTGAGCGTCACCTTCCGGGCGAGCGCTGCCAGGTGCTCCAGCTTTTCCGCACCGAGGATGTTGTAGGTGATCAGCACGTCGCGGATCTGAGGGCTGCCCTCGATCATTGCCTCGGCTTCCGACACCTTTTGGCAGGTGATGCCTATCGCGCCTGCTTTCAGCTGCATTTCCGCGATGGCCGGCAATTTGTGCGTCTTGATGTGCGGGCGGACCTTGAGCCCGTGAGCGTCGGCATAGGCCTGGAAGCGATCGATGTTGCGGTGGACGATATCGAGATCGACCAGGACGGCCGGTGTGTTCAGCGTTTCAAGCGTCTTTGCGGCCATGATCGTGAGAACTCCCAAAAATTTTGATGCAATTTCAGGCAGAAGAAAATGCTGCACGCTCCTGTGCAGAATCCTGCCCGGCCATCCCTTGACAATTTATGCATCTTGGCTCTGAATACGTCAATCCAGTAAAACAGACACGTGTCCAAAATACTGGACATCTGAAAATGACCGTTCATTAGGGGAACATCATGATCAATTCACTCCGCGCCAGCGCGCTTTCGCTGGCAACCGCACTCCTTCTTTCCGCCATGCCCGCATTCGCCCAGCAGGCGACCAGCAAGCTCGACGAGGTTCTGGCCCGCGGCCATCTCGTCCTCGGCACCGGCAGCACCAATGCGCCGTGGCACTTCAAGAGCGCCGACGACAAGCTTCAGGGCTTCGACATCGACATGGGCCGCATTATCGCCAAGGCGCTGTTCGGCGATCCCGACAAGATCGAGTATGTCGTCCAGTCGTCGGATGCGCGTATCCCGAACATCACCACCAACAAGGTCGACATCACCTGCCAGTTCATGACTGTCACCGGCGAGCGCGCCCAGCAGATCGCCTTCACCATTCCCTACTACCGGGAAGGCGTCGGCCTCATGCTGAAGGCTGACAGCAAATATGCCGATTATGCCGCGCTGAAGGCTGCCGGTTCGTCCGTGACCATCGCCGTCTTGCAGAACGTCTATGCCGAAGACATGGTGCATGCGGCCCTGCCGGGCGCGACCGTCGACCAATATGAATCGGTCGACCTGATCTACCAGGCGCTCGAATCCGGCCGTGCCGATGCGGTTGCAACCGACCAGTCGTCGCTGGCCTGGTACATGACGCAGAACCCGGGCCGCTATAAGGATGCCGGCTACGGCTGGAATCCCCAAACCTATGCCTGCGGCGTCAAGCGTGGCGATCAGGATTGGCTGAACTTCGTCAACACCGCCCTGCACGAGGCGATGACGGGCGTCGAGTTCGACTTCTATGCCAAGTCCTACAAGACCTGGTTCGGCAAAGATCTCACTCCGCCGCCGATCGGCTTCCCGGTCGAGTACAAGTAAGCCAAACATAAGCCGTCGGGGACGAGGGGGTTGCCCTTCGTCCCTTTCCTACGCCTCTACGGCAGGATGCCGCCATGGGTTATACGCTCAATTTCGCCGCCGTGTGGCGCAGCTTCGACCAGCTTCTTGAAGGTTTGCTGCTCAGCCTCGGCCTGGCTTTCATTTCCATTCTGATCGGCGCTGCCATCGGCCTGCTCGTCGCCTTCGCTCTGACCGCCAAGAGCGGCTGGATCAGGCGGCCCGCCGCCGGTTACGTAACGATCATCCGCAACCTGCCGATCCTGGTACTGGTGCTTTTCGCCTATTTCGCGCTGCCGCAACTGGGTTTTCGTATCACGAAGATCCAAAGCTTCGTGGCGGTCCTTTCGATCTATTCCGGTGCCTATCTGGCCGAGGTCTTTCGCGCCGGGCTTGTCTCGATCCCAAAAGGTCTGACGGAGGCGGGGCTGGCCATCGGGCTGACGCCTTTGCAGATCCGGGTATCGATCATCGTGCCGTTGATGCTGCGCAATGTCCTGCCGTCGCTCTCCTCCACCGTGATCTCGCTGTTTAAAGATACGTCGCTGGCGGCGGCCATCGCCGTGCCCGAACTGACCTTCGAGGCGCGCAAGATCAATGTCGAGACCTTCCGGGTCATCGAGACATGGATCGTTGCCTCAGGTCTCTATATCGCCACCTGTTCCGTGCTGGCCGCGCTGATGCGCGTGGTCGAGCGTCGGCTTGCCGTTCCGAGGTGACGCCATGATGGATTTTTCCGCTTTCCTCGCTCAGCTCTGGATTGCCCGCTTCGTCATCCTCAAGGGGCTTGGCGTCACGGTTTCGATTTCGCTTCTGTCGATCGTCGTCGGCTCGCTGCTCGGCGTGCTCGTCGGTCTGGCGCTGGTTTACGGCAACGGGTTCGTGCGCTTCGTGGTGCGGTGCTATACGGACTTCATTCGCGGCACTCCGGTGCTCGTGCTGGTTCTTGCCAGCTATTATGTGCTATCCGCTGTCGGCATCGACCTCGGTACCTTCCAGGCCGGTGTGCTGGCGCTGGCGATCTTCTGCTCTTCCCATGTGGGCGAGATTGTCCGTGGTGGACTGCAGGCTATTCCAAAGGGCCAGACGGAAGCTGCCAAGGCGATCGGCCTGACCTTCCGGCAAACCTTTGCATACGTGCTCTGGCCGCAGGCGCTGCGCCAGTTCCTGCCCACCTGGGTGAATACGGCAGCCGAGATGGTCAAGGCGTCGACACTTCTGTCCGTCATCGGCGTCGCCGAGCTCCTGCTGCGCACGCAGGAAATCATCTCGCGCAATTTCATGAGCCTGCAGTTCTATTTCTTCGTTGGGCTTCTCTATTTCGTCATCAACTACGGCATCGAGCGGTTCGGCAAATATGTCGAACGCAAGACTGCCGTACCGTCGTAAGGCTGCGGTCATGAGCAAGGTACTTCTCGAAATACAGGGTCTGCGCAAGCAGTATGGCGCCGTCGAGGTGCTGAAGGGCGTCGACTGCACGATGCACCAGGGCGAGGTGATCTCGATCATCGGCTCCTCCGGTTCCGGCAAGACGACGATGCTTCGCTGCATCAATATGCTGGAGGATTTCCAGGGCGGACATATCCGTCTCGACGGCGAGGAAATCGGCTACGACCAGAGCGGCTCGTCGCGCAAGCGCAAGAGCGAGAAGGAGATTGCCCGCCAGCGCGCGCTGACCGGCATGGCCTTCCAGCAATTCAACCTCTTTCCGCATTTGACGGCGGCGAAGAATGTGATGCTCGGCCTCGTCAAGGTGAAGAAGATGCCGCATGACGAGGCGCGTGCGCTCGCCGAAAAATGGCTCGACCGCGTCGGCTTGGCGTCCCGCGCCGATCACTATCCCGGGCAGCTTTCGGGCGGGCAGCAGCAGCGCGTCGCCATCGCTCGCGCCATCGCCATGGCGCCTCGCCTGATGCTGTTCGACGAGGTGACGTCGGCGCTCGATCCGGAACTGGTGGGCGAGGTGCTGCAGGTAATCAAGGGGCTCGCTGCCGACGGCATGAGCATGCTGCTCGTCACGCACGAGATGCGCTTTGCCTATGAAGTGTCCTCCCGGGTCATCTTCATGAACCAGGGCGTCATCTGCGAGGAAGGCAATCCGAAGGAGATGTTCGTGAAGCCGAAGACGGAACGGCTCGCCGAATTCCTCAAGACATCCAGTTTCAACTAAAACAAAAGAGAGAACATCCTATGACTATCAAGCGTTATGGTGCTGGCGAAACGGGTGCCGGCGGACAGCCCCTGCCTTTTGCGCGTGCTGTCGAAGCCAATGGATGGCTGCATGTTTCCGGTCAGGTGCCGATGGAGAAGGGCGAGATCGTCCGCGGCGGCATCGTTGCCGAAAGCCGCAAGGCGATTGAAAACCTGATCACCATCCTGCATGAGGCCGGCTACGGCATCGAGGATGTGGTTCGTGTCGGCGTCTGGCTGGACGATCCGCGTGATTTCTGGAGTTTCAACGGCGTCTATGCCGAATATTTCGGCGCCAACCCGCCAGCCCGCGCCTGCGTACAGTCGCGTATGATGGTGGACTGCAAGGTAGAGGTCGATTGCATCGCCTATCGGGCGGACAGGGCTTGAATTGACAGGCGCGGCTTGCAAAGGTCGCGCTCTCATTTTTGACGAGGATAGATCGAATGGCTGACGGCGCAGAAGACATCGTATCAAGGCGCACCCGCGGCCTCGATCGAGCCTTCGAGATCCTGGAGTTTCTTCGCACGAAGCGCCAGCCGATGCGCCCGAACGAGATTGCCGTCGAGATCGGTGCGCCGCGCTCTTCGGTCTATGAACTGATCAATCTCCTTCTGCGCCATGGCATGCTGGATTATCAGGGCGGGGATGGCCGCGTGTTCCTCGGCCGCAAGCTCTATTTCTTCGGCACGGCCTATGCCGACCAGTTCGACCTGATGCGTGAGTCCGAAGCCATGCTGGCCCGACTGGCGGAAGAAACCCGCGAGACGGCGCAGATGTGTCTGCTGGAGGGCAACAAATATACCGTTGCCATGATGCGCGAGGGTATTCGCGCATTCCGCATTTCTTCGAATGTCGGCGAGCTGGTTCCGATCCCCTGGACGGCTTCCGGCCGCTTGCTTGTTTCGCATCTCACCGATGAAGAGATTTTAGATCTCATTCCGACTGACGATTTCCTGTTGCCGAGCGGTAAAAGGCTCGATCCCGAGAAGTTCATCGCCGAGGTCCGGCAGGCGACATCGGACGGCTATTTTACCTTCAATAGCGAAGTCGAGACCTTTACCCACTGTTTTGCGGTGCCGGTGCACCAGGCTGATGGTCAATGTGTCGCGACGCTCTGTCTCGTGGCACCGAAGGAAGACGGCCTGAGAAATCGGCAGGCCTATCTGAAGAGCCTGCTTGCCGCAGCACATGAGCTATCCGAACAGCTCGGTTACGCCACCGGCCGAAAGCGCGCCGAGAAATAGTTCCTCAGAAATAGATAAACCGGCGTCCGAATGGCAAGATCGGGCGCCGGTTTGCTCTCAGGCAGCCTCAAGGCTGCACTTGTCTTTGATTTCGTTTAGACCGGCGAATGCAAGAATACCGGCATCACGCCGCCGGCTGCCTTCTTGGAAAGATAGAGCCGGCTGGTATCGAGGGCCTCGCGAATGGTGACATCCATATCGAGATAGCGGTAAGTGCCGAGCCGTCCAACGAAGGTAACTGCGGTTTCCCGTTCAGCGCGCGAAACGTATTGCGCAAGCTGTTCCTTCTCTTCGACCAGACGGATCGGGTAATAGGGGATGTCGTCGGGGCCGCAGACGCGGGAGAATTCACGATAGCAAACGGTACCAGCATGCTCCTCCCAGGGAGAGAAATGCTTGTGTTCCGTCACGCGCGTATGGGGGACAGAGACATCCCCATAGTTCATGACCGCGCAGCCCTGGTAGTCACCCTGGTAGGTGAAGCGCTCGAAATCGAGCGTGCGATAGCCGAGCCGGCCCAGTTCATAGTTGAAATAGCCGTCAAGCGGACCGGAATAAAAGACGTGGGCGAAGTTCTCGCTCTGGGAACGATGAAAGTGCGTCTCGAGGTTCACCGTGATGTTGGGATGATCGAAAATACGCTCGATCATCGCGGTGTAGCCGTTCTCGGGCATTCCCTGGTATTTGTGGAAGAAGTAGTTGTCGTCGTAGTTGAAACGCACCGGAAGCCGCTTCAGGATGGAAGCCGGCAGATCAGTGGGCGAGCAGCCCCACTGTTTCTGGGTATATCCCTTGAAAAAGGCCTCATAGAGGTCTCCACCGACAAAGCGCAGCGCTTGCTCTTCGAAGGTTTTCGGATCCTCGATGGTCTTATCGGCCTGTTCGTCGATGAAGGCGCGTGCCTCGTCCGGGCGGAAGGTCTTGCCGAAGAACTGGTTGATCGTGTGCAGGTTGACGGGAAGGGAATAAACCTGACCCTTGCTCGTCGTCTTGACGCGGTTCTTATAGGGCATGAATGTCTGGAAGGCGTTCACATATTCCCAGATCTCGGTGTCGTCGGTGTGGAAGATGTGGGGTCCGTAGACATGAACCATGACCCCGGTCTCTTTGTCCCGCTCCGTATGGCAGTTGCCGGCGATATGGTTGCGAGTGTCAAAGACCTCGATCTGATAGCCGGCCTGTGCGAGTTCACGCCCGATGACCGCACCCGAAAGTCCAGCCCCAACCACTGCAATTTTCCCGTTCGCGCCCATTCCAAACCAGTCCCGTTTTGCGTTTCGTCGTGCAGAGTTGCCTGCACCGGCGGACGGCCGCTGCAGGCGAGAAGACTTACCGGCAGCACGTCGATCGACGCGCTGCACTGTCGCGGGCGGCGGCCCGCTCAATGGCCTCTACGACGCAAGCCTGCTGCGCATGAGTTCGCCATAGGCATCGATCAGGCGATCCAGTTCCAGACCTTGTTCCTGCGTCCCGAAACTCAGGTGACTGACGATAAAATCCGAATAGATCGCTGAGGGACGGTCGAGGAAGGTCGGCAGGTCAACCGTCAGGGCATACTCGTCGTCGCACTTCGGCAGGGCCAGATGCATCAGGTCCTTGCCGAGCCAAGATATGAAGTTGATCGAGTGGCGCTCTTTCCATTCGACAACGCTGGTCGCCAAGGGCAGGTGCTTGCTCTCCGTCTGGAGGAAGTAGTCATGCAGCGCGGTGGCCCGTTCCGGACTTTGCCACAGGCTGCCCCCGAAACCGCCGGGGGGCCGCTCGAACTCCCCGAGATAGTAGGGAAGCGACCCCGCCGCCTGCTGAAAATAGGCGCAGACGCCATTGTTCACGACATTGGCCGAGACGACGAAATAATTAGGGTTGGCTCTTCTGAATTCAATGAATTCGCTGAGCTTCTCAAGATTCATGTAAACGATGTCGTCGTCGCACTTCAAAAAGAGCGCGTCGGAGAAATTCTGTAATCTTTTCGAATAATAATCGTAGGCCTGCCAGTAAGGCGTGCTCTCCTGGTTGCCGACGTAACGGCGAATGGGGGAGTGCACGTCGCAAAGTTCGAGATCGGCTCCCCAGCCGCCACTGATCATCACCGATGCGCCGGACTGCAGGTTCAGGTCAGCCCACTTGCCGATCGTCACATCATTCACATGAAGTGCCAAGACGCCGTCTGCCTCGATATTGAGGACAATCTGGTTCGCCATGCCCGGCGAAAGAGCGCCGGGTGTCGACCGAGCCCATAAATTTGGTACATTTGCGCGATCGAAGTTCTTCAATCCCGTGCGGGGGACATGCCGCAGCACGGACTGTTTGTTGCCCCATCCGCCGACGACAAGTTCGAAGAAAGTATCGCTGTTGTCGTTAGGAACGACGGCAATATGAAGGTCGCGGATGATCTTGGCGCTCGTGCGGAATGAGGAACGCGGCGTCACCGTGCCCTTGAACTGGTAAGGTACCGCGGATCCCATATAACGAGCCGGGCCGAATTCGCGCGTTACCCATTCGTGATCTTCGGGCGAGCGCGTGAAATCCCAGATGTGCCATTCATCTATGATCCCATCATCCATCGCCTTGCGGATGTACTGGGTCAGGATTTCCATTCTTTTCTGACGCCCGGCAAACGTCACCAGTATGACTGGGGTCATCGTATCCTCATAGCATTGCAACGAATGATGTTCATGGCGCTTATGCCGTCTGGCCGTTCCACAAGCGGGAATCGCGTGCCAGCGGGGCGAAATCGTTCCATTGAGCCAATTTTTCGCTATAGCGCTTGCGGTAGGCAGCGTTGTCCTCGAACTCCATATTCGCCAAAACAAGCTCTGCCCCAATCTCATAGTAGAGATCGAGATTGGTGAGATCCGGCACCGGCGTTTCGCCGCGCTCGGCCTCGCCCTGCATCTGCCAGAACAATTCCTCCAGCCGGTGCGCCAGAGCGTTCATATCGCGTAGGACGCTGGTCTCACGCTGGCGCAGCAAAGACTCCTTGACGGCAGCAAGGCTCTTACGGTCACGGTGAAGTGCAATGGCGCGCTGCACATATTCTTCCGGTGTTGCGCAAATCATTTCCGGAATGCCGGCTGCCGCAACGATGCTGGCGCAGAAGCGGGCTGCGAAAGTCTTTCCGGGGACGGTCAGGACCGGCAATCCCATCGTGATTGCATCCGCTGCGGTGGAGTGCGCGCCATAGGGGAAAGTGTCCAGGAAGAGATCGGCCAAGCCTATGCGCGCCAGGTGATCCGGATTGAGCGCCTTGGGCGCGAAGATGATCCGTTCGGGCGCAATGCCACTTTGTGCGGCCATGTCGCGCAGACGTTGATTGACGTCGTCGCTCGCAGCAAGCAGCCACAGTACGCTGCCCGGCGTTGCCGCAAGAATGGTCATCCAGCGCGCAAAGCAGCCGGCGGTGATTTTCTGCGTGCCATTGAAGCTCGCATAAACGAAAGCGTTTTCCGGCAGACCAGCCTGCGCCCTGCTCGGGCGCGGGGCGATCTGTCGCTTGCGATCGACGGGCTGGGTGCAGGGAATACGCAGCACCTTTTCGGTGAAATAGATTTCGTTTTCGGGCGGTACAGCGCGCTCGTCAGTAATCATGTACTGATGGAACGGGCTGGCCATCGTGCCGGGGTAACCGCAGAAATTGACGATGACCGGTGCCGGACGATAAGCGAAAATCTTCGCCCGCGCATGCTTGGTATAGCCATTGACATCGATGAGGATGTCGATTTCATCGGCGGAAATCTGCCTTGCCGCCTCTAGGTCGCTGAGCGAAGCGATATCGCGCCAGCAATCGACAGCGTTCTTGAACCGCGTCTGCGTTGGGTCGTTGGTGCGTGGTTCGCCACAATAGTAGGCGAAGATCTCAACACGGCTCTTGTCGTGCAATTCCATAACTTCGCTCAGCGCAAAACCCACCGCGTGCTCACGCAGGTCCGAGGAGACATAGCCTACGCGCAAACGCTGTCCGGTACCCGATTTCTGCCGCACGGGCTTCCGCTCGACGCCACCGATGTCGTCGGGTCGCCCCACAAGGCTCTTGCCGTAACGATGGGCCTTGGCGAGCTGGAAGAGGGGGTCGTCGGCATAGCAGCTAAGCGACATTGAAGACATGGCGTCGACAATCTGCCGGAGCGAGACATGCGTTGAAGGAGTGAAAATCGGCCACTTGCATTGGTGCTGGCGCGCCGAGAGCCAATGCTGGCCCGCTTCGAGTTTCGCGGGCTGCAGCTCAAAAGCCTGCAAAAGGATTCTTTCGGCAGCTTCCTGCCGACCCGCAGATTCCAGGACGCGGCCCATGTGATGCATGGCCATCACGCGATGGTTCAGCCGATCGGGGGTGATGTCACGGGTTTCTTCGGTATAGGCTTGCCATTGCAATACGGCTTGATCGAGCAGGCCGCAATCTTCCAGAGCGCGACCGAGATTGATGTAAGCAGGGCCGAATGTCGGCGCCACTTTCACTCCAGAGCGCAGCGCATTGATCGCACCGGCGACATCGCCAATTGCGCGCAGGCCGACCGCATAGTTGAAGTAGGCGAGATGCAATAGGGGATTGGTGTCGTTGAAGGCGATCCAAGTCTTGTAGAGATCGACGACTTGAGTCTGCAGTCCAGGCCCGTTCAGACTTTCCGCAACATGAATCAAATCGGCCAGAGATAGCTGCTGGGTTCTCGCACGCTCCAATACATCGGCAAGGACCGAAGCCTGGTTCGAAGCGACTGAGTTGTTTACGTTCATGGATTTCCCCCGACAAAATGGCCGAAATACGCCAAAAGCGTTGGCTTCTTATTGCCGGTTTTGCTTGCGCGGGGCTGGTCGTCCTGAATCCTAGATTGCATAGGCAGAGCTTTGAAAGAAAAGCGGGCGGTGCTTTCGCACCGCCCGCTTCGCATTCAGATGAAGGAGTTTCAGCGCCGCCGAGGCGACGCTGTCGATCATTAGGAGACCGTGGTGTCGTTGTAGGCAGCGATGACAGCGGCGACCTGGTCGTTGGTCATGTTCGGCTGCTGAGTGCCGAAGCCATCGAGCTGAGCATCGGTCAGGGCCATAATGTCCGCCGAGCTCAGACCCTTCATGCCTGTAGCAGAGATCGAGGCGATCTCGGCGCTGGTGAAGGTCGCGATGTCGTCGGTGGAGAGCGCAGCGATCTGGACTGAGGACAGCTGGGCGATCTGCGTCGAAGTCAGAGCAGTAGCCTCGACGGTGGTGAATGCCGCCATCTGAGTGGAGGTCAGAGCCTTCAGGTGGTTCGCATCCAGACCGGCAACCTGCGTGCTGCTCAGTGCAGCGATGGCGTCGGTACCTACGGCAGCCAGAGACTTCACGTTGAGCTGAGCGAGGTCGTTGGTGTCCAGCGTTGTGACCTGATCGGTCGTCAGGCCGGCGGCGCCGGTTGCGCTCAGGCTAGCAAGCTGAGTGGACGACCAAGCAGCGAACTGCGTGCTGCTCATTTCGCCGACCTGGGTGCTGCCGAGTGCAGCGATCTGCGTGCCTTGCAGCTGGCCAACCTGGGTGGAGCTGAGCTGAGAGGCGTCGAGACCAACGATCTGCTTTGCGCTCAGCGACTGTACCTGGGTCGAGACCCAGTTGCTGATCTGGACAGTCGTCAGGGCCGCTACCTGGCTGGTGGTCAGTGCAGCGATCTGCGTCGACAACAGGGAAGAACCACCGACAGAGTTAAGTGCTGCGATGTCGTCGGTCGACAGGGCTGCCAGAGCCTTCGCGTTCAGTGCCTGCATGTTGGCGCTGTTGTTGAGAAGGCTGATCGAGTCGGTCGTAAGGCCGCTGGCGTTGAGCGAGGTCAGGCCAGCAATCTGGGTGGAGGACAGAGCCAGCAATACGGCGCCGGTGCTGAGAGTGTTTACCTGGCTGGAGGTCAGCTTTCCGACCTGAGTCGACGACAGGCGCGAGACAGTCTGAGTGTCGATATTGCCGGCGTTCAGGGCCGAAATCTGCGTCGAGGTGAGAGCCTGGATGTGTGCCGTGTCGAAGTTGTCGAGGTTGCCCTGCGTGAACTGAGAAACGACCGAAGCCGAGAGACCGGTGACCTGCGTGGTGGTGAGCGAAGAAGCGCCGCTTGCGAGAGCGCTGATCTGGTCGAGCGACAGGCCGCCAACGGCGCTTGCCGTCATGACCTGCAGGCTCGTCGATGCCATCGCATGTACATCGTCGGTGCTCATTGCAGCGACCTGGGTCGAAGAAAGCACGGCAGCCTGGGTCGTGGATAGCGCGTTGACCTGAGCGGTGCTCAGGTTCTGAATGGAGGTTGTGGTGAGAGCCTTAACTTGAGTAGCGGAAAGACCTTGAAGGAAAGAAACTGACGACATGGATGTACCCCTAGGTTAATGATAACAAATGTCATTCCCTGCTGCTAACCGCCCGTACGCCCAAAGCCTCTTTTCGACGGCATTGGCGCTTCTAAGACTGTTACAGTGACATCGCCTTCGCATGCCGCAACGGGCATCAAAGGCTGGATTCACTTCCAGCAGAAGATAGTTGGGTGAAACATGGCTCGCGTGAGCCAGCGCATCGGAATGGCATCATGCATCCAGAGCAACAATCGTCTCTGATTCCTACGCTTTGAAAACGAATCTTCCACGCCACTGTCGCATTCGGCCGGCTTACCTTGGAAATACCGGCACCATGCTTTGCGAAGAACTCCCGCGTTCGTATAAATCATTATGCGGCAGAGTTTAATTTTGGATTAACGCTCTGCGCGATTTGTTGTTGTCTTTGAACCGGCTCCTTTGTGAAACCCAGCAAACGCAGGCTATCTAGCCCCACGAGACGCGCTGCCCAAATGATTAATGTGCCGTGACTGAACAAGTCTCCGGACGAGGGGAATTTAATAAAAGGCAAGCGACGGCAAAACGCTACAACCGCTGCCGCCCATCAACTAGGACCCTCAGACTGCCGCATAGGCGGCGAGGACGGCAGCGACCTGCGCCGTATTCATCGCCTGTTCCTGTGACGTGCTGAAGGCATCAAGCTGCGCAGTGCTGAGCCCGGCAAGATCTTCGGCCGACAGTCCGGATATGGATTTCGTGCTGATTGCCGCGATATCCTCGGTGGAGAATGCCTGGATGTCCTCCATCAGCATTGCCGCGATCTGCCTGGCCGAGAGTGCCGTAATCTGTGTCGAACTCAGATTGCCGACCTGATCGGACGACAGCGCCGCGATCTGGTTCGGCGTCAAGGCGCCGATTTGGTTGGTCGTCAGCGCATTGATCTGGTTGGAAGAGAGTGCAGCGATGGCGTCGGTGGATAGACCCGGCAACGATCGTGTGCCGATTGCCGCAATCTCGGCGCTGGTGAAGACCGCCATGTCTTCCGACGGAAGAGAGAAGAGGGCTGCCGAGGTCAGTGCCGCAATCTGGCCGGTCGTCAAGGCGGCCGCCTGGTTGGTTGACAGGGCCGCGACCTGGCTGCCTTTCAATCCGGCGATCACATTGGTCGACAGGGCGGCTGTCTGATCGGTAGAAAGCGACGTCATATCCAGGCCAGCGGCTTGTCGCGGTGTCAGGGCATTGATCTGCGTGGTGCTCATGGCACCGACCTGCGTCGACGAAAGCGCTGCGACCTGAGCGGCCACCATTGAGGCGATCTGGCCTGTTGTCAGCGCTTGGATCTGATGGGAGGAGAGTGCTCCAACGGCATCTGTAGACAAGCCGGGAAGCGCTTTCGTGCTGATCGCGGTAATCTCGTCGGTCGTGAAGGTTGCGATGTCTTCCGCCGGAAGGGCAGTGATCGCCACTGCTGTCAATGCCGCGATCTGGCGGGTCGTCAAGGCGGCGGCCTGGTCGGTTGACCAAGAGGCGACCTGGCTGGCTTTCAATCCGGCAATCACATTGGTCGACAGGGCAGCGGTTTGATCTGTCGAGAGCGTCGACAGATCCAGGCCGGAGGCCTGCTGCAATGTCAAGGCGTCGATCTGCTGGCTGCTCAACGCTCCGGGCGCCATTGCTGCGAGCTGAGTGGCGGTGAGGACACTGACCTGGGCTGTTGTCAGCGCATGGATCTGAGTGGTGGATAGTGCGGCAACGGCATCAGTGGACAAGCCCGGCAGCGCCCGCGTGCTGATCGCCGTTATCGTATCGGTCGTAAGGGCCGAAACGTCTTCCTGCGGGAAGGCGCGAAGCTCGATTGCCGTCAGAGCAGCGATCTGGTTGGTGGTCAATGCGGCGGCCTGGGCAGTCGACAGTGTGGCGATCTGATCGGTTTTCAGCGCGACGATCAGGCTCGTCGACAATGCGGCTGTCTGGCCTGTGGACAGTGCCGTCAAATCCAGGCCAGCGGCCTGCCGCAATGCCAGGGCATTGATTTGCGTGGTGCTCATGGCACCGAGCTGCGTGGACGACAGCGCAGCAACCTGAGTGGCTGCCAGGGCGCCGATCTGGCCGGTCGTCAGCGCATGGATCTGGTCTGTCGTGAGTGCGGCAACTGCATCAGTGGACAAGCCCGACAGCGACCGCGTGCTGATTGCCGCGATCTCGTCGGTCGCAAAGGTTGCGATGTCCGCCGCAGGCAAGGCGCTGAGGGCTATTGCGGTCAGTACTGCAATTTGGCTGCTCGTCAAGGCGCCCGCCTGAGCGGCCGACAATGCAGCGATCTGGTCGGTTTTGAGGCCTGCGATCACGCTCGTCGACAATGCGGCGGTCTGGTCGGTGGATAGCGCTGTCACAGCCACGCCCGCGGCCTGTCGCAATGTCAATGCGGCGACCTGCGTGGTGCTCAAGGCGCCGACCTGCGTTTGCGACATCGCCGCGACCTGAGCCGGCGTTAGGACGCTGAGCTGTTTGGTCGTAAGGGCATGGACTTGGTCGGTGGTTAGTGCGGCAAAGGCATCGGTAGAGAGGCTCGGCAGCGCTTCTGTATTGATTGCCGCAATCGCACCGGTTGAGAAGGTCGCAAGATCTTCCGCCGACAGGGCGCGAAGCGCGATTTGCGACAGCGCGGCGACCTGGCTGCTGCTCAGCACGGTTGCTTGATTGGCAGAGAGGGCGGCGACCTGGTCAGTCTTCAGTCCCGTAATCAGATTCGTCGAGAGAGCGGCGACCTGATTGGTGGACAGCGCCGTCATATCCAGACCGGAGGCTTGCCGCGATGTCAGCGCGCTAATCTGAGCGGTGCTCAGGGCACCGACTTGCGCTTGCGTCAGCGCGGCGACCTGAGCCGCTGATAGAACTCCAAGCTGGCTGCTCGTCAGCGCCTGGATCTGAGCTGTGGAGAGGACGGCAACAGAATCGGTCGAAAGGCTTGGCAACGACCGTGTGCTGATCGCCGCAATCTCCGCGGTCGTGAAAATCGCAACGTCTTCCGGCGGCAAGGCGCGAAGATCGACCGCCGTCAGCGCGGCGATCTGGCCATTCGTCAAGGCAGCCGCCTGGTCGGTTGACAATGTCGAGATCTGACTGCTCGTCAGGGCGACGAGCAGGTTCGTCGAAAGGGCAGCGGTCTGGCTTGTCGACAGCGACGTCACATCCAGGCCGGCGGCCTGTCGCGATGTCAGGACGCCGATCTGCGTGGTGCTCAAGGCACCGACCTGTGTGGGCGACAGTGCAGCAACCTGAGCGGCCGTCAGGACTCCTAGCTCGCCGGTTGTCAGGGCACGAACCTGGTCGGTAGACAGTGCGGCGACCGAGTCGGTGGACAGCGACCCTATGGATTTCGTGCTGATGACTGCGATCTCGTCGGTCGTAAAGGTCGCGATGTTTTCCGGCGACATGAAGCGAAGCTCAGTCGCGGTCAGCGCCGCCACCTGGCTGCTCGTCAAGGCAGCCGCCTGGTCGGTCGACAACGCCGAAATCTGGTTGCTCCTCAGCGAGGCGATCACGCTCGGCGAAAGTGCTGCGACCTGGCTGGTGGACAATGTCGTCATATCCAGGCCGGCGGCCTGTCGCGAGGTCAGGGCGCCAATCTGCGTGGTGGTCAGCGCGGCGACCTGCGTGGCCGACATTGCAGCAACCTGAACGGTCGACAGGACCCCAAGCTGACCGCTCGTCAACGCATGGAGTTGATCCGAAGAGAGTGCGGCAACGGCATCGGTGGTCAGACCGGGCAAGGATTTCGTGCTGATCGCCGCAATCTCGTCGGTCGTGAAGGTTGCGATGTCTGCCGGCGTCAGAGCGCGAATTTCATTCCCACTGAAGGCAGCGATCTGCGTGCTGTTGAACGCGGCGACTTGGGTGGCATCAAGAGCGCCGATCTGGTCGGCATAGAGTACCGCGGCCTGTCCCGTGGACAAGCTCTGGATTTGCTGTGCGGAGAGAACCGCCATCTGATCGACCGACAAGCCGACGATGGCGCCTGGCGCAACGGCCGAGATTTGCTGCGCACTCAGCGCCTGGACATTTTGCTGGCTGATGGCGGCGACCTGGCGCGCATTCAGCACCTTGATCTGATCAGCGCTCAGTGCCTGCACGTCTTCGGTGGTCCAGGCCGCAATGGTCGCTGTGGAAAGAGTCCGGATCTGACTGACGGGCATCGAAGAAATGGGTGACGTCATGGTCGTACTTTCCAAATCACAAGGTCACTTTCCCGACATTAACCGCCAACAGAACCGGCAAGCCTCTTTTGGGCTCAAATACCCGGCTCTTGCTTGGCGGTTTGCCCGTTCCTCGAATGCCGTCTCGGCAACGATCACGCGGACACACGTCAAGAAAGATTGAGAAAACATGGCTCGTACGAGCCAGTGCGTTGGAAGGACATCATGCAACCAGAGCCTTGTGCGACCCTGACCCTCCACGCCGCTAAACGTGAAATATCTTCTTTGGCAACACGATCACGCCGTCTGCGAATCGTGTCTTCAATAGGAATTTAACAACCGGGTAATTTTCTATCCAGCACAATTTAATTTCGAGTTAACATCCCGCTCAGATTGTTTTTGCGCCGCATAGCAATTTCTATGCTTCAACCTCGAAAGGGCCGGGTGGCGGATGCCGGTGGGCCGCGTTTGTTTCGCGGCATCGCCGGAACTCATTCCGCTATTCCGTTCTTCCCGCGGACCCACTTCCAGATTCTCAGTGCGCAGATCAACAGGATGATGAAGGTCGCGAGCATGACCAGCGCTATTCCCGTCTGCACGAGTTCGAACCGAACGCTGTCGCGGCTCACGAAATGGGCGGCGATATCGCCTGCGATCGCCAGTGGAAGCTGCACGAAGATAGGAAAGGACATCAGGCTTCTCCTTCGGTTGCGGTCAAAGCAGTAGCAGCCGCTTCACGATCGTGCTCAGCTGCGCGTATGGAAGAAAGAATGCACCGACGGCCAGCAGCGGCAGCAGCGCTGGTAGTAACAGAGGCACCGCGTTCTTCGGTTTCAAAAGCAGCGCCGATGTTTTCAGGGCCGCCTGGTATAATGGTTTGACGTCATGAAGGTCTTCTGCATCGTCCTCGGCCACGTCGGGAAAGACGTTGACGCCGAGCGCCCGTCGTTCCGCGGATCGCTCGAAATCCGTCGCTCCCGTCAACGACCTCATGATGGTATCCCGCTTCAGCCGGGCGATCTTCATGCCGAGAGGAGCCAGCGGCAGTGCGTAGAACAGGAAGATGACGACCAGCCATCCTGCACAGACGAGCGTGAAGATGGTGGGCGTCACGGC
The DNA here is from genome assembly GCF_008365395.1 of Neorhizobium sp. P12A. Taxonomy (NCBI): domain Bacteria; kingdom Pseudomonadati; phylum Pseudomonadota; class Alphaproteobacteria; order Hyphomicrobiales; family Rhizobiaceae; genus Neorhizobium; species Neorhizobium sp. P12A. Next base: position 639,910 of record NZ_QOVX01000001.1, on the reverse strand, counting down.
CTCGCGCTGCATCACGTGGCCGAGCCCTCCGGCAATGACGGAACCGGCTCCGAGGCTGAAGAAAGCATAACCTTTGAGGTAGCCGCTGATAAAGCCCAGGCCGCCATGTCCATCCGGATGCGTGACCACGAGTCTCAGATGGCCGGACGCGATGGTAGACAGGAAGCCGGTCCACACGAGGTGCTTCCAGACGATCCGAACCAGCAGGAACCAGTAGAGCGTATTGCTGATGACGAGGCACCAGACGCCTGCAGAGGTCAGGCCGTCCTCCGAGACCGCCCAAACGGGGCCGGAGCCACCGAGGAAACGGTCGGCGTTCACGCAGGAGGCCGCGATGGCGACGATGAGGCAGACGAGTTCCGCTTGCCACATGCGTGAACGGGTTCGTGCCGTGGCGATGGCGGCGCCGGCGGCAGGGATCGATTGCGAGGAGACGAGCGGTATCCCGAACAGGATGCGAAGACAGGCGTCCAACGCAAACTCGATCGGCTTTTCCGATAGAGTCAGCAGGACTGGTGCGATCAGGAATTTCGCCCAGGCTCCTAGATCGCCAAGATAAAGGCCTGCCGCGTAGCCTCCGCCGTTTGCAAGCACCAGGAGCAACGGCACTGTCCAGCACAGCATGGCGAAGACGAAAGCGCGCCAGCCGCGTTTGCGTAGACCGAGCCGGCGCATCAGGCCGTGAAAGGGCCCTGCAGCCATGACTCGAATCCTCGGATCCGGTATGGCTGACGCCGTTCTCATGTCGGGCAACCATCGAGGATGACTAGAATTGCCGCCGAGCGGATCGTCGCGTCGGTCTCCCGAGCGCAAAGCAGCGGTGCCGATCCCAATGCCTCGAATACCCCCATTCATCGTCTCCTGGTCCCGCTGATGATTCAGACCACGGAATGGCAGGCCGGGGGAGTACTTTACTGTAAATTCCGAGTAACACCGCGGATTTTGTGGAGGCTCATACCCGTCAATTTACCGTAACGTACTTATGCAGATCACCGTCAGGAGTAGTATGGATAGATCGTGTCGAAGTGGGGCTGAGATTGCCTGATGGGCAGGGGAAACACGAGCGACAGGCCGCCGGATGGAGCGGCCCAGCGAGGTCTCTGGAGGCTTATGCTGAAGCTGCCTTCGATGCGCGGCGAACTCCAGATGTTTGCCGCCCGCAACCGCGCCCTCGACGATCTCTGCGAAGCTTACGAGGACGCCAGCGTTACTCTTGAGCGGATACGCAAGAAGCCCGGCGACACCGATGATGCGCTGGTTCGGGAATACGAGACCATCTGCACGGAGATCGAGGCAGAGGTCATCAAATATTGCGTCCAGCATCGCCAGAAATAGCATCGGATTTGAGGCGTCATGGTCCTTGAGATCGTCCGCCATGGGCGCGCCGCGACTCCTACCGGCATCTTCAACGGGTGCGAAGGTTGCCCCAGAACCGATCACCTATTGGTTTTGTTAGCTGTTTGGGTTGCAACTTGTTGCATTTTGGGCGATAAATTCAGTAGTTCTACTTTAGCCTGAGCGTATGCGTATGGGGGCGGCCATGAGCGCTGAAGTACACGACGAATCTTCTTGCGAAGTATCCCGGGACGAAGCCAAATCTGAACTTGAACGACTGCTGGCCGATAGCAGATTCCATGCGACGGAGCGCCAGCGGGCAATCCTCACCCATCTTGCGGAACGGCATTTTCTCGGATGTGCCGATAGTGTGAAAGCCTATACGATCGCCGTCGACGTGCTGGGCAGGTCTGCCGGCTTCGACGCGTCGCTCGATCCGATCGTGCGTATTGAAGTCAGCCGTCTGCGCACGGCCGTCGGCCAGTATTACGAGGCATTCGGCTCTCCCAATGGCGTATCCATCGAACTTCCCAAAGGGCGCTATGTGACGGATTTTGTCCGGGCCTCCGTTGGAATCAGCAGGGAACCGGCCACCGAGCTGGCAATCCCAAATTCGCCCGAAGAGGACGTGCCGAGCCAACGGGGCGCGTTGCCAGGGGCGTTGCCGTTTTCGGGCATAGACTGGCGCCCGCATGCGGCCATCGCAGCCGTGTTGGTTGCGACCATTGTCGCAGGCGTCTCGATCTATGGGACGCGTCCGGTCTATTCGACGCGACCCGTGGTCTCGATCGATATTTCTGCCGCCGACAGTCGGTTGAAGGATGAAGCCGACCAGACGCGCGACGTTCTGCTGACGGCACTGACGCAGTTCCGCACTTTATCGCTGGCGACGGGGCCTGAGCGGATCACTCATGGCGCGAGAAGAGCCGCCTCGACCGCCAATCGCTACGAGATCAGCATGAAATACTATGGCGATGGCGGGGACCGCAGTATCTGGTGGCAGATCATCGACGTTTCATCCGGCGACATCCTAAAGTCGGGGGTCGAGCGAGCGGATACCGAAGGACAGACACTGAGCGCGGTTCGCGACGAATTGGTCACCGCTCTGGCCCGGCATTTCGCCGCAAACGGTGGCGTCATCAACAACATCGAAATGCATGACAGCGCTGACGGCGCGCTTGGCAACGCTTGCGTCCTGCGGGCAGAATTCTCCCTCGACGTAGGAGGCACCGGCAGTGTCGCTCGATCCGAGGGCTGCCTGGAGCGGACACTCGCGGATAATCCCAACGATGCAGATGCGGCCGCGACGCTGTCGCGCATGCTGGGCACACCGAAAGTCGGCGATTTGGATCCTGCCGACAGAGCGCGCGCCATGGATCTCGCAAACCGGGCTGTGGCAATCGCGCCGATGTCCGACCGAGCGCAGATCGCGCTGATGATGGCCAGATTCTACAACGGCCGGACGGAAGCGGCCATCCAGGCGGGCAACCGTGCGCTCGCCCTCAACCCCAACAACCCGGACGTACCTGCCAAGCTCGGCATGGTCCTTTACCTCTCGGGTTTTAAGGATGCAGGTGTTGCAATGGCCCAGGATGCGGGCCGTTATGTCGAGTCGGTTCCGCGGGATGCGGCGGTCGTCCTTGCCCTGGAGGCATATCAGAAGAAGAACTGGTCGCAGGCGTCGCTTCTTTCCGAACAGGTCAACTGCAGCAATCTGCTGGTCCAGGCGCTGAGGGCGGCATCCCTCGGCCAGCTCGGATCGGACCAAGCGAAGGAGAGGCTGGCAGATTTCCGCAGCCGGAATCCGCAATTCGAGGTCACGTTCGCAAAGGACATGGCGGCGCAAAGGCTTCCGCAGGAGATATATGCCTCGCTTGAAGATGGCATGAAGAAAGCCGGGGCCTCGTTTGCGCCCAGCGCAGTCGCCAGTGCCTTCTAGAGTTCCGCTGCGCAATAGAAAGCGGGAGAAGCCGCACTTGACGTGGCATCTCCCGCTCTCTTCCGGTTTCGTTACTGGATGATCTGCACCACCTTATGGCTGCGCGGCTCGACGATGACGCGCTGCTGGCCCATGACGACGTAGCCATAATGCGGGTTCTCCGGAACGGGCGTGACGACGACGTCGGCAGGAAGCGTGCGGCCGACTGCGACAGGTCGCTGAACGACGACGGGCTGCTCGGGAGCAGGGGCCTGCTGGACATAGGTTACGACTTCACGCGGCGGCGGATCGATGGCTGCGCCAGTGATACCGCCTACGACGCCGCCGACGGCTGCACCGACTGGACCACCTACGATGGCTCCGGTCGCTGCACCACCGACGATACCTGTCACAGTGCCATCGGCGTAAGCGGAGGCACCGAACGAACACGCGAGAGCTGCGGCTGCAATCAGAACTTTCTTCATTTGCTCCACTCCTCTTTTTGTTGAGCGACTAGGGAATGAAGAAGGCGCGGTCGTTGTTCCGCGACCGGGACTTTGGTCTGATTCACGTTCGGGCATGGTTGGTAAGGTTACGTGAGGCGCCGACGCGAAAGTCGGCGCCGTTTTCAGCTTATTTTTTGCTTGTGAACACGCCGAGATTGACGAGCTGGACGCGCCTGTTGTTGGAGGCGTCGGTGCTAACGCCCTCGATCGGGAAGGCCTCGCCGACGCCGACGGCGTAAAGTCGCTGCGGGTCGACCGCGAATGTGGTCGCCAATGCTTCCTTAATCGCGATGGCGCGTTGCTGACTAAGATCGAGGTTGTGCTTTTCGTCCCCAGTCGAACTCGCATGGCCGATCACCAGGAACTTGTAGGCCCAAAGGTTCGGATGGTGCAGCGCATCTGCGATCATACCGAGCGTCCGATAGGATTTCGGCTGGATGGCGACCGAGTCATTCTCGAAATTGATCTCAACGACCATTTGAGGAAGTTTGGCAATCTTGCTCCAGTTGGGCAGAGCCGACATGTCCTTGCCCGCGCCGCTGATGGCCTCCTGGCGCAACAATTCGATGTCGACGGACGGGGCGGCGGCCTTGAGCTTGCCAAGGCCTGAAATGATCCGTTCCTGCGACACCTGTTGAGCGAAGGAGAGGCCCGCCGGCAGGATGCCGAGTGCAACGAGAACTGCGAATGTCTTGAAGAAACGCTGTCGCATCGGCTTATCTCCAGCCCGCATCTATGATCGCCTGGTTGCACTTGTCGCTCACCCGTTTTTGCGCTTTGTTCAGACAGGCAAGCTTGTAGCCGTCGCCCTTCACGCCTTTGCAGCGCATGGCGATATCACCTGCGCAGACGTCGCTATAGGCGCCCTGGGCCCGCTCGCGCTGGGTGATCGATTGAACGACACCAGCGACCGAGGCTTTGCAGGTTGGCGAGACCTTTGCCGCGTTCTGTTCGAGGCAGTCGGCGATCCGTCCTCCACCGAGATTCAATCCCTTGCAGAATTTGCCGATGTCGGCGCCGCAGTCGTCGGCAAGTTTGGTGATCGCATCCGCGTAGCTCATGGTCTCGGCCTGAACGAGCGTAGCCTGCGCCATACAGGCAAGGGCAACAGCCGCGAAAAAGTTGCTTCTCCTTGACATTCCCGGTCCCCCTGATCCTGTCTCATCGGCGCGCCACAGTCGGGCGTGCAGCGACGGCAAACCGTGCTCGAAAGCCAGAACGCAAGGAAGTATGTTACGGTAATATCGCCTTGGACATGCCTACGTTGTGCCGCAACGATTTTGCACGTTGCGAAGCCGTGAGCCTTCCCTGTTGGCTTAGTGTTGGCAGGTTGCAGAGAAGGCCTAAACGATCATCGCTACGTGTGAAATCTGCCTGTAAACTACCGTAAGATACGCGCTCCTTTTCCCTCTTCGCTTCTAAAGTGGATATTACTAAAGACGCAAGTTCGCTTGCTGGGGAGCAATGTCGTTGCTGCGGCAAGTCAGAATGAAAACATTGGTTCAATGAAAAGCTGGAGGAGTTTTCGTTCCATGGCCCAATCGTTGCTTCGGATGATTTGCGCTAGACCGACCAAAATGATGATGGTGATGTTATTTGCTAGCTGCGCATCGCAACAATTTTCGACAGCCTCGGGTTCGACTGCTCAGGCGGCTGACGCGTTTAGCAGCTTTCCGTTTGTGGTCGGTTGCGAATACAAGGGCACGTTCCATGCCTACTATTTGTCGAGAGTAACTCCGGAGGGTGTGGCAACGTACGTCGCTTCGGAGAAGATTGCCGGCACGATCACTCTTGACGGGCATGCCAAGGCCGTTGGCGGCTCAACCGGTGGAAGTTGCGTGGGCAAAACACTTGCAGAATTGAGAGCGTCCGGCCAAGCCCATGACTTGAAATAAGGGCGTCCATGCTGGGGCTGCTGTCGTTACAGCACTGGCCGAACCTGGTCCTCTGTCTATGAGGGCCTGGGATCTTTGCTTCTGCGCTGAAACAGACCGACCAGCGGGACGAGTGCTGCAACCGGCAGAGATACAGCGATCAACGCCGTCAGTTTGGCGGAGATGCCGGGAACGACGAGGCGACGGCCGGACTTGAAACCGCGCCACGCTCGCTCGGCGACATAGTCCGCATCCAGCTTGGGCAGGATTTTGAAAAGAGCGGCCCGGTCTGCGCCGGACTTTTCAAGGAACTCCGTCGACACCGGCCCGGGCGCCACACATGTCACGGTCACTCCGAAGCGACGGACTTCCTCATGAAGTGCGGCGGAAAAGGAGCGAACGAAACTCTTGCTGGCATAGTAGAAGGCCATATAGGGGCCGGGAACGAAGCCCGCGACGGACCCGAGATTGAGTACCCCGCCGCTCCCGCGAGCCACCATGCCTGGCAGGAAGCGAAGAGTCATGTCGGCCAGGGCGCGTATGTTGAGATCGATGATTCCTAGCTGATCTTCGGCGGGGAGGGATGCTGCCGGGCCACGCAGCCCATATCCGGCATTGTTGACAAGGACGCTGCAGATCAGATCGTTGGCGGCCAGAAAAGCCTCCAGGCGCGCTGACGCATCAGGGGCAACGAGATCCAGTTCCATTGTGAAGGCTTTTCCGCCGGCCTTCTCAACGTCGGCGGCTGTTGCCGCCAGACCCTCGGCAGAGCGTGCGACGAGCACAACGACGTTGCCTTCTCGCGCGGCAACCTTGGCAATTGCCCGCCCGATGCCGCGGGAAGCGCCGATGACGACGACAGCTGGGCGAAGCTCGCCGTTCAGGGTCATTTCGAAATTCCTATGCTCACCGTGCTGGCGGCAGCTTCGTTTTGGGCGAGGCTTCTTACTTCGTCAACGACCTGGCTGTTCAGGATTTTCTCAAATCGTTCCAAAGCTCTTGCGACATTTGCTCCATCCATGACCCTGTGGTCGTAATGGATACGAACTGTAACCGATCCATCCTCGCCGATAGGGCCATAGTTGAAGATGGTGGTCAACGGGGTGAGGGGGTTGAGCGATTCCGCGCCCAGGCCGGAATAGACCGATAGCTGGAACGTGCCGAAATAACGCCCGCGCTTTCGCCCGATATTGAGCCCGAGCCACATGAGCAGCCATCTCAACAAGCCTGGAGCGCGAGCAAGCTTCAGCGAGCGTCGAAATTCCTTGATTTCCGATATCGGAAGCGACCTTGCGTCCTGGATCAGTTTTTCCAGTTCGGGAATGGGGCGTTTCTCAGGGCCTTTGATGGTGCTCAAGAGAACGACTCGCTCGCCCTCATGCTCACGCTCGTGGGCAATCGAGGCCACGCTTGCCGGGTATTCATAGAGCTGGGGCCGTGGGAATTTGATGTACGCACGCCGCAGATCGGGGATCTCCTGCGAGAGGAGAGCGTATCCCTTCAGGAAAAGCACTGTCCAAGAAGGGCGGACGCAGGATGCACTCCTGGCGTCAACCAAGGGGCGGATATTCATTTGCCGCTGAACGGTGACGCGCGGTATCCCGATCGAGAATCTCATCAGATCCCCGACAAGCCGCCTTGCTGGCGAAAGCCTGACTGTTCTCCCCCTCATCTTTCTACCCCTTAGTAAAGATAAGGAATGATGCGTTTGGTCTTATCCATATAGGCGCGGTATTGCGGACCGAAGACTTCGAGCATCATACGTTCTTCTTTATCCACTCGCAGGAAGAATAGCACTGCGAAGCCAACAACCCCAGCCAGACCTGCCACCCAGTTCGACAATAGAAAAGCCTGTGCAAGCCCCATCAGAAGGAATGACGTGTACATGGGGTGGCGGACGAAGGCGTAAGGCCCCGCGCATATCAGTTCATGTTTCTGGCGGATTTCCAGCGTGATGGACCAGTTTCGTCCCAGCTGCTTGTGGGTTCTGCGAAAGACCCACATTGCCGCACAAATGAGTATTGCTCCGATCGCAACGGCCCAGGGATGGGATGAATAGTCGGCCGCTTTAGGGATTCCCGTCGCGACATAAACCCCCGGCACGACTGCGAGACCGGCGAGAGCTGCCGCAAGCCCGACGGCTTCAGAAACCGTCCGGCGTTTGCTGACTACAGGCACCCGCTTGGCGCGACGCTCAAATGGGTATCGAATAATGTACCATGCAACAATTCCGAGGACCCAGATGGCCTCGCCCACGACAGCCACTGACAAGTTCAAGTCCAATACCAAAGCCTCTCCACGATCCGGGTTGCGCGATCTCAAGAAGCCGCGCGAGATTCCCAAATCTACTCAACCTGTATTTATGTATTCATCTCACGAAGGTTTGTAATGAATTGTTGCGGCCTTAGCCAGATGGCAGGTGTCTTATAGCCCATGTGCGCCGCGATTTGGCCGACCCAGTTGTTGCAATTGTCGACTGTAGCCTGCCAGAAATGAGAGGTCGCTTGCTGCTTGCGGATAAAGGCGACAACGTCGTTATATTCTGAGTCCGAGAGCATTACCCGCCAGCTTGCTGACCTGTATTGCTCTTCAAGGTCGCCGTCAGTTGCTCCAGTCGTGGCCGGGACCGGTATGATATGCCCGATGACATAGGGCGCGGCATCCGGCGAAGCTGGGGCAAGGCCGGCAACCTCGGGATTGATCATATTTCCCTTCGCGTCCAAGGTTCCAAAAACGACGTAGGTGTGGCCATAGGTCAACGCATAGCGTGAGCGGAATTCGATGAAATGCCGATTTGCTTTGTTGTCGGCTGTCGCCGCCGGCGCGCCGGGGCCATTGGACGTATAACGCGGCAACGGCGCCTTATCTTCTGTCTGGCATGATGTTGCCGCAACCGCCAAAACGGCGACCAACCACCAACGGCTTCTTCCAAGCGCCATGACCACGCTCCATATGTAAGCTCTGACAAAAGCGAGCTTGATGCCAGCAGATATGCCATTCTGTGCCCTGAATTTGAGGTGGGATCAGTCCTGGCCGTTTGAAGGTATTGGAAAGGGAAGGGCCGACGTGGCCCTTCCGAAAAATCACAGGAATTCTTATTTATAGACCGCTGCTGCCGGCGGCGGGGCCTTCCCCTTGCCCTTGCCAATCGCTCCGCAGGAACTCAGATTGGCTACCGCTACCATTGCAACGATCACGAATAAAATTCTGCTCATCAAGAAGTCCTCTCCTGATCATGGGATAGCTTGTCGAAGGCTACACCCAAAAGTTTAGCGACATTCGGCATGTTGCATAATCTGGAAATGACACAACATGCAGCGAATCTACATTAGCAGATACTTTTTGCTAAGGCCAACCCCTCAATTTCAAATGGTAAACACCGTTATATGACCACCACGCGTGTACCGACGTGAGCGCGAGAATAAAGGTCGATAATGTTAGCGTTCGTCAGGCGAACGCACCCATTGGACACCGCATGGCCGATGGACCATGGAGCGTTCGTCCCGTGCAGCCGGAACAAGGTGTCCTGTCCGCCTTGATAGAGATAAAGAGCCGCCGCACCGAGGGGGTTGAGTGGTCCACCCGGGACGCCATCGGCATATTGGGCCAGGCGGGGTTTGCGCTGGATCATGTCGTCGGTGGGCTTCCATGATGGCCACTCTGCCTTGCGACCGATGGTGGCTTCGCCCTTGAAGCTCAGTCCTTCTTCTCCGACTGCAACCCCGTAGCGTGTAGCCCTTCCATCCGCTTCGACAAAGTAAAGGTAGCGCGTTGCCGTATCGACGACGATGGTGCCGGGCGGCTCGCTCCCCATATATGCAACCTCCTGTCGCCGATAGCGCGGATCCACATCTGGGTCCCTCCCAAATGTATAATATCCGAGCGGCGGTCCATCCTCCTGCGTAGCGCATCCTGCGAGCATCAAAGCGAGGCCACCCAAAAGGAGCGACCGGCGTGTTGCATCGTGTCCGTCCATTTTCACCTGCCCAAGTAGTTCAGTCAGTTCCGATGATTTGCAATCAACAGCAAGAAGTTTTTAGACCAAGGCGTTCACCTCCGGAGACAGCAAGCTTGAAAACTGGGGATCATCTCTAGTTGCACTTTCATGATCCATGAAACTCCTTGCATCGATCATCTCACTCTGCTCGAATATTAGCAGATGGGAAAGGGGGGTCGATGAAACTTTGCCTGGAAGGGAAAATCGCAATCATAACGGGCGCAGGTTCCGGCATTGGCGCGGCAATTTCGCGAGAACTGGCCAATGAAGGTGCCGAAGTTGTGGTTGCCGATATCAATGCCGAAGCAGCGCAGCAGACCGCAGTGGCGATTCGGTCCGATGGCGGGCGTGCTCGTGAGTTCATCGTCGATGTAAGCGATGCTGAAAGTGTGAAGAGGCTCGTCGACTTCACCGTCGAGACATGTGGTGGCCTCGATCTAGCCGTCAACAACGCCGGAATTGATGGGGTACGCGCAGCGGTCGCCGACTATCCGCTCGAATGCTGGCACAATTTGATGAACGTCAATCTGAACAGCGTTTTCTATTGCATGAAATACGAGATCGCCGCGATGATGAAACTGAGCGGGGGCGCGGTCGTCAATATATCCTCCACGCTCGGTTCCGTTGCATTGCCGACCGCGGCGGCTTACACGGCAGCCAAGCACGGCGTCGTCGGACTGACGAAAGCAGCGGCGATTGAGTATGCGCGATTCGGCGTTCGCATAAATGCCGTCGGACCAGGCTGGATCGAAACGCCGCTTCTCTCCGAGCATCTTGAGGCAGCGAGCACGCGACGAATGGCAGCGCTTCAGCCGATGGGCAGGCGTGGAAAACCGGAAGAGGTCGCAGCGCTCGTTTGCTTCCTGCTGTCTGAACAAGCAAGTTTCATTACTGGAGCTCACTATCTGGTCGATGGGGCCTATACTGCTCACTAGGCAGATTGATCTTGCTCAACAAGACGATCTGCCATCAGGACAAACGATGCGATCACGTATATATTATTGAAATTGCGAGATAATATTTGATTTTATATCTGTGATGGCCACCGGCAACTATGCGGCACCAGCTTAACAACAGCTTAATCGGATAAGAGCGACCCGAGGGTGTTTGCGTGCGGATTTTGCACGATCTCGCTAGCCTCTGGGTCGCCAATATTCAAAAAAGGTATGAAAACCAATATGAGGAAGATTCTTTTCTCGCTTCCTGTTCATGAACGGCCGGATATTCTGCGGGGCCAGATCGAGAACATCAATTATTTCTGCCCTGGATCGGTCATTTGCATTCACGTGTCCGCCGACGCTCTCGCTAGCAAGGACGAGTTCAGGCGTCATTGTGACTTCGAAAATGTGCATATCAGCCCATATTCCTATCAAACCGTCTGGTCGGGCGGCATCATGCACACGCATATCGCCAACTTTCTCTATGCGCTTGAAGCCGGTCTCGATTTTGACGCGGTTATGCTGATCTCGTCCAACGAGTTGCTGGTGAAGCACGGGCTTGCGGACTATGTCTCGCAATACGAATTGGGATCCCAGACCGAGGTCTACGATCCTTCCAACGACTGGGGCGTGTTCAATTCGAATTTTCTGAACCTGCCGGGAATGCAAGGTTTTCTGGCGGCCCTCGGACTTCCGCTGTTTTTTGGCGGCCAGGCGGAGGGGCAATTTGCGAGCAGGCAGATATTCATGCAGATCGCCAAGTTATTCGTCGAACATTTTCCGATGGGACCGATCGGCTTTCCTATAGAAGAAGTGATCCTTCCGACGATGGCTGCGTGTTTCGGCCTCATGGGCACTGACGTAACTTTGCCGATAACGCTCTGCAACTATTGCAATAATCTGGAAATGAACCCTCATGTTGTCGAACAGGTGAGGCGTGGCACCGGGTTGCTTGTCGCGCGCCGGATGCCGCGGGCGCTGCGCTCGCCGCATATCGGCGCCTCGGCGCTCAAGGGCGTCTTCAGCGTCAAGCGCGTTCCCCGCGAGGACTGCGATCTGCGCCGATATATTTTCAGCCTCATGACCTGATGCGATTCGGCAGATCGTCAGCCTTCTCGTCTATCCCAGTCTCATGATTTCCGGACGAAATCGGCTGAATACCTCATTGTCTGCGGGTGAAATGGCTATCCGCAGACCTTTCCAAGTATCGTTGCATGCCGGTTGAAGCGTCGGAGCCTCTCAGGGGCAAATCCGCAGGCCGGCGGCGGCAATGCGGTCATGTCGATGTTGCGTTGCATCTAATACAGCAGCTTAAACGTGCAAATCGGCATCTGCGACAGCTACGCACAAGCGCCATGACCAATAGTTTGGTCGAATAAATTGGGGTAGTTCGATGGGTATCCAGACAATGTTAGGCCGTGACCTTGGAGATCGCAGCGGCTCCGCGGTCGAGGCGATCCTTTTCGACCTCGACGGTACGCTGGTCGATACCATGCCGTTGCACTATCAGGCTTACAGAGATGTGCTGGCGGAGATAGGCATTTCTTTGGATTTCCAGGCGTTCATGGCTGCGTCGGGTGGTGCGGCCAGGGAGACGATTCCTCGCCTGCTGAATGGCGCCGCCTGCGAGGTTGCGGTCGAGGAGATCCATCGGCGAAAGGTGGCAAGGGCTACGCAACTCTTTCGCGATGTTCCGCCCACGCGGCTGCCTTGCTCGCTGTTGCTGCCGGTGTTGAGCAAGGTATTCCCGGTCGCGCTCGTCTCCTCTGGCTCCAGCAAAAGCGTGCATACGACACTGGATTCCATGGGATGGACTGACTTGTTTCACGCGATCGTCTGCGGCGACGACGTTGTCCGGGGCAAGCCGGATCCCGAAGGTTATCTGAAGGGGGCGGGCTTGTTGGGGGTGGCTCCGGAGCGCTGCCTTGTCTTCGAAGATATGGATGACGGCGTTGCGGCCGCGACGGCTGCGGGCATGCAGGTCTTTGATGTAAGGCTGACTCTTCCCGCGTGGAGAACTGCCTTGGAGGTTGGGGCGCGATGACAAGTCTGAAGCTCAAGATCTATCAAAGCCTCGAGGCTGCGCCAAACATTCATCCCGAACGATCGGAAATCGAGCTTTCAGGCTTTTCCGGTGCAAGGGTGCTGTTGATACGTGAAGGCGCTTCGCCTGCTTTCATTCGTAAGATTTCTGCGACACCGGCTGGGAATGCGCGACTGCAGGCGCAGGCGATCAAGCAGAAGCTGACGGCTGGCCTGTTGGATGGCTGCGCGACGACGCCCCACATTCTTGACGAAGGCTATGAAGGCGACCTCTATTATTTCGACATGGAATACATCCACGGACTAGACGGCATAAGCTTTCTGCGAACCGCCAGCTTTCCTGCGATCGCGCGGTTTACGGAAAAGCTCTGCAGGAGTCTTGAGCGTTTTGCCAGCCTGCAGGACCCTGCCTTGCAGGTCTCGCCGCGAGAAAGCGCATTGGCGAAATGCAGGGAGATACTCGCTGCCACGCCTGCCGTCGATATCCGGTCACATCGCTCCATCACGCGGCTGATGGAAGTCATCGAGGCTTCCGAGATGCCGGAAGCTCTTGCCGTCACGGCGTGCCACGGAGACATGACGCTCGAGAATATCGTCGTCACGGAAGCGGGCGAGATCGTCTTCATAGACCTCCTGGATACATTCTTCAATCATTGGATGGCCGATATTGCCAAGCTGGATCAGGACCTGAAGGCGGGGTGGTACATGCGCAAGTCGCAGCCATTGCCGCTCGGCGTCGTTTCCTACGTTCGCAAATCGCTGACCGCACTTGCTGAAACGCTCTCTGCGGGTTCGCCGCATTTCATTGCGCTGGTCGTCTGCATCCATCTCGCGCGTATCCTGCCCTATGCAAAGGTCTCCGACGACCGGCAATTCGTTCTCGATCGCCTGGATTTCCTGCTCGAGCAGGTCATGCCCGGCGACCTGTTTGAAAAAGGTTTGCACACATGAAGGTTATCGTTCCCTGCGGTGGACGCTCATCCCGTTTTCCGGGCGTTCCGCCCAAGTGGATGCTTCCATCCGGCAATGGGCGCCCGATGATCGTTGAGGCCGTCCGGAATCTGGAATTCGAGCTTGATGATCTGATCGTCACCATCCTAAAGGAGCATGACGAAAAATATGACGCGCGCGCCGGCATCCGCGCTGCTTTCGGCAAGGCGATCGAGGTTGTCGTCCTCGACGAGCCGACGGCCAGCCAGCCGGAAACGGTGACCCGGACGCTGAAGCTTACGGGGCTTTCCGAGCCCTTTTTCGTCAAGGACAGCGACAATAGTTTTGCTCTGACCGATATCGAGCGTCCGCATAATTATGTCAGCAGCGAATCGCTCAACAGCTTCGACTCCATCAATCCGCGGAACAAAAGCTACATCAAGACGGACGAGACCGGCGTGATCGTCGCGATCCGCGAGAAGGAAGTGATCTCCGATCTCTTCTCCGTCGGCGGCTATTTCTTCCGCAAGCCGGCGCACTACGTCAGCACGTTCGAAACGCTTCTGGAAGAAAAGGCGAGCTGGCAGCGCGAGCTATATACCTCGGACATCATCGCCAGCATGATCCTGGAAGGCGAACCCTTTTCGTCCCGCCGGGTCACCGAGTACGAGGATTGGGGTACGCTGAAGGAATGGCGCCGCAATCTCCAGCAGAAGGGCACCTATTTCGTCCTGCTTGACGGCTTCGTCCTGCAGCGCGGCAATGCCCATTTCTCCCCGAGATTCGGCGACGTCGCCGCCAATGACGAAGCGGTATCGGTCGTCCGCGAGCTGATTTCCGAGGGACACAAGGTTATCTTCATCTCCATCCGCCCGGCGAATACCCGCAAGGAGACTGAGGAACAGCTCCGTGCGCTCGATCTGCCCTTCGACGATATACTGTTCGATATGCCGATAGGCCGCTACAGCGTCGTAAGCGCACCGCATGCGACCGTGCCCTTTACGACGGCACACGGATTGGAACTGGCACCAAGCGATCCCCACCTAGTCGCGAAGCTGCGATTTGAGAACTAACAAATTGACGCGGACAGGGCACCCGGCCCAGCAGCCGGGTGTTCATGTAAACGCAGCATTCGTTTGCCGGCGAACTACGATTTATCGAGACTGTGGTAGAAAGGGAAATGGCGCACCCGACAGGATTCGAACCTGTGACCTTTGGAATCGGAATCCAACACTCTATCCAGCTGAGCTACGGGTGCATGCCTGAAGCGATGTGACTCGCTTGTCCGATGGGTGGTTCTTAACCTAGGAACCGTTTGGCTTCAATGCGGAAAATGCTGCAGAAGCATATAAGGGAGCATTGAAGTCGTTAAAAGCGAAAGGCCGCGAACCGGATGGTTTGCGGCCTCGTTGTCTTTATGACCAAGAGATCAAGCAACCTTCATGGCGCCGGGGCCGGGGATGGCTTTTGGCGGCACCTTGCCGAGGATGATCATGCCGAGGACTTCGTCCTTGGTGACGTCCTCGGTGCGGGCGTGGCCGACGACCTGGCCGTTCTTCATGACGGAGACGCGGTCGGCGAGATCGAAGACGTCGTGGATGTCGTGGCTGATGAGGAAGATGCCGATGCCTTCCTTCTTCAGCTGCTTGATCAGCTCGCCGACCTGCGCCGTTTCCTGGGGGCCGAGGGCCGCGGTCGGCTCGTCCATGATCAGGATGCGGGCGTTGAAGAGGATGGCGCGGGCGATCGCGACCGACTGGCGCTGGCCGCCCGAGAGCGCTTTCACCGGCTCCTTGAAGCGCTTGAAGTTCGGGTTGAGGCGCCCCATCACTTCGCGGGTCGAGGCTTCCATGGCGACGTCATCGAGCGTGCCCCACTTTGTCTGCAGCTCGCGGCCGAGGTAGAGGTTGGCGGCGGCGTCGACATTGTCGGCGACGGCGAGCGTCTGGTAGATCGTCTCGATGCCGAATTTCTTGGCGTCGCGCGGCGTCTTGATATCGACCGGTTCGCCGTTGATCAGGATGTCGCCCGAGTCGCGCTTGTAGGCGCCGGAGAGAATCTTGATCAGCGTCGACTTGCCGGCGCCGTTATGGCCGAGCAGTGCGACGACTTCGCCTGGATAGAGGTCGATAGAGGCGTTGTCGACTGCGTGGATGCCGCCGAAGGAAATGGAAATGTTCCTCATTTCCACGAGCGGAGTGGTTTGATCCGTCATAGTTCGGAATCCCTTTACTTGGCGCGCGAGCGATAGACGATGTCGAGCCAGACGGCGATGACAAGGACGACACCGACGACGACGTTCTGGATTGGCGTATCGACATTGGCAAGCCCCATGCCCGATTGCAGCGACTGCATCACCAGGGCGCCGATCATGGCGCCGGCGACCGTGCCGCTGCCGCCGGCAAGCGACGTGCCGCCAATGACGGCTGCGGCGATGGTGAAGAGCTCGTAGGTGGTGCCCTGTGAGTTGACAGCAGAATTCAGGCGCGCGGTAGAAATCGCGGCCGCGACCGCAGCCAGGAAGCCCATCAGCGCGAAGATCTTCACGATGACCCACCGCGTCTTGATACCGGCGAGTTCAGCCGCTTCCGGGTTGCCGCCGATCGCGAAGACATAGCGGCCGAAGCGCAGGCGCGTGGCGATGAAAGTCATCACGATGCCGATGAAGAGGGCGATAAGAACCGGAACGGCGATGCCGTAGGGGATGTCCAGCCCGGCCTCGGGCCACTGGATATTGTGATCGGTTGCGTACCGCTTTGCGATGCCGATCGGCCAGTAGTAGCTGTTGAAAAGATAGACAGTACCGAGCACCAGGGCCGAACCGAGGGCGCCCAGGAAATATTCCGCCCAGAGCGGACGCCGCGGAAAGTGGAAACGCTTTCGCTGTTGGCGGGAACCGATGATGCCGGCGATGATCAGCAGGCAGGCAATTATGCCGATCACCCAGCTCCAGGTCGCCCCGATCGAACCGGTTGCGCCGCCGCCGCCCATGACGACGAATGTGGAATCCATCGGCGCAACTGTCTGGCCTGATGTCACATACCAGGCCAAGCCGCGCCAGACGAGAAGCCCGCCGAGCGTGACGATGAAGGAAGGGACATTCATGAAGGCGGTGATGGCACCCTGGAAGGCACCTATGGCCGTACCGATCGCGAGGCCGCAGATCAAGGTAATGATCCAGGTCCAGGAACTGTCGAAGCCGAGATATTGCGGCAGCCATTTGGCCTGGATAACGCCCATGATCATCGCGACGAAGCCGAGCACCGAGCCGACCGAAAGGTCGATATTGCGTGTGACGATGACCAGCACCATGCCTGTCGCCAGCACCGAGATTTCGCAGGTCTGAACCGAGAGGTTCCAAAGGTTTCTGGGCGTCAGGAATTCCCGGCCGTCGAATATTCGCAGGTAAAGATCGAAGCCGATCCAGATGATCAGCAGCGCTCCGATCATGCCGAGCAGGCGGGTATCGATTTCGGTTGCGCGCAGGAAGCGGACGATTGCGCCGCTTTCCGCATTGCGGGGACCGCTCGATGTTGTGGACTGTGTCATGTCGGCCATCGCTTTGCCGTTCTCCACTGTTGGGCGCTGGCCCGCGACATCTTTCACCGTCGCTGGCAATAGTCTCGCGCTGATCTCATTATACGCCATCGCCGACCGGCAGTAATGCTTGGCGGTCGCGCCGACGCGCCCGTTGCGTGCGGCGGGCGGCTGCGGTGGCGCAGGGGTCGTGCAGTGAGGGGGTCCTCGTTCGGAGGCTTTGTCCTACTGCATTCGACGCCGCAACGGAGGGCCGCTACGGCGTCGGCAGTTCTAGCTGGTTAGGCGGCGATTAGTTGCAAGCTGCAACCGAGCCGGCCTTGACGCCCTGGCAAGCTTCAGCCTTGGAGATCCAGCCCGCGTCGATGACGAGGTTCAGGTTGTCCTTGGTGATACCGATCGGGGTCAGGAAGACCGACTTCATCGGAACGTGCTTCGCGCCGCCGGTGAAGGTCTGTACGCCGCTGATCTGGTCCATCGTCTTGCCGCCCGCGAGGTCGAGGGCGATTTCAGCAGCGCGCTTGCCGAGTTCGCGGCTGTCCTTCCAGACAGACACGGTCTGTGTGCCGAGCGCGATACGGTTCAGAGCAGCCTTGTCGGCGTCCTGGCCCGAAACCGGCACGGAGCCGGCGAGACCCTGGGCGTCGAGAGCAGCAACAGCACCGCCGGCGGTGCCGTCGTTGGAAGCAACGACTGCGTCAACCTTGTTGTTGTTGGCGGTCAGGAACTGTTCCATGTTGCGCTGTGCGTTCTGCGGCAGCCAGCCGTCGGTATAGGCTTCGCCGACGTTCTTGATCTTGCCGGCGTCGATTGCGGGCTTCAGCACTTCCATCTGGCCTGAGAACAGGAAGTCGGCGTTCGGGTCGGAGGAGGAGCCCTTGATGAAGACGTAGTTGCCTTCCGGCTTTGCCTTCAGGACTTCGCGAGCCTGCATGCGGCCCACTTCCTTGTTGTCGAAGGTGATGTAGAAGGCAGCCGGATTTTCGATCAGGCGGTCGTAGCCGACAACCGGGATGCCTTCGTCGGCGGCCTTTTCGATGGCCGGGCCGATGGCGTCGCTATCCTGAGCAAGGATGATCAGAGCGTTTGCGCCCTGCGAGATCAGGGATTCAACGTCCGTGAGCTGCTTGGAAGCGGAAGACTGGGCGTCTGCGGAAATGTACTTGGCGCCAACGGCAGCGAGTGCCTTCTTGATGGCGGCTTCGTCGGTCTTCCAGCGTTCTTCCTGGAAGTTCGACCAGGACACGCCGACCACCAGATCCTTGGCGAAAGCCGCCGTCTGCATGGTCAAAACGAGGGCCGCGCCAGCGGCCAGCTTGATAAATGATCTCAATTTACCCTCCCGAGTGAATGCGACCGCACGTACCCTAAAGCTCCCGCCGGCCGCCGCGATAACGCTGACGAGAAAGCTATGGATTTTTTTCTCGACAGTCGAGAAATTTAGTGTCAGAGATTTTTGAAGCTGTCAACACTGCATTCTTAGGTTTAAACGGCCCCATCAGAAGGGCATTCGGGAATTGCAGATGAGGGGGAAGGAATGGAGGGGGGACGGCTTGAATCAGAGCAAGTCGAGTACGGAATTGGTGCGCCAGCGAAACAGCGTGCTGGTGCTGCGGGCATTGCGGCGCCACGGTTCGCTCGCCCATACCGAGATCTCTGATTTTACGAAGCTTTCCTCCGCAACCGTGTCGGCGATCACCGCCGATCTCGAACGCGCGCAGATTATCGCGAAAACGGAACAGCAGGCGGCAACCGGCCGCGGGCGTCCTCGCGTTCTGTTTTCGCAGCGCCGCGATTGCGGCTACATCGTCATCGTCATCATCTCCTCGGATGCGGTCCAATATTCGCTGGTGGACTATGCTGGAACGCTGCTCGACCGATTTACCGAGGACCGCGTGCAGGAGGGGCAACCTGTCTCGCAATTCGTCAGGGCCCTGCAGGAGGGGCTGGAGCGAATCGTAGAGCGGTCGAAGATCGCCCGCGATCAGGTCCTGCTCATTTCGATCAGCAGCAAGGGGTTGGTCGACAGCCTCGCGCCGGTGCTGCGCTGGTCGCCGATTTTCGGGCGCAATCAGATCGATTTTGCCGAGGCGCTGAGGGGGCGCTGGCAGGCCAAGGTCATTCTGGGCAATGAAACGCTGCTGGTCGCCGCGGCACTGGGACTGCGGGATGAATATGATAAGGGCGAGCGGTTTCGCGCGCTGGCTGCGCTTTCGCTCGGCCACAGCATCGGGCTTGGGATCGTTTCGCGACAGCCGGGTGGCGAGCACGAGGTTTCGGCGCCGAATTTCGGGCATATGCTGCATATACCCGATGGCGCCCTCTGCCGCTGCGGATCGCATGGCTGCGTGGAGGCCTATGCCGGTTTTTATGCAATCCTCAGAGCCGCCTTCGACGTCCCGCGGGATACCATCCCGGCAAAGTTCGTCCCAATCTCGGAGCTCGACAAGATCGCCGCTAGCGCACGGCAGGGCAATCGCCGTAACGGATTTGCCTTCCGTCAGGCTGGTCTCGTGCTGGGCAACGGGATTTCGCGCGTCCTTAGCCTCAATGACCTGATGCCGATTGCGATCACCGGGCCGGGCGCGCGCTACTACGACCTGCTGCGCGAGGGCCTCGAGGAGGGACTTGCGCAGTCGCATATCGTGCGGATGGAGGGAATGCCTGAATTGCGGGTGGTCGCGGACGAGCCGGCGCTCGTCTTCGAGGGGCATCTGAACCGCGCGCTGGCGCTCATCGACAGCGATATCGTCATGTCGGGAGCAACGACGAACATGGAATTGAACGAACAGCTTGGCTAGTGCCCTGAAAGGATGCTGCCAAAGGGAGGGCGAGAATGAGGAAGCTGGTACTGATGTGCCTCTGTCTGGCAGCGGCGGGCGGCCCCGAGCTGGCAGGGGAGCCGTGAAAGGAAAATACGCCGGCGCTGGGGTAGGCGGGGCCGACGTCTGGGGTCATCTGACGGCTGACCAGCTGAACCATCTGACCGATATCGGCCAGCAGCTGTTTATGGCACGGTTCACGGTCGAGGACGGGGCAGGGCGGCCCGGCGCGACGCAGGCGATCGTGCCCACCAAGCGCAAGCATCCGGTCCTCAACGAATTCAGCCGAACGGCCGGCATCGATGCCAATGCCTGTTCCTCCTGCCATAACCTGCCATTTCCCGGGGGTGCCGGCGACTTCACCACCAATGTCTTCGTGTCCGAAGGCTTCGAGAGTGCCGATTTCGACACGACCGACCCGCAGTTCTCCGACGAGCGGGGCACCAACAGCCTGTTCGGCGACGGCCTGCTGGAGCTTCTGGCGCGCGAGATGACGACCGATCTGCAGAAGGAGCGCGGCGATGCGATTGCGCTCGCCGCCCAGACGGGCGAGCCGCAGCGTGTCGCGCTTGAGACCAAGGGCGTGAAATACGGCTGGATCACCGCCCAGCCGGACGGGCTCGTCGACATGCGCGAGCTTGACGGCATCGACATGGATCTGGTGATCCGTCCCTTCAGCCAGAAGGGTGTCATGACCTCGCTACGCCAGTTTACCGTCAATGCGCTGAACCAGCATCACGGCATGGAGCCGGTGGAGCGCTTTGGCGGACGCTGGACGGGCACGACCGATTTCGACGAGGACGGCCATCCCGATGAAGTCAGCGACGGCGACGTTTCGGCGCTGGTCGCCTGGCAGGCGACCCTGCCGGCGCCGGTGCAGAAAGTGCCGGACGATCCAAAATGGCGGCAGATGGCCGAAGACGGCGAAAAGCTTTTCACCGGTATTGGCTGCACCTCCTGCCACATGGAAAGCTTGCCGCTCGACAGCCTCTCCTTCTCCGATCCGGGACCGGAGGACATGGCGGGGACGCTGAACGTCACCCAGGTGAAGGAGCCGGCGGTCTACGATCTCTCGCAGCGCGACTGGACGAAGAAGCTGAAGCGCAACGACAAGGGCCAGGTGCTGGTACCGCTGTTCGGCGACCTCAAACGCCATACGATGACGGACAACGACATCGACCAGCTCGGCAACGAGCTGATCGCCCAGCGCTTCGTCGATCGCAACATCTTCATGACGGCTGAACTCTGGGGCGTGGCCTCGACGCCGCCATATGGCCACCGCAACGACATCACCACGATGGACGGCGTTATTCGCGCCCATGGCGGCGACGGCCGCAAGGCGCGCGATGCCTATGTCAACGCTTCGGACGAGGACCGTTCGAAGATCATCGCCTTCCTCAAGACGCTGGAGATCGAACAATGAAGAAGATCGTCTCCCTCATCGCCAGCGTCGGCATGGTCGCTTACGCACTCGCGCCCTTCGCCGCTTTCGCTGAAGACAAGCCGGCGCAGCCGGAAGCGCCTTTCCTGATGGATGTGCCGCATTTCCAGGAGGAGGCCGTCGCCGCCGGCATCGACCATCAATATACCGGCGGCTGGGAATATTTCGTCGGTGGCGGTGTCGCGAGCTTCGATTGCAACGGCGATCGCAAGCCGGACCTCATGCTGGCCGGCGGCACCAGTCCGATCGGACTCTATGTCAACCAGAGCCAGACCGGTGGGGCGCTGAAGTTCCAGCAGATTCCAGTCAATCTCTCGGACAAGGACCAGCGCTCGGTTCTCGGCATCTATCCGATCGATATCGACAATGACGGCTACACCGATCTGGTGCTGCTGCGCCTTGGCGAAAACATCATCCTGAAGGGCGGCCCTAACTGTACCTTCGAGAAGGCGAACAAGACATTCGCCTTCGACGGCGGCAAGGACTGGACAACGGCCTTTGCGGCCACTTGGGAGGCGGGCAACAAATATCCGACGCTCGCCTTCGGCAATTATGTCGATCGCTATGCGCCGGGCACGCCTTTCGGGACCTGCAGCGACGATGTCTTCGACCGGCCCGTCGGCAACGACAAGCCGGACTATTCCAATCCGCTGCCGCTGAAGCCGAGCTATTGTACGCTCTCCATGCTGTTCACCGACTGGAATCACTCCGGCCAGGATTCGCTGCGCGTCGCCAACGACCGGCAATATTATCGCGGCGGCCAGGAGCAGCTCTGGCAGATCGCGCCCGGCCGGCCGCCACGGCAATATACGGCAGCCGAGGGTTGGGCGGCGCTGCATATCTGGGGAACGGGCCTCGCCGAGGCCGATCCGAAGGCCAACGGCATGCCGGAATATTTCATCACCTCGATGGGCGACAACAAACTGCAGGTGCTTGACGAGGATGCTGACGAGAACAATCCGACCTATCGCGACACCGCCTATGAGGTGGGGGCCGCGGCCTACCGGCCCTATACGGGCAAGGATCATCGTCCGTCGACGGCCTGGCATGCGCAGTTTGCCGACGTCAACAACGACATGAAGACGGATCTGTTCATCACCAAGGGCAATGTCGAGGCCATGCCGGAATTCGCCGCCAGCGACCCGGGCGACCTGCTGATGGGCGGCTTCGACAACAAGTTCCACGAGAAGGGCGAGGAGGCCGGCATCGCGCTACCCGGCAAGGGCCGCGGCGCCGTCGTCGAGGATTTCAACAATGACGGCATGCTCGACATCCTCGTCGCCAACCGCATGCAGAAGGCCTTCCTCTACCGCAATCTCGGCGCCAAGACCGACTGGGGCTATCGCCCGCTCGGCAACTGGACGGAGATCGAGCTCGACAACGGCCCGATCAACCACATGGGCATCGGCGCCACCATCAATCTGCGCGCCGGCACCGTCACCCAGGTGCAGCGCGTCCAGGTCGGCGGCGGCCACGCCTCCGGCCATGTCGGCTTCACCCATTTCGGCCTCGGCACGAACGAACGCGCCGTCATTCGCGTGCAATGGCCCGATGGGGAATGGAGCCAGCCCTACCGCATCTTCGCCAACCAGCATGTGGTGATCAAGCGCGGCACGACGGCGGCGCAGTATTGGTTCCCGCCACCTGCGGCGGAGAAGCAGGCGGTGGCGGTTCCGGCTGCTGTTGAGGGCGCGGCGGCTGTGGGGAAATAGGGGATCGGAGCGGCAGCTTTACGAGTTGGTGCTCCTGCATTTTCGCCTTGCGATGACGCGGGAGCCTTCTCGCCATGTGGACGCATAGCGGCTGGATCCCTGTGACGGGCACAGGGATGAGGGAGGGTGGGGTGGCGGTATCGCGAAGAAACGCGCCGTAGGACCCAATAAAAACGGCCGAAGTTTCCTCCGGCCGTTCCCATAGAATCCTACGATCGGATATCACCCAATCTTCACCAGCTTCCCTTCTTTCACCGACTGCACGGCCGCATCGGCCAGCCGCAGGGCTGCGAGACCGTCGGCGCCCGAGGGCGTGATCTTGCCGCCCTTTTCGATCGCGGCGATGAAGCTGGCGATCTCGTTGGCATAGGCTTCGATGTAGCGGGTCATGAAGAAATCGTGCAGCGGCGGGCGGGTATAGCCGTCGCCGTTGGCGATCTCGATGGAGACCGGGCGCTGGTTTTCGGCGGCAACCATGCCCTTGGAACCGTGGATCTCGATGCGCTGGTCGTAGCCGTAGGTGGCGCGGCGCGAGTTGGAGATCATCGCCTGCTTGCCTGATGCCGTCTGCAGCAGCACAGAGATGCTATCATAGTCGCCGGCTTCGCCGATCGCCTTGTCGACGAGGACGGCGGCGGTCGCGGATACCGCAACCGGCTCTTCGCCAAGCAGGAAGCGGGCCATGTCGAAATCATGGATGGTCATGTCGCGGAAGATGCCACCGGAGCGCTTGATGTAATCGACCGGCGGGGCGCCCGGGTCGCGCGATGTTATCGTCACCATCTCGACCTCGCCGATCTTGCCGTCGTCGATCGCCTTGCGCACGGCCATGAAATGCGGATCGAAGCGGCGGTTGAAGCCGACCATCAGCTTGGCCTTGGTCTCGTCGACGACCTTGATGCAGGCCTGGACGCGGGCGACGTCGAGATCGATCGGCTTCTCGCAGAAGATTGCCTTGCCCGCGCGGGCGAAGCGCTCGATCAGGTCGGCATGGGTATCGGTCGGCGTGCAGATGACGACGGCATCGATATCCTTGGCGGCCTCGATGGCCTCGATGGAGCGCACCTCGCAGCCGTAGGCCGAGGCAATGGCATCGGCAGCCGCTGGAAAGGCGTCGGCGACAGCGACGAGCTTCGCATTTGCGTCGCCGCTCACGGCTTTCGCATGCACCTTGCCGATGCGGCCGGCGCCGAGCAGACCAAATCTTACAGTCATGTCATCCTCCCAATTTCGGAATAAACGAACCGAATAATAAATATTCTGGAATTTTCATTCCATTTTCAGCCGGCGGCGTCAAGCCGCCCGACTTTCACATTCTTGAAATTCAGCTTAAAGACATCGCACCCGAAGATTAAGAGTACAAAGCGCACATGCAGCTGATCGACCCGAACCATCCCTTTTACAAATCCCTCTGGCGCCGCATCCTGATTGTCGCGGTCTGCCTTGGCTGGGCGGTCATCGAGGCATCGACCAGAGAGCCGTTCTGGGCGGTCCTCGTCGGTGCGGTCGGTATCTACGCAGCCTGGATGCTGCTGTTGAATTTCGATCCGAAGCCACCGGAATCGGCCAGCGAGCCTGCAGTCGCCGACGATGAGGATGACGACGGCGAAAACGCAGGCAACAGCGAAAAGCGCGACGGCTAGCCGAAATCGATCCGCATCAATATTTCGTCGTAATAGGTGTCCGCAACCTTCAGCGCCTCGGTATCGACAGCCCATTGGCTGAAACCCATCGACTGATAGAGGCGGATGGCGGCAAGGTTGGAGGAAACGACGCTCAGCCGCAGCGAGCGGCACATGGTCTTTCCTTCCGCCATCGTTTCGGCAAGCAGGCTTTTCGCAAGGCCGGTTCCTCTTGCCTGCTGGCGCAGATACATGCCCCAAATCGATGCGATATGGCGGATCTTTGCGGGGTTCGAGCGCGCAAGGCCGATCACGCCGGCCAGCCTCTCGTCAGAGTCGAAGCCGCCGAAGATGACGCTTCGCCCGATTCGCCCGGCAATCTCTTCCGGAGACAGGCGCTCCTCCTCTTCCAGCGATGCGCCGAACGCTTCCGGATGCAGCCGCAGTCCTTCCAGGCGGATGTCACGGAAAGCGACGTGATCTTCGGGCTGCAGGCGACGAATATGAAATTGCGGCATGACGAGAGTTCCGGTGACGGCGATAGTCGGTGATAAGGGCAGTCGGCACGATAGTACGAAAATTAGCCTGGGCCAGAGGTTGATGATGCAGAGTCAGCTACCGCCGCAGCCTTGCGGCTTTCGCCAGGCGTCGCATTGCTTCATCGATCAAGAGATTGGCAATCTTCATGCGGATCGTCGCATTGTCCCGAAAGGGCAGGGCAACGCCGTCAGGGTGGTTTGTCTTGGCGAAGGCGCGGCGCTTGTCGCTCAGGCTGTGCATCGTGTCCCCGGAGGAAATCGATAGTTCCGCCGCAATCTGCTCGGGCCGCACTCGCGTCAGATGTTGCGGCATGACCGGTGGTTCCGGCACGACCGGTTCCGGTTTTACGGTCACAGTCTTGGTGTTTGCCGCAGAGTCTCCGCCTGTCGCTGCTTCTTCTTTAAAGCTTGCGAAGGGCCCGTCGGATCCCAGGTTGTCGACATAGGCCTGATCCGGCCGGGCAGACGGCACGGACACGCCTTCAAGAACGGTCGAGGCGAAACCTGTATTGAGGCCGTGAATGCGATGCGCACTTGGCTCGGCGCTTTTGGGAGTCTCTTCCTCTTCCGCGTCGAGGCGATCGAGAACCGATTGGAATACGGATTGTCCGAACAGCATGCTTTTCTCCAGGGTGCACAAGCATGCATCGCGAAGATGGTCCCGGGCTGGTCAGGTCATTATCAAGGTGCGGCTGTCCTCAAGAATCATGTCGTGCAGCAGGCGAGCGCTTGGCGGCATCGCCCGTTCGCGGGCAGTGATCAAGCTGAAGGGCTTCACGTCGATATCGAAGTCGATCGGCAGGATGCAGGCCTCACCCGCCTGAGAACTTTGGCCACAGATGAACTGCGCCATATCAAGCGCGATGGGAGCGATGGCGTCCGTCTTGCAGACGACCGCAAGCGTCAGGAGCAGGGACGAGGTGTTGACCGTATTCTCAGGCAGCGGCACGCCAGCTGTGATGAATATGTCCTCGAGCTTCCGCCGCAGCAGCGTGCCCGGCGGCTGGAAGACCCAGTCATGGCCGGACAGGTCCTGCAGGCTTGCAACACCCTTCTTCAGGAGGGGATGGCCGTTGCGGACGATCAGGCAGGCCTTTTCGATGCCGATTTCATGGGCCGCGAACAGCCGCGGATTGAGCTCATCTGGAATGCGGCCGATGATGAAGTCATGGCGGGCGGCGAGCAATTCGCGGGCAAGCACATTGCTCGTCTCGACCTGTATGTTGATCTCGATGCCCGGATAGGCCTGCGTCACGCGCTGGATCGCGGGGACGACGAGGCTCATCGCCGGGGCGGTGACGGCGCCGATATAGACCGACCCGCCCTTGCCGGTTCTAAGCTCACCGATCTCACGGGAAGCCTCGCGCAGCTCCAGCAGGATCTTGCGTGCCCGTTTGGCAAGAGCAGACCCAAAAGAGGTCAAGACGACGCCTCTTGCGACCCTCTCGTAGAGGGGAATTTTCACAATCGATTCCATTTCCGATAACATCCGCGAAGCGGCGGGCTGGGAGATGTTCAGAGCCTCCGCAGCGGCCGAAATCTGCCCATGATCTTCGATAGTGACGATCATTCGCAGGTGATTCAGCTTCAAACCGGCGCGCAAAAGCGAGTCGTCGCGAAAATTATCTGTGTGAATTTCTGTACCATCACGGGAATAATCGTAAAGAATTTTCTCCATAGTTGTAAAAATCAGCCTCCTGATGGCAAAAAGTACTATTTTTTAACGTTATACCAAAGATGATATATGAGACGCCATCTATTCTATTTGACAGTTATACGAATCCATACGAGTTTGCCCCTCGTGCGCTGGGTCAGCCGCTCAACATGCGTGAGATCGTGGAGGAGACGTACTTCGTTTCTCACAATTAGAAGTAACATCCATTCTACGGAACCTGCCACAGTTTCGGGGCGGGCATTGCCCGCCGATTTATTTAACAGAGGGAGAGAGAGATGAAATCCATTATCTCGTTGATGGCGGCCGCCGCTCTTGGCGTCGCTTCTTTCGTGGCTCCGGCCTTGGCCGCAGACAAGGGGACCGTTGGTATCGCCATGCCGACGAAGTCTTCGGCTCGCTGGATCGATGACGGCAACAACATCGTCAAGCAGCTTCAGGCAGCTGGTTACAGCACCGACCTGCAGTATGGCGACGACGACATTCCGAACCAGCTGTCGCAGATCGAAAACATGGTCACCAAGGGTGCCAAGGTTCTCGTAATTGCTGCTATCGACGGCACGACGCTTTCGGACGTTCTCCAGAAGGCTCATGACGCTGGCATCAAGGTTATCGCTTACGACCGCCTGATCCGCGACTCCGGCAACGTCGACTACTATGCCACGTTCGACAACTTCCAGGTTGGCGTTCTCCAGGCTGGCACGATCGTCGACGGCCTCGGCCTCAAGGACGGCAAGGGCCCGTTCAACATCGAACTCTTCGGCGGTTCGCCTGATGACAACAACGCCTTCTTCTTCTATGACGGCGCTATGTCGGTTCTGCAGCCCTACATCGACAGCGGCAAGCTGGTCGTAAAGTCGGGCCAGATGGGCATGGACAAGGTCGGTACGCTGCGTTGGGACCCGGCAACGGCCCAGGCTCGCATGGACAACCTGCTCTCCGCTTACTACACGGACGCTCATGTTGACGCCGTCCTGTCGCCTTACGACGGTCTGTCGATCGGCATCATCTCCTCGCTCAAGGGCGTTGGCTATGGTTCCGGCAACCTGAAGCTCCCGATCGTTTCCGGTCAGGACTCGGAAATCCCGTCGATCAAGTCGATCATTGCCGGCGAACAGTACTCCTCGATCTTCAAGGACACCCGCGATCTCGCCAAGGTAACCGTCGGCATGGTCAACGCTCTGATGACGGGCGGTACGCCTGAAGTCAACGACACCAAGACCTACGACAACGGTGTCAAGGTTGTTCCGTCCTACCTGCTGAAGCCGGTCGTTGTAACCAAGGACAACTATTCCAAGGTTCTTATCGACAGCGGCTACTACAAGGCCGACCAGCTGAAGTAATTTAAATCGCGTCGCCGGGACCCGCCATTGGCGGGTTCCGGTTATTATTTTATGATCGCCGGGTCTCGTTTCGGTCGTCGGCGTTGGGTTTTCGACTATGGAAAATATAATCCTGGAAATGCGGAATATCACCAAGACGTTCCCGGGCGTGAAGGCGCTCTCGAACGTGAACCTCAAGGTTCAGAAGGGTGAAATTCATGCGTTGGTGGGCGAGAACGGCGCCGGTAAATCGACGCTGATGAAAGTCCTCTCCGGCGTTTATCCGGCAGGAAGCTACGAAGGCGACATCGTCTATGAAGGTGACGTCCGCAACTTCAAGGTCCTGAAGGACAGTGAAGAAATCGGCATCGTCATCATTCATCAGGAGCTGGCGCTCGTTCCGCAGCTTTCGATCGCTGAAAATATCTTTCTCGGCAACGAGGTCGCCTCCAACGGGATCATCCGCTGGGACGAGGCTTTTGCCAAGGCGAAGGAGCTCCTGACCAAGGTCGGGCTCAAGGAATCCCCGGAAACGCTCGTGACCGACATTGGCGTCGGCAAGCAGCAGCTGGTGGAAATCGCCAAGGCCTTCTCCAAGAGCGTCAAGCTGCTGATCCTCGATGAGCCGACCGCCTCGCTCAACGAGAAGGATTCCGACGCGTTGCTCAACCTCCTGATGGAGTTCCGCAACCAGGGCCTGACCTCGATCATCATCACCCACAAGCTGAACGAAGTGCGCAAGGTTGCCGACCATATCACGGTGCTGCGCGACGGCATGACGGTCGACACGCTCGACTGTCACACCCAGGAAATCAGCGAAGACATCATCATCAAGAACATGGTGGGCCGCGAACTGGCCGATCGTTATCCGCCGCGCTCCGTGCCGATCGGCGAGACGATCCTCGAGGTCAAGAACTGGAACGCCTTCCACCAGCAGCACCGCGATCGCCAGGTCCTGCACGACATCAACATCAACGTCCGCAAGGGCGAAGTCGTCGGCATTGCCGGCCTGATGGGCGCCGGGCGTACCGAGTTCGCCATGAGCGTCTTCGGTCGGTCCTACGGCCACAAGATCAGCGGCGAAGTCCTGATGGACGGCAAGGCGGTCGATGTCAGTACGGTGCGCAGGGCGATCGACGCCGGTCTCGCCTATGTGACGGAAGACCGCAAGGTGCTCGGCCTCGTGCTCAACGATAACATCGTCCATAACACGACCCTCGCCAATCTGCAGGGCGTCTCGCGGGCGACCGTGATCGACAGTTTCGAGGAAGCGCGCGTCGCGACCGACTATCGCTCCAAGCTGCGCATCCGCAGCTCGGGCATCTTCCAGGAGGCGGTGAACCTCTCGGGTGGCAACCAGCAGAAGGTGGTTCTGTCCAAGTGGCTGTTCTCCAATCCGGATCTGCTGATCCTCGACGAACCCACGCGCGGCATTGATGTCGGCGCGAAATACGAAATCTATTCCATCATCAACCAGCTTGCCGCCGACGGAAAGGGCGTTCTGATGATCTCATCGGAAATGCCCGAACTGCTGGGCACATGCGATCGTATTTACGTCATGAATGAAGGGCGTATCGTTGCAGAGCTGCCGAAAGAGCAGGCGAGCCAGGAAACCATCATGCGCGCTATCATGCGCTCAGGGGAGAAGAAGTAATGACGCCGATCAACCAACCCGTCACCGAGGAAGGCAACGTCGTTTCCGTTTTTGACTTTATTCGCGGCAATATTCGCGAATACGGCATGTTGATCGCTCTCGTTGCGATCATGGTCTTTTTCCAGATCTATACGGGCGGCATTCTCTTCAAGCCGGTCAATCTGACCAACCTCGTGCTGCAGAACTCGTTCATCGTCATCATGGCACTCGGCATGCTGCTCGTCATCGTGGCAGGTCATATCGACCTTTCGGTCGGATCGATCGTCGCCTTCGTCGGCGGGGTGTCGGCCATCATGACGGTCAGCTGGCATATGAACTATGTCGTGGCCGGCATTCTGTGTCTCATCATCGGCGGCATAATCGGCGCGGCCCAGGGCTACTGGATCGCCTATCACCGCATTCCGTCGTTCATCGTGACGCTTGCCGGCATGCTGGTCTTCCGCGGTCTGACGCTCTTCGTCCTCGGTGGCAAGAACATCGGTCCGTTCCCGCCGGACTTCCAGGTACTCAGCACCGGCTTCATCCCCGACTTCCTGTCCTTCCTTGGCCCTTGGTCGTTCAGCGGTCCGTGGCTCCAGATCAACTCATTCCTGTTCGACTTCGATAAGATGACGGCGGCGCCGATTGACGTCCAGCTCGTGACCGCGACGTGGACGATCAACAACATTGCCGCGCTCGTCCTCGGCATCATCGGTGCAGCTGCATTGGTCTACAGCGCTGCTCGCCGCCGTGCATCGAAGATGGCGCATGGCTCGGATGTCGAGCCTGCGAGCTTCTTCGTTGTGCAGAACGCCATCATGGCGTTCGTCATCGTCTTCCTGGCGTTCCAGCTCTCGACCTACAAGGGGCTGCCGAACGTTCTGGTCGTCATGCTCGTTCTCATCGGCTTCTATGCCTTCATCACCCGCCGTACGACGATCGGCCGCCGCATCTATGCGATGGGCGGCAACGCCAAGGCGACGAAGCTGTCGGGTATCAACATCGAGCGCCTCAGCTTCTACACCTTCGTCAACATGGGCGTCCTCGCCGGTCTCGCCGGCATGATCGTCGCGGCCCGCCTCAACTCGGCCACCCCGAAGGCCGGCGTCGGCAACGAGCTTGACGTCATCGCGGCCTGCTTCATCGGCGGCGCCTCGGCTTCGGGCGGTGTCGGCAAGATCACCGGCGCGGTCATCGGCGCGTTCATCATGGGCGTCATGAACAACGGCATGTCGATCGTCGGCCTCGGCATCGACTTCCAGCAGATGGTCAAGGGCCTCGTGCTTTTGGCCGCCGTGTTCTTCGACGTCTACAACAAGAACAAGGGTTGATCGCATCTAGCGATCACCCACCGGATTTTGCATTCAGGCGCATGACCAATCCGGCCCCATCGGGGCCGGAGTTGCGGAGCTTAGCCCCCGTATGGCGCCTTACATAAAGGAAGAAAGCCATGCTCATTTCCCAGATCAAGGGCTCGAACGGCGAGATCATCGTTGCGGTACGCGACGAAGCCGGCAAGGCCGCCAAGGCCGTCAATAAAGCCGCCAGTGTCTACGCGCTCGCAATGGAAGCCGCCGATAGCGGCAAGTCGCTGGTATCGGTCATCGAGGCGCATGGTCTCGGCGAGGCGATCGATCTCGACAAGGCCTATGCCGCCGGACGTTTTCTGCCGCCGATCACGCATCCGGATGCCGCGCATCTGCATTTGACTGGTACGGGCCTGACGCATCTCGGTTCTGCCGCGACCCGCGACTCCATGCACAAGAAGACGACGGAAGCGGCCGAAGAGACGCTGACGGACTCCATGAAGATGTTCAAGATGGGCATCGA
The DNA here is from genome assembly GCF_008365395.1 of Neorhizobium sp. P12A. Lineage (NCBI taxonomy): Bacteria > Pseudomonadati > Pseudomonadota > Alphaproteobacteria > Hyphomicrobiales > Rhizobiaceae > Neorhizobium > Neorhizobium sp. P12A. The sequence goes on along the minus strand of NZ_QOVX01000001.1, from coordinate 608,239 downwards.
GGGCGGCAAGCCGGCCGTTGGCCAAAAGGGCGTTCAGCCCGAGTGGTTCTACAAGGGCAACGGCTATGGCGCAGCCGCACCGGGTGCAGCGCTCGTCTCGCCCTCTTTCGCGCTTGATGGCGGCGAAGAGCCCGAGATGGCCGGCATCTATGTCATCGCCAAGGACGGCACGCCGTTCCGCATCGGCTTTGCGCTGTCGAACGAGTTCTCCGATCACGTGACCGAACGGATCAACTATCTCTATCTCGCCCATTCCAAGCTGCGTCCGGCAAGCTTCGGCCCGGAAATCCGTATCGGCGTGGCGCCGGAAGACATCCGCGGCACGTCGCGGATCAAGCGCGGCGACAAGGTGATCTTCGAAAAGCCCTTCCTGTCGGGCGAGGCGAACATGTCGCACACGTTCGCCAACCTCGAATACCACCACTTCAAATACGGTCTCTTCCGCGTTCCCGGCGACGTCCATGTTCACATGTTTGGCACGGCAACGCTCTCCTTCGCTGAAGGCATCAAGCCGGAAGCGGGCGACGTGTTCGAGATCGAAGTGGCCGAATTCGGCCTCCCGTTGCGCAATCCGCTGGCTGTTGCTGCGGAAGAAGACGTGGCGGTCCGCCAGCTCTGATGCCCAGAAGTCCGGCCGCGAGGAGGTGGCCGGATGTTTCTTTGAATGAACAAGAGGAGGCCTCGAAGCCTATGACCATTCATCAGAACCTGATTGCCGGCGAGTGGACCGGTTCGAACGGCGCGGAAAACATCAACCCGTCGAACACGAATGAAGTGGTCGGGCTTTATGCGAGCGCCGATGCCAAGGATGTGGCCAACGCGATCGCAGCTGCCAAGGCTGCCTTCCCGGCCTGGTCGCGCTCGGGCATCTGGGAGCGTCACGTCATCCTGAAGAAGGCCGGCGACGAGATCATGGCGCGCAAGGACGAGCTTGGCGCGCTGCTTGCCCGCGAAGAGGGCAAGACCCTGCCTGAGGCAATCGGCGAGACGATCCGCGCCGCGCAGATCTTCGAATTCTTTGCCGGCGAGGCGCTGCGCTTGGCGGGCGAAGTGCTTCCCTCCGTGCGTCCCAATATCGGCGTCGAGATCACCCGCGAGCCGATCGGCGTCATCGGCATCATCACCCCCTGGAACTTCCCGATCGCCATCCCGACCTGGAAGATCGCGCCGGCGCTCTGCTACGGCAACACCGTCGTCTTCAAGCCGGCCGATCTCGTGCCCGGCTGTTCCTGGGCGATCGTCGATATCCTGCATCGCGCCGGCCTGCCGAAGGGCGTGCTGAACCTCGTCATGGGCAAGGGCTCGGTCGTCGGCCAGGCCATGCTCGACAGCCCGGAACTGGCGGGCATCACCTTTACCGGCTCGGTCGGCACGGGCAAGCGCGTTGCGGTTTCGTCCGTCGAGCATAATCGCAAGTACCAGCTCGAAATGGGCGGCAAGAACCCGATGGTCATTCTCGACGATGCCGACCTTACCGTCGCCGTCGAGGCTGCCGCCAATTCGGCCTTCTTCTCGACCGGCCAGCGCTGCACGGCATCCTCGCGCCTGATCGTGACCGAAGGGATACACGACAAGTTCGTCGCTGCCATGACCGAGAAGCTGAAGACGCTCAATGTCGATGACGCGATGAAGCCGGGCACCCATATCGGCCCCGTGGTCGACGAGAAGCAGCTGAAGACCGATACCGACTATATCGAGATCGGCAAACAGGAAGGCGCCAAGCTTGCCTTCGGCGGCGAGCTGATCAAGCGCGACACGCCCGGCTTCTACCTGCAGCCGACGCTGTTTACCGAAGCGACCAACCAGATGCGCATTTCCCGTGAAGAGATTTTCGGGCCGGTGGCATCGGTCATTCGCGTTAGGGATTACGAAGAGGCGCTGGCCGTCGCAAACGATACGCCGTTTGGCCTGTCGTCGGGCATCGCGACGACCAGCCTGAAGCATGCCACGCATTTCAAGCGCAATGCCGAGGCCGGCATGGTGATGGTCAACCTGCCGACAGCGGGCGTCGACTTCCACGTGCCCTTTGGCGGCCGCAAGGGATCGTCCTTCGGCTCGCGCGAGCAGGGCAAATACGCCGCAGAATTCTTCACAACGGTCAAGACAGCATACACGCTGGCATAAGACATCAGGGCTCGGATCGAAAACGAGGCGATCCGGGCGACTTCCAAGGAAAGAGCCAAATGTTCAAGAAAGCAGAATGGCCGCGCAAGCTGCGGTCGCAGGAATGGTATGGCGGCACGAGCCGCGACGTGATCTATCACCGCGGCTGGCTGAAGAACCAGGGGCATCCGCACGATCTGTTCGACGGACGCCCCGTGATCGGCATCCTGAACACCTGGTCGGACATGACCCCGTGCAACGGCCATCTGCGCGAACTCGCCGAGAAGGTGAAGGCGGGCGTATGGGAGGCCGGCGGCTTCCCGCTCGAGGTGCCTGTGTTCTCGGCGTCGGAAAACACCTTCCGTCCGACTGCCATGATGTACCGCAACCTTGCTGCTCTCGCTGTCGAAGAAGCGATCCGCGGCCAGCCGATGGATGGCTGCGTGCTGATGGTCGGCTGCGACAAGACCACGCCGTCGCTGATCATGGGTGCCGCATCCTGCGATCTGCCTTCGATCGTCGTGACAGGCGGCCCGATGTTGAACGGCTATTTCCGCGGCGAGCGCGTCGGCTCCGGCACGCATCTGTGGAAGTTCTCCGAAATGGTGAAGGCTGGCGAGATGACGCAGGCCGAATTCCTCGAGGCCGAAGCCTCGATGAGCCGTTCGTCGGGCACCTGCAACACCATGGGCACCGCCTCGACGATGGCGTCGATGGCTGAAGCGCTCGGCATGGCGCTGTCCGGCAATGCCGCGATCCCCGGCGTCGATTCCCGCCGCAAGGTCATGGCGCAGCTGACTGGTCGCCGTATCGTGCAGATGGTCAAGGACGATCTGAAGCCATCTGACATCATGACGAAGCAGGCTTTCGAGAATGCGATCCGCACCAATGCGGCGATCGGCGGATCGACCAATGCCGTCATCCACCTGCTCGCCATGGCAGGCCGCGTCGGCATCGATCTGACGCTGGACGATTGGGACCGCTGTGGCCGCGACGTTCCGACGATCGTCAACCTGATGCCGTCGGGTAAATACCTGATGGAAGAGTTCTTCTATGCCGGCGGTCTGCCCGTCGTGCTGAAGCGCCTCGGCGAAGCCGGCCTGCTGCACAAGGATGCGCTAACGGTTTCGGGCGAGACGGTCTGGGACGAAGTCAAGGACGTCGTCAACTGGAACGAAGACGTCATTCTGCCGGCTGAGAAGGCGCTGACGCAATCGGGTGGCATCGTCGTGGTTCGCGGCAATCTCGCTCCGAAGGGCGCCGTCCTGAAGCCGTCCGCTGCTTCGCCGCATCTGATGGTGCATAAGGGCAGGGCGGTCGTGTTCGAGGACATCGACGACTACAAGGCCAAGATCAACGACGACAATCTCGATATCGACGAGACCTGTGTCATGGTCATGAAGAACTGTGGTCCGAAGGGCTATCCTGGTATGGCCGAAGTCGGCAACATGGGTCTGCCGCCGAAGGTGCTCAAGAAGGGCATCACCGACATGGTGCGCATCTCCGACGCCCGCATGTCCGGCACCGCTTATGGCACCGTCGTGCTCCACACCTCACCGGAAGCCGCTGTCGGCGGACCGCTCGCGGTTGTCCGGAACGGCGACATGATCGAGCTCGACGTGCCGAACCGTCGCCTGCATCTCGACATTTCCGACGAAGAATTGGCAAAGCGCCTTGCCGAATGGCAGCCGAACCATGACCTGCCGAAGTCGGGTTACGCCTGGCTGCACCAGCAGCATGTCGAAGGGGCCGATACCGGCGCCGACCTCGACTTCCTCAAGGGATGCCGCGGAAACGCCGTTGGCAAGGACAGCCACTAACCGGCCCGTCTAAGAACATGAATCAGTGAAAAGGCGGAACTCTCGTTCCGCCTTTTTCTTTTGCGTCGATTGGCGCGTTCCGGGGCTTGCGGCGTTCGCCCTTAGGCGATGGAAGCGACCTGCTGACTTGATTCTTCGTTGCTGAACAGCGCCTTGATCGCCGGCCACTTGCGGCGGAAGGCTGCCACGCAGGCCGGATCGAAATGCGAGCCGCTGCAGGCGATGATTTCGTTATAGGCTTCCTCCAGCGACCAGGCCCGTTTGTACGGCCGGTCGGAACAGAGGGCGTCGAACACGTCGGCAACGGCAACGATGCGCGCCTCGATCGGGATTTCGTCGCGTGCGAGGCGGAGGGGATAGCCGTTGCCATCCCATCTTTCGTGATGGCCAGCGATGATGGCGGTGGCAACCCTCGCCACCTCCGCCGAGCTGCCGCGCAGGATATCGATTCCGATAGGCACATGCCGACGCATCTGCTGAATTTCATCAGGATTGAGTTTTCCGGGTTTCTGCAGCAGTGCGTCGGAAATGCCGATCTTGCCGATGTCGTGGAGCGGTGCGGAAAGGTAGATGTTGCGACGCTGGATGCGATCGAGCCCCACGCCTTCGGCGATCAACAGGGCGATGTTGGCAACGCGCTCGACGTGATCGCCGGTGTTGCCGTCCCTAAGCGCCATTGCCCGCGCGAGGCACCAAACGATCTCCTGTTCGCGCATGTCGGCCTGTTCGGTCGCATGCCGGAAAGCCTGATCCAGCGATTTCGCCCGATCCGCAAGCTCGAGCTGTGCCTGACGCAGCGCAATCAGGTTGGTGATCCGTGCTTTCAGTTCCAAGCGATCAAACGGCTTGTTGAGAAAATCGGTTGCCCCTGCCTCAAGCGCCTCCAGCTTGATTTCGCGCTCCGTCTGGGAGGTGATCATCACGATCGGCACGCCTTCGTAGCAGTCCTGTTGGCGTAGCTTGCGAATGAAAGCGATGCCGTCCATCTCGGGCATCATGTAATCGACCAGCACGATATCGAAGTTGATTTCCCGGCTACGCGTCAGCGCCTCAAGCGGATTGGTGAATGTCTCGATCGGACGGTCTGAAAACTCTCTGACCGCAGCCTTGAGCGCAGCGAGACTTGATTTGCTATCATCGACAATAAGAAGAGACATAGGCACCCTGCCAAAATTCATAAAATAATCGTTCGGCTCTCGAGAAAGCAGAAGATCAAACGCCCCGGTCGAGATCATCTTTTGTCGGATGCAAGCATATCAAGCGAAAGCTGCGTCATGCTGTTTTCGGCAATGGCGGCTTCGCTTGAGGCAGAAACCGCATTCTAGGGAGGGTGCAGCAGTAAAATTAAGATAACATTAGATTTGATGGCGAAATTTGAGATTTACGCAAGTATTGCGTGTCTTCGCGTGCATTTGCGTCAGCTCTGGCTTTGGCTTTGCGTCTGACTTTGGTTCTCAACCTTGACGGCGACCGACAGGGTTTCTCCCGGCGTCCCGATCCGCATTCCCGATACAGGTGCGGCATCGCGATAGCAGAGCCCGGTGGCAATACGGACATAGCCTGCATCGGGACAGACATTATTGGCGGGATCGAAGCCCACCCAACCGAGGCCCGGAATATGAACTTCGGCCCAGGCGTGGGTTGCAGCCTGCGCAACGGCATTTTCCATCAGGAGATAACCGGAGATGTATCGGGCCGGCAGGCCGATATGACGGGCGGCGGCGATGAAAATATGGGCATGGTCCTGACAGACACCGCTCTTGGCCTCCAGTGCCTCCTCAGCGGTCGTTTCAGTATCGCTGGAACCCGATCTGTATTCGACTTGTCGATGGATCTCGCCCATGAGCGTGTGCATCTTGGCCAGTTCGCTGTCGCCGGAAATGGACCGGGCAAGTTCCTTGACCAGCTTGCCCGCCTTCGTGCGTGGAGTATCCCGCAGGAAGAGCCACAGCGGACAGAAGCCTGTATGTGGCCCGGTTACGCCATTCAGATCTTCCGTCTCGACCTCGCCTGAGGAAACAATGCGAGTTGCGACCTGTTCGCCGTCGAAGGAAACGAGATCGACCTGATTGCCAAACTGATCCTGGTAGTTGACCTCCGTGCGGGCGCCTTCGACCTTAAGCGACCAGTTCAAGACCCTTTGCCCGGGGCCGGTCAGCGGCGTCAGCCGCAGCCGCTGCAACGAGAATTGCGTCGGCTCTTCGTAGCGGTATTCGGTGACGTGACTAATCTTCAGTCTCATATTCTGACCCGCTTAAAGCAATTCCAGCAAAAGTGAGAAGCGGTTTTGCGTCCGGAATTGCGTGACATCAAATGGCTGGAGCGTTCCGCCCGAAGGGCGGATTGCTCTAGCTGTAGAACCGGTAGCCTTCGGAGATTTCGACGCTGAGCTGATTGTTGCGCGAGACGAAATCCTCCAGGAACTCATGCAGGCCGCGATCCATGATATCGCGGATAGCGCCCTTACGCAGCGTCTCGCGAATTGCGTCGGCCGTGTCATGGGCCGCGAGCCGTTCACCCTCGTAGTTGCTGGCGAGATAGCCGAGGTTGCTGACGATCTTCTCGTAGCAATAGGCAAGCGAGCGCGGCATCTGGCCGTTGAGGATCAGGAAATCGGCGATATTTGCGGGCTTGTATTCGGCATCATAGGCCCAACTGTAGGAGCGATGGGCGGAGACGGATCGCAGGATCGATTCCCATTGGACATTGTCCAGCGACGATCCGACGGCCGAGACCGAAGGCAGCAGCACGTAGTATTTCACGTCGAGGATGCGGGCCGTGTTGTCGGCGCGCTCGATGAACGTACCGATGCGGGCGAAGTTATAGAGCTCGTTACGCAGCATCGAACCATGGAAGGCGCCGCGGATGAGACCGGCGCGGCGCTTGATCGCGTCGATTATCTCCGGCATCTCAGCAGTCTTCAGCCGTTTTTCAAGCAGCGCCTTCAGGTCGATCCAGCATTCGTTGGTCGCTTCCCAGGTCTCGCGCGTCAGGGCCGTGCGCACCATGCGCGCATTGTTGCGGCCATAGTCGATGCAGGACATGACGCTCGATGGGTTGGAGCGGTCACGCAGCAGGTAATCGATGGCGTCAGTGCCCGTCAGCTTGCCATGGCCTTCATCGAAGGCCTCGCGCACGCCGGCGCTTTGCAGCACGCCATCCCAGTCATCCTCGGCGGCGTCGCTTCGCGTCAGCGCCATGCGCAGGCCGGCATCGACGAGGCGGGCAATGTTTTCGGCACGCTCGATGTAACGGAACATCCAGTAGAGGCCGTTTGCAGTTCTTCCCAGCATCGCGCGTCAGTCCTCCAGTACCCAGGTATCCTTGGTGCCGCCGCCCTGGCTGGAATTGACAACCAGGGAGCCCTCCTTCAGCGCGACGCGCGTCAGCCCGCCGGGAATGATCTGCACCTTGTCGGAAACGAGCACATAGGGACGAAGATCGACATGCCGCGGAGCAATGCCCTTGTTGACCATGATCGGCACGGTCGAAAGCGACAGCGTCGGCTGGGCGATGTAGTTGTTCGGCTTCTCCTTCAGTTTTTCGGCGAAATCGGCGCGCTCCTTCTTGGAGGCCGTCGGGCCGACCAGCATGCCGTAGCCGCCGGAACCGTGAACTTCCTTGACGACGAGGTCGGCCAGGTTTTCGAGCACGTATGTCAGGCTCTGCGGTTCCGAGCAGCGCCAGGTCGGCACGTTTTCGAGGAGCGGCTTGCGGCCGGTATAGAATTCGACGATCTCGGGCATGTAGGAATAGATTGCCTTGTCGTCGGAAATGCCGGTGCCGGGCGCATTGGCGATGGTGATATTGCCGGCGCGATAGACGTCCATGATGCCCGGGATGCCGAGCGCGGAATCGGGGCGGAAGGTGAGGGGATCGAGGAAATCGTCATCGACGCGGCGATAGAGAACGTCGATCGCCTCATATCCGCGCGTCGTGCGCATTTTCACCTTGCCGTCGATGACGCGCAGGTCCGAGCCCTCGACCAGCTCCACGCCCATCATATCGGCGAGGAAGGAATGCTCGTAATAGGCGGAATTGTAGATGCCGGGGGTGAGCACTGCGACACGCGGCTTTCCGGTACAGCCTGGAGGCGCCAGCGATGCGAGGCTCTGGCGCAGCAGATAGGGATAGTCCTCGACGCGCTGCACCTTGTTCTCATGGAACAGTTCCGGGAACATCTGCATCATGGTTTCCCGGTTTTCCAGCATATAGCTGACACCGGACGGCGTGCGGGCGTTGTCCTCCAGCACGTAGAACTGGTCCTCGCCTGTTCGCACGATGTCGGTGCCGACGATATGGGTATAGACGCCGCCCGGCGGGCGGAAGCCGATCATCTCGGGCAGGAAGGTGACATTGTTCTCGATCAGCTCGCGCGGCACGCGGCCGGCGCGAATGATTTCCTGCTTGTGATAGATATCGTCGAGAAAAGCGTTGAGCGCTATCACGCGCTGCTCGATCCCTTGCGCGAGCTTGCGCCATTCGCGGCCGGAAATGATGCGGGGGATAAGGTCGAACGGAATGAGTTTTTCGGAGCTGTCGGCGTGTCCGTAGACCGCGAAGGTGATGCCCGTCTTGCGGAAGATGTTTTCCGCATCACGGGACTTGGAAATCAGATGCGCTCGATCCTGCTTGGCATACCACTCGAAGTATTTCCGGTAAGGGTCCCGCGGATTTTCACCCGCCGTGATCATTTCATCGAATGCCAAAGGTGTGTTCCCCGTTTTTAAGCATTTGAATACAACGCCTGTTGCAATGCAAGAAGCATGCACAGTTCGACATAGGATTTTGCGAGCGTCGGAGAGGAGCGAAAAGCGGCGATTTTCTGAGCAGGGCTGCTGAGCGCAAACGTCAACGAGCTGCCGCGCGTAAGGAAGCCGCTCAAACTTTGCGCATATGGCCAATTTTGCTGCAATTAAACCAAATAGCGAGGCAATTTATTGCTTCAATCTAAACTTGCTTTGAGGCGTGAAAACACTCTTGCCGAATGACCATTCGCAATCAGTTGCGAGGCCATTGTTTGATCCGATTTTCCGGAAATACGTTTAAAGTTATAGTATAATTGTAACTATTATTAACTATGGAATTAAGCTTGGCTTACATATTTTAAGGTTCTGGTGTATTTTCTAAACAGTTTATTACTACTCGCCGATCAGCCGGTAAAACCTACAGTTCAATTGAAGAAAAACGTAAAACGATTGCGTTCATTGATGGATTTAGAGATGAAAGCGTTGGATATAAACGGTTCTGCCGATCGAAACTGTCTCGTCATTACCGATCTAAGCCAGATGGCAGAGCTGGAAGGCGAGTGGAACGCGCTTTGGCTGAAAGCCCAAGGCTCATTTTATCAAAGCTATTCAGTCGCGTATCACAGCTGGGTTGAAATTTCCGAGCCGGCCGGTCGTTCGCTCTTTTGCGTCGTCGTTCGCGAAAAAGGCAAGCTCGTTCTTGTCTCTCCCTTGGTGAGATATCGCAATGGTCCGTGCTCGATGGTTCGCCCTCTCGGGCCGGATGCTGCGCAAACCACGGACGTTCTGGTTGATCCAGAATCAAAGTACCAAGAGAATCTCAGGCTGGCATGGCAGGCAATCGAACGATTGTCCAAAGTCGATATCGTCCGCATGCCCTTCGTGAAGGTCGGATCACATCTTGATCAATTGATCAATTCCAAGCGAAACTTCGCCAGCGAGCTCGATATCGCACCCTTTGCGGATCTGCAGGACCTGAAGAGCTGGGACGAATATGCCAAGATAATTGGCGCAAACTCCCGCCAGCAACTCAATCGGAAGCGGAAACGGCTTTCCGAAATGGGTGCCTTTGAGTTTATCGAAGTCGATCCGGTTGCTGATCCGACCTACGCCGTCGAGCTCATGGAGTGGATGTTTGCCCAGAAGAAAATATGGTCTGAGAGGGTCGGTAAACACGGTCCCTGGATAACGTCCCAAGACTATCGAAACTTTATGTACAAGTGGATCACGGATCCCAACAATATTCAGATGATGCGCATCTATGCGATCGTCATCGATAAAGTGCCGATTGCGATGAAGCTGGCATCTTACTGCCTATCGCATATGGATCTGATCATTGCCGCGTTCCATTCCGATCCGAAATACGCGAAATATTCGCCAGGATTCGTGCTCGATGAATTTTGGATGAAGATCGTATTCGAGAAGGGCCTGAACGTCGATTTTGGCGCGGGCAATGAGGCGTACAAGTTGTTCTGGTCGAGAAATGTCAAAAACGACCTGGCGAGCTATCACATTCCGCAAACTTTGATCGGAAACACGGCCACAGGATTGTGGCGCCTGAAGCGCGAGACAATGGCACATCTGGCCGAGCGCAGGAAGCGGCCGGTTGAGCTGTCGAATGCAGCCTGATCGATAGGCTCGGTTGGAATCCAAGTCTTCACGATGGGCAGGCTCGGCCGTTAAGCAACGGATGCACGTTTTCGAGCGATGTTGGCCTCGCGATGGAGACCAGCATCGCTCGTCCTTGTGTCAGTTGCCAGTGGGCATCGGGATATTGAAGCCCTCTTTGCCGAGTTCATCTCGCAACCATTGGAATTGCTGATATTTCGAAATTTCAATTGGACCGGTGTAAGTCTCGCTTTGAAGTTTACGCGGAGGATATTTTACGTAGGTCTGCATCAGTTGCTTGATGGAATCACTGATCGTCACCATGATCCATGTGCGTTCGGTGTAATTGTTCATGAAGATGTCGTAGCGTTCCTGCGGGTCCTGCCAGAGGTCGAAAACCTGCGGGACCGTGGCGACATACTTTTCCGCGCCTTTCCATCCCAGATTGCTGTCGACCGCCAAGCCACCGGTCGACTGCCCATCATCACCACGTAAGTTGAACACGGCCTTGTAATTACCGACGCGGGCGGCGCCGGGAGATAGTTCATTCTCGGTGAAATAGAACCATGACGTCCGCTCCGACTTGCCGGTTCCCAGAAGGATTGGCGACATGTCGAAGCTATCGAAGATGATCGGCTGGCCCTCACGATCCTTGTCGGGGAGGGCAATGCCCGCAACCGAAGCAAATGTCGCCATCAGATCCAGACCACCGACGATGTCGTGATTTTTGGAGTTGGGCTTGATCTTGCCGGGCCAGACCGCGATGGCGGGAACGCGATTGCCGCCCTCACGCACCGTTCCCTTCGTGCCGCGGAACGGCGTATAGCCGGCGTCGGGATAGACATCCTGCCAGGCGCCGTTGTCGGTCGTGTAGAACACCAGCGTGTTCCTATCCAGGCCGGTTTCATGGAGCTTGTCCATGATCCGTCCAATCCGGGTATCCAGTTCAACGATGCTGTCGGCATATTTCGACTTCGACATCGACTTATGCTCGAACTCCGGTGCTGGCATGTTCGGCTGATGCACCTTCATGAAGTTCACGTCGATGAAGAACGGCTTGTCGGATTTGGCGGCTTCATCGAGAAATCCGAGGGCTGCCTTCTCAACGTAGCTGTCGAAGAACGGAATGCCGACGACTCCCTCACCGCCGTTGATCGTGGGGGTATCGACATATTGACCGTTGATCTTGAAGTCTTCCACGGCTTTTTCGCCGGCCTTGCCCGACAGCGCGCCCTTGGTTACCCGCTGGAACATGGCTCGCAGTTTCGGGTCCATATCAGGAAACCAGGTCGGGTCGGCGTAGGTATAGGCATTGAGGTGGTAGAGGCCGCAATACTTCATTTCGTCGAAGCCCTGGGCATTGGGCAGCGCGTAATCCGCTTCGCCGAGATGCCATTTCCCTGTGAAATAGGTGTTGTAGCCGCCCAGTTTAAGAACAGAGGCAAGCGTCCATTCTGCAGCGGGAAGGCCGCCACCTTGACCCTGGAATGCCACTGTCGTCATGCCGCTCCGATTCGGAATGCGTCCGGTTATCATGGCGGCGCGACCGGGCGTACAGCTCGGCTGGGCGTAGAAATCGAAGAAGGTCATTCCCTGGTCGGCCATCTTGTCGATATTCGGTGTTGGCATTCCCCGTCCTTCGCCGCCGCCATAGGGGCCGAGGTCGCCATAGCCGGTGTCATCCGAAACAATCAGAAGGATGTTTGGTTTTGGCAGGGCTTGCTGCGCACTCGCCGGGAGCGCCAGGGGCGCGAGGAAGGTCAGCGCAGCAACGCACGACCCCAGGAGTTTCTTTTGTAAACCCGTAGACGCGTACCCTAACGAATTTGATTGATCGGCTTTCCCCAACATTGTCAGCTTCCTCCCTGCGATGGATCATCGCGCGAAAAATTGATCTCAGAAGACATGCGTCTGCATCGATTGACAGCTAACTCGCAAAGCTACGCCTGATTATTCGAAGCGAATTCCGACCCGCCAATACGGCGAAAGGGGAACAAGGGATCGGCAGCGCAAGGCCAGTTGTGGCCGCACTGAAAAGCTGCGCTTTCTCGTGGGAGTACACAAGTACGTTACGGTAACAACCGTCGTAAACGGATTGCACGGCCAGTGGTACAGGGGCGGTTCGGGCGCGAAGCGGCCAACGGCCGCATTCGCCCCGATACCGTTTAGCCTGGAGCGGCCTGTCGGCCGGCAAAGCCTCCCGAGCGGCCGGTGATCAGGCCGCCGAACTGCCGTGGGTCAATGCGGCGATCTTCTTGACGTGAGATACGGCTGCCGTGCCGCCTGCCGTCTTGGTGAAGAGCGAGAGCTTTTCATCGTCGTCATCGGCAACGGGCGTCAGGGCCTTGTCCATATAGGTCTTAGAGGCCGGGTCCTTGGCGATGAAATAGGCCGATATGGCCAGCTTGCCGATCACGCCGGCGAGCTTCACATGCTTGACGACGGTTTCGAATACGAAGCCCGGCCAGAAGAGCAGGGGGCTGACCGGCTTGAGGCCGGGGCGGCGCTCCGAGGGGTGCTTGAGGCGTAGCAGGCCGCTCTGCAGCGGGTGGACGTTTTCAAGCGGCACGGTCGTTGCGAAGGAGACCAACACCTTGACGAGACTGCTCAGTGAAATCCCGGTCGCGACAGCGCGGCGCAGCAACGTCTTCATGTGCTCTTTCGAGTAATAGAGCGACCAGGCTTCCTGATAGATGCCTTCCCACTCCTGCTTGGTCATCTTCGGATGAGCGGTGCAGACGTGCTCGACGTCGTAGATGTTGAGATCGGGGTCCATCTCGATGCCCTTCTTCCAGAGCACCTGATGGTCCTCGGAGCCGGGCAGAGGCGTCAGCACGAAGAACTCGATGACGTCGAGCGGCAGTTCTTCCTGAATGATCTTGATGTCGCGGCGGATCGATTCCGGCGTGTCGGCGGGGAAGCCGAGGATATAGCCGGCGAGCGTCATGATGCCCTGGGCCTTCCAGGCGAGCAGCATCTTGCGATATTCGGTGATCTTGTTCTGGTTTTTCTTGGCGGCCGTCAGATTGTCCGGATTGACGTTTTCCAGGCCGATGAAGACGCGGGTGACGCCGGCGCGCTTGGATTTCTCGATGAAGTTCGGGATCTTGTGGCAGAGCGTGTCGACCTGGATCATCAGGCCCAGCGGGATGCCGTCCCTTTCCTTCAGCTCGATCAGGCGGTCGAAGATCGCCTCCCAATCCTTGTTGCGGGCAAAATTGTCGTCGGTGATGAAGAATTTGTGGATGCCCTGCGCCCAGTTCATCCGAACGAGCCGCTCGACATCGTCCGCCGAGCGGAAGCGCGACTTGCGGCCCTGGACGTTGATGATGGTGCAGAAGGAGCACTGGTAGGGGCAGCCGCGGCCGGCATCGAAACTGGTGCTGAGGCCGAGCGTGTGCTGGATGTTATCTTTCGGCAGGAAGGGAACCGGCGTGCCGCCGATGCCCGGAAGGTCGTTCATGAAATTGTAGAGCGGCTTCAGCTCGCCGGCGACGGTGTCGCGCAGCACCATGTCCAACCGGCCTTCCGCTTCGCCGGCGAACATGGAGATGCCCATGTCGCGGCAGGCGTCGAGTTCGATCGCCGTTCCGTCGAGCATCGACAGGCAGCCCGAGATGTGGAAACCGCCCATGGATACGGGAAGGTTGGCCTTGCGGAACGGACGCGCAATATCGAGCGCGCGCGGATACTGGTTCGACTGCACGCCGATCAGGAAGATCATACCGAAATTGTCGTGCTTGCGGAACTGCTCGAGGATCGCCTTGGTATTCACACGAGTATTGGTCTCGTCGACAACGGTGATGTCGATCGCGACATCGGGGCCAAGAACCTGCCGTTCCGCGCAGTCCTTCGCTATCCCGTAGATCGCTGCCAGGGAATTCGAGGGGATCATCGCCCTCCACCAACGGATGACATACCCATCGTCGTCATAGTGTGACGGCTTGATCAGAACCAGCTGGAAACGTCTATGAGCAGTCTCTGGAGCATTTGACAAGGTATATCTTTCGCTTGAGGCGAGGGCTTTGGAAGCGCCGACGTGTCGGCCACAAGTAAGCGTCCGTCTTCTTGGGTTCAATACGACCGGCGTGTGTCAGATGGAAGAATGACGGCCGGCATATGTTGGAGTGATCGTTCAAATAAACCGCGGTCAGCGGGTAGAGCCAAATCCGGGCCGAAATCGGACGGGCGAGAGCCTTTCAGCTCTACATGAGAAATCCTCGGCTTGCAGTTTAGAGATTATCGGCAAGCGTTAACACTTACAAGGTGTCGACCTCGGGGCTCTCGCGACCGTCGCGCACCAGCCGTCGTAATCAACAGCTATTCAAAAAGCAAAGGGCCGGATTTTCGTCCGGCCCCTCTTTTCAAGATCAGGCGCGTTCGCGGCGCTGGCCGCCACCACCGTTGCGGGGGCCGCGGCGCTTCATGCCGCCGTTGCCGTCCTGACGCTCGCCGCCGCCATGGTTCTGGCCCTGGCCGCGCTCCTCATTGTGGCGTCCCGACGGACGGCCATGCGAATGACGCTGGCCGCGATGGGCGCCGTCATGGTTGGCGCCACCGTTTGCGTTGGCGGGACCGTTACGATGCGGCTTGGCGGCCGGGCGGAAATCCGACGTCGAAGCGAGATCGTTGTCTGGACCCTGCGGAGCGGCCTCGCCACGGCGCTGGCCGCGGAAGTCCTCGTTGCGACGGGGTTCGCGCTGCGGACGGGCATCGCGGGCAGGGCGCTCGCGCCGCTCTTCGCCATGAGCCCGGGCTTCGCCATGACCACGACCTTCGCCATGTGGACGGCCTTCGGCACGCTCGCCTTCGCGGCGCGGACGACGCTCCTGGCGCTGACTGGGCCGCTGTTCGCCGCCACGGTTTTCGCTACGGCCTTCGCCGCCGCGGTTACGGTTGTTGGCGCGGCGCGGGCCGGCGCTCATGTTTGCCGGCGGCTCGCCACTGGCAACGGTGATCTCGATGTTCATCAGCCGTTCGATGTCACGCAGCAGGCGTGCTTCGTCGGGCGCGCAGAAGGCGATGGCGATGCCTTCGCGGCCGGCGCGGGCGGTGCGGCCGATGCGATGGACGTAGGCGTCGGGAACTTCCGGCAGGTCGTAGTTGTAGACATGGCTGACAGCCGGGATGTCGATGCCGCGGGCAGCGACGTCGGTGGCGATCAGCGTCTTGATCTCGCCGTCACGGAAAGCCTTCAGGGCACGCTCACGCTGGCCCTGGCTCTTGTTGCCGTGGATCGAGGCAACCGAGTAGCCGACCGTTTCGAGATGCTTCATCAGCTTCTCGGCACCATGCTTGGTGCGCAGGAAGACGATGGCGCGGCCGTCAGGATTTGCGGTCAGCGACTTCTTGAGAAGGTCGGTCTTGTCGTTCTTGCCGCCGGTGAAGTGGACATACTGCTCGATCTTGTCGGCAGCCTTGCCGGGAGGCGTAACTTCCACCTTGACCGGATCGGTCAGGAAGTCGGCGGCCAGGTCTGCGATCGACTTCGGCATGGTCGCCGAAAACAGCATCGTCTGGCGGCGGGCCGGAACCAGCTTGGCGATCTTGCGCAGGTCATGGACGAAGCCGAGGTCGAGCATCTGGTCGGCCTCGTCGAGGACGAGATAACGAACGTTGCCGAGCGAGATGGCGCGACGGTTGATGAGGTCGAGCAGACGGCCGGGCGTCGCGACGAGGATGTCGGTGCCCTTTTCAAGCTGCAGCTGCTGCTTGTTGATCGACACGCCGCCGACGACGACGTTGATGCGCAGCGGCGACTTGCGGATGAAGTTCTTCAGGTTGGTGGCGATCTGGTTCACCAGCTCGCGGGTCGGCGCCAGGATCAGCGTCCGGGTCGTGCGGTTGTCAGGACGGCGCTCGTCCTTCATCAGCTTCTCGATCAGCGGCAGGCCGAACGCAGCGGTCTTGCCGGTGCCCGTCTGAGCGAGGCCGATCAGATCGCGGCCTTCGAGGAGGAGAGGGATGGCCTGTTCCTGGATCGGCGTCGGGGTTTCGATGCCGAGCTGGAAGAGGGTCGCCACAACCGGCTTGGAAACGCCAAGCGATTCGAAATTGGTCAATTCAATACCTTTCGGGGCGCCAAGACGAACAGCCGGGTCGCACCACGCGGTCCGGTTTCATTCTGGCGTCAAGAACCCCGCGTGAAGTGGGAACTTGTAAGTTGGAAAAAGCTTCCAGCGCGTCCGACTGCCAAAGGGCGGCAGTCTCATTTCAAAAGCGCTTTTGTCCTTCTCTTGCGATTTTCTTGTCTCGCAGGGCTCGCTCACGCGGCGGCCGGAAGGTGAAAGCTGGTCTGCATTTGGTCTTATTCGCCGGCAAAGTCAAGTGTGCAACTGCGAAAAGGCCGGATATGGGTATTGCTGCGACAGAGAAACTGCCGGATTGAGGATGGCAGTCACCACCCACTGCCTCAATCGGTAGCGGGCACTGAGTGATGCTCATGTGCGATGCGCCAGTGGCCGCCGACCTTGCGCAGGCCTACAGTCAGCCGAAACAGACAACCGTCCTTGTCGACGGGATTGCTGGACGAGTCCGGTCCGCACCACATGACGGCGACCGCGAAGGCAACGTCCGAGCCCGCGGTAATGGCGAGTTCCCGAAAGTCAAAAGGTGTATTGGGCTTGTGGTAGCGGAAAAACAGCTCCCAAGTCTGCGCGTAGGCTTCCATGCCTCTGCTTTGAAGCGGCGGTGGCACGTCGAACATCACCATGTCCTGCTCATGCTGCGTCCTGCTCATGCTGCGCCAGAATGGCAGAGATATCGTGTCGGCGAACGGCATCCGCCCAGCCCTCGAGAAGGGCCTCGATTTTGGCTTCTTCGCTGTCGGCCTGTTCGGGCATGGTCTGGACTCCTGCTTGCGATTTCCGGGCGGACTAAGACATCTCGGCTCGGGAAGCGAACACCGGCTATCGCTAAGCGGCCGCGACGACCTTGCCGATCTCGACGGCCAGCTGTTCCTGCGTATAGGGCTTGGCAAGCCTTGAGACGTCGAGGTCCACGCCGGGTGGCAGTTCGGCATAGCCCGATGCGATGAGGACAGGCAGATGGGGCGCAATTTCGCGTGCCGCCTTGGCAAGCTCGCCACCGGTCATGCCGGGCATCGAATAGTCCGTGATCATCAGGTCGAAGTCCATTTCGCTGCCGAGGTACTCGAGCGCTTCCTGTCCGGAATGTGCCTCGACCACCTCATGTCCGAGATCGACCAGCATGTCCGCGGAGCTCATCGCGATCAACAGATCATCGTCGACCAACAGTATCCGCTTTGGTCCTGATGTTTCCCGCCTGCTGCTCGGCGCCGTCTCTCGCTGTTCCGCTTCGGTGACGGCTGTTGTCGAAACGGGGATCCAGAGTTCTGCCGTCGTTCCTTTGCCGACCGTGCTCTCCAACTTCAGGTCACCATTCAGCTGCAGGGCAAGTCCATGGATCATCGAGAGCCCGAGCCCGGTCCCCTTGCCAAGCTCCTTGGTTGAGAAGAATGGCTCGATCGCCTTTTGAAGCGTCTCCTTGCTCATCCCATGCCCCTGGTCGGCAACGGAAAGGACGACATAGTGGCCCGCGGCGAGTTCCTCCGTTGTCGAATGCTGCTCCGCCTCTTTCAGCTCAATCCTGATGGCCCCCCCATCAGGCATCGCGTCACGGGCATTGACGGCCAGATTGAGAAGCGCCAGCTCGACCTGATTGGCGTCTGCCGAAACCGGAGGGAGATGGTCCGGAACCGCCATTTCGATGAGTATGGTGGAGCCGACCGACCGTTTCAGAAAATCTTCCATTCCGCGCACCAGCGCACAAAGATCGACCGGCGCGACATGCAAATCCTGCCGACGGGCAAATGCGAGCAGCCTTTGCGTCAGGGAGGCGCCGCGCCTCGCTCCTTGCAACGCACCTTCAATCAATCGCGTCGCCTTGTTGTCGTCTCCCACATATTTCCGAAGTAGCTCGAGATTGCTCAGAACGGCCATCAAGAGGTTATTGAAGTCATGAGCCACTCCCCCCGTGAGCTGACCAATCGCTTCCATTTTCTGTGCTTGGCGAAGCTGCTCTTCCGCACGTTCGCGCTGGGAGATTTCCGCCATTACGACGGCGTGAGCTTGCTTCAATTCGCGGGTGCGCTCAGCGACTCTTTCCTCCAGTATCTCGTTTAGCTGTCGCTGCTGCTCTTCTGCTTCGACACGCGCAGTAATGTCTGCAGAAACACCTACCAGCTTGATCGCTTTGCCCAAGCGATCCCTATAGAGCTGAGCATGGATTTCGGCCCAATGCACGGATCCATCGCTCCAAATTGTTCTGTATGCGATGGAATAGTCAGTGCCGGTTTCAAGAGTGGCCCTTACCGCTTCTTGCATTCGCTCCAGATCATCTGGATGAATGCTATCCAGAAGGTCGTGGTAGGTGAGATGATCGTCAGGTCCCCGACCGAAGACCTGTTTGCAAACGTTCGAAGTGGTCAGAACGTTGGTTGCAAGATCGAGTTCCCATGCGCCGAGCCGCCCGGCTTCGATCGCTGTCTGAAGGCGCCGTTCTCCCTCATCCAAAGCTTCGATACGGAGCCGTGCCTCGTACTGCCGACGCCGCCCACGCAACGCCGAACGGGCAACGCTGACAAACGTGGTCGCATGAAACGGCCTTTCGATAAAGCTGACATTGCCCAGCACTTCTGAAAGCCGGGCGGCGGCGGGGTTTCGCTCGGGGCCTCCGCCGCGATTTGTCAAAGTAATGAACGGCAGGTCGGACCAGCTTGGCTGTGCTTCGATCCATATCGAGATTGCGCGCAAATCCGCCGAACGCACCGCCTCTTCCGTGATTATGGCAAATGCGATGTCGTCGTTCAGTGCGGCGACAAATCCGGCGAGATCGGGCACTATTTTCGATCCCATGCCTGCCTCCTGAAGCAACGACGATGCAATCTGCGCGTCGCGCCCCAAGGGAGCTAGGATCAAGCCAATCGCGTCTCTGTTAGAAATGATCGCCATCCTCGTCTGACGGGGAAAGCATTGCCTGCGTTTCTCCTATGAATGTCGGTACTCCGCGCAGCACGCCTTGAAAGCCCGAAAGGGGGTCGCCCAAGCTGAGCCCAACATCGGTTATCCGGAATTCGCGTATGGTTTCCTCGTGCCTGCCGGTACGCTTCTTGATTACGGACACGGCCCTGCGGACTTTGCCCAGAGCTTCGAAATAGCGGAGCAGTATCACTGTGTCTGCGAGATAAGTCACGTCGACCGGCGATTTCATATCTCCGACAAGGCCGTGCTGGGCCACTGTCAGGAATGTGTTCACCCCCTGCCGATTAAGATATTGCAGCAGTTCATGCATGTGAAGGATTAGAGCATTTTCCTCCGGCATGGACGCCTGGTAGCCGTTGATACTGTCGATCACGACTGTCTTTGCGTCAAAGCTCGCGACCCGATCCCTGACACGCTGAGCGAATTCTCCGGGGGAGAGCTCCGCTGCGTCCAATTGCTCAATGTGGATCAGGCCATCGTCGTGCATCCTTTGCAAGTCGAGACCCATGGATTTGGTCCGCGAAAATAGTAGTCCCAATTCCTCATCGAAGATAAAAACGGCGGCCTTCTCGCCTCGTTTGATCGTGGCATCGACAAACTGCAGTGCAAAGAGGCTTTTGCCCGTCCCCGCCGGACCAATCAAAAGCGTGCTTGAACCGCGTTCGATCCCGCCACCGAGAAGGTCATCGAACTCCTTGATGCCGCTTTGCAGCGTCGTTCGTTCAAAGCCACTTCGATGTTCTATGGCACGCAGACGCGGGAATACGGCTACTCCGCCCGTCTTGATGATGAAATCGTGATAGCCGCCGCGAAAGGGCTGACCGCGGTATTTGATGACGCGCAGTCGCCGCCGCTCCGAACCATAGTCCGGAGCCAGCTGCTCAAGATGAATAACGCCGTGAACGACACTGTGGACCGTCTTATCGAGGGTGTCGGAGGTCATGTCATCGAGAAGCAGGACGGTTGCATCCGACCGCGAAAAGAAGTGCTTGAGCGCCAGAATCTGGCGCCGATATCGCAGCGAGCTTTGAGCAAGCAACCTGATCTCCGAGAGACTGTCGATCACAACCCTATGTGGTTTCAGCCGCTCGAACGCTTCGAAGATAAGTTTTGTCGTCTCGCCCAGCTCAAGGTCCGACGAATAGAGCAGACTTTGCTGCTGATCGGCATCAAGCAGGCTTTCGGGAGGAACGAGTTCGAAAATCTCGATCGTGTCGCCAAATTCCATTCCGTGTGAGTGCGCGCTATCACGCAACTCATCTTCGCTTTCCGAAAGACTGATATAAAGGCAGCGCTCGCCCAGCGCGGCACCTTCAAGGAGGAATTGCAAGGCGATCGTGGTTTTGCCAGTTCCCGGTGAACCTTCGAGAAGGAATACGTGACGACGTGTCAAGCCGCCAGATAGTACATCGTCGAGACCCCCAACGCCTGTTCGTGCCTTAATATTCAACGCTTCAACCACTTTTTTCTCCTAGGTAATTCTAGGAGATAGGTCGGGGTTCCTGAAAGCAAACACCACCTTCCGGCCAAAATCGAAATATCGCTCCATTGCCAGCGGCATGATGCGAGCCAAGAGGCTGGGCACAAAAAAAGCGCCGCCGAAAACGGCGGCGCTCTCGAATAAGCTCAGAGCCGATCAGCGGCAAACGCGGATGTGGTGGCGGTGGCCCCAACGATCGCGTTCCCAGGTCCACCAGCAGTGGCCGCGGTAATAGACCGGGTAGGCATAGGCGGGCGGATAAGCATAATATGCGGGGTAGGCCGGATAGGCGGGCGCAACGGCTTGCGCGGCGAGCGCGCCACCGATGATGCCGCCTGCAAGGCCGCCGACGACGGCTGCCCCGTAAGGACGGGCATTGGCGGTTTCGGCAGAGGTAAGCGCGACACCGCCAAGTGTCAGCGCTATCAGACCTGCCGCCGTTACAGAACGAAGCACGGACATGAAATTCCCTTTCCTCAAATAGGCTTATGTTAAGCCGCTAACAAATTCCGTGCGAAACGCGGCAATGTCGTGGCGAGGATCGGGGGGCAGGCGATTAAATTTTGTTCATGTTTCCGGCGAAAGCTGCTGATTTTACTCTAGAAATCGGTCGGCACACCGCCCTCCGCCTTACGTTTGGCGACGAAGGCGTCAAGCTCTTCCTCAATGGCGGGATCGATGGGCGGACGCTCGTAGGCGGCCAGCGTTTCCTTGAAGACCCGGTTGGCATGGTCGTAAGTCGTCGGCCGTCCCGCTTCGGTCCAGGTCTCGAAGTTGCGCCAGTCCGAGAGGATGGGCGAATAGAAGGCTGTCTCGTAGCGGTCGAGCGTGTGCTGCGTGCCGAAATAATGGCCGCCGGGGCCAACATCACGCACGGCGTCAAGTGCCAACGCCTCCGGGCTGACGTCGAGCGGCTTCAGGAATTCCGCGACCATCTGCAGAAGATCGACATCAAGGATGAATTTCTCGAAGGACGCAGTCAAGCCGCCTTCGGTCCAGCCTGCCGAATGCAGCACGAAATTGCCGCCGCCCTGCGTCAGCGCCCAGAGCGACAGAGTCGATTCATAGGCCGACTGCGCGTCGATCGTGTTCGAGGCATTGGTGTTCGATGTGCGGTAGGGGAAGCCGTAGCGGCGGGCGAGCTGGCCGCCGGCGACGACGGCCTTCATGTATTCCGGCGTGCCGAAGGCGGGCGCGCCCGTCTTCATGTCGACGTTGGAGGTGAAGCCGCCATACATGACCGGCGCGCCCTTGCGCACCATCTGGGTAAAGGCGATGCCGCAGAGCGCTTCGGCATTCTGCTGCACCAGCGCGCCGGCGATGGTTACAGGCGCCATGGCGCCGGCGAGCGTGAACGGCGTCATGATGACCACCTGATTGCGCGAGGACATTTCGATAATGCCCTGCAGCATCGGTCCATCAAGGCGCAGCGGTGAGGAGGAATTGATGACGGTAAAGAGGGAGGGTTCGGCCTCCATCTGCTCCATCGTGATGCCACGGCCGATGCGGGCGATCTCGATAGCGTCGAGATTGCGCTGTTTTCCAAGCGAATAACAATGGAAGGCCTTGTCCGTCAGCTTGACGATATCCGAGAGGCAGTCGAGGTGGCGCACCGAGGCGTGGATGTCGATCGGCTCGACGGGATAGCCGCCCGTCAGGTGGACGACATCATAGGATTGGGCAAGCTTGATCAGCTTGCGGAAATCTTCCTGGTTGCCGGCCCGGCGTCCGCCTTCGCGGTCCGAGACGAAGGGTGCGGATGCGACCTGGGCGAAGACGAGGTTCTTGCCGCCGATCTGGACATTGCGCTGCGGATTGCGCGCATGCAGCGTGAAGGTTGACGGGACCGTCGATATCAGCTCTGTGATCATGGCGCGATCGAAGCGCACGCGCTCGGTGCCCGGCGTCACGTCGGCGCCGGCTGCCTTCATCCGCTCGCGTGCCTCCGGCAGGATGACGTCCATGCCAATTTCTTCGAGAACGGTCAGCGACGCGTTGTGGATATCTTCCAGCGCATCCGCCGAGAGGATTTCCGTGCGGGCCAGATTGTTGACGAGATTGAGGTATTTTGAGCCGCTGGACTTGCGGCTGCGTTCGGCGCCGCGCCCACCGGCGCGCCGCCGCCGCTCTGCCGGGATGGTGGCGGTTTCAGTCTCGTGCAAGCCTGTCTTTGTAATGTCGCTCATTGTTCCCGGTCCGCTTGGGGTTCGAACGTGATTTTTGGCAGAGTTCGGCGATCGATGCTCTTGCCGTTTGCGACGAAGGCGTGACCGTTCTGGGATAGTCTGTTGTCTGGACGCGACGTTGCCTGTTGTCGGAATTATGGTTAACGACTTGTTAGCGTTGGGGGGATTAGTTTGGATAGCCGGCACGGTTTTACGACGCAGAAGAAAGAGCCTTTGTTGACTGAGCGGGGAGAATTGCTGGAGATCGCCTGTCGCCGGATCGCCGATCTGGAACAGCCGGCCTATGTCAAAAACAGCGATCTTCGCTACGTCGCCGTCAACAAGGCCTACGCGCGCTTTTTCCAGAGGGATGTTTCCGACTTCATCGGTCAGCGCAGTCGTGATCTTTTTGATTCGGCCGACGAGCATGATCGGGAAGACAAGGAGCGGCGCGCGCTTGTCTTCGGCAGCGAAGAGGTGGCGATCCGTTTCGACCCCGCTGCTCGAAACGCCTTCCGGATGCAGATCGAAAGTTTCCGTCCGACCGAAGAGCGGGCCTATGTCTTCGGGATGCTTATGGATGCTCCGCCGGAGCGGGCCGAGACGCCGGCGATGGCCGCGAAAAGATTGGCCGAGGACGCTGTCAGCGATCTTCAGCGCGTCCAGGAGCTCCTTGAAAATGCGCCTCATCCTGTCGGCATTTTTGCAGATGACGGGCGCGCGATCATTGCCAATGCCGCTTTTCGCCAACAGGTCGAAGATGCATCCGCCGGGAAGGAATCATCCCAGGCGTCGACAGCCGATGCCATCAGCCCTTCGAACACCGAGCAGGATTTTCACTCGCTTCTTGCCGGAAACGCATTCGATCTGATGGATGTAGGCTTCTGCATCTATAACGAACAGAACGTGCTGATCCACGCCAACGGTCCGTGGCGCGAGTTTTACGATCCGATCATTGGCACCGAACCCACCGGCCTTACCATACGCCAGATTTGCGAGAAGATTTTCGATTCCTACGTGGAGCATTATCCGGAGCAGATCGCTGCCGCCAGAATGGACCGTGAGAGTTGGGTCGGACGTCGCGTTACCGAATATACTCAGCCATATCAGGATGTCGTAGAGCGGCGGCTTAACGGCCGCTGGATGCGCAGCATCAACCGACGTCTATCGAACGGCCTCCTCATCGGCCTGCGGATCGATGTCACCGAATTCAAGCAGCAGGAAATCCTGCTGCGCAAGCATATCGACGAGACCGAGCTCTATCTGACAATTCTGGAAGACCTGCCGGTGGCGGCTTTCGTGCGCGATTCCGATCACAAGCTGTTCTATGCGAACGAGGCCTATGCCAGCATGACTGGTTTCTCGCGCGACGAAGTGCTCGGGAAAACCGAGCGCCAGATGTTCGATACCGGTGCGGAAGACTTTTTTGCCGAGAATGAACAGGTCCTGGAAGAGGGGCGCATGTTCGAATTCGAGGGCGAGGTCGTCGATTCGCGGCACGTCACGCACCCGATCATCACCCGCGTCAACCGCGTTACGACCTCGGACAAGCGGAGCTACGCCGTCGGCTCGATGATCGACATCTCGGCCTTGAAGCTCAGAGAAAAGCAGCTCATCCAGGAGCAGGCGCGGACCGAAGCGCTTCATCAGGATCTGGAACACATCCTGAAGGCCATGCCGGCCGGCGTGATGATCATGGACGCGGATTTCAAGGTCGAGTACGCGAACGACGCGCTCTACGACATCTGGGATTTTCCGAAAGACGAGCCATTGCTTGGCAAGCCGTTGCGCGACCTCGTTGCCAAGCACAAGGAGCTCGGCCGATACGGCAATGACGGTCGCAGCCTCGATGAAATATACCAGGACCGCCTGCAGGCATTCCGGTCCGCGGGTGCCCACAGCCGGTCCGAGCTGACCTTCGAGGACGGCAAGACCGTCATTCTGGATTTTCGGCGCATCTCCGGCGATCGGCTGTTGCTCTCCTATGCGGATATTTCCTTCGTTCGCCAGCAGGAGCGCGAGATAACCAAGGCTCGCAACGCGCTCGAAATGCTCGGGGAGCTGATGAAGGACACGACCCATGCCATGTCGCAGGGGCTTCTCATCGCGCAGGACGGCAATATCCTTCTCAGCAACGATACCTTGCCGGACATGCTGCGCGTCCCACCTGAGCTTTTTTCTGCCGGCCAGAGCTGGCGTGCTGCCTTCGAATATTGTGCGGCACGCGGCGATTTTGGCGACGATCCGGAGCAGCAGCGCTTGCTTTGGGCCGAAGACCTGAAGGCCCGCCGCCCGTTTTCAACGGTCTTTCGCGTGGCCGGCGAAAACTGGATACAGCTCGATGCATCCTTCAGCGAAGGC
The DNA here is from genome assembly GCF_008365395.1 of Neorhizobium sp. P12A. Lineage (NCBI taxonomy): Bacteria > Pseudomonadati > Pseudomonadota > Alphaproteobacteria > Hyphomicrobiales > Rhizobiaceae > Neorhizobium > Neorhizobium sp. P12A. The sequence goes on along the minus strand of NZ_QOVX01000001.1, from coordinate 582,952 downwards.
GATCGATGGGTCATCGTCCTCTCCGACGTGACGGACCTAAAAGAGCGCGAGGCGGAATTGCAGCGGCTTCTGGCCCGCAGCGAGACCGCCGATCGCGCCAAGTCGGAATTCCTCGCCAATATGAGCCACGAGATCCGCACGCCGATGAACGGTGTGCTCGGCATGGCCGAGTTACTTGCCAAGACTAATCTGGATGCGCGGCAGAAGACATTCATCGATGTCATCGTGAAGTCGGGCAACGCGCTGCTCACGATCATCAACGACATACTCGATTTCTCCAAGATCGATGCCGGGCAGATGGGCCTTCGCAAGGTTGCCTTCGATCCTATCGAGGCCGTGGAAGATGTTGCGACGCTGCTGTCGTCGCCGGCGGCGGAAAAAAACATCGAGCTTCTGGTGCACGCGTCTCCATCCATGCCGCCCGCGCTGCTTGGAGATGCCGGCCGGTTTCGGCAGATCGTCACCAATCTCGTCGGCAACGCCATCAAGTTTACCGAGCGCGGGCATGTTCTTGTCGATATCGGCTACAACGTGGTCGAGAACGGCGAAGTCATGCTGACTTTGCGTGTCGAGGATACCGGCATCGGCATTCCCGAAGACAAGGTCGATTCCATTTTCGAGAAATTCTCTCAGGTCGATTCATCCTCGACGCGCCGTCATGAAGGCACTGGTCTCGGACTGGCGATTACGGCGGGTCTGGTCGATCTCTTCGGCGGGTATATCGAGGTCGAGAGCGAATGGGGCAGGGGTTCCGCCTTCACCGTGCATCTGCCGCTACCTGTTGCGGGGACCCGAAACGAGGTCAAGCAGGTACCGGTCAATGTCAAGGGTGCGCGTATTCTCGTCATAGACGACAACGAGATCAATCGTCGCATTCTGAGCGAACAGCTCGAGATGTGGGGCTTCGACAGCTTCGCCGCCGAGGACGGCGATACAGGACTGGCAATTCTCAATGCTGCCGCCGAGATGGAGCTTCCGGTCGATGCCGTCATCCTCGATTATCATATGCCTGTTATGAACGGGGCCGAGGTCGCGAAGGTTATCCGCAGCGACCACAGACACGACGGTGTGTCACTGATCTTTTTGACTTCGATGGACGTGGCGGCCAGCGAGAAGGAATTCGCAGCGGCAAGCGGTCAGGCCCACCTCATGAAGCCCGTTCGTGGTAATGTGCTGCGCAATACGATCGTCGAGGTAGTCCGTGCGGGGCGTCAGCCGCGTGTGCGCGAAGCCGTGCAGGATGTCGTTGCGGCGATCGGCGCTGTCGAACAATCGCTGCCGTTGCGGCCGGTCAATGCCATCGATGTGCTGGTCGCCGAGGACAATGAGGTCAACCAGATCGTATTCACCCAGATCCTGCAGGCGACCGACCTGCGCTTTCTGGTCGTCGCGAACGGCGAGGAAGCGGTCGATGCCTGGAAACAGCTGCAGCCGGCACTGATCATGATGGACGTTTCGATGCCTGTCATGAATGGCCATCAGGCCACGCGCGCCATCCGCCGCCTGGAGGCAGAGGCCGGCCGTGACTGGCACACGCCGATCATCGGCGTGACTGCGCATGCGCTCGACGCCGATCGCGACATGTGCCTGGAGGCTGGAATGGACGACTACATGTCGAAGCCGATCAGCCCCGAACTGCTCGAAGGCAAGGTACGGCGCTGGCTTGGCGATCGCCTGGGCAAGGTCAGCGAAACCGGGGTGTGATCCGGCCTTTTACGCCGCAAAGCATTTCCCGCTTGCCGGCGAAGCCCTTGCGTCGTTCCACGGTAAAGCCGGCGGCCTGAAGACTGCGGCGGACGAAGCCGGCTGCTGCGTAGGTCGCAAAGGTGCCGCCAGGCGCCGACCTGTCGTGCACAAGCTGCAGTAATTCGGGCGACCACATGTCGCTGTTGCGCGACGGCGCAAACCCGTCGAGATACCAGGCATCGAAGCCCGGCGCGGCATTGCGCACACCCTCCAGCGCAGGGCCGCAGACGACGCTCAGACGAGTCTGCTCATCGAGACGCAGCTCAACCGTATCCTTGGGGTCCTTTGGCCACATCGCAACGAGAGCCTTGCGCTCCGAATCGATTTCCGGCCAGCGCGACAGGGCGCGATCGATTTCCTCGGCCTGCATCGGGTAAAGCTCGAAGGACATGAAATGCAGCTCTGCGCCGGCGCTGCGGTTCAGCTTCCATTGCCGCCATGTCTCGCAGAAATTCAGCGCGGTGCCGAAGCCGAGTTCGCCGATAAGGAAGGTGGCCTGTTCTTGCCAGCGGGCGGGCAGGCCGTTGCCGTCGAGGAAGACGTGGCCGCACTCGAGCCGGCCGTCGGTCTGGCAATAAAAGTGATCGCCAAAGGCCGTCGAATAGGGCATATCGCCGTCTCGCCATTCGAGGGCAGCGGAATTGCCCTCCTGCTTCGGCATCTGATCGGAAACTGGATCTGTCATGGGGAAAGCCGATAATCCTGCACGGCCCGCCGGTCAATCGTCTGCCGATCTCCTGATCGTCGGTGGCGGTATCATGGGGCTCTGGGCTGCGGTTCATGCCGAGCAGCTGGGCGTCGGCACGCTTCTGGTCGATGCGGGATATCTCGGGCAGGGCGCGAGCGGTGGCGTGCTTGGCGCACTGATGCCCCATATGCCGGATCGCTGGTCGGACAAGAAACAGTTTCAGCTGGAGGCGCTGGTCGCTCTGGAGACCGAGATCGCTCGGATCGAGGCGGAAACAGGGCTTTCCGCCGGCTATCGCCGTTCCGGTCGGCTCATTCCGCTGCCGAAGCCGCATCTGCGCACGATCGCTTTGCGTCATGAGCAGGATGCCGTGAACAACTGGCGCCATGACGGTCGCGAATTCCGGTGGCACGTGCTTGACGCACCGCCGGTCGATGATTGGATCGATCCCACCGCCGGAGCCAGCGGCTTCGTCCAAGACACGCTGGCTGCCCGCGTCGCGCCGAGATCGCTCGTGGCCGCTCTGGCCGCATTTCTGCGTGGGGCTCGGCATGTTCGCATCATCGAGGGACTGGCGATCGACGGCCTCGATCCCGACCGCGGGATCGCATCGACACGCCAGGGCGAAATCCGGTTTGACCGCTGTATTCTCTCCGCCGGCCATCGGTCCTTTCCGATGTTGGATGGGATGACAACGGCGCTGCAATCACCGCTCGGCCAGCCGGTGAAGGGGCAGGCTGCCTTGCTCAAGGCGGATGTCGACCCCGGCATGCCTGTCATCTTTCGCGACGGGCTCTATGTCGTCGCGCATGAGGGCGGCCACGTCGCGGTCGGCAGCACCAGCGAGGATCGTTTCGACGATCCCTTGTCGACCGACGAACGGTTGGACGACCTTTTGACTTCTGCCCGCAGCCTTGTCCCTTCGCTCGGCGGCGCCGAAGTGGTTGAGCGCTGGGCCGGGCTTCGGCCGAAGGCGATCGATCGCGATCCTATGGTCGGCGCCCACCCGGAGCATCCGTCGTTGATCGCGCTTACCGGCGGCTTCAAGGTCAGCTTCGGACTTGCGCATCAATTAGCGGCAGCGGCTGTTTATGAGGCATTTCGCATTCTACCTCTGATATATCTGCCTGAAACATTTACCTTGAAGAACCACATTGCTGTTGCTTCACGCAAAACGTGAATGTGAGACCGTCTCAGGTCGTTAATCTGTCATGCAAATCACCTATTTCCTTCGCCATCTGCTTCTAGCGGATTCGCCGATTGCAACCTGAACGAAAGAGGAGATCGCATGCGCCACGCCATTTGCTTCACGCCGTCTGTCAGCGATCCGCTAACGCTGGTTGCCGCCAATTGGCTGGGCCGCAACATATATTCCGGCGCCATGATCGATCCTCCGGCTATCCGGGGCCTCGGTATCCAGGAGATCGCCTACCATACCGCCGTGCCGCGCCGTTATGGTTTTCACGGCGAGCTGAAGGCGCCTTTCCGCCTTGCCAACGAGGCCGACGAACCGGCTCTTCTGCGCGATCTCATGCGCTTCTCCGGCACCCTCGCTCCCTTCGAGATCCCACGACTGGAAGTTGCTAGGCTCGGGAACGCTTTCGGGCTCGTGCCGTCCTTTCCCTGTGCGTCGCTCAACTACCTGGCGGCGGCGCTGGTGCAGGAATTTGACCGCTACCGTGCGCCGCTGACCGAGGCCGAGATCGACCGCTGCGATCCCGATGGCCTGTCGGCAACGCAGTTCGCCAATCTTCATCGTTGGGGCTGCGCGCATGTCATGGACGAATTTCGCTTCCATATGATGCTGACGGGACCTGTCTGTCAGGCCGACATGCCTCGCATCGAGCAGGCGCTGCGGGCCTTCTTCGAGCCGGTTCTTGCTGGGCCGGTTCCCGTTTCCAATATCGCCTTGATGATGGAGGAAGGAACAGGCGGGCCGTTCCGGGTGCATTCCCTACATCCGATGGGCAGGGTCAGTGCGCGCAAGAGCGCCTGAAGCCAATAATCTAAAGGCCTGCGTTTGAAGGGAAAATGACGGTTTCTTTCTTTCCGTCTCGACAATCCCGTTATCCATGCTTACCGTCTGTTCCATTCGAAAGGGTGGTTCGATGGTGTCCGATACATATCCTCGCAATCTGGTCGGCTATGGCCGCAACACGCCCGATCCGAAATGGCCGGGCGATGCCCGTGTCGCCGTGCAGTTCGTCATCAATTACGAGGAGGGCGGCGAGAGCTCTATCCTCGACGGCGATCCGGCCTCCGAAAACCTTCTGTCCGAGATCGTCGGTGCTGCCGCCTGGCCGAACCAGCGCAACCTCAACATGGAATCGATCTACGAATATGGTTCCCGCAGCGGGTTCTGGCGCCTCTGGCGGATGTTCACCGAACTCAAGGTGCAGGCGACCGTCTATGGCGTGACGCTTGCCATGGCGCGCAATCCGGAAGCGGTGGCAGCCATGAAGGAAGCTGGCTGGGAAATCGCCAGCCACGGTTATCGCTGGCTGGAATACAAGGATTTTCCCGAGGATCTGGAGCGCAAGCACATTCTCGAGGCGGTGCGGCTGCATACGGAACTCACCGGCGAGCGGCCCTACGGAATGTACCAGGGCAAGCCTTCCGACAATACGCTGCGGCTGGTGCAGGAAGAGGGCGGCTTCCTCTATTCTTCCGATTCCTATGCCGACGATCTGCCCTATTGGGTAAGAGGAGTGGACGGAAACCCGTTCCTGATCATCCCCTATACGCTCGAAACCAACGACATGCGGTTTGCGACGCCACAGGGCTTCAACTCGGGCGATCAGTTCTTCACCTATCTCAAGGACGCCTTCGACACGCTTTACGAAGAAGGCAAGGCCGGCAGCCCGAAGATGATGTCGGTCGGGCTCCACTGCCGTCTCGTCGGCCGCCCTGGGCGCGCCGCGGCATTGAGGCGTTTCATCGAATATGTGCTCAAGCACGACAAGGTCTGGGTCCCGCGGCGCATCGAGATTGCGCAACATTGGCACCAGCACCATAAGCCCGATTCAACTGCGGCAGGAGCGATCTGATGGTGACCCGCGAGGATTTCGTGGCGCGCTTCGGCGGCGTCTTCGAGCACTCTCCTTTCATCGCGGAGCGGGCGCATGATGCAGGTCGCATCGTCGAGCCGCTGCTGTGCGTCGAGGTGCATGTGGCGATGGTTGCGGCATTCCGCGCTGCGGAGGCGAACGAGCGGCTTGGTGTACTGAAGGCGCATCCGGATCTCGCTGGCAAGCTCGCGATTGCGGGCGAACTGACGGAAGACAGCAGGCGCGAGCAGGCCGGCGCTGGCCTAGACCGCCTGAGCGCCGAAGAGCATGCGCGCTTCACCGCGCTCAACACCGCTTACACCGAGAAATTCGGCTTTCCCTTCATCATTGCCGTGAAGGGGCTGAACAAGGACGATATCCTCGCGGCCTTTGAAACGCGCGTCGGCAACGATCGCGATGAGGAATTTTCGACCGCTGCCGCGCAGGTGGAAAAGATCGCCCTGCTGCGCCTGCAATCCATGCTTCCGGAGACCTGAATGACAGAGACTGCCAAGATCGAACTGCCGTCCTTTGCGGTAGGCGCCGTCAACCTCGCATCCGCCTTCCTGGGCGCCAAGGGGCTCTATGCGACCGACGAATTTTTCGCGCCGCTCGAGCGGATGCTGCAGGATGCACCGGCGGTTTTCGATCCCGATCTCTACGACGACAACGGCAAGTACATGGATGGCTGGGAAAGCCGGCGCAAGCGCGTTGCCGGCCACGACTGGTCGATCATCAAGCTTGCCATGCCGGGCCGCATCTTCGGCTTCGATGTCGATACGCATTTCTTCACCGGCAACTATCCGCCGCATTGCTCGATCGAGGCGGCTTTCGTCGAAAGCGGCGATCCGAGCGATGCGATCGAGTGGACTGAGCTTCTCGCTAAATCGCCGCTCGGGCCGAGCGCACAGCATTTCTTCGAAAATGTCGACAGGCAAAAGGTCTGGACGCATCTGCGCCTGCATATCTATCCCGACGGTGGCGTCGCGCGCCTGCGTGTCTACGGTTCGGCCTATTTCGACTGGTCGAAGGTTGGTGCTGCCGAAGAGGTCGATCTCGCCTATATCTTCAACGGCGCCAAGTCGCTCGCCTGGTCGGACGCGCATTACGGCCACCCCGACAAGATCCTGGGCCCCGGCCGCGGTCGCAACATGGGCGACGGTTGGGAAACCAAGCGCCGCCGCGGCCCCGGCCACGACTGGGCGATCATCCGCCTCGGTCATACAGGTACGATCAAGCGCGTCGTGGTCGATACGCACTTTTACAAGGGCAATTTCCCAGATACATGCGAACTGATGGGTGCCTATCTACCCGATCTCGGCGATACGCTGACCGAGGCTGAGATTACCGCTTCCGAGCAGTGGAAGCCGATCCTGTCGCGCAGCAAGCTCCAGGCGGACCATATCCACGAATACGGCGCCGAAGCCGTCGCTGATATCGGACCGGTCACGCATGTGCGCTACGCCATGCATCCCGATGGCGGCACGATGCGGCTGAGGCTCTACGGCAACAAGGGCTGAGAACCGGGCGTGAGCTTTTTTCTTTCACGGCACTTGGCTATAGTCGCGGCATCGGGAAGGATGCCGCGATGAGACCGTCGGAAGCATTGGAGAAGAATAGGCAGGCGATCCGGGAGATTGTCGCGCGTCGGCAACTTTCCAATCCGCGTGTCTATGGATCGGTATTGAGAGGCGAAGATCGCGTCGACAGCGATCTCGACATCCTTGTCGATCCCTCGGCCACGACGACCCTGTTCACGCTTGGCGGCGTTCAGTGGGAACTGGAAGATGCGCTCGGCATCCGGGTCGATGTGAAAGTTCCGGGCGATTTCCCCGCGAAGGTTAGGGACCGTATCCTGTCGGAAGCTCTGGCCATATGACCGAAGACCGGCTTTTCACCTATCTTGATCGAATGGAAACCGCGGCATCGCGGGCGATTGGCTATGTGGTCGATATGGAGAAGGCCACGTTTTATCGCGATCAGCGGACGCAGGATGCGGTGATTGCAAATGTCGCTGCCATTGGGGAGTGCGTGACCAAGATTATGGATACCTATCCCGAATTCGTGGTCGATCATCCGCAAATACCGTGGCGGGATATCCGCACCATGCGCAATCGCGTTGCGCATCAATATTTCGAAGTCGATGTCGATACCGTCTGGCTGACGGTCAAGATCAAGATGCCGGAGTTGCTGCAGGAACTCGATTCCCTCCGCAACTGGCGCGCCCAAGGCGAATGACATCCATGCCCCAGCATCTCGAGATTCACCCCCTGACCAAAGCCACTTTTGCGCCCTTCGGCGACGTCATCGAGGCTGATCCGGCGACGATGCGTTATATCAATGGCGGCACGACCGAGCGCTTTCATGCGCTGGCTTCTCCAGAGGCTGCGGGCGAGGGTGCGCGCGTCATTATCAATCTCTTCCGTGGCCAGCCGCGGGCCTTTCCCTATGAGGTTGGAATGATGGAGCGGCATCCTTTCGGCAGCCAGAGCTTTTCACCGATCTCGGGGCGGCCATTTCTGGTCGTGGTATCCGCAGACGAGGCAGGCCGGCCGGGCAGGCCGCAGGTGTTTCTTGCTCACGGCGACCAGGGCGTGAACTATCGCCGCAATGTCTGGCATCATCCGCTGATCGCGCTTGGCGAACCCAGCGATTTTCTCGTTGTCGACCGCGATGGTCCGGGAAACAATCTGGAAGAATTCTTCTTCGAAACGCCTTTTATCATCGGAGCGCCGACCCCATGACCGGACTGACCACCCATGTGCTCGATACCGCGCTCGGCAAGCCGGCGCAGGGGCTGCGGATCGATCTCTTCAAGCTCGACGGCGAGGCGCGCGAGCATCTGAAGACTGTCGAAACCAATGCGGATGGTCGTGTCGATGGCGGGCCTATCCTCATAGGCGAAGACTTTCGGGTCGGCTCCTATGAGCTTCTGTTCCACGCGGGCGATTACCTGCGCGCCACCGGCGCGAAGCTAACGGAACCTGCTTTTCTCGATCTCGTGCCGATCCGCTTCGGCATTGCCGACACGACGGGGCACTATCACGTGCCGTTGCTGATCTCGCCCTATGGCTACTCGACCTATCGCGGAAGTTAAAGCAATTCCAGCAAAAGTGTAACACGGTTTTGCGCCGGGAATTGCGTCAAATCAAAGAGATAGAGCTTTTCCGCGCTTCGAGGAAAAGCGGAAATGTTCTAGACGGCCTGCGACCATCAGGCCGCAAGCCGCGATACGCTTTTACTGCCGTCCGGCGATGATGGACGAGTTGACGTCCTTGATATCCCGCTTGCCGCAAAGCGCCATAGTGATATCCATTTCCTTGCGGATGATGCCGAGCGCGAGGCTGACGCCTTCCTTGCCCATGGCGCCGAGGCCGTAGAGGAAAGGCCGGCCAATGAAGGTGCCCTTGGCGCCGAGCGCCACAGCCTTCAGGACGTCCTGGCCGGAGCGGATGCCCCCATCCAGATGCACCTCAATCTTGTGCCCGACCGCATCGACGATCGAGGGCAGCATGCTGATCGTCGAGGGTGCGCCGTCCAGCTGACGGCCGCCATGGTTGGAGACGATGATCGCATCGGCGCCGCTGTCCGCCGCGGCCTTCGCGTCCTCGACGTCGAGAATGCCCTTGATGATGAGCGGTCCGCCCCATTGTTCCTTGATCCAGGCAACATCGGCCCAGGACAATTGCGGGTCAAACTGCTCCGCCGTCCAGACGGAGAGCGAAGAGAGGTCCGACACATTCTTGGCGTGGCCGACGATGTTGCGGAAGGTATGGCGCTTGGTCTGCAGCATGCGCATGCACCAGACCGGCCGGGTCGCCATCTGCCAGATATGGTTCGGGGTGAATTTCGGCGGGGCGGAGAGGCCGTTTCGCACATCCTTGTGGCGCTGCCCGAGAATCTGCAGGTCGGCGGTCAGGACCAGCGCGGAGCATTTGGCCGCCTTGGCGCGGTTGATCAGATTGAGGACAAAGTCCTTGTCCTTCATCACGTAAAGCTGGAACCAGAAGGGTTTCGAGGTGACCGAGGCAACATCCTCGATCGAGCAGATGCTCATCGTCGACAGCGTGAAGGGAATGCCGAATTCCTCCGCGGCGCGCGCTGCCAGCATCTCGCCGTCGGCATGCTGCATGCCGGTCAATCCCGTCGGCGCAAGCGCGACCGGCATCGATACTTTCTGGCCGACCATCGTCGTTTCCAGCGTCCGGTTCGTCATGTCGACGAGGACACGCTGGCGCAGCTTGATCTTTGCGAAGTCCGCTTCGTTGGCCCGATAGGTCGATTCCGTCCACGCGCCGGAATCGGCATAGTCAAAGAACATCTTCGGCACACGACGCTGAGCGAGTGTCTTGAGATCGGCGATGGTAAGCGGAGTGGCCATTGCGGATTGCCTTCACATGTGAATAGTTTACTCGCCCATAACACGATTTTCGCAGCAATGTTATGGAAATTTAATGCTCGCCGGGATTGTCCAGTGGCTAGGTATGCGGACCGTCGAGGACTTGTCCAGAGGGGACATCGACCGCCGGTTCCTTGCTTGCGGCCCATTTGAGCAAGGCGTCTAGGGCCGGGCAGAGCGCTTGTCCCCAATCGGTCAGACCATATTCTACCTTCGGCGGTACCTGATGATGGACGATCCGTCTGACGACGCCATCGGCTTCCATCTGCCGAAGCTGCTGGATCAGCATTTTCTGGGATATGGCCGGGATAGCCTTTTCCAGTTCCGAGAAGCGTAAAAGCTTGCCACCGAACAGGTGGAAGAGAATGACCAGCTTCCAGCGACCCTCGAGGATGCGCAAGACATTCTCCACGCCGCTTGCCGCGGCCGATGGTGTCGAGAAGTCGTTGGGCTTACTTTCGGGTAAGTACCCTACTTTTTCGTGCGTTCTTGCCATTTCTCTTGCTTAACGCCATTTTCCGGTCAGCGCAACGCCAAGGCGAAGCGTGAACGGCGGCGCCCCGTTTCCTGACATTCAACAGAGGAACCGAGAGATGACACTATCACTGCCTGAAAAGCTGGCAGCCTATTTCGCTGCCGTGAACAGACGGGATATCGACGGTATGCTGTCGTGCTTTGCCGAGGATGCTTTGGTCCGGGACGAGGGTGAGGATATGCGCGGACGTGCCGAGATCCGCGCTTGGATCGAGAGGACCACCGAGAAATATGGCATCACCGCCGAGATCGAGGGCATGGAGGCTCATGGCGATGCCATAAAGATCGCAGCCCGCGTTTCAGGCACGTTTTCCGGCAGTCCCATTACTCTGAACTATAATTTTACCCTCGGCGCCCGTGAGATCGTTGGTCTGGAGATCGGCCTATGAGACATGCATCGGCATTTTCCATCGATCGCCAAGAGTTTTCGGGCAGGCGCGTACTTGTGACTGGCGGCACAAAGGGTGCGGGTGCCGCCATCGTCCGACGGCTTTCTGCTGGCGGTGCGACCGTCGCCGCGACGGCACGCTCGCCATCGGAAGGGCAGAGGGATGGCTTGTTCATCCGGGCTGATCTTTCGACCCCGGAAGGCGTCGCTTACGTCGTCGAGCGCCTTCGTCAGGAATTCGGCGGTCTGGATATTCTGATCCACAATCTCGGCGGCTCCAGCACGCCGGGTGGAGGCTTTGCGGCTATCACCGACGCGCTATGGCAGCAGGAATTGAATCTCAATCTGATGGCTGCGGTGCGGCTCGACCGGGCGCTGCTGCCCGAGATGATCGAGCGCCGGTCGGGCGTGGTCATCCACATTTCCTCAATCCAGCGCAGGCTTCCCCTCCATGAATCGACGATCGCCTACGCTGCGGCAAAGGCGGCGCTTACGACCTATAGCAAGGTCCTCTCCAAGGAACTCGGTCCGAAAGGCGTCCGCGTGACTTCGGTCGCTCCCGGCTGGATCATGACCGAGGCGGCGGAAGCCATGGTCCAGCGAATTGCGGAGCATGGCGGTATCGATGAAGCTGCGGCGCACCAGAGCATCATGGATGCGCTCGGCGGTATCCCGATCGGCCGCCCGGCCTATCCGGAAGAGGTGGCGGAACTCGTCGCTTTCCTAGCCTCGGATCGTGCGGCATCCATCCACGGGGCGGAATACACGATCGATGGCGGGACGGTTCCGGTGGTTTGATCCCGCCTTAAAGGCGATGAAGAGCGTTCTTCATCGCCTTGCCGGCGACGTAGGTCTCGGCGATTGCCCTATCGTCACCCATCGTCTGCAGCAGGAAGAGTTCTTCGTGCAGGGTCGTCACCACTTCCATCTTCAGCGCCATGGCCGGCGTTGCCGATGCGTCGAGGATGGTGAGGTCCGCGTCGGTGCCGGGTTCAAGCGTGCCGATGCGGTCCGAGAGCGACAGCGCTTCGGCGTTGCCGAGGGTCATGTGGTAGTAGCTATCCAGCGGGTTGAGGCGCTCGCCGAGCAATTGCTGGATTTTGTATGCCTCGTCCATCGTCCTCAGCATCGAATAGCTGGAGCCGCCGCCGATATCCGTCGCAACGCCGATGCGAACCGGCTTTTCGCGGCGGGAGAGCGCCTTCAGCGGGAAGAGACCGGAGCCGAGGAAGAGGTTCGAGGTCGGGCAGTGGACGGCGATCGAGCCGGCTTCGCTCATGGCATCCGCCTCGCGCTCCGAGAGATGGATGCAGTGGCCGAAGAGGGTCTTTTTGCCGAGCAGGCCGTAGCGGGCATAGATATCCGTATAGTCGATGGCTTCAGGGTAGAGCTCGCAGGTATATTTGATCTCGTCGTGGTTTTCCGAGAGATGCGTCTGGATGTGCAGGTCGGGGAATTCGCGGGCGAGCGCTGCGGTCGCCTCCATCTGCTCGGGCGTCGAGGTGATGGCGAAGCGGGGGGTGATGGCGACATGGTTGCGGCCCTTGCCGTGCCAGTCCGATATGACCTGTCGGGTCTCGTCATAGCCCATATCAGGCGTGTCGAGCAGGCCCTGCGGGGCGTTGCGATCCATCATCACCTTGCCGCCGACCATGCACATGTTCCGGCGCATCGCTTCGGCGAAGTAAGCGTCGGCCGATGTCTTGTGGACGGAGCAGTAGGCGACGGCTGTTGTTGTGCCGTGACGGATCAGCTCGTCGTAGAAATGCGTGGCAATGCGCTCGGCGTGGGCGCTTTCGACGAAGCGGCATTCCTCGGGGAAGGTGTAGGTGTTCAGCCATTCCAGCAGGTTGGCCGCGTAGGAGGCGATGACTTGCATCTGCGGGAAATGCAGGTGCGTGTCGATGAAGCCCGGCATGATCAGGTGCGGGCGATGGTCGGCTTCGACTGCATCGGCCGGTGCCTTGGCCTTGATCTCGGCATAGGACCCCCGAGCGGCGATGATGCCGTCCTTGATCAGAAGACCGCCGTCTTCTTCATAGATATAGCTGCCGGTATCGGTCAGGCTCTGCGGCGCGCGCAGGAAGGAGAGCAGGCGGCCGCGGAGGAGTGTCGTCGTCATTCTTGTTTGCCCTGATTGATGGCGCTTTCATACCAGGCGACCAGCAGCTTGCGTTCGTCCGGCGTCACATCGGTGACGTTGCCGGGCGGCATGGCGTGGCTGCGGCCTGCCTGGATGTAGATCTCGCGGGCATGCATAGCCATTTCCGCGTCGTTTTCCAACATTACACCTTTTGGCGGTCGGGCGATGCCTTCATAGGCCGGCTCTGCCGCATGGCACATGGAACAGCGCGTCGAGATGATCTGCCTGGCGGCAGGAAAATGAGCGTCGGCGGCAAACTGCTGGAAGGCCGGGGCAACGGCGTTCGCATCCTTCTCGCCGGTCAGCACCTTCGGAACCGTCGATAGCCACATGATGAGAATGAACAGGATGACGGTCACCAGCCAGGTCCAGGTGGGCTTGCCCTTGCGCGCATGCGTCGTGTTGAACCAGTGGCGGATGGTGACCCCCATCAGGAAGACGAGGGCGGCGATGACCCAGTTGAACTCAGTGCCGAAGGCCAGGGGATAATGGTTCGACAGCATGAAGAAGATGACTGGCAACGTCAGATAGTTGTTGTGCAGTGAACGCTGTTTGGCGATCTGGCCATATTTCGGGTCCGGCGTGCGGCCGGCGATCAGATCAGCGACGACGATCTTCTGATTGGGGATGATGATCATGAAGACATTGGCCGACATGATCGTCGCGGTGAAGGCGCCGAGATGCAGGAAGGCGGCGCGACCGGTGAAGAGGTGCGTGTAGCCCCAGGCCATGAAGACAAGCACGACATAGAGCACCGCCATCAGGCCCCAGGTATTCTTGCCGATCGGCGACTTGCAGAGCCCGTCATAGACAAGCCAGCCGACCGCCAGCGAGGCAAGCGAGATCAGGATGGCGACGGGGGCGCTGACATCGAGCACATGCCGGTCGATGAGGAAGAGATCCGCGCCACCATAATAGACGATGCAGAGCATCAGGAAGCCGGAGAGCCAGGTAAAATAGCTCTCATATTTGAACCAGGTGAGATGCTCGGGCATCTGCGCCGGGGCGACCAGATATTTTTGGATATGGTAGAAGCCGCCGCCATGCACCTGCCATTCCTCGCCATAGGCGCCGGGGGGAAGATGCGGGCGCTTCACCAGCCCGAGATCGAGCGCGATGAAATAAAAGGACGAGCCGATCCAGGCAATGGCGGTGACGACGTGGAACCAGCGGGCAGCAAAGGCCAGCCATTCCCACGCAATGGCATATTCATACATTCAGTTCCCCTTTTTTCCTTCGACTCAACACCTTGCAAAATGTCGGGCGACTAGGGAAGGGGAGAGTTTCATTGCCGGCCTCTTTGATCGGTTGATCCTTGCCGCAGGAATTACACGATCCTGTGTATTGTGGAGTGCTCATATATCGGCAATCCTGATGCATTCGGCGGATTTTGTAGGTCTTGCCGCCGGGATTTGGCAGACATAGATGATTCAAGACGGTCGTATGACGATCGTTGCAAGGTCGGGCCGCCGGGCGAGACGCCTTCGCGGGAGCACATTGCCAGCGGAGAATTGCCCATGCGCTTTACTCTAACGCTTGTTATGTTTTTCTTTGCATTTTGCATCCATGCCTACGGCCACGATGCGCCCAGCGGTTGGGCTTACGATCCCTATTGTTGCAACGGTGACGGCGAGAGCGGCGACTGCCAGATGATACCCTCTCGCACCGTGAAGGTCGTCCAAGGCGGCTTTCAGATCACCCTCGAACCCGGCGATCATCGGCTCGTGACGCGCAATCATACCTTTCTGATCCCGCAGCGGAAAACCATGCACTCGCCGGATGGTGCCTATCACCTGTGCCTCTTCCCGGACGAGAATACGCTACGCTGCTTTTATGCGCCTGATATGGACTATTGATCGGCGTTGGTCGCTCTCAACTCTGCTCGATGTTGAATTTCTCCAGCAGCCAGTTCCGGAAAGACTTGATTTTCGGAACGTTTCTCCTGTTTTCCGGATAAACCAGCCAATAGTCGCGGCCATCATTGCAGGTAAGCGGGAAGGGTTGGTAGAGCCTGCCCGACGCGACATCCTCCTGAAAATGTCCGGGATTGAGTATCGCCACGCCTTGGGCCGCCATGGCGATACTGGCGTCGAGGATTTGTGTGCCAAACTCGTTCTTCGGAAATTTATCGAGCCCCGGATTCTCGACGCCGGCGGCCGCAAACCATTGTGCCCACCAATGATCGCCGGCGCTGATGATCGTCAGCTTCAACAGGTCGGCCGGCTCGTTGATCCCGCCGATCTCGGCGGCGAGTTTCGGGCTGAGCATCGGGGCGAAGTCCAGTTCCATGAATCGATGCGCCATCAATCCCGGCCAATTGCCTCGTCCCCAGCGAATGGCGACATCGGCCGTCTCGCGCTGGAAATCGATGACGGTTGAGGAGGTTACCAACCTGACAGCCATGTTCGGGTGCTTCAACTGGAACGAGCCGATGTAGCGCGACAGCCATTGCTGGGCAAAGGTCGCGGTCGAATGGATCGTCAGCGTTTCTTCGGTCGTCTTGCGCAGCGAGGCCATGGCCTCTGCCAGCATGTCGAAGGCTTCGGCCACTTTCGGCGCCAGCCGCTCGCCCGTCTCCGTCAGCGAAATCTGCCGAGGGCGGCGCAGGAAGAGCGGTTCGCCGACATTCTCTTCCAGAAGCTTGATCTGGTAGCTCACCGCCGTCTGCGTCATGCCGAGCTCTTCGCCGGCTTTGGTGAAGCTGCCCAGGCGCGCCACAGCCTCGAAGACGCGCAGCGCATTGAGAGGGAATTGCTTCGATAGCTTCATGGATAAGCTCTCTTTATGCATGCAGACGGTTGTTCGATTGGATTTACAGCACTTTCGGCCGCAGACTGCAATTCCATACATCAAACATCCGAGGTGATGTCATGAGTTGCCAAATTGTCGAACAAACATCCGTCGAGAAAATTCCTGCCTGGATGCGCCTGATCGAATTGTTGAGCCTGCCGCTATCGCGCGGTGATGGGACGCCCGGCAAGATCGATCTCGATGACATGCCTGACCGCGTCAAGCGCGACATGGGTTTTCTGGACGGGCGTGAGCCGCGCTACGAGGACGATCTGAGGCGGTAAAGGGTGAGGGCGGTCATGATTTCGGCCGCGGTCATGGCGGCAATCACTTCCGGCCGCTTGTCCCTGACCGTGGCGCCGCCGATCGGCAGCGTCAGCCTGTCCACCCATGCCTTGTCGCCGCTGCCGTCGCGCACCAGCCAGTGGGAGAAAGTCGCGCGCTTGGTCGCCGAGCCGATCATGCCGACATAGGCGAGATCGTCGCGGGCAAGCGCCTCGCGAGCAATCAGGAAATCGAGGGCGTGATCGTGCGTCAGGATCACGAGCGCCGAACCGGGGCGCATGTCGGCTACCTGTGCCTCGGGCATGGCGACGAGCCGGGTGGCTATGTCTGCGGGAAGCTCGTCGAGCTCTTGGCTGCGGGTCTCGATGACGGTTGTCAGCAGGGGCAGGGGCCTGAGCGCTACCGCAAGCGCCTTACCCACATGGCCGGCCCCGAAAATGTGAACCTCCGGCCAATCATGCGTCTCGTCCTCGATCCGTCGCTTCAGGTCGTCGATGACTTCAGCCGTCGCCGGCCGGCAGCGCAGTTGCGTACGCCCACCGCAGCACTGGCCGATCTCGGGACCGAGCGGAATGTCCATGAATTCCACACCCGCGCCTCGCAGCATGTCGCGGGCATTGGCAATCGCCAGGAACTCGAACTGCCCACCACCGATCGTACCCCAGAGATGCTCGGCCGAGACGAGCATGAAGGTTCCGGTTTCGCGGGGGGTGGAGCCCTGCGTGCCCACGATTTCGATCAGGATGGAGCCGGGGTTGGCGGTGAGGAAGGTCCGGAGCTCGGTCATGGCGTTGCGACCGGAGGGTTCGTGGGTGTGATGCGACCCCCCTGAATCATCACATCGCCTTCAACCGCTCGACCGCCATCAGCACGCGCTCCGGCGTTGCCGGCGCATCAAGCCGCGGGCAAACCTTGTAATCCCTGACGCTGGCGACGGCCATCGAGAGGGCTTCCAGGACCGAAATCGCCAGCATGAAGGGCGGTTCGCCGACGGCCTTGGAGCGGCCGATGGTGGGTTCGGTGTTTTCAGCCCATTCGGCGAGGCGGACGTTGAAGGTCTTTGGTCGGTCCGATGCAAGCGGGATCTTGTAGGTGGAGGGGGCATGCGTCCGCAGGCGGCCCTTGTCGTCCCACCACAGCTCTTCGGTCGTCAGCCAGCCCATGCCCTGGACGAAAGCGCCCTCGACCTGGCCGATATCGATCGCCGGGTTCAGCGAGCGGCCGACATCGTGGAGAATGTCCGTGCGGTCGATCAGGTATTCACCGGTCAGCGTATCGATCGAGACTTCCGTGCAGGATGCGCCGTAGGAGAAATAATAGAAGGGCGTGCCGCGTCCTGCCTTGCGGTCCCAATGGATTTTCGGCGTCTTGTAGAAGCCGGCCGCCGAAAGCTGCACGCGGCCGAAATAGGCCTGCTTGATGAAATCGGGGAAGGGGATTTCGACGTCGCGGACGCGAATCCGGTTCGGCAGGAAGACCACTTCCTCGGCCCCGACACCCCATTTTTCGGCGGCGAAGGCGACCAGTCGTTCCTTGATCTGCCGGGCAGCGTCATAGGCGGCCATGCCGTTGAGATCGGAACCGGAGGAAGCTGCGGTCGCCGATGTGTTCGGCACCTTGGCGGTCGTCGTCGCCGTTATCTTCACGCGTTCGATGTCGACCTGGAAGGCATCGGCCAGAACCTGCGCCACCTTGATGTAAAGGCCCTGGCCCATCTCGGTGCCGCCATGGTTCAGGTGGATCGAGCCGTCCTGATAGATGTGGACAAGCGCACCTGCCTGGTTGAAGGCGGTCATGGTGAAGGAGATGCCGAACTTGACCGGGGTCAGCGCGATGCCCTTGCGGATATAGCGGCTGGAGCGGTTGAACTCGATGACGGCGTTACGGCGGGCCTGGTAGTCGCAGCTCTGCTCTAGCTCGTCGACGATGAGGTGGATGATGTTGTCCTCCACCTCCTGGTGATAGGGAGTCGTCGTGCGGCCCGAGCCGGGCTGGCCGTAGAAATTCAACTTGCGGATTTCGAGCGGGTCCTTGCCGACGGCATAGGCGATTTCCTCGATCATCCGCTCGCCGCCGAGCATGCCTTGCGGTCCACCGAAGCCGCGGAAGGCAGTATTGGAGACCGTGTGGGTCTTCAGCGGCTTGGAGACGAGATGCACATGCGGATAGAAATAGCTGGAATCCGCATGGAAGAGCGCACGGTCGGTGACCGGGCCTGAGAGATCGGAAGAGAAGCCGCAGCGCGCCGCATAGGTGGCGTCGACGGCGTGAATGCGGCCGTCCCCGTCGAAGCCGACCTCGTAGTCGACCATGAAATCATGGCGCTTGCCCGTCGCTACCATATCCTCGTCTCGATCGGGACGGAACTTGATCGCGCGCTTCAACTTCTTGGCAGCGAGGGCGGCAAGGGCTGCGAACTGGTTGCCCTGCGTTTCCTTGCCGCCGAATCCGCCGCCCATGCGGCGCACGTTGACGGTCACGGCGTGGGAGGGAATGTTCAGGACGTGGCCGACGATATGCTGAATTTCGCTCGGATGCTGGGTGGATGACCAGACGGTGACCTCGTCGTCCTCGCCGGGGATTGCCATGGCGATATGGCCTTCCAGATAGAAGTGCTCCTGGCCGCCGATGCGCATGCGGCCGGTCAACCGGCGCGGCGCGTTCGCCATCTCCGCCTTTGCCTCGCCACGCTTCAGCGTCATCGGTTCGTAGACCACGGCGCCGCCATTTTCCAATGCGCCGTCGATGTCGCTCCAATGCGGCAGGTCGGCATATTCGATCTTGGCGAGCGTGGCTGCGCGGCGGGCGGCGTCGCGCGTCTCGGCGATGACGGCGAAGATCGGCTGGCCGTGGAACTCGACCCTGGTTTCCGCAAGCAGCGGCTCGTCATGCATGCCGTTGGAGGAAACGTCGTTGAGGCCGGGCACGTCCTTGCCTGTGAAGACCCAGACGACGCCCGGATAGGCCTTCACCGCCGAAAGGTCGATGGAAAGGATATCGGCATGTGCGCGGTCTGAGAGGCCGAGCGCACCATGCAAAAGATTCACGGGTTCCGGAATATCGTCGATATAATCAGCAGTTCCGGTCACATGCTTATGTGCCGAATCATGTCGCGTCGAACCGTGCATGGATCCGCTGATGACGGCCTTTGGGTTTTCGAAGGCGGACTTGTCCATCAGATGGCTCCTCCGGTCTTTGTGGTCAAAACCCCTCCCCAACCCTTCTCCATGAGGGGGAGGGGTTTGATTGCCCCGAGGAATTTCTGTCGGTGGGGCGAGGCAGTGCCATGCGTGATCTCCCCCCTTGTGGGGGAGATGGCCGGCAGGCCAGAGGGGGTATGGGCTTGCACAAACATCACGCCACCTCCTCGAACCGCTTCAGTTCCTGCGGTGCACCCGATGTCTCCAGATAGAAGCGGATGAGCAGGTTCTTTGCGGTCAACTGGCGGTATTCGGCCGTGGCACGCCAGTCGGTGAGGGGCTGGAAATCCGTGTCGAAAGCGGCGCGAGCGGCGTTGATGTTTGCTTCGGTCCAGGGTTTGCCCAGCAATTCGGCCTCGACCGTGCGGGCACGCTTCGGGATGCCGGCCATGCCGCCATAGGCGATCGTGATATCGGTGACGTTGCCTGTTTCGTCGAGCGTCAGGCGGAAGGCGCCGAGCACGGCGGTGATGTCCTCGTCGCGGCGCTTGGTGATCTTGTAGACGGCAAACTGGCTTTCAGCGGGCGGATAGGGGACGAAGATGCTTTCGATGAATTCGGTCTTCGCCCGATCCTGCTTGCCATAGGTGATGAAATAGTCTTCCAGCGCGACCGTGCGCGTGCCGCTAGCGGAGCGCAGCTTTACGGTTGCGCCGAGCGCGATCAACGGTGGCGGGCTGTCGCCGATCGGGGAACCATTCGCGATATTGCCGCCGATCGTGCCCATGTTGCGCACCTGCTCGCCGCCAATGCGGTTGATGAGATTGCCGAGCGTCGGGATCTTTGCGGCCATGGTCGCGAAGGCCTGGCTGTAGGTGACGCCCGATCCGATGGTGAAGCCCTTGTCGCCTTGTATGATCATCTGCAGGTCGAGGAGATGATTGATGAAGACCACGGGATTAAGCCGGCGCATCTGCTTCGTCACCCAGAGACCGACATCGGTGGAGCCGGCGACGATGGTCGCGTCGGGCTCGTCGGCAAGGATGCGGGAAAGATCGGTCATGGAGCCGGGGATGATAAGTCTGTCCTCGCCCGAGGAGACGGTGATGGTTTCCTTCGGACGCATGGCCCAGAGACGGGCTATGATATCGGAGCGATTTTTTTCCAGGGGATCAAAGAGGGCGCTCGGGCGCGTCCGGCTTATCTGCTCGGCGGCCCTGACGATCGGCTCGTAGCCGGTGCAGCGACAGAGATTGCCCTGCAGCGCCTTTTCGATCTCGGCCCGGTCAGGCTTCTCGGTTGCGAGCCAGAGGCCATAGAGCGACATGACGAAGCCGGGCGTACAGAATCCGCATTGCGAGCCGTGACAGTCGACCATCGCCTGCTGGACAGGATGCAGCGTGCCATCCTTGGCGGCCAGGTGTTCGACCGTGACCACATGGGTGCCATGGAGCGAGCCGACGAAACGGATGCAGGCATTGACCGATTCATAGCGCAGGCCGCCGTCGATCAGCCGCCCGACCAGAACGGTGCAGGCGCCGCAATCGCCCTCCGCACACCCTTCCTTCGTGCCTGTCAGATGCCGCTTGAGACGCAGGAAATCCAGGAGCGTCTCCGTCGGGCGCAGGCTGGATAGCGAAATCTCCTCGCTATTGAGGATGAAGCGGATGCTGTCGTTCATGTTGTTCCCGGCTTATTGTCTTTCTTGTCGAGCCGGCTTTTTTACGCCGGTCTCAACCTTGTATGGTTATGCCGCAGTCCATCCCCCGTCAATCGAGAGATGTGTGCCGGTGATCTGTCTCGCGTCGTCGCTGGCGAGATAGAGCGACATCGCCCCGATCTCCTCGGCCTTGACGAATTCGCGCGTCGGCTGCGCCTTGAGGATCACCTCGGTCTTCACCTGTTCCTCGGTCATGCCGCGGGCCCTGGCCGTGTCGGGGATCTGCTTTTCCACCAGCGGCGTCAGCACGTAGCCGGGGCAGATCGCGTTCACGGTCACGCCGAATTCCGCAAGCTCGAGGGCGGCAGTCTTCGTCAATCCCAGTATGCCATGCTTTGCCGCGACATAGGCGGATTTGAAGGGCGAGGCGACAAGGCCGTGCGCCGAGGCGATATTGATGATCCGCCCGTACTTCTTCTCCTTCATGAAGGGGATTGCAGCGCGCATCGTATGAAAGGAACTGGACAGGTTGATGGCGATGATCTGGTCCCACTTGTCGATCGGGAAATCCTCGATCTTCTCGACATGCTGAACGCCGGCATTGTTGACCAGAACGTCGATGCCGCCAAAGGTTTTTGCGGCCGTTGTGATGAGGTCTGCGATTTCGGCGGGCTTGGTCATGTCGGCCGGATGATAGAGCACCTTGCCGCCACCGGACGATTGCAGCCGATCCTTGATCGCCTCGATCTCTTCCGGCTTGCCGAAGCCGTTGATCACGACATTCTCACCCTTGGCCGCAAAGACCACTGCGATGGCGAGCCCGATGCCGCTGGTGGATCCTGTCACGACGACTGTTCTGGGCATGAAAACCTCCGCTTACGTTGCTGCACTGCAATCAGTGCCAGCCTAGTCCCGAATCAAGGGACATGTCCATCAGCTCGCGTTGAAGCCATCGTGATAGCGGACCTGCCCTGAGGGCAGGGGTTCGGTGAATACCAGTCGCATAAAATACTCGGTCGGCGCGTCCGCAAAGACCAGCCTGTCGTCGGTGCGGAAGCCGAAGCGCTGGTAGTAGCCGGGATCGCCCAGAACCACGCATCCCATGGCACCCATGTTTTGCAGCCGGGAAAGGCCGTCGCGGACGAGCCTTTCACCAATGCCCTGCCTTTGCTGGTCGGGCCGCACCGAAACCGGGCCGAGCCCGTACCAGCCTTTGTCTTCGCCATCGATCGTGACCGGTGAAAAGGCAACATGCCCGAGGACTTCGTCTTCCTCCGTTGCAACGAGCGAGATCGTCAGGGCGCCAGCTTGACGAAGAGCATCAATGATTTGGGGTTCCGTCTGGCTGCTGTGGGCGGCCGAGGCGAAGGCCGATTTGGTGATCCCGCGGATCGCTTCGACGTCGTTCGGCTTCTCTGGGCGGATATCCATGGCTACGTTCCTTGTCTTTCGACGATATGCGACACGAGTGTTGTGCAGACCACAGGCGGTGTGGCGCTTGCAGCCATCGCGCCTTGCTCGACAATATTTTCGATTTCTTTTCTTTTCACATTCGTTTTGGTGCCTTATTCATTCCATCCGAAGAGCTATGGGAGGGTGACAATGGCGGGATATGTTCTGGCGATCGACCAGGGAACGACCTCGACGCGGGCGATCGTCTTCGACGGCAAGATGAAGATCGCCGGAGCGGGGCAGATGGAGTTCCCGCAGATCTATCCGCAATCGGGCTGGGTGGAACACGATCCCGAGGATATCTGGCAATCGGTCCTGACAACAGTCAAGAAGGCGATCAAGGCTGCCGGTATCGAGGCAAAGGATATCTCGGCACTTGGCATCACCAACCAGCGCGAGACCGTCGTCGTATGGGAGAGGGCGACGGGCAAGCCGATCGGCAACGCCATCGTCTGGCAGGATCGCCGCACCGCCAGCTATTGCGAGAAGCTGAAGCGGCAGGATCTCGAGAAGCTATTCACCCGCCGCACCGGCCTGCTGCTTGATCCCTATTTCTCCGGCACCAAGCTTTCCTGGCTGCTCGCCAACGTCAAGGGTTCCCGCGCCCGCGCCGCCAAGGGCGAGCTTTGCTTCGGCACGATCGATACTTTCCTGATCTGGCGGCTGACTGGCGGCAAGAGCTTCGTGACTGACGCAACCAATGCCTCACGGACGCTGATGTACAATATCGGCACCAATGCCTGGGACGAGGATCTGCTCGACATCCTGCGCGTTCCCTCCGCCATGCTGCCTGAGGTGAAGGACTGCGCCGCCGATTTCGGCGTGACCGATCCGGAACTCTTCGGCGCCGCCATTCCTATCCTCGGCGTTGCCGGCGATCAGCAGGCGGCAACCATCGGCCAGGCCTGCTTCGAGCAGGGCATGCTGAAATCGACCTACGGTACCGGCTGCTTTGCGCTGCTCAATACCGGGCCGGACATGGTGCGCTCGAAGAATCGCCTGCTAACGACGATCGCCTACCGGCTGAACGGCGAGACGACCTATGCGCTCGAAGGTTCGATCTTCATTGCAGGCGCTGCCGTGCAATGGCTGCGCGACGGGCTCGGAATGATCAAGCAGGCTAGTGATTCCGGGGTCTTGGCGGAAAAGGCTGACCCGACGCAGGATGTTTATCTGGTGCCTGCCTTTACCGGCCTCGGCGCTCCGCACTGGGATGCGAATGCCCGTGGGGCTCTCTATGGCATGACCCGCAACACGGGTCCGGCGGAGTTTGCCCGCGCCGCTCTGGAGGCCGTCTGTTACCAGACGCGCGACCTGCTCGACGCCATGCACAGGGACTGGAAGAACGGCAGCAACACAGTGCTGCGCGTCGATGGCGGCATGGTTGCTTCCGATTGGACGATGCAGCGGCTCGCCGATCTGCTCGACGCGCCGGTCGACCGGCCGACCATTCTGGAGACGACGGCGCTTGGGGCAGCGTGGCTTGCCGGCAGCAGGGCGGGCGTCTGGCCCGACCGCGAAGCCTTTGCCAAAGCCTGGGCGCGGGATCGCCGCTTTAAACCTGAGATGGATGAGAAAACGCGGGTAGCCAAACTGAAAGGCTGGAAGAATGCGGTCAAGCGGACGCTAAGCGACGTCTGAGCGGTGCGGACCACGCCCTGATTGTGGGGAGGGCTAAATATTCATCGAGTGGATACCGTCGGCCAAGGCGGCGGGTGTGACAAAAATGTGAACAACCAATAGTTTCGTCCGGTGAAGGGTGGACTTTTCTCGCCTCTAATTTAGTTTCATTCGTTATTCGGTGAAGCTAGATTTCTAGGGCGGCATGACTCTCAACTTCGCGGACATGAAGAAGCAGGTTTATCGCAACATCAAATATCGGATCATTCGACCCGATCCCCCTGTTGCGCCGCAACCCTTTTCCGGTCCCGTCGTCGTTGTCGGTTCGGCGCCGATATCCCACAAGCCCGATGGATTTGACGAAAGCTTCCGGGTCATCACCATCAATGGCTCGCAGACGGTGGTGAAAAAATGGGGAGTCGAGGTCCCCGATATCACCCTGATGCAGTTCAATCAGATCGAGGGCACGAACACCAATGCGGTCGAGGTCCGGCGCGTTCTGAACGGACAGCGCACGAAGATACTCTACGTTCTCCTGTGGCGCGAAGGCCTTCCCCGCCTCGAGGCCG
Organism: Neorhizobium sp. P12A; assembly: GCF_008365395.1. Lineage (NCBI taxonomy): Bacteria > Pseudomonadati > Pseudomonadota > Alphaproteobacteria > Hyphomicrobiales > Rhizobiaceae > Neorhizobium > Neorhizobium sp. P12A. The sequence goes on along the minus strand of NZ_QOVX01000001.1, from coordinate 558,491 downwards.
GCCTGAAAGCCTTCGACTATCGCTACGATCGCCTCCAGATGGTCGATCGATACCAGCGAATGGCTTTGCTCGATAAAATATGCGGCCTGAAGAATTGCGAGATGGAGGCCGAATCCAAATGTTCCAACGGCGTCAACGCCGTGCTTTTTGCGCTTTGCAACGGTGCCCCATCGGTGATCATCACGGGCATTAACCCGGATTCGGGCGGCCATGCTTATAACCAGGAAAACCTCGCGCGGATGCATGTCCAGATGGACAGGCAGATCCTGACAAGGCTGATGCAGAAGGGCTATCCGGTCTACACGGCCGATCCTGCCGTGTCGAAGGCGATCGGTCTGCCTCTCTGGACGGGCCAGGAATTCGCCGGCGCCAGACTTCCCATTTCCGCGAAGGCATAGATCGCGGCAGTCTCCAAATCGCGCCGTTGACAGCAGGGCTGCCGGGTGGCTATTCAGGCTGAACGGCAATGGATTCTGCCGGGCCATGACGGTCGAACCGCTTCCCGAGAAGCTGATGACTCCTACTCAACCCGCCGGCTAATGGCGAAGGAGTAGAGTCGTGCCTGAATTTACATTCCGTCTTTCCCTCAAATTTCGCGTTTCCGCGCTGCCTGCCTGTGCTCTGGCCGGAGGGGTCAACTGATATGTCCGCATCCGAATTTCTCGCCCCCCGCATCCTGCAATTGCGCAGCATCATAAAATGGATCGTGATCGTCCTGCCCATGGCAGCTGTGGTCGGCTCGCTTTGTGCGCTGTTTCTCTGGAGCCTCGATCGCGCAACGGAAGCCCGTTTCGCCCACCCTTGGCTGATCTACGGACTGCCGGTTGCCGGCTTCCTGATGGTTCTTGCCTATCAGCGGTTCGGACGCTCGGCAGAGGGCGGCAACAACCTCATCGTCGAACAGATCCATGAGCCCGGCGGCGGCGTGCCGCTGAGGATGGCGCCGTTCATCCTTGTCTCGACGGTGCTTACCCATCTGGTCGGCGGTTCCGCGGGACGCGAAGGGACGGCGGTGCAGCTCGGCGGCAGCATAGCCAGCGCCTTTGCCAAGGTGTTTCGACTGAAATCGATGGACGTGCGCATCCTGCTGATGGCCGGCATCGCTGCCGGCTTCGGTGCCGTATTCGGCACCCCGATTGCCGGAGCGGTCTTTGCGCTCGAAGTGCTCACCATCGGCCGCATGCAATACGAAGCGCTGCTGCCCTGTCTGATGGCAGCGATTGCCGCCGACTGGGCCTGCCATGCCTGGGGCATCGAGCATATCCAGTATCACATCGGCTATCTCTCGGGCGCGGGCGATGCCGGCGGATTCCATCTGGAGGCGCTATTGCTTCTCAAGGTCGGCATTGCCGGCATGCTCTTCGGGCTGATGGCGAGGGCCTTTGCCGAGCTGTCGCACTCCGTGTCAGCCTTTTTCAAAAGGATCTGCGCCTATGCGCCGCTGCGGCCGGTCGTCGGCGGCCTCATCCTCATCGGTCTCGTCCATCTGCTGGGGACACGCGAATATCTCGGGCTTGGCGTATGGTCGCCCAATCCCGCCGATGCGACGATCGCGAGCTTCTTCGAGCCCGCGCGCATCGACTACTGGAGCTGGCTCTGGAAGACGGTCTTTACCGTCATCACGCTGAGCGCCGGTTTCAAGGGCGGGGAGGTGACGCCGCTGTTCTTCATCGGGGCCGCACTTGGCAATGCGCTTGCTGCGATCTTCGGTGGCCCGCCGGATCTCTTTGCCGCGCTCGGCTTCGTCGCGGTCTTCGCCGGTGCCACGAACACGCCGCTTGCCTGCATGATCATGGGCATCGAACTTTTTGGCGCGACGCACGCGGTCTACCTCGCGGTTGCCTGCTTCCTTGCCTATCTCTTCAGCGGTCATTCCAGCATCTACCTGTCGCAGCGCATCGGCATCCCGAAGACGGCGGCCAACGATATCGCGCCCGGTCTTGCTATCAGGCATGTCCGCGAGCTCAACATGCGGGCGCTCGGGGACGTCATGGGCAGGATACGCGCCGGCAGCGGCGGAAAAGCAAAGTGAGGAGGCGACCGGCGCTTTCGCAAACCTGCTAAATTTCTGATGCGCTCTGTCGGCTGGAGCGTTACTCCTTCGTCTTATCGGAGAAGGAGAGAACGATGCTTTATGCCATCCTTTGTTATAACGACGAAAATGCCGTCTTTTCCTGGAGCAAGGAAGAAGAGGACGCCACGATGGCGCGGCTGATCGCGGTTCAGAAGCCGCTGGCGGAAGCCGGCAAGCTTGGACCGGTGGCGCGCCTGATGCCGACGACATCGGCGACGACGCTGCGCAAGGGCAAGGACGAGCCCCTGGTCCTCGACGGACCTTTTGCAGAGACGAAGGAACAGCTGCTCGGCTTCTATGTCGTCGATTTCGAGACGCTCGATGCGGCGCTCGATTTCTGCAAAGAGCTTGCGGCCGCCAATCCCGGCGTCGGTGCCTACGAGATCAGGCCGCTTTACGTCTTTCGGCCCGGAGAGGTCTCTACATGACCGATATTGGCTGGATCGAGCTTTCCCTTACCTCGGCGCGTCCGCAGGTGCTCGGCGCATTGCTCAGATATTTTCGTGATCTCGATACCGCAGAAGAGGCCTTTCAGGAGGCCTGCCTCAGGGCGTTGAAAACATGGCCCGACAAGGGGCCGCCGCGCGACCCGGTCGCCTGGCTGATCTTTGTTGGCCGGAACAGCGGCATCGATACCGTGCGGCGCCGCTCGAAGACGCAACCGCTGCCGGAAGAGGAGGTTTTCTCCGACACCGGCGATGCGGAAGCCGATATGGCCGATCGGTTGGATGGGGCGAATTATCGCGACGACATTCTTCGGCTGCTGTTCATCTGCTGCCATCCCGACCTGCCGGCGACACAGCAGATTGCGCTCGCGCTGCGCATCGTCTCCGGTCTGACGGTCGCGCAGATCGCCCGCGCATTCCTGGTCGGCGAGAGCGCCATGGAACAGCGCATAACCCGCGCGAAGGCGCGCGTTGCAGCCGCCGGCGTCGAATTTGAAACGCCGGGTGCAGTGGAGCGCGCCGAACGGCTGTCGCGGGTCAGCGCCATGATCTACCTCGTTTTCAACGAGGGCTATTCGTCGGAGGCCTCAGGTCGCGACGGCTCTGCCTTTTCGGACGAGGCAATCCGGCTTGGGCGGCTGCTACTGCGGATCTTTCCCGCAGAGCCCGAGACGATGGGATTGCTCGCCCTGATGCTGCTGCAGCACTCACGCAAGGTCGCCCGCTTCGATGCCGCGGGCCAGATCGTGCTATTGGAAGACCAGGACCGTTCGGTCTGGAACCGCGACATGATCAACGAGGCGCTGGCATTGCTCGACAAGGCGATCCGCCACCGCCAGCCCGGCCCCTATCAGATGCAGGCGGCGATTGCGGCCTTGCACGCCCGCGCCCAGCGCGCCGAGGAAACCGATTGGCAGGAGATAGAGCTTATCTATAGGGCGCTTGAGCAGATACAGCCGTCGCCTGTGGTCACTCTCAACCGCGCGGTTGCCCTATCCAAACTCAAGGGGGCGGACGAGGCCCTGGCGCTGGTCGAGACGCTTGGCAGCAGGCTCGGCAACTATTTCTATTTCCACGGGTTGCGGGGCGGACTCCTGATGCAGATTGGCCGCAACGGTGAGGCTTGCGAAGCCTTTGGCCGGGCGATCGCGCTCGCCAATTCCCCTGCCGAGGCTGCCCATATCCGGCTTCAGCTCGACCGGCTGCAGGCCGATGCGATTTCGCCCTCCGCCCCGACGCCTTCGTCGCACTAGCGGTCGTTCTTTGATCTGAAGGCTTCGAAGATCAATGCGCGCAGCCATCGATGCGCAGGGTCCGCATCCATGCGGGGATGCCATGTCTGTGCGATGACGAAGCCAGGGGTTGCTACCGGCAGCTCGAAAGTTTCGGTCTCGCCCGCCACGCCGACCTGATATGAGCGCGGTATCAGGCCGACAAGGTCGGTTGCGGCTGCGACGGCGATCACGGCCGGGTAGCTCGCCACCACGAGATTGACCTTTCTCGACAGGCCGAGCGCGGTAAGGGAGTCGTCGACCGGCCCGGAAAAATGCCCGCGTCTGGAAGACACGACGTGTCGGCAGGCCGCATAGCGCTCCGGCGTTATCCGGCCGGTGAGCAGCGGGTGGCCCGTTCTCGCGACCCCGACAAAACCATCCTCGAACAGCGTCTGGCCGCGCAGTTCCGCGCCGTCGCCGGCGACGACGCCGATGTCGAGGTCGATCGAGGCGTCCCGCAGCGGCTGAATTGCCTTGTTCGGCTTGGGTGCGAAGCGGAGCCGGATGCCCGGCGCGGCCTCCGAGACCGCGGTACTTAGGCGGGCGGCGTAGAGCAGGACGAAGGCCTCGTTCGCCCGGATGGTGAAATCACGCTTGATTTCGCTGATATCGATGTCCCTGGGCGGGCTGAGCACCGCCTGAACCGCTGAGGTCAGTGAGCGCACCTCCTCGGCAATAGCCTCAGCATGCGGCGTCGCCACCATGGCGCGTCCGGCGGAAACGAGAATGGGGTCCCCCAGCGCCTTCCTTAGCCGCGACAGTGTCCGGCTCATGGCGGATGTGCTGAGGCCGAGCTTTCTCGCCGCAGCCGATACGCTCCGCTCGCGAAGCAAGGCGTCCAGGGCTACCAGCAGGTTCAGGTCGAGATCGTGCATGCGCGCAGGTTACCGAGGAGAGGCGCTGAACGCAACGGACTGTTTCCTGTGTTGCGTCTGGTGCAATTGATAGGTCGCCGATATCGATAGGACAGACAAACGAATGGAGTGTCCGCCGATGTCCGTAGCTTCATCCCTGAATCCTGCCCATGACGGGCTGCCTTCGCCGCGCCTGTATCTGGCGGTCGGCGTGCTGCTTGTGTCGCTCGTCCTCGTCGTGTTGGACAGCGCCATCGCCAATGTCGCGCTGCCGTCGATCGCCGCCTCGCTCGGTGCCGATGCCAGCGACACCGTGTGGGTCGTGTCGAGCTATCAGCTTGCCGTGCTCGTTGCGCTTCTGCCCTGCGGAGCGCTGGGAGAGATCCATGGTCCGCGGCGTGTTTTCCTGATCGGCGTCGCCCTCTTCACGGCGGCTTCGGCGGGCTGCGCCTTTGCTCCAAATCTGCCCGTGCTTGTGGCTGCCCGGTTTGTTCAGGGGCTGGGCGGCGGCGCGATGATGGCGCTCGGGGCGATGAACCTGCGCTTTGCTGTGCCGCAACGGCTGCTCGGCACCATCATCGGCGTGAATGCCATGACGATTGCGATCTCGTCGGCTGCAGGCCCGGGCGTGGCCGGAGCGATCCTTTCCGTTGCCAGCTGGCCCTGGTTGTTTGCCGTCAACATACCGATCGGGATCGTCGTCCTTTTGTGCGGCGGGCTTCTGGGTTATCGCGAGGGCGTGAAGCGGCAGCTGAACATCACGGCATTGCTTGCCAATACGCTGATGTTCATCCTGTTCTTCTCCGGAGCAGACCGGATTGCCAGCGCGCCGATCAGCGGCTCCATCCTGGTTGGCGCTGCCATCCTGTGCCTCGTCGCGCTGCTATATGTCGAACGAAAGAGCGCTGCGCCGCTGATCCCGACGGATCTTTTGGCCGAGCCTGCCTTCCGCGTCGCGGTCATCGCGTCGATCTCGTGCTTTACCGGCCAGATGCTGAGCTATGTCGCGCTGCCGTTCTATCTTCAGCACACCCTGCATATGAGCCCGGTTCTGGCGGGGCTCTACATGATGCCGTGGCCCGCTGCGACGATCATCATTGCCCCGATTTCCGGGCGGCTGGCCGACCGCATCAAGACGGCTTGGCTTTGCGCCTCCGGCGGCGGGTTGCTGGCTATCGGTCTCCTGATCGCGGGCTTGTTCCCGGCTGAGCCGAGAGGGATCGCATTTGTGATCGGTACCGTTATCGCCGGTATTGGTTTCGGTCTTTTCCAGACGCCGAATAACAGAATTCTGCTTCTCTCAGCACCGAAGGCGCGCAGCGGTGCCGCGGGCGCCATGCAGGGCACAGCTCGTCTTCTCGGGCAAACTCTTGGCGCGATTTCGATGTCGCTCATTTTCGAAACCACGCCGCTGACAAGTGCGCCCGGCATAGCGCTTGTTCTGGCCGGTATCTGTGCGGCGGTTTCCAGCTGTGTCAGTCTCAGCCGTGCGCGCTACGAGAGGGTGGATGGGGTATCGTGACAGGCACAAGCTCGGACGATCCAACCTAATTCACTAAAATAATTCCGCGCACTTGTCGGGGCGGCGAAAGATGTAACGTCCTTGGGCTAGGACCCACTCAGGAATTGTTTCAGCAAAGAGGGAAGGAACGGACCATGACGACAGAAGCCAAATATGTACTTGAAGTGATCCGCGAGTTCGACGCGCCGTGCGAGAAGATATTTCGCGCGTGGACCGAACCGGAATTGCTGAAGCAGTGGTTCACGCCTCGGCCCTGGACGGTCAGCCTTGCCGAGCTCGACCTTCGTCCCGGCGGCGCGAGCCTCGTCGTCATGCGCGGACCAAATGGCGAAGAGTTTCCCAACCGCGGCGTCTATCTCGAAATCATTCCGAACGAAAAGATCGTCGTAACCGACGCCTATGTCAGCGCCTGGGTCCCGTCCGAAAAGCCGTTCATGACTGCGATCGTCCTGCTCGAGGATATCGGCGGCGGGCGCACGCGATATACATGGCAGGCGCTTCACTGGACCGCCGAGGACATGGAGACGCACGAGAAGATGGGCTTCCACGAAGGGTGGGGCAAGGCGGCCGACCAGCTTGCCGAGCTTGTTTCCGGGATCTGAAATCCTGAATCGATAATGGGGGTTAGGGCTATGTCCTATGTTGCCGATTCAACATCGATATCGAGACCGCAGCGTATCGCCGGGCTGACGCTTACGGGGCTGGTCGTGGCGTTTCTCACCTTCGACGGCGTTATCAAGCTGATCCCGATTTCTGCTGTCACCGAGACCATGACGGCATTGGGCTATTCCGGCGATCCGATGCTTGCCCGTGGTCTCGGGGTGCTGACACTTGTCTGCGCGCTGCTCTACGCAATCCCGCGGACGTCGATCGTCGGGGCTATCCTCCTGACCGGCCTGATGGGCGGGGCGACGGCCACGCATTTGCGGGTCGGCAGCCCGATCTTCTCGCATCTGCTCTTTGGCCTCTATCTGGGTCTGATGGTCTGGGGCGGTCTTTACCTGCGCTGTGAAGCGCTTCGCAGGCTGGTTCCGTTCAAGACCGCAAGTGATTGATTTTTGGTTCGAATTCGGCAAAGGCTGGCAAGCGAAAAACGGCAAACGCGAGGCTATCAGTCCAGATCTGATAGCCTCGCGATACCCTGACCGGGGAACTGCCGACGCTGCTTGCCAAGTATTGAGCTGCCGCGCCGCCCATCAATATTATCGAATGATCCGTTCCAGAATTTATATTTGCCACAGAGATGGGGCAACCTTATCTCAGCGAAAAGCTCAACGAGATAGGCACCATGGAACTCGGTCTTTATACATTTGCTGATGTTGATCCCAATCCCGCCGGTGGCAAGGGGCCGGCGGCGGCGCGGCGGCTCAAGAACCTGATCGAGGAAATCGAACTTGCGGACCAGGTGGGACTCGATGTCTTCGGGCTCGGCGAGCACCATCGGCCGGACTATGCCGCCTCGGCTCCGGCAGTCGCTCTTGCGGCGGCAGCCGTCAAGACGAAGAACATCCGGCTGACGAGCGCCGTCACCGTACTGAGTTCGGACGATCCGGTACGCGTGTTCCAGCAGTTCTCCACGCTCGATCTTCTGTCGAACGGTCGCGCAGAGATCATGGCGGGCCGTGGCTCGTTCATCGAATCCTTCCCGCTGTTCGGCTACAATCTCGAGGACTATGACCAACTGTTCGAGGAGAAGCTCGACCTGCTCCTGTCGATCCGCGATGGTGAGATGGTCAATTGGGAAGGGCAGCTTCGCGCGCCGATCCATGATCGCGGCGTCTATCCGCGCCCTCTGCAGGAACCGTTGCCGGTGTGGATCGCCGTTGGCGGCACGCCGCAATCGGTGGCGCGGGCTGGCGCACTCGGCCTTCCCGTGGCGCTTGCCATCATCGGAGGTGAACCGCGCCGGTTTGCGCCGCTCTTCGATCTCTACCGCGAGGCCGCCCGCCGCGCCCATCAGGATCCGGCGAAGCTCAGGACATCCATCAACGTCCACGGTTTCATCGCCGATACGACCGATGTGGCCGCCGACCAGTTCTACGGTCCGCAGGCGGAGGTCATGAATCGGATTGGCCGCGAGCGCGGCTGGGGACCGACCAGCCGGGCGCATTTCGACATGGCGCGCAGCCCGACCGGCAATCTCTTCCTTGGCGATCCCGAAACGGTGGCGGAAAAGATCATCACGCATCACAGGCTGTTCAGGAACGATCGCTTCCTGCTGCAGATGGCGATCGGGCAGATGCCGCATGAGCAGGTCATGCACGGCATCCAGCTCTACGGCACGAAAGTCGCGCCGCTGGTTAGAAAGGCATTGACTGCCGAAGGCGGAGAGGCGAAAGCCTCGGCCTGATTTCTCTCGACCGCAAGGTCGCTGGCAAGCCGGAAGCCTAGATGATCATTTCGAACGAGGACGAACTCACCAAGCTGAAGGAGATTGGCCGCATCTGCGCCAACGCGCTGCAGGCGATGGCGGCAGCGCTGGAGCCCGGCATCACCACGCTGGAACTCGATGCGATCGGCCGCAAGCTGCTGGAGGATTCCGGCGCGCGGTCGGCCCCCGAGACGGTCTACCAGTTTCCGGGCGCGACCTGTATCAGCGTCAACGAAGAAGTGGCGCACGGCATTCCCGGTCCGCGCAAGATCCAGGCGGGCGATCTCGTCAATCTCGACGTGTCGGCGGAAAAGGACGGGTTCTTTTCCGATACTGGCGCGTCCTTCGCCGTGCCGCCGGTCAAGCCGAAGATCGAGCGGCTTTGCCGCGACGGCAAGCGGGCGCTTTGGGTCGGCCTCAACCAGGTGCGCAGCAATGCGCCCTTTTCCAAGGTCGGACACGCGATCGGCGCGTTTGCCGCAAAGAACCGCTACACGCTGGTTGCCAATCTCGCCAGCCACGGCATCGGCCGCTCGTTGCACGAGGAGCCGGCGGAAGTTTCCACCTGGGCCGATCCTGATGAAACGCGCATCATGGAAGACGGGCTGGTCTTCACCGTCGAGCCGTTCCTGTCGCTTGGGGCCACCTGGGCCGAAGGCGGGGATGATGCCTGGACGCTCTATGGCGATCCGCGCGCGCCGACCGTGCAGTTCGAACACACGGTCGTCGCCACGCGGAACGGTCCCATCATCCTGACGCTTGCCGACGATCGCGGCTGACTGCCGCTTCGTCGGCTATTCGCCGGTCACTCTTCGTCCGGCTCGGACCTGGCACGCAGGATATCGGCGGCCGCCTGTTCGAGAATGGCAGCGATGCGCTTGCCTTCCTCTTTCGACCACGGATATCTCGACCGCAGCGCCGAGCGCAGAAGCTGGCGCGCAACACGGATGTCGCCCGCATCGCGATCGAAGCGATCGCGGTCTTCGCCAGCATCATCGTCTTCGCGCCCGAAGACGCGACGGACATGCTCCATTTTCTCGCCGATGCGTTCGAGCTTCGAAAGCGTCAGCTCGATGGTCACGCGGTTCTCTTCCACACGCTTCCGGCCAGCCTCGGTGATGCTGTAGAGCTTCTTGGTGCCACTGACCTCGACCTCGGTAAGGCCGGTTTCTTCCAGGTAGGTCAAAGCCGGATAGATCACGCCCGGGCTCGGGACGTAGAAACCGCCGGAGCGCTCTTCCAAGGTCTTGATCAGTTCGTAGCCATGCCGCGGCTGTTCGGACAGAAGTGCGAGAATGATCAGCTGCAAGTCCGCCGCGTCGAATTTACGGCCGGTCCGGAACCCGCCGCCGAACATGCCGCCCTTGAAGCCTCTCATGAACTCTTTCTCCTCAGCAAAGCGTGAATCATGACCACCGCCGTGCCGGAACATATACGCCTCGGCCATGTGAAAGCCACCGCCGAACCTGCCTCCATGAAATCCTCTCATCGTGTTTGTCTCCTTTGAGATGAATGACGAGCACTATCGTTCGTCATGTCGTAAGACATATATCGTAAGATAATTGATTTCAAGTATCGTACGATAATTCATCGTCGCGGTGATCGCTGTACGATTGCTCAATGGGAGGAGGGAGGGTGGCGCGGCCGCACTCACCCATTGCTGCAGCGCATTAAGCGATTACAAATACGTTAGAAACGGGTGAAGGGCGTTGCCGCTTCATTCGAACTGCCTTAGTTTCGCGCCACAACAGTATCATCTGATACGTCCGATATTCCAGTTCAGGGAAGCGCCTAGCAGTGTTCCATTCCTTTTTCCCGCAGCCCAGGCTGTTCTTTACCTCGCTTGTCGTCTGGACGCTGGTTGCCATCTTAGGCTGGTATTTCTTCGCGGCAGGTTTCGGTGCGGCCCATGGTTTCGCGCCAGTTGCGGAAGAGCAACAGCCCTATGATCTGTCGTTTTTTCTGCTTCGCGAGAATATCTGGTTCTACGGCTACTTCGTTTTGATGACCGTCATTTTTTGCGGCTTCTGGCATTTTAAGGCGATACACCATCCGTGGAAGCTCTGGTCTATCTGGGGCTCGGCTCTGATCATCTTCGTGACCTATTTTGGCGTGCAGATTTCGGTTGTGATAAACAACTGGCGCCGGCCCTTCGGTGATCTTCTGCAGAACGCGCTGTCTAAGAAACCAGGGATCGTAGAGGGAAATTTCTACGATCTGATGATCACCTTTGCGCAGATCGCCTTCCTCAGCATGTTCGTGTCGATCATAACCGACTTCTTCACCAGCCACTATATTTTCCGCTGGCGAACGGCCATGAACAACTTTTACATGGCGAAGTGGGAAAAGCTGCGGCACATCGAAGGTGCCTCACAGCGTGTTCAGGAAGATACGATGCGCTTTTCGAGCACGCTCGAAGGCCTGGGTATCAGCCTCATCAATTCAGTCATGACGCTGGTTGTTTTTCTACCGATCCTTCTGGCTCTGTCGAGCTACGTCACCGACCTACCGTTCATCGGGAAAGTGCCGAATTCATTGTTTTGGCTGGCGCTCTTCTGGTCAATATTCGGCACGTTCTTGCTGGCTTTCGCCGGCATTAAACTGCCCGGCTTGAATTTCCGCAATCAGCGCGTCGAAGCGGCCTATCGCAAAGAGCTGGTCTACGGTGAGGACCACGCTGACCGGGCCCAGCCTATTACCGTTGTTGCTCTTTTCGACAACGTTCGCCGTAACTATTTCCGAATATACTTCCATTATATGTATTTTAACTTGGCCCGATATGCCTATCTTCAAGCCGATAATCTCTTTGTATTTTTCTTCATGGTGCCGACAATCGTGGCCGGCGCCATTACTTACGGCATATTCCAGCAGATTTCGACCGCCTTCGGCCAGGTGAGCAACTCGTTCCAGTATCTCGTCAACTCCTGGACGACCATCATCGAGCTGTTGTCGATCCACAAGCGCCTGAAGGCCTTCGAGGCGGCAATTGATGATGAACCCTTGCCGAACATTGACCAGCACTATCTTGAACGTCAGGCCCAGAACGCCGAGGTCGATGGGTAACGACAAGAAGGCGCCGGTAACGGCGCCTTTTCGTGGTTGGCAAGAATTCATGCTCGTGCCTGGTCGCGGCGACTTGCTTCCAGATAGAGGGAGGCAGATGACTGGGAGCGCGTTGTTCACCATCCTCAATCTTTATCGACTGCACACAATCTAACTCCCTCTTGATCCTCGCCTCATCCGCCAGGCGCAACCGATACCGCCCTAAAAGCGTTGTCACATCGGACAGAACGAGGATGTCGATGTGAGCAGGCATAAGCGGGCTACGCCGCGGTCGGATGCAAAGGGCGAAACCGAGGGACGGGTGGCCGAGGTGCCGATCCCGCGGCCGATTGCGGAACATGGCGCCATCGGCAATCTCGCGACGATGGGGCTGGTGGCGCGAGACGGTACGCTCGATTTCCTTTGCTGGCCGCAGTTTGACAGCCCGAGCGTCTTTGCCGCCTTGCTCGATCCCCACAGGGGCGGGGCGTTCGAGATCAAGCCCGTCATCGACGGCGCGCGGGTCATCCAGATGTACATCCCGGAAAGCAACGTGCTTCTGACCCGCTGGCTGGGCGAGGAGGCGAGCGCTGAAATCATCGACCTTATGCCGAGACCCGGCGGCGATGGAGAGTGCGTCGGCAAGGTCATCCGCAGGGTGCAGGCGACGCGGGGAATCGTGCCTGTCAAGCTGCATTGCTGGCCGCGGTTCAACTACGCCCGCTCGACGCCCGACGTGAAGGTCAGCAAGGGCAAGGCGATCTTCGACAGCGGAGAGGGCCTCAGACTGCGCCTGGCCGGCACCGTCCCGTTTGAAGCGGGCAAGGGCAGCGTCAAGGCGAGCTTCGAACTCAAGGCCGGAGAGACGGCGGACTTCGTCCTCGAAGAGGAGGGGGACGATATTCCCGACTTGAAGCCCGAAGACGTTACCGAGCTGATAGAGGCGACCACCCAATATTGGCAGAGATGGGCAGCCCGGTCGAATTATCGCGGCCGCTGGCGCGATGCGGTCACCCGCTCGGCGCTGACGCTGAAGCTCTTGACCTCAAGTCAGCACGGTTCGATCGCGGCTGCGGCGACCTTCGGCCTGCCGGAATCGGCCGGCGGGTCACGAAACTGGGATTATCGCGCCACCTGGATCCGCGATGCTTCTTTCACCGTCTATGCGCTGATGCGGCTCGGCTATCAGGAAGAGGCTTCCGCCTTCACGCGCTGGGCCAATGCGCGCGCCAAGGATTCGCCTGATGGCCACCTGAACATCATGTACGAGATCGACGGCAGCCAGGAATATCAGGAGGCGACGCTCGATCATCTTGCCGGCTATGGCGGCGCAAGGCCGATCCGCGTCGGCAACAATGCGGCGGGGCAGCTGCAGCTCGATATTTACGGCGAACTGCTCGATTCCATCTACATCAGCAACAAGTATGGCGAGGCGATCTCCCATGCCGGCTGGCTTGCCGTCCGCAAGGTGGTCGATCGGGTCTGCGATACATGGCAGGAACCGGATGCCGGTATATGGGAAATCCGCAGCGAGCCGCGCGAGCATCTGCATTCCCGACTGATGTGCTGGGTGGCGGTGGACCGCGCGATCCGGCTGGCCTCGAAACGCTCGCTTGCCGCGCCCTTCGAGAAGTGGATCGAGGTGCGCAATGCGATCAACGAGGATATCTGGCAGAGCTTCTGGAACGAGGAGAAAGGCCATTTCGTACAGAGCAAGGGCGGCACCGAGGTTGATGGCGCAATCCTGATGATGCCGCTGGTGCGGTTCATCAGTGCTACGGATTCGGCATGGCTGAAAACGCTCGATGCCATCGGGCGGCAGCTCGCCGACGACAGTCTTGTCATGCGCTATCGCTCCGAAGACGGGCTGACGGGGAAGGAGGGCTCATTCGCAGCCTGTTCCTTCTGGTATGTCGAATGCCTTGCCCGGGCGGGGCGCCTGCAGGAGGCGCGGATCAATTTCGAGAAGCTGCTGCTCTACGGCAATCACCTGCAGCTCTATCCGGAGGAGTTCGACGAGCGCGGCCATTTCCTCGGCAACTTCCCGCAGGCCTTTACGCATTTGGCGCTGATCAGCGCCGCCTTCTACCTCGATCGGGCGCTGGATGGGCGGTATGCGGAATGGCGGGCTTGAGCCGCCTCGTTTGTTGTTGAAAGCCTGGAGAAGAAAGACCCCCCCAACCCCTCCCCACAAGGGGGAGGGGCTAGCCGGACGCACCCTCAGAATCCTCCTGGGCGAGGCGTAGCTACGAGTCTTCTCCCCCTTGTGGGGGAGATGGCCGGCAGGCCAGAGGGGTCTTTGCGGTGGATCGCGATCGTTGCTTAAAGCCCTGAAGCCTTGCCCCTTGCTGCGATGACAGGCAGCGCCTCGGAATAGCTGATGCAGGCGACATCCTGTTTGTGGCAGACGTCACTGACGAAGCGGTCGAGTGCGTTCCAATAGGCGCCGGCATTCATTTCGACAAAGTGGAAGCCGAATTGCAGCGGGATGCGCTCGCCCTCATATTGCTGCTTGAAGGCGTCCTCGTATGCGGTGAAGGCGCGGTCCTCGTAGGTCTTCTCGTTGGCCTTGTCCTCGACGCCCTTGGAATCGTGGACGTAGAAATTGTAGTCCATGCCGATGACGGGATGGTGGTCGGGACCATAGGGAATGAGCGGTAGGCCGAAACGGTAGAGATCGCCGACCTTTTGCGGCATCAACGGCCCCTTGGTGACGAGGCTCGCGTCATATTGGAAGCCCATGGCCTTTTCCGCAGGCACAAGGCCATCGCTTGTGGAGAGATAGGGCGCGCGGAAGCCTTTGACGTCATGGGTTGCGAAGTCTTCCCACCCCTGCGGCTCCTTGTCCGCTTCGCCGACATTCTTCCAGGCATCCCGCAATGCCACGCGGGCGCTCATGAATTCGTGCTCCCAGTCGGCTTGGGTCCACTTTTTGCCGTCGAAATGGCCGCAGGCATGACTGGAAATATCGCTGCCTTCCAGATGCGCCGCCCAGATATTAGCGATGCGGGTGCGCACGTCGTCGTCGCTCTTGGCGAAGCCGACATTGGATTTGCCCGGCTTCTGGCCCGGCGCCTGGTAGGCCTTGGCCTGATCGTGGTTCATCAGGAAGGTGCAGGAGAGGAAATAGGTGAAATGCGCGCCGTTGCGCGTGGCGATCTCGCGGCTACGGGTCCAGAGCTTGACGTCGTGGGCGCCGTCGAAGGAGATCAGCACGATCTGTTTCGGTTTCTCGTCCGCGCGCACGGCGTCCGGCAAAAGAACGGAAAGGGCGATGGAAAAGGCTGAAATGAATCGAAACATGTGAACCGCGACAATTTGCTTTGTGGTTCCCTGTCGCAGGAATGCGGCAAAGCTTTGAAGCTTGTGGAATTTTCTCGCACAAGTCGATAATTGATAGGCATCGGGGCAGAGGGATTTTAAGCCATGGCAGTGCTCGTCGTCGGCATCATTCTATTTCTTGGCGTGCATCTCATCCGGGTCGTCGCGCCCGGCTTCCGGCAGTCCATGGTGGAGCGCATGGGCGTTTCCGCATGGCGAGGCGTCTATTCGGTTGCCAGCATCCTGACGCTGATCCTGCTGATCTACGGCTTCGGCATCGCCCGCGCCCAGACGACGGTGCTCTATACGCCGCCTCAGGGCATGGTGCACCTGACATTGCTGCTGATGCTGCTGGCGCTGATCTGTCTGACCGCCTCACTGCTGCCGGCGGGGTATATCGCGACCAAGACAAAGCATCCGATGGTGCTGTCGGTGAAGATCTGGGCGCTCGCGCATCTGCTGGTGAATGGCGACAGCGCCTCCGTCCTGCTCTTTGCCGCCTTCCTCGCCTGGGGCGTCGTGCTGCGCATATCGCTCAAGCGCCGGGAGCGGGCGGGCGAACTGACGCTCCGGCCCTTCGTATCGGCGCGTTACGATCTGCTGGCCGTCATCATTGGCGCCGTTGCCTGGGCACTGATCCTCTTTAAGCTTCACGAGTGGATTATCGGGGTTTCGCCGCTCGCAATGCTATGATTTCTGCCTCTCCCCCTTACATAAACCGCAAAATGGAGTAGAAGGCCCCTTCATGCGTGGCATCCAGGCGGATGCCTTGGTTTTGCAGGCCGGAGACGAGAATGGCATTCAACGACGACAGCTTTATCCGCGAGGTGAACGAAGAACTGCGTTCGGACCGGTTGCGGTTCGTCTGGCGCCGTTTCAGCCGCGTCATTATCGCTGTCGCTGTCCTGATCGTTCTCGGTACTGCAGCCTATAGCGCTTATCGCTACTGGGCGAGCAATCAGGCTAGCGACACGGGCGACAAGTTCATCGCAGCGCTGGCGCTCGCCGACCAGAACAAGCCCGATGAAGCGCTGGCGGCGCTGACGGCCATCGAGAAGAACGGCCACGGCGATTATCCGCTGCTTGCGCAGATGCGCGCGGCAACGCTGCTGGCGCAGAAGGGCGATAAGGCCGGTGCGATTGCCGCTTTTAGCGTGATCGGCAAGGATTCGAGCGCCCCGGCCGTGATCCAGGATGCAGCCCGCATCCGTGCCGGCTTCCTGCTGGTCGAGACCGGCACCTATGAGCAGGTTTCTGCGGAGGTCGAGGAAATGGCTGTGCCCAGCAACAGTTTCCGTGGCTCCGCCCGCGAGGTTCTCGGTCTTGCCGCCTACAAGGCCGGTAATTTCGCCAAGGCTCGGGAATGGTTCCAGGCGATCGCCGACGATGCCCAGAGCCCGCGCAATATTGCCAATCGTGCGCAGATGATGCTTGATATCATCACCGCGTCAGGCAAGGCGCCCGTCGCCAAGGGCTAGAGCATTTAGACGCAATTCCGGACGCAAAACCGCGTTACACTTCTGCTGGAATTGCTAGAGGGGAAACATCATTCCATGAGTTTTACGGTCGCCATCGTCGGTCGCCCGAATGTCGGCAAGTCCACGCTGTTCAACCGTCTGGTTGGCAAGAAGCTGGCGCTTGTCGATGATACGCCGGGCGTAACACGCGACCGCAGGCCGGGCGATGCGCGGCTGATGGGTCTCAACTTCACCATCGTCGACACCGCCGGCCTCGAAGAGGCTGACGAGGAAAGCCTGCAGGGTCGCATGCGCCTGCAGACGGAGGCCGCAATCGAAGAGGCTGACGTCTCGCTTTTCGTTGTCGACGCAAAGACTGGCCTGACGCCGGTTGACCAGGCGCTGGCCGAGATGCTTCGCCGCAGCGGCAAGCCGGTCGTGCTTGTCGCCAACAAGTCCGAGGCGCGCGGGTCCGACAGCGGTTTCTACGACGCCTATTCGCTCGGGCTGGGCGAGCCTGTGCCGATCTCGGCCGAGCATGGCCAGGGCATGATCGACCTTCGCGACGCGATCGTCGACGTGATCGGCAAGGAGCGGGCCTATCCGAAGAAAGAAGATGTCGCCGTCACCGATGTCGACATTCCGCAACTGGCCGAAGGCGAAGAAGAAGACGAAGAACCGGCCTATGACGACACGAGGCCGCTCCGGGTGGCGATCGTCGGCCGTCCGAACGCCGGCAAGTCGACGCTGATCAACCGCTACCTCGGCGAAGAGCGCCTGCTGACCGGCCCCGAGGCGGGCATCACTCGCGATTCCATTTCCGTCGATTGGTCCTGGCGCGGACGCACGGTCAAGATGTTCGACACGGCAGGCATGCGCCGCAAGGCACGCGTGATCGAAAAGCTGGAGAAGCTTTCCGTCGCCGATACGCTGCGCGCCATTCGCTTTGCCGAGATCGTTGTCATCGTCTTCGACGCGACGATCCCGTTCGAGAAGCAGGATCTGCAGATCGTCGATCTCGTCATCCGCGAAGGCCGCGCGGCCGTGCTTGCCTTCAACAAGTGGGACATGATCGACGACCGGCAGGCCGTGCTTGCCGACCTGCGTGAAAAGACCGACCGGCTGCTGCCGCAGGCGCGCGGCATTCGCGCCGTGCCGATATCAGGCCAGACGGGCGACGGGCTCGACCGGCTGATGCAGTCGATCGTCGATACCGACAAGGTCTGGAACAAGCGTGTCTCGACCGCCAAGCTCAATCGCTGGCTCGAAACGCAGCAGGTCCAGCATCCGCCACCGGCGGTTTCCGGCCGCCGCATCAAGCTGAAATACATGACGCAGGTCAAGGCCCGCCCGCCGGCCTTCATGATCAACTGCACGCGTTCCGACGCGTTGCCGGAATCCTACGTGCGCTATCTGATCAACGGTTTGCGCCAGGATTTTGCCATGCCGGGCGTGCCGATCCGCATCCATTTCCGCTCGTCAGAAAATCCCTTCGAAAACAAGAAGAAGCGCTGATTTTTTCTCGTTTGGAAGGTGCTGTGTGACGTCTGAGGTCTAGCCTCTCGACGTCATCCTCGGCCTTGTGCCGAGGATCTAAACACGTCAACACAATCAGGCGATTGCAGATTCTCGGGACAAGCCCGAGAATGACGAAAAGAGCTGTCAGCAGCCGGGCATGGCACCCAAAAAACATCATGCCTGCTTTGCAGCCCTGCCGATCATGCGGCCGCGATGGTTGGCCACCCGGACGTTTTCGATGAACTGCGCGGTTGCCGCTGTCCAGGAATAGTTGAGCGCCAGCGCGCGGGCCGCTTCACGGGAGCAGGAGAGGGCGGCAAGGCATGCCTGCCGCAGGTCCTCGTGGACAGCGCCTGCCGTCTCGTGGCCGCCCAGGATGTCGCCGGGTCCAGTCACCGGATAGGCGGCGACAGGGACGCCGCTCGCGAGTGCCTCGATGATGGTGTTACCGAACGTATCGGTCTTCGACGGGAAGACGAAGACGTCGGCCTGCGCATAGGCTTCGGCGAGTTCCGTGCCAAACTTGGCGCCGGTGAAGAGCACTTCGGGATATTGCTTCTGCAGTTCAGCCCGGGCCGGTCCATCGCCGACCACGACCTTCGAGCCCGGCAGATCGAGTTCCAGGAAGGCAGGCAGGTTCTTTTCCAGCGCGACGCGGCCCACGGTCATGAAGATCGGGCGGGGCAGGCCGAAGGGATTGTCCTGCTGTTCCTGCGGATGGAAGAGCGTGGAATCGATGCCGCGGCTCCAGGGCATGAGATTGTTGATGCCCTTGGCCTTCAATTCGCTGGCAAGGCTTGGCGTTGCGACCATGCAGCCCGAACCGGCATTGTGAAACCACTTCACGAAGGCATAGAGCCAGCTTTCCGGGATCGGCAGGCGGGCGGCGACATATTCGGGAAAGCGGGTGTGATAGCTTGTCGAAAACGGCATGCCGTTCTTCAGGCACCAGCGGCGGGCGGTCAGGCCCAGGGGTCCTTCGGTGGCAATGTGCACGTAGGATGGCGTAATCCTTGCGATCTCTGCAGCGACGCGGCGGTAGCTCGCTATCGATAGACGAATCTCCGGATAGGTCGGGCAGGGGATGCTGGGGAAACCTTCCGGCGTGATCATGGACACGTCGATGCCGAGCTTGGAAAGTTCACGGTTGGTATTCTCGATCGAACGTACGACACCGTTGACCTGAGGGTGCCAGGCATCCGTGACGATCAGCAGACGTTCGGGTACTGCCATGGCAGCGGCCGCCTCAGCCCAGGTCTTGTGGTCGATATCCGACAAACGTTGCAACATGTCCAAAACAATCCGTTCGCGCCGCACCCTCATGGTGTCGGCACAACTCTTTGCCGTATCAGCGAAGATGATTCCCGCGCCGGCCTTATTTTGCGGGGCATCCATGATGGAAATATTACAGTGTTACGTCATCCCCTTCGAACCCTCATACGGACATTGGAGTCACCGCAACCGCGCAGTCTCTAAGGTTGTATTATTTAAAAATGCTCTTTTTAGTAAATATTTCTGTTGAACTGCGCCGAGACTTTGCTAACAATCCCCTCAGGGTTGAGGGGGATTGAAATGTATCCATTTGCGAGATTTCTCGCTGTGCTCTCCTTGGCGGGCGCGGCAGGGTGTACTGCGACCATAGATGCCCAAAATATCAAGAGCTTCGGCGATGCGGCGAAGGCTGTGGCCACCGCCACACAGGATGCGCGCACCATCGACAACAAGCTTGTCGCCGATATTGCGACGGAAGATCAGGCGACGCAATTCATGCGCGGTGGCGGGCCGTATGAGTTTCCTCTTGAGGTCAAGCCGACGAAGGCGACAGGCAAAGTCTGGGATGTCAGGATCGCCTACGCCAAGGCGCTTGCGGACTACGGCGACGCCCTCGCTGCCGCGGCAAGTGGCGTGCAGGGTGACAGCTTGGACAACGCCGTCGACAATCTGCAGAAGGCCGCAACGACGGCGCTCCCCCATCTGTCCGAGGCAAAGAACTTCCAGACCGTGTCCGATGCCAGCGAGAAGGTCGTCAAGACGGTCGTGACGCAGGCGGCGCTCGACCGCATTCACAAGGCCATCGTCAGGGCGCATCCGTCGGTCGTCAAAGGGCGGGAGATATTGGGCTCCGATCTCGCAAAAGTGGCCGGCCAGGTCCAAAGGCACTACGATGAGTGGTTGACCGAGAAGAAGACGGCGCTTGATACGATTCAGGCCGGGAGCAGTGCGGACGAGAAATACCAGGCCTATCGCAACTCCCTGGAGGAGCAGGCAAGCATGGAGAATTCAATCGGGTTGCTTGTGGCGACCGGCGGCGCGCAGCAAGCGAACTACATCACGGTTCTCGACAAGATGGTTGCTGCCCATGCGGCGCTCGCCAAATCCACCTCCGACTCCCTGTCGCTCCAATCCTTCATCGATGCAACGAAACAGCTTCAGGCATTCTCGGATGCCTTGCCCAAGGGAGGTCAATCATGACGACGAACAAGGCCGCATATGATTGCATTCGCTCGGCCATTGCTGCCGCCCAGCTTGGCTTTCACGATGCCAAGGCGGCAAAGGATGGCGCCGTCTTCCTCGATATCTATCACAAGCTGGACGACGAACTGGATGAGATGGTGGCGCAGAGCCTCAACGCCTCGAGCGCAGCCTATGGGGCGCTGACTTCGGGTATGAAAAGCGCAAAGAAGGAAGTCAGCGATGTTCTCGACGACATTCAGGATATCGTCAAGGCGACCGACACGGCTTTGAAGATCGCGACCCTTTTCGCCAAGCTCCTGGCGATCCTTTAATCAGGCCTTGGGTGCGGTGACTTTTTCCAACTTCAGCTTCTCCGGAGCGATCAGAGCACCATGCTCGCCGATGACTTTTGCCGCGACGACGGCAGCGAAGTGCGCGGCCGCGACGGCATCGTGGGCCTTCAGATATTCGGCGAGGAACGCGCCGTTGAAGCTGTCGCCGGCGCTGGTCGTGTCGACGATCTTCGCTACTTTCACGGCCGGAACCAGGGTCTCGTCGTCAGCCGTGCCGATCGTCGCTCCCTCGGCGCCGTTCTTGACGACGACCATGCGGGCACCAAGCGCGCGGTAGCGATGGATGGTGGCGGAGATGGAGTCGTCGCCGAAATGGGATGCCTCGTCGTCGAAGCTCGGCATGACGATCGTCGAGGTGCGGGCGCCCTCGCTGATCGTCGTGTGCATGGCATCGAAGCTCGACCAGAGCCGAGGACGCAGGTTCGGATCGAAGACGACGAGCTTGCCGATCGCCTTGGCGCGGCGCAGTTCCGAAAACAGTGTTTCGGCATCCTCGTGGGACAGGATGGCGAGCGTGATGCCGGAGAAATAGATGACGTCCGAGGCTTCGATCGCCTCGCGCAGGCGGTCGCCGTCGGCCGCCAGCTGGCGTGCGGCAGAGCTGTCGCGCCAATAGCTGAACGAACGCTCGCCGTCCTTCAGGTTGATCATGTAGAGGCCGGGCGTCTTGCCTCGGATGCGGCGGATATATTGCGTGCCGATGCCTGCCTTCGCGATGAATGCCGACATCTCGTCGGACATGGCGTCGTCGCCAAGGGCGGTGAAATAATCGACCGTCCAATCGTCGGTCAGGCATGCGCGGGCATACCAGGCGGTGTTGAACGTATCTCCGGCAAAACCCTTACGCAGATGCCCATCCTTGGCCTGCGACAGCTCCACCATGCACTCACCAATCGACAGAAAACGCCCGCTCAATGCCACGACTCCCAATGCCTTGTCGGTATTGCTGATACGCGTTTGGGAGGGTGGAGGCAAGGACGGGGAGGGTTTCGAGAAAGACCCTTTCTGGCCAACCGGCCATCTCCCCTACAAGGGGGGAGAAGAATTAGCGGTGCCGTTTTGCCTCAATTGAAGTTTGAGCGGTGCGGCAAGACCCCTCCCCTTGTGGGGGGTGGGGAGGGTTCTTGAGATCGCGTCAGATTGTCCATTGCGGACAAGGGCGGTACTGCTGTTAAGGCCTGTCCATATGATAGCAAGCAGCCGTCTGGCCAGGCCTGACCTGCTCCGTCGGCGGCATTTCCTTGCGGCAGACGTCGGTCGCCTTCCAGCAGCGGGGCGAGAAGACGCAGCCCGGTGGCGGGTTGAGCGGCGAGGGCGGGTCGCCCTGCAACAGGATGCGCTTGCGCTGGCGGGCGAGCTTCGGGTCCGGCACCGGCGCTGCCGAAAACAGCGCCTGCGTATAGGGATGAGTGGGATGTTCGAAGACGGTCGCGCAATCGCCGGCCTCGACGACCTTGCCGAGATAGAGCACCAGCACGTCATCCGAGATCAGGCGCACGACCGAGAGGTCGTGGCTGATGAAGATCAGCGTCAGCCCGAATTCCTTGCGCAGCTTGCGAAGCAGCGTGATCACCTGGCCCTGGATCGAGACGTCGAGGGCCGAGACCGGCTCGTCGCAGACGATCAGCTTCGGGCGGGTGACGACGGCGCGGGCGATGCCGATGCGCTGCGCCTGGCCGCCGGAGAATTCATGCGGATAGCGGTTGATCATTTCAGGCACGAGGCCGACCGCGTTCATGATCTCACGAACGCGGGCCTGCCGCTCGGCCTTGCTCAGCTTCGGCTCGAAGACGGTGAGCGGTTCGGCGATGATGTCGCCGACGGTCATGCGCGGATCAAGCGAGGCGATCGGGTCCTGGAAGATGATCTGCATGTCGCGGCGGGCGGCGCGCATCTCTTCGTCCGACAGGTTCAGCAGGTTGCTGCCCTGCCACATGATGCGGCCCTTCTGCGCCTTGATCAGCCGCAGGATCGAGCGGCCGAGCGTGGACTTGCCGCAGCCGGACTCGCCGACGATGCCGAGCGTGCGGCCTTCCTTCAGCTCGAAGGAGACGTCGTTGACGGCGGTCAGCAGGAGTGGCGGCTTGAAGAAGGATTTCGATGGCAACTCGAATTGCGTCGTCAGGTGCTCGACCTTCAGCAGCGTGCGCGCGCTCTTGGCTTCAGGCGTTATGTCAGTCATGGGCCAAGATCTCCTCGCGGCGAGGGAAGGGATGGAAGCAGGCTGCGCAATGGCGCTCGCCTACAACATCCAGCGCGGGCGGCCGGTCGATGCAGTCGTCCTGCACCATCGAACAGCGCGGCGAGAAATTGCAGCCCTTCGGCAGGTGCTGCAGGTTCGGCGGGCGGCCGGGGATGACGGCGAGGTCGTCGACATCCTGGTCGGCGCGCGGGATCGAGGCGTGCAGCGCTGCGGTATAGGGATGGGCCGGGTTCTCGAACAATTCGTCGACCGGCGCTTCCTCGACAATGCGGCCGGCATACATGACTGCAACGCGGTCAGCGAGGCCGGCAACGACGCCGAGATCGTGAGTGATCATGACGAGCGCCGTATTCATCTCCGCCGTCAACTCATTGAAAAGATCCAGAATCTGGGCCTGGATGGTGACGTCGAGAGCGGTCGTCGGTTCGTCGGCGATCAGCAGCTTCGGCTTGGTGAGGAGCGCCATGGCGATGACGATACGCTGGCGCATGCCGCCCGAAAGCTCGTGCGGATAGAGCGTGTAGCGCCGCGTCGGGTCCGGGATGCCCACCCTCTTCAGCATATCGAGGGCGGCAGCGGAGGCGGCGCGCGCCGTCATGCCGCGGTGAACCTCAAGCTGTTCAGTCAGTTGCCGCGAAATCCTGAGAGACGGATTCAAGGCGGTCATCGGGTCCTGGAAGACCATGGCCATGTCCTTGCCGCGGACCTGGTCGAGTTGCCGGGGCTTCAGCGCCAGCAGGTCCTTGCCCTCAAGCAGCGCCTGACCCGATGTCTTGCCGTTCTTGGCAAGCAGGCCCATCAGACCGAGGAAGGTCTGGCTCTTGCCGGAGCCGGATTCGCCGACGATGGCAATCCGCTCGCCGCGGCCGACCTTCAGGTTCATCTTCGAGACCGCGGCAACATCGCCCTCCGGGGTGCGGAAGGTGATCGAGTAGTCCTTCAGTTCGAGCAGCGTTTCGTTATTCTTGTTGGTCGTCATGTCAGCGATCCTTCGGATCGAAAGCGTCGCGCAGGCCGTCGCCGATGAAGAGCAAGCTCATCAAGAGGGCGACAAGGAAGCCGGCGGGGAAGAAGAGCATCCAGGGCGTGGTCTCCATGCCCGCGGCGCCGTCCGCGATCAGCGTGCCGAGCGAGGTGAGCGGCTCCTGAACGCCGAAGCCGAGATAGGAAAGGAAGCTTTCTGTCGCGATGATTTCGGGCACGGTCAGCGCTGCATAGATCACGACCGGCCCTACAAGATTGGGGACGATGTGCTTGAGGATGATCTTGAACGACCGCTGGCCGGAGGCACGCGCCGCCTCGATGAATTCGCGGTGTTTCAGCGACAGCGTCTGGCCGCGCACGATGCGGGCCATAGTCAGCCACTCGAGCGCGCCGATCGCGGCAAAGAGCAGGTAGACGTTGCGGCCGAAGATCACCATCAGCAGGATGACGAAGAGGATGTAGGGCAGGGCGTACATGATATCGACGAAGCGCATCATGATTGCATCGAGACGTCCGCCGAAATAGCCTGACACCGCGCCATAGAGCACGCCGATGAAGACGGAGACGAAGGTGGCGACGATCGCGACCGTCAGCGAGACACGCGTGCCGTAGAGCGTGCGTGCGAGCAGGTCTCGGCCATTGGCGTCGGTTCCGAAATAGTGGCCGGCGGCGAAATCCGGTGGGCTGCGGAACGCATTCCAATCCGGGTCTTCGTAGTTGAAGGGAATGAGGCTCGGTCCGAAGATCGCGAGGATGACGAGGAGCGCAAGGACGACGATGGCAAGCGCTGCCGCCTTGTTGCGGAGCAGGCGGCGGATGGCATCCTTGGTCAGCGACCGGCCTTCCACGGCGAGGCCTTCGGCGGCAAGCAGTTCTGCAGCCAGCAATTCCCGTTTGGCAGGATTGAGGATCATCGCATTCTCACTTTCGGGTCGAGCCACGCATAGGTGATGTCGACCAACAGGTTCAGGAGCACGATCAGGCCCATGTAGAAAATGACCGTGCCGAGCACCATGCCGTAGTCGCGGTTGAGTGCTGCGGCGATGAAATAACGGCCGACACCGGGCAGGCCGAAGATGGTTTCGACGATCAGCGAGCCGGTCAGCAGATAGCTCGCCGCCGGGCCGAGATAAGAGACCACCGGCATCATCGCCGGCTTCAGCGCATGGCGCATGACTGTCAGCCGCGGGCCGATGCCCTTCGCCTTGGCGGTGCGGATAAAGTTCTGGTTCATCACCTCGATCATCGAGCCGCGCATCAGCCGCGAGATGCGGGCCGCATGCGGCAAGGCGAGGACGACGACCGGCAGGATGAGGTATTTGATCGAGCCGTCACCCCAGCCGCCGACTGGCAGCCAGGCAAGCTGGATGCCGAAGACAAGCTGCAGGATCGGCGCGATCAGGAAGCTCGGCAGGACGAGGCCAATCAGAAGCACTCCACCGAGCCAGTAGTCCGGGGCCTTGTTCTGGTAGAGCGCGCCAAGACAGCCGACGAATACGCCGAGCACGAGCGACAACACGAAGGCCGAGCCACCGATCGTCAGCGTATAGGGAAAGCCTCCCATGATCTGCTGCGTGACGGTGAAGTCCTGGTTGGCGAAGGAGGGACCGAGATCGCCCTTCAGCACGTCAGTGACGTAGATGACGTATTGCTGCAGCAGAGGCTTGTCGAGATTGTAGTGCGCGGCCAGATTTTTCAGCACTGCCGGCGGCAACGGCCTTTCGCCGTCGAAGGGACCGCCTGGCGCGAGGCGCAGGATGAAGAAACACACTGTCACGGCAATCCACAGAACGGGGATTGTCGACAGCAGGCGACGGAGAGCGTAACGGATCATGGGCGGGGACAGACCCCTTCGGCATTGCAGCCGAAAGGGGTCCTTTTTCCTGTTTTACTGCTTGATGGACAGCCAGCGGGTGCGGTGGATGTCCTGTACGTTGTCCTCGTAGCCCTCGATCTTCGGAGAGACGATGCTCTGGGAAACGTAGTAGTAGATCGGGATGGCGGCGCTGTCGTCGAGGGCGAGCTGTTCAGCCTGCTTGTAGATGGCTGCGCGCTTGGTGAGGTCGGTTTCGGCGTTGCCCTGATTGATCAGCTTGTCATAGTCAGCGTTGGACCAGCGGCCGTAGTTCATGTCGACGCCGGTCGAAAGCAGGTTCAGGAAGTTGATCGGGTCGTTGTAGTCGGCGAGCCAGCCGGCACGGCCGATTTCCACCTGGCCACGCTGCATTTCGTCGTAATGCACCTTGGTCTCGGTGTTGTAGAGCTCGACGTCGACGCCGAGCGGCTTCCACATGGCAGCGATTGCGACTGCAATCTTCTTGTGGTTGTCGTTGGTGTTGTAGCGCAGCTGCGCATGCAGCGGATGGTCGGGACCGAAGCCTGCGTCGGCAAGCAGCTTCTTGGCGTCAGCGACCTTCTGGCTATAGGGCTCGTCCTTCCAGCTGACATAGGCCGGCTCGCCATAATGCGCGGTGCCCGGCGGGACCCAGGAATACATCGGCAGTTCGCCGGTGCCGAGGATCTTCGGACCGATGACTTCGCGGTTGACGGCCATGGAAAGGGCCTGGCGGACGCGCTTGTCGTTGAAGGGCGGCTTGGTGGCGTTCAGCACGTAGTAATAGGTGCCGAGGAACGGAACCACATGCGCCTGTCCGGGCAGGTTCTTCTTGATCCATTCGTACTGGTCGGCGGGGAAGGAGGTCAGAATATCGAACTCGCCAGCGCGGTAGCGCTTCAGCGCGGCAGACTGGTCTTCCAGGGTGTAGAAGGTGGCGCCGTCGATCTTGACGTCCTTGGCATCCCAGTACTGGTCGTTCTTGACCGTCGTTACGTGCGAGCCCGGAACCCATTCGGTCGGCTTGTAGGGACCGTTGGTGACGATGTTGCCGATCTTGACCCAGTCATCGCCCTTGGCTTCGACCACATGCTTCGGCAGCGGATAGGCCGTGTAGTGCATGAGGGCGTTGAGGAAGTAAGGGGTCGGGTTGTCGAGCGTGATTTCAAGCGTCTTGGGGTCAAGCGCCTTGACGCCGAGCTGGCTGAAATCCTTGATTTCGCCCTTGTTGATCTTCTCGGCGTTGTGGATCGTGAACTGCAGATAGGCGTAGTTGGCGGCGGTCTTCGGGTCCATCAGTCGCTGGAAGGCGAAGACGAAATCGTCCGCCGTGACCGGCTGGCCATCGGACCACTTGATGCCGTCGCGCAGCTTGAAGGTGTAGACCTTGCCGTCGTCGGAAACCTTCCAGCTTTCGGCCTGGCCCGGGATCGGATTGTCCTTCGGATCTTCGGTGACGAGACCTTCGAAGATGTCGCCGTCGATGCGGTTCTCCCAGTCACCGGAAATTTTCTGTGGGTCGAGCGAGGTAGGGTCGCCGCCATTGTGGATATTGATGGTCGCGGCATGCGCGGAGAAGGCGAGCAGCGTGCCGGCAAGCGCCGAAGCAAGGAATTTTTTGTTGATGTATGTCATAGGATCGGACCCTACCTTTCTGGTTTTTGCCTTGTTTCAAGGTCTATCGTTGTTCCCGCAGGTGACCTTAACGTGCAGGTCAACGTCGCAACTTATCCATTAGGGTGTCGCTTTCAACCCCTAAATGCGGGGGTGGCGCAATGATCGCTTTCTACCTATAAGCCGCGCCCCCGTTCCGCTTCACGGTCTTTTGCGGAATAAGGCAAAGCTTGCCTGTCTTTCGAATTGTATTTTACGGCCTGCCCGCTAACTTGTGCGTCGATCAAGCGAGCGAGCGGAGGCGAATTGTCCCATGGAATCAACAGGCAAAGCGGCGGCGAAGGACTGGTGGCGCGGTGCGGTGATCTATCAGGTCTATCCGCGATCCTTCCAGGATACTGACGCCAACGGGCTTGGCGACATCAAGGGGATCACAAGACGGCTGCCGCATATCGCCTCGCTGGGGGTCGATGCGATCTGGCTTGCGCCCTTTTTCACGTCTCCTATGGCCGATATGGGCTACGACGTTTCAGATTATTGTGATGTCGATCCTATCTTCGGGACGCTGGCCGATTTCGACGAGATGCTTGTTGCGGCGCATGAACTCGGTCTCAAAGTGATCATCGACCAGGTGATTTCGCACAGTTCCGATCGTCATCCTTGGTTTGTCGAGAGCCGGTCAAGCCGGACCAATCCGAAGGCGGACTGGTATGTCTGGGCCGATCCGAAGCCGGATGGAACGGCGCCCAACAACTGGCTGTCGATCTTCGGCGGCCCTGGCTGGGAATGGGATGGCGTGCGCCGGCAATATTACCAGCACAACTTCCTGACGTCGCAACCCGATCTCAACTTCCATAATCGCGATGTGCAGGACGCCGTACTTTCCGCCGTCAGATTCTGGCTCGACCGTGGCGTCGACGGTTTCCGGCTCGATACGGTGAACTATTACTTCTGCGACAAGCAGCTTCGAAGCAATCCGCCGCACGAAGCCAATGAAAGCGATGCCGGCCTCGACGCGCCCGATACCAATCCCTACGGCATGCAGAACCATCTCTATGACAAGACGCAGCCGGAAAATCTGGGCTTTCTGAAGCGTCTGCGCGCGCTGCTAGACACCTATGAGAACCGCACGACGGTGGGCGAGGTCGGCGACGGCGCCCGCTCGCTGCAGACGCTGGCCGCCTATACCAGCGATGGCGACAAGCTGCATATGTGCTACACCTTTGACTTGCTCGGCCCTGAATTCACGCCGACGCATTTCCGCAGCTGCATCAGCGCCTTTCAGGAAAACGTGCGCGACGGCTGGGTTTGCTGGGCCTTCTCCAACCACGACGTCAACCGCCATGTGAGCCGCTTTGCCAAGACGGAAGAGGAGCGCCCGCGCATCGCCAAGCTGGCGATCTCGCTGCTGTCGACGTTGCGCGGCTCGATCTGCCTCTATCAGGGCGAAGAGCTGGGCCTACCCGAGGCGGATCTCGCCTTCGAAGACCTGCGCGATCCCTACGGGATCCGCTTCTGGCCGGCCTTCAAGGGCCGCGACGGATGCCGCACGCCGATGCCCTGGGAAGCGGGCAGAGTGCATGCCGGCTTCACCACGGCCGAAAAATCCTGGCTGCCGGTTCCCTATCAGCATGCAGCACTTTCGGTCGACAAGCAGGAGGCGGACAATGATTCCGTGCTCCAGCACTACCGCCACACGCTCGCTTTCAGAAAGGCGTATCCGGCATTGATCGACGGCGACCTGACCTTCGTCAACACCAAGGAAGACGTGCTCGCCTTTACCCGCGAAAGGCATGGCGAAACCATGCTCTTCGTCTTCAACCTCGCCCGCAAGCCGGTGCAGGTGGCGCTGCCGAAGGGAATGAAGGTGAAGGAGGTCCTGCCGATGCCGGGCTTCGTGCCTGGCGCTGCGGTGGAGACGGTAAAGCTCGATGGGCTGGATGCGTTTTGTGGGCGGCTTTGATCAGCGCAGGAGCTTGTCGTAGTCCGCGTAGCTGCCAATCCAGAACCAGAACATATCTTCACCATCAGCCACAGCGAGGGCACGCCAGGATTTTCCAACGCGAGCCGACCAAAATCGGCCCGCGGCTTTGAAGTGCAACGATGGATGCCTTGGATCGCGTTTAAGCAGTTCGAAGTTTCGATCCGCCAGCGCCCTCACGTCGACCGGCAGGCTGTCATAGGCCTTCCAAAATGCCGGCGTGGCGTGATGGTTCATAGTGGCTTGGTTTTGCCCGTGCGAAAATCAGCCAAGGCCTGATCTGCAAAACGGTCGAGTTTGCCGGATGCAGAGTCCGCTTCTATTTGCCGATCCCATCGCTGCGGCTGCAAAGATCGAACCATTCCGCGAAGGCGGCGAAGTCTTTGGCGTTGAGTTCTTCAACTGTTTTTTCGATCTGCTCGAGTCTCGTCATCACATATTCCCGAGGTACAGTGCCTTAGAGGATAACAGGGACCAAATTCTTATGGAGGTAAGCGTTGCCGGTTTTTCCGTTATTCAACCTGTTCAAGCCACTCCACCATCCCCTTCGCCGCCGCTCGTCCGGTCGCCATGCAGGCCGTCAGCAGATATCCGCCGGTCGGTGCTTCCCAGTCCAGCATCTCGCCTGCCACGAAGGCGCCGGGCAGGGTCTTCAGCATGTAGCGCTGGTCGATGCCCCTCCAGCGGATGCCGCCGGCTGACGAGATTGCCTCGTCGATCGGGCGGGGACGGAGGAGGGGGATCGGCAAGGCCTTGATCAGGGTGGCGAGCCGGTCGGGGTTGCTCCTATCGGCCTCGTCGGTCAATTCCCGTAGCAGAGACGCCTTTACGCCATCGATGCCGGCGCCTTTTCGCAGGCGGTTGGTGAAGCTTGCCTTGCTGTCCTGTTTGGCGAGATCATGGGAAAGGCGTTCTGCCGTGCGGCCGGGCGCAAGATCGACGACGAGTGCCGCCTTGCCGTCCTTTTCGAGCCGATCGCGCAGACTGGCGGCATGGGCGTAGACCAGGCTGCCTTCGATGCCGTGCTCGGTGATGACGAATTCGCCAGGCAGCGTGCCGGCACCCGAAGTGGCGGTCACTGATTTCAGCGGTTCGCCGGCAAAGCGCGTCCGGAAAGCCTCGGTCCATTCGATATCGAATCCGCAATTGGCAGGGCGGAAGTCGCTGATCTCGACGCCTTTCTCCTTGAGCCACGGCACCCAGGTGGCATCGGATCCCAGCCGCGGCCAGCTTGCGCCGCCGAGCGCCAATAGGATTGCATCGGCTTGAACGAGTTTTTCGCCCTTGGGCGTCTCGAAGAGGTAACCGCCTTCGGCAAAGCCGCACCAGCGATGGCGGATCTGAATGTGAACGCCCTGCGTTTCCAGCCGCCGCAGCCAGGCGCGCAGCAGCGGCGAGGCCTTCATCGCCTTCGGGAAGACGCGACCTGACGTGCCGACGAAGGTCGCCGTGCCCAGCCCTTCGGCCCAGCTTGTGAGGTCGTCGGGCGTGAAGGCGTCGAGCGCTTCGCGCAAGCGCGCGGATGCGTTGCCGAAGCGCGTCGCAAAGAGGCTGTAGTCTTCAGCATGGGTGATGTTCAGGCCGGATTTGCCCGCGAGCAGGAATTTGCGGGCGACGGTCGGCATCGCCTCATAGACGGTCACGGCATGCCCGGATTGCGACAGCGTTTCCGCCGCCATGAGGCCGGCGGGACCACCGCCGACAATCGCGATGCGCCTCATGGGATTTCGGGCGCCCGTCACCCGAGCAGCCTGAAAGCATCGACATCCACCATGCCCATATCTGATATTTTCAGATGCGGAATGACCGGCAGCGGCAGGAAGGCGAGCTGCAGGAAAGGTTCTTCCAGCGTTGAGCCCAGTGCGAATGCCGCCTGGCGGAGATGATGCAGCGTGTCGCGCACGCTCTCATAGGGCTCCAGGCTCATCAGACCAGCGACGGGGAGCGCGATCTCGCCGGTCACCTTGCCGTCCTCGACCACGACGAAGCCGCCCTTGATCTCGCTGAGGCGATTGGCGGCCTGAGCCATATCATCCTCGCTGACGCCGACGATGCAGATATTGTGGCTGTCATGGCCGACCGTGGAGGCGATTGCTCCCTTTTTCAAGCCGAAGCCCTGGACAAAGCCATTCGCGTGGTTGCCGTTCTTGCCGTGACGCTCGATGACGGCGACCTTGATGATATCGCGGCCAAGATCGACGGTTGTCTGGTTCCCCTGTGCAGGCAAGCGGAAACGGCGATGTTCGGTGATGATCTTGCCGGGCATGACGCCAATGACCGAGGTCTCGCCTTCGGCGACTGGCACGCCGAAATCGGCCGCGTTGATCGTGCGGGCCTTGACGCTGTCGAGGCCGACCGGTTCGACGGGCTTGCGGGTGGAAAACAGCGCGTCGGTCACGCGGCGACCGCCGGAGAATACGATCTCGGCCTTGCAGTTTTCCAGGCTGTCGAGGACCACGAGATCGGCGCGCCAACCGGGCGCGACGAGGCCGCGGTCGCTGAGGCCGAAGGCGCGGGCGGCGGAAATCGAGGCCGCGCGGTAGATCGCCAGCGGCTCGACGCCCGACGCGATCGCGGTGCGGATCATATGGTCGAGGTGGCCGTATTCGGCGATGTCGAGGGGATTGCGGTCGTCTGTGCAGAGCGCGAGGTACGGTGACAGACGCTCGGTGATGATGGGCATCAGGGCGACGAGGTCCTTGGAGACCGAACCTTCGCGCACCAGGATGTGCATGCCCTTGCGGATCTTTTCCAGCGCCTCTTCGGCCGTGGTGCATTCATGTTCCGTGCGGATGCCGGCGGCAAGATAGCCGTTGAGGTCCCTGCCGCGCAGCAGCGGCGCGTGGCCGTCGATATGATCGCCATAGAAGGCGTCGAGCTTGGCGAGGCAGGTCGGATCCTTGTGGATCACGCCGGGAAAGTTCATGAATTCGGCAAGGCCGATGACTTTCTCATGGTCGCGATAGGGCAGCAGCGTCTCGATCGGCAGATCGGCGCCTGACGTCTCCAAGTGAGTTGCCGGAACACAGGAGGACAGCTGGACGCGGATGTCCATGATCGTCTCGCGGGCGCTGTCGAGGAAGAACTCGATGCCCTCGGTGCCAAGCACGTTGGCGATCTCGTGCGGATCGCAGATGGCCGTCGTCACACCATAGGGCAGGACGCAGCGGTCGAATTCATGGGGCGTAACGAGAGAGGATTCGATATGCAGATGCGTGTCGATGAAACCCGGCACCACGATCTTGCCGGAAATGTCGATTTCTTCGCGACCCTCATAATCGGCGCAAGTGCCGACGATCCGGTCGCCGCAAATGGCGATGTCGGAGGCCACCAACTCGCCGGTGACCAGATCGAAGAAGCGGCCACCCTTGAGCACGATATCCGCCGGCATGCGGCCGGTGCCCTGGTCGATCAGGCGTTCAAGATGGGCGGTCATGTCGCTTCTTCCTGTCCATGCGATTCTTGCATTTTATTCGTTAAGCGGTTCCGGCTGTAGAGGGAACGATTCAGGCAGACGAAATCGAGGAAACGGGAATAATCAATGCCCCCGACGCCGCCATTTCAGCTGCTCAAGGTTTGAAGGCCAGTTCTGCGGCAATAACCACGGGGCAGCGGAGTGGGGTCGCCGCAACGCCCATGGCGGTCCGCGCATGACTTGCTATACCTGGGCCGAAAAGATCCCAAAGCAGGCGCGAGCAGCCATTTATAACGTTGGTCGTGCGATCGAAGCCGGGAGCAGTGAGCACGAAACCATCGATGCGCAACCAGGCTGTGATGCGATCCAGATCCCCGATCGCGCGTTTGACGCTTGCAAGAACGGAAAGGGTGGCCAAGCGTGCAGCGTCGGTAGCCTGCTCTGGCGTCACGTCCGCTCCAACCAACCCAAGAGGACCGACGATACTGCCATCCGGTGCCTGTGGACCGTGGCCCGAAACGTAGACCCTGTTGTCGAAGACACGTGCCCAGGCGAAATCGATCACCACATTTGCGGGGACTTTTGCGGGATCCGGCAGATAGAGGCCCATTGATCGGATACGCTCTTCGATCACAGCCATTGGGCTCTCCATTGATTGTAAAGGGTGTGTAGAAAAGGCGAAACCTTGATCGTCTCGCCTTTGCCTTCGTCAGATATTGTTCTGCAGAATTTCCCTAAGCTTGCCGAAGAGTTCATCGATGTGATGCTTTTCGATGATCAGCGGCGGGGAGAGGGCGATGATGTCGCCGGTCGTGCGGATCAGCAGGCCGCTTTCATAGGCCTTCAGGAAGGCGGTGAAGGCGCGCTTGGTCGGTTCGCCGGCGATCGGGTCAAGTTCGATGGCGCCGATTAGACCGGTGTTCCTGATGTCGATGACGTTGGGGCAGTCCTTCAGCGAATGCAGGCCGTCAGCCCAGTAATCGGCGAGTTCGGCAGCGCGGGTGAGCAGGCCTTCTTCCTTATAGGTGTCGAGCGTCGCGAGCGCCGCGGCCGAGGCGATCGGATTGCCCGAATAGGTATAGCCGTGCATGAACTCGATCATGTGCTCGGGGCCGTTCATGAAGGCATCGTGGATTTCGGAGGTTACGAAAACCGCGCCCATCGGGATGACACCGTTGGTCAGGCCCTTGGCTGTCGTGATCATGTCGGGAACGACATCGTAATACTGGGCCGCGAAAGGCGCGCCGAGGCGACCGAAGCCGGTGATGACTTCGTCGAAGATCAAAAGAATGCCGTGCTTGGTGCAGATCTCGCGCAACTTCTGCAGATAGCCCTTCGGCGGGATCAGGACGCCCGTGGAGCCTGCAACCGGCTCGACGATGACGGCGGCGATGGTCGAGGCGTCATGCAGGGTGACGATGCGCTCCAGTTCGGTTGCGATATCGCCGCCGTGCTCGGGCTCGCCCTTCGTGAAGCGGTTCTTGTCGGGCTGGTGGGTATGCGGCATGTGGTCGACGCCCGTGAGAAGGGTGCCGAACATCTTGCGGTTCGAGACGATGCCGCCCACGGAAATGCCGCCGAAGTTGACGCCGTGATAGCCGCGCTCGCGGCCGATCAGGCGGAAGCGCGAGCCGTTGCCCTTCACGCGATGATAGGCGAGCGCGACCTTCAGCGCAGTCTCGACCGATTCGGAGCCGGAATTGGTGTAGAGGACGTGGTTCATGCCTTCAGGCGCGATATCGACCAGACGGTTGGCAAGCTCGAAGGCCTTGGGATGGCCAAGCTGGAAGGCGGGAGCATAGTCGAGTTCGCCAGCCTGTTCGCGGATCGCCTCGGTGATCTTTGGGCGGCAGTGGCCGGCATTCACACACCACAGGCCCGCCGTTCCGTCCAGCACCTTGCGCCCGTCATGGGTGGTGTAGTGCATATCCTTCGCGCTGACGAACAGGCGCGGCTCCTTCTTGAACTGACGGTTTGCCGTAAACGGCATCCAAAAAGCCCGCAGATCATTGGGGGTGGTATTCAAACGGTTGGACATGATGTTCTCCCTGGTCATTCGGTGACCATTCCCGGCCGCGGCTCAACGCGTGATTATTTATCGCCCGGTCAAATTATCAGGAGGCCGGGGGCGGTCAAGACGATGCTACGAATTATGAACCGGCCAGAAGGAACCAGCAGTGCTGACGGGCCGGTCGAGATGGGAGATCCGGCACAAGGCAATAAAGGCCGGCAGTTTTCACTGCCGGCCAAGGTCGTTATGCATGTCGTGATAAAATCGGCTCGGCCACGATTGCCGGGAAGCATTCCCAGCGATCGAAAACGTGCCTACGCTAACGTGATGTCAGCGCTATCATCAGGCGGCCGATTTGCTCTTTTCAGGCTCGCAATAAATGTCCTCGAGAGTCGACAGAACCTTCATTACGGATTCCGACGAACTGGAGTAGTAAATCGTTTGAGCATCCCGGCGGGTCTTTACCAGTTTCTGAGCACGAAGCTTCGAAAGGTGCTGGGAAAGGGCCGATTGGCTAAGGCCGACCTGATTGGCAAGAACACCAACCGGGACTTCACCCTTAACCAGACTGCAAAGAATCATGAGGCGCTTCGGATTCGCCATGGCAGATAATAAGGCTGCCGCCACATTGGAGTGGTCGGCCAAATTGCTAGTTTTCATCTTCTCAAACTTCCTAATGCGGGGGCGTACATCAGAAACGGGGAGGTTCGTTCACCGGGGAATTTACCCGATGCTAAAAAATAGCAACACAGCCTGAAGATTGTATATACCTAAATTTAAGGTATCGAGTATTCTATTTTAGATATGTATGAATTTGGCCCATTATAGAGTTCCAATTGGCTGTCAAACTCATATCGGAGCATGTTTTCGCCCCAAAAAAGGTCCAAACCGGCTGCATCCAGGCCACATATTCGCCCATTTCGATGCGACTTCTGGTTCAACCTTTCCGTGATTCCTCGGACTATCAGCGGATGCTGTTCTAGTAATTCTCGCACTATGATGTCGCCGTCAGCCGCGATCGCCTCGTTCGCCTCGGATCGAATAAGGAGGTCTTCCCCGGGCAGAATATAGGCCTTTCCAAAGCCTCCATTGAGGCTCACTGCGAGAGGCACGAGGCGGAAAAAACAGAAATCCCGGAAGTCGATATAGAGCGCCGACTTGGGGTGGCGAGCCAAAAATCGTCCACGAAGGCGTGCATGAAGCGCGCTGTCATGGTTAACTTTTTCTGCTTGGCATTGCACACTCAATCGCGGGTGCGCCAGCGGGTCTCCCTTGCCGGGTTCGCCGGCGAGAAGCGAGGCGCGCGGATCGGCCAGGAGCGCTTTCGTATGCGCTGAAAGCGCCGATACGAGAATCACGGGTACGCCGTCGATATCGGTCCCCACCAAGGTGCGGCTGACGGAAGGAAAGCCGCTGTCCGGCTCGATGACGGCAAGAGGGGCATGCTGCGTCGAACGCAGAAGGATGCGCGCGAGCCTGCGCGCCTCCTCATCCGTCTCCCGCAATACCGACGGTCTGTCGTTCATCATAGTCTCCAGAGCCTCGCCTGGGCGGCGAGGCGGATGGATCAGGCCTTTTCCCTGCGCCGATGGCTGGTCAGGCCGGCGACGATATCCTGTGCGGAAATCGTCCCGATAATGGCGCCGTTGTCAACCACGCCGATACTGCCCGGCTGGCGGGCGAGGGCGTCGAGAATATCGATCAGCGGCGTGGTGATTTTCGCAGTTGCCGTGACCGTGCTGCCGGCGGCCGCATGACCGAGGCCCGGCTGCATCACGTCCTTTGCGGTCAGCATGCTGATCGGGTTCATGTGCTGGACAAAGTCGGCGACATACTGGTCGGCGGGATTCTTGACGATCTCCTGGGGCGTCCCGCATTGGATGATCCGGCCGCCCTCCATGATGGCGATACGGTTGCCGATGCGAAAGGCTTCGTCGAGATCGTGGCTCACGAAGAGGATGGTCCTCTTCAGGCGGCGCTGGAATTCCAGCAGTTCGTCCTGCAGTCGCGTGCGGATCAACGGGTCAAGCGCCGAGAATGGCTCGTCCATGAGCAGGATCGGCGCTCCGGTCGCAAAGGCGCGGGCAAGACCGACGCGCTGCTGCATGCCGCCCGAGAGCTCGTTGACCTTGCGGTCGGCCCATTGCGTCAGATTGACGAGTTCCAACTGCTCGGAGACGCGCTTCTTGCGCTCCATCTCCCGTACACCGGCGAGCTCGAGCCCGAAGCCGACGTTCTCTGCCACCGTTCGCCACGGCAGCAAGGCAAACTGCTGAAACACCATGGAAACGGTGTGCATGCGCAGGTCCCGTAACGCCTTTGCGTTGCGGCTGTAGGGGTTGACCGGGCCGTTGGCCGATTGAACGGTGACATTGCCGCGGACCACCGGCGCGAGGCCGTTGACAGCGCGCAGTAGCGTGGACTTGCCGGAACCGGAAAGCCCCATCAGGACGAGTATCTCGCCTTCCTCTATTTCCAGCGAGGCATTGGCGACGCCAAGGACAAGCCCCGTCTGTGCGCCGATCTCATCGCGGCTTTTGCCGGCATCCGCAAGGGCCAGAGCGCGGTCTGGCTTGTTGCCGAAGATGATGCAGACATCGTCGAATTTGACCGCCGCCGTCATGCGGTTTCCCCTTCGTCAAAGAACTTGAAGATTCGGTCGAGGATGATGGCAAGAATCACGATGCACATGCCCGAATCGAAACCCATCGGAACGTTCATCTGACCGAGTGCTCGCTGCACCAGCGTCCCAAGGCCCTCGGCGCCGACCATCGAAGCAATGACCACCATCGACAGCGACAGCATGATCGTCTGGGTGACGCCTGCCATGATCTGGGGAAGGGCGTAGGGCAGCTCCACCTTGGTCAGAACCTGCAGCGGCGCTGCGCCAAAGGCTTGTGCCGCCTCGATCAGCGCCGGCGGGGTCGAGATGATGCCGAGGCGTGTCAGCCGGATCGGTGCGGGGATTGCGAAGATCACGGTTGCGACCAGGCCGGAGACGGCGCCAAGGCCGAACAGAATCAGTGCCGGGATGAGGTAGACGAACGTCGGGATCGTCTGCATGAGATCCAGGATCGGACGTATGAAGGCGTAGAACCATGCCCGCCGCGCGGCCAGGATGCCAAGCGGCACGCCGATGACCATCGACACGGCCGTTGCCGCCAGCACCAGCGACAGGGTTTCCATCGCCTCTGTCCAATATTGCTGATTGTAAATCAGAAGCAGCCCGAGTGCCGTGAAGATCACCACGCCGACATGGCGGCGCACGAGCCAGGCGATAAGACAGAATACGGCGATCATGAAGAAGGGGTAGTAGGGCTCAAGGCCCGTGCCCTCCAGGAAGGTGCCGAGCAGGACGTAGAGCAGGCCGTCGATCGATTCGCCGAGAATGGTGGAGATCGCGTCAAAGAGGCCGGCAAGATTGTTCGTCAGCCAGTCGACGACGACCTGCGCCCCCTTGCCGATCTTGATCTTGTAGTTGTCGTCAAGCAGCCATGTTTGGAGCCAGTCCATAGCGTCCCCTCGCTGGAATTTACAGCATAACATCATGCCCAGCGCCGGCCGCACATCCGCATGTGCTGCAATGGCTTCCGGGCATATGTTCCGCCAAAAGGAAGGGCGGCAGGGCCGCCCCTCGTACAGTCGAGCTTAGAGGCCGAGCGCCTTCTTCACGGCGGCTTCTGCATCGCCGCCATCCTGGGTCGTCACGCCTGCGAGCCAGGGCTTGATGGTTTCTGGATGCGCCTTGAGCCACTTCTTGCCGGCGTCCTTGCCCTGCATGCCATCATCCATGATCGATCCCATGATCTCGTTTTCCATGGGAAGGGTGAAGGCAAGGTTCTGCAGGAACTTGCCGACATTCGAGCATTCGCTGGCATAGCCGGCGCGGGTGTTGGTGTAGACGGTCGCGCCGCCGAAGTTCGGGCCGAAGACGTCGTCGCCGCCGGTCAGATAAGTCATCTTGTACTTTGTATTCATCGGATGCGGGGCCCATCCGAGGAAGACGATCGGCTTCTTGGCCTTGTCGAGCTTGGTGACCTGGGACAGCATGCCCTGTTCAGAAGACTCGACGACCTTGAAGTCCTTATCATTGAGGCCGAACTTGTGCGCACTGATCATGTCCAGCACGAGCTTGTTGCCGTCGTTGCCCGGCTCGATGCCATAGATCTTGCCGTCCAGTTCCTTTTCGTGCTTGGCGATATCGGAAAAGTCCTTGATGCCGAGCTTGGCGCCGAACTCGTTGGTTGCCAGCGTGTACTTGGCGCCCTCGAGATTGGCACGGACGGTGTCGATCGTCTTGGCGTCCGAATACTGCTTGATCATGGGCGCCTGCGACGGCATCCAGTTCCCCAGGAACACGTCAAGCTGCTTGTTTGCAAGCGATTGGAAGACGATCGGAACATCGAGATCCTTGATGTCGGTCTTGTAGCCGAGAGCATCGAGGATAGTGGTGGCGGTTCCCGTCGTGGCCTGGATATCGGTCCAGCTCACTTCGGCGAAATGGATGTTGGCACAGCTTGCCGGTTCGGCAGCCGAGGCAGCGGAAGCTCCCAGCGTCAGCGCAGAAACGGCTGAAGCAAGGGCGAATGTCATTAAAGTCGTTTTTATCATTGTGTGACTCCCAGTCTAACGTTCCCAAGCAATCACCAATAACCGACATTTTCAAGCGGCCTGCGCGCATTTGCGGCGGTTTGGAGGTTCCGATTGCGACGCCTTCATTTTTATTGGCTTTTTCGCGTTGAGCGGCGACACCATAGAGCCTGCAAATGCATTTCCTGTGGTTTTCTCGCAAGACCGCTTTTCTTCTGCGGCCGCTGCTTTCATGAAGCGGAAATCAAGGAGAATCCTCATGGCCAAACTGTATTTTCACTACTCGACGATGAACGCCGGGAAATCGACGATGCTGTTGCAGGCCTCCTATAACTATCAGGAGCGCGGCATGCGCACCGTGATCCTGATCGCCGCCTTCGACGAGCGCGCCGGCAGGGGCATCGTGTCGTCGCGCATCGGCCTTGAATCCGAAGCCATTCCTTTCGAGTCGCATGACGATCTCTTCGTGTTGATCGAAAGACTGCATTCGGAGGCACCGCTTGCATGCGTCTTCGTCGACGAAGCGCATTTCATGTCCACCGAGCATGTCTGGCAACTGGCCCACGTCGTCGACCGGCTCGGCCTGCCGGTCATGGTCTATGGCTTGCGCACCGACTTTCGCGGCAAGCTGTTTCCGGCATCGCAGGAGCTGCTGGCGATCGCCGACGAGCTGCGCGAGGTGCGAACGATCTGCCATTGCGGCCGCAAGGCGACGATGGTGGTCAGGCTGGACAGCGAAGGCAATGTCCTTCACCAGGGCGCCCAGATCGAGGTCGGCGGTAACGAGAAGTATGTGTCGCTGTGCCGCCGGCACTGGGAAGAAGCTATGGGAGAAGAGTGAGGGCGCGCGACTCGTGTCATCGCGTCACCATCAAACCGTGGATGGCATGATTTACCGTGGGAAGATGATGCCAGCGATTCGGATGGCGATCCGGGGGAGAATGATGAGATTACACTGTCTGTTGATCGCTTCGGTGCTCCTCCTGTCCGCCAGTGCATCCCTTGCGGATGGCGACGCCAAGGCTGGCGCGCAGGTCTTCAAGAAATGCCAGGCCTGCCACACCGCGACCGAACCCGTGAACAAGGTGGGGCCATCGCTGATGGGCGTGGTTGGCCGTCCGGTCGCGTCGGTTGCGACTTACAGCTATTCCCCAGCCATGAAAGCCTTCAGCGAAGGCGGCAAGGTGTGGGATGAGGCGCTGCTGCGCCAATATCTTCCCAGCCCGCAATTTCTCGTCAAGGGAACGCGGATGACCTTCCCGGGTCTTAGGAGCAGCAAGGATCTCGACGATATAATCGCCTATCTGAAAAATCCTGCTGCCGCGCAATAGGTCCCGATATTGGTTTCGAGAGCCGTTTTCTTTGTGCGTCCGGCAGGTTAGTTTCGAGCGCATCTGCATTCACGGAAAGTCCAAATGGCCAAGGCGTCGTCCTTTGCAAGTGATATCGACAAGGCTCGTATTGTCTTCGAGGATGCCTTCAAGGGCGTTGAGGCTTCGGGCGCGGCCCTGAAGGATCATTCCAGGGGCGATGCGAAGCTCGACGCCATCAATCTGCCGGTCGAAGAGGCGACGGTACGAGAGACAATTGCCCTGCTGGAACGATGGAAAGGGCAGGCGGCAGCGCTCGTCAAAGCCCTGGACATCGCGACCGCGACCGAGCAGCTTCAATTCGAGCGGCTGTTCGATGAGAATGCAGGCCGGGAGAAATCCGGGTTTCTTGCCCGCAGGATACATCGCGGTCGCGCAAATCCTCAATCGATCTCGTCGGATATCCGCCACCTGCTGTCGGTATCGACGTATCTGGATGCCCTGCTGAATTCCGCCCGTCCTGCCATCCTCGAACACAATCGCAGCTCCGAAGATCATCTGCTGAGGATCATCGACCGACGTCAGCGGATCGATTTCGAAATCGAGGAATCGCAACGGCGGATCGATGTACTGATACCGAAGATCGCAGACCGAAAGAGCCGGATAGGATCCGCGCGCAATGCGACGACCCTCGCGAATTTCGAGGAAGATCTCCGTACACTTGTAGCGGAAGACGAAATGCATCGGGAGAGGGAACGCAGCCGT
This sequence comes from Neorhizobium sp. P12A, assembly GCF_008365395.1. Taxonomy (NCBI): domain Bacteria; kingdom Pseudomonadati; phylum Pseudomonadota; class Alphaproteobacteria; order Hyphomicrobiales; family Rhizobiaceae; genus Neorhizobium; species Neorhizobium sp. P12A. The sequence continues at coordinate 517,098 of NZ_QOVX01000001.1, read as the reverse complement.
CTGCCGGAGCGCGAGACGCTTCAGCGCCTGATTGCGATCTACGAGGAATTCGTCGAAGCGTTGAACGCGCAGGTGGCTGCACTCAATGTGACGGTCAGCAAGCTCAGGCTCGATATCGAACAGCGCATCGCCCTGTTGAAGGCAGTGGAAGCCCAGGAGGCCGAAGGTATCCGGCACGAGGCTGTGCCTGATGTAGAGGTGCTGATCGCCGCTTTTGAAGCCAATGTGCTTGCCGGGTACAACCTTGCGGAACGCAAGGCGAAGGTCGATGCGGCTTTCGCGAGACGGTTGGAGCCGGAGCCGAAGCAGGCTGATTTGCCCTCTGAAGAGAGAGAGCCGGAAGAAGCGACACCGCCCGAGGCTTGACGTTGCCCGCCAAAAAATCTGGGGGACGCCGGTTGCCCTGTCGGCGGCAAACACATATCTCACCCATGCCAGCTGTAGCGAGCCTACAGTCCGACCCGCGAGGAGATTTGCATGCTTGATCCGATCGTTGCGTTCCTCGGACGGATTTTCCGCTCCATCGGACGCGGATTTGGAATTCTCACCGCTTGGGCTGTCTGGCCTTTTCTCGCAGCACACGGGTGGTATCGCCAGCGCAACTGGATCATCCAGGTCCCGATAGCCGCATTCGTTGCCCTCATGGTTGTGCTCTACGTCTATTTCATATGGCAGACGCAGGCGTGGACCGGCTTCGACACGCATTACATCGACAGCTACAAGCTCAGCGACCGCAAGTTGGGCGCAGGGCAGGCAGTGCAGGCTGCCGACAACAATGCGAACGGCGCCGCGCCAAAGACCTGCCAGACTTCGGCGGTCGTTGATGTAACGGCCGACCTCATCGACTTCAACGTCAACAAGAATGCCTGGATATCGTCGATGCTGCTCTACAAGCTGGGCTTCTTCGGCATCGATTGGGACGACACCCCGTTTCTCGACAACAAGGCCTCGTTCCAGCGTGGCGTCAACCAGGCTATCCGGCGCACGTCAGTGGAACTGGTCGACTCGCTCGGTCGCGTTCGCGGCACGTCGGGTATCAATGCTGATCTGCAAAGGGCTCGCGGCAATCTGCAGTTCGATGAAGGCAGCTGGTATTTCGGCGTTGCGCCATTCGGTCCGAAGACGCCGACGCCAAGCTATTATCGAGCCGCGATGAACAGTTTGCGCAAGTTCAACACGGACCTCGGCAATTGCAATGCCACTTTCGACAGTCGTGCGGACAATCTGATCGAATTCATCGATCGTATCACCAGCGACCTCGGCAACACTTCCGATATCCTGGCTGAGCGTTCGGAGAACCACAATTACGGCTGGTTCGACATGCGCGCCGACGATCGCTTCTGGTTCGCCTATGGACAGCTCTACGGCTATTACGGGATATTGAGCGCCGCGGGCGCGGATTTCTCGCAGGTCATTGCCGAGCGAAACGTGGGTGCGCTCTGGGGCGATACGATGAAGCAGTTTCAGGCTGCCCTGAAGATCCAGCCGTTCATGATCTCCAATGGGCGGGAGGATGGCTGGATCATGCCGAGCCATCTGGCAACGATGGGCTTCTATATTCTCAGAGTGCGCTCGAACCTCGTGGAGACGAGGGCAGTTCTCGGAACGCGGTGATGTTTCGACGGGGCTGCCTTATCAGGGTAGCCCGTCCTTCTCCGTGAAGCCGATGATGTTAAGCTGCTCGGCGAATTCATAGGTGATGCCGATGAGGTCGCCGCTTGTCCCCGGAATGTTGCGGAATTCAGCGACGGTGCGGACCATCTTATATCCGCCCATGCCGTTCTTGACGCGATAGGCGTGATGAAAACCCGTCTTGTGCAGGCTCGCCAGCTCGTAGGTTTCCATCATGTTCTGCTTGTCCTCTTCGTGGACACGCCCCATCGTCTCGACCAGGTTCATGGGACCAGTCGAAAACGGCAAGTCGAAAATGCGATACACGTCTTCGGAAGCGAAGAAATGTCCCGCATCCAGGTCGAGGCGCCAGAAACCGAAGTTTCTGTACGCGGATACCATCTGAACGATTTCCGCATCGCTGATCCCTACATGGGACCGATCCTGAATGGTGGGCTTCGGCTCGAATCGAACAGGCACAAGACTTCCCACTGCGATTATTTCGCTGAAGCTGCGTTGCGAATTGTCAGCTTATGAGCTTCAGCCTGATGGCTTTAGCTACCAACTGCGTGCGATTCACGCAATCCAGTTTTTTAATGGCATTGGTCATGTACGCGTTAATCGTGTGGTCCGAGAGGGAGAGGATCTGGCCGATTTCGATCGATGTCTTGCCCTGCGCGGTCCAACGAACCACCTCCAACTCGCGGGCCGAAAGCGAATGTGGCGGAGAGACATTGCCGCGCTTGATGGAATTGTAGCTGTCCGATGCTTGCAACATGATCATTGCAAGCTCGTTCATCTCGCTCTGGCTGAGGCTGGTGCGGTTTCCCGAGAACCAGAAGATCAACCGTTGGCCGTCGGTGGAGTTCACTGGAACGGTTATGCCCATCGATTGTTTGTAATTGACCAGCAAAAGCTGGAAATCGCGGGAAAACTCCATCTCCGGAATCGGCGCCTTTTCCCCCATATGCCAGGATTGCGGCAAAACCGAATGGCGTGCACGAGTGATCATCGTGCAGCTTCGAAGCATTTGTCCCTGGTCAAGATCGCGCACGAAGGATCGCGGCATCGAGGCTTCGATGATCAGCGGCCCGAGCATAGCATCTTCGGGCGCCGGCGCGTTCATCAGCAGGAAATAATTGAAGCCGAAAGCAACCGTCGTCCGCTCCAGAGCCTGGAGAAGCGCGCTTTGCGTCCGGGCTGTCGCCAACTCGGCGGAAAGCAATATTTGTCTCTCGGCGGTAATCATATAGGACATTAGTGGGTAAGTGCCTATCGAGTGTTACCGCTATCAAATAGCGGAATTAAAGGGGAATGCTAGCCTTAAAATTAGCGGCTGGAGCACACGTTATGATATCTTCATATGATCAATGGGTTGCCCGTACCTTGCATTTCTAAACAGGAAGAAGCGAGGTCCCTTTTACTTCCTCCATGACGGCATAGGTATGCGTTTCCCGTACTCCCGGCAGGGGCAATATGACCTCGGAGAGGAATTGCCGGTAAGCCTCCATTCCGGCGACACGCGCCTTGACGAGATAGTCGAAGCCGCCGGCGACCATGTGGCACTCGATGACATCATCGCTGCGCTTCACCGCGGCTGAAAAGGAATCGAAGACATCAGGCGTCGTCCGGTCGAGCTTGACCTGTACGAAGACGAGGAGAGATCGACCGAGCTTTTCAGGCGAGAGGATCGCCATGTAGCCGATAATGTAGCCGTCGCGTGTCAGCCGCTTCACTCTTTCGGCTGTTGCCGTCGGCGACAGGTGAACGCGGTCAGCGAGCTCAGTGTTCGAGAGGCGTCCTTCCTTTTGCAACGCGCGCAGGATCTTTCTGTCGAGACGGTCAAGTTCTTTCAATTTTCACTGCCTTGTCGGTGATGTGCAGATAATTCTGCTGCAATGATGCGCTATTTTGGTGAAAAGCACCAGAAGCCTATAGCTATGTTGCTGAAATCACGGAGAATCCTTCATGCCGAGTCAGACTTCGCCAGCAATGCCACTTTTCAATGCCCCTTTCGCCGGAGACGACGACCGGCTTCTCAATCGCTTCGCCGACGAGCTTTCCTTTTCCGAGAGCCAGGATGCCGCCATCGACAAGCGCGCTTCCGGCATGATCGAGGCAATCCGCGCCAATTCCGGTTCGATCGGCGGGGTCGAGGATTTCCTGCGCGAATACGGACTTTCAACGCGCGAAGGGCTCGCCCTCATGGTTCTCGCCGAGGCGCTGCTGCGCGTGCCTGACGCGCTGACGCAGGACAAGCTGATCGAGGACAAGCTGAAGGAAGGCGGATGGAGCGAGCATGAGGGCAAGGCCGAGAGCTGGTTTGTTTCGGCCTCGGCATGGGCTCTTGGCATCTCGGCCCGCATTCTGCGTCCCGGCGACACGCCCGAAGGCGTCGTGCGTGGCCTCGTAAAGCGGCTCGGCCTGCCGACCGTGCGCAATGCGACCAAGCAGGCGATGCGCTTCCTCGGCTATCATTTCGTTCTCGGCGAAACCATCAAGGATGCGCTGTCGCGCGCCGGCAAGAGCGAGGAGAAGGGCTATCGCCATTCCTTCGACATGCTGGGCGAGGGTGCCCGCACGGCTGAAGACGCCAAGCGCTATTTCCAGTCCTATGCCATGGCGATCGAGGCGATCGGCACCTGGCTTGCGAAGAACGGCAAGGGCAAGCAGTTGCCGGATCGCATGGGCATATCAGTCAAGCTTTCGGCGCTGCATCCGCGCTATCTCGCCACCCATCGCGACCGGGTGATGGAGGAACTCGTACCCGATCTCCTGAAGCTCGCGCAGATGGCCAAGGCCCATCAGCTCAACTTCACCGTCGATGCCGAAGAGGCCGATCGCCTGGAACTGTCGCTCGACGTCATCGCCGCGGTCTTTGCCGATCCGTCGCTCGACGGCTGGGATGGTTTCGGCCTTGCGATACAGGCCTATCAGAAGCGCGCTGTCGGCGTTATCGACTATATCGACGAACTCTGCGCTAGATATGATCGCCGGATGATGGTGCGCCTCGTCAAGGGCGCCTATTGGGATACAGAAATCAAGCGAGCGCAGGAACGCGGTCTCGACGATTATCCGGTCTGGACCCGCAAGCAGGCGACGGACCTTTCCTATCTCGCCTGCGCGCAACATCTGCTTGACAAGCGGGCGCGCATCTTCCCGCAATTTGCGACGCACAATGCGCTGACGGTATCCACCATTTTGGAACTGGCCGGCAACGATCGCTCCGGCTTCGAATTCCAGCGCCTGCATGGCATGGGCGAGGCGCTCTATAACCACCTTCTGTCTGGCAATGACCGGATTGCCTGCCGCATCTATGCGCCTGTTGGCGGCTATCGCGACCTGCTTGCCTATCTCGTTCGTCGCCTGCTGGAAAACGGCGCGAACTCCTCATTCGTGGCGATGGCCGGCGACAAGAACGTGCCGATCAAGGCTTTGCTGGAACGGCCGGCCACCAAGCTGCAGCTCGATGTCGGCGCAAGCACCCGCAATGGCAAGATCCCCATGCCATTGGATCTCTACGGCAAGCGCAAGAACAGCGCTGGCCTGGAATTCGGGCATCGTCAGACGCTCGCAAAGCTGCAGGCCAATGTCGGCAAGGGCGCGGGCAGCATCAAGGCCGAGCCGCTGATCCCCGGGGTCGTTCTCAAGGGATCGGAAGTCCCGGTCGTTTCGCCGTCGGATCACACAAAGACCGTCGGCACTGTCCACAACGCGACGGCGACCGATGTCGACAAGGCCTTCGCGGTCGGTGCCAAGGGATTCAAGGCCTGGTCGCGCAAGCCTGTCGAAGACCGCGCTGCTGCGCTTGAGCGCATGGCGGATCTTCTGGAAAGCAATCGCGACCGGCTGCTAGCCCTCTTGGCGGCGGAAGGCGGCAAGACGCTGGATGACGGCATTGCCGAAATCCGCGAGGCGGTCGATTTCTGCCGCTCCTATGCCGGAGAGGCGCGCCGCCATTTCGGTTCGCCACAGAAGATGCCGGGACCGACCGGCGAGGACAATCGCTACCTTTGGCGCGGTCGCGGCGTCTTTGCCTGCATCTCGCCTTGGAATTTCCCGCTTGCCATCTTCCTGGGACAGGTTTCTGCAGCGCTGGTGTCCGGCAATGCCGTCATCGCCAAGCCCGCGCCCCAGACGCCGCTGATCGCTTATGAGGCGGTTAAGCTCTTCCACCAGGCCGGTGTGCCCGAAGACGTGCTGCTGCTCGTGCCCGGAGGACCCGATGTGGGCGCCGCGATCACCGCGCATCCCGCCCTGGCTGGCGTTGCCTTTACCGGCTCGACGAAGACCGCCTGGGCGATCAACCGGGCGCTGGCTGCCAAGGATGGCCCGATCGTGCCGCTGATCGCCGAGACCGGCGGCCTCAATGCGATGATCGTCGATGCGACGGCGCTGTCGGAGCAGGTGGCGGATGACGTCATTCTCTCCGCCTTCCGTTCCGCCGGCCAGCGCTGCTCGGCGCTGCGGTTGCTCTTCCTACAGGAAGACGTGGCCGAACAGATGACGACCATGATCGAAGGGGCCGCACGTGAGCTGAAGCTCGGCGATCCGAGCCTTGCCAACACCGATGTCGGTCCGATCATCGACGACAAGCAGAAGGCGATGCTGGAAACGCATATTGCCGACATGCAGAAGACGCAGAAGGTGCGTTTTGCTGGCAAGGCGCCCTCGGGCGGCAGCTTCTTTGCTCCGCACATCGTCGAGCTGGACAAGGCCGGCGCGCTGACGAAGGAGGTCTTCGGGCCGGTGCTGCACATCGTCAAGTGGAAGGCGAGGGACCTGTCGAAGGTGCTCGCCGAGATCGATGCTTCCGGTTACGGTCTGACGCTCGGCGTCCACAGCCGCATCGAGGCAACGGTGCGTACCGTCGCCGATGCCCTCGACACCGGCAACGTCTACGTCAACCGCAATATGATCGGCGCGGTCGTCGGCACGCAGCCATTCGGCGGCTCCGGCCTGTCGGGCACGGGCTTCAAGGCGGGCGGCCCAGCCTATTTGCTGCGGTTTGCGCTGGAGCAGGTCGTCTCGGTCAACACCGCAGCGGCGGGCGGAAATGCCAGCCTTATTGCGATGGGAGAAGGCTGAGCCGCGAAAACGTCCGGGTCGAGCGCTTGTGACTTGCAGAAGCCTAGCGTCATTGCTATCGATCGCTGAAATGCGGCTGCAACCGGTGTTTCAGGTTTGATGATCCCAGTCCTTTTTCGTCGGCTTTTGTCCTGGTGCCGTGATGGGGCGGTGTGCTTTGCCGCAGCCTCAATGCTTGCCGTTGTGCCTCTCGGTTCGGTCAGTGCGGAGGACTCTCCGCTCGACCGGCCCATGGAGTTCGTGCTCGTTCATGGCGATGCGGCCTATTGCGATCGTGACGGGACATGTGCGGACTGGATTGCGGCCGAAGGGCAGATCAAGGCCGATACGCCGAAGAAGCTACAGAAAATCCTGAAGACGGTCGGCAAGAAAAAGCTGCCGATCATCGTCCGCTCTCCCGGTGGCGACGTCGCCGCCGCGATGGAGATGGGCCTGGTGATCCGCAAGAAGGGCCTGTCCGTCGCCGTTGGCGGCAGCAGATTGTCCGGATGCGGGTATACCGATCCGTTTTGCACGTCCGGACGCAGCAAGGATGGTTCGGCAACGGGTGAGGTCTATTCCTCGGGTGCTGTATGCTTTTCAGCCTGTCCGCTGCTGCTTGCAGGCGGCGTTCGGCGCATTGCCAGCCCCTTCGCGCTGATCGGCGTGCATCAGATTACCACCACCTACCGCGAGGAGCGCGTCCGCTACCGCACCGAATACCAGATGGTCAATGGCCGGAAGAAGATCCTTTCGCAGAAGGAAATCGGCCGCAAGATCGTCGGCCAGCACGATACGACCAAGCTCGGCAAGAAGCAGAAGGCGGCGCTGATCGCCTATCTCGACAAGATGGGTATCGACGACGCGATCTTCGACATGATGATGAGCGCCACGCCTTCTTCCATCCGGTTGATCAAACAGGATGAGGCCATCCAGATCAAGATGACGACGGAGCAGGAATCGGCTGACGACCTCGTTCTCGTCAATGGTTGCGCCGACGGCAAGACGATTGCGAGCTGCATCGCTGCCCTGCATCCTGCGCCACCGACACCGCCGCCGGCCCCGGTTTCCACGCCGCCCGTGCTGCCGGCAACGGACCCGGCGCCTCAGACGCCGCCGCAGACTTCTCCGTCACAGCCCGTCCAGTTGCCGACGACAGGAAACGACGAAGTCATTCTTTGACTTCGGTTGCGGGCTTGGCTGAGTAATCCTTGCCCTTCGCCTTTGCCATGATCTGCTCTAGGAAGCCCAGCAGCAGCGCAGACACCACGAATGCGAGGTGGATGAAGGTAAGCCACATCAGCTTGCTGTTGTCATATTGCGTGACATTGAGGAAGACCTGCAGCAGGTGGATCGAGGAGATGGCGACGATCGAGGAGGCGACCTTGATCTTCAGACTGCCGCTGTCGAGCTTGCCGATGAAGGAAACCTTTTCATCCGGCTCGTCGAAGCGGCTGACGAAGTTTTCGTAGCCCGAGATCATCACCATCACGATCAGGCTTGCCACCAGCGCCGCGTCGATGAGGCCGAGCATGGCCAGGATCATGTCCGCCTCCTCGTAATCGAAGACATGGATGGCGACCTTGAGGAACTTGTAGCCGAAGGACAGGGCATAGAGCGCAAGAGCGGCTGCGAGGCCGATATAGAAGACGACGAGAATCCAGCGGCTCGACAGGATGATTCGCTCGACCAGCAGTTCCAGGGATTTCATCTCGTTGCGGCTCCGTCGTTTTGGTTTTGGTGCTTTGGCTTTCGAGCAAGAATTAAGGTATCCGCGTCTCGATCTGCAAGCCCAGCTCTATTGCGGCTGCTTTAGATACAGCCTGAAGGCGACGTTTACGCGTCTCATAGCGGCAAATCTGTTCACGGCCGCCTCTTTTTCGGTTATTGCCAAGCCAAGGCGACATGCGCCGATCAGTCTATGGGGAAGTGTCATGGCAGTGGTGAAATCCGATATTGAAATTGCGCGCGCGGCAGTCAAAAAGCCGATCTACGAGATCGGCGACCGGCTCGGCATTCCGGCGGATCAGCTGGCTCCCTATGGCCATGACAAGGCAAAGATCAGCGCCGATTTCATTGCATCCCAGGAAGGCAAGAAAGACGGAAGACTGATCCTTGTTACCGCGATCAACCCGACCCCCGCAGGCGAGGGCAAGACCACCACGACGGTCGGCCTCGGCGACGGGCTGAACCGCATCGGCAAAAACGCTGTCATCTGCGTGCGCGAGCCTTCGCTCGGCCCCTGCTTCGGCACCAAGGGTGGCGCTGCCGGCGGCGGCTATGCACAGGTCGTGCCGATGGAAGACATCAACCTGCATTTCACCGGCGACTTCCACGCCATCACCTCGGCGCACAATCTGCTCGCCGCCATGGTCGACAACCACATCTATTGGGGCAATGCGCTCAACATCGATAGTCGCCGCGTGACCTGGCGGCGAGTGATGGACATGAACGACCGGGCGCTACGCGAAATCGTCTCCTCGCTCGGCGGCGTTGCCAACGGCTTTCCGCGCGAGAGCGGCTTCGATATCACCGTTGCGTCCGAAGTCATGGCGATCCTTTGCCTTGCTTCCGACCTGAAGGATCTCGAACGGCGGCTGGGCGAGATTATCGTCGGCTATCGCCGTGACCGGTCACCGGTCTATGCCCGCGACCTGAAGGCTGACGGAGCGATGGCTGTGCTTTTGAAGGATGCCATGCAGCCGAACCTCGTGCAGACGCTGGAGAACAACCCGGCGCTCGTCCATGGCGGACCCTTTGCCAATATCGCCCACGGCTGCAATTCCGTCATCGCCACGCGCACGGCGCTGAAACTCGCCGATTATGTCGTGACCGAAGCAGGCTTCGGCGCGGATCTCGGCGCTGAGAAATTCTTCGACATCAAGTGCCGCAAGGCCGGCCTGAAGCCGGATGCAGCCGTCATCGTCGCGACCGTGCGGGCGCTGAAGATGAATGGCGGGGTCGCCAAGGAAGATCTGGGAACGGAGAATGTCGCGGCGCTGGTGAAGGGTTGCTCCAATCTCGGCCGGCATCTTGCGAATGTCCGCAAGTTCGGCGTTCCCGTCGTCGTCGCCATCAACCACTTCACTTCGGATACCGATGCGGAGGTCGCCGCCGTGCAGAATTATGTCTCGCGGCTCGGCGCCGAAGCGATCCTCTGCCGCCACTGGGCAGAGGGTTCCGCCGGCATCGAGGACCTTGCCTACAAGGTCGTGGAGCTTGCCGAATCCGATCAGGCGAAATTCCAGCCGCTCTATCCCGACGATCTCTCGCTGTTCGAAAAGATCGAAATCGTCGCCTCGAAGATTTATCACGCGGGCGAGGTGACGGCCGACAAGGCGGTGCGCGATCAGCTGATCGCCTGGGAGGAGCGGGGCTACGGCCACTTGCCCGTCTGCATCGCCAAGACACAATATTCCTTCTCGACGGATCCCAATCTGCGCGGCGCGCCGGAGGGGCATGTCGTTCACGTTCGCGAAGTCAGGCTCTCGGCCGGCGCCGGCTTCGTCGTTGCGATCACGGGCGAGATCCGCACCATGCCGGGCCTGCCAAGCGTGCCTTCCGCCGAGCGGATTTTCCTGAATGATCAGGGGTATGTGGAAGGGCTGTTTTAGCCGTTCGGCCTGACGTCAGAAGTCCTTGGGCCAGCGCCGCGAGGTGTGCATGACCGTCAGGATTTCTATGTCCTGATCGCGAAGGCGATAGACAATGATGTAGGGCAGATCAGCAAGGATGAGTTCCCTTGTGCCCTCGACGCGTCCGGATCGCCCCTGGTTTGGGAAATCACAGAGTAGGTCTGCCGCATCTGCGATGCGGCTCACGACCGCCTCTGCGGCAGCGGGATTGTCCTGGCTGATGTAGGTTCCGATGTAATTCAGGCGGGCAAGCGCACGTCTGGTCCCGCGAAGTGGTGTGCTCATCAATCGGACGATTTGGTGCCGGAGAACTTGGCACGAACGGCGGCTACCTCATCGGGGGATGCAAAATCACCCGCGTCGGCTTCCCTGAGGCCGGATTGGATTTCTTCAATCTGCCACTCCTCGCGCTCGACAAACTCCTCGATCGCCGACGCCGCCATTTCTTCCGGCGAGACGTTGCGCTGCTTCGCCAGATGGTCGAGCCGGAAAGCAGTCGCGTTCTGAATTTGCAATTTCAGCAGCGTCATGGATAGCGCCTCGTCAGTGTTCGGGCGTCAGTTTAAGTCGTTGCGACCTCGATTCAAGCGGGAAACACAACTGTTTGATGCGGAATCGCTTTCCATCAATGGCAATACCTGAATCCGCCGTGTCTTTCGATGACGTCGAGGTGGAAATGGTGCTCGTGGTTGGCGTCGCTTTCGGGGTCGAGGACTGTCGTGAAGTAGAGGCAGCCGGCGGCGCTGACGGCGCGCTGGAAGGCGCCTGTCAGCGTTGAATCTTCCTTGCGCGGTTGGACTGCGACAACCGTGCCGTCCTGGAAGGTGAAGCTTGCGACATCGACCGCGTTGCCGCGGGCGTGCTCGGAGATCTTGCCCGTCGTCGCGTTGTTGCGTAGGCGGCAGATATAGGTCGAGGCCTGGTTGATGGTGACGATCGGACCGGCATCTTTCAACGCCACTTCGCCAGATGGGATGACGCTCTGTTTCATCCAGTGGGCGAGCGCCAGCGCAGTCTGGCAGCGCATCGTGCCTTCCGGTTTCAGCTTGATGCCGGGAAGTGCCTCCGTCAGCGAGATCGGCTTGTCGATGCCGCAACCATTGCCGTCGTCGATCCGCGGGACGTCCTTGAACACAGCGCCCATCGCCTGAAGCTCTTTCTCGCATTCCTGATGCTCATCGTCCGGTTCCGAGGCGATCGTCAGGGGCGGCTTCGGCGGTCCTTGCATTTCGCCGGCCTTCTCTTCGGCCGGCGCCGTTTCTTCGGGCGCCTGCTCCGCATCGGAAGGGGTGGCGGGTTTTCCTGCCGCCGGTTTTTCAGCCGGCTTTTCCTGCGGTATCGGTGTTTCCGGCGGGGTGGGCTGCGTGTCTTCCGTATCCGGCTTTATCTCGGGCAGGGGGCCGGTTTCCGGCAGGGAAGTGCCTGTCAGAATGGCCAGGCAGGCAAAGGCAAGCGTCATCTTCAACCGCATCTCGTTCCTCACCCATCGGTGGTATCGCTTGGGGAAAGAACGCGCTGGCAGCGGTTTTCGTTGCAATTTCGCAACGAGGGCATGTTCGCCTTTAAATATGATAATTTTAATCATGTTTATGAGCGGTCGATATATTGACAATCATACTCATGTTTTTTATGCGGCAGAACGAAGGCGGAAATTGCTCCGTCTCTCTCTAAGAACGAACCCAGCCAGCCCCTTGGAAAGCCTAGCGCAGACCGACCAGCCAGCCCGGTGATATCACTCGAAAGGAATGGTTATGGTGGTCCGGCGATCGCGCTCGGTTCTTTTGGCGTGCACGGCGTTTCTGGCGCTCGGCACGGTATCTTTTGCGCAGCAGGCAGGCAGCACGGGGAAGACCGATGCCGGGGACAACAAGGACGCGACGACGCTGCAAAAGATCGTCGTGAAGGGCGCGAGGCCGAAGAAGGATCCTGTCGCGGATACGCCGCTCGCGTCGCAGACGACGGCCGACGAGATCAACAACAAGCAGATCAATCGCATCGAGGATCTCGGCCGTAGCACCGAGCTCGGCGTCGGCTTCGACCGCACGAGTGGCAGCGTCAATATCCGCGGTTTGGAAGACGACCGCGTGCTCACGACGATCGACGGAATTCCGATCCCCTATATGCTCGATGGCGCTCGCGGCGCCGATGGCGGTATCAACAGCTTCAACTTCAACACGCTGTCGACGGTGGACGTCGTGCGCGGCGCCGATTCCAGCCGTGCCGGTGGCGGTGCCCTTGGCGGCGCACTGGTGTTGCGCACGCTGGAGCCGGAAGATTTGATCGATCCGGGCAAGACCTGGGGCGGCGTCTTCAAGCTGGATTACAACGGCGACGACCGCAGCTTCGGCGGCTCGGCCGCTATTGCCAAGCGGATCGACAACACCGCTGTGCTCTTCCAGGGCGGCTATACCAAGGGGCATGAGCTGGAAAGCAACGGCGATGTCGGCGGATACGGCGCGACGCGCACCGAGGCGAACCCGGCCGATTACAACAGCCGCAACTATCTCTTCAAGCTGCGCCAATATACCGACGGCGCCGGTACCTTCGGCCTGACGGCCGAGCATTACGACAAGGACCAGACGACGGATCTGAAGAGTGCCCAGAGCCTGACGGGCAACTACCGCCCCGGCCAGGACAGCGGCTCCGAAGACATCAAGCGAGATCGCGTGTCGCTTGACTATAACTTCGAGTCGACCGACGACGACTCCCTGTTCGACACGGCGAATGCCGTCTTCTACTGGCAGCGCTTGCTGCGCGAGGATGGTCAGGACGCTTACCGCTACACCTCGGTCATCGGTGACTACTGGCGCCGCAACACCATGCAAGACCGCACCTTCGGCTTCAACGGCAATGCCTCGAAGTCCTTCGACACAGGAACCCTGCATCACAAGGTGACCTTCGGCCTCGACGCTTCCTTCACCAAGACGACGCAATATTCGGCTGGTGATGACAACTGCGGGCCGGGACCATTCTCACCCTTCAGTACCTGCAGCTTCCTGCACACCAACCAGTCCGATATGCCTGACGTGGACGGCAAGAAGATCGGCGGCTTCGTCGACGACAAGATCGCGCTTGGCGATAGCCGCTTCTCACTGACGCCCGGCTTGCGCTTCGACTGGTATGACTACACGCCGAAGAACACACAGGCCTACCAGGACAGCTCCAACTATAACGGGCTCGAGCCCGGCCAGTCCGACAACCGCTTCTCGCCGAAGCTGCGCGCCTCCTTCGAGCCGCAGAACGACGTGGAATTCTATGCGCAGTGGGCCATGGCCTTCCGTGCGCCGAATGTCACCGAACTCTACGAGAACTACGGCGTTCCGGGCGGCTATCTGAGCATCGGCAATCCCGATCTCAAGCCCGAGACGAGCAATGGCATCGAAGTCGGCGCCAATCTCGGCGACCAGGATTTCGGCGGCCATCTTGGCGTCTTCTATAACCGCTACAAGAACTTCATCGACACCTACAGCGTCCCCGATACGACGGGCACCTATCCGCTCGGTATCACCGAATACTTCAACCGCGCCAATGTCCGCATCTATGGTTTCGAGGCGAACGCCCACAAGACCTTCAATAACGGCATCCATATCAACGGCGCTTTTGCCTATGCCAACGGCCGGGACATGGACACGGGCGAATACGTGAACTCGGTCGCGCCGGCCAAGGGCTCGATCGGCGTCGGCTATGCGACCGACACATGGGGTACCGATGTGACCTTCATCGCGGCGGCGAGAGATTTCGAGAAGAGCGGCAATACCTATCGCGTTCCCGGATACGGCATCGTCGATCTGACCGGCTGGTGGCAGCCAGAGAAGCTGAAAGGCCTGCGCGTCAATGCCGGCGTCTACAACGTCTTCGATCAGACCTACTACGACGCGCTCAACACGCAGGGCACGCTCTCGCAGGCGCGGGAGTTCTATTCCGAGCCCGGCCGGACCTTCAAGATCTCGCTCGTCCAGCGCTTCTGATCACAGGTTTGCAGCCTGACCAACCTGGGCGGTGCTGCGGCATCGCCCTTTTTTGTCTGCGCCATCCGATGCCTGGAGTTGTGCGCTGCGCGCAGTGATGGTATTGAAAGCGCACAGTTTCTTGAAAAGAAAGGAGGGCCGCAAAATGATCACGTATTTCTGGCGCAATCGCCAGTTCGGCCCGAGACATGCCCTGCGGATGCGTTTGCAGGGCTGATCAGAGGCCGTAGCTCACTCATATCCTTTCTGGTCTGCCCTTGATGGCAAGGCGGCGCCGAACACTTCGCGTTCGTGTGTCTGCTTCCTGACAATTACCGAGAAAACGGCCGATGCCACAATGATGCATCGGCCCGGCATCAACCTCAGCGATCCCTGGACGGGCGCGAGCTGACGTCTCCTCGGATAGACCAGAGAACGATCATGGCTTTGATTAGTTTGCGCAATTTCGGCGTCACACTCGGTGCGCCACTCTTTTCCAATCTTAATTTCGCGCTGAATGCGGGAGACCGCGTCGGCATCGTCGCTGCCAATGGCAGGGGCAAATCCACGCTTCTCAACTGCATCGCCGGCCGGCTCGACCCGACCACGGGCGACATGACGCGGTCGCGCGGCCTGACTATCGGCTATGTCGAGCAAAATATGCCCGAGCGGCTGATGACCGCGTCCTTTAATGAGGCAGTCAGACAGGCGCTGCCGGCAGAGCAGGCGGATAGCGAGAGCTGGCGGGTGGATGTCGTGCTGGATCAACTCGACGTGCCCACAGCCTTTCGCGAGAGGGCGATCGCCGAGCTCAGCGGCGGATGGCAGCGGCTGGCGCTGCTTGCCCGCGTCGCCGTCACCGAACCGGACGTGCTCCTGTTGGATGAGCCGACCAACCATCTGGATCTTGCCAAGATCGCGCTCCTGGAGGACTGGCTGAACGCCCTGCCGCGCGAGACAGCCGTGCTGCTCTCCAGCCACGACCGGGCATTTCTGGATGCTGTGACCAACCGGACGCTTTTCCTGCGCGCAGAGCAATCGCAGGTCTTCCAGCTGCCCTATAACAGGGCGAGGGAGGCCCTGGATGAGGCCGATGCATCCGAGGAACGGCGTTTCCAGAAGGATATGAAGGTTGCGCAGCAACTGCGGCGGCAGGCGGCCAAGCTCAACAATCTCGGCATCAACTCCGGCAGTGACCT
Organism: Neorhizobium sp. P12A; assembly: GCF_008365395.1. Lineage (NCBI taxonomy): Bacteria > Pseudomonadati > Pseudomonadota > Alphaproteobacteria > Hyphomicrobiales > Rhizobiaceae > Neorhizobium > Neorhizobium sp. P12A. The sequence goes on along the minus strand of NZ_QOVX01000001.1, from coordinate 501,639 downwards.
GCTAACGGTCAAGACGAAGCAGCTGAAGCAGCGGGCGGAACGGCTGGAGGACGCCGCGCGTCCGGGCTACCAGGAGCGTTCCTCGGGCGCGATCCGCCTCGCGAGCCGGGAGACACAGGCAAAGATCCTCGTGACGCTCGATAATGCGGATGTGACGACGCCTGATGGAACACTGCTTTTCAGGACGGGCAAGCAATGGATTCGTCAGGGCGACCGTGTCGTATTGCTCGGGCAGAACGGAACGGGCAAGTCGCGGCTGGTCGAGATGATTCGCAGGGCAATCGAGGGGCAGGGGTCGGGACCGGAAGGGATCAAGGCGACGCCGTCGCTTGTGCTCGGCTACAGCGATCAGGCCCTGGCAGGGCTGGGCGATGGCGATACGCCGCTTGGCGTCGTCACGCGGCTCTTCGAGCTTGGCGAGCCGCGGGCGCGCAGCCTTCTGGCCGGTGCGGGCATTGATGTCGAGATGCAGGGCCGGGCAGTCGGTCGCCTTTCCGGTGGCCAGAAATCCAGGCTTGCGATGCTGGTGCTGAGGCTTCGCAACCCGAATTTCTACCTGCTCGACGAGCCGACCAATCACCTCGATATCGAGGGGCAGGAGGCGCTGGAAAGCGAGCTGATGGCGCAGGAGGCCAGTTGCCTGCTGGTTTCGCACGACAGAAGCTTCGTTCGCGCCGTCGGCAACCGCTTCTGGCGGATCGAGCGAAAGCGGCTCGTCGAGGTCGATGATCCTGAGGATTTCTTCGCCGCGGCAAGGCAAGAGGCCTGAGTTTTCAGGGGTTTCGGGCAGCTTGCTGCTGGCCGAAACTTTCCTCGGAATTGCCGCTTGCGCATCGGCGCGTCTCACGCTAACAATTTGGCCCATGAACACGTCCTTGAACATTGCATCGTGGTGGTGGGCTCGCTGAGGCGGCCTCGACCAATCGTGTCCAAAGACGACGACGAGTGAGCCGCCCGAAACTTCGAGGCGGCTTTTTTGTTTTAAAGCGCCTGTCGTCTGGGCCCCGAGGAATGGAGTGAGGAAGAATGGTTACGATCCTGCGGGATGATGGTGCGGAGATTTACGAAACCAAGGGTGGCATATCCGTCACCCGGCAGCGCAGGGCCATTCCCTATGCTGACGCTGTTTCGTCCTATATCGACAAGCTCGACGAGCGCCGCGGCGCTGTCTTCTCGTCGAATTACGAATATCCGGGCCGCTATACCCGCTGGGACACTGCTATCGTCGATCCGCCGCTCGGCATTTCCTGCAATGGCCGCAATGTCTGGATCGAAGCCTATAATGAGCGCGGCGAAGTGCTGCTCGGCTTTATCACGGAGCGGCTGAAGACCGTCTCCGAGCTGGAACTCGGCATCCTGACCGCTCGCCGACTGGACCTGACAGTCAAGCTGCCGGATCGCGTCTTCACTGAGGAAGAGCGCTCGAAGATGCCGACCGTCTTCACCGTTCTTCGCGCCGTTACCGATCTCTTCTATTCGCAGGCTGATGCCGCCATCGGGCTCTATGGTGCCTTCGGCTACGATCTCGCCTTCCAGTTCGACGCGATCAACCTGAAGCTGGAGCGGCCCTCCGACCAGCGTGACATGGTGCTCTACCTGCCGGACGAAATCCTGGTCGTCGACAACTATTCGGCCAAGGCCTGGATCGACCGCTATGACTTCGAGAAGGGGGGGGGCACGACCGAGGGCAAGGCCGGCGATATCGCGCCGGAGCCGTTCGTGCGCACCGATGCGATTCCGCCGAAGAGCGATCACAAGCCGGGCGAATACGCCGGGCTGGTCACCAAGGCCAAGGAAAGCTTCCGCAAGGGCGATCTCTTCGAAGTCGTGCCCGGCCAGAAGTTCATGGAGCGCTGCGAGAGCAAGCCGTCCGATATTTCCAAGCGGCTGAAGGCGATCAACCCGTCGCCCTATTCCTTCTTCATCAACCTCGGAAACCAGGAATATCTCGTCGGCGCTTCGCCTGAGATGTTCGTGCGCGTCTCCGGCCGCCGCATCGAGACTTGCCCGATCTCGGGCACGATCAAGCGTGGCGAGGATCCGATTGCCGATAGCGAGCAGATCCTGAAGTTGCTGAACTCCAAGAAGGACGAATCCGAGCTGACCATGTGCTCCGACGTTGACCGCAACGACAAGAGCCGTGTCTGCGAGCCGGGCTCCGTCAAGGTCATCGGTCGCCGCCAGATCGAGATGTATTCGCGCCTGATCCACACCGTCGATCACATCGAGGGACGGCTCCGCGACGACATGGACGCCTTCGATGGCTTCCTGTCCCATGCATGGGCAGTGACTGTTACAGGCGCGCCGAAACTCTGGGCGATGCGCTTCATCGAGGCGCATGAAAAGAGCCCGCGCGCATGGTATGGTGGCGCGATCGGCATGGTCGGCTTCAATGGTGACATGAACACCGGGCTTACGCTGCGCACCGTGCGCATCAAGGATGGTATTGCCGAAGTGCGGGCAGGAGCGACGCTGTTGAACGATTCCATTCCCGAGGAAGAAGAAGCCGAAACCGAACTGAAGGCCTCCGCCATGCTTTCCGCCATCCGTGATGCCAAGGCCGGCAATTCGAGCAAGGCGAGCCGCGACGTCGCCGCCGTCGGCAAGGGCGTCAATATCCTGCTGATCGACCACGAGGATAGCTTCGTGCATACGCTGGCGAACTATTTCCGCCAGACGGGCGCGACCGTCTCGACAGTGCGCACGCCCGTTCCCGAGGAAGTGTTCGACCGGCTTAACCCGGATCTCGTCGTTCTGTCGCCTGGCCCTGGCAATCCCAAGGATTTCGACTGCAAGGCGACGATCAAGAAGGCGCGGGCGCGCAACCTGCCGATCTTCGGCGTCTGCCTCGGTCTGCAGGCGCTGGCGGAAGCCTATGGCGGCGAGCTACGCCATCTGGCGCTGCCGATGCACGGCAAGCCGTCGCGCATCCGCGTGCTGGAACCCGGCCTTGTCTTCTCCGGCCTTGGCAAGGAAGTGACCGTCGGCCGCTACCATTCCATCTTCGCCGATCCCTCGACGCTGCCGCGTGATTTCATCATCACGGCGGAGAGCGAGGACGGCACGATCATGGGTATCGAGCACGCCAAGGAGCCGATCGCCGCGGTGCAGTTCCACCCGGAATCGATCATGACGCTCGGCGGCGATGCCGGCATGCGGATGATCGAGAATGTGGTGGCACATCTGGCAAGAAGGGCGAAGACCAAGGCGGCGTGAGCGGGTGCAGATGGTCAGATGACTGTTAAAGACGGGGTATCACAGTAAATGGAAGTGGGAACTCTGTCTTACCGCTGTGCGTGTTGCGGCAAGGAATATTCCGGTGCGCCTTCCTTCGGCTATGAGACGCCGCCCTTTATCCGCGAGGTGCCGGAGGAGGAGCGCCAGTCTCGCGTCGTGTTCGACAGTGATCTTTGTCACGTGCGGCTTCGGCCGAACGAAAATTCTCCCGATGATATCTTCTCCATCCGCGTCAACCTGGAGATACCGATTTGGGACTCACCCGAGACCTTCCTCTGGGGTGTCTGGGTCACTCAATCGGAGGAGAGCTTCTTGCGATATATCGAGACCTATAAGGAGGATCAGTCCAGCGAAGGTTCGTTCGGCTGGCTTCCAGTCGTTATGTCCCCCTATCGTGACCACGCAACGGAACAGAACAGTGGATACCTCGCCTGCGATGTTTATTGGGGCAAAAGCGGTCAAAGGCCGACGATCACGCTGCATGAGTGTGACCACCCTTTGTATCTTGACCAGCGAGACGGCATAAGTTGGCAAAGAGCAGTCGAGATCGCTCAGTTGCAGTGGCAAGGGCTTCACGGCAAGTAATTGAGGTGGCTCTTTCGGGAGCCGCTCCACCCGGTTCGAAAGTCATGAGGCCATGACATCAGATGACGAATTAACGCTGTTTCCCATCAACGCCAGCCATGTCGACAGCTTTCACCGGGCGCTCGATATGGTCGCGCGGGAAAAGAAATATCTGACGCTTCTGGAAGCGCCACCGCTGGAAGAGACGCGCGGTTTCGTGCTCGGCATGATCGAGAAGAAAAATCCCCAGATTGTAGCGCTGGTGGGAGACGAGGTGGTCGGCTGGTGCGATATCAGCCGGCACTTTTTCCCTTCGCATGCGCATCGGGGAAGCCTCGGGATGGGGGTCATCCCTGCCTACCGTGGGCGTGGTCTCGGTTCCCGCCTGCTCGAAAGGACGCTTACGGAAGCGCGCAAGGCGGGCTTCGTGCGCGTCGAGCTTGATGTCCATGCCGATAATGCGCGTGCGATCGCGCTTTACGAGCGCTTCGGCTTTGCCAGGGAGGGCGTTGCCAAGTACGCAGCCTGCATTGACGGGAACTACATCGACACGATCGGCATGGCGATCATCTATCGCTGAGACTAGCGTCCTTCGATGCCTGGGCTGGCCGGAAACGCCCGGTCCAACTTGCAGCTAAGCTCCCCACTGCGAAGCAATGCTATCCCTGAACCAGCGTTGGGCGGGATGGGTATCGTTGCGCCGATGCCATGACATCACGAAGGTTATGGGGTCTAGATCGAGCGGCGGATCGTGACGGACGAGATCTCCGCCGTGGCCCGACGCCTCCACCACCCCAGACATCAGCGTCGCTATCATGTCCGATCGCGCGACAAGGAGCGGTGCGGCGTACATATTCGGCAGGGTCAGAGCAAGCCTTCGCTTCAACCCTTGCCGAGCAAGTGCCGCATCGACATGGCCGAAGCGTTCGTTTTCCGGCGAGACCAGCAAGTGATCCAGTGCCAGGAACCGCTCTATCGTCAACGGCGTCACCGCCGACGGATGATCCTTGCTCATAACGCAGACGAAGCGTTCCTCGAACAGCGGTTTCGTCAGGATACGGCCGGTCGACGATGGCGGGACGCCGATTGCGACATCCACTTCGCCGGCGTCGAGCAGGGTGGTCGCATCGTCTCGGGCATTGAAATGCTTGACCTGCAGGCTGACGCCGAGCGCACTGTCCCGCAGGAATTCCAAGAGGCGCGGCAGAACGACGAAGGTCGGGTGATCGGAGAGGCCGAGTGTGAAACTCGCCTGCGATGTCATGGGATCGAAGCCCTGCGTGAACTCGAGCGTGCGCTGGATCTCGGCGAGCGCCCGGCCAAGCGGTTCCGCCAAATCGAGGGCGCGAGCGGTCGGCTGCAGCCCGGCGGGACCGCGAATGAAGAGTTCGTCTTTTAGAAGCGTTCTCAGCCTCGTCAATGCCGCGCTCATCGCGGGCTGAGTGCGGCCGATGCGGATGCCTGCCTTGGTGACGCTTCGCTCCGCCATCAGGGCGTCGAAGGCGACGAGGAGGTTGAGATCCATGCCATGCAAATCCATGGCATGGATGAATGCATATATCATCAATCGATTTCAAGCATGTTCGTGCAAGCGCTAGGTTTGCTCCGTTGCTCGAACAAGGAGGCAGTCATGCCATTTGCAAACTACAAATTCCCGCAGGGAACGCTGACTTCAGAACAGAAGGAAGAGATCATCCACAAGACCACGGATATGTTCGTGGGCTACTTCGGCGAGGGTGTCAGGCCCTATACCATGGTGCTGGTCGATGAGGTCGTCGATGGCGGCTGGGGGCGAGCCGACGAGGTGCTCACCATGGCAAGAATGAGGGAGTGGTCACAGCCGAAAGGATAATTCTACCGGCCGTGCAGATGCCTTGGAGGCTCTGCACGCCGTTCCTGTCGACGGTCAAGCGGCCCGTCGCTTCACTGCACGAAGATTGAATGTCGCGCGCAGCTTGAAACCCAATGCCTCGTAGAGCGAGATTGCCGTCGTGTTGCCGGAGAAGGCGTGCAGATAGACCGTATCGCCGCGCGCCGAAATCTCGCCGGCGACGAAGCGGAAGAGCAGCTTGCCGAAGCCGCGACCCTGGAAATCGGGATGGGTGCAGAGGCCGCTGAGTTCGGCAAAACCCGGCTGGCGCAGGCGCTGGCCGCCCATCGCCACCAGCTTGCCGTCGACCTTGATGCCCCAGAAGGTGCCAAGCTTCTGCGCGCCGAGCGTGAAGGGGCCAGGCTTGGTGAGGTTTGCGAGGTCCAGCATTTCCTCGGCGTCGGCTGATGTCAGCGGCTCGATGCGCGGATCGGAGATGCGCTCGTAAGGCCCTTGCGCGATCATCTGGACGAGCTGCATTTCTCGAACGACTTCCAGCGTCGGCGGAATTTCCAACGGGCCAAGCTCGACGATTGCCGCGACCTCTTCGCCGGAAAGCAGGTTTGCCAGCGCATCCCAGCTCTCGGGCGACTGGTCGCGCATGGCGGCGAAAGGCACGATGGACGGCGGATAGCGCCGGGCGAGATCGCCGCCTTCGGCGATATCCGCATGGGAGGTCTGAAGCGCGTTCCAGGCGGCGCGATCGAGTATGTGGCTCACTATATTTTCTCCTGATGCTTTATCCGACGGGCGAGGGGTGCTTCTGCAAGCCCGTCCTCGATCGTCGCCAATTGTTCGAGAAGAGGGCCGGAAAGCTCGCCGCAGAGGTCGCGCACGGCAGCTTCGATCACCGGCCAGATGTCACGCCGCGAGCGCTCCACCAGCGCGCGGCCTTTGTCGGTCAGCGAAACCAGCTTGCGTCGCTGGTCTTCCTCGGAGGCGCGGACTTCAACGAGACCGGCATCGGTGAGTTGGCCGAGGGTGCGCGTCGCCCCCGGCTGCGTGATGCCGACGGATTCCGCCAGCTCGCCGATGGTCAGAGGCCCGGCGCGATCGATCGCCCCCAGAAAGGGATACTGGCCGGCCTGGATGGTGACGCCGAATTCCTCGATGATCGCTTGCGTATCCGCCTGCAGCCGCTCGCCGATGCGGCGAAAACGGCTGCCGAGGCATAGGAAACCGAAATTGCGGACGACATCTTCAGCCACAGCTTTCTCCTGTGTAAATATCACGAGTTATATAACGTGTAATGTAATTTACGGCAAGTATGTCCCGCTCTGTCTATCAAATTGTCCAGAATGACAGATAGCCTTTGTGAGCGGCGCTATTTCGAGGTTTGACAAAGCTTCGCCAATCGACCATATCACGCGCAACAAGCCGCCTGCGCGAATCTCGCGCGGGCGGTTTTGCGTTCTAGGGCGCAAATTCTGCAATTCATTCGCATCTGCAATGGAGACGGTCGTGAGCGGACAGGGCAACAAGACGATACGAAAACTCGCCTTCTGGGGCATGCCGATCTCGCTCGTCGTATTGGCGTTGAAGCTGGCCGCATGGCGGGTGACCGGCTCGGTGGCGCTTTTGTCGGATGGGCTGGAATCACTGGTCAATGTGGTCGCCGCCTTCATCGCCTTCTTCGTCATCCGTTATGCGCAGAAACCGGCCGATCACGACCATCCCTTTGGACATCACAAGGCGGAATATCTTTCCGCCGTTACCGAGGGTGTGCTCATCGTGGTTGCGGCTCTGATGATCGTGCAGGAGGCGGTGGGGCACCTGGCGCATCCCTTGCCAATGGACGCGCCTGCACTCGGCCTTGCGATCAACTTCGTCGCCGGTATCATCAACGCCGTCTGGGGCTATACCCTCGTCAGGGAAGGGCGCGTGCACCGTTCCCCGGCGCTGACTGCCGACGGGCAGCATATTCTCTCCGATGTCTACACCTCGGCGGGCGTGCTCGTCGGTCTTGTGCTGGCGGTCGTGACCGGCTATCCGATCTTCGACCCTGTGCTTGCCATCCTCGTCGCGATCAACATCCTTTATCAGGGCTATACGGTCATTTCGGCCTCGATCGACGGCTTGATGGACAAGGCCGTGCTGCCGGAAGAAGAGGCTGCCCTTAAGGAGGTTATCGGGACGCATGCTGCCGGCTCGCTCGGTGTGCATGACCTGAAGACCCGCAGGGCCGGAGCGGTAACCTTCGTCGACTTCCACCTCGTCGTGCCGGCAAGCATGGCGGTCGGCGAGGCTCACAATATCTGCGACCGCCTTGAAGATGCCATACGCGCCATACATGCGGGCGCCGAAATAACCATTCACGTGGAGCCCGAGGGCGAAAAGGCCCATGGCATCCGCGTCAAAGTGATCAAGGAGGCTTGAATGCCCAAGACAGATGTCTCCGGCCTGTCGATGCTCGGCAGCCATACCGAAACCGCTTCCAACCCGGAGGACGCCGTCCTCGAAAAGGTGCCTGCCGGGCATCAGGGAACGGATTATGTCGTGCGCTTCACCGCGCCTGAATTCACCTCGCTTTGCCCCATGACCGGGCAGCCGGATTTCGCGCATATCGTCATCGACTACATTCCGAACGAATGGCTGGTGGAATCGAAGTCGCTGAAGCTCTTCCTGCATTCCTTCCGCAATCATGGCGCTTTCCACGAGGATTGCTCGATCTATATCGCCAAGCGCATCGTCGATCTCCTCGACCCGAAGTGGTTGAGGATCGGCGCCTACTGGTATCCGCGCGGCGGCATTCCGATCGACGTGTTCTGGCAGACCGGCAAGGCGCCGGAGGGTGTCTGGCTGCCGGACCAGGGTGTCGCGACTTATCGTGGGCGTGGGTGAGAGAGTTCTTGCGGTCGAGGTGTTGGCCTTAAACGGCTGGAACCCCTCATCCGCCCTTCGGGCACCTTCTCCCCAAGGGGAGAAGGTCCCGGCAGGGGGATGAGGGGTTCTCACAAAGAGACGCTAACGGGACTACGTCCTGTAAACATCTGACAGCCGGAAACAAAAAGGCCGGCGCTGCGCCGGCCTCCGTCATTCCCAAAAAACAATCTCAGACGTTGTAGCTGTCGTCACCGCTGTTGTCGAAATCGTCGTCGTTGTCCGAATCGTCCTGGTCGTCCGAAGCGTTAATGACGTTGTCGTTGTTGTCGTCGTTCTGGTTGTTGCCGTCATTGCCGAAGTAGTTGTTGTTGATGACGGTTTCCTCGACCGGGCGCTCGTTGCCACCGAGACCTGCAAGGCCTGAGCCAAGCCCGCCGAGGCCGGTGCCGCCAAGATGCGGGCTGAACAGGCTGCTTATTCCTTCCGCCAGCATGACGCCGCCGGCAACGCCGGCTGCCGTGCCGAGCGCGCCGCGCAGGAAGCTGCCGCCAGCTGATGGAGCCGATGGCTGCGCGTTCCACGGGCCGGAAGGCTGTTGCTGTCCCCATGGGCCGGCGGACTGCTGCGGCGGGGCGCCACGACCGTAATCGTCATAGCCGCGGCCTTGCTGCTGAGTGTTGCCGCCCTGCGGACCGTAATCAGGCGCTGCGCTGCGCTGGGGCTGTGGTTGACCGCCGCCGAAGAGCGAGCCGATGCCGCCGAGGAAACCGCCGGACTGCTGGGCCTGCGGATGGGCAGCACCCTGCTGTTCCAGCTCGTGCACACGAGCCTCGAGCTGCTGGATGCGGTCGGCGGCTGCCTTCATGCCCTGTTCCTGCACGATGACGGCCTGGGCGAGAAGATAAGGAGCGTAGGGCTGCTCCCGGACGGATTGATTGATGAGCGCCTCGGCGTCTGCATCGCGCGGCGCTGCCGCGGATGTACGGACGCGATCGAAGAGAGAGCTGAGCAATTGACGTTCTTCGGGCGACATGATGGCCTCCTTGGCTATCTGGGACGCGGATTTCTGCCGCGCTGAGCTGACGTAGGATCAAATTTCGGTTTTTCAAAGCCTTGGCAACTTACATTTCTGTAAGTTCAGCCACGAACCCACACCCGCAGAGGTCCGAGGGCGGTGAAGCCAAGCGCCAGTGCGCTGGCGAGATCATTGCTGCGTTCGTAACCGACGACCGGTTGGCCCGGAAAGAGCCTGCGTGCCTCGCGGATGAGCCCGCCGCGGACAAGGTCCTCCTTGTTTCCGATGGCAAAGAGGTTCGAATGGCCGACTACACCGCCCTGATGGTTCAGAATGCCGCCGCCCGACAAATCGCCGTTAGCGTAGGCTGCAAGAATGACGATGGCGGGATCACGCAGCAACCGCTCGGCAAAGATCGTCCTCTCGTGCCGTTCGCCGCCGGCCCAAGCCGTTTCCCAAGCGTCGAGTTCGGTCGTCGTCGTGATGCGTCTCCACGTGAGATCGTCATGGCTGCTCTTGAAAGGGGTGTTGGCTTCGAGGCCGATCCATTCGGCCTCGAAGAGAATTTCGAATTCCTGCGGGGAGAGGTCGATGGCGCAATAGCTGTCTTTTACGCCCCAGCCGCCTGGACGCAGACGGGTCAGGCCGGCGATCGCTGTTTCCTGTTCGCTGGCGGTTGCCTCTCCGGTGAGCGTAATGGCGTTGGGATAGAAGGGGGGCGTGCCCTCTGAAATTTGCCAGAGTGTAGGGGAAAATTCGCCGGCGCTGCCCTGCGCGGCGCAGACGGCGTCGCACCAGAGTGCGTTATTGAGAACTGCCCGGTGCAGCAATGGCGATGTCATTTTCTCCACTCCGCTCGAGACAGCGGCATAATACGGCCAGTTCTCGGGTTTGCCATAAGAATATCTTCACCCGTTCCGTGGCTTGTCTTTTTCCCGCATTGTTTTACGCATTGAGTCACACTATGTCCGGGAAACCCGAATGATGGCGAGAGAGGTTCGAATGAACGACGAAGAACAAGAAGACAAGACCAAGGAACTGCCTTTGGGGAAAGACGCGGAGGCAAATCTCTTCAAATCGCGTTCGATCTTCATCTACGGCACCATCACCATGGAGCTCGCCCAGAAGGTATGCTCGCAGCTCGTGGCGCTCGCCGCCGCCAGCGACGAAGACATCCGCATCTATGTGAGCTCGCCTGGCGGCCACGTCGAATCCGGCGATTCGATCCACGACATGATCAAGTTCATCAAACCGAAGGTCTGGATGATCGGCACGGGCTGGGTCGCGTCCGCTGGCGCGTTGATCTATGTCGCCGCTCCGAAGGAGCAGCGCCTTTGCCTGCCGAACACGCGCTTCCTGCTGCACCAACCGTCCGGCGGCACGCGCGGCATGGCGTCCGATATCGAGATCCAGGCACGCGAAATCATCAAGATGAACGAGCGCCTGAACAAGATCTTCTCCGTGGCGACCGGCCAGCCGGTCGAAAAGATCGCCAAGGATACCGACCGCGACTACTGGCTCTCCGCCGAAGACGCCAAGGCCTACGGCCTCGTCTCGCGGATCATCACGTCGCAGTCCGACATCTGATCTGAACTAAGCTGAATTCCAACGCCCCGCTTGCGATTTGCAGGCGGGGCGTTTTGTTAAGCGGCAAGGCTTAGGGAGATCCCGCCTGCTTAGCCGTTGAGCAAGCCAAGCTGGATCAAGCTTTCGGCGCAGGATATGATCGCCTCTTCCCTCGATCGTGGAGCCCAGCCGAGAAGGCGTTCGGCCTTCTTGCCGGTTGCGTTCATGTCATAGTCGAGCAGCGGCACGACGGCCTTCAGCTGCGGGTTCGTTTCACCGGCGATGCGCACCTGCTCGTCGGGCCATACTTCCGTCGACACTTTTTCGGCTGCCTTGCCCAAGCGCTGCTTCAGCAGTTCGGCAACTTCGATCATCCACATGCTCTCGCCCACCGTGGCAAGGAAGCGCTCGCCCCTGGCGGCGGGGTCGATCATGGCGCGAAGATGCAGATCGGCGACATCGCGGACGTCCACGCAGCAGGAATTGACGTTCAGGCAGCCCGGCTGGCCATTCAGCATGTTGGTGATCAACCGGATCGAATGGGAGTAGTCTGCGCCCAGAGCCGGGCCGTAGACGGTGACCGGATTGACTGATGTAAGCTCCAGTCCATTGCCTTCCCGCGCGATGAAGTCCCAGGAGGCGCGTTCCGAAAGGGTTTTCGATTTCTGATAGGGCGCGACGTTGCCGCTCAGATCGCTCCAGTCGGTTTCGTCGAATGGTCTGCGGTGATCGGGCCTGTGGCCGACGCCGATCGCGCCGAAGGCCGAGGTCAGCACGACACGCTTCACACCCGCGTCACGGGCCGCGCGGAGAACCCGGAGATTGCCGTTGACGGCCGGCTCGATCCAATCCTCCTCGCGGATCTGGTCACCTGACGGCGTGGGGGAGGCGCCGTGCATGACATAGTCGCATCCTGCAGCAGCCTCCGCCCAGCCGCGGTCCTCGGTGAGATTGGCGACAACGAAGGAAAGCCGATCGCCGGCATCCACGCCCCCCACCTTGAGATGCTGGCGCACTTCCGCCTCCCGCTCAAGCGAGCGGACGGTCGTGCGCACTCGGTAGCCGGCGTTCAGCAGCACCAGCATGCAATGTTGCGCAATGAAGCCGGTGCCACCGGTCACGAGTACAAGCCTGTCGGTCATTGATGTCATACCTCATGGTGTTGAATTCGTGCCGCATTTCCGTTGCGGCTTGTCGATGAGGCGAAAGTAGGTGGCGGTGCCTGGACTGTGAATGCTTGAAAGTACGGGTTGCTTTCGCGATAGTACGAGAATGTTGATCGATCCATTCTCCGAAGTTCTGACACTGACCAATGCCGAGGCCGTCGTGACGGGCGGGTTCACCGCCGGCGGTCCCTGGGCGATCCGTTTCCCGGCTCGCGAGAAGATCAAATTCTTCGCGGTCGTGAAGGGAAGTTGCTGGGTAACGCTTGATGGAGAGCCCGATCCGGTTCTCTTCGAAACCGGCGATGTCGGTCTCCTATCGGTTCCGCGAGGCTCGGTTCTTGCCAGTGATCCCGGCGTCGGCCCTGTCGGGGCGATGGAACTGTTCACCGGAGCCGGACGGAACCTTGCGACGATCGGTGATGGTAACGACTTCGCCTATATCGGCGGCCACGTCCTTCTCGATCCGATCCGCGGAAAGCTGTTCGCGGAGATCCTGCCACCGTGGATTCACACGCGGGCGGCATCGCCGCAGGCCGCTGTCTTCCGCTGGCTCCTTGACCGGCTCATTGAGGAAAGGGATGCAGCCCAGCCGGGCGCGCTTCTCGCCTCCGCGCAGCTGACGCAACTGCTCTTCATCCAGATCCTGCGCTCCCATCTCGAGACGGCAAGCCTCATGCCCGCCGGCTGGCTGCGCGCGCTCGCCGATCGTCGGATCGCACCCGCGCTCCGGCTGATGCATGGCGATCCGGCCCGGTCATGGCATCTGGAGGAACTCGCCAACGCCTGCGCGATGTCGCGAACATCCTTTGCCTTCCACTTCAGGACGGTCGCAGGCGTTGCGCCGCTCACCTATCTGACCGAGTGGCGGATGCACCTTGCCGAACGTGCTTTGCGGGAGGAGAGGACGACTGTCGCGACAGTCGCACGCTCGCTTGGCTATGCCTCCGAAAGCGCCTTCAGCACTGCCTTCAAACGCATCAAGGGCAGCTCGCCGACCGCCTATCGCGCGGCTCTGATTGCTTCGAATTTGAATAGTCCGGGAGAGCCGCGCCCGGACGATGTCGCTGATGCCACTTAGGCGAGCCAGCCGCCTTTAACATCCATTTTGCCGGTCTATCGGGCCGGGCATCCCCTCAAATATAAAGCGGCGCCATCTTCCGCCAGGCGCCGGCGCGGTGCGCGCGGCCGTCCCAGCGATGCAGCTGGTGGCCGACCTGCTTTTCTGCCAGCAAGCGGCTGAGATGGAGATTGTTGTCAAGGAAGGGATCGGCGTCCCCGATGGTCAGCACGATGTCGATCTGCCGGAGTTTCTCAAGCCGCCAATCGCAATTCAGGCCGGGCAGGAAATGCGTCGGCGTGTGGAAATAGACGGTATCGTCGTAATAGCCGTCGAAGAGGTCGCCGAAGGATTCGACTTTCAATGTCAGGTCGTAGCGACCGGAAAAGGCGACGAGCTTGCGGAAGAGATGCGGATGGCGGAAGACGAGGCTGGCTGCTTGATAGGCGCCGAGGCTACAGCCCTGCACGATGGTGCAATCGTTAGGGTTCTTCTCAGCCATCAGCGGCAGGACTTCATTCAGGATATAGTTTTCGAAGGCCTCGTGGCGGCGGATGCGCTCGGCGGGGTGGCGGTGCGATCCGTAGAAGGTCTCGGTCGCGAGGCCCTCGATGCAGTAGAGCTGCAGGTAACCGGCCCGCAGTTTGTCTGCGAGACTGGCGACGATACCGAGCTGTTCATATTCCCAAAAGCGCCCGTCGCGCGTCGGAAACATCAGCACCTTGGCTCCGGTATGGCCGAAAACAAGAAGCTCCATGTCCCGCTGCAGGCGATGGCTATACCAACGCAGATATTCGCGGTTCATAACACCTGGAAGAAGTGACCCACTTTCCGACGGAGATCAGCGTTCTGTTCTCCGCTACCAGGATAATCGAAGTGGCCAGCGTCCAGGATGAAGATTTCGTTAAAGTTTGATTGCGGAATTGCGTCGGCGACCGCGAACTGGCAGGGCGGCGCAACAGCCGGATCGAAGAGGGCGACAGCGACAAGCATCGGTATCTTGATCCTTTCCGCAGCACTCGCCGAATCGAACAGGCGCAGGGTTTCGAACACGCTGCCGTGGGTCTTCTGGTAGGTCTGGACGGAATCGGCGCTGCCGACCGTCGGCAGGCTCAGCCACAGTTTCCTTTGTCCAAAGGTCGGCACGACGAGATGGCCGCGAGTGATGCGGTCGTCGAAGGGGATGGCCAGCGCGCCGATGCCGCCGCCGAAGCTGATGCCGCTATAGCCGATATGGCCTGACAGCCAGGGATAGAGCACGAGTAGTGTCGAGACGGCGATCCAGAGGTCGTCGACGCAGCCGCCGATAATGTAATCGTCCGGCTTGTCGATGCCGTAGAGGACGTGGCCGCTGGCGTCCGCCGGGATCGGTGGACAGGCGCTGAGTGACAGGCCGCGAGCGCAGGGGAAAAGGACTGCCGTCTCCTCGACCGGCAGATCGAAATCCGGCTGGTCGCGCCCGCCATAGCCATGTCCGACGACGAGCCCGCGACGCACCGGCTTGTCGCGTGGCAAAAGCAACCAGCCGCCGATCTTGAAGGAGCCGGTCGACATGTAGGTAATGTCGAGAACCTGCCATTCTGGATGGTCGAGCTTGCTTTTGCGAAGCACCGGCTGTGGGTCGGTTGCGAGAGCCCGGCTATATCGTTTCTGCCAGAAATTGTCGAAACCAGGCGGCGCCTCTGGAGGCTCGACCGCGAGAAGCTGTTCGAGCTTCATGCCGTAGGTGGGGTCGAAGGGGAAGGGGTGTGTTGTCGGAACGCTCATAGGTTCGTTTTTCCGCGAAAGGACCGGCAATGCAAGACAGTCATGTCTGTCCAAGCGGACAAAACTACGTCATCTGCCCCCGGATCTTTCTCCGGCTTCAGGTAGAAGAGCGAAAAGTGCAATGGGCCTAGGGCAATAAAGGCCGATATAACGCCAATTCGGGCGGGATCAGAGCTTGCGCAGCCTGTCTCCGTCATGCTCCATGACGTTTCCTTTTTTCCCATCCAGTCGTTCGCCCGCCATGCTCAAAGATTTCTCCGTGCAAAGCCTGTTCATGGGCTGCCTCACCGCCTTTGTCGGTTTCGCCAGTTCCTTTGCCGTTGTGCTGCACGGGCTGCAGGCGGTGGGTGCGACGGATGCGCAGGCCGCGTCCGGCCTGACGGCGCTCTCGATAGCGATGGGCATCTGCGCCATCGTGCTCAGCCTTACCACCCGGTTGCCGATCAGCATTGCGTGGTCGACCCCGGGTGCAGCCCTGCTTGCCAGCGCCGGTATGATCGAGGGTGGGTTTCCGACTGCGGTCGGCGCGTTTCTCGTCTGCGCCGTGCTGATCGTCATTGCCGGGCTGTTCCGGCCGCTAGGGCGAGCGGTGGCTTCCATTCCGGCGCCGCTTGCCAATGCCATGCTGGCCGGCGTGCTGATCGGGCTCTGCTTTGCGCCGGTCAAGGCGATCGCGTTCAACCCGCTCTTCGGCCTGCCGATCGTCCTTGCCTGGATCGCCGTCGGTGCGTTCAGGCGGCTCTGGGCAGTGCCTGCCGCGTTGGCTGCCTTCGCGCTGGTGCTCGCCTTTGGCGTCCATGTTCCGGATGGTGCGCTGGCATCGCTTGAAGGATCGCTGCTGCCGCGTGTCGAGTTCGTCATGCCGGTCTTCACCGTTGCCGCCCTGGTCTCGATCGCCCTGCCGCTCTTCATTGTCACCATGGCCTCGCAGAATATTCCTGGTATCGCGGTGCTGAAGGTCAATCACTACAATCCGAAGCCTGGGCCGCTCTTTGCCGCCACCGGCCTGTTTTCCATCCTCAGCGCGCCCTTTGGCGGACATGCCGTCAATCTGGCGGCGATCACGGCCGCCATGTGCGCCGGGCAGGATGCGCATGCCGATCCGTCGCGGCGCTATTGGGCCGCTGTCGTTGCCGGTATCGCCTATATCGTGCTCGGGCTGCTCGCCGGCGCGGTTACCGCCTTCGTCGGGCTGGCGCCGCCGATCCTGATCGAGGCCGTCGCCGGTCTTGCGCTCGTTGCTGCATTTTCAGGTTCGGCGATGGCAGCCTTCCAGCATGCGGAAACGCGGGAGGCGGCGGCCATCACCTTCCTTGTTACCGCCTCTGGCGTCTCCTTTGCCGGCATTTCCGGTGCCTTCTGGGGCCTGCTGGCGGGCGGATTGATGATGCTGCTGCAGAAATTTGTGCAGATGACAAAAAGGTAGACCGGGGCTTGCTTGTTTTTGATGCCTTGGCTATAGCTCGGCTCATGAAGTCCACTGGCGCAAAGATTTCCGAGCAGATTGTACGCGGGCGTATCGCCCTGCGAGACAACACGCGCGCCCTTACCTCGCTTCTTCTCCTCGGCCTTACGCGCGGTTGCCGGGTCCGTTGAGGGGCGCCCGGCGGCCGACAAGCCCGCCAGGCCAACGCTCCTCGCACAAACATTCAAGACCTGAGCATACTAGACCCATAAAGGTCCGCATCAGCGACGGCTTTTACCCCTAGGGGACGCCAAGCAATGCGTGAATCGAGGAAAGACGACGATCATGGACTCCAAGGCATCTTCCAACACGAACGGTTCGACCAAGCGCGGCATGCCCGACGCCGCGCAGAAATATCGGGCCTATCCGCAGGTGAATATTCCGGACCGTACCTGGCCGACCAAGGTGCTGACCAAGGCGCCGATCTGGTGCTCGGTCGACTTGCGCGACGGTAACCAGGCGCTGGTCGACCCGATGGGCCACGACCGCAAGGCCCGCATGTTCCATCTGTTGCTCGAGATGGGCTTCAAGGAAATCGAGATCGGCTTTCCCTCGGCGTCACAGACGGACTTCGATTTCGCCCGCTGGTGCGTGGAGCAGGGCAACGTACCTGATGACGTCTCGCTGCAGGTCCTGGTGCAGTGCCGCCCGGAACTGATCACGCGCACCTTCGAGGCTCTGGAAGGCGCCAACCAGCCGATCGTGCATTTCTACAATTCCACCAGTGAGTTGCAGCGCCGCGTTGTCTTCGCCAAGGACGTTCAGGGTATCAAGCAGATCGCGGTGGATGCGGCCAAGATGATCAGCGACATGGCGGCAAAGGCAGGCGGCGGCTACCGTTTCGAATATTCCCCGGAGAGCTTCACCGGCACCGAACTCGAAGTGGCGCTGGAAATCTGCAATTCCGTCATCGAGGTGATGAAGCCGACGCCAGACAACAAGCTGATCATCAACCTGCCCTCGACCGTCGAAATGGCGACCCCGAACATCTATGCCGACCAGATCGAATGGATGTGCCGCAACCTCGACAACCGCGAAAATCTGATCATCTCGCTGCATCCGCACAATGACCGCGGCACGGGTATCGCTGCGGCCGAACTGGCGCTGCTCGCCGGTGCCGATCGCGTCGAAGGCACGCTGTTCGGTAATGGCGAGCGCACCGGCAATGTCGACGTGGTGACGATGGCGCTGAACATGTTCACGCAGGGCGTCGATCCCGGGATCGATTGCTCCAATATCGAGCGTATCAAGGAAGTGTTCGAATATTCGAACCAGATGGCGATCGGCGAGCGCCACCCCTATGTCGGCGAACTGGTCTACACCGCTTTCTCGGGCTCGCATCAGGACGCGATCAACAAGGGCATGAAGGCGGCCAAGGTCGCCAACCATCCGGTCTGGGAAGTGCCATACCTGCCGATCGATCCGCAGGATGTCGGCCGCACCTATGAGGCGATCATCCGCATCAACTCGCAGTCCGGCAAGGGCGGCATCGCCTATATCCTGCAGCAGGATTACGGGTTGAACCTGCCGCGCAATCTGCAGGTGGAGTATCGCGAGGAGATCCAGCGCATCACCGACGAAGAGGGCAAGGAATTGCCATCGAAGCGCATCTACGAGCATTTCATCGATCGCTACGTGACGCAGCCGGGTGGGCGGATCAAGTTCGTCGATCATCACACCTATCCCGATACCGAGCGCAAGGGCCAGCGGATCGTTGCTGCCGAGATTATCGACAATGGTGAGCTCAAGCGGATCGAAGGTCGCGGCAACGGCCCGATCGACGGCTTCATCAATGCGCTCTCGATCTATCTCGGCATTCCGATGAGCGTTGAGGACTATTCGGAGCACTCGCTCCAGCATGGCTCGAACGCTGCGGCCATATCCTACGTCGAGACGTCCTATCCCGGCGGCAAGCTCTTCGGCGCCGGCATCAACACCAATATCGTCGCCGCCTCGCTCGAGGCGATCGTATCTGCCGCGAACCGGGTCATGGAAGCGAAGGCAAAGGGCTGAAATTCAGCCGGCACGAAATGAAGCGATGGAAAGGCAGCGGGATCAAATCCGCTGCCTTTTGCTTATCAGGCATCTGCATGATTGATCGCTGTGGTCATCCTCGGATGGGCGGAGCCGTCGGCGGCCCGTCAGATCTGGTTGGAAACCCGGTCGGCGATATCGTCCAACGTCGGATCGGAGGAGGGGCCGGCGACTGCATAGGCAACGCCGCTGCGATGCCAGGACACAACGCCGACATCGTCCTTGATGACCTCGTTGAATTCGTCGCTGGCCGTGGTGTCGTTGTCCTTGAGGAAATAAATCGCAATGATGTCGCCATCCCCGTTCGTATAGCTCAGCTGACCGACGGGTTTGCCGGCGGCGACGAGCAGGCGTGCTCCCTGGAAGGTGAGCCCGTCACTGGCGAGGTCGGGAACGGCGAATTTCACGCCGACGCTTTGGGTCAGCCAGCGGTTGATCTCATCTGCCTGTATCGCCGGCACTTCGGAAATATGCTGCGGCTGGTGGGAATAGATACGGTGCGACGCGGCGATCTCGTCCAGCCACGTATGGCTTGGAATCTGGGCGATCGGCGTCGGCGCGGGAGGGGCTGCCGGTTGAGAGCCAACGAAGTATCCGATCCCGCCACCGATGACGAACAGGATAAGCGAGGCGGCAAGCGCCTGACGTCCATTCGGAGCGAGCTTCAGTGGCGGCCTGGCCAGGCGCGGCGTTTCCCGCATCTTCGGCGGCTGCACGCTCTTGATCGCGCGTACGAGAGAGAGCGGAACGGGCTCTTTCAGAACTTCATCAAAGGCCTTGCGTCCAACATCCGAGCCATGCCGCAGCGTCTCATAAATCTGGCGGGCTTCCGGATCCGAGGCGATGAGATGCTCGAGTTCCTCTTTTTCCTCGCGGGTAGTCTCTCCGTCCATATAGGCGGATAGACGTGCCTCGATCGGCATTTTCCTGTTATCCTGCACGCTTAGAACTTTCGAGGAGAACGGCTGCGGCCCATGGTTGCGAGTTTCAGGCGGGCACTTGCAAGACGCGTTGCGACCGTCGACTGGGGTATGCCAAGGATTTCCGCCGCCTGCTTGTACGTATGTCCTTCCGCATCCACCAGAAGAAACACACTAGCAAGACCTTCGGGCAAAGATATGACGATCTGGTGCGATTCGCTGGCTTCGACCGGGTTCATCTGCGCCGCGAGTTCGCCATGCTCCAGCGCACCACCCTTGGCGGAGCCGCGGCGCATCTTATGACGGCGGGATTCGTCGATCCATTGATGGCGCGCAATCGTGTAGAGCCAGCTATCCAGTCTGATATCGCTGCTCCACTGGTGGATCTTTGCGATGCCGCGCTGACAGACATTCTGGACAAGCTCATCGGCGTCAGCGGTGTCGCCGGTCATGGTCACTGCAAAACGGCGCAGCTTCGGCAGAAGGCCGACCAGATCGCGCCTGATATCCATAGCTGCTACCGACGGACGCATTGTCTTTCCAGGGAAACGTTAGGGGTCATTCTGCAGTATGATCGGCATTGGATCTCCGCGCCTCGCGTCGATCCTTCCAGTGGAAAACAGGTCTCATGGAAAGGATCGAGCGAATAGCAGAAGATCGTTTCATATTGATATGAACCATTTCGGTGATGCTTCGCAAGTCCGTAAAATGGGTGGTTGTCTTTGTGTTTCGTTTGCTCACGCGAACTTTATAATGGGTAACGCAGCTGATCCGTTCAGTACTGTCGGTAGCCGTTCAGGGATTGCAGAAGCGAGCGATAGGCCCAGGTGTTTTCCCCGCCGCGATCGCGTATTTCGACGAGCTGAACGCGGGCTGCCTGTACGTCACCCTGTTCCAGAAGCGCCTGTCCCATATAGGAACGCGCGAGGATGTAGTTTTCATCCTGCTGAAGTGCCTTGTGGTAATAGTTCATGCCGACTTGCATTCGCCCGGCCTTGCGGTTGGAATAGCCGAGATAGTTGAGGATGCGCGGATCGTCCTGATTCTTGGCGAGCTTCAGCACATTGATCGCGTTCTGATATTGCCCCGCATAGGCGAACTCACGCGCTGCCTGGAAAAGCTGATCGTCGTTCAGGCTGCTCTTCTTGGCGTTGACGCATTCCTTCTTGTCCTTGTCCCAGACCTTGCCGTTCTTGCATTTGGTCGTGGTCTCGGTTTTCGGCGGAGGTGCTGTGTCATCGTTCTCGGTACCGGCGGCCCATGTTTCGGTTGAAAATGTGAGCAACAGACCTGCCGTAACTGCGGTGATCGCAAAGCCTTTTGAGAACATGCGCATGAGCTTTTTTCCTCCCAAGCCAAGATGCCAAAGTCTAGTCCCAGGCGATGGAAAACACCATGGAAACCGTGCGCCGACGCTCGCAAAAAGCACCTGCTTTTGAAACTAAGGCAGTCTTTCCCGCAGGAAAGGGGAAGTTCGATTTTTTGGACGCTATCTGCGCAGAATATCTGTGCTTTCGCCTGAAACCGCGTCGCCCATGGGATTGAGGCTGAAGCGTTCCGCCTGCAGATTCCAGGAGCCCGGTGCCCCCGAGATCGTGAAGAGATTATAGGCGGCCGGCGGCTTGTGGCTGCCCGGTCCCTGCGAGGCGGAAGCGATGCCGACCACGGGCACCGGCCCCGTCTGTCCCCGCAGCCAATGCAGCGTGTTGAGATGGGTGTGACCGTGCAGGACGAGTTCGGCGCCGCCGGTCGAGACCACGGCAGCAAAGCGGCGGATGCCGATCATGCGCTTGTAGAAGGAGGTCGCGCCACGGATCGGAGGATGATGGATCATGACGACGCGAAACAGGCCGGCCTCGCCGGCGGCGCGCAGCATATTGACGGTCTCGCGGGCCTGCCTCGGACTGAAGTAGCCACTGGCTGCAAAGGGTGGTGTTGCGACAGCCGTCGAGCAGCCGATCAGGGCGACGCGATCGCGGATGCGCAAGTACGGGAAGATGTGACCTTCCTCGCTCCATTCCGCAGGCGCGTGATCGCCGCGAACATAGGGATACCAGGCGCGCATCGATTTTTCGTAGGCGCCGGGCACATAAGCGTCATGATTGCCCGGCACAACGGAAGCGAAGGCCGGATCGCCCACCGTTGTCAGCCATTCGGCTGCCGTGCGGATTTCGATGCCGCTGGCGAGGTTGACCAGATCGCCTGTGACGGCAAGGTGGTCGACGTTTTTTGAGGCAATGTCTTGCAGAAGGACGTCGAGCGTGCTGCCAAAAAGGTGCTTGCGCCGGTTTCGGTGCCAGTTCACAAATCCGGTTATGCGCTTGGAAGCGAGTTCCCGAATCGAAAGCCGGGGGAGGGGTCCGAGATGGATATCGGAGATATGCGCGAGCTTGAACATGAAATGAGACATAGACCAGGCTACTGTCAAATCAAACACTTCAGCTGCAGCGCAGCAAAAGGTTTCGCCGGATTTCCTCCGGCATGCGGCGGAACGTCACGCAGGGGAGTGACATTTTGAACGAGCGGTCTTCACCGTCCATGCGCAGTTGGCGGGGCCGGATACTCGGCTACATGATCCATAGTTATTTTGCCGTTTCGCGCGGCATGACGATGGGCGTGCGCGCCGCCTGTTTCGATAGCGAAGGGCGGCTTTTCCTGGTGCGACATTCCTATCTTCCCGGCTGGCATATGCCGGGCGGCGGCGTCGAGCGGCGCGAGACCGTCGAGCAGGCTCTGATCAAAGAATTGCGCGAGGAGGGAAACCTCGTGATGACGGCGCGACCGCAGTTCTTCCATGTCTATTACAACAAGGCGGCGAGCAAACGCGACCATGTCCTGTTCTATCGTGTGACGGTCGAGCAGACCGCTCCACGGAAGCCCAATCTCGAGATTGTGGAATCCGGCTTCTTTCCTCTCGACGACCTGCCTCCCGAGACGACGGCCGCCACGCACCGCCGTCTGAGGGAGCTGGAGGGCAGCACGCCGCTCTCCGATTATTGGTGACCTCAGGCGGCAACCGCTAACGCGTTGCGACCGTGTGGCCGGTCGAAGTCCAGATCAGGGCCGACGGGGACGATGCCGGTCGGATTGATAGTCTTGTGGCTGCGGTAATAGTGTTCCTTGATATGAGCGAGGTTCACCGTTTCGGCCACTCCCGGCACCTGGTAGAGGTCCCTGAGATAGCCGGGCAGGTTCTTGTAATCGTCGATGCGGCGGATGTTGCACTTGAAATGGCCGACATAGACGGCGTCAAAGCGCACCAGCGTGGTGAACAGCCGCCAGTCGGCTTCGGTTATCGAGTCGCCGAAGAGGTAGCGGCTCTTGCCCAGGCGCTTGTCCAGCATATCCAGCGTTTCGAACAGCTTGGCCACGTTTTCACCATAGGCTTCCTGCGTGGTCGCAAAGCCCGCCTTGTAGACGCCGTTGTTGACGGTGTCGTAGACGACCGCATTCAGCGCATCGATCTCGGCCTGCAGGGGTTCGGGGTAGAAATCCTCCCTTGAGCCGGTGATGCCATTGAAGGCGCTGTTGAACATGCGGATGATTTCGGACGATTCGTTGTTGACGATCGTTTCGTTCTTCTTGTCCCAGAGCACGGGCACGGTGACGCGGCCGGAATAGCGCGGATCGGCCTTCACGTAGATTTCCCAGAGGGCCTTTGATCCGAAGAGATGGTCCACGGTCCCGCCGTCGCGGTTTTTGAACTCCCATCCGTTTTCCAGCATCAGGGGATCGACGATGGAGACGGAAATGATGTTCTCCAGCTTCTTCAGCTTGCGGAAGATGAGGGTGCGGTGCGCCCAGGGGCAGGCCAACGCCACATAGAGGTGATATCGTCCGGCCTCGGCCTTGAAGCCGCCCGTGCCGCTTGGGCCCGGAGCGCCGTCGGCCGTCACCCAGTTTCGGAACTGCGATGCAGCGCGCTTGAAATGGCCCTTTGATTCCTTTGTGTCGTACCAGACGTCATGCCAGACGCCGTCAACCAGCATGCCCATAATCTCGTCCTTTCGGTGAACCTGTGTGAAAAATACGATGGAATGGCGAAAATTCGAGATGGCAAAGATTGAACAGTGCGTCTGCACTCCAATCCGGATATTTTGCATTGGACGGGCAGCTTATTTCCTGCTATCGCGCTTTTCACAATTTGTTTGAGGTCCCGATTGATGAACGCAGCGAGAAGCCTGCGACGACGCTGATGCTCCCGAACGCCTGACGGCGTGTTCGAGATTCATCCCTTTTGTCTATCCGGTTTCTTACGTTCATGCACAAGCACGATCTGGTCTACCTCACTGAGGACGCGTCGCACGACGACGTCATCGAACTCATCAACGAAGAAGCATTTGGTCCCGGACGGTTTGTCCGTGCCGCTGCGCGGATCCGCGAGCAGGGGCCGCACGATCGCTCGCTCTCCTTCATCTGCGCCGATGATGGCGAGACGATCGCATCCGTCAGGATGACGCCGGTGCTGGCCGGCACGGTCAAAGGTCATCTGCTCGGGCCGCTCGCGGTTCGGCCTTCACACAAAAACAAGGGCATCGGCCGTGAGCTGGTCCGCATCGCCGTGGAGGCTGCGAGGCGCAAGGGGTCGGAGGCGGTGATCCTCGTCGGCGATCCGCCCTATTACGGGCCGCTCGGCTTCGAGAAGGTCGCCTATAACGCCTTGGCTTTCCCAGGCCCGGTCGATCCCGGCCGCGTGCTGGTCGTGCCGATTGCGGCAGATGTGCATGAGCGGCTGCACGGGACGATCGCCTGGCGCGAGCAAGCCGAGGAGGCTGTCCTCGAAGACGAGGAAATTCCAGCACTGGCCTATAGGGCTCGCGCCTGATCCTGAATGCTCAGCTTTCCGAAATCAGCCGCTTCTGCAGAAAGAAGCGGCTGCGGCCGATCGGGAATTCCGGAAGCTCTCCGAAGATCACATAGCCCTGCCGCTGATAGGCTCGCAACGCCTGCGGGCTGAACGTGTCGATCCACGCGCCGTGGCAGCCGCGTGTGATTGCTTCGGCTTCCGCCGTTTCCAGTAACCTCCCGGCCATGCCCTGGCCGCGAAATTCCGGCGGGACAAAGAGCCATTGGGTGAACAGCCAACCCCAGGCGGTATAGCCGGATAGTCCTCCAACCACTTTGCCTTCGGCATCGCGGATGAATACGGCAACCGATCGTCGGCCCGACGGGCCGACATCGTCGGCGTTGAAGCCGGTAAGGCGTTCGCTGATGACGGCCAGATCCTCCTGGGAGGGCTCGTCCGTCAGATCGAGGTGCGGTCCGCTGACGCTCATCGGCCCTCACGCCACCAGGTTGCGGCAAAGACGAAGAGGAGGGCGGCAAGGCCCGCGAAGCCGGCAAAGAGCGGCAACGTATTGATCCCCTTCAGCACCGTCTCGTCGGTCATGCGGATCGTGAGCCGCTGATCGTCGGGCGAGCGAACGGCGCCGCGCACCGGCAGGATCGGCGGTACGGTGACGCCGCCGCCGTTGCTCGCGACGCGGGTCACTAGCCCCTTGGTCTTGTCAGCCAAGGGCTTCAGTGTGTCCGTGGTCGAGATCATCGCCTTGAATTCCGGCGCATCGACGGCCCCGACATGGACCAGCGTCGTCAGATTGCCGTTGGCGATCTGGAAGAGGCCGATTTCATCCATGTGTTTCTCTGCACGATAGAGGCCGGGCTCCGACTGGGTGAGCGGCACGGTTTCCGTCCTACCGGAAGGGTACTTGATCGTGGCGTTGCCGGGATTGTCGCCCAGCGTCTGGCGGGTGATCTGCAGGTTGCGGCCGGATGCGGTCGCGGTCAGAGCTTCCTCCTCGAGCGCCGGCTCCTTCAGCAGCCAGTGTGCGATGCGGCGATAGAGCGAGACGTGCGGACCGCCGCCTTCGAAGCCGCGCGCCCAGAGCCAGCCCTGATCCGATAGAAGCATGGCAACGCGGCCCTGGCCGACGCGGTTCAACACCAGCAGCGGATGATTGTCCGCCCCGACCATTACGGTCTGGCCCTGCGGCGGCTCGACGTCGACGCTTCGGAACCAGCGGCCCCAATGCGGCGGCTCCTGATCGGCGCCATCAAGGCCTCGGGTGACCGGATGCTTCTTGCCTTCGTCGGAAAGGCGCGGATAGAAGGGCTTCTCGATCATCTGGCCGGTCGGCGCCGCAGGCAGCACCGAGGAGAGCGGCGTCAGCGCGATCGAGGATTCGCTCGCATGTTCGGGACCGGCCGCGACCAGCAGCGCACCGCCATTCTGCACGTACTGGGCGATGTAGTCGTAGTAGAGCATCGGCAGCACGTTGGCGCGATCCTGATAGCGGTCGAAGACGATCAGGTCGAAATCATTGATCTTGTCGACGAAGAGCTCGCGGGTCGGGAAGGCGATCAGCGACAGCTCATTGACGGGCGTGCCGTCCTGCTTGTCCGGCGGACGCAGGATGGTGAAATGGACGAGATCGATCGATGCGTCCGATTTCAGGAGGTTACGCCAGGCGCGCTCGCCGGAATGCGGCTCGCCCGAGATCAGCAGAACGCGCATGTTCTGGCGAATGCCTTCGATCAGCTGGACGGTCCGGTTGTTGGTCGATGTGACCTCGCCGGGCAGTTCGGGCACGCTGAATTCGAGGACATTGTTGCCGGCGCGCGGCACCTTGAAGCTCAGCGGGATTTCCTGGCCGGGCGTTGCCTGCAGCGTCGCGATCTCGTCGCCATTCATCCGCACCGTGACGGGCGCCGAGCCGCCGGGGCTCTTGCCGTCGTCGACGACGCGGAAGGTGAGCTGCTGGTCCTCGTTGACGATGCCGAAGCGAGGCGCGCGCACCACTTCGATGCGTCGGTCGAATTCGTCGGCACGGCCGGTAATCAGCCCATGGATCGGGGCATCGAAGCCGAGCGCCTGGTTGACGCCGGGAATATCGTGGATCTGGCCGTCGGTCAGGAAGATGGCGCCGCCGATGCGCGCGGGCGGAACGTCGGCGATGGCCGTATGGAGGGCGGCAAAGAGGCGCGTCGAGGGGGACTCGGCTTCCGCCGGATCCTTGGCGTCGACGAAACGCGGCTCGATGCGCGGGAATTGCGCAAGACGATCCTTCAGCGCCGCCAGCGCATCATTCGTCATCTTGATGCGCTCGGGCGTCTGTTGGCTCTGGCTGCGGTCGACGATGACGGGCACGATGGTCGAGAGCTGGTCGCGGTCCTCCTGCATGAAAACAGGATTGGCCAGCGCCGCCAGAAGGCAAAGCGCTGCCAAGGCGCGAATCCAGGCGCCGCGGATGCGCCGCCAGAAGGCGAAGGCTGCGATCAGCACCATCACGGCCGCAAGGACTGCCAGAAAGGACCAGGGGAGGAAGGGCGAAAAACCTAGCGTCATTAC
The DNA here is from genome assembly GCF_008365395.1 of Neorhizobium sp. P12A. Taxonomy (NCBI): domain Bacteria; kingdom Pseudomonadati; phylum Pseudomonadota; class Alphaproteobacteria; order Hyphomicrobiales; family Rhizobiaceae; genus Neorhizobium; species Neorhizobium sp. P12A. Next base: position 474,807 of record NZ_QOVX01000001.1, on the reverse strand, counting down.
TGGCCCAATCGTTCCAGGATATCGTGGACGTGGACCTGATCCGATTTGTAGTTGCCGGTCAGCATATACATCATGATGTTGACCCCTGTTCGGAAGGCATATTCGCGCTGCGTCTCATCCTGGGGAACGGTTGGAAGCAGCGGGGAGCCATTCTCATCGACGGCCCATGCGCCGGCTAGGTCATTGCCCGTTATCATGATGGGCGTAACGCCATCCGACGATGCCACGGGCCGGTCGGGCTTGTTCTTGCTGTTGTCCTGGCTTTGCTCGATCCATAGCGGACTGCCGGTATAGCGGCCGGGAAAGCTGGACAGGAGATAGAAAGACTTGGTCAGCACGTGGTTCGACGGAACCGGCTCGAGCGGCGGTATGTCAAGATTGGCAAGGATTGCCTGCAGGCGCTGGCCGTTCGGGCTCGGTGCGCTGTTGTCGCCGAGCGAATTGAGCGCGTCGCGCGTATCGAAGAGGACGGTGCCGCCGCTGCGCATATAGGCATCGATGCGGTTGATCGCCTCGTTTGAGGGCATCGGCGCGGTCGCGGAAATCGGCCAGTAGATGATCGGGTAGAAGGAAAGCTCGTCCTTGTTTATGTCTATCCCGATCGGCGGGCCGGGCTCCAGCGTGGTCCGGTATGTCAGGAATTCGGTCAGGCCCTCGAGCCCTCGGTCGGAAATATGGTCGACATCGCTCTCGCCCGTGATGACATAGGCAAGATGCGTCTTGTCGAGCCGCGAATATATTGCTTCGTCACCCGGCTTGGAGTCGTCGGCTCGCATGTCTACGGGATGCAGGAACGCGGCTGCGGAAAATGCCAATCCGATGATTGCAGCCGCCTTAGCGACGCTGCCGGCTGTTTTGCGCATGCGCGGCAATGCGCCGTTCATCAGAAGCACGATCAGGCTATCGGCCAGAAGCAGCAGGAAGGCGATGAAGAAGAGTAGCGGCTTGGCAGACCAAGCCTCTCCGCCGATCAGTCCTTCCCGTATCACATTCACACCGGCAGCCGAGGCATCAAGCGGCTTGAGTTCAGCGCCCGGCGGCAGGATGTTGAGAGCCGTAAAGCCTTCTTCCGATCCGTAAAGGCCGGGAGGGTTGTCGAAGCTCGACAATAGCGGTCCCTTTTTCGCGGTTTCCAGCGGGCGGGCAGAGCCGGTTTCGCTGACCAATACGCCCTTGGCGTTGAGGAGCCGGAACGGCGGCAGCACTTCCGCGGCCTTCGCCGCGCTCGCCTGCGAGGTCACGCCGCCGGAGCGCGAGAGCTGTACGAGACGCCGCAGCATCTCGACGAAATCGCCTGATATCGGCAGGTCCGACCAGGTCGCTTCGGCGCTGACGTGGAAGAGGACGATGCGCCCCGTTCCCATTTCCTTTTCCGTCACCAGCGGCGTGCCGTCGGCAAGGCTTGCCCAGGTGCGCTCGGCAAGATCCGGGGTCGGCTCCGCCAGGACCTGACGTTTGACAAGCACATTGGTCGGCTTTGCCATTCCGGCGAAGGGGCCGAAAGAGGGGAAATCGGCGAGCGGTTGCGGCTGGGCCCAGGAGAGCGCGCCGCCAAAGGCGCGTTCGCCCTGGCGCAGCGTAACCGGCACGAGCGGATCATCGGCAGGCGCTGCGGCAAGGCGAGGCCCAGCGAACCGGATCAGCGTACCGCCATTCTCCAGCCAATGCTGGAGCGGCGCATAGCTTTCCTGCGGCAGACGGCCGATATCGGCCATGATGATCACGGAGGGATTGCCGGTCAGCAATTCATTTATGGACTTCGCCAGATCGGCGGCGTCAGGCTCGACGAGATCGGCATAGGGCTGCAGGGCGCGGTGGATGTAATAGAGCGGCGACAGCAACGGCTGGTATTCATCGGTTGCCTGCCCCGAAAGGAGAGCCACGCGGCGGCGCTTGAAGCCGTCGTCGAGCAGATGGACTGCGCCCACCGTCGCATGATTGTCGATGCTGATACGGGCGAAATCGTTGCGCATTTCGAAGGGAGCGGCGATCGAACCCGTCGAGACCGTCTGCCCGGCAGAGAAATTCAGGCTGCCGGCGGCAATGGCGCGTCCCTGGTTGTCCTGGGCACTAAGCGCCAGCCGCGTCGGGCTGCGGCCGTTCAACCGGGTAGCGGTGACGGTCATGTTGTCAGAAGCGTTTGCGGCGCCGGTTATGGCGACCGTGTCGCTGCCGTCGCCTTCGATCAGGCGCATCTCAGCCGGCTGCAGGGCGGCGAGCTGCGCTACGGCGTCATCCTTTTCCTCGGAGGCTATACCGTCCGTGAGGAAGGCGAGGGTGCCGGGGTGCGTACCGTTGAGTGCCGCCTTGACCGATTGTATCGCGCGATCGCGATCCGGAACCAGCGGCTTGGGGGCGGCGGCATGGAGCTTTTCACGCGCCGCAGTCGCAGTACCTGCGACCGCATCGTTAGTGGATTCCGCGGTGAACGCGATGACAACCGGCGTACTGTTTGCATCGGCATCGCCGATCAGCGCGTCGGCGGTTTGAACACGGCGCTCCCAATCCGGCGCGCTTGCCCAGCTGTTGTCGACCACGAGAACCAGCGGTCCGTTCGACGCCAGCGAATTGACGCGCGGATTGAAGACCGGATCGGCAATGGCGAGAATGACGACTGCCGCCAGCAGCATGCGCAGCAGCGTCAGCCACCAGGGGCTCTTCGACGGTGTCTCTTCCCGCTTGAGGACCGACGCGAGGATCTTCAGCGGCGGAAACACTTCCGGCTTCGGCATGGGTGGCGTCAGGCGCAGCAGCCACCAGATAACAGGCAGTACGACCAGCGCGCCGAGAATGGCCGGATAGGCAAAGGCGAAAGCGCTCATGATCGCCCTCCGTGCATCGCTCTGGCGGGCATGCCAGACAGATACATATGGACGGCGACAAGCGCTGACGATGCTAGATGATCGGTGCGATGGCTGACGAAGGTCCAGCCGAGGTGGCGAAGGGATTCGCCAAGGGCCTCGCGGCGGCCGAGATAGGCGCGCTGATATTCCTCACGCACGTTTTCGGCGCGTCCGGCGACCAGCTTGGTGCCCGTTTCCGGATCGGTGAATTCGGTTCTGCCGCTATAGGGGAAGACCTCTTCGGCGGGATCTGCGACTTCGACCACATGGCCCTGCAGGCCCCGGCGGGCAAGCGGGCCGAGCCGCGCCATGATGCTTTCGGCATCGTCGAGGAAATCGCCGATCAGGACGAGGTCGCTCCAGCCGCGGATCATGTTCGTCTCGGGCAATCCGCCCGTCAGGGGGGCATGCATAAGAGCTGCCGCCAGCCGCTCGGCGGCGTTGCGGGCAGAAATCGGCTCCATGACACCGGGGCAGCCGATGCGCTCGCCGGAGCGGGCGAGGATTTCGGCAAGCGCCAGCATCAGAACCAGCGCACGGCTTTCCTTGGAGACGCTGCCATAGGTCGATTTGTACATCATCGACGGCGACATGTCGGCCCACAGCCAGATCGTGTGGGCAGCTTCCCATTCGTGGTCGCGAATGTAGGTATGGTCGTCGCGGGCCGAGCGGCGCCAGTCGATGCGCGCCAGGCCTTCGCCTTCGGTATAGGGACGGAACTGCCAGAAATTCTCGCCGATACCGCGCTTGCGCCGGCCATGCCAGCCGGCAATGACGGTATTGGCGATACGCTTGGCCTCAACGAGGCAATCGGGCACGAGGGCGGCGCGGCTGCGAGCGCGAGCAAGGGCATCATTGCCAGGGGTCGGGCTGACGATCTGTCCGATGGATGCCACGCGCCGGTTTCTCCTTACGCCTTGGTCTGCTTGACAAGCCCCGCAATCACATCGCGTACCGACATGCCTTCCGCACGCGCGGCGAAGGTCAGCGCCATGCGGTGCTCGAGGATCGGCTCGGCGAGCGCATGGACATCGTCGATCGACGGTGCGAGCCGGCCCTCATAGAGCGCGCGAGCGCGCGTGCAAAGCATCATGGCCTGGCCGGCGCGCGGGCCTGGTCCCCAGGCTACATGCTTGTCGGTCGATGCGTTGCCCTGTCCCGGGCGCGCGGAGCGCACAAGCGACAAAATGGCTTCGACAACGCCGTCGCTGACCGGCATCTGCCGGATCAGCTTCTGGATTTGCAGCAGCCGGTCGGCATCGATGACAGCGCACGGCGTCGTTTCGTGCAAGCCTGTCGTCTCGAGCAGGATCTTGCGCTCGTCGGCGAGTTCCGGATAGCCGACATCCACCTGCAGCAGGAAACGGTCGAGCTGCGCTTCGGGCAGCGGATAGGTGCCTTCCTGCTCCAGCGGGTTTTGCGTCGCGAGCACGTGGAAGGGAGCGGGCAGATCGAAACGCTGGCCGGCGATGGTGACGTGGTATTCCTGCATGGACTGTAGCAGCGCCGACTGCGTGCGCGGCGACGCGCGGTTGATCTCGTCAGCCATCAATAGCTGCGTGAAGACCGGGCCCTTGACGAAACGGAAGGAGCGTCGGCCATTCTCATCCTGGTCCATGACCTCGGAGCCGAGGATATCCGACGGCATCAGGTCCGGGGTGAACTGGATACGGTTGGAGGAAATGCCGAGAACGTCGCCAAGCGTCGTCACGAGCTTGGTCTTGGCGAGGCCGGGTACCCCGACGAGGAGCGCATGGCCGCCAGCCAGCACCGCGAGCAACGTCTTTTCGACCACGCCTTCCTGACCGAAGATGACCTTCGACACTTCCTGGCGGATGGAGGCGATATCGCCTAAAGCCTGTTCAGCCGAAGCGATCATTGCCTGTTCGTCGAGGCCAGTCTCAGTCGAATTCATCATGCCCATGTGCATCTCCAGCATCTGGAAGGTGGTAACGGAGATTCGCAGTTCTTACACATTCGCCTCGCAACAGATAGAACTTATCCCCACGAAGATGGCTGACAAGCGGCGAGCGAATGACTATCTCGTGAGTTTAAATGGTTAAGGTCAAACCGGGACGGAAGAATGGCAGCCGAAGAAATCAGAGGGACGAGCGATGCCGCAGGCCTTGCCGCGCTGATTTCGCGTGCGGCCGGCGAGAGCGGTGATGGCAAGCGCGGTCTGCCCCCGGTGGAGCGTTGGAACCCGCCGTTCTGCGGCGATATCGACATGGAAATCCGCGCCGACGGCACCTGGTTCTACATGGGAACGCCGATCGGCCGCGCCCCGCTCGTCCGGCTTTTCTCGACCGTCCTGCGGAAGGACGAGGACGGCAAGACCTATCTCGTCACCCCTGTGGAAAAGGTCGGGATCAGGATTGTCGATGCGCCGTTCCTGGCGGTCGAGATGAGCAGAACCATGCGCGGCCAAGAGCAGATCCTGACGTTCCGCACCAATGTCGGCGACGTCGTCGAGGCGGGCGAGGAATATCCGATCCGCTTTGTCATTCATGGCGAAAACAAGGAGTTGAAGCCCTATCTGCACGTCCGTGGCCGCCTTGAGGCGCTGGTATCGCGGGCGGTGATGTATGACCTTATCGAGCTTGGCGAAACGCTTGAAATATCAGGGGTGGATATGTTCTGCGTCCGATCCGGCGGCGCCGTCTTTCCGGTCATGCCCGCGGCGGAACTGGATGCTCTGGCGTCATGAACGAATTACCCCTCTATTCTGCCGATGAATTTCGTCGTCGCGCGCTCAACCAGAATGGCAATCCGGTCGAGCTCTCATGGCGAGAGCATGGCGACCACCTGCTCAATCCGCTGACCATCGAGCATGTCGAGGGAATGAAGCTGCGTGATGCGGCGGTGCTCGTTCCCGTGGTCGATGACGGCGAGGAGGCCAAGGTCATCTTCACGCTGCGCACGTCGACGCTGCGCAAGCATTCCGGGCAGATCGCCTTTCCCGGCGGCGCTGTCGACCCGAGCGACGACTCGCCCGAAATGGCGGCGATGCGCGAGGCGCAGGAGGAGATCGGTCTTGCCGATATCTTCGTCGAGCCGGTGGCGCGCCTCCCGCATTATCTGGCGGCAACGGGGTTCCGCATCACGCCGGTGCTGTCGGTGGTCAAGCGCGGCTTCGATCTCGACCTCAATCCGACTGAGGTCGACGATGTCTTCGAGGTTCCGCTCTCTTTCCTGATGAATCCCGAGCACCACGTCCGCGACAGCATGAACTGGCAGGGCATGGAGCGGCATTTCTACCGGATGCCCTATGGTTCAAGGATGATCTGGGGCATTACTGCCGGTATCGTCCGCACTCTTTATGAAAGGCTTTATGCATGACCACGGTCGCGGCCGAGACTTGGTTCAACGATCCGGCATTGAAGCGCGTGCTGGCCCTTCTCAACGCCGATGGCGGCGAGGGGCGGGTGGTCGGCGGCGCCGTGCGCAACAGCCTGCTGGGACTGCCTGTCGCCGACGTCGATATTGCGACGACGCTGCTGCCGGAGGCGGTGACCGAGCGCGCCGTTGCCGCCGGCATCAAGGCCGTGCCAACAGGTATCGCCCACGGCACCGTAACTCTCGTCGTGGATGGCAGGCCGTTCGAAGTGACGACCCTCAGGCGTGACGTGGAAACCGACGGCCGCCATGCGCAAGTTTCCTTCAGCACGGATTGGCAGTTGGACGCCGAACGGCGGGACCTGACGATGAACGCGCTCTATGCTACCGCGGATGGGGAGGTGATCGACCTCGTCGGCGGATTGCCCGATATCGAGAAGCGCAATGTCCGCTTTATCGGCGAGGCGGCTCAGCGGATTGCGGAAGACCGCCTTCGTATCCTCCGCTTCTTCCGCTTCTTTGCCTATTATGGCAGCGGTCGCCCGGATGCCGACGGCTTGCGCGCCTGTGCTGCCGCCCGCTCGACGCTGAAGTCGCTTTCGGCGGAACGTGTATGGTCGGAAACGAAGAAGCTGCTCACAGCACCTGATCCCGGTCGCGCGCTGCTCTGGATGCGCCAGGTCGGCGCCCTGACTGAAATCCTGCCGGAAACGGAGAAATGGGGCATTGATGCCGTTCCGGGCCTCATCGCCACCGAACAGGCGCTCGGCTGGGTTCCCGATCCGCTGCTGAGGCTTGCGGCTATCGTTCCTCCTGATGCGGAACGGCTGGCGAAGCTAAGCGAAAGGCTGAGGCTTTCCAAGGCCGAAGCGGCCCAGTTGCAGGCTTGGGCCATGTCATCAGAGGTCAAGGATGATCTGTCGGAGGCTGCTTTCGACCGGCTGCTCTACCGGCAATCCGTCGAAGGCGTCATCATGCGCCTGAGGCTGGCGCTGGCGATTGCCAGAAGCAAGGCCGAGGGGGATTTCAACGAGATGGCCCGGTCGGCGAGGCTGAGCAATCTGCTGCAGCGCGCCATCAAATGGAAGAAGCCGTCATTTCCGGTCAACGGCGCCGACGCTCTCGCAGTGGGGATCGCGTCGGGGCCGCAGGTCGGCGCGGTGCTCGGCAAGCTTGAGCAGCAGTGGATCGACGCAAACTTCTCCATTGACCGGGCGACGCTGCTCGCCCGGCTGAAAGAGATGGCAAATTCCTGATGTCAGGCCGCGTTCGCCTCGTTGCGGATGCGGGCCTTGATGTTGTCGACCATGTTTTCGCGAATAATGGTTTCGCCATGGGCGGTTCTCATGTGTTCCACGGCACGTCTGACGACTTCAGCATCGTTGTCGGCGCGGGTGTGCCAGTCGCATCCGGGAACGAGAGTGCCACATTCGAACAGTCGCATAGCTGTCTCCTTACGTTTGATTTAGGCATGCAAAGGCCTCGTGCATATCGATCTCATATGCACGAGGTCTGACGGTGAAACGCAGAGCGTCGAGAAAAGTTCAGCGCCTGATCTGCCTCCTCCGGCAACCAGGCGTCCAACATCTCATATCGTTATTCGGGCATCGCCCAGGCTCGGAAGCAATCCGACGTTTCGTAGGTCGGCATTGGCATCGGCTTCTTGCTTTGATTGGCGGCTATCCGCAGCACTTCAGCTCGGGATTTTCCGGCGAGCTGCATTTTCACCTGCTCGATGAAGCAGGAGAGCGGCAGATCGGAACCGCTCTTTTCCTTCAGATCTTCGGCAAGACGTTTTAGGAATTCCGGCGTCTCAATTGTTCGCGAAACGTCATCCGTATCCGCGGCACTACTTTCCTTAGACATAACAATCTCCTCCAGACTGTAACGTACTAATGATAACGTAGTATGTTTACGGAATTATTGTAGCCCGTTCGCCATGATTTAATATTAGGGCCACCGGACGACCGGGGGCAGCGAAGACAGGATCGACTCGACGTTTCCGCCCGTCTTTAATCCGAAAATGGTACCGCGGTCGTAGAGCAGGTTGAACTCCACATACCGGCCGCGGCGGATCAATTGCTCGTCGCGATCCTCCTCGGTCCATGGTTGATTGAAGTTGGAGCGCACGATCTTCGGATAGACCATCGAAAATGCCCGGCCGACGTCGCGGGTGAAGGCGAAATCGGCATCCCAGCCGCCGGCCTCTTCCGCCGAATGCAGCCAGTCGTAGAAGATGCCGCCGACACCGCGGGCCTCGTTGCGATGCTTGAGGTAGAAATACTCGTCGCACCAAGTCTTGTAGCGCTCGTAATCGGCGACCGGATGCCGGTTGCAGGCGATCTGCATCGAACGATGGAAGAGCTGGGTGTCAACATCCTCCTGGGTGCGGCGACGGACGAGGACCGGCGTCAGGTCGGCGCCGCCGCCGAACCAGCGGCTTGTCGTGACGACCATGCGCGTATTCATGTGCACGGTCGGGACATTGGGATTGACCGGATGGGCAATCAGCGAGATGCCCGATGCCCAGAAGCGAGGATCCTCGCTTGCGCCGGGGATTTGGCTGCGGAAATCGGCGGAAAATTCGCCGAAGACTGTCGAGGTGTGGACGCCGACCTTTTCAAAGACGCGTCCTTCCATGATCGACATGCGACCGCCGCCGCCTTCACCATTATCCCGTTGCCAGTCCTTGGCGACGAAACGGCCAGGCTCCTGGTCGGCGAGCGGGCCGGTAAGCTCGTTTTCCAGCGCCTCGAATTGGGCGCAGATCGTATCGCGCAGCTCTTCGAACCAGGCACGCGCAGCTACCTTCTTGTCTTCAATGTCGGCGGGGAGTCCCGTCGGGATTTGCGGGCGTTCCATTCATGCTCTCCGGCAGGTCGCCGTTCCCGGCGACTCGTATGACTTCGATTTCCGCTTCTACTTAGCAGCAAGGCCGGGTTGCGGCCAGCATGAGCGGTCACAGCCGATCCGAGATTCGACTCGCAAATTGCCGCAGGCAATATTATCTTTTTGGGGCACAGGCGAGGCTTTATGACGAAAATTCCAGGACCGCCGCCCCTTGATGGGTTGAAGCGCAGAATTGCCCGTCACCGGCAGGAGAAGACCGCCGGGGGCAGGGGCGAGTTCGTTCGCGAGACCTACTGCCTCAGCCGTCCCGAGGCTCGCGCCAAGGCGCGCGAGTGGTTCGATGCGTTTCCGAAAGCTGCCTATTGGACCGAAGTCGAAAGCTGGCGGCAGGTCGAGGGTGACCGTATCGAATTCACCATGCGCCGCCTGCCTTCGGCCGATTGAGTTTTCGGTCGGGTCAACCCATCGGCCTCTCGCAATTGACCATCCACGACACGCCATAGCGGTCGACGAACATGCCGAAGCGTGACGACCAAAAGGTCTCGCCGATCGGCATCGTCACTGTCCCGCCTTCCGACAATGCGGCGAATATCCGCTCGGCTTCTTCCTCGTCGCTCACCTGAACCGCGACGGAAAAGCCGTCGTTCTTTCCCGTCTCTCCGCGGTTGTCTGATCCCATCAGCACGGCGTTGTCGGTAACAAGGCGTGCATGCATGATCTTGTCATGCCAGTCGGGCGGAACGTGATTGGCAACCTCGGGGTGGCTGTAATCCACCATGGCGACGATCTCGCCGCCCAGGCATTGATGATAGAATTCGAAAGCCTGTCGGCAATCGCCGTTAAAGGCCAGGCAGGGTACAAGCTGCATGATGTTTCGCTCCTTTCACCATATGGTTCCAGGAGGTGCTATCATGGAAATGTGAAGGGGGTAGGAAGGCAGCGGCTCATGCGTTGCGCAGGCGGCTCTCAATCAGCAGCCCGCTCTCGTCGAGGATCGGGTGGGCGACCGAGATGATATGGGCGTTGATGCGCTTCAGGTCTCTCAGCATGTCGAGATGAAGCGAGCTGGTCTGCAGGCTGTCGACGCGGCCGTCGCGAAGGCGTTCCAGATGGCGTTCGGAGGATTCCTTCTCCATCCGCCGCACGTTGACCTTCACTTCCATGAGCTGGCGGGCAAGGCCGAAGTCGCGAGTGACCAGGATTGTCTGGGCCACGCGCAGATTGTCGATGGTCAGGTCGAAAAGGCTCTGCAGCTCCTTGTAGCCGTCGTCGGAGAATGCCAGGCCATTGGCAATCTTCTTGCGGACCTGCTCGCACAGGCCCTTCTCGATGATGTCGCCGATGTGCTCGAGGTTGATCGCATAGTCGATGATGACGATCGAGCGGCGTCCGGTTTCCTCGTCGAGCCCAGTCCTTCCGAGCTTTGAGAGATAGAGCTTCACCTCCTGTTGCAGCTGATCGACACGCCGCTCGAGCGGAGCGATTTCGCTCAGCGGGGCCATGTCGTCGCGGTTGAAGGCATTCTCCGTGCGAATGAGCATCCGCTCGATCAGGTCGCCCACTGCCAGGACCTCGCGGGTCGCATTGGCCAGAGCCATGGTCGGGGTGCCGAGGGCGTCATCGTCCAGAAATTTGGGTCCGTCGTCTTTCGCCGGATCGTCCCGCACAAGCCGCGTCATCAGCCGCGACAACATGGGGGAGAAAGGCCAGGCGAGCAGAGCGAGGGCGATATTGAAGAGAAGATGGGCGTCGACCGGCAGTTTGGAGGGCGGCGTCGGCAGCAGCTGCAGGAGATCGCCGAGCGGGCCTGCGAGCGGCATGGCGATCAGGCAACCGATGGCGCGGACGATCAGGTTGCCGAGCGTCACCCGGCGGGCGGTCGCTGGACCGCGCAGCGTTGCCAGGACCGGCGGTATGGCGCCGCCGAGATTGGCGCCAAGAACGAGAACGACGGTCAAACCGGGCGACAGGATGCCGGCAGATGCGAGCGACAGAATGAGGACGACGACGGCAAGGCTCGAGGACGAGACGAACGCAAGCGTTGCCGAAAAGATCAACGCCACTGGCAATGCGCCGTCGAGCAGGCCAATGAAGGCGGCCAGCGCGGGCGACTGGCGCATCGGCTCCGTTGCAAGGCTCAGCAATTGCAGCGACAGCAGCATCAGCCCGACGCCGATCAGCGCAAGACCCATGCCCTGCTGGCTGCTCGAGGCACGGCGATAGAGACCTATGCCGATGAGGATGATCAGCGGCGACAGCCATTCGATGCCTGTTGCCACGATCCATGCCGTGACGGCGGTGCCGACATTGGCGCCGAGGAGGACGATCTGCGCCATTTTCGGCTGCATCAGCTCGCGCTCGACGAAGGAGGCGACCATCAGCGCGGTTGCCGTCGAACTCTGCAGGGCGATCGTCGCGATGAAACCGGAAAAGAACGAGCGGATGCCGCCCTTGGTGCCGCGTGCGAGGCCCGTCCGAAGCTTCGCTCCGAAGGCGCGCGATACACCATCTTTAACCTGAGCCGGGCCGAACAGCAGAAGCGCCACGGCACCGAACAGATTAATCATGACGACGGTCGATTGCATCTAAAGTCTTTTTATTCTTTCTCATGCCGTCGGACGGATTGATTCAGAAGATTGGCGCAAGTTGCTGAAAAGGCATGTTTTTCAGCATTGAAAGGCGCATGGCTCCTAGGGCCGGATTCAGTTGCCGGCTAATGTTAATATGAGCTAAAGCGCCGGCTTTTCAACACCGGGTGCGACATATTCCGGCGGAGTCCGGCCAATGCGCGGGTTCTGCGATCAATGCGGCTTGGAGTATTCCGGTGGCTGCTCTCTGGCGGCTGCCTCTTGAGCTGCGACACTGACAATTGCCTCTTTTGAAGGAGGTTTCTTGGCCGATCTACTGCCCGTCTTGCGGGCAGGTGGGGCCGGGGCAATATCCGGAGCGGCCGCGACATGCGGGTCGGACGCAGCAGGGCTTTCTTCAACCCTTGTCGCCGTTTGCAAAATCTCCCGCAGCGTGTCGGTCACCGGCATATGATTTGGAAGGTCGGTATTGGTGTGGTGGCCGGCATTGGATATGTACCGATCCGCAGGGATGAAGGAGCGGGAGTTGATCTCGCCGAACCAGTCCCAGGCTCCCATGACATCGACGACATCGGTGAAGACTGGCGGCATGGCGATGCGGGAGCCGAAGGTGACGATCTTGATGTGCCGCGCCAGCAGGTCCGCGCGGCCGGCATCGCTTTTGACGAGGTCGTGCAGGGCGGCCGACAGCACGAGATTGCCCTTGGAATGGCCGACGAGAAGATTGAACGACAGGCGGGCATCGCCGAGCAGGGCGCGCACCGTTCTGGTGTCCAAGCAGGCGCGTGACGGATGCTCGGTCTCGGTCTTTTCAGCGGCACCGAATTTCGGCCTGCCCGCAAGATCGTCCAGCGCTTCGAAAGTCGGGCGCAGGCCGCGGAGATGACCGAAGAAAAAGTGGCCGCCGAATGCTTCCGTTACGATATCGGCAAGGCCGTAGCCTGACACAACGACAGCGGCCGGGGCATTTGCTGCGTCCGCCACGTTGCGGGCGAAGGCAGCGGCACCGAGCGCCGATCCGCCGATGCCTGCTATAGCCAATGCGTGGACGTCACGTCCGCCGCGCAGCACGAATTCCTCAAAGGTGTCGCAAAGGGTCAGGGAGCCCTGTCCGGTCGGCGGCACGATCATGATCGAACCCTGCGCAGCAAGGGAATCGCTGATGTAGAAGGCTTCCTCCGGCGTGATCACCTTCACGTCGTAGAACAGGGCATCCAAAGCCGTGTTGCGCTGGCGTAGTGCTTCCAGCGCCAGATTTCTCGATGGCGTCCGCTGCAGCCTTTCGGGAAGGCTGAGGCTGCGCGCGAATTGAGCCATGGTAAGGGTGAATGCTGTCTGAAACATGGGTGACCTCGCCAAGGTTGCCGAAAGTTAGAGCATTCCTGGGGCAAGCTTCGCATAAACTGCATAGGATGCCAACGGCAATCCGGGCGCAGACCGGGACCTGCGGCGATTACGCCCAGCCTGTCTGGCGCAGTGCCTCGCCCGCAATCATGGCAGCAGACATGGCGACGTTGATGGAGCGCTGGCCTTCCATCATGGGGATCAGAATGCGGCCGTCGGCCTTGTCATGCACATGGTCCGGCACGCCGGCGCTTTCCCGTCCGAAGAGCAGGATGTCGTCGCTCTTGAAGGAAAAATCGGTATAGCGCTCGGCTGCCTTGGTGGAGGCAAGGATCAGGCGACGCCCGGTTTCTGCCCGCCATTCCTCGAAGCGATCCCAGTTCACATGCCGCGTCAGCGTGACAGCCGCGAGATAGTCCATGCCGGCGCGCTTCAGGTTTCGGTCGGAAATATCGAAGCCTGCAGGTTCTATGATGTCGACGGCAAGGCCGAGGCAGGCGGCGAGACGCAGGATCGTGCCGGTGTTGCCGGGAATGTCGGGCTGGTAAAGGGCGATTTGCAGGAGGCTCATCATGTCCGTCTAGACGATATCGGACGCCAATCTCAACCGCGATCTGCTGTCGGACCCGGCAAAATTGATAGCTCCCATCAGAAAAAGTGCACATTCCGTGGGCGTTTTCGGCCGATTTTCACTTTTCAAAGCCGGAAATGACGGGTAAAACGCCTGTGCTCCACAACCAGCGACTAGGGAGGCTCGAATGATCAGTTTTGCAAATGTGCGCCTCCTTACCGTGATGCCATGGTAACCATCCGAGCATCCTAGCGGTTTTTCGCACACTTCCTGATTTTTCGATCCGTTGCGCGGCCATCGCGGCCTCGTTCTTCAATCTCCGGGCTCCCATATAGGCTGCAAATCAAGATGCAGCGGTCCGAGCCGGATGCAGACGTTCTGGAGCATTTCATGTTTGGCTGGTTCGAACAGCGGTTGAACCCTTTTCCGGGCGAGGAACCCGATGTTCCGCCTCGGGGTCTCTTTGCCTTCTGCTGGCACTACAGCAAGCCCGCAGCGCCCTGGCTTGCCATGATGAGCTTGCTCACCATGTCGATTGCCATCGGTGAGGTGTTTCTCTTTCAGTTCCTCGGCGAGATCGTCGACTGGCTGTCTCATGCCGATAAAGCGACGTTCCTGCAGACGCAGGGTTGGAAGCTCTTCTGGATGGGCGCAATGGTGCTTGTCGGCCTGCCGGTCGCCTCCATCCTCGATTCGCTGATCATGCATCAGGTGCTCTTGGGTAATTATCCCATGATCGCCCGCTGGCAGATGCACCGTTTCCTGCTGCGTCACAGCATGACCTTCTTCGCCAACGAGTTCGCCGGACGCGTTGCGACCAAGGTGATGCAGACATCGCTTGCCATTCGCGAGAGCGTGATGAAGGTGCTCGACGTCTTCGTCTACGTCGTCACCTATTTCATCTCGATGATCGTCATCGTCGCGGCTGCCGACTGGCGCCTGATGATCCCGATCCTGTTCTGGCTCGCGATCTATGTCAGCATCGTCAGCTACTTCATTCCGAGGTTGCGGAAGATCGCGGCGATGCAGGCGGATGCACGTTCGACCATGACCGGACGCGTCGTCGATAGCTATACCAACATCAGCACGGTTAAGCTCTTTTCCCATGCCGGCCGCGAAGAAGGCTATGCCAGGGAAGCGATGGACGAGTTCCTGCAGACGGTCCACGGGCAGATGCGCTACGTCAGCGTTTTCCAGGCGAGCGTCTACGTCAACAACTGCGTGGCGCTCTTCGTCATCGCCAGCCTGTCCATCTGGTTCTGGATGACGGGGTCGATTTCCATTGGTGCGATTGCGATCGCCGTCGGCCTCGCGATGCGTTTCAACGGCATGTCGCAATGGATCATGTGGGAAGTCTCGGCTTTGTTCGAGAATATCGGCACGGTCTATGACGGCATCGAGATGATGACCAAGAACCACGACATCGTCGATGCTGCCAATGCGCCGACCATGGCCACGAAGCATGGTGCGATCCGTTTCGATCACATCCGCTTCCACTACGGCAAGGCGAAGGGTGTCATCGAGGATCTGACGCTCGATATCCATGCGGGCGAAAAAGTCGGTCTCGTCGGACGTTCGGGCGCCGGCAAGACCACGCTGATGAACCTCTTGTTGCGCTTCTACGATCTGGAGGCCGGCCGCATCACCATCGATGGGCAGGATATCTCGAAGGTGACGCAGGAAAGCCTGCGGTCGCTGATCGGCGTCGTCACGCAGGATACCTCGTTGCTGCATCGCTCGATCCGCGACAACATCGCCTATGGCCGGCCAGACGCCACCGATGCCGAGGTGATCGAGGCGGCAAAGCGCGCCAATGCCTGGGAGTTCATCGAGGGGCTCTCGGACATGCAGGGCAGGGCCGGTCTCGACGCGCAGGTCGGCGAGCGCGGCGTCAAGCTTTCGGGCGGACAACGTCAGCGCATCGCGATCGCTCGCGTCTTCCTGAAGGACGCGCCGATCCTGGTGCTCGACGAGGCGACCTCGGCGCTTGATTCCGAAGTCGAAGCGGCGATCCAGGAGAACCTGTTCGCGCTGATGCAGGGCAAGACGGTCATCGCGATCGCCCACCGGCTTTCGACGCTGACCGAGATGGACCGGCTCGTCGTGCTCGACAAGGGGCGCATCATCGAGATGGGCTCGCATCATGATCTGGTCAGCAAGGGTGGCATCTACGCCGACCTCTGGAACCGCCAGTCCGGCGGCTTCCTCGCCGATCATGAAGAGGCGGAAGCGGCGGCGGAGTAGAGTACGATCGGAGACGGGGCCTTGTGAAAGGACAAGGCTCCGTTTCTACCTGTCTTCGCGGCCGTGCCAAATGCGAAGGATGTAGATCGTTTCGTCCGCGATTTCATAGCGCATTTCATAAGCGCCGATCAGGATGCGGCGGACGTCCCGCGGTTCGAATTCCTCGAGCTTTTCGCCGAGGCGGGGATGACGCAGAAGCTGAACGGGTGCTGCGACGATCGCCTGTACAGACTTGGCGGCTGCCTGCCGATTGGCTGGGGCCAGGAAGTCATAGAGCCGCTTCAGGTCTGAATGAGCCTTTTCCGTCCATTTGATCTGCATCAGATCATTCCGGCAAGTCAGAACGCTTGTTCAAGCCCTGGGCCCATTCCTCCACAGCACTGTGATCGACAACGGCGCCGCGATCGACGTCGTCGAGGGCTTCGACCGTAAGCCGATAGCGCTCTTCCTGCTGTTCGACCCATGCCGTCAGTGCCTGCTTCATCACCCAGCCGCGCGAGCGCTCAAGGCGGGCGGCAATTTCATCCACCTTTTCCGCGAGCGGCAGGGGCACATGGGCGGTCATCACCTTGGTGTCCATCAGGGACTCCTTTTATCAAGTCTAATCATACTGATTAACTTCGATCAGGTCGATATAGCGACACTTAACATGACGAAAATATAACCCGCCGTTCGCTTCCGTCTTGCTAGGCGCGGGCGGGCAATGAGCCTATATCGGCTTTATGCTCGTCAAATCCCTTTTCCGATTCTTCGAGACCTGGATCGATCCTTTCCAGCACCGTGAGAACCTTCAGCCGCCGAAATCGGCGAGCGGGTTCATCTGGTTCTATGTCGGGCAGGCGAAATGGGCCTTCGCGGCGATGCTGTTGCTTGGAGGGACGTCGGCGGCGATCGAGGCGACGCTCTTCTGGTTCGTCGGGCGCCTCGTCGATATTCTCGCGACCATCAAGCCCGCGGATGGCTGGAACGGGCTGATGGCGGCCCACGGCTTCGAGCTTTTCGGCATGCTCGGGCTGATCGGCCTCGTGCGCTTCGCCGTCGCCTTCCTCATCGCCCTGATCGACCAGCAGGTGATCACGCCAGGCTTCTACAATCTGGCGCGCTGGCAGGCCTATCTCTATGTCTCCCGGCAATCGCTGTCATTCTTCCAGAGCGATTTTTCCGGACGCATCGTCACCAAGGTCTGGTCGGCCGGACAGGCGGCGGGCGATCTCGTGACGTCGCTGATGGAGAGCGTGTGGTTCGTAGGGATCTACGCGGTTACGACGATTGCGCTGGTCGGACGGCTCGACTGGTCGCTGGCGGCTGTCGTGGTCTTCTGGCTGTGCGCCTTTTCGGTGTTGGCGCGCTACTTCGTGCCGCGCATCCGCTATCACTCGCGCGAGACGGCGGAAGCCGCCTCGATGATCAATGGCCGCATGGTGGACGCCTATGCGAACATTCAGACGCTGAAGCTTTTCTCGCGTGACGAGGAAAGCGACCGCTACATGCGGCAGGGCTTCGATTTCTTCCAGGAAACGGTGCTGAGCTTCACGCGCTTCATCACTGGCGTTCGCGCATCGATGGCGCTTCTTTCCGGCCTGATGATCGTGACCATGGCTGCCATCAGCGTGCATCTCTGGCTGAACGGGATTGTCAGTTCCGGCGCCGTGGCCTTCTCGCTGGCGCTGGTTTTGCGGCTGAATTTCCTGCTCGCGCGGCTGATGACGCAGTTCAACGGCATCATGCGCAATCTGGGAACGGTGCAGAACGCGGCCGAAATGATCTCGCAGCCGCTGTCGCTGGTCGATCGGCCCGGCGCTAAAGACCTGATCGTCAGGCAGCCCGGCATCCGCTTCGAGAATGTCTCCTTTCACTACGGAAAGGGGAGCGGCGTGATCGACCGGTTCTCGCTGACCATCAATCCGGGCGAAAAGGTCGGCATTGTCGGGCGTTCGGGGGCTGGCAAGTCGACGCTGGTCAGCCTTTTGCTTCGACTTTACGACGTCGAGGGCGGGCGCATCCTCGTCGATGGTCAGGACATCGCCGGGGTGCGTCAGGAATCCCTGCGGATGCAGATCGGTGTCGTCAGCCAGGATACGGCGCTGCTGCACCGCTCCGTTCGCGACAACATCCTTTTCGGCCGTCCCGATGCCGGTGAGGCACGACTTGTCGAAGCTGCCCGGCGGGCCGAGGCGCTCGATTTCATCCAGCGACTGCATGACCAGCAGGGGCGGACGGGTTTCGACGCGCATGTCGGTGAACGCGGCGTGAAACTATCGGGCGGTCAGCGCCAGCGGATTGCGATCGCGCGGGTCATGCTCAAGGATGCGCCGATCCTCGTTCTCGACGAGGCGACGTCGGCGCTGGATTCCGAAGTGGAAGAAGCGATCCAGTCCAATCTGTCCGGCATGATGGAGGGCAAGACGGTGCTTGCGATCGCACACCGGCTTTCGACCATCGCCGCGCTTGATCGCCTGATCGTCGTCGACAAGGGCAAGATCATCGAGGAGGGGACCCATGCGGAATTGATCGCAAGGGGCGGCCTCTATTCCGAGCTATGGGCGCGTCAGTCCGGCGGCTTCATCGCCGTCGACGCCGTGTGACGCCTATTTGGCGATCGTGAATTCCGTCATCAGCCCGTAGTGGTTCGATCCCATCGCATCGGGGATCTGCTTGACCGATTTCAACTGAAGTGGTGGCCTTGCAAAGACGTGGTCGATGCTGATGCCGTAGGCGCCCGCTTCAATCGGCCAGGTCGAAGGCTCCGGGAAGACGTGATTCAAACCCGCGCGTGCCAGGAATTTCTGCATATCCGGAGCGATGACCGACGCATTGAAATCCCCGGCCAGGATCGTCGGGCCCTTTATCCAGTAGAGGATGTAGTAGAGCACCGTGAGTTCGTATTCGTGGAATTCGTCGAAATAGGGTTTGCTGAGATGGGCGGAGGCGAAATTGATCGACTGCCCGTCAAAATCGATTATTGCCATAAAGAAGCGCTGCTGCCACAGGACGCTGAGGTTGCGGATCAGCTGCCGCTGAAACGGGCGCGTTGAAAGCAGCAGCGAATCGCAATCCTTCGTGACGGCTCCGCATCCGATGCGATAGGGATAGGCCTGCTCGAGACGAGCCATCTGCGACAGCAACGGCTGCGCTTCAAACACTTCCACAACGTCGGCCTTCGAGCCGATGATCAGGTCAGCGATGCGCTCGCCGTTGGCAAAATTGTCGTTGTCGATATTGAAGGAGAGCAGCCTGTAGGTCGGCGTTGCAGCCGCGGCAGGTGCTGTTGCCGAGTGTTCTTTCAACATGATCACGGAATGCACAAGCAGGGCGACTCCGACGATGCCGAGAACGACCGCATACCAATGCCGCTTGACGGCGAAGGCAAGAAGCGCGCCGACGATACACGCGATGCTGAAATGGGCCTGCAGGCTTTCGAAAAAGGCGAGCAGCCAGAGATCGCCTATAATGTAGCGGCCGGAGAGTACGACGAGTGCAAGGGTAAGGAGGACACATAGAACGCAGTAGATCGTGTCTCTCATGATGCCGTTCTAGACCTCGGTTGGAGAGTTGCGGTCAAGCGCGTAGCACAGCGCTCGTATTGTTGCAACGCAGCAAGAATTTCAGGGTTTATTTCGCTTTGCGGCGAGAATTCTTCTTGGGTGAATCATGCACCATTTCATGCGGTTAGGGCGACTTAACCGATGAAGCTGAAACTAAGCTGATCTGTGACGGCCCGATGGGAGGCTTTTCCCGCGACATTGTGCCCCCACTGCTTGCCAAGACTGGACATAGTTTGCGATCAAGCTTAGAACGCGGCGGGATACGGAGGAATCTATGGCGGAATTATGTCGTAACGATTCGCCGTTAGAGGGGGTGCTGCGGTCTTTTGAACCGCGGCCTTTGCGGAAGAGGATGGTCCAGCGTGAGCGAGCATATCACGAGCAGTGAAGCCGGAGGCGAGCCTACTCGCCGAGATTTCCTATATTTGGCTACTGGAATGGCAGGTGCTGTCGGCGCCGTGTCGGTTGCGTGGCCCTTTATCGATCAAATGCGGCCCGATGCATCGACGCTTGCTCTTGCCTCGATCGAAGTCGACATTTCGAGCCTCGAGCCGGGCATGTCGCTGACGGCAAAATGGCGCGGCAAGCCGATTTTCATCCGCAACCGCACGGACAAGGAAATCAACGACGCAAAGGATACGCCGATTTCGGACCTCAAGGATCCGATCGCGCGCAACGCCAACCTGCCGGCAGACGCGCAGGCGACGGATGTTGCGCGAACGGCAGGGCAGGGCAAGGAGAACTGGATCGTAATGATCGGTTCCTGCACGCATCTGGGATGCGTTCCGCTTGGAACCTCGGGAGAATATGGTGGGTGGTTCTGTCCCTGCCATGGTTCGGTCTATGACACCGCCGGTCGCATCCGCAAGGGTCCGGCGCCAATGAACCTCTTCATTCCGCAATATGCATTTACATCCGACAAAGTGATCAAGATCGGTTGAGGGGGATACTGAATCATGAGTGGTCATTCGTCCTACGAGCCGTCCACAGGGCTCGAAAAGTGGATTGACTCGCGGCTTCCGCTGCCGCGTATGGTCTACGACAGCTTTGTTGCCTATCCGGTTCCTCGCAACCTCAACTATGCCTATACGTTCGGCGCCATGCTGGCGGTCATGCTCGTGTTGCAGATCCTGACCGGCGTGGTTCTCGCCATGCACTACGCAGCCGACACGACCATAGCCTTCAATTCGGTTGAGCACATCATGCGCGACGTCAATCACGGTTGGCTGCTGCGCTATATGCACGCCAACGGTGCGTCGTTCTTCTTCGTTGCGGTCTATCTGCATATTGCACGCGGCCTTTACTACGGCTCGTACAAGGCGCCGCGCGAAATCCTCTGGATCCTCGGCGTGATCATTTACCTGCTGATGATGGCCGCCGGCTTCATGGGCTACGTGCTTCCCTGGGGGCAGATGTCCTTCTGGGGCGCGACCGTCATCACCGGCTTCTTCTCCGCCTTCCCGCTGGTCGGCGAGTGGGTGCAGCAATTCCTGCTTGGCGGCTTCGCCGTCGATCAGCCGACGCTCAACCGCTTCTTCTCGCTGCACTACCTGCTGCCCTTCATGATCGCCGGCGTCGTCGTCCTGCATATCTGGGCGCTGCATGTGACGGGCCAGACCAACCCGACCGGCGTCGAGATCAAGTCTAAGACCGATACGGTTCGCTTCACGCCCTATGCAACGATGAAGGATGCGCTTGGCGTTTCCATCTTCCTGCTGGTCTACGCCTACTTCGTCTTCTACCTGCCGAACTATCTCGGCCATGCCGACAACTACATCCCGGCAGACCCGTTGAAGACGCCGGCGCATATCGTTCCGGAATGGTACTTCCTGCCGTTCTACGCGATGCTGCGTTCGATCACCTTCTCCATCGGACCGATCGACTCGAAGCTCGCCGGCGTTCTGACCATGTTCGGCGCCATTGCGGTCCTGTTCTTCGTGCCCTGGCTCGATACCTCGAAGGTTCGCTCTGCCGTCTATCGTCCCTGGTACAAGCTGTTCTTCTGGCTCTTCGTCGCCAATTCCATCCTTCTCGGCTGGCTTGGCTCGCAGCCGGCTGAAGGCCTCTACGTGACGATCTCGCAGTTTTCGACGCTTTACTACTACGTCTTCTTCCTCGTCATCATGCCGGTTCTCGGCCTTGTCGAGACACCGAGGCGCATTCCGAACTCGATTACGGAAGCGGTCCTCGAAAAGCAGAACGGCAAGGCTGCCGTTCCGGTCCAGGCTTGAGTGACGGGAGAGGGAAGAGAACAATGAAGAAGCTCGTTGCAAGCCTTCTGGCGGTCGCAATCGTGGGTGGCTTGGCCACCGCTGCGGCCGTCGCTCAGGATGCCAAGCCCAAGCCGGCCGAAGCCGCGCTGCCGACCTATCCGATCAAGGAGCCCCGGGAGCAGCATTGGACCTTTTCCGGTCCCTTCGGCTACTACGACAAGGCTCAGCTCCAGCGCGGGCTGAAGGTCTACACGGAAGTCTGTTCCGCCTGCCACTCGATGAACCTGGTCCCGTTCCGCACGCTCGCCGATCTCGGCTACAACGATGCGCAGATCAAGACCTTCGCGGCGAACTACCAGACGCAGGATGGGCCGAACCCGCAGGGCGAAATGTTCATGCGGAAGTCGCTTCCGTCGGACCATTTCCCGGCGCCTTTCGCCAATGCCGAGGCAGCCGCTGCCTCGAATAACGGCGCCGTGCCGCCGGATATGTCGCTACTCGCCAAGGCGCGCGAAGTGGAGCGCGGCTTTCCGCGTTTCGTCTTCGACATCTTCACGCAGTATCAGGAAAGCGGCCCGGACTATATTTACTCGCTGCTGACCGGCTACGAAGACGCACCGGCCGGTTTCCAAGTGCCGCCGAACGCGCATTACAATCCTTACTTCCACGCTGCCGCGGTCTTCGCCATGCCGAAGCCGCTGTCGGACGGTCAGGTGACCTATGACGATGGTTCGCCGCAGACGGTCGATCAATATGCCAAGGACGTGGCGTCCTTCCTGATGTGGGCATCCGAACCGCATCTTGAGGAGCGCAAGCATACCGGCTTCATGGTCATGGTGTTCCTGCTGATCTTCACAGTTCTGATCTATCTCACCAAGCGGTCGATCTACGCCAACAAGGAACACTAAGTATCCTTCTGTGCTCCATGCAAAAGGCGACCCGGGTGGTCGCCTTTTTTATTGGTAACGGAGGCGGGCAATTGATAGTGTGCGCCGTCAATCATGCCCCTCGACTATACGGAATTTCCATGGACACCATTGCCTCCGAGCTTGCCGCTAGCATCCGTTCCATCCCGGATTACCCCAAGCCCGGCATTATCTTTCGCGACATCACCACGCTGCTCGGCAATCCGCGCGCTTTTCGCCGCGCCGTCGACGAGCTGGTGCAGACCTATGCGGGCACGAAGATCGACAAGGTCGCCGGCATGGAGGCGAGAGGCTTCATTCTGGGCGGCGCCGTTGCGCACCAGCTTTCCGCGGGCTTCGTGCCGATCCGCAAGAAGGGCAAGCTGCCGCACGAGACCGTGCGCATCGCCTACAGCCTGGAATATGGCGTTGATGAAATGGAGATGCACCGCGATGCCGTCGCGCCCGGCGAGAAGGTGATCCTCGTCGACGATCTTATCGCAACGGGCGGCACGGCCGTCGGAGCGACGCAGTTGCTGCGCCAGATGGGCGCCGAAGTGGTTGCCGCCTGCTTCGTCATCGACCTGCCCGATCTCGGCGGCCGGACCAAGCTCGAAGCCTTGGATGTTCCGGTGCACACGCTGGTGGAATTCTCCGGTCACTGAGCCGGCAGACCGGCGTGTCGGCCGGCCACTGTCCGCAAGATCGCTGCAGTAACCTCACTCGAATTCGAGGACGCTGCTCTCGAAGCGCAGGACGGCAATGCCGTCCTGATTGACGCCTTCGCAACGGATCGTGTTCATCAGCCAGCCCGGCCGTGAGGCCATGGGCCGGCTCTCCAGCAAGGTCACGAAGAAGGTCACCGTGTCGCCGGCAAAGACCGGGCGCAGCCATTGCAGCTTCTTGAAGCCTGCGGATGGACCAAGCTTCGGTGGTTGAAGACCATCGCGCTCTAGCTGTGCCGCCTCCCTCGACCAGTGGTCCATGAAGGCGCGCATCCATTGCGCGCAGGTGTGCCAGCCGGATGCGCAGAGGCCGCCGAACAATGTGTGGCGCGCCGCTTCCGGATCCACGTGGAAGGGCTGCGGGTCGAAGCGCTTGGCGTAGCGAATGATTTCTTCCGTCGTGAAAACATGGCTGCCAAGCTCGATCTTTCGATCGATCGGATGGTGCTCCTGCAATCTCATGCTGCAGCCTCCGAGCGCATGCGGATCATGACGGAATTCTCGGCGCGTACGACCAGTTCGCCACCCTGGTTCCTGATCTCATGGCGAAACTTGGTGATGCCGATGCCGGGTCTGGAGCGCATCGGACGCGCATCGAGCACGACAGACTCGCCCGACAGCGTATCGCCGGCAAGCACCGGCTTCTTCCAATCCATGAAATCGATGCCGGGGGCGCCTTCCGAGCGGGATTGCAGGATGTAGCTGTCGATCATCATCCGCATGAAGATCGACGATGTATGCCAGCCGGAGGCGGCGAGCCCGCCCAGAATACTGGCGCGACCGGCGGCTTCGTCGAGATGCATGGGTTGCGGATCGAATTCTGTGGCGAATTCAATGATCTCCTCCGCCGTGACAGTCACGGGGCCAAGCGGAAAGCTCCGGCCGACGGGAAAATCCTCATAGCTCAGTTTCTGATTGTTCATTGCAGGCCTCGTCACTCCCTGACCGGGCAGATGGCATGCGACGCGGGGGGAGGCAAGTGTTTTTAGACAGGAAGGTGGAAAGGTCGCATTGAGAGGAGAGCCGATTTTCGCCTATTGATTGAAAAGCGGTCCTGTGATCTTCATTCGGCTGTGTATGACCATGCGGAAAAGATATGAGCAATCTAGAGACCGCGCTTAGTGGCGCAGCCGAGGCCGGCATCATCACAAGAAACCAGGCCGACACGCTTTTCTCCTACCTTAGGGAAAGGAACGTCCCGCTCGATCCCGCCGAAGGAATGGCAGCATCTTCCGGCACTCGCGAGGATGACGTAAATCCCCTGGAGGATACTGAGGCGCCGAGATTTGTCCGTGGCTTTCACGATATCCTGATTACGATCGGCATCATCGTATTGCTGGTCGGGCTGCGTGGCCTTTTCTCCATCTATGTGCAGTTGCCGGTGATAATCGTGCTTGCCGAAATTCTCGTGCGGCGGCAGCGACTGGCGCTTCCCGCTGTCGTGCTCACGCTTTGGCTCGTTTACTGGATCGGGACGGTCGTGGTTGCGCGCCATGCCCTTGGCGATTTTGACGGTCTGAGTGCCCTGGCGGCCGGTATGCTGATGCTGCTACCGTTCCCCCCATTGCTCGGCCTGTTCTATTGGCGGTACCGAGTGCCCCTGTCGCTTGCCGCGGTGCTGCTGTCTTTGTTCGCGCTGGCGGTCACGGGGATTTTCTATCTGATCGGAGTGCCTTTCCTGATCGGCGGCGTCAGCGATCCGGCGCATCCACAGGGTGCGAGCCCATTCTTGACACTCTGCATCCTGTTCGGCGCCGCGCTCGCAATGTTCGCGGTCGCCATGTTTTTCGACCTGAAGGATCCGCGTCGCGTCACGCGGAATTCCGATGTAGCGTTCTGGATGCATCTCGCGACGGCGCCCGCGCTTCTCTACACCACGATCATGCTGGTGTTCTGGCTTCAGATCGACAAGGCCGGAGCCGATCCCGGGCTGCTGTTTCCGAGCCTCGACAACTATTCGCGAGCGCCGGTCATTGTCGCGATCGTTCTGATCCTGATGTTCGTGGGGGTAATCATCGACCGTCGCGCCTTCGTCACCTCGGGGCTCGTATCGCTTGGCGTCGCGATCGTGAGCATTCTTCGCCAGAGCCAGGCGCAGGTTGATACGGCGGGCTTTGCCGCGCTTCTGCTCGTGGGGCTCTTTGTGCTTATGATCGGTGTCGGCTGGCCGCATCTTCGCCGCGCCATCGTCGGACGGTTGCCGCTTGGCATACAGACGAAATTGCCGGCGTTGAGATAACGCCGGCAAGAGATGTTGTCGGGTCCGGGATGCCTGTTGATCAGGTATTGAAGCGGAAATGGATGACGTCGCCGTCCTGGACGACGTATTCCTTGCCTTCGTCGCGGCCTTTGCCGGCTTCCTTGGCGCCGACTTCACCCTTGAAATTGATGTAGTCGTCGTAGCCGATGGTGAAGGCGCGGATGAAGCCGCGTTCGAAATCGGTATGGATGACGCCGGCGGCTTGCGGGGCCTTGGTGCCGCGCACGATCGTCCAGGCGCGGGTTTCCTTCGGGCCGACCGTGAAATAGGTGATGAGGTCGAGCAGGTGATAGCCGGCGCGGATCAGGCGGTCGAGACCGGCTTCCTCAAGGCCGAGGGCCGAGAGGAATTCACGGGATTCTTCTTCCGGCAGCTGCGCCACTTCCGCTTCGATCGCGGCCGAGATGATGACGCATTCGGCGCCCTGTTCCTTCGCCATGGCGGCGACGGCTGCGGTGTGTTCGTTGCCGGTGCCTGCATCGCCTTCCGCGACGTTGCAGACGTAGAGAACCGGATGCGAGGTCAGAAGATTCAGACCCTTGAGGATCTCGATTTCCTCGGGCGACAGCGTCTTCAGGAGCAGGCGGGCCGGCTTGCCTTCGTTGAGCAGCCTGACCACAGCTTCCATGATCGGCAGCTGCGCCATGGAATCCTTGTCCTTGCCGGTCGCACGCTTGCGGGTCTGCTCGACGCGGCGTTCCAGGCTTTCGAGGTCAGCGAGCATCAGCTCGGTCTCGATCGTGTCGGCATCGCCGACCGGATTGATGCGGCCTTCGACATGGGTGATGTCGTCATCCTCGAAGCAGCGCAGCACGTGCACGACGGCATCGACTTCGCGGATGTTGGCGAGAAACTTGTTGCCGAGGCCTTCGCCCTTCGATGCGCCGCGCACAAGGCCGGCAATGTCGACGAAGGAGATACGGGTCGGGATGATTTCCTTGGAGCCGGCAATCGCCGCCAACTTCTGCATGCGCGGATCGGGAACGGCGACTTCGCCGGTGTTCGGCTCGATCGTGCAGAAGGGATAGTTTGCCGCCTGCGCCGCCGCCGTCTTGGTCAGCGCGTTGAAGAGAGTGGACTTGCCGACATTGGGCAGTCCGACGATACCGCATTTGAAGCCCATGGCTCTTGAACCTGCTCTGCTTGAATTGTTTGGCTGTGCGTATGGGGGAACGGCGCTTTCGGGTCAAGACTTTCCCCGCCAAACATCGGGTTTACTTGCCGGTAAGGCATATTTGCCTTACTTTATCGGCCGAAGGAGATGCGAATGGTTCGGCTGAAAGTCACAGCGAAAGGGCAGGTCACCTTGCGGCGGGAGGTGCTCGATCATCTCGGAGTGCGCCCCGGAGACGAGATCGAAATCGACCTGCTGGCGAAGGGGAATGGCAACATTCACGCGGTCAAACCCAGACAGCCGATCAAGAAGCTCTTCGGCATGTTCGCGCACAAGGCGGTGCGAGCCTACTCCATCGAGGAAATCAACGAGGCCATTGAGGCCGGCTACGCCCGTGAGGCCGATCATTGAGTGTCGTCGTCGATACGAATGTTCTTGTACGCATGTTCACCGGTGACGATCCCCGTCAAAGCGAGATTGCGGAGCGCTTTCTTTTATCGAACGAGATCGTTATTCCAAACCAGACGTTATGCGAATTGATATGGGTTCTCCGTCGTCTGTACAAATTCACCGCTGCCGAGTTGCGCTTGGCTATAGAGGAGTTGCTGCAGACCGAGCGCATCATACTGGACCGTGCAGCCGTCGCGAATGGTATCGATTTCATGGATGCCGGCGGTGATTTTGCAGATGGCATCATCGCCGCTGAAGGTCTGAGGTTGGGCGGCGAATTCTTTGCGACCTTTGATCGAAAGGCTGCCGCTGTCTTCGATCAGACCGGCCGCAAATGTTATTTGTTAGGTGAAGATTGATCGCGTAGGCATTGATCGATGACCGCAAATGGCAATATAGGTTTGCAAACGATTTCCCTATGTCATCGACGGTGGAATTCCGATGAGTGACAACGACATTGCCCTTAAACCGAAAACCAAAGTTACGCCGAAGCTGGATAAGCCGAAGCTTTACAAGGTTATTCTCTTCAATGATGATTACACACCGCGTGAGTTCGTCATCATGGTGCTGAAAGCCGTTTTCCGTATGAGCGAGGAAGCGGGCTACAAGGTGATGATGACCGCCCACAAGCTCGGTTCGTGCGTGGTGGTCGTCTGCGCCAAGGATATCGCCGAAACGAAGGCTACCGAGGCAATCGACCTTGCCAAGGGCATGGGTTTCCCGCTCATGTTCACGACGGAACCTGAAGAGTAGTCTTCAATGCTTGTTCAGATTGCTGTGGGCCGGCGCATCTGGTAGCCGGTCTTGTTTTGTGCGAGGCCGCATCCTTCGTAGAAGCGATGCGTCGCTGGATTCTGGGAGCCCGTCAGTAGCATCACCTTGTAGCAGCCGGCGTCCCAAGCCGCAGTGACGGCCGTGTCGATCAGGGATCGCGCGTGCCCCTGTTTGCGATAATCGGCGTGCGTCACGACATTCTCGATCAATGCATAGGATGCGCCGCCGCGGGTAAGGTTCGGTATGACGATCAGCGTGACCGATGAGATCGCCATCGCGCTGTCGAAGGCTGCAAACAGTGTAATGCCGGGGTGGGCGGCTATCTGGCGGAAGCGGCTTTCGGCGTCACCGCTTTCCATGTGCGGATCGTCGGGATTGAGATGCCGGTAGAGAGCAAGCAGTGTCGACAGATCACCTGACGCTACCGGCCGGATAATGATCCTGGGGAGGGGCGCCATCTCAATCGTCCTTCTTGCCGAACATCTTCTTCAGCATGTCGGCCATGGGGCCTGATGTCGGCATTTTCGGCTGGTTGTGATTGCGGGCCTGGTGGATGTGGGATTTTGCCGCCGGCTTCTTTTCCGGCTTCTTCTCCGATTTGGGTGGCGTCTCCTCCTCGGCCTTGCCGCCGAGAGCCAGGGCGATCTTGTTCATCAACTGCGAGTCCTCGCCGCGCACCAGCATGTCGGCGTGATCGGCCAGCGTATCGAGCAAAGGCTCCAGCCAGGCCTGATCCGCCTTGGAGAAGTCGCCGAGGACATGATTGTGCACCAGCTCCTTTGCTCCGGGATGGCCGATGCCGAGGCGTAAGCGACGGTATTCCTTGCCGCAATGGGCGTCGATGGACTTGATGCCGTTATGGCCGCCATGCCCCCCGCCGATCTTCAGTCGGGCCTTGCCCGCGACAAGATCGAGTTCGTCGTAGATGACGGCCAGATCGGAGGCCTCCAGCTTGTAGAAGCGCATGGCCTCGCCCACGGCTTCGCCCGACAGGTTCATGAAGGTTTGCGGCTTCATCAGGAGCACCTTCTGGCCGCCAAGCTCGCCATCTGCGATCTCCGCCTTGAACTTCTTGCTCCAGGGCGAAAAGCTGTGACGGCGATAGATCGCGTCGACGGCCATGAAGCCGATATTGTGACGGTTGGCTTGGTATTTGCCACCGGGATTGCCGAGGCCTGCGATCAGAAACATGCGTTTCGCCCTTGCTGACGTGACGATGCCGTTCACGACAGCGAAACGGCGGCAATGTCAAGGTCGAAGTGGGAAACGGCCGAAAGAGGCGTCAGTTATCGAGCTTCAGTCCGTATTGCAGGAACATCTGCTTCTGCCGTCCGTCTGCGATCAGCCGGTTGAGCGCAGCCTGCATCTTGCCGAGCAACTCGTCGGGGAAATCCTTCTGGCAGGAGATGCCCATCGGCTGGCTTGAAAGCAATGTGACAGCCTCGATAGGCTGACCTTCCTGCTGCAGCTTCTGGAAGTAGAATTCCGATATCGGCATGAGGTCGATGCGATCGCTGACGAGCTTCTTCATCGTCGACTTGAAGTCTGCAGCAACATCGATCTTCGGAAAGTTCGCCTGGCGGAGCAAGGTTTCCGTGTAGTCCTGCCGCCATGTGCCGACCACATATTTACGGGCCTCGTCGAGATCCTCCGCCTGAACGTCGGATCCCGTGTGCTTGATCAGGATGTTGTGATCTATCAGCAGTGGCTCGACCCATTTGAAGAGTTTGTCGCGTTCGGCATTGTGGGCCGTGACAAAGGCGCAGGTGAAGGGGGTTGTCTGCGCTAAGGTGTAGGCGCGCGCCCAGGGCATCACGTCGATCGTATACGGCGTGCCGATATCGGCCATGATGGCGTTGATCTCGTCGATGGTCGCGCCCTTGATGTCCTTTCCGTCCCTGTAGGCGAAGGGCGGATAATCTTCGGTGATGAAGCTGATGGTCTCCGCATGGGCGATCGAGGCCAGTCCCCAAAAGACGAGAAAAAGGAGCTTGCGCATGGGATTTCTCCTCTCCGCTCATCCGCGGTCAAATGGCGTGCGCTACCGGACCGGTTTCCTGATGCGACAGCTTGTTCAAGGTTTCCAGCAAAATGTCAGGGTGTTGCGGGCGATGGAAAAGATAGCCCTGCCCATGATCGAGGCCCATGGCGCGTAACGTCGCGCATTCGTCTTCGGTCTCGATGCCCTCGGCAATGACGGTGCAATTCATCTTGTGCGACAGCGTCGTGATGCTTTCGACCAGCATGCGGCTCTTGCGGCGGACGTCCACCGACGCGTCGTTGACTGCACGGGTAAAGGACTGATCGATCTTGATGATATTGACCGGGAAGCGGTTGATATAGCTCAGCGAGGAATAGCCGGTGCCGAAGTCGTCGAGTGCGATACGGCAGCCGAAGCGGCAGATCTCATTGATGATGGTGCGGATTTCCGGATTGTCGTCCATCAGCACCGCCTCCGTGATTTCGACCACGACCCGCTCCGGACGGATATCGTAGCGCGAGAGCAGACCGGCAATGCGCATCGGCAGGCCGGGTTCGAACTGGAGCGGCGAGAAATTGATGGCGATATAGGTGTTCTGCATGCCGTCGATGCGGGAAATCCGGGCAAGATTGGCAATCGCCTTTTCCATGATGCGGTTGCCAATGCGGATGATGGAGCCGGTTTCCTCGGCGACGTCGATGATGTCGGCTGGCGGCAGGACGCCTTTGTGCGGATGATGAAGGCGCATCAGCGCTTCGAAGCCGGCGATGGACCGATCCTCGATATTGACGATCGGCTGCAGATGGGCTTCGAACCAGTCTTCGTTGAGACCGTTCTCGATATAGCTTTCGAATTCGGCGCGGCGACGGGAATCGTCCATCATGCTGTTGTCGAATATCTGCGCACCGTTCTTGCCATCGCGCTTCTTCGCGTACATCGCCATGTCGGACTTCAGCAGCAGCTCGGATGCGTTGGCTGCCTGCCGCGGATAGATCGCGATGCCGATGCTGGCGCTGAGGCGCGCATCGCCGACAAAGGGTGCGTGGAAGATTTCGGAGATGAGGGCCGACATTTCGATCGCCCTGGCTTCGGCATCCTCGGCCAAGAGTAGGACGGCGAATTCATCGCCTCCAAGGCGGGCCGCGATGTCGCCGGGCGACATACGCGACTGGAGGCGCGAGACGAGTTCACACAATGCTTCGTCGCCAGCCGCGTGGCCGAGATTGTCGTTGATCCATTTGAAGCGATCGAGGTCGATGAACAGGCAGGCGAGTTCGCGCTTGCGCAGATCGGCTTCATTGATCTTCGCATCGAGTGCGGTCTCGAAGCCCTGGCGATTGAGAAGGCCGGTCAGATGGTCGGTGATCGCCTGTCGCAGGTTGCGGTCTTCGGACTGCTTCAGGTCGGTAACGTCGGTCATGACCGAAAGCGCCAGACCGTCCTGGGTGGCCGTCGATTCAAGGATGAGCACATCCATGACCCGCTCATCCTTGCAGGAGAATTTCACGGTCACATCGAGCCGGGCAGCGTTGTCGCTGCGGTTTACCTTGCGCCGTCCGTATTTTT
This sequence comes from Neorhizobium sp. P12A, assembly GCF_008365395.1. NCBI lineage: Bacteria > Pseudomonadati > Pseudomonadota > Alphaproteobacteria > Hyphomicrobiales > Rhizobiaceae > Neorhizobium > Neorhizobium sp. P12A. Next base: position 443,498 of record NZ_QOVX01000001.1, on the reverse strand, counting down.
CGCGGGACTCCGGCAGGATCAGGCTCTCGAACTTACGGCCGATGACATCGGTCCGAGCGTAGCCCGTGGCGGCCAGCCAATAGTCGCTGACGGCGGCGATACCGTCATCGCAGTCCAGAGAGAAGAGCATTGCCGGGGTGAGATTATAGGTATCCGTCGCGCGGCGATGCGCGAGCTTCAGCTCGGTTTCCTCTCGCGCCAGCTTGATCTGCATTTCGTTGAAGCTTTGGGCGAGGCGCCCCATTTCGTCGTTCGATTGCCAGTCGACGTGATGGCGCGAGCCGAGCTGGCGCGTTGCCTCGATGGCATGGGTCAGCCGCATCAACGGCTGGATGACGAATATGCGATTGCCGATCAGCGCGGTGCCGAAAACAGTCAGCACGGCGAAGATGAAAATCGAGATGAAGACGATTTCCTCATGCTTCAGGCCGTCGAACAGACCGAGCTTGGGATAATAGACGGTGATCGCGCCGAGATTTTTGGTGCCGTCGACCGTTGTGTAGACGATCGAGTGGGAGATCGATTCCAGTTCGCCCTTGTAGGATTTGGGAATTGTCGACTGCGTGACGTCGAGCTGTCCGGAAATATCGCGGACATTGACCCTGACCACTGCTCCCTCGGCGACCGTCGTGGCGCTGATCTGGGTGACGCTATCCTCGTCGAGGTCCCACAGCGGCTTGGCGAGCGCCTGGGCGTTGGCCACGAGCAGGACCGAAATATGGTCCTTTATTTCCTTTTCGGCGCGCTCGGACGAAAGAAACAGGAACAACACAAAAAGCGGCGCGACAAATACGAGAAGCGCACCGCAAACGATTGCAAAAAACCTGTTCTCCACGGAGTTGTTCATCGTTCCGCTTCTTTCCGGGATCGTAGAAACATCATCCTGTCACCGTCGAGGAGGAAGTGTTTCTACAACTTCCGGCGTAAGCTTTCATGAATCCGTTAAATGTTGCTGAAACGTCTCGGTTAACATTCTGCAATGCCTCGCAAGCATCAGAAATGGAACGCTTTTACTTGTGCAGACGATTTTTGCGCCAAATAAAAAACCCGCCATCCCAAAGGGAAGGCGGGTCTGACTGCGGAAAGGCAAATATGCCGAAGCTTAAGCTTCGCCGCCTTCGCTCGTTTCTTCTTCCTGGGCGCCGCCAGCCGGAGCAACGATCGTCGCGATCGTGAAGTCGCGCTCAGTGATCGTGGGCGTAACGCCCTTCGGCAGGGTCACATGCGAGATGTGGATGCTGTCGCCAATCTTGTGGCCGGAGAGGTCGATCGTGAAGGCTTCCGGGATCGCATCGGCCGGGCAATGGACTTCGACTTCGTGGCGAACGATGTTCAGTACACCGCCAGCCTTGAGGCCCGGGGACTTGTCCTCGTTTGCGAAGTGAACCGGGATTTCGACCGTAACCTGCGTGTTGCCGGATACGCGGAGGAAGTCCACATGCATCGTGAAGTCGCGGACCGGATCGAGCTGGTAGTCCTTCGGCAGAACCTTGTACTTCTTGCCGTCGACTTCGATCGTCGCGATGGTGGTCATGAAACCACCAGCATGAATGCGCTTCGTCACCTCATTGGTGTTGAGAGCGATAGAAATGGGGGCCTGCTTGTCACCATAGATGACAGCGGGAATCAAACCGTTGCGGCGAAGTTCACGGGCGGACCCCTTACCAACCCGTTCGCGCGCCTCGGCCTTGAGCTCGTAAGTTTCCTGGCTCATGGCTATTCCTTTCGAGGTTATTTGGAGAGCTTGCCCGCCTGCGGCATGCCGCATAAGGGGTAAGCTGGAGGAGGGCGAGCCCTGCCTCGTCCGCGTTGCCTCCAAGGGTGTCTACACGGACGCGTGGCCTATAATACAATGGCCGGGGAAACGCAAGTTTGTACGATGCAGCCCCGCAATGGGCCAAAATGGATTCTGGATACAACTTTTTGTGATCAAAGGTTGAAAATTTCAGTCGACGATTGTCCGCCTAGAGGAAGTTTTAAGCATCAAATTTGAAATATTACGAAATTAACGGATAGTACCATTCGCAGTGTCTATAGAGGACCCGTCAAAATTCGCGGTTTCTCTTCATGCTCAAGATCATTTCCTGCATCGCCGTTCAACATAGCCATTCCCACCTACTGTTTGCCAGCTGTATCTGCATCCTAGGCTCGCTGCTGACGATGCGGCTTTTCGGTCGGGTGCGCCGGACGCATGGGCTGCAGAGGTCCAACTGGATCTTCCTTACCGGTTTCGTCGGCGGAGCAATGATCTGGACCACGCATTTCATAGCGATGCTCGGCTACCAGACTCCGGTCATCAACGGCTACGATCCGACGCTGACGCTCGCTTCGCTGCTCTTGAGCATTGCGGTCACCGTCATTGGCTTCACAATCGCAGGATTGAGCCCAAGGGGCGCCCTGATCGAGGCGGGCGGAGCAATCGTCGGTCTCGGCATCGTCGTCATGCATTATACCGGCATCGCCGCCTACCGGGCGACCGGCGAGCTGCAATGGGATCACTCCTATGTGCTGGCTTCGGTGATCTTCGGCGCTTTCTTCGGCGGTCTTGCGACCAACCGGGTCTCGCGTCCGATCACCCGTTTCTGCAAGCATAGCGGGGCATTGGCATTGGTCCTTGCCATCGTACTGACACACTTCACCGGCATGGCCGGCCTTACGATTTCGCCCGACCCGGCGATGGAGATACAGCGGGAGATCATTTCGGCCAACATCATGACGGGCATCATCTGCGTTGTCATGTTGATCATTCTGCTGCTCGGCGCCTCGACCTATATTATCGACATGCAGTCGAACCAGGCGGCGGTGGAACGCTATCGGCATCTGTCCCTGCACGATCCGCTGACCAACCTTCCGAACCGGACGGCCTTCAACGAGCATCTTACGGGGCTGATCGAGCGCGCGAACGAGATCAAGAGCCAGATTGCGGTGCTCAGCTTCGATCTCGACCGTTTCAAGGAGATCAATGACGTCCACGGCCATTCGGCCGGCGATGCCGTCCTGCGGATCGTGGCGGAGCGCCTTGGAACCATCATGCAGAAGGGCGAATTCGTCGCTCGTATCGGTGGCGACGAATTCGTGGCTGTCCTGTTCGATTATTTCGTCCGTGCCGACGTCCGGGCGATGGCGCAGCGGGTGCTTGATGAGCTCAGCAAGCCGATCGCCTGGAATGACCAGGTTCTCTTCATCGGCTCCAGCGTCGGGATATCGACCTTTCCCCGCAACGCCACCAATATCGACGATCTGTTGTCTCAGGCCGACGTTGCCATGTATCGCGCAAAGACGACTGCGACGAACACGATCTGCTTCTACGATCCGTCGATGGACCAGGCGGCAAGAGAGCGCAATGCGCTTGCCATCGAAATGCGCGAAGGCATCGAAAAGGGCGAGTTCGAGCTGTTCTATCAGCAGCAGAATGACACGGTTACCCGCAGGATAGTCGGATTCGAAGTATTGCTGCGCTGGCATCACCCAGTGCGGGGCATGATCCCACCAAGCGAATTCATTCCGATCGCGGAAAAGACCGGCTTCATCCTGGAACTTGGTGAGTGGGTCCTGCGCGCGGCCTGTGCGGAGGCGGCGACCTGGAAACAGCCTTTGCGGATCGCCGTCAATGTCGCGCCGCAGCAGCTTGCAGACAACAGGCTGCCGCAGGTGGTGCATCAGATCCTCTTGGAAACCGGCCTTTCCGCCTCTCGTCTCGAACTCGAGATCACCGAATCCAGCATCATCGCAAACCATCAACATGCCCTGCATGTGATCCGCCAGTTGAAGAAGCTTGGGGTCAAGGTGGCGATGGACGATTACGGCACCGGCTATTCGTCACTGTCGACGCTGCAGAGCTTCCCCTTCGACAAGATCAAGATCGACCGCGCGTTTGTCGATGGCGTCGTCTCCAGCAAGCAGTCTGCTGCCATCGTTCGTTCGACACTCATTCTTGCCGCCAGCCTCGACATTCCCGTTCTGGCCGAGGGGGTGGAGCGCGAGGAGCACATGGATTTCCTGCGCCGGGAAGGATGCCTGCAAGTTCAGGGCTTTCTCTTCGGCAAGCCGATGCCACGCTCCGGCATCGAAAACTTCGTCAATGCGCCCAACGTAGCGGTTGCGACAACAGACGAGCAAGCGTCGCCGCCCACGCCGGAAGAACCCGGCAACGCCGCGGCCGCCTGATTCACCTAAACTTGTCGTTTCCTTTCAAACGCATGGGTTGACATTGAGCCCGCGCCTCTTCCACAGTCGCATCATGCGTAACGGGAGAGTCAGATGGTGCGTCCTCAAATCATCGTCGTCGCGGGAATGTTCGTTTTCGGTCTCGCAGGTGTCTCCCAGGCTGCTGAAATCAGCGAGCAGGGCGCCCGCGAGCTTAGAAACGCCATCAATCACGCTTTCTCGCAGGATCTCGTAAAAAGCGGCTTCATACGTGTGAAGCCCGCCGAGAACGCCTATGAAGTCACCTTCGATGTGGGGCAGTTTCTCGACAAGGTCAGTTCGTCCGATTTCTCGATTACCGGGCTGAAGCCCCAGATGTACCTGGTCGCACCGCTTGCGAACGGCCTCTGGAATATCGAGCAGAACAACGATGGCATCAATCTGACGATGCATTCGAAGTTCGGGCCGGAGCCGGCGACTGACATGACCGCCTCGCTGGGTCCTTCGACCTATAGTGGCGTCTTCGATCCCGAGATCAGCTATCTTCGCTCGGCCAATTTCTCCGGGAAGGACTTCAAGTCGTCCTCTGTAACCGGCGCTCAGGCGACGGAGATGACTGCGGGCGCAATAAATTCGACGCTGGCGACCATAGACAGCGGCGAGGGCCATAAGGTCGATTTTCATATCAGCAGCAACATGTCGTCGCTCTACAACAAGGTTGTTGCCCCGAATCTGGCCGGTTTTGAATTTCGCTCTGACTCAATGGGCGTCGAAGCGTCCGCAACAGGTGTCCCGGTCATCGAGGTGCGCGATCTGTTGCGTTTCCTCTTTCAACATATCAAGGCGAAGACTCTTTCCAAAAAGGGTAGCGACCGCTTCAAGGAGTTGGTGCGCGGCGCGTTGCCGGTCTTCAATCACTTTCAAGAGTCTGTCGATGCTCAAGGCGTGACTGTAACGACCGAGAAAGGAAACGCCGGGATCAAGAGGCTGAATTATTCCTTCCAGATGGATGGTATAACCAAGGCGTCACGCATCGATTTCGGCGTCCGGGCACAGGACTTCACGCTCGCGGATGGGCTTGTGCCTGCGATTTATGCTCCGCTCGTTCCGAGTGCTGCGGAACTTCAGTTCGGTATTCCGAACATGAATTTCGCCGATGCCGTCGACCTTGCGTTGCATGCCGATTTTTCCAAGGCTTCGCCGCTCTCGAAGGAGGACAGCGACAAGATCGGGCAGATCATATTCCCCGGCCAAAACCTGATGATCGACATGCCCAAGCTGAGCGCGATTTCATCCGTCTATGATGTCGAGGTATCCGGCAAGCTGCTAGCGAATTTGAAGGAAAAAAATCACTTCTCGATGCAGGCTTCGATCCTTGCGCGCGACTACGACAAGACGATTTCCTTCATCCAGAATGTGGCCAAGACCGATCCTGAGCTCAATAAGGTATCCTTCAGCCTGATGGCGGCCAAGGGGTTTGCCAAGACTGATCCCGATGGCCGTCAGCGCTGGGACATCACCGTGGCCGAAGACGGCACTTTTACCATCAACGGCCAAGTGATGAAAATACCGGCAGCGCCGTCCGGTCCCACCGGGACTCCCTGATCCGCTCTTAAAAGCGGGTTTTGCAGCATCGCTGGTTGCGCAGTCGCTAAATTATGACCGGCGCTGCGACTTTTATATTTGCAACAGATGCCGTTGCGAGACACAATCCGCATCGTGCTTTGGGAGGAGCCGATGCTGACCGATAGAGCGCACGCCGAGCGTGTCTACGCAAGTGCGCAGCAGAAATCCGCAGCCGCCAGTTCTCCGATCGTTGCGTCCTGGTGCCGCTGCATGACCGAGTACATGCTGGCACCAGAGGAGCAGCGCTCGCCGTTGCGGCTGACGGAACAGGAATTCCGCGAGGCGAGGGAGCAATCCACCCGTCTGATCGCAGACGCTGCCGACGAACTCGATCGGCTGTTCCTGACTGTCGGCAAGGCCGGCTGCTGCCTGCTTCTTACCGATGGGAATGGTGTCGCATTGGATCGCCGCGGCGCCGTCACCGACGACAAGGATTTCTACAGGCTCGGGCTCTGGCCGGGGTCGATCTGGAGCGAAGCAAGCATCGGCACCAACGGCATCGGCACGGCGCTTGCCGATGGGCGGCCGGTAGCGGTTTTCCGGGACCAGCATTTTCTTTCGTCTAACATTCGTCTCAGCTGCACGACGGCGCCGATCCGGGATCATCGCGGCCAGCTTGCTGCGGCGCTGGATATTTCCACTTGTCGCGAAGACGTCAACGAGATGGGTCTTGCGATCCTTTCACAAGCGGTGCGGGATGCGGCACTCCGCATCGAGACCAATCTTTTTCGCAGCGCCTTTCCCGGTGCGCGTTTCGTCATGGTGCCGGCAGGCGCCAACCCAACCGCTGCTCTTCTTGCCGTGGACAAGGATGATCTTGTGCTCGGTGCAACGAGGGCTGCTCGCATAGCGCTCAAGCTCGACGATGCCCGCATTGCGGCAGGATTGCCGGCGGCCGATGCACTGCATGAAAGCCGCAGCGACGATGGGTCGGATTTGTTGGAGGCGGAGCGGGCGGCGCTGCGGCGCGTGCTGTCGCGCGCCAACGGCAATGTCTCGCAGGCGGCAATGCTGCTCGGAATCAGCCGCGCGACCATGCATCGGAAGATGAAGAAGTTCGCGGTCCACTAGGAAAATACGTCGTTATTAGCGCCCTCGAATCCTCGTCAGTGTGACGCTGGGCATGGGACGTTATTCCTTGCTTCCATCCTGTCGCACAAGTGAAACACTGTGCACTGCGGTATGGATTTGTAGCCCTATGTAATACCGCAAAGCCGCGACAGATTTGCCCCCATTGGTTCGCCTCGGACCATTTCATCATGGGAGGATGACATGCTGCATCAGAAAGTCGTCGAGTCGCCGTTCAAGCTGAAATATGGCAACTATATTGGCGGTGAATGGCGCGAGCCGATCTCGGGCAAATATTTCGAAAACGTCACGCCCGTCACAGGCGGCAAGCTTTGCGACATTCCCCGTTCCGATGAGAAAGACATCAACGCAGCCCTCGACGCTGCCCACGCCGCAAAGGAAAAGTGGGGCCAGACCTCGACGACCGAGCGCTGCAATATCCTGATGAAGATCGCCCAGCGGATGGAGGACAAGCTGGAGCTGCTTGCGCAGGCCGAGACCTGGGACAATGGCAAGCCAATCCGCGAAACGATGGCTGCCGATATTCCGCTCGCGATCGACCACTTTCGTTATTTTGCAGCCTGCATCCGCGCGCAGGAAGGTTCGATCGGTGAAATCGACCATGACACGATCGCCTATCATTTCCACGAGCCGCTCGGCGTGGTCGGGCAGATCATTCCGTGGAACTTCCCGATCCTGATGGCCACATGGAAGCTGGCGCCGGCACTTGCCGCCGGCAACTGCGTCGTCATCAAGCCGGCCGAACAGACGCCGGCCTCGATCTTGCTCTGGGCGGAGCTCGTCGGCGACCTGCTGCCACCGGGCGTCTTGAACATCGTCAACGGCTTCGGCCTCGAGGCCGGCAAGCCGCTGGCCTCCAGCCCGCGTATCGCCAAAATCGCCTTTACCGGCGAAACGACGACAGGTCGGATGATCATGCAATATGCCAGCCAGAACCTGATCCCCGTCACCCTGGAGTTGGGCGGAAAGTCGCCGAACATCTTCTTCGACGACGTGATGGCAGCGGATGACGATTTCCTCGACAAATCGCTCGAAGGCTTTGCCATGTTTGCCCTCAACCAGGGCGAAGTCTGCACATGCCCCAGCCGCGCTCTTATCCAGGAATCCATCTATGACCGGTTCATGGAGAAGGCCGTAAAGCGCGTGGAAGCGATCAAGCAGGGCAACCCGCTCGATCCGGCAACGATGATCGGCGCCCAGGCATCCAGCGAGCAGCTGGAAAAGATCTTGTCTTACCTCGATATCGGCAAGCAGGAAGGCGCGCAGGTACTGACCGGCGGTTCGCGCAACGATCTCGGCGGCGAGCTGGCGAGCGGCTACTACGTCAAGCCGACGATCTTCAAGGGACACAACAAGATGCGCGTGTTCCAGGAAGAAATCTTCGGTCCGGTCGTCTCGGTCACGACCTTCAAGGACGAGAAGGAAGCGCTGGAGATCGCCAACGATACGCTTTACGGCCTCGGGGCCGGTGTCTGGAGCCGTGATGCCAACCGTTGCTATCGCTTCGGCCGTGGCATCCAGGCAGGTCGTGTCTGGACGAATTGCTATCACGCCTATCCGGCCCATGCGGCCTTCGGCGGCTACAAGCAATCCGGCGTCGGCCGCGAGAACCACAAGATGATGCTCGATCACTACCAGCAGACCAAGAACATGCTGGTAAGCTACAGCCCGAAGGCGCTCGGTTTCTTCTGAGAGCCCGTAGCGTTATAGTATCCAACTCGCCCACTCCCTCAGCGGGGAGTGGGCATATTTGCCTTAGGAGGCCGTTATGGACTCAGTTGTGAATGGCGAACCGCGGGTTCTTGCCACCGATGTCGCGCTCGATCTCATCCGGGAGATACAGAAGGACTATCCGGATATCCTGTTCCATCAGTCCGGTGGCTGCTGCGACGGGTCTTCCCCCATGTGCTATCCGGCGAACGAGTTCATGATCGGCGATCACGATGTGAAGCTCGGCGAGATTGGCGGAGTGCCGGTCTATATCAGCGGCAGCCAGTTCGAAGTATGGAAGCATACGCAGCTGATCATCGATGTCGTGCCTGGCAGGGGCGGGATGTTCTCGCTCGACAACGGCCGGGAGAAGCGCTTCCTTACCCGCTCGCGCCTTTTCGGAGGCGGCGAGGCCTGCGAAATCCCTTCGGTCGCTCGCGTCTGATCAGCTTTCCGTTCGGCCGCGGGCATGGTTCGTCGCCATGTCGATGAAGGCGCGCAGCTTTGGCTGCGTCTGGGATCGGGCGGGAAAATAGAGGAACAGACCCGGCGATGTCGGCAGATAATCGTCGAGGACGCGTTCGAGACGTCCTTCGGCGATTGCATCGCGCACCGAAAGATTTGCAAGATACGAGAGCCCAGCACCCGACTGCGCCAGCTGCATTAGCAGATCGAAGTCGTTTACGGTGATCGCGCCCGGTACATCCACCGAGAACTCTCGGCCGTCGCGCTCGAACTCCCAGCGGTAGATCGCGCCGGACGCGGGATATCGATAGCGGATCGTCTCGTGATGCGTCAGATCTTCCGGTGTCTCGGGGCGGCCGGCCCGGGCGAAATACCCGGAAGAGCCGACGACGCACCATTTGATTTCAGGCGTCAGGCGAATAGCGATCATATCCTTTTCGATTGCTTCGCCGATGCGGATGCCTGCGTCAAAGCCGCGTTGGGTGATATCGACCGCGGCGTCTTCGACGGATATTTCGACCGATATGTCCGGATAGGCCTCACGAAACCGGGGCAGCAGCGGCATCACGATCAGCGGCAGGGCCATGCGCGGGACGCTGAGCCGCAGATTGCCGACAGGCCGATCGCGGAAATTTGCCAGCATGTCGATCGCGTCGCCAATCTCTTCCGCTGCGGGGCGAAGCCGCTTTACAAGTGCCTCGCCCGCTTCAGTCAGTGCGACACGTCTTGTCGTGCGGACAAAAAGAGGAACGCCGAAGCGCCGTTCGATAGCGCGGATCGATTGGCTGACCGCAGTTGGCGTGACACCGAGGGCTGCGGCAGCGGCGGTAAAGCTGCGATGCTCCGCAACGCTGAGAAATTCCGTCAGGCCATCGAATGGGTCGTCTGGCATGCCATTATGAACTCTTGCTTCATGGCTCTTATAGCTATCACCGATTTCTCAACATAATAAAATGATGCATTTTCTTCCCGAGCCGTACCGGCTGATATCAGCGATGGAGGACGATATGCAGTACAGGACCCTTGGAGAAACCGGCCTTGCCGTTTCACGGCTTGCCTTCGGCGCCATGACGTTTACCGCCGGCGACCGGTCGATCGGCAGCATCTACAAGACCGAGGCTGGTGTCGCCGATCAGCTCATCGGCCAGGCGCTGGATGCGGGCGTCAATTTCTTCGACACTTCCGATGCCTATGCATCCGGACAATCGGAGAGAATATTGGGCGCGGCTCTGAAAGCGCGGCGCAACGATGTTGTCATTGCCACCAAGGTCGGCTTTCGCACAGGGCCGGCGCTTACCCAGGCGGGTCTCTCCCGACGGCATATAGTCTGGTCGGTCGAGGAGAGCCTGAAGCGGCTGGGTAGCGAATGGATTGACGTCTACATCGTCCACAAGGAGGATTCCTATACGCCGCTTGAAGAGACGTTGTCGGCTCTTGACGCGGTCGTTCGCTCCGGCAAGGTCCGCTATATCGGCTTTTCCAATTGGTCCGCCTGGAAGGTCGCGGCAGCCATGGAGATCCAGAAAGCCAATGGGTTGGCCCGTTTCACGCATGGACAGATGCACTATTCGCTGCTCGGCCGCGACGTTGAACGCGATGTCATTCCGATGATGGGACGATATGGTCTCGGCCTGACGGTCTGGAGCCCGCTGGCATCAGGGTTCCTTTCAGGGAAGTACACGCGCGAAAACCTGGCCGATCCCGACAATCGCTATTCCGGCTTCGATATCCTGCCTTTCGACAAGGAGCACGGGTTCCGGCTCGTGGAGCGCATGAAGGCGATCGCGGATGCGCATCGGGCAAGCGTCGCGCAGGTGGCGATCGCCTGGCTTCTCGCCAAGGAGGCCGTCACAAGCGTGTTGCTCGGCGCATCAAAGCCGCATCAGCTTGCAGATAACCTAGGTGCTGCCGATCTTGTCCTCAGCGATGCGGATGTTGCCGCACTCGATGCAGCGACGCCTCTTTCGCCGGTCTATCCCAACTGGTTTATCGACAATCTGGCCGATGAACCGATGAAAACAGCGTTGGAAAAATAGGTCGAGACAAAAAGACCGGCGATAGGCCGGTCTTATCAATCGAAGAGGCTGGAAACGGATTCTTCCTGGCTCGTGCGGTTGATCGCTTCGCCGATCAGATTGGCTGCGCTGACGACGCGGATATTGTGGGCCGAAAGAACGGCCGTCGTCGGCTGGATGGAGTCGGTGATGACAAGTTCGCGCAGCTTGGAGGAGGTGACGCGCGTGACTGCGCCGCCCGAGAGAACGCCGTGCGTAATATAGGCCGTGACGCTCGATGCACCCTTGGCAAGCAGGGCCTCGGCTGCGTTGACGAGCGTGCCACCTGAATCGACGATGTCGTCGATCAGCAGACAGTCCTTGCCCTCGACATCGCCGATGATGTTCATCACTTCCGATTCGCCCGGCCGGTCGCGACGCTTGTCGACGATCGCCAGCAGGCAATCGAGGCGCTTGGCGAGGGCGCGGGCGCGCACGACACCGCCGACGTCGGGCGATACGACCGTGACGTTCTTCTGGTCGTAATTGGCCTTGATGTCGCGGGTGAGCACCGGCAGCGCGAAGAGGTTGTCGGTCGGGATATCGAAGAAGCCCTGGATCTGGCCCGCATGCAGGTCGAGTGTCAGGACGCGGTCAGCGCCAGCCTCGGTGATCAGGTTGGCGACCAGCTTGGCCGAGATCGGCGTACGGCCGGATGCACGACGATCCTGGCGGGCATAACCGAAATAGGGGATGACAGCGGTGATGCGCCGGGCAGAGGACCGCCGCATCGCGTCGATCATGATCAGCAGTTCCATCAGATGGTCATTGGCCGGAAACGATGTCGGCTGAACGACGAAGACGTCTTCACCCCGGACATTTTCCTGAATTTCTACGAAAATTTCCTGATCAGCAAAGCGCCGGACGGTGGCCCTGCCCAAGGGAACATTGAGATAATTGCAGATCGCCTCGGCAAGCTGCCGGTTCGAATTCCCTGCGAAAACCTTCATCTTGGTCCGCCTATTTCCGATTTAATAGCCGCGCTTTTACCCAGCTTGCACTCGAATGCAAGGGGTTAACGCCTTCGTTCTTTAACATTTCTGTAAAGAGGCGGGACTATCCACCGCGTGTGGTGCGCCAGGAGTTAAATTCCGCGATGGTTTTCGAGGCAATTTGCTGCATCACGGATGGGGGAACCGCGGTCCAGGGATCGCCACCCTTCAGGGGTACGCTCTCGTTGCCCTGGATGCGATGGAGCCGCGCGCCGCTATTGTCGAGCACGTCCCAGACATAGGTGACCGTTATGGCCGGGCCGTCCTGGAAGGCCGAGAGATAGCCCTTCAGGATGTAACTGCTGCTGTTGTCCGTCGAACTCTTGATCGTCAGACCATGGGAGCGGGCCTCAGCGCCGAGCTGGCGCGACAGGGGCGTGACGGCCTGAACGGGGGCGCCGATGATCGGCAAAAAGCGGATGCTGCCGTCATCGGAGGAAGAGCTGGGTGGCAGCGATGCCTGCTGCTGCTGCTCTTCCTGCTGCGGCTGATCCTGTGCCTGATCTTGAGGCTGACCCTGAACGGGCGCTTGGTCGTTCAGCCGGCGGTCGGCTTCTTCCTGCTCGTTACTGGGATATGACTGCTGGTCGCTGCGGGCAGAATATTGAGGCCGGCCGTCTTCAAGGGGTCTCGATGCAACCGGATTATTGCCGCCGTTTCTCAGCGCATCGGCCTGGCTGTCGAGGGTCGAAGAGGACGAGCCCTGGTAACCCTGCTGGTCGTAGCTGGAATGGTAGCTGTCCTGCGTCTCCGAGCCGTAGACCGGCTGTACGGGGGCTGCCGCCATGCGCATCGTATCGCGCTGGGTGACCGGAGAGGAATTGAAGGAGGACGAACCATCGCCGACATCGACCTGCGGCGTCAGCGCATCAGTTGTGTTGCAGGCGGCAAGCAGGAAACAGAGCAAGACGCTTGCCGTTGCTGTTCTGACCACTCCCATCGCCCAGACCCGCCTTTCCTCGCGCCGTTATCGAATTGCCAGAAGCCGGCAATTGCTATCGTGCGAGGCAGTCTACGGTATCACCGGTTAAGAAAGTCGAGCGAATGGCGAGAAAGTGCCCTGGGTGCATCCGATGTCGTCAGATAGGTCTGGCCGAGCGTCATGGCGGTGCCGGTGTCGGAGTCCATGATGATCATGTGCACGAACAGCGACATGCCCGGCTCGATTTCCTGCGGATTGCCGGCGTGGAACATCTGGTGCTCCATCCAGGAAGGGGAGAAGCGGGCGCCGAGCGAATAGCCGCAGGCATTCAGTCGATGGCGGGCAAGACCGCGTTCGTCCATGATCTTGGCATGCATATCGAAGACATCGCCGAAGACATGTCCCGGCCTCAGGACGGTTTCGATCGCCTGGATGTTTTCGAGGCACGCGCTGTAGAGTTCGCGATGGCGGTGCGACGGCTCTCCGACTACCACGGTGCGCATCATCGCCGCATGGTAATGGACATAGGCGCCCGCCCATTCCAGCGTGATCTGGTCATTGGCATCCAGCTTACGACGCCCCGCCTTGTAGCGGCAGAGGAGGGCATCGACACCGGAGCCGATGATATATTCATTGGCGGGATAATCGCCGCCGCCGGAAAATACCGCACCCTGCATGGCGGCAAGGATGTCGGCTTCGTCGGCACCGGGTTTGATCAGCGCAAGGGCTGCATCAAGCGCATCGTCTGCAAGGGCGGCGGCACGCTCAATATAGGCGATTTCCGTCGGGCTCTTGAGCAGCCGGAGACCGCTGACGAGATAGGAAGCGTCGACGATCTGGCCGAAGGCTGCAAGCTGGCTGTCGAGAAGGCGGGCGACACGACCGGTCATGCCGTGGGTGTCGTATTCGACCCCGATGCGGGCGCCGAGCAAGTCCATTTCAATGAGCAGGTTCTTCAGATCCAGCGTCGGGTCCGCGTTGACGCGGTCAACCCAGATATGGATGTCGTCGATGATGGATGTCTGGCGCGCCTGGCGAAGATCGGCGGACCGCGTCAGCAGCGCCATAGTGCCGTCTGCCTTGACGACCAGTGTCTGAAAGAAGCAATAGCCGAACGTGTCATAGCCGGTCAGCCAGAACATGCTCTCCTGCGCGAAGAGCAGCATCGCATCCAGTTTCTCTTCCTGCATCTTCGCCGTAAGACGGGCCAGGCGGTCGGAAAATTCGCTCCGTTCGAAATGCAGTGTCATTTAGAAAGTATCCTCAATTGCGATGGCGGAAACCTGCCGCCCGTAGTCGGGCTCCTTGGCATGGGTCGTCCGGCGATAGGAAAAGAAACGCTCTTTATCGGGATAGGTGCAGAGGTTGAGGCTTTCGGCCTTGACGCCGGCGGCGCGCAGGCGGTCGACCGTCAGGGCCTGAAGGTCGAACATGGCGTGCCCCGGTCGCTCCGAGGGTATGAAATATCGCTCGTAGCTCGGGTCATAGGTGACAAAGCGTTCCACGAATTCCGGGCCGACCTCGTAATTTTCCTGGCTGATGGAGGGGCCGAGGCAGGCGGTGATTGCCTCGCGCCTGGCGCCAAGCGCGGTCATCGCCGATATCGTGTTTTCCAGAACGCCGGTCAGGGCGCCTTTCCAGCCGGCATGGGCAGCACCGATCACGCGGTTCTCGGCATCGGCAAAGAGGATCGGGCCGCAATCGGCAGCGAGCACGCCAAGCGCGATGCCCGGCGTCGCCGTGACCATGGCATCGGCCTGGGGCCGCGTGCCGTCGTAGTCTCCGTTGATGGTAATGACATCGGGCGAATGGATCTGATGGACAGTCGCCAGTTTTTCGACCGGCAAGCCGAACCAGCCGGCGACACGCCGGCGATTCTCATCGACCTTTTCGCGATCGTCATTCGAGCCGAGGCCGACGTTCAATCCACGATAAATGCCCTCGGAGACACCGCCGTCGCGGGTGAAATAGCCATGGCGAATGCTGCTGCCGGAGGTTTCGTTCAGCAGCCTGCTTTCGATCGGAGTCGGCAAGGCTTCGTCCTTCATTATTTGCACGAGGTCTGTGGTAGCAGGGGTTCCTGTGGCCGCGTCCATGACGCGCATCGATCGGGCCGGATGTTGGCCCAGCGATGCGCGCTCTGTCAATCCACCGGGCGGAAAGGCATGAGATCGATATTGGTGCCCGATACGGCGAGCACCTTGAAAAGCTCGCCCATCCGGCCTTCGCCAGCGCCTGCAAGGCGATCCACCGCAACCTGGATTGCCTCCTGCACGGTGCGGCTCTGATCTCGGCCGAGGGCAGCACCACGCTCCAGCAGGCCGAGACCGACCAGGAAATCACCCTGATGGACGCAACCGTTGATATGGACTCCTGATGTCTGGGCGGTTTCGGCCAAATGCTGGAAATCGACATGGCTCGTCAGGTCGGCTTCGCCCGGATGTTCCAGCGGTGGATCGTATTCATGCATGCGCACGGCCTGCAACGTATCGCCAAAGCCGGTGACCATATGACCATAGTCGATAATGAGCGCCGTTCCGCCCTGATCGATCACCCGATCGCAGATGGCGGACATGACCGCCTGCCTTGCGGGCGCGATCTCGAACACGGTGCCGAGCGGCAGCTTCTGCGAGGTTTCCGGCAGGAAAGCGGGGTCGATGCCGGCGACGCCGGCCGCAAAGGTCAGTTCTTCCTCGATATCCAGCCCGATCATCCGTTCGCGAAAACCGGTCGCGGTTCGGACGAACTGGCGGATCGGGATCGCATCGAAAAGTTCATTTGCGGCGAGCAGCGTAAAGCCCCGCGGCACGGCGTCGAAATCGCTGTGCCAGTTCACTTTGGTGCCGTGCGGCGCGAGCTTTTCCTGCTGGAGTTCACTCAACCGCTCGCTGGTCTCGATGAGATGAACGGTCATGTCATCGTAAAGCGCCGGTGCTAGGCGCTGGATCACGCGCAGCATGTCCGACATCATCGTGCCGCGGCCGGGGCCGATTTCGAGCAGGCGCACATCTGCCGGGCTGCCATGCCTCTGCCAGGCATGGACCATGAAGACGCCGATCATCTCGCCGAAAAGTTGGCTGACTTCCGGCGCCGTGACAAAATCACCGGCGCGGCCAAAAGGCTCACGCGTGCGGTAATAGCCATATTCCGGATCGGCCAGGCATAAAGAGAAGTAGTCTGTCACGCTGATCGGGCCATTGGCGCGGATAATGGCCTTGATCTTTTCCCCCAACGCAGTCGTCATACAATTGCCCCCACGAACAATTTCAGGCGTGCTGTCTGTCGGCGGCGCGACGAGCGCGTGCGATTGCCCAGATGCCGAGGAGAATCATCGGCGAGGACAATATCATGCCCATCGTCAGCCAATCGGTGCCGGCAAGATAGCCGAGTTGGGCATCAGGTTCGCGGAAGAATTCGACAAAAATACGGGACAATGCGTAACCGATGACAAAGATGCCGCTGGTCAGGCCGGGCGTCTTAAGCGATCGGAGGAAACGTGTTGCCACAAACAGAAGCAGAAACAGAGTGATGCCCTCCAGCCCAGCCTCATAGAGCTGGCTTGGATGGCGTGCGAAAGGTCCGCCTGTCGGGAAAACCATGGCCCAGGGGACGTCGGTGATGCGGCCCCAGAGTTCGCCGTTGATGAAATTGGCGATGCGCCCGAAGAAAAGACCGATCGGCACGACGGCGGCGATGATGTCGAACAGGCTCCAGGCCGGAATGGAATTGCGACGGGCAAACAGGATCATGGCGATCGTCGTGCCGATCAGTCCGCCGTGGAAGGACATGCCGCCGTTCCAGATCTGGATGGCGCGGATCGGGTTCTGGATCACGGCGTCCAGATCGTAGAACAGTACATAGCCGATCCGGCCGCCGAGCACGATGCCGAGCGCCACCCAGACGATGAAGTCATCGAGATGGGCAGCCGTCATCGGCGCCGTGTCCTTCGGCCAGAGCCTGCCGTTGGAAACCAGCCTTTTGGCGTACATCCAGCCGACGAGAATGCCGGCGACATAGGCAAGACCATACCAGTGGACGGCAAGCGGCCCTATCGAAAAGGCGATAGGATCGATTTGCGGAAAAGGTATTATGGCGAGGAGGTTAGCGGCTGATAGCAAGATATTGGATCCGTTGATGTCGGCGGAACATGGCGCTGCAATGCAAAACGGTCAAGTCGATTGTATGGCATATCCGCGACTCATCGCCCGCAGTTTCTTAAACCGCTTGCATCCGCACTTCTGAAATCCTAACTCAACACTATGTAACTGTCGGAGCGCATCAAAGCCAAACCGACCCCGAACCGACGGCGCAAGGGAGAGTATCATGACCACTGGAACCAACCGCATCATGGACGAATTCGCCAAGCTGATGACGGATGCTGCAGGGGCCGCGCAGGGCGTCCGCCGCGAGGTCGAGACAGTCTTCAACGCCCAGGCCGAACGCTGGTTGAACAGCATGGATATCGTCAAGCGCGAGGAGTTCGAAGCCGTGCGCGAGATGGCGATCAAGGCGCGCGATGAAAACGAGGCGCTGCTTGCCCGGATCGAAGCACTCGAAGCGCGTCTGGCAGCCGAGGGCAAGTAATCGACTCTCGGTGCACTTTCAAACGGGCGCAACTTGCGCCCGATCTTATTTTATCCTCTGAAAAATACAGTTTTTTTCCTGCCTGTGGACACTGCCAAAAAAGCCAATCGGCAGAGTCGCTTATGACTCCCTCCTGAAACGAAATCGGAGAAGCTTTCCACAGCCTCTGAGGCTAATTGCCCGGGGAGGGGATGGCGCGGGGTGCTTCGCATTATACACTGATTTTAAATGATGATTCGAAACGGACTTGGTAAGCTCCGGGCATGGTGAGTGAGTTAGTCTGGCAGCCGTTCGACGTCATCCCAGTGTGGTCCCGGAGTAAAGGTGTACGTGTCATCTTGTGTGTCGAACACGAAGAAGCGTCATCGATTCCGGTCAAGAAGGTGCTGCATGAGCCTTATGGAAGTGGAAGTAGAACGCCAGTCGAACCCGGTCGATATGATCGAGTTCGTAGCCGCAAACAATGACTGGTCGTTCGAACGGTCAGGCGAAGACGAAATCGCCATGACCGTCGAAGGGCGTTGGGCAGATTACCATGTTTCCTTCTCCTGGATGGAGGAGTTCGAGGCACTGCATATTGCCTGTGCCTTCGACATCAAGGTTCCCGATATCAGGACGAATGAGGTCATCAAGCTGCTGTCCTGCATCAACGGACAGGTGCTGATGGGGCACTTCGACCTCTGGCGGCAGGAGGACATCGTGATCTTCCGGCAGTCGCTGCTGCTTTCCGGCGGCGCTGAACCCACCAATCGGCAGGTGGAAGTATTGCTCTCGAACGCGCTCGATACCTGCGAGGCCTATTATCAGGCATTTCAGTTCGTTGTATGGTCCGGCATGGAAGCCAACCGCGCAATGGAAGCCGTGCTGTTCGAAACCGTAGGCGAGGCTTGATACTGCAATGGCTGCATCCGAAAATCTTTCCGTTTCCGAGCCGATCATTCTGGTCGGTGCGGGTAATATGGGCGGCGCCCTGCTGACGGGATGGCTGAAGAGCGGCGTGCCCGGCTCTTCGATCATCGTTGTCGATCCCAGCCCTTCGGAAGCGACGTTGAAGCTAATCAACGAGGCAGGCGCCCGGCATGTGGCCGGCGCGCCGGGCGGCGTGGTTGCGAGCGTGTTGTTCGTGGCGGTCAAGCCGCAGGTGATGGAAGCGGTGCTGCCGGCGCTGAAGAGCACCATCGGTCTCAACACCGTGGTTGTTTCGGTCGCGGCTGGCAAGACGCTGGCATTCCTCGAAAAGCATCTCGGCGAGGCGGCAATGGTTCGCGCCATGCCGAATACGCCGGCGATGATCGGTCGCGGCGTCACCGGCGCTTTTGCCAATTTCAGCGTCAGCGAGAGCCAGCGGCAGCTGGTGCAGGATCTTTTGGCGGTCTCCGGTCCGGTCGAATGGGTTCCGGGCGAGGCGGATATCGATTCCGTCACCGCCCTGTCGGGCAGCGGCCCCGCCTATGTGTTTTATCTCGTCGAATGCATGGCGGAGGCGGGGCGAAAGCTCGGCCTGCAGGCGGACCTCGCTATGCGCCTCGCACGGGAAACTGTCGCGGGGGCTGGTGAACTCCTACACCAGTCCCCCGATGACGCTTCGCGGCTGCGCCAGAACGTGACCTCGCCCGGCGGTACAACTGCAGCTGCACTTTCCGTTCTGATGGCAGAGCGTGGCATGCAGCCGCTGTTTGATGAGGCAATCGCTGCAGCACGCAAGCGTGCTGAGGAGCTGGCCGGCTGATATAGGAGCTTTCCCGTGGCAGATGAGATCAGCTTTGGCGACTTCGAGCGTGTCGATATTCGTGTCGGCACCATCGTCGAGGCTGAGCCCTTTCCGGAAGCGCGCAAGCCGGCCATCAAGCTGAAAATCGATTTCGGGCCTGAGATCGGCATCAAGAAATCCTCAGCCCAGATCACCGCCCATTATTCTCCGGAACGCCTCATCGGCCGACAGGTCCTCGGCGTCGTCAATTTCCCGCCGCGCCAGATCGGACCGTTTCGGTCTGAAGTTCTGACGCTCGGGTTCGAGGACGAGGCCGGAGCCATCGTCCTCGCCGCGGCCGAGCGGCCGGTGCCAAACGGCAAGAAGCTGATGTAGCCATCAGCTTCAATGAATGTCGCGGGAGACCGGATCGGTGACAATCGGCATCGCGCGATTTTCCTATCAGGCGGGGAGGCGGATGGTGGCTCTCAAGCCGCCACGCGGGCTGTCGCCCAGCGTGACGTTTCCGCCGTGGCTGCGGGCGATGTCCCGCGCAATGGCCAGGCCAAGACCGGTTCCCGAATTGTCGAGATTACGCGCGGCGTCGAGCCGGAAGAACGGCTTGAAGACGTCCTCGCGCGATTCCACCGGGATGCCGGGGCCGTCGTCATCGAAGATCAGCGTCAGCCATTTGGCGCTGTGCTTGGCCTCGATGTTCAGCGTATTGGCGTAGCGGCGCGCATTGGAGGCAAGGTTCGTTACAAGACGGGTAAACGCGTTGGGGCGGACGGATATTTCGTTGTCGCCCTCGATCGAATAGTTCAACACCTTCTTGTGCAGATCGAAATCAGCCTTCAGCTTCTCGAGCAGCTCGGTCAATTTCAGCTCGCCGACATCCTCTTCCGCTTCGCCGCGTGCAAAGGCCATATAGCCCTCCAGCATGCTTTGCATGTCCTCGACGTCTTCGCTCAGACCCTGGAGGTCCGGATTGTCGCCGACAAGGGCAAGCTGAAGCTTGAAGCGCGTCAGAACCGTGCGCAGATCGTGACTGACACCGCTCAGCATAGCGGTGCGCTGTTCCATCTGCCGCTCGATGCGCTCTCGCATCAGGATAAAGGCAAGACCGGCGCGGCGGATCTCATCGGCGCCGCGCGGAAAGAAGTTTTCCAGCCGCTGGCCCTTGCCGAAGCTTTCCGCAGCCCGCGTCAACGCCAGAATCGGCCGGATCTGGCCGCGCAGGAAGAGCACGGCAATGCCGATCAGCACGAGCGAGGTGCCCAGCATCCAGAAGATAAAGATCTGCGTGTTCGAGGCATAGGTCTGGCTGCGCCGGGCAAAGACGCGCAGGACTTTATCCGGCATCTTGATGCGGATTTCCACGAGCTTGGAATCACCAACGGTATCGATCCAGTAGGGCAGATCGATCTGGTCCTTGATCTCGTCGCTGAGAATCCCGTCGAGAATGGAGAAGAACGGCTTCGAGCGAGTAGGCGGGAGTTCGCCACCCGGTTCGATCGAGATCGTCAGCCCGAGCTTGTCGCGGGCAATGCGGGTAATCTCGGTATAATCCGCATCCTGCGGATAGGTCTGGATGATGTCGATGATGCCGGCGATGTCGCGGGTCGTTGCCATGGAGAGGCGTTGCGTCACCATCTGCCAGTGCCGCTCCATGAAAACAGCGGCGACCACGGCCTGCAGGAGCACCATCGGGATGATGATGATCAGGAGCGAGCGCGCATAGAGGCCGGTCGGCAGCTGCCGGCGCAGCCAGCGCCCAAACCAGCGCATCCCCGAGGAGGCGGGGTGTTCACGTTCGCGTCTGAAGGTGTCAAGTATTGCCATCGTTGGGACCGCTGCCTTAGTCGATACTCAAACGATAGCCGATGCCGCGTACAGTCTGAAGCCAGACAGGATTGGCGGGGTCATCCTCGATCTTGCGGCGAAGCCGGTTGATCTGGACGTCGATGGTGCGTTCTCCCACCTCGGCGTCGTTGCCGATCAGCTCATGGCGGGGAATGGTGTCGCCGGCACGCTTGGCAAAGAGCAGCATGATTTCCTGCTCCCGGTCCGTCAGGCGGATGAGCTCGGACGACTTCTTCAATTCCTTGCGGCTCAGCGAGAATGTGTAGGGCCCGAACATGACCTGTTCGATCTTCGGGGCGTCGGCCGGCGCATTGCGTTTCAGGATATTGTTGATGCGCAGAACGAGTTCGCGCGGATCGAAAGGCTTGGAAAGATAATCGTCTGCCCCGGCCTCAAGCCCGGCGATGCGGGAATCGGATTCCGCCAGCGCCGTCAGCATGATGATCGGTATATTCTTGATGTTGCGCAGCGCTTCCGTCAGAACAATGCCCGATTCGCCGGGCATCATGACGTCCATGATGATCAGGTCGAAATCGAGACCTTCCAGCTTACGGCGTGCTTCCGCCCCTTCGGCTGCGACCGTTACCCGGAACCCCTTTTCCATAAGATAACGGTTGAGCAGTGCGCGAATGCGCGTGTCGTCATCGACCACCAGAAGGTGGGCAGCATCGTCGGAAATGGCAGTCTTCGTTGTTGTCATTCAATCCGTCTCGATCTTGTTTCTGTCCCGCATACCCCTCAGAAACTTTTTCACGCTGTCGCGTGCACCGGGCGAGGCATTCTCGAATGCCCTTTCAATACGGCGCGATTGCGGCTCAGCCAGTGCAAGCGCCAGATCGCGGCCCGCCTGGGTCGGATAAAGCTTCCGTTGCCGGCGGTCTTCAGGCCCGGCCACCTGCTGAATATAGCCTGAATCGATCAATTGTTTGAGGACTCTTGCAAGACTCTGCTTGGTGATCTTCAATGTTTCCAGAAGGTCCGCAACGGTCATGCCCGGTTCGCGGTTAACGAAATGCACGACCCGATGATGCGCGCGTCCGAAACCGCTCTTGTCCAGTATGGCGTCAGGATCGGACACGAAATCACGATAGGCGAAGAAGAGAAGCTCGATGATCTCGAAATCGATGATCCCCGTATTCTCCATCGATGTGGCCAGCAGATCCGGTTTCGCTGCTTTCTGGCTCGTGTGTCGCGGCACCTGGCGTTTCCTTTCCTGTTGCGGTCTGACGGCGAAATTTCCGCAAAAATATGTCAGCTTTGTTGACATAAATTTACGCCGCTGTTAGCTTTTGTGCAACTTGTGAAGCCCGGACCCCATGGCCTCGCCCGAGGAAACTAAGCCCGGCTCCGCAAAACTCCAATACAGCAACCGCTTTCCTACACTTGAATGAGTGGATAAAATGCATTGGAGGAAGCAATCAACAGCATGGCGTTCGCGCGCCGGAGGATGGAAATATGGCATCGGTTCCTTTTGACCAATTGGATGGAGAAATCTGGTTCAACGGCGAGTTCGTCGCCTGGAAGGACGCCAAGATTCACGTGCTGACGCACGGACTGCACTATGCGAGCGCCGTGTTCGAAGGCGAGCGCGCCTATGGCGGTCGCGTGTTCAAGCTGACGGAGCATAACCAGCGCCTGCACAAGTCCGCCGATATTCTCGGCTTCAAGGTGCCCTATAGCGTGGAAGAGCTGGATGCGGCAACGATCGAACTCCTGAAGCGCCAGGGCTTTTCCGAGGCCTATGTCCGGCCGATCGCCTGGCGCGGCAGCGAAATGATGGGTGTTTCCGCACAGAACAATCGCATCAATGTTGCTATCGCCATCTGGCAGTGGGGCAGCTACTTCAATCCGGCTGAGAAGCTGAAGGGCATTCGGCTCGATATCGCGGAATACCGCCGCCCTGATCCGAAGACCGCGCCCTGCGCCTCCAAGGCGGCCGGTCTTTATATGATCTGCACGATTTCCAAGCATGCGGCGGAAGCCAAAGGCTATGCCGATGCCATGATGCTCGACTATCGCGGCCAGGTCGCGGAAGCCACTGCGCCAACATCTTCTTCGTCAAGGACGGCGTCATCCATACGCCGACGCCGGATTGCTTCCTGAACGGCATCACGCGCCAGACTGTCATCGATCTTGCGAAGCGCCGCGGCTACGAAGTGGTGGAGCGGGCGATCATGCCGGAGGAGTTGCCGAGCTTCAGCGAATGCTTCCTGACGGGCTCGGCTGCGGAAGTGACGCCGGTTTCTGAAATCGGTCCTTACAAGTTCACCCCGGCGACGATTTCGGAAACGCTGATGAACGACTACATGAAGGAAGTCTATCCGGCCTCGGCTATCGCCGCCGAATAATCTTCTGCATTCTTAAACAGGCCGACGCGGCAGATAGCCTGCCGCGTCGGCCTTGTCGTTCATACGACCGGCCTGCTGCGGCTCATCACAGCGCCGACGATAGCAGACAGAATTCCGCCGCCGATAAGGCCGCCTATTCCGTCGGATACCATCTGGGTAAGGGCAGCTTCACCTCCCACCAAATGAAGAATGATGCCTCCTCCAAGGCCACCTATCGCGCCCGCAATGGTTCGAGCTGCGACGTTGACTGCCTGCTGCTTCAACATGCCGCTTGTCAGATTTCCACCAACTGCTCCGGCAACCAGTTGTGTGATGATAGGTACCAGCGATTCCATGCCTGCCCTCCCTTTCCTGAACGTATCCGTTCAATGTCCCGCGCCTCGCTCTGGAGGCGTGGCCGCGATACTCCCTCGGCAGACGTAAGAGTATCATATTTTAGGATAATTATATATATTGGCAATTATTGCGGGAAATTGAGTGCGCGTGGGCGGCTTCTGTCCGGTTGGGTGCACCAAAACGGAATCGGCCGACGCTGATGCGCCGGCCGATTCTTGTGGATAAACAGCAAGTTGCGTCAATTGTAGACATAGACGATGCGGTGCGTGCCCGGGTCGACCAGAACCTGCTGGCCGTTTATGCGCGTATAGCTGTACTGATAGTCCGGTATGGTGCGTACTCTGACGCCCTGGGGAAGGGTCGCGCCTACCACGACATCTCCCTGCAATTGCACCGCGCTCACCGGATTGCTTTCAACATAGGTGGTGACCGTTTCCGGCGGGGTGATTGCATCGACCTGATCGACCGGCCCTATCAACTCGTCGTTCGGACCCGGCTGTGCTACGTCAGGCGCAACGCTGCCGACACTCATTTCGTCAGTCTGCTGGTAGGTGACCACAGGCACGCCAAGATCGGCACTATGCTCTTGGACCACAACCGGGCTGCCATCCTGTTCAACACTCAAGTATTGGGCATAGACCCAGCCGCGCATGCCGTTTACATCGATCCGGCACCAGCGGCTGCCTTCGATGCAGCCGTCAAGAACTGCGTCCGAGCCGCGTGTAGCCGTGCCGATTGCCGGATATTGCTGGCCGGGGCCTGAACGGACATCGATATCCGTCATCGTCGTGGCTGCCATCTCGGCACGCGCAAGGCCCGCCGTCGATGCGAGCACTACGCCCGCCAGCAGCAGGTTTCGTGTATGGCTCATAGAATTTCTCCCTTAGCGCCTTCAATACGGGATCAACGTCTCGTGCAGGTTTGAGGTTCCCTTTCACTGCCCATCATCGCGGGAAGGAGACACAGCGTTCACATATTTATTGCGGAAGAAAGGGCTGTTTCGGAGGCGCTTTGGGGGTATATCCCGCGGGTAGCCATTCAACGCGAGAGACGCTCATGGGCATGCTTCAGGCCGGCATCATTCCGGTGACCCCCTTCCAGCAGAACTGCACGGTCCTGTTCGATCCGGAAACGAAGGAGGGTGTGGTCGTCGATCCCGGCGGGGATGTGCCCGCAATCCTGCAGGGCCTGAAGGACAACGGTCTTGTTATCAAGGAGATCTGGCTGACGCATGGCCATCTCGACCATGCCGGTGGTGCGAAGGAACTGAAGGAAGCGCTTGGCGTCGATATCGTCGGGCCGCACGAGGGCGACCGGCCGCTGTTGCAGCGGATCGAAACCCAGGCAGCGACTTATGGAGTGCAGGGTCTGCAGAACGTATTGCCCGACCGCTGGCTGAAGGACGGAGACAAGGTCTCCTTCGGCGAGCATGAGTTCGAGGTCTATCACACGCCGGGTCACGCTCCCGGCCACGTCATCTACTTCAACCGGGAACAGAATTTCGCGCATCTCGGCGATGTGCTGTTCAACGGCTCGATCGGGCGAACCGATCTGCCCGGCGGCAACCATCAGCAATTGCTGGAGTCCATTCGCGACAAAGTTCTGCCGCTGGGTGACGATGTCGGCTTCATCTGCGGCCATGGTCCGGGCAGCCGCATCGGCGACGAGCGCCGGAACAATCCGTTCCTCCGCGGTATCTGATGCGCAAACGAAAAGCGCCGCTCGATGAGCGGCGCTTGAAGCAATAGCGGTAAGTTATTCCTGCGATCAGCCGGCCGTGCAGAAGTGACGCGCGCCGTCATAGCCGACGTAGGTGCCAGTGCGGCCATCGAACGTCTGGTAGCGGTCCGAGCAATAGCGCATCCACTGCGGCGACCAGGGACGCAGCCCGTAAGCCGGACCCGGATAATAAGCTTCGGCCGGTGCGACATAGACCGGGCGGGGGGCGCGGTAGTAGTAGGGCGGGGGAGGCGGCGGATAATCGCCGTAATAGTAGCCCGGCTCAACATAGCGCGGCTGGCTCGCGATGGCGGAACCAACGATGAGGCCAGTCGCAAGACCCGCAGCGCCGACAGCCCAGCCATTATTGTAATAGCCGTGATGGTGCCAATCATCGGCCGATGCAGGCGAGATCGATGCAACTGCCAAAGCGGCGGCAGCGGCCGATATGAGGATGGATTTGCCGAGCGTATTCATGGGTCCTGTCCTAGAAGTGAAACGGTCTACATCCGTTCCTAGGCTTCGATTATGCCAATCTAGAGGCGACAAGCTGAATACACGCTGAATGACAAAACCCGGCATTTCTGCCGGGCCTCAACTCGAATATGACAGCCTTTAGGGCTCAGCCGGCAATCTGCAGATTGACAGCCTTCGGTCCCTTACCGCGGCGATCCGGTTCCGTATCGAAGCTTACCTTCTGATTTTCGGACAGACCCGCCAGGCCGGAGGCCTGAACAGCGGAAATGTGAACAAAGATGTCCGCGCCACCCTTGTCAGGCTTGATGAAGCCGAAGCCCTTGTCGGTGTTGAAGAATTTTACAGTGCCAGTCTCGGCCATGCCTAAGGTCCTTTTCTCCCTGCTCGCCATCCACACGAGCAGCATTACTGTCTTAACCCTTGCGGGCGTTTACAGGCAGTTCTCGCAATTTGAGGAAAAGGTCCCCTCTACCTCGGCCGTCACTTCCGAAACGAGTATCTCAAGATCGTTTCCAATGTCGGCTGACCGGAATATTAGCGTTTCCGGCGCGCAACTCTTATAAGGACTTCCCATGCTCATAAAATGCCCGAACGACAGTAAGAGTGCTGTGTTTATTTAAAATTGGCAAGCAAAAGTTTTTTAACGTGTTGTCCGGAGGACACTCGCGAAAGCGGTGCGACATAAGGCGAATCGCAAATTTTCCCACTCCGGCATTCGAAGATTAGGTTTTTGTATCGTCTGCGATATAGTTTTAGTGAAATTTTCTACAATTGTTGGCTTGAACAGGGCGTTTCGGACGAATGGAAAAATTTTCGTTAATGTGGTGCCGCGAGATGCAAAAAGGCCTCCAAGCGCGGATTTTCAAGCCGCCAAAGTGCGGCGGCGCATGATCTCGGGAACCAGTTCGACCATCAGCATTGCCGAGAACATGAGGCCGCAGCCGACATAACCGATCGGCGAAATGGTCTCCCCGAGGAGCAGCGCGCCGAGCGAGGCGCCAAACAGGGCCTCCGAGGATAGGAAGATCGCTGCCTGCGAAGCCGTCGTGTAGCGCTGGCCGATCAGCTGCAGCGCAAAGGCAAGTCCTGACGAAAAGATGCCGACGTAAAGTATTTCCCAAATAGCGCTCAAGATAACATCGACACTGATGGGCTCGAGAAAGATGGCGACGGCGATGCCGGCAACGGCGGTCACGGCGAACTGTATGGCCGAAAGTGCGAGCGGGCGCCCGGTCGCGGTCAGGGCCACCCCGGCGAGCGTGATCTGCAATGCCCAGAATACGGCGCAGACAACGGTCAGGAGATCGCCGCCCGTCAGATGGGAGAGGGCTCCTCCGGAGAGCAGGAATATTCCCGCGAGCGCCAATATTGCAGCCGGCCAGACGATCGGATGCGGAGGACGCTTCAGGAAAACCACAGCGATCAGCGGCACGAAGACGACATAGAGACCCGTGATGAAGCTGGAATTGGTGACCGTCGTGGTGAGGATGCCGACCTGCTGGGTCGCTGCGCCACCGAAGAGGGCGAGGCCGACCAAAAGAAACAGCCGAAGATCATGCCGTTGCAGGGGAGCAGCGGCTTTTCGCGCTTCCAGCCAGACGAAGGGGAGGACGACGAGGGTGGCGACAGCGAAGCGAAGACCGATGAACCAGAATGGTCCGATCATGTTCATGGCCGTCGACTGGGCAACGAAACCTCCGCCCCAGATGGCAGCAGCAAGCAATAGAAGGAGATTCGCCTGAACGCGCGTCATAGTCACCCTGATGTCGGGAAGGTCGTCTTGCGGGGAGGGTTAGCAGTTGCTTTTGCTCGCTGCAAGGGGAGGATACCTCTGGCGGGTTCAGCGTTGCCTTGTCGAAGGAGGCCCCGGAGAGCCTGTCGTGCTCAGTTGGTCGAATTCGCTCTTGAAATGCGCAGGAGTGCGCCGTTGCTTTCGTCGGTCGTGATAAGCAATGCGCCGTCGGGTGCAACGATGACATCGCGAAGTCGGCCGTAGCTGCCTTTCAGAAACCGCTCCTTTTCCTCGATCTTGCCGTTGCCGTTCCGCTCCAGTCGCGACAGAAGCTTGAATTTCAGTGCCGCGACGATGAAATCGCCATTCCATTCCGGAAACATTTTGCCGCGATAGACGGCGATTGCGCCGGGTGCGATCGATGGGTCCCAGTAGAAGAGCGGCTGCTCCATGCCTGCCTTGGCGGTTCCGACGCCGATCTTGGCGCCGGAGTAATCGCGTCCATAGGTGACGACAGGCCAGCCATAGTTCTTCCCGGCCTGAGGGTTGTTGATCTCGTCGCCGCCCATTGCGCCATGCTCGACCGTGTACAGCGTTCCGTCGGCGGCATCGAAGG
Organism: Neorhizobium sp. P12A; assembly: GCF_008365395.1. Lineage (NCBI taxonomy): Bacteria > Pseudomonadati > Pseudomonadota > Alphaproteobacteria > Hyphomicrobiales > Rhizobiaceae > Neorhizobium > Neorhizobium sp. P12A. The sequence continues at coordinate 415,129 of NZ_QOVX01000001.1, read as the reverse complement.
TGATGCCCTCTGGGTTGCGATGTCCTTTCGACCAGATCTCGGGGAGCGCCTTCTTGCCGTCCTTGAAGGGATTGTCGGCGGGAATGCTGCCGTCGGCATTGATGTGAATGACGGAACCTGCATCGTCTCGAAGATCTTGGGCGCGATCTTTCTCATAGCGGTCGCCGAGGCTGATGAAGAGGCTGCCGTCCCTGGCAATGGCGATGCGCGAGCCGAATTGAAGGGTGCCGCTGGAAAGGCGGTTCATCAGAAAGATGCGCTTGAGGTCGGCGAGGCGCGTTTCATCCCTTGAGAGGGTCGCTCGAAACGCCGCAGTGCCCATTCCGCCTTCGCCCTCGATCGAGGCGGTAAAATAGATCGTCCGGTTTGAAGTGAAGTTCGGGTCGAGCGCGACGTCGAGAAGGCCTCCCTGGCCGCTGGCCGCGATATCGGGCAGCCCCTCGATCGGGGCCGAGATCTTGCCGTCCCGGATGATGCGCATGCGGCCCGATCGTTCCGTGACGATGTAGGCGCCGTCGGGCAGCACTTCGACCGCCCAGGGATGGTTCAGTCCACGCGCAATCGTCTCGACCTTGATTGCGACCTTCTGCGTTTCGATCGTGCCGCTATCCTCGGCGTGCGCGTTACCTGATAGACAGAGTGCGAAGGCGACTGCCGCTGCCGACCTGAGCTGCAAAGAGCAAAGCATGCTGTTTCCTCGCAATGCGGTTCGTCAAGAAGTGGAAGGGGCGAGCCTCTCTTCAAGACAGCCGGTGGTCTGGATAACGCATTTGTGTCCGGTCGCCTGGATTGCGACGCGCGAACGCCCGGTTGCGTCATTTCATTTCGGGTCCCCGAAATTCGGGTGTGCGTTAATCATTTGATATAAAGAGAGAAATCAGACTCTCTTCATGTGTTGATTCAAATGCTTGATGCAATGATTCAGATGTCTGACTTGTGGCGTGGAGTCCGACGGACGATCCGCGGCCATCCAATCAGCCTCGAAAGCCCTCGCGCAAAGGGATTCATCATCACAAATCATGTCTCCATAACGCCTTTACCCTTGAAACGTCGTCGCACATTCGACATAGAGCTAACCGCAGAAATCTGGTCCGCAGGCTTTCTGCTGTTTTCAACCGAATAGGACCGATCAACATGGCCTTCCTTGCCGACGCTCTTTCCCGTGTTAAGCCCTCCGCTACCATTGCCGTTGCTCAGAAAGCACGCGAGCTGAAAGCGAAAGGACGCGACGTGATCGGCCTCGGCGCCGGCGAGCCCGATTTCGATACGCCGGACAATATCAAGCAGGCTGCGATCGACGCGATCAATCGCGGGGAGACGAAGTACACGCCGATCTCGGGTATTCCTGAACTGCGCAAGGCGATTGCCGCGAAGTTCAAGCGCGAAAACGGCCTTGACTACGACTGGCAGCAGACGATCGTCGGCACCGGTGGCAAGCAGATCCTGTTCAACGCGCTGATGGCGACGCTGAACCCGGGCGACGAAGTTATCATCCCGGCGCCTTACTGGGTGTCTTACCCGGAGATCGTCTCGCTGTGCAGCGGCACGCCTGTCACCGTCATGACGAGGCAGGAAGACAACTTCAAGCTCCAGCCCGCCGATCTCGAAAAGGCGATCACCGACAAGACGAAATGGTTCATCTTCAACTCGCCGTCCAATCCGTCGGGCGCTGCCTATACCCATGACGAGCTCAAGGCGCTGACGGACGTGCTCTTGAAGCATCCGCATGTCTGGGTGCTGACCGACGACATGTACGAGCACCTGACTTATGGCGACTTCAAGTTCGCGACGCCGGTTGAAGTCGAGCCGAAGCTCTATGACCGCACGCTGACGATGAACGGCGTCTCCAAGGCCTATGCGATGACCGGCTGGCGTATCGGCTATGCTGCCGGCCCGCTGCAGCTCATCAAGGCGATGGACATGATCCAAGGCCAGCAGACCTCGGGCGCTGCCTCGATGGCGCAGTGGGCTGCTGTCGAAGCGCTGAACGGTCCGCAGGACTTCATTCCGCGCAACAAGAAGATCTTCGAAGGCCGCCGCGATCTCGTCGTGTCGATGCTGAACCAGGCCAAGGGCATTTCCTGCCCGGTTCCGGAAGGCGCATTCTACGTCTATCCATCCTGCGCCGGCCTGATCGGCAAGACCGCGCCGACGGGCAAGGTCATCGAGAACGACGAGGATTTCGTAACGGAACTGCTGGAATCGGAAGGCGTTGCCGTCGTTCAGGGCTCCGCCTTCGGCCTCGGCCCGAACTTCCGCATCTCCTATGCGACGTCGGAAGAGCAGCTGGAAGAGGCGTGCCGCCGCATCCAGCGCTTCTGCGCGAACTGCAAGTAAGAGCGGATCGACTATCGAACTGATTGGAGGCCCGCCAGCGATGGCGGGCCTTTGCATTGGTCGGCGCTTGCGATCACTATAGGTTGATGCAGCGCACCCATTCATCCCCTATTCATGCGCTGTTCCTAGCTTGAATGATGGTGGTACGCGGTTTTGAGGGCGGGTCCGAAGATGCAGCGAAACGAGTTGATGGATGGGCTGCGGGGATACTTCCTCGTCTTCATGCTGATCAACCACCTGATCTTCATCGGCGGCTACTGGATGCTGCTGATCAACCACAATCAACTGGCTTTCGTCGAGGATGCGCAGGGCTTCGTCTTCCTGTCAGGCCTGCTTGTCGGCATGGTTTATAGCCGGAAGATGGCCAAGAGCGGCTATGAGGCGGCGAGCCGGCAGATCTGGGGGCGGGCCTTCGAGCTCTATCGCTATGCAATGGCGACGGTTCTCGTCGTTTTGTTGGCCGCAATGATCCTGCCGCATGCCCGGCACATCTGGTTCGACTGGCTGGGCGGAACGAGCTTCAGGGATCTGCTGCGGCTTGCGGCGATCGCGGCATTCCTTTTCCAGCCGACCTTCATGGATATCCTGCCGCAATATGTCGTCTACATGCTGCTTGCGCCGCCGGTGGTCTGGCTCTGCCTGCGCGGCCGCTGGCTCGAAGTGATGTTCGTTTCCGCTGCGCTGTGGATGGCAGCGCAGCTCGGCCTGCAACGGCTGGTGACCGAGGCCGTGAACAATTGGCTGCTGCGAGGCGACCAGCAGGGCATTCGTGTCAGCTTCAATCTGCTGGGCTGGCAGATCGTCTTCTTTTCAGGGCTCGTTCTCGGCGTGCTGACCGCAAGCAGGAAGGTGGATTGGTCCAAGGTCTTTCGCCCGGAAGCGACATTGCTGCCGAAACTGGCGCTCAGCATCTGCATCTTCTTCCTGCCGCTCAGGATCGCGACGGCGCATGACCTGTTGCCCCAATCGGTGCTCGACAAGTTCACGACGATGGAAGTACGCGCCGATTTCAGCCTCGTCTATCTCATCAATTTCCCCGCGGCTGCGATCGTGCTGGTCTGGCTGCTGATTGCCGGACCGAAGCATGCGAGCCCGCGTATCCGCTCCTTCGCCGCCGGCGCGCGGTGGGTTCTTTCCCTGAGTTTCCTGCGGCTGCTCGGTCGGCATTCGCTGCATGTCTATGTCTGGCATGTCGCGATCGTCTATCTGGTTTACTATATCGACCAGCGGACGCCGCAGTTCTCCCAACTCACGAAGACCCTGATCGCGCTGATCTCGGTCATGCTGCTTTCGCTGCCGGCGCTATGGCGCGAGCGCAAGAGGCTGGGTGGAGAGCCGCCGGCGATCGTGCCGGGCTGACGATTTCCTGCCTTCACAATCCGATTCAGCACTTCGCCCCAAGCCCTTGAAATCAGATTCAAAGCCCGAGCGCCGTCAGCATGATGAAGGTGGCGAAGAGGATGAAATGGGTCATGCCTTCGATGGCGTTCGTTTCGCCGTCGTTGAGGTTGATCGCGGCCGCAATCAGCGTGATGAGGATCATCACCGTCTGTACCGGTGACATGGCCATGACGAAGGGCTGGCCGGTATAGAGCGCTATCGCCTCCATGACGGGCACGGTCAGAATGACCGTCGAGAGCGAGGCGCCCATGGCGATGTTGACGGTCGCCTGCATCCGATTCCTGAGGGCTGCGCGCAGGGCCGTCAGGATTTCCGGTGCAGCTGATATCGCCGCGACCACGATGGCCGCAACCGCCGGCGGGGCGCCGCTGTCCTTCAAGCCTGTCGTCATGAAGGTGGACATGAATTCCGCCAGGACACCGATGATCACGACTCCGACGACGATCGTGCCGATCGAGGTGGCGGTCGAATTGTCTTCGTGGTCTTCCTCGGCGCCATGCAATTTCTTTTCCGTACGCGGATAGCTGTAGCTGAAGAAATAGCTGTGCTGGCCGACCTGCATGCGCAGGAAGAGGGCGTAGAGGGCGATCATGGCAAAGATCGTGAATGCAGAGTAATAGTGCCATTTCGCATCGGGGATGAATTCCGGCACGATCATCGAGATGCCCATGGCGGTCAGGATCATCACGCCATAGGTCTTGCCGGAGTCGTCATTATAGGGCTGCTCGCCATGCTTCAGTCCGCCGAGCAGGGCGGCAAGGCCAAGGATGCCGTTGATATCGAGCATGACGGCCGAATAGATAGTGTCGCGCACCAGGGTAGGGGAGCTCTCTGCGCCATTCATCAGGATGGCCAGGATGATGACCTCGACGGCGACCGCCGACAGCGTCAGGATCATCGTGCCATAGGGATCGCCGACCTTGGCGGCCAGGATTTCGGCATGGTGAGCCACGCGCATAGACGCGAGTACGATGGTGGCGATCAGGACGACCGCGCCCACAATTGCCCCAAGACGACCCATTTCAAGGATCGCGTGTTCCGTTACGAATGCCGCGATCGCAACGATGACCGCAAGGATCAGAAATTTCTCTTCCCGCAATATGCCGGCCATGCCCTGACTTGACGCTCCGCTTTCGATTCATTGCCACAATCTAAGGTAATGATTTTACGCATCAAGCGTTTAAGGAAGCATAGAGATTTGCAGTCGGGCGGTTTTAATGGAATACTGCGATCAATGGTTCGTAGGACGCATGACGCGGTATCCTAGACAGAGTGGGCAAGCCGCGACCGACCCCAGCAATGCGCGGCCCGCGACCTTTCCAGGGATCGAGAGGAGGCATTGTATGGTCAAAGTCACTTACGAAATCGTGCCGCATGACGGGGGCTGGGCTTACCGGTTCGGCGGCGTCTATTCCGAGGCGTTTCCGACGCATGCGGAAGCGGTGGAGGCTGCGCGGATCGTAGCAGCGGAACAGCAGGTCGGCGGCGACGATGCCGAAATCAGCTATCAGGACGAAAAAGGCCGTTGGCACGAGGAATATACCGACGGTGGCGATCGGCCGGAGACTGAAGTCGTCGATGGCAAGAACCATTTCCCGCCGGCAGAAAATGCTCCCGGCGCCTGATCCATCCACATTTCCTGCTTCGCGCCACGTCGATGGCGCCGGTCAGGCGATATAATCCTTGAGCCCTTCGACCAATGCGTCGAAGGCGACGCGGCAGCGTGGCGAGGATTTCAGATTTTCGTGCATCACAACCCACGTTTCCAGCGAGATCGAGATCTCAGGCAGCAGGTGTATGAGATCGGCATCCTGTTTTGCCAGCGGGTTCTGAAAGAAGCCGACGCCCAGTCCGCAGCGCACAGCATTCAACAGCGCGATGCTGTGATCCGATCTGAAGGCAAAGGAAATGCCGTCCAGCATTGGATATCGCTTCGTCATGAGGCGGGTATAGGCCGTCTGGCGATCGAAGCCGATCAGGCGGTGACTGCGCAGTTCCTCGACTGATCGCGGTTCGCCATATTGCTCCAGATAATCCCGGTGCGCGAAGAAGCCGAGCCGGATCGTGCCGATATGGCGGGCGAGCAGCGCGTCCTGCGATGGCTCGACCATGCGCACCGCGATATCAGCCTCGCGCTGCAGGAGGTCTTCAAGATTGTCGGAGGCCGACAGTTCGATCGTCAGGCCTGGATGCGCTCTCTGCAGCTTTGCCAGGATGGGCGGCAATATTTCGACGCCGACCACTTCGCTGGCGCTGATGCGGACGGTCCCGCCTATCCCTTCATTGCCGCCGGATGCAGCCCGCAACAGCGCGGCGGTCGTGCTTTCCAGCATCTCGGCATAAGGCTTCAGCGCAAGGGCGGCATCGGTCGGAAGCAATCCCTGTTGCGAGCGGGTGAAGAGCTCGGTTCCGAGCGCTTTCTCCAGCGCCTCCACATGGCGGCCGATCGTCGGCTGCGTCAGGCCGAGGTCACGTGCCGCACCCGACAGCGAGCCTTGCCGCAGCACGGCGAGGAGGGTGCGATAATAGTCCCAGTTCGATTCCTTGATCATACATTTTTGTATATTGACTGCACGCATTTCGTCAATTTCGTTTATCGGGCGCGTACGGCATAGTCTGCTCATCGATTTACCAAGGAGTTGATCATGACCGATACGGCAGAGAAGACGGCATTGATACTGGGCGCGACCGGCGGCATCGGCGGGGCGATTGCTCGGAAGCTGCTGGCCAAGGGATGGCGCATCCGCGCGCTCAATCGGGACGCAGCCAAGGCGGCGCAGAAGGCGCCTGATTTCGAATGGATCCAGGGCGATGCCATGAATGCCGGCGATGTTCTGAGGGCTGCGCAAGGCGCGGAACTAATCGTCCATGGGGTCAATCCGCCCGGCTACCGGGATTGGGAGAAGCTGGTTCTGCCGATGCTCGACAACACGGTTGCCGCCGCTCGCGTTGTCGGCGCGCGGATCGTTCTTCCCGGCACGGTCTATAATTTCGGCCCCGACGCCTTTCCCGTTCTGACGGAGGAAAGCCCGCAGCATCCCGTGACCAAGAAGGGGAGGATCCGCGTCGAGATGGAGAAGCGGCTGAAAGTAGCCGCCGAGAATGGCAATAGCGTCATCATCGTGCGGGCCGGCGATTTCTTCGGTCCCGGCGCCACGGGCAATAGCTGGTTCTCGGCGATGGTGACGCCGGGCAAGCCGGTCAAGACGATCAAGAACCCGACGCGTTATGGCATCGGCCATCAATGGGCCTATCTGCCTGATGTGGCAGAGACGGTGGTGCGGCTAGTCGAACGGGCCGATCAACTGCCTGCCTTCGCGGTCTATCACATGGACGGCCATTTCGATCACGACGGCAAGCAGATCGTCGAGGCGATCAAGAGGGTGACCGGTAGCACAGCAAAGATCACTGCCTTTCCCTGGTGGATCGTCCCCTTGGCAGCGCCCTTCGTCACGTTGATGCGCGAGGTCAAAGAGATGCGCTACCTCTGGACCGAGAAGATGCGGATGAAGAACGATCGTCTGGTGGCGACCCTCGGAGAGGAGCCTCATACCGATCTCGACGAAGGCGTGCGCCAGGCGCTCATTTCTCTCGGGTGCCTTCCGGCAAGGTGAGGCGCCGATAGGAGGGGGCGGCACACAGGCCCCGCTACCACGAAAGGCTTCTGGTTTTCACCCGATGCGAAATCGAATAACATCCCGTCATCAGAGATTGCAAAAAGAGGGCAATAAGGATGTCGTTGCAGCCGATCCACCACGGGCTCACGAGGGCAGTTGCCCTAGGCATCCTGATTATTCTTCCGGCTGTCGTCTTGGTGTCCTGCTCGACGGCCAGCCGCCCATCAACTGCGGCTGCAAGCAAATCGACCGAAACCGATAAAGAAAAAGCGGCCGCCCGTCAGCGATGGGCAGACAGGGTGCAGCGAGACAACAGTTTGGATTCGAGCGGATCGCAACCGGGTTACTACGGGTCGTCTTTTGGCCCACGGATCACTTGGTGATCAAGCCGGAGCCGGCTCCAGTGGACGCTTTGGCGCTTTGCGATGGTTTCCCTAGAAACGCTCTCCAATAAAATCACCGGCAACGCTTGCGTTGCCGGCGGCTGATGATCGCCTCCCGATCAGGGGCTGAACCGGGAGGCGACTTTGCTTCCTAGATAGAGGCGCAGATCAAGCAGCGTCCAAAGCCGGATAGTCCGTATAGCCCTTGGCGCCTTGACCACCATAGAGATTGGCCGAGTCGACCGCGGTCAGCGGTGCATTTTCCTTGAGGCGGCGGACCAGATCCGGATTGGCGATGAACGGCTTTCCGAAGGCGACGACATCGGCCTTGCCGCTGTCGATGGCAGCAACCGCCATGTCCTTGTCATAGCCATTGTTGGTCATCCAGGCTGCCTTGCCGCCGGCTGCCTTGTAGGCGGCGTGGAGCGCGTCATAGTCGAAGGGCAGGAAGTCGCGTGCGCCGCCGGTCTGGCCTTCGACGATATGGATGTAGGACAGGCCATAATTCGCCAGGCCTTCGACGACATAGGTGAAGAGCTTCTGGGGATCCGCATCGGAGACGTCGCCCGACGGTGTTACCGGCGAGATACGGATCGCGGTGCGGCCTGCGCCGATTTCCTTGGTGACGGCATCGACGACCTCGAAGAGCAAGCGGGCGCGGTTTTCGATCGAGCCGCCATACTGGTCGGTACGGTCGTTGACGTTGGAGCGCAGGAACTGGTCGAGCAGATAGCCGTTGGCACCATGAATTTCGACACCGTCGAAGCCGGCTTCGTCGATCGCCGCACGGGCTGCCTTGCGGTAATCTTCAACGATGCCCGGAATCTCGGAGGTTTCCAGCGCACGGGGTTCGGAAACGTCAGCGAAGCCTCCGGTGCCGTCGGCGTTGACAAGGTATGTCTTGGCATTGGCGCGCTTATTGGTCGATGAGACCGGCTTGCCGTCGTTCGGCTGCAGCGTCGTGTGGGAAATACGGCCGACGTGCCACATCTGGACGACGATCTTGCCGCCGGCAGCGTGAACGGCGTCGGTGACCTTTTTCCAGCCTGCCAGTGCTTCCTTGGTGTAGAGGCCGGGAACGTCGGCATAGCCCTGGCCCTGATGCGTGATCGCCGTTGCTTCGGTGATGATCAGGCCGGCCGTGGCGCGCTGGCGATAATATTCGACGTTCAGCTCGTTTGGAACGGCATTCGGGGAGCGGTTGCGGGTCAACGGCGCCATGACGACACGATTGGTGAGGGAAATATCGCCGAGCGTGATCGGCTCGAAAAGCTTGGTCATAAGCTGTCCTTTCAGGTTTTCGATTGGAAGGGGTAGGAGGTGATCAGGAGGGAAGCGTCGCCTTCGCGCGGACGGTTACGAATGTCAGGCCGACGAAGACGAGCCCGATGACGGCCATAGCGGCGCTGGCGATCGGGACCTCCGAAAGAGAGTAGCCGCGGTTCAGGACCGTGCCGCCCACCCAGGCACCGAGCGCATTGCCAATATTGAAGGCGCCGATGTTGATGGTGGAAACGAGGTTCGGCGCGTCCTTGCCGAAAGTGACGACGCTGATCTGTAGCGCCGGCACTGCGGCAAATGTCGCGATGGCCCATATGAAGAGAGTGATCTCGGCCGGGACAACGGCGCGGCTCGTCACCGTGAAGACGGCCGCCGTCAAGGCCATGGCAGCAAAGACGCCGGCAAGCGTCGCATCCAGGCGCCAGTCTGCGAGCTTGCCGCCGACAAGATTGCCAATCGTCAGGCCGATGCCGATGAGGAACAGGGTCCAGGTAACACCATCCGGAGAGACGCCGGTAACATCACGCAGCAGCGGTGCGATATAGGTGAAGAGCGCGAACATGGCAGAGGAGAAGGACACAGTCGTCAGCAGCGCAAGCAGAAGACCGGAGCCGCGCAGCGCCGAAACCTCGCGCATCAGATTGCGCTGACGGGCTTCCTCGCCCTTCGGCAAGACAAGCATCAACCCGGCGATGGACGCAACACCCAGCAGTGTGACGACCCAGAAGGGTGCACGCCATCCATAGGCCTGGCCAATGGCTGTGCCGGCAGGCACGCCCAGCACATTGGCGAGCGTCAGACCGGTGAACATCAAGGCTAGGGCACGGGCCTTGCGGTCTTCGGTGACGAGGTTCGCTGCAACGACGGAGCCGATGCCGAAGAAGGCGCCATGGCAAAGCGCTGTCACCACGCGGGCGATCATCAGGACCCAATAGTTAGGGGAGATCGCACAGAGTAGGTTCCCGAGAATGAACAAGCCCATCAAAAAGATGAGGGTCGTTCGTTGGCGCAGATGCGACGTGGAAATCGCCATGATGGGGGCGCCAATCGCAACCGCGAGCGCATAACCCGTCACGAGCCAGCCGGCCTGTGGAATGGTGATGGCAAGATCGGTGGAGACCTCGGGCAACAGGCCCATGATGACGAATTCGGTCGTTCCGATCGCGAAGGAGCTGAGCGCCAGCACAAGGAGAGCAACAGGCATATCAAAGTTCCTTTTGCAGGCAGGCGAGGAATTCAGCGATGACTTCCTCATTGCGCTTGTAAAAAACCCATTGGCCGACGCGCTTGGTCGTCACCAGCCCGGCGCGGTGAAGGATGCCGAGATGGGAGGACATGGTGGATTGGGAGAGGCCGCAGCGCTCGAACTGGCTGGCACAGACGCCCATGTCGAGCGGATGCTCCTGGTCAGCAAAATGCTCTTCCGGGTTCTTGAGCCAGTTGAGGATATCCAACCGCACCGGATTGGAAAGCGCCTTCAGAATTTCGTCCCTGTCCATGGCAAACGTCCACTACATCGAAATTTCTCGATACATGTATCGACGCTTTTCGATATATCAAGGGGCGAAAGCGCGATTGGACGAGAAATTCTTCCGGAGCATAGCTTCGCATAAATTTTGAGCAAAAAAAGAGGGCCACCGGAGTAAACCAGGGCCCTATAGGTATGAAGGTCAAAAACCTCCAGAGGGGAACAGCTGCTGCGGTGGAACTGGGAGGAAAGCCACCATGTGCATCAGCTATGTGCGGTATGATCTTTTATTGTGCAGTGCGCAATGCTTTTTTGTGCAGGGCAGCTATGCATTTGGGCGCTCGGGCCAAAACAGGCAAAAAAAAGGGCCGCTGGAATAACCAGGGCCCGTATAGGTGTGAAGGTTAAAACCTCCAGAGGGGAACAGCTGCTGCGGTGGAACTGGGAGGAAAGCCACCATGTGCATCAGCTGAGTGCGATATGGTGTTTTAATGTGCAGCTAACAATGTCGTAGAATGCATGGCAGCCATGCGCTGACTGCAACGCAATGTCGCAGTCACGCAAGCTGTTGATATATCAGGGTGTTTCTGGGGTCAGAAATTCCAGTTGCGTGCTTTCGCAACGACAAAGTCACGGAAGACTTTGAGCTTCGCCGCATTTTTCATCTCATCCGGATAGCAGAAGTAGGTATCGAAGGACGGAACATCGGCGTTGATTGCAAGCTGAATGAGCCCGGGGTCGCGGCCGACAATGTAGTCCGGCAGGCAGGCGATGCCGATGCCGAGAAGGCAGGCGCGCTTGATCGAGGTCTGGCTGTTGATCTGAAGATGTGGAGGCCGCTTGTTGTCGGACGACCGGCCGGCAATCTCCAGCCAGTTGACGTCGAGCAGGTAGTTCGGCGCAGGTTCGCCGAAGCTGATGATACGGTGATCGTCGAGATCCTCGACCGACTGCGGCTCGCCGTAGCGGTTGATATAGGACGGCGCCGCATAGACGTGCATGTGCACGGTGAAGAGCTTGCGCTGGATCAGGTCCGACTGCTGCGGCTGGCGCAGACGGATGGCGCAATCGGCATGACGCATGTTCACATCCAGCTCCTCGTTGTCGAGGATGAGCTGGATCTGCATATCGGGATAAAGCTGCAGAAATTCCTGCACCTTGTCCGTCAGCCAGCCCTGGCCGAGACCGACCGTCGTGGTCACACGCAGTTTGCCGCTCGGCTTTTCCGTCGTCTCGGTCAGCTGCATCTTGACCGTCTCGAGCTTCAGAAGAACGTCGTGGGCGGTGCGGTAAAGCAACTCGCCCTGTTCCGTTAGGATAAGACCGCGCGCGTGGCGATGAAAGAGCTTGATGCCGACATCCTGCTCCAGGGCGCTGACCTGCCGGCTGATGGCGGACTGGGACAGGTGAAGCTTGTCGGCTGCATGTGTAAACGAGCCTGCCTCGGCAGCTGCGTGAAAAATACGCAGCTTGTCCCAGTCCAACGGCATTCCTGTGCCCCTCATCGTCTATATTACTCCGCTGCGACGGCAACGGGCATATGCCCGGCCAGATAACGTTCTGCTTCGAGTGCGGCCATGCATCCCATGCCGGCTGCGGTGATGGCCTGACGGAACGTGTCGTCCGTCACGTCGCCGGCCGCGTAGATGCCTTCGACGCTGGTCGCTGTCGAATCCGGGGCGGTCCAGAGATAGCCGTTGTCCTTGAGCTTCAGCTTGCCCTTGAAGAGCTCGGTCGCCGGTGCATGGCCGATCGCGACGAAGACGCCGTCGATAACAACATCGGTGATCGCGCCTGTCGTCAGGTCGCGCAGCCGCGCGCCGCTCACGGACGGAGGCATCGGGGGCTTGGCCGGCGTGCCGGTGATTTCGGCAACTTCGGTGTTCCAGAGCACCTTGACGTTTGCCTTGGCGAAAAGCCGTTCCTGCAAGATCTTTTCCGCGCGGAAGGAATCGCGGCGGTGAACGACCGTCACCGACTTGGTGATGTTCGAAAGATAGAGCGCTTCCTCGACGGCGCTGTTGCCGCCGCCGACCACGATCACGTCCTTGTTGCGATAGAAGAAGCCATCGCAGGTGGCGCAGGCCGAGACGCCGAAGCCCTGGAAGTGCCGCTCACTCTCGATGCCGAGCCACTTTGCCTTGGCGCCGGTCGCGATGATCAGCGTATCGGCGGTCCAGATGGTGCCGGAATCCGTGCGCACGACGAAGGGGCGCTGATGTGTGTCGACTTCGGTGACGAGGTCGTTGACGATTTCGGTGCCGACGTGCTTTGCCTGTTGCAGCATCTGCTCCATCAGCCAGGGACCCTGGATGGGATCGGCGAAGCCCGGATAGTTTTCCACGTCGGTCGTGATCATGAGCTGGCCACCCTGTTCGAGGCCGGCGATCAGAACGGGTTGCAGCATGGCGCGGGCGGCATAAACGGCAGCCGTATAGCCGGCTGGACCGGAACCGATGATCAGCACCTTGGTATGGCGGGCAGGCATGTCATGTCCTTTCGATGACGCGTTTCGCGAAGGTGGGCGCCTATTTGGGATTCAGCAATCTCGCGATCCGCCGCCCCATTTAGGATTGTCGAGTGCAATTATTCAAGGGCAGCTTTGCATTGCTAACAAAGCAAATGTGTAGCGTGTGTAAGAATCGGTTACCACAATGAAACTTTCTTGCGAATTCTTCCACTTTATATAGAAGGCGCGAGAGGGGAATTAAAGGAAGGCAATCACCGTGCTGCGGGCCGAACTCGACGCCATCGATATAAAAATCCTCCGCGAACTGCAACGTGACGGGCGCATGACAAATGTCGAGCTTGCCGACCGCGTTGGGATCTCGGCTCCACCTTGTTTGCGTCGCGTTCGCAAGCTGGAAGAGGCCGGCGTCATCGAAGGCTATCACGCGATGTTGAACAGCCCCAAGCTGGGCTTCGACCTTGTCGCCTTCTGCATGGTCGGCCTGAAGCACCAGTCGGAGGCCAATCTGAAAGCCTTCGCAAACGCCACCTCGGAATGGCCGCTCGTGCGTCAGGCATGGATGGTGTCCGGCGACAGCGATTTCCTGCTGCATTGCGTTGCGGAAAACCTCACCCGCTTCCAGGATTTCGTTATCGAGGTGCTGACGGCGAACGAGCATGTCGACACCGTGCGCACCATGCTGACCATTCGGCAGGTGAAGAAGTTGGGGCTGGTGGAGCTTTAGAAGCATGGCGCCTTCCGACCGTCCCTGGCATCGATCGCTGGTCAAGACTGGTGCGCGTGTCCTGCTTGGCGGTTCGCTTGCTCATATGCAGGATTGGTTTCCCGGGCTGTCCATCGAGCGTAGTGCGGGAACGGGAAGGGGCGAGGTTCGCTACAAGGGCGAGACGGTCGCCTCCCTTCTCGGGGCAGACGCGTTGCGCGAGCGCGCCAACGGCTCGATCTACATCATCGGCTCCGGTCCGTCCGTCAATGATTGCGATCTGACGCGGCTTCCCGATGGCAGCGCCATTCTGCTCAACGGCGCGATCAACCTGATCGGGTCGCCGATCGGAACACCGCTTGGCGTCGCCGTCGAGGACGAGCGTTTCATCTGGCGGCATTTCGATCTCCTGAAGCAGAAGGTCGTGCCCGGGACGATCTGCCTGCTCTCCGTGTCAGTGCTTCGCGCGATCTGCGAGAACGATCGCGGCTTTCTCGCCGACAAACGCGTGATCTTAATAGACGATATCCGCAAACCCTATGGTGCCAAGCGCCTGTCGATGCAGGACTTGCAACGCCTGGACTTCGTGCGATGCAACGATGGCCTGACGGCCGGGTTTTCCCTGCAGCCGGATCGTGGCGTGGTGCTGGGAGGATCGGTCGCGATTTCTGCGCTGCAATTCGCCTTATATTGCCGACCGCGGACCATCGGTCTCATCGGCATCGACATTTCCAACGCGCGTGGCCCGCGCTTCTACGAGAGCGTTGGCGAATCCGCTTTTTCGGGCATCGCCCAGGCCGAGGCACGTATCGTTGACCACATCACGCTTGCTCGCTCGATCGCCGCTGAAATGGGTATCGCGCTCGTGAACCATTCGCCGGTTTCGGTGCTGCTCAAATATGGTTTCGGGTATGACGACCAGTTTGCCCGCGCAAGGGCAAGCGCCGGATCGCATTGAATTTACAGCCTTTTAGCCGGGCGATACGGCAGGCGTCGGAATGTAGGAAAGGCAGCCCTCATGCGCTGGTTCAAAACCAAGAAAACCGCAATCAAGAAGCTCGCCATTCGGCCGCCGAAACCCGAGCCCGACCGTCGGGGCATTGCCATTGCCGTCTGCGTCAAGGATGAGGCGAACTATATCGAGGAATGGGTCCGCTTTCACAGGGCTGTCGGCATTTGCCACTTCATCGTCTATGACAATGGCTCTTCGGACCAGACCTGTGCGCTTCTTCGTCAGGCACTCGACGCCGATATGCTCACCATCGTTCCCTGGGCGGGTCAGATGAGCGATGCCGGAGAGGATCGGTTGATCGACGGGCAGGTCGTGGCTTTCGCCCATGCGATCCTCAATTTTGGCGGTGCCTTTCGCCGCATGGCATTTGTCGATGCCGACGAGTTTCTCCTGCCGATGCGAGGCAAGACCGTCGAGGAGGCGCTTGCTGAGGTCGGCGATTTCCCGAATGTTTCCTTGCCGTGGCACATGTTCGGGACGAGCGGGCACAAGACGAAGCCTAAAGGTCCGCTAGCGCTGAACTACACCAAACGAGCATCGGATCCGCTCAGCAATGAAGAGCATGTCACCAATTTCAAATGCATCGTCGATCCCTGCGAGGTGATCGAAGTCAGCGTGCATCAGTTCAAGACACGTGAATTCGGCGATCTGACTGCCAACGATGCCGGCAAACGCTTTTCGCGCCGTGCGCGCAAGTCGCGTGAGTTCTATTCCAATCGTTTCCTGCAACTCAATCACTACTACAGCAAGTCCGAGGAGGAGTTGCGGGCCAAGATAGCGCGAGGATCGGCCTATGCGGTTTCCAAACAGCAGCTCGAGGAAAAGATGCTGACGACGATGCGGCATATCGAGGCCGATGTCGTCGAGGACCGCGCGATGATCGAATTCCTGGAGCGCAACGGGATCGACCTTAGATAATAGCCGTCAGCGGCTTTCGATGAGGCGAGGGCCGAGGAGAGTTTGGTAGATTTCTCCGATCGCCATCGCTTCCTTTTCGACCGCGAAGTTGCTGCGCACGTGCAGGACGGCATTTTCGCCCTGACGCAAAGCGTCATCGGGATCAGCGAGATAGGCAGCAATCGCCTTGGTCAGCGCCCCGCCGTCATCCGGCGGCACGATGGCGCCGGTTTCGCCGGGAACGATCATTTCGGCATAGGCGCCGGCGGTTGTTGCGACGACGGCCGTGCGCGAGGCCATCGCTTCCAGTGGCGTCAGGCCGAAGCCTTCGTTGCGGGATGGGGCGACGTAGAGCGTGGCGCGGCGATACCAGGGGCGGATATCATCGACCTCGCCAAGAAAACGGATACGGTCGGAAAGGCCCGCGGCGGCGACACTCTTTACCAACTCTTCGCCGAAAGCCCGGTGCTCGGCCGTGACCCTGCCGCAGACGATCGCGGTCCAATCAGGATATTGCGGCAGGAGCTCGATCATCGCCTTGACGAAGAGGTCCGTGCCCTTTTGATGACGCACGCGGCCGAAGCAGCCGACAAGATATCTGCCCGGCAGTCCCGTCGCGGCCATGCGGTCGTCAGCCGTCTCGGGCGGATGAAACAGTTTCAGATCGACGCCATGCTGGATGACGGTGTGCGGCACCTGCAAGAAGGCGCCCGAGCCCGCGCTGGTTGCGATGACCGCGTCCATGTGACGGATCAACCAACGGGTATAATGTGAGTGCTTGCGTTGCGCCGCCGAGGTGAACAGCAGCTTCAATGGCATGCGCAGCACTGCCTTCATGAGCCACCCGGTAAGCATCTCGTTGTTGCGACGCGCATGCCAGACGCGGACGCGATGGCGGCGCGGACGCATCCAGAGGCCGGGCAGCCGGCTCCAGCCGAGCTTGGGCAGGTTTTCCGGCAGACCGGGGCCGAGGGTCACGATGCGGCAGCCGAATTCGATCTGCTTCGGGATCAGCTGCACGATCGTAGAGGTAACGCCGGAAAGCCGGCGCTTGAAATTCGGCGCGATGACTTCGATTTCGCTGATGTCGCCCAAGTGCGACGGATCGCGATCACGCACGGACAATCAACCCCAGGAGACGGAGAGGATCTCGTAAGCCTTGGCGCCGCCGGGCGCATTGACCTCGATGGAATCGCCGACTTCCTTGCCGATCAGCGCGCGGGCGATCGGGGAGGAGATGGAGATGCGGCCCTGCTTCACATCGGCCTCCTGGTCGCCGACGATCTGATAGGTCTTTTCTTCTTCAGTATCCTCATCGACAAGCTTTACCCTGGCGCCGAACTTGATCTTATCGCCGGACATCTTGGAAAGGTCGATCACCTCGGCGCGGGCCGTCAGGTCTTCCAGTTCACTGATGCGGCCTTCGTTGTGGCTCTGAGCTTCCTTGGCGGCATGGTACTCAGCATTTTCCGAGAGGTCGCCATGGGCGCGGGCTTCGGCAATTGCCTCGATGATTCGCGGGCGCTCTTCCTGCTGACGCCAGCGCAGCTCTTCCTGCAGCTTGACGAACCCGCCCTGTGTCATCGGTACCTTTTCAACCATTTCCTTATCCTTCACTCCCTGTGCTGCGCTCTCGCAGACACAAAAGAAAACAGGTCCCGAAGCGGAACTTCGGAACCGTGCAAATTGGTCATTCGCAGGAATATAGCAGATCGACTCAACCGATTTCCAGAAAATTCGCATTGAGTTCACTGAAGCTCAGTTGGGTACGTTGCTTCTCCAATAAAAGGGATGAGACAAATTTCCTGCTGTTCGAGATCATTCCGACTTGCCGGTCGGGGGCCGACTTTCGTGACGGGCCAGCATTTCGGATCCGTAACGCGTTACAGGCCCCTGGATTGGCCTGCGCATCAGCTTGCTACCGAGAAGTTTGTTCTGAAGCGTTTCCAATTGTTCATCCGTTGGGCCGTTGTTCGTATCGGCGACCGTATGGACAATTACGGTGCCCAACAGCGGAAAGACCATTAGATACTGGTTGCCGAGGCCGGATGCCCAATAGAAGGAATGATCCGCGCAGCCTGAGTTATCTTCAGACGAGTCCAGTCGATATTTGCCGATCCACCAGCTGTAACCGTATCCGATAGCCGGCCCCGGATGGGCGTAGGCAGTCGCGCTCGCACGAATCCATTCGGCCGGGATCAATTGCCGATCCTGCCACCGACCCTCTCGCTGAAACAAAAGCCCCACCCTGGCGAGATCGCGCGGCGACATTCGAATTTTGTAGGCTGGATGCAACGATTGCGGACCGGTCTTGAAATAGAAGTGATCGCGACGGAAATCCTGCATCTGCAGAGGTGTTGCAATCCGCTCGTCGAAATCGTCGGCCAATGGAATGCCGGTCAGTTGCCGCACGGCGACGCCCAAGACGTTGAAATCCCAATTGTTATAGAACCAATATTCGCCTCGCTGATATCGTCCCCGAGCCGGGGGAGTGGAAGGGCCTTGATCGACCGCTGCGTGGTAGACACCAGATCTTGATGTCAGCAGGTCGGCGATCGTCGCCTGCTTTTCCTGCTGCGTCAGGACGGGTTCGCAATCATCAATGCCAAGCTCCGCTATGGTGGTTCGCAGATCGATCGTTCCTTCTGCGACATGAATGCCGATCAATGCACTCAGAAGGCTTTTGCGCATCGAGGCGATACCGCCGGTATATGACACCGCTCCCCACTCGCTGGCTACGATGCCGTCTTGCACGACGAAGATCGCGCTGGTTCCGATGGTGGCGGCGAAATCATAGGCGGCTTCAAGCTGCGCGCCGGACCAGCCAACGGCTTCGGGCGAGGCGGCATAGGTCCAATTTTCGGCTGGGTATGCGATGTCTGCTGTCACGAATCATCTCCATCCGATTTCCTCCCAACATTATGCTCTTCATTGACTTCCGTATCTGGAACATATAGAGAACATACGCATGAAGAAGTCGCTTAAAGAACGCCTCGCTATTCTTTCGGATGCTGCCAAATATGACGCCTCCTGCGCGTCGAGTGGGACGGAAAAGCGCAATTCCTCGATGTCGGGCGGACTTGGCTCTACGGAGGGTTCGGGCATCTGTCATGCCTATGCGCCGGACGGGCGCTGCATCTCGCTATTGAAAATACTTCTCACCAATTTCTGCATCTACGATTGCGCCTATTGCATCAACCGGTCCTCCAGCAATGTCGAACGCGCGCGTTTCACGCCGGAGGAAGTGGTCTGGCTGACGCTGGAATTCTATCGGCGGAATTATATCGAAGGGCTGTTTCTATCGTCAGGTATCATCCGTTCCTCTGATCACACGATGGAGGAGATGGTGCGGATCGCCCGCGAGCTTCGCACCACCCACAATTTCCGTGGTTACATTCATCTGAAGTCCATTCCTGAAGCCTCGGCGAAGCTGGTCGAGGAGGCGGGGCTTTATGCCGATCGTCTTTCGCTCAATATCGAGCTGCCGACAGACAAGGGAATTGCGCATCTCGCACCCGAGAAGAAGCCGTCAGGCATTCGCCGCGCCATGGGCGAGCTTCGGCTGAAAATCGAGGAGGCAGGGGAGCCGACGCTGAGGAGCAAAAGCCGCAAGCGGTTTGCGCCCGCGGGCCAGAGCACACAAATGATCGTCGGTGCCGACGGTGCCAATGACGCGACCATCCTTGGCACCAGTGCCCGGCTTTATGGCAGCTATGGCCTGAAGCGCGTCTATTACTCCGCCTTCAGCCCCATTCCTGACTCGTCTAAGAACCTGCCGCTGATCAAGCCGCCGTTGATGCGCGAACACCGGCTTTATCAGGCCGATTGGCTCTATCGCTTCTATGGTTTCGGCATCGAGGAGATCACGGCAACGCGGCAGGACGGCATGCTCGATCTTGACCTTGATCCCAAGCTTGCCTGGGCGCTTGGACATCGCGCGGATTTTCCTGTCGACGTCAACAAAGCCGACCGCGAGAGGTTGCTGCGGGTGCCGGGCCTTGGCACCAAGACGGTCAAGGCCATCCTTTCCGGTCGTCGTTTCCGGCGCCTTCGCCTCGAAGATCTCGCGCGGCTTGGCGTGTCGATCAAGAAGGTACAGTCTTTCATTGCCGCCGAGGGGTGGACGCCGCGCAGATTGCTTGATCGCTCGGATTTGCGTGCGATGTTCGAGCCGCAACCCCAGCAGTTGACGTTGCTGTGATGCACAGGGTCATGCTGGAGGGCCGGGGAGATTTGGCCGAGTGGCGTGATGCTGCCCGCGGCCTTGCCATGGCGGGCGTGCCTCCCGAGGAAGTGGAATGGGTGGAAAAGGGCGCCGACAAGCAGCTCTTCTGGGAGCACGATGCGGCACCGCCACTGGCCGGCTCGCGACAAATGACGGTGCCTCCGGTCTTTATCGAGCTTGCCGAGTCCGTGATCTGCCATTCTGATCCGGCCCGGTTCGGACTGCTTTATCGCCTGCTATGGCGATTGCAGGTCGATCGTCGCCTGCTCGATGTGGCATCTGACGAGGATGTGTCTCTCGCGCGGCTGATGGCGAAGAGTGTCTCCCGTGATGCGCACAAGATGACGGCTTTCGTTCGCTTCAAGGAGATCAAGGCGGAGGCTGAGAACGGGCGGCGGGGGTTCGCTGCCTGGTTCGAACCTGACCATCATATCGTTGCGCGGAAAGCGCCGTTCTTTCAGCGTCGCTTTGCCGACATGGACTGGATTATCGCCACGCCGAAGGGATCGGCTGCCTGGGACGGACAAAAGCTGACTGTCAGCACAGAGCCATGCATCAAACCGGATCTCGCTGACGAGACGGATGAACTCTGGCGCACCTACTATGCGAGCATCTTCAATCCCGCGCGGCTGAAGGTAAAGGCGATGCAGGCGGAAATGCCGAAGAAATACTGGAAGAACCTGCCGGAGGCATCGCTCATTCCGGGCCTGGTTGCAGATGCCGAGGCGAAGGTTCTGGACATGGCAAAACGTCAGGCGACGGAACCGTTGCCATTCCATCAGCGACTGCAGGAGGCTGTGGCGCGTGTACCGGCCGCGCCTCAATCCCTTAGCGGGACGCTGGAAGCGCTTCGCGAAGAGGCGCGCCATTGCATGCGCTGCGAACTTTACTGCCACGCGACACAGACGGTCTTCGGCGAGGGACCGGCGGATGCGCAGGTCATGTTCGTCGGCGAACAGCCCGGCGATCAGGAAGATCTGGCCGGTCGTCCCTTCGTCGGCCCGGCCGGCAAGTTGTTCGATCAGGTTCTTTCGGAGACGGGCATCGAACGGCAGGCGCTTTACATAACGGGCGCGGTGAAGCACTTCAAATATGAGCCGCGCGGCAAGCGCCGTATCCACCAAAGGCCGAATTTGGGTGAGGTGAAGCGCTGTCGCTGGTGGCTGAACCTTGAGATCGAGCTGATAAAGCCGAAGCTGGTGGTCGCCATGGGTGCCACGGCCCTATTTGCGTTGACCGATTCCAAAATGCGCCTATCCGACATTCGCGGGAGTACAATTCCTCTGGCCGAGGACAGAATGCTCTTTGTGACGGTGCATCCGTCTTATCTCCTGCGTATTCCGGATGAAGACAGGAAAGCGGAGGAGTTGACGCGGTTTCATGCGGATATGACCGCAGTGCATCAGCTTATGCAGTCATTCTCGTGAGTAGCTTCTATAGATAAGATAACAACGTCAGTCGAAACGGATGAAATTTGGAAGGCTTTGCTAGCTGGTATTTCAGTATCATTGAATCGCTCATTTCAGGAACATCTTAATATCTTCACTATAGTCTCGCTTGCGCTGCTGTATCGGGGCTAACATGGAAGACAAGGAAATCATCGAGCCGAGCGTATTGGCATCCATGCTGATGCGGCTATTCGAGTTCGCGCCGATCGCGATGGCGATCACGACCAGCGGTACGAAAACTTCCAGCTATGCCAAAGTCAACGATGCCTATCTGAAGCTGACGGGTCTGCGCTGGGAGGATATCTGCGGCAAGAGACTGATTTCCAAGGGATCGGCGATCGACAGCCCGGCGCGTGACCGCAGGCACAGACTGCTTGCGGAGGAAGGTTCCTACGTTCTCGAAGAGGTCGATATCCGTCATGCCGACGGTACGATCATTCCAACGCTCATTTCGGCGCAACGGACGGTCATAGACGGCGTGTCGTTCGATGTGGAAGTGATCCTCGACGTATCGACGCGTGTGCGCCATCAGCGCGAGATGGAGCTAGCGCTCCTGGAATCGGCGCGTACCGATTTTCTTACCGGCCTTCCCAATCGAGCAGGCTTCGAGGTCGAAGTGACGGAGCGCCTCTCGCTGGAGCGGGCGGGAACGAGCGACTTGGCACTGGTCTATATCGACTTGAACGGTTTCAAGCCGGTCAATGACACGATGGGACATGCCGCCGGTGACGAGGTGCTGAAGACGATCGCCAGCCGGTTGCGCGAGAATTTCAGGAGTGGAGACTATATCGCCCGCGTCGGCGGAGACGAATTCGTTATCCTTCTGGATGTCGAAACGCCCAAGATGGCAGGCCTCTTGCACGACCTCGAGGCTGCGGCAGAACGGATATTCAAGCCAATTGCGGTCGAAGGTCTTGTTGCTGACGTTGGCGCTGCCGTCGGCGTTGCTTTCCTGCAGCCGGACGATACGAGCGTCTCCTTCACCAAGCGCGCCGACAGCTACATGTACATTGCGAAGTCGACCCGCCAACGTATCGCAATCGTTGCTCTCGGTGCCGCCATGAGCGAGATGGCGACAGCGGTGCTCGCGGAGCGCCGTTCCGACGTCGCCTGATCTTTCCGGCGTCGGCTCATCAGTAAGGTTCCACCTCGTATTGTTCCGGCAGGTTCGGCGGCTTGTAGGGATCGCCGACGTAGTTTTCATCGAGGCGATCGACCACGGATTGGTGGATCAGCGCGCCATCAGGAATGAAGCGATGGTCGGCCATCGGCAGGTAGATGCCTGTCGTGTCGCCGCGCTTGCGCCATGAGGTGATCGGCGTCCGGCGCGGCACATATTCCAGCAACCGCCAGGCCCAGTTCATGGAATCGTGCCGCGCCGCGTCGATGCCGGGCTGGACATAGGGTTTGGACGGATCCTTGCCGAGGACGACCTGATCGACGGCATCGTCGTCGTAGTGGAGGCCGCAGGGCTTGGTTTCCTGGATCATCCAGACGAGCGGTATCTTGATCTGCCGGCTCTCAGCCTCTGGATAGCCGCCACCGACATCGCCATGGACGCCGGCGAACCAGACTTGCTTCAGATCCTGCGGCGGCGCTGATGTCGCCGGTCGGAAGGGGCCGCCCCAATATTCCTGGCCAGGCGTCCATGGTAGCGGATTGAACATGGTCCGCCGCTCATCGATGGCGAAGGCCTGCCGAACGATCTCGACGCTCGGGTTCTTGTTGGTAAAGGGCAGGGTTTCCAATTGCGGCGCCCATTTGCCCGCTTCGATAACGGAGGAAACCGTATCGAAGAGCCCGAGCAACTTGATCGGCGGGCGAAAAGTCTGCAGCGTCCGCTCGTAGAGTCGCATGGCCTCGAAGGCTGACGGCGCCTTGTGCAGTCTCGCCGAGAAATCCCCGCCGCCGCGATGCTGCTCGGCCTTCGGGATACCCTTGTAGGCACGGTAGGCATAATCGACGAGATTGAGGTGGTAGGGGTTCATAAGCCCGAGCGCGTGGATAAAACCCGCCAGCACCCGGGCGGTATAGGCGCCGCGACTGAAGCCGAAGATATAGAGGCGGTCATGATCGGGCGTATGGCCCTCGGCGTCGACAGGATCGTGCCGATAGTTCTCGACGATGAAACGATAGGCTTCCTTGACGTTCTGATCGATGCCCCAGCCGGTCGCAAGGCCCCAGATTTCAACGGTCTTGCGATAGGCGTTCGACCAGGAATCGGCTGCGCCGAAGGTGCCTACACCGGGG
Organism: Neorhizobium sp. P12A; assembly: GCF_008365395.1. Classification (NCBI taxonomy): domain Bacteria; kingdom Pseudomonadati; phylum Pseudomonadota; class Alphaproteobacteria; order Hyphomicrobiales; family Rhizobiaceae; genus Neorhizobium; species Neorhizobium sp. P12A. The sequence goes on along the minus strand of NZ_QOVX01000001.1, from coordinate 391,637 downwards.
TCGTAATAGACGATTTGTTCCTCGTCGCGCTTCAGAACGCCGAAGAGCCTCAGAATATTGGTGCGATCCCTCGAGATTTCGTTCGACGTTCCGTCGAACAGAATGACGATGTTTTTCGGCATGCTGCTCCCCTCGGATAAACCTCGGGTAGAAGTTTAGCATGGTCTGGAGCGCGTTGTAATTTGGGGTCGTGGATTGTGGGGGGCGCAGCGCGCCCCAGCCACATCAGAAATAGGCCTGCAACGGCTGCACTTCGAGATTGCCGGCCTTCAGCGCCTTGATCGCCATGGCTGCAGCTTCGGCGCCGGCCATGGTCGTGTAATAGGGCACCTTCTGCATCAAGGTGGCGCGACGCAGCGACTTCGAGTCCGAGATCGCCTTGTTCGAGTCCGTCGTGTTGATGACCAGCTGGACCTGACGGTTGCGGATCGCATCCTCGATATGTGGGCGGCCTTCCAGCACCTTGTTGATCTTGGTGGCTGCGATGCCGTTTTCGGCGAGGAAGCGCTGTGTACCGCCGGTTGCGAGAACCTTGAAACCCAGCTCGGTCAGCATACGGATCGCCGGCAGGACGCGCGGCTTGTCGTCGTCTCGGACCGAAACGAAGACCGTCCCGTCGCGTGGCAGTTCGACGCCGGCGCCGAGCTGGCTCTTGGCGAAGGCCAGCGCGAAATCCGTGTCGAGGCCGATGACTTCGCCGGTTGAGCGCATTTCCGGGCCGAGCAGCGTGTCGACGCCGGGGAAGCGGGCGAAGGGGAAGACGGCTTCCTTGACGGCGATGTGCTTCAAGTTGCGGGGATCTGGCTTATTGCCATAGGCGGCGAAGGCCGCATCCAGCTTTTCGCCGGCCATTGCGCGTGCTGCGATCTTGGCGATCGGCGCGCCGATGGTCTTGGCGACGAAGGGCACGGTACGGGAGGCGCGGGGGTTGACTTCCAGCACGTAAACGGTGCCGTCCTTGATTGCGAACTGGACGTTCATCAGGCCGACGACGTTCAGTGCCTTGGCCATGGCCTTCGCCTGACGCTCGAGTTCGTCCAGCATCTCCTTCGACAACGTGCGCGGCGGCAGCGAGCAGGCGCTGTCGCCGGAGTGAATGCCGGCTTCCTCGATATGCTCCATAATGCCGGCGACATAGGCGTCCGTGCCGTCGGAGAGGCAGTCGACGTCGACTTCGATGGCGTTGCTCAGGTAGCTATCGAAGAGCAGCGGGTTCTTGCCGAGAAGCGTGTTGATCTGGCCGGTCTTGTCGTTCGGGTAGCGCTGCTTGATGTCTTCAGGCACCAGCTCCGGAACCGTGTCCAGAAGATAGGTCTGCAGCATCGATTCCGAGTGGATGATCTGCATGGCGCGGCCGCCGAGAACGTAGGAGGGGCGAACGACCAGCGGGAAGCCGATTTCAGTCGCGACAAGGCGGGCCTGCTCGACGGAATAGGCGATGCCGTTATTCGGCTGGTTGAGGTCGAGCTTCATCAGGAGCTTCTGGAAGCGGTCGCGGTCTTCGGCTAGGTCGATCATATCAGGCGCGGTGCCGAGGATCGGAATGCCGTTCTTTTCCAGCGCTTCCGCGAGTTTCAGCGGAGTCTGGCCGCCGAACTGGACGATGACGCCGACGACTTCGCCATTTTCCTGCTCTGCGCGCAGGATCTCGATGACATCCTCGGCCGTCAGTGGTTCGAAGTAAAGGCGATCGGATGTGTCGTAGTCGGTCGAGACCGTCTCCGGATTGCAGTTGATCATGATTGCTTCATAGCCAGCGTCGCGCAGCGCGAAGGCGGCATGGCAGCAGCAGTAATCGAACTCGATGCCCTGGCCGATACGGTTCGGACCGCCGCCGAGGATGACGACCTTCTTGCGGTCGGAAATCTGTGCTTCCGAGCGCGCGGCGCCGAGGAAGGGCGTCTCATAGGTCGAGTACATATAGGCGGTCGGCGAGGCGAATTCGGCGGCGCAGGTGTCGATGCGCTTGAAAACGGGGCGAACGTTCAGGCTGTTGCGCAGCTCGGCCACTTCCTTCGGGCGCTTGCCGGTGAGGGTCGCGAGGCGGGTATCGGAGAAGCCCATGGCCTTCAGCATGCGCAGGTTTGCGGCATCGGTCGGCAGGCCATGCTCGCGGATGCGGGCTTCCATGTCGACGATCGCCTTGAACTGGGCGAGGAACCAGGGGTCGATCTTGCAGCCCTCATGCACCTCTTCAATCGAGAGACCCATGCGCAGCGCCTGGGCGACCATGCGCAGACGGTCCGGCGTCGGCGTGCCGATCGCGGCGCGGATGGCATTCTGGCTGCCTTCGCCTTCTTCCATGCCGGGGATCTCGATCTCGTCGAGGCCGGTCAGGCCGGTTTCGAGACCGCGAAGGGCCTTCTGCAGCGACTCGGCAAAGGTGCGGCCGATCGCCATGACTTCACCGACCGACTTCATCGCTGTCGTCAGGACAGGCGAGGCGCCCGGGAACTTCTCGAAGGCGAAGCGCGGGATCTTCGTCACGACATAGTCGATGGATGGTTCGAAGGAGGCCGGGGTCGCGCCGCCGGTAATGTCGTTTTCAAGTTCGTCCAGCGTGTAGCCGATGGCGAGCTTGGCCGCGACCTTGGCGATCGGGAAGCCTGTTGCCTTCGAGGCGAGAGCGGACGAGCGCGAGACGCGTGGGTTCATTTCGATGACGACGAGGCGGCCGTCCACCGGGTTGACGGCGAACTGCACGTTCGAGCCGCCGGTTTCGACGCCGATCTCGCGCAGCACCGCGATCGAAGCGTTGCGCATCATCTGGTATTCCTTGTCCGTCAGCGTCAGGGCCGGCGCGACGGTGATGCTATCGCCCGTGTGGACGCCCATCGGGTCAATGTTTTCGATCGAGCAGATGATGATGCAGTTGTCCGCCTTGTCGCGGACGACTTCCATCTCATACTCCTTCCAGCCGAGCACCGATTCTTCGATCAGCACTTCGGTCGTGGGGGAGGCGTCGAGGCCACCGCCGATGATTTCGAAGAATTCAGAGCGGTTATAGGCAATGCCGCCGCCGGTGCCGCCCATGGTGAAGGACGGGCGGATGATGGCGGGCAGGCCGACGACGTCGATCGCCTGCGCAGCGATTGCCATGGCATGGCTGATATAGCGCTGCTTGCGGTCGGTCTCGCCGAGGTTCCACTCGTTTTCGAGCGCATCGAGCGCCTTGTCGAGCTCCTTCGCGTTTTCCGGGCCTGACAGGCTTTCGCGCAGCTTTGCGCGCTCGGCCTCATGGGTCTTGCGGTCGGCGTCCTTGATGTCGGTGGCGTTTGCCAGCATCGAGCGCGGTGTTTCCAGACCGATGCGGTTCATTGCCTCGCGGAAGAGGGCGCGGTCTTCGGCCATATCGATTGCGGCGGGCTTTGCGCCGATCATCTCGACATTGTAGCGGTCGAGCACGCCCATGCGCTTGAGGGAAAGCGCGGTGTTCAGCGCCGTCTGGCCGCCCATGGTCGGGAGCAGCGCATCCGGGCGCTCCTTCGCAATGATCTTGGCAACGACTTCAGGCGTGATCGGCTCGACATAGGTCGCGTCCGCCAGGCCCGGATCGGTCATGATCGTTGCCGGGTTGGAGTTGACGAGGATGACGCGGTAGCCTTCCTCCCTGAGCGCCTTGCAGGCCTGGGTGCCGGAATAGTCGAACTCGCATGCCTGGCCAATGACGATCGGTCCCGCGCCGATGATGAGGATCGATTTGATGTCTTGGCGCTTCGGCATGGGCGATATCCGTTTCTAGCTGCGCAGAAAGCCGGCCAGGGTGGGAGATCACCGGGTCGGGTCGCGCATGGAGGGTCTTTTCAGGCTAGAAGCGGCTTATAGGCAAATGTTTTTGCAAACGGAACCCCATAAATTGCGCCGCCGACAGGAATCTGCCTTTGGCCGCCTCTGCCCATGGCCGGGCGCGATTTATGCGCCCAGAATATAATGCGGCACGAAGCGCGAGGTGTTGCGTGTCACCGGGGTGTCGTCCTCGCGAATACCGATGCCTGCGGATTTGCCGGCGACAATCCAGGAACCAATCACCGCCCAGTCGTCGCCGAAGCGCGGTAGGAAATGCAATGCCTGAACCACGTAGCCTTCCCCGCCGTAGGGACCGTCGACTGAAATCGATGTCTCGTCGCCTCGCTTCAGCGTCACATTGGCACCCTCGCGCGACAGAAGCGGCTTGCGCGCATAGGTCTCGCCGAGATGCCTTGCCCGCGGATCATCCTCAAAATAGGCCGGTAGCAGATTGGGGTGATCGGGAAAGATCTCCCAGAGCACCGGCAGCAGGCCCTTGTTCGACAGCGCCAGCTTCCACAAGGGCTCCATGATACGCGTCGATGTCAGCGGCAGGTGATGGCCAAAGGGCTCGCGCACCATGGATTCGAGCGGATATAGCTTGAACAGCCGCTTGATCCGTCGCCGGCGAAGATCCCTGAACCAATGGTCGGCATCGACGCCGACCTGCCGCATGTCGATCCTCGTCGTTCTCCAGCCGGCCTGGGTGGCACAATCCATCAGATAGTCGATCGTGACGAGATCTTCTTCGGAATCCAAAATTCCGGCGAAATGCATGCGGCCAAGCCAGGTCTTCACGCTGCGTAAAGCGTTGATCAGTCTCTCATGGATAGAGTTGAACTGGTCTGCCGTCGCCGGCAGATGTCCGCGAGACTTCATGTCCTCGAGCCAACGCCATTGAAAGACGGCGCTTTCGAAGAGGCTCGTCGGGGTATCGGCGTTGAATTCCAGCAGCTTCGCCGGACCATTGCCGTCAAAGGCTAGGTCGAAGCGGCCATAGAGATCATAGTCGCGCCGCTTCCACGAGGCGCTAACTGCGTCGTGGTAGTCGTCGGGGATTGCCATTCGGCGCATCAGGCCGCGATCGGCGGTGATGTGATCGACGGCGCGGTAGCACATTGACATCAATTCCTCCGACGGTGCTTCGAGTTCCTCCTCGATTTCCGTCAGGGTGAATTCGTAGGCATGCCGTTCGTCCCAATAGCGCTCGCCGTATATGGAGTGGATGGTGAAGCCACAGACTTCTGCATCGGCCTTCCAGTCAGGCCGTTCCGTCATCTCGACGCGTTTCATAACCGTAACCCCGCCTCACTCGCCGCCGCCGCCGTGGCCGCCACCTTCGCCGCCGCCGAAACCGAAGCCGCCTCTTGCGATGCCAGAGGAGAAGTCGCTATTGCCTCCGCCAGATCCTCCGCCAGAGCCGTTATTCCCTGACGACTGATCCTGCTGCAGACTAGCCAACTTTACCTCAACATGGCCGGGTCGGTCCGCGATGAGCGTGCCTGCATCGTCGCGAAAGCTGCTCCGGTTGACTTTCCGATAGAGCGCGCGAGAAGGCAGCGCTTCGCCCTCGTGGGTGTGCGTGCCCATGAGATAGCCGCTGAGTTTCGGGATGAAGAGGCCGCCGGACGTGTGAGCCGCAGTGACCGGCTGACATTGGTCGATCCCATAATTCGCCTGGCAAGCGTCCAAGCCGGAAAAGGCGGGAGCATTCGTATCATGGTCCTTCAGCGCAACCGCGTAATCAGCCACGCATTTATCGGCATCATATTTGGCGCTAGCAATGCAGCTGTCGGCGTCGACATAGACATCGGATTGCACTTTTTCGCCGCAACTCGTCAGAGCCGCCGTGCCCATCAGCAACAGCGGAACAGTCACAGATCGTTTCATCAAACCCTCATGCGGCGCGCGGTATCGCGTCGGCCGCCAATTGCGAGATATGCGCGAATTATTTGGTCATGCGCAATCGATTTTTCAACGGGGGGTTACGGCAGAACGAGTACGCGTATCTCGCCGGACCGCGCAGGACGGCCGATTGCATCCGGCGCTTCATCAAGCGAAATGGTGCGCGAGATCAGGGGAGCGACTTTGATCGCGCCCGAGGCGATAAGGTCGGCGGCGCGGGCGTGGGTGAAGGGGTTGACGAAGGAGCCAATGATCCTCAGTTCGCGGAAGAGAATGTCGAAAGGCTCGATCTCGATCTTTGTGCCTTGCGGCATGACGCCCAGGATAACGACGGTGCCGCCGGTTCTTGCCATGCGCACGGATTGCTCGACCGTTTCGCGCACTCCGGCACATTCGATGATGACGTCGGCGCCACCAGGCAACAGGCCGCTGGTACCATTGATGGCAGCGATCGGATCGCGACCGGTGGGATCGAGGGTTGCGGTTGCGCCCAGCCGCTCGGCGAGCGCTCGCTTTTCCGGATGTCGGGTGACGAGGACGACGCGGCTCGCGCCGGCAAGACGCGCCAGTTGGACGACAAGCAGGCCGATGACACCACCGCCGAGCACGACGACGGAGTCTCCCGTCTTGATCTCCGCGAGATCGACGCCATGCAGGCAACAGGCGAGGGGCTCGCAGAAGGCGCCGTGGAGCGGGTCGAGATCGAGCGGCAATTCGACGGCCTGGCTCTGCGCAAGGAGGACATATTCGGCAAAGCCACCATCCCGGTGGATGCCGATCGCCTGCAGCTTTTCACAAAGGTTGACGCGTCCGCGGCGACACTGGCTGCAGCGGCCGCAGGCGATGTTCGGATCGCCGGTGACGCGCATGCCAACCCGAAAATCCGTTACGCCTTCATCGATCTCTGCGACGATGCCCGAGAATTCGTGGCCGAGGGTGACGGGCGGCGCTGCAGGAAATTCACCGAGATAGAGATGCCGATCCGTCCCGCATATGCCGCAGGCTTCGACGCGCACGAGCATCTGGCCCGGACCCGGAGAGGGTTTTTCGATATCGCGGGCAAATAGTTGTCCGACGGCTTCCAGGCGCACGGCTCTCATAGGCTACCTCCCAACTCTCTCCTGCCTTCATGGAGATCGAAATTTCGGCGGTGGTCAAGCTCGCGATCGTCTTTATGGTCCGCATGCGCTACCGGTGATGGAGGTGCAAAGCAGTTAAGCCACCATTAATGGTAATTCGTGATAATATATTGCAATCGTAGCGAGATTTTTGTTCAGTCGACGTGAGAATATGCGCGATAGATTGAGGGCGAGGGGCTGAATGGGCAATCCAGCGCTGTGGCGAAGCCAATTGATGATTTGGGCCAAGGATTGTGTCCGAGAAACTTGGCAGAAGATCCGTGCGGATCTGCCAGCTTATACTTTCATCGCTATTTATACTGTTATCGGGCTGATCTTGCTTGAGACAGCCGGCCATCCGGAATTGTCCGCATATCAGATCTATTTCAATCAGTGGACTACCCTCTTCCTTTTCTCCTTGCCGACGATGACGATCGCTATCGAGCTCGCGGTCGTCATTAAAAGGTTTGACAAGCGCCGCCGACTGGCGTTTCGGCACGCATTTTCGCCGGCGCGCATTGCCCGGCTGTTATCCGGAATGTTGCTTCTCATGGGAATGATGTTTTTTCAGGGCACATTTACGTCTGTGAAGAACATCCTGCCGATTTTGCGTGGCGGTTTCCTCTATGATCGGGTCCAGGCCGACCTGGATAAAATGCTTCACTTCGGCAATGAGCCCTGGCGTCTTCTTTATGCTTTCGGTCGCAGCGATCTCGTCTTGAAGCTCCTGGAATTGAACTATGACGTCTTCTGGTTCATCGTATGTTTCCTGACCCTGTTCCTCGTCGTGACCTCGCCGAAGGCAGAGGCAATCCGTTTCCGTTATATCGCGATGTTTATGGTAGTCTGGGTGGTCTGCGGCAATCTTCTCGCAGGTGTCTTCATCTCGGCAGGACCAGCTTTCTATGGAGACGTGACCGGTGATACGGATCGCTTTGCCGATCAGATGGCATTCCTCGCGACCAGTTCGTCATCGCACTCGGCCGTTGCCGTTCAGAGGTATCTCTGGTCCCTCTATGCCCACGGTGTTGCCGGTTTCGGATCCGGGATATCCGCATTTCCAAGCGTTCATGTTGGTCTGGTAACGATGAACGCTTTCTTCGCTGCTGAAGTGTCGCGGCGCTTGGGCATCGCCGCCTTCTGCTATGCGTTTTTTGTGGCGGCAAGCTCTATCTATCTCGGCTGGCATTATGCAATCGACGGATATGTTTCCATGATTGTGGTCGGTCTTTGCCATTTTGCGGTCAAGTGGCTTATGGCACTTCGTTGGCGTGGTCGGTCGGAGGAGACGGCTGCCGCTGTTCGGCATGGCATTTGAGATCGGGATTGATATTTTTTCATCAGGCTCCGCTTGCGAAAAGCCGTCAATCCGATAGGGCTGCTGGAATTCTGTCACCCTCAGGATATATAAGTACCTTCTAAGACCCTTTCGGGTTCAGCACACGCCGGGGAGGTGCAAATGGAATGGAAGGGACGTCGGCAATCCGACAATATTGAGGATGATCGCAGCGTATCGCCTGGCGGCGGGCTGGGGGACGATCCATTCCGGCGCGGCGGTTTCGGCTTTCCCGGCGGTGGCGGGGGAGGGATGCGGCGTGTCGGCGGCGGCATGAGCATCGGCACGATCATTTTCCTCGTCGTCATCTACCTGGTGCTGAAGGCCATGGGCATCGACATGCTGCAGATTCTCGATCAGGGCGGCGGCACGATCGGCGGCTCCGGCTACGAGCAGAGCAATTCGGTGCCCAACAATGGGGCGACGGACGAGACGAAGGCCTTTGTCGCCACGGTTCTGGCGGAAACGGAGGACACCTGGAACGGCATCTTCAAGGCGAGCGGACAGACTTACGAGGAGCCGAAGCTCGTGCTCTTTTCCGGTCATATCGATTCCGCCTGTGGCCTGGCGTCGGCGGCGACGGGGCCGTTCTATTGCCCGAGCGACCGCAAGGTCTATCTCGACATGGCCTTCTTCCAGCAGATGAAGAACCAGCTCGGCGCCGATGGCGATTTCGCCCAGGCTTATGTGGTGGCGCATGAGGTCGGCCATCACGTCCAGAATCTTCTCGGCATCCTGCCGAAGGTCAACCAGATGCGGCAGCGGATGAGCGAGGCAGATTCCAACGCGATGTCGGTTCGTGTTGAATTGCAGGCAGACTGCTTTGCCGGCATCTGGGGCAAGTATACGCAGCAGAAGGGCATTCTCGATCCGGGCGATCTGGAGGAGGCGCTCAATGCAGCCCAGCAGATCGGCGACGATACGCTGCAGAAGAAGGCTCAGGGCTATGTCGTCCCCGAGAGCTTCAATCACGGCACGTCGGCACAGCGCGTGAAGTGGTTCAAGCAGGGCTTCGATACGGGCAAGGTCAGCGCCTGTGATACGTTCTCGAATCCGGTTTGAGCGCTTACACCCTCCCCTCGAGGGGAGGGTCGGCCAACGGCCGCAGCGGGGTGATCACCTGATCTCCGCAGACGCCGAGGGCGTCACCCCCACCCGCAGCTTTGCTGCGACCTCCCCCCTCAAGGGGGAGGTATGATCACTTCTCGCTGTCCATGTGTGCGAGCTGCGCATCGGGATAGCGATTGCCGGCTGCGGCATCCCTAGGGACGGCCTTTTCGATTGCCGCGAAATCCTCGGATGACAGATGAACGGATTGCGAGCCCAGCGCTTCCGTCAAGCGATCCTGGCGGCGTGCGCCGATCAACGGGATAATGTCATGGCCGCGCGACGCGACCCAGGCGATGGCAATCTGGGCGACCGAAGCGCCCTTTGCATCCGCGATCTTTCGCAGTGCTTCGACAAGAGCAAGGTTCTGGTCGATATTGGCGTCCTGGAAGCGCGGGCTGAAGGCGCGGAAATCGCCCTTTTGCTTTCCGTCGCCCTTCTGCCAGTGGCCGCTGATCAAGCCGCGCGACAGAACGCCATAGGCGGTGATGTCGATGCCGAGGTCGCGGCAGGTCGGCAGGATCTTGTCCTCGATGCCACGGGAGATCAGCGAATACTCGATCTGCAGGTCGACGATCGGATGGACTGATGCGGCGCGGCGGATTGTGTCGGCGCCGACCTCGGACAGGCCGATATGTCTGATATAGCCGGCCTTGATGAGATCGGCGATGGCGCCGACAGTCTCTTCGATCGGCACATTCGGATCGAGCCGGGCCGGGCGGTAGATATCGATGTGATCGACGCCGAGGCGCTGCAGGGTGTAGGCGAGGAAATTCTTGATGGCCGCCGGGCGCGAATCGTAACCCGCCCAGCCGCCGGCCGGATCGCGCAGCGCGCCGAACTTGACGCTGATCAGGAAATTATCACGGTTCAGGCCCTTGATCGCTTCGCCGATCAACATCTCGTTGTGGCCCATGCCGTAGAAGTCGCCGGTGTCGAGCAGGTTGATGCCGGCATCGAGCGCAGCATGGATCGTCGCGATGCTTTCGGCGCGATCGGATGGCCCGTACATGCCCGACATGCCCATGCAGCCGAGGCCGACGGCGGAAACGTCAGGGCCGGTCTTGCCCAATCGATGCATCTTCATTTGCCTTCTCCTTCGTTATCGGCGCCGTGGCGGCGTCTTTGGAACTGGTTTTACCCCAAGACATTTTGTGCGATAATTCGGATCGAATTGAACGAGTTGTACGGAATTTTGGACAATGAGCGACTTGCCCCTTGCCGATCTCGATGCATTCACCATCGTCGCCCGCGAGCGCAGCTTTCGCGAGGCCGCCCGCAAGCGCGGTGTCTCGGCCTCGTCCCTTAGCGAGGCGCTGCGACGGCTTGAAGAACGTCTCGGCGTGCGTCTCCTCAACCGCACGACCCGCAGCGTCACCCCGACAGAGGCCGGTGAACGGCTGATCGAACGGCTTTCGCCCGCAATCGGGGAAATTGCCGCTGCGCTCGACGATATCAATAGCTTCCGCGACAGTCTCGCCGGTACACTGCGGTTGAATGTCCCGAATGTCGCGGCCATCGTCTTCATGCCCGATCTCGTCAACCGCTTCCTGAAGGCCTATCCGGGCATAGTGCTGGAGATCGTAGCCGAGGACAGTTTTATCGATGTACTGGCCGCAGGATATGATGCCGGGGTCCGCTATGACGAGCGGCTGGAGCGCGATATGATTGCGGTGCCGATCGGGCCGCGGCAGCAGCGCTACATAACAGCCGCATCCCCGGCCTATCTTAAGGCAAATGGCGAACCGAAGCATCCGCGCGATATCCTCAATCATCGCTGCATTCGTCACCGTTTCGTCAGCGGCAACGTGCTGGCCTGGGAGTTCGAGCGGGATGGGCAAGTGGTGATGATTTCGCCGCCGACCAGCCTGGCCGCCAATTCCGTCGATATCGAGCGCAGCGCTGCGGTCGCCGGACTTGGGATCATCCGCACTTTCGAGGAGTTCCTGGCTCCTGCGCTTGCCAGCGGCGAGTTGGTGCGGATCCTGCCGGAATGGGAGACAGTATTTTCCGGTCCGTTTCTCTATTATGCTAGCCGCCGACATATGCCTGCGCCGCTGCGCGCCTTCGTCGATTTCCTGCGGCTGGAACAGCGCGCTGCCGGCCGGCGTTCTGCGGTCGAGGATCAGCAAAATAACTAGACCAATCAATAAGTTTGAAATGTTCACGGATTGTTTCTGTGTTCATCTTTCAGTATTGAAGTCTTAACGCGAACCGTTCCCGTTCTGTCTCTTCATGGAGGCGGAGCCCATCAAAAGGCAAAAGCTCCATGATCGATCCAAAATTCGTCCGCCGAGGCCTCTTCCTCGTCTTCGTCATCCTCTTTCTCGACATTATCGGCATCGCCATCATCATGCCGGTGCTGCCGGTCTATCTGGAGCAACTGACGGGCGGGACGATCAGTTCTGCTGCTGTCGATGGTGGCTGGCTGCTTCTGGCCTATGCGGGGATGCAGTTCCTTTGCGCGCCGCTGATCGGCAATCTCAGTGATCGTTTCGGGCGCCGGCCGATCCTGCTCGTTTCGGTTCTGACCTTTGCGATCGACAATTTCATCTGCGCGGTTGCAACGAGTTTCTGGATGCTGTTCGTCGGGCGCATTCTGGCGGGTATCAGCGGCGGCAGTTTTGCGACATGCTCGGCATACATTGCCGACATCAGCAACGAGGAGAACCGGGCGAAGAATTTCGGGCTGATCGGCATCGCCTTCGGCGTCGGTTTCACGCTTGGTCCCGTCATTGGCGGGGTCCTTGGCGAATTTGGGCCGCGCGTTCCGTTCTTCGGCGCGGCGGCGCTTTCCTTCGTCAACTTCGTCGCCGCCTGCTTCCTGCTTCCGGAAACGCTGGAAGCGAAGAACCGCCGCAGCTTCGAATGGAGCCGGGCCAATCCGCTCGGCGCGCTGAAGCAGATGCGCAATTATGTCGGTATCGGCTGGGTTTGCCTGGTCATGTTCCTCTATTGGCTGGCTCATGCGGTCTATCCATCGGTTTGGTCCTTCGTCTCGTCCTATCGCTATGGCTGGAGCGAAGGCGAAATCGGTCTGTCGCTGGGCATCTATGGCATCGGGGCAGCTCTCGTCATGGCGCTGGTGCTGCCGCGGCTCGTACCGCTGCTCGGGGAGTGGAAGACGGCCGTACTGGGCCTGCTGTTTTCTGCAGCGGGACTAACGGGATATGCCTTGGCTTGGGAGGGATGGGTCGTCTACCTCGTCATCGTCGGGACCGTCATCGAGAATGTCGCCGATGCCCCGCTGCGCAGTATCGCTGCCGGCAAGGTTCCCGCATCCGCGCAGGGCGAATTGCAGGGCGCGCTCACCAGCCTCAGCAGCATCACCACGATTGTCGGGCCGCTTATCTTTACCCAGCTCTTCGGCTACTTCACTTCGGCACATGCGCCGGTCACTTTCGCTGGCGCGCCCTATCTCATGGCCGCCATCTTCATTCTGGCGGCCGTCGCAATCTTTTCGGCAAGGGTTCGCGTCACGCGACAGAAGAGCGAATTCGAGATCGCCTAAAAACACATCAGATTTTTTGATAGCTTGATGAATTCTTCGGCAATTAGTCGCTCCGGACTGGCTTTCGCAGGTTGTTTCAGGTAAGTCGACTATCTTCGCGCGCCACGCGGTGGGGCGATTTGCGCGCACTTTAAAGACGAGATTCCGATATGGATACGCCGGTGGATGCGCGCTTCGTCGCGCAAGACTATAGCAATTCTTGGCCTGCGCATTTCCGCGCCACGCTTGCGCTCGGCATCCCGCTGATCGGTGCGCAGCTGGCCCAGCTCGGCATCAATACGACCGACGTCATGATCGTCGGGCGTCTCGGCGCGGAGCAGCTTGCTGCCATGGTGCTGTCGGCGCAGTTCCTGTTTACAATCCTGATCTTCGGTTCAGGCTTCCCGATTGCCGTTATTCCCATGGTAGCACAGGCCTTTGGCAGCGGCGACGTGACCTCCGTGCGCCGCTCGCTGCGCATGGGCCTCTGGGTCGTGATCGCCTATTGGCTGCTGATGCAGCCGGTATTCTACAATGCCGAATCCATTCTGCTGGCTGTGGGACAGAAGCCCGATGTGGCGAAGCTTGCCGCCGGCTATATCGCGATCGGCCACTATGCCGTGCTGCCGGGCCTGCTTTATAACGTGCTGCGGGCCCTGGTCAGCGCAATCGGCCGGGCAGGGGTCATCCTTTACGTCACGATCGCCATGCTGGTGATGAATGCCCTGCTCGCCTATATCGTCGTGCTCGGTCATTTCGGGCTGCCGAGCTACGGCCTGAAGGGTGCTGCCACGGTTTCGCTTGTGGTCCAGACGGTAGGTTTCCTCTTCATCGTCGCCTTCGTGCAGGCGAGGGCTGAGACTCGTCGCTACGAGATATTCGTGCGGTTCTGGCGGCCGGATTGGCATGCCTTCTGGGAGGTCATCCGGCTCGGCCTGCCGATCAGCGTGACCATCCTTGCCGAAGTCAGCCTCTTTACGGCTGCTTCGCTGATGATGGGACATATCGGCACGATCGAGCTTGCTGCGCATGGTATTGCTCTGCAATGGGCGTCGATCGCCTTCATGATCCCGCTCGGCCTGTCGCAGGCCGCAACGGTGCGCGTCGGCGTCGCACATGGGCGGGGTGATATCGAAGGCCTGACGCGGGCGTCGATTGCGGTCTTGATCGTTTCCTGCGCGGTCACGCTCGGCGGCAGCATCCTCTTTGCGACCAAGCCGGAGTTTCTTGGAAGCTGGTTCCTCGACGTCAACTCGCCGGAGGCGCCGCAGGTCTTGGCCTACGCTGCGCCGCTGATCGTCGTTGCCGGCCTCTTCCAGCTCGTCGATGGGCTGCAGGCGATCGCCAACGGCCTTCTGCGTGGTCTGAAGGATGCGCGCGTGCCGATGATCATGGCGCTGATCGCCTATTGGCCGATCGGCTTCTTCCTGGCTTGGCTGCTGGCTTTTCCGCTCGGCTTCGGAGGCATCGGCATCTGGTTCGGCTTCCTGCTGGGCCTCGCCTCGGCAGCCGTCATGCTGTGCGCGCGCTTTTACATACTCTTGCGCGAGGAGCGTAAGGCCGGCTGATGCCGGCCTTCACGTCGATCAGGCGGCATAGCGATAGTTGCCGAGTTCCATGCGGATATCGAGGCGACGGAAGAGTTCCTGCGGATCGCAATTTGCTTGGCGATGCGATGCCATGACCGCCGCCTTGGCGGGCTCCATCACTTCCGCATTCTCCCATTCGGCGATCGTTACGATGTTGAATTCGTCCGAGCCCGCATCGTTTTCCAGAATGGCATCCCAGATGAAGCCGCGCTGCTCGCGCAGCACAGAGTGGACCCTGTTGATATTCTTCAGGAACTCATCGCGGGCGGATGCCGGGACGACGAACCTGTCGAGCCTGTAAACGGATGATCTCATTTCATTGCCTTTCGTCATGGGTCACTGCATCTCCGGATGGCGGTTTGCTCTCACGACGAGCGGTCTACTTCCTCAAGTTTGGTTGAGGTCAAGATCATTTTACTCCGCGAATGAAAAAAGCCCGGCGAAGATATCTCCGCCGGGCTTTGTCCGTTCCGAAATCACATGCTTACCGCTCTGCCAGAGCCGCTTCGCCCTTCTTCTCGCGCACGAGATTGATGAAGCGGCGGAAGAGGTAGTGGCTATCCTGCGGGCCGGGAGAGGCTTCCGGATGATGCTGGACGGAGAAGACCGGCTTGCCGGTCAGGCGAAGACCGCAATTGGAGCCGTCGAAGAGAGAAACGTGAGTCTCTTCAACACCTTCGGGGAGCGAATTCGAGTCGACCGCGAAGCCGTGGTTCATTGATACGATCTCGACCTTGCCGGTCGTGTGGTCCTTGACAGGATGGTTGGCGCCGTGATGGCCCTGATGCATCTTGGCGGTCTTGCCGCCGACTGCGAGGCCGAGCATCTGGTGGCCAAGGCAGATGCCGAAGAGCGGGATGTCGGTCTTGATCAGGTCCTTGATGACAGGCACGGCATATTCGCCCGTTGCCGCCGGGTCGCCCGGGCCGTTGGACAGGAAGATGCCATCCGGATTGAGCGACAGCACGTCTTCGGTGCTCGACGTCGCGGGCAGAACGGTCACCTTGCAGTCGAGGCCGGCGAAGAGGCGCAGGATGTTGCGCTTGACGCCATAGTCGAGGCAAACGACGTGATACTTGGCGTCATCGGATCCAAGCGTGCCGTAACCTTCGTTCCAGACCCAGGGCGTCTGCGCCCATTGCGAAGACTGGCCGGAGGAGGCGACCTTTGCAAGGTCGAGGCCCTCGAGACCGCTCCAGGCCTTGGCTTCTGCCTTCAGCGTGGCCAGATCGAAGACGCCGCTCGGATCATGGGCGATGACTGCGTTCGGCATACCGTTCTCGCGGATCCAGGCGGTCAGCGCGCGGGTGTCGATGCCGCACATGCCGATGATGCCGCGAGCCTTCAGCCATGCGTCGAGATGCTTGATGGCGCGGTAGTTGGACGGATCGGTCATCTCGGCTTTGAAGATGACGCCGACGGCGCCGTGGCGTGCAGCAGGCGTCAGGTCCTCGATGTCTTCCTCGTTGGTGCCGACATTGCCGATATGCGGGAAGGTGAAGGTGACGATCTGGCCGAGATAGGACGGGTCCGTCAGGATTTCCTCATAGCCGGTCAGCGCCGTGTTGAAGCAGACTTCGGCCTGGACCTTGCCGGTCGCGCCGATGCCCTTGCCTTCGATCACTGTGCCGTCTGCGAGGACGAGCATGGCGGTAGGCTTTTCGGTGGTCCAAGGGGCGGTTGCGGTCATGGTCATCCCGTTTCCGGCGATCGCGGCCGCCTTGCAAAGGTCGGGTTCGTTCGCCATTTTGGTTCGCGGACAGGGGCGCGCAACAATGGTCGCGTGTCGGCCCCTGATGTCGATTTTCGTGCAGGTGCCGGTAAATAGCCAAACCTGGCCCGCCGGTCAATTGCTGCTATGCAGATGAAGCCGGGTTCCTGTCGATTCAATGCGGCATATTGCGCCATTTTATTTGATTGTGCCGGGCGGGCTGGTCTAAGACGCTCGCAAATGAAAAGCATTGCCGGCTGCTTCGAAGCACGGCCTGCCAAGGAGAACGAGAATGATCCGCGAAACCCTCTCCAATGCCCAGAAGGAAGCGATGAAAGCCAAGGATACGGCGCGGCTTTCCACCGTCCGTCTCATCCTTGCCGGCATCAAAGATCGGGACATCGCCAATCGCGGCGCCGGCAAGGAGCAGGCGAGCGAAGACGAAATCATGCAGCTGCTGGCAAAGATGATCAAGCAACGCGAAGAGTCTGCCAAGGTCTACACGGATGGCGGCCGGCCTGAGCTTGCCGAAAAGGAGCGCGAGGAAATCACGGTCATCCAGGGCTTCATGCCGGAGCAGCTATCCGACGACAAGGTCCGCGAAATCTGCGCGGCCGTTGTTGCGGAGCTCGGAGCACAGGGCCTGAAGGACATGGGCAAGTGCGTGGCGGTTCTGAAGGAACGTTATGCCGGCCAGATCGATTTCGCCAAGGCCTCGGCCATCCTCAAGGATCTGCTGAAGTAAAGCGATGCGGGCCGGCCTCGTCGGAGGCCGGTCGCACATCCGTGCCATGCGAAGCGTTCGACGTTGCCTCGTAGGCCGCATCGATCACCGCGAATTTTGCGGCCTGATAATTCCAGTATTCGGACACGAAACCGCGCGACAGCCAGAAGCTGCTGCGCCCGGGGGATCCTTCCCAGCCGACGCTTCCCATCTGTGCGGCCTGCTTCAGCAATCGCTTCAGATGCGTGTTGGAAATCATGAACTGGTCGCGAATGTCCTTCATGGAGATCCGGCCGATGGCGATTCGCTCCAGCGACGGCTCCACGCTCTCGACCTTCGAGACGAGATAATCCATCACCACGCCGCCTGAATTCGCCCAGTTGAACAGGTTGAACGTCGGGCCCGGATTTCTGATGGCCTGGCTGGTGAATATGGCCGCTGCTATCCGCGGCTGTAGACCCGCGATCATCTGAGGATTTGCCTGAAGATTGTCCGCGCGGTTGCCGCCATCCAGCAAGTCGAGGATAAACAGGTGGGTGCTGATCCATCGCCCGAGGTGCGTTATGGTGTAATCAGTGGGGACCAGCAAGCGCGTGCGCCGGTCCGGAAGATCCTGCAAAGGCTGCAGAAATTTATAGGCCAGCATTTCCTGGACGAAAGCGACGGCCGTGTTGCGGCTGGCGATTCGATGGATGAGAACGGAATCGACGAAGCGAGCGGCGTAAAGGCCGGAATTCGGCTCGCCGGGCATGCCGTAATGCAGCGCAAAACCGGCATGGGCCATCAACCAGCGCTGCTGGGCTGCGAAGATGGAAGCGATACGCGGACTTTCATTGTAGATTGCGATCAATTCATGCGCGCAACGCAGAATAGCTGCAAGAAACTTTTCGTTGGAAGCAAGCTCTTCTGCGGCGATCGGCATTGATGTTATTCCAGATGAGAGGCCGAATTCATGATGTGAGGACGGCTTTTATCAACGGATTCGCTTGAAAAGCAACAGATCACTTAAATGCCAAAGTAAACCTGAAAATCAAAGAAGGCAGGAACTGGGGGAGTTCCTGCCTTCTTGCGCTTTGCATGCGTCTGATGACGCAGGGTGGGGCCCAAAATCAGACGTTGATTGCAAAGGCACCCAAGTGAGGCGGCGCCGGGGGTAGGGATGGTGCCTCACATGGGGATGGGTGAATTACTTGACGATCTTGACGCTATGGGCCCAATCGGTGCCCTTGGATTTCTGCCAAGATATTTGAACTTTATCGCCGGTCTTTACGTCCGGGGTCTTTGCGTTTTTCGGCAGGTGGTAGACCGTGCCGTTGTCGAGTGCGATTGTCATTGCCGATGCGTCGTAAGTCTTGACGGTGCCTGTTGTCGTGTGGCTCGCCATCGCCGCCGAACCGTAGGTCGCGGTGGCAAAGAGGGCTGCGGCAGCAAAGGGTACGAGAAGAATGCGCATCACAACTCTCCTAAACAGTAAGCCCGCATGTTTGGCTTCCAGTTCGGCAGGCTGTCCGGGCATGTCGCGTCGCGAAACCTAAGTAAGTCCCGCCGGCATGTCCCAGCCTGTGAGACAAAAACTATTGCGCCGCAAAATAATATTCAAATTACAAAAAAATAATGTTTAGCCGGGAGTGTCGCCGCAAATGCGCCACCAAAAAATTGGGCTGGCGGCAAGGTCACTCCGATTTGAAGCCTTTTCGGTCGCTGCTTACGCGGGCAGTTCGATGTTGAAGCAACTGTATCCATTTGGTTTTTGCTACTTTTGCTCCGCCGGGCAACGGCGGATTGCGCCCGTGGCGCGAGTCTGAAATCTCCTCCAGTTGCCTCGGGAAGACGGGCAACGTTCTGGTCGTGCGGGTCTGATAAGGCGGTCTTCACGATACGGTGAACGACTAAGGCTTCTGGTTTGGCCTCGCACGTCGCAGAGACTGCGGCGCCCCGGCATATGCGCTACGCCGTAGGTCAACCCTGTGGAAAGCGGTTATCCTGACGCTCATTGATAGCAAAGCACGGCTTTCCTGCTTATATGGATGCTAGCCCAGAGGTATGTATGCGATTTCCCAATTCATTTCTCGACGAGATTCGTGACCGCGTTCCGATATCGGACGTGATCGGTCGTCGTGTCACCTGGGATCGGCGCAAGACCAATGTGCCGCGCGGCGATTACTGGGCCTGCTGCCCCTTCCACGGCGAGAAGTCGCCGAGCTTTCACTGTGAGGATCGCAAGGGTCGCTATCATTGCTTCGGCTGCGGCGTTACCGGAGATCACTTCCGCTTCCTCACAGAATTCGAAGGCCTGAGTTTTCCGGAGGCTGTGCAGCAGATTGCCGATATGGCGGGCGTCGCCATGCCGATCGCCGATCCCGTTGCCGAGAAGCGGGAGAAGGAACGCACGTCGCTGCTCGATGTCATGGAAATGGCGACACAGTTCTTCCAGGATCAGTTGCAGACGGCAAATGGAGCAAAGGCGCGCGCCTATCTTCGCGACCGCGGCCTGACCGGCCGCACCATCGAGACTTTTCGTCTCGGTTATTCGCCGGATAGCCGTAATGCGCTGAAGGAACATTTGGCGGCAAAGGGTGCGTCCAAGGAGCAGATAGAGGCCTGTGGCCTTGTCGTCCACGGCCCCGACATTCCTGTTTCCTACGATCGGTTTCGCGACCGCATCATGTTTCCCATTCTGTCGTCGCGGGAAAAGGTCATCGCCTTCGGCGGACGCGCCATGTCTGCGGATGCGCCGGCGAAATATCTCAACTCCAATGAGACGGAGCTCTTTCACAAGGGCAACGTTCTCTACAATTTCTCCCGTGCGCGCCGCGCCGCACAGGATGCCAGCCGTACCGGTTCCGAGGAGAGCTCTGCCGGCACCATTATCGCCGTTGAAGGCTATATGGATGTGATCGCGCTGCATCAGGCGGGCGTCGAGAATGCGGTTGCGCCGCTCGGTACGGCGTTGACGGAAAACCAGCTTGATCTGCTCTGGAAGATGACGCCGCAACCGGTTCTCTGCTTCGACGGCGATGGCGCCGGCGTTCGCGCAGCCAATCGCGGCGTCGATCTGGCGCTGCCGCATTTGAAGCCCGGCAAGAGCGTGCGTTTTGCGTTGCTTCCCGACGGGAAGGATCCCGACGATCTGGTGCGTCACGAAGGCCGCGCACCTTTCGACAAGGTGATGGCGCAGGCGCGGCCATTGGCCGAGATGGTATGGAACCGCGAGATCGGCAGTGGCCGGTTCGACACGCCCGAAGCCCGCGCGGAGCTCGAGGCGCGGTTGAAGCAGATCGTTGCCGTCATCGCCGACGAAAATGTCCGCCGTCACTACCAGCAGGATATTCGCGACCGGCTGAACGCATTCTTCCAGCCGCAGTTTCAGAACCGCGGCGGTCCACGTGGCGGCGGTTTCGAGCGCAGTGGTAGCGGGCGCGGCTTCAACGGTCGCGGCGGTGAGCGGAGTGGAAATCCGCGTGCTCCGGCATCGACGGCTGCATCGGATCGGCTGGTCCGCTCCAGCATGATCAAGGGTCATCAGGATATTCCGGGCCTGCGAGAGAGTGTTTTGGCGCTGACCGTGGTCAATCACCCCCAGCTTCTCCAGGACGAGTATGACGAGATTGCCGCGATCGACTACCAGAGCCGGGATCTCCAGCGCCTGTGGTCTGCGATGCTTGGCACAGTGGCGACGGTGGCTGCGCCGCATCTGACGCGGGAACATCTGCTCGAAAAGCTGGAAGAGCAGGGGTTTGCCACGCTGCTCAGGGGTCTCGAACAGCAGGTGCGCAACGCCCGCCTTTGGACCGCGACGGAAGATGCGGCCATGGAGGATGCGCGCGAGGGCTATCGTCAGTCGCTCGCGCTGCACAAGCGCTCGAAGGCCCTTAGATGGCAGAAGAATGAGCTTGAGCGCGAGATTGCCGAGGCGACCGAAGAAGCCGATGGGGAAAGGATCGAGCAATTGATGCGGGCGCTTCAGGAAGTGCACCTCGAAGGTCTGCGGCTCGAAAACCAGGAAGCCATCATCGATGGCTTCGGCATCATGTCCGGTCGCGTCAAGGTCGCGGGAAAGTGATGCTGGCGCCAGACGCTTTGGAAATCGCGACAGCCGAATACTGCAAGCCGGCCCCGACCTCTTGAAAGTAGTCAAAGCTTCCTGAGCTTGCGAACTCGCAGCAGGAAGGCAAATCGCTTAAGGCTAAAGAGCGACAGCGGGGGACCGAATTCTCGTTCCAGCTGGTAAAAATGCATGCACGGAGCGTAGTGGGCGAAAATCTGTGCGGGGATAGAGCGATCAACGTTCGAATAAACGGTAATTCGGCGTTTCCGATCTTCGACGGCCATCCGACATTGGACCCCGTCAAAATACAGCGCGCGCAAATCGCCCGACTGAAATTTTGCCTTTGCGATACCCGCGTATTCGATTGTTTTTGGAGACCCCATAAGCGGGATGCTTTAGTGGATTCGGCTATGACGTCAAGATGACAAGGCGATTTCGCCTGTGAGCTTGTCGGGCACGGTATCTTCGACCAAGAGGCATCTTGGAAAGTGTGGGGAAGTGATTCCTCGTGGAAGGACGGAATGTCAGAGACAGAGAGATACGATCCGAGCTTTTCGGCGGATGATGCGCTTTTCGGCGAATCCCGTGGGGAGGAAAGGAGTTCCGGGACGCGGCGATCTCTTGAGCGCCCTCTGGATGTCCTCAACCGGATCTACGGATATCCCGCCTTTCGCGGCAAGCAGCAGCAGGTGGTCGAGCATGTCGTCGGCGGCGGCGATGCCGTGGTGCTGTTTCCGACGGGTGCCGGCAAATCGCTCTGCTTCCAGATTCCAGCGCTTTGCCGCGATGGCGTCGGCATCGTCGTTTCGCCGCTGATTGCCCTGATGCGCGATCAGGTCGAGGCGATGAAGCAGCTCGGCATCAGGGCTGCGGCGCTCAATTCCTCCTTGTCGCGCGAGGAATTCCTCGATATTCGCCGAGCAATCTCCAACGGAGCGCTCGATCTGCTTTATGTGACGCCGGAGCGCATCGTTACAGACGGTTTCCGCGAGATGATCGGCGGGGCGAAGATCGCGCTGTTTGCGATCGACGAGGCGCATTGCGTTTCGCAATGGGGGCATGATTTCCGCCCGGAATACCGTGAACTCGGAAAGCTTGCCGAACTGCATCCGGGCGTGCCGCGTATCGCGCTGACGGCAACGGCCGATCCGCACACGCGTGACGACATTATCGAGCGGCTGGCTCTGGATCGCGCGGCGGTCTTTACGACCAGCTTCGATCGTCCGAACATTGCGTACGAGATTGTCGAGCGCGATCAGCCGCGGCAGCAGCTGTTGCGGTTTCTCAATGGCCATAAGGGCAATAGCGGTATCGTCTACTGCCTGTCGCGGGCCAAGGTCGAGGACACCTCGGAATGGCTGAACGGGCAAGGCATCCGGTCGCTGCCCTATCATGCCGGCATGGACCGGGCGCTACGCGATGCCAATCAGGATGCCTTCCTGAAGGAAGAAGAGCTTTGCCTCGTTGCGACCGTCGCCTTCGGCATGGGCATCGACAAGCCCAATGTGCGCTATGTCGCCCATCTCGATCTGCCCGGCTCCGTCGAAGCCTATTATCAGGAGACGGGCCGCGCCGGGCGCGATGGCCTGCCGTCAGAGGTCTGGATGGCCTATGGCATGGCCGATGTCATCCAGCGGCGGCGGATGATCGACGAAGGTGCCGCTGCCGAGGAAATCAAGCGGGTGGAGCGCGGCAAGCTGAACGCTTTGCTTGCCATATGCGAAACGGCGGGTTGCCGGCGCCAGGCGATCCTCGCGCATTTCGGCGAGGCGCATGGCGGCGGCTGCGGCAATTGCGATACCTGCCTCAAACCGGTCGAGACCTGGGATGGCACGGAAGCGGCAATCAAGGCGCTTGCCGCAGTCTATCGCACCGGCGAGCGTTTCGGCACCGGCCATGTCATCGATGTGCTCATGGGAACGGTCAATGAGAAGACTGAACGCTTCGGTCATGTCTCGATGCCGGTCTTTGGGGCGGGCAAGGACATCGCCTCGCGGACATGGCAATCCATTTTCCGGCAGTTGCTGGCGATGGGGCTGATTACCATCGATCACAGCGCCTTCGGGGCGATGAAGCTGGAGGCGGAGGCGCGCGCCGTCTTCAAGCATGAGCGGCAGGTCCTGTTCCGCAAGGACCGGCCGACCTCCGGTCGATCCACAAAGAGGATGGAGCGAACCGAGCGCCGGTCGACGTTGACAGGTGCCGACGGAACCCTGTTCGAGGCGCTGAGGGCGGAGCGCATGTCGATTGCCAAATCGCTCGGCGTGCCGCCCTATGTCGTCTTTCCCGATACGACTCTCATGGCTTTCGCGACCGAGCGTCCGCGCAGCCGCAAGGAACTGCTTGGCATTTCCGGCGTCGGCCAGTCGAAGCTGGAGCGCTATGGCGATGCGTTTCTGGACATCATCCTTTCCCACGACGGATAGGCCTGCGGTTCAAAAGGATCTAGTCGCTGCCGGATGACACTTCGACGGCAGGCAGAAGCGCCTTCGGTCGGGGTTTGAGTAGGAACCTTTGCGCTGGTCGTTCAACCAGCTGGTAAAGGGCAAGCGATATAGCCACCGTCCAGATGATCGCGGCGCATAAAAGCAGGAACACCAGCCCCAGCGAAGCATCTTTGCTGAGCAGCTTCATAACGAGCTGGATTGTGTAGGGGTGCACCAGATAAAGGGAATAGGAAGCGTCGCCCAGGAGGACAAGCGCAAGGATCAGGCGCGTTTTCTGTACCTTCCAGAACAGGCATCCGATCACAACGAGCGCCGAGAAAATGGCGGGCGGCACAATTCCCGGCAAGACAAGCGACGCGGTAAAATAGGCGACCGGCGCGCAGATAATGCTCATTAGAGCAAGGAGCTGGGAACCGTTCCTGAAGTAGTCCGAGCCTGAAAAGATCTCCTGCAGCCCCATTCCAAGAACGAACTCGACGAGAATGGGACTGGTGTAGAAGCGCCATTCGGCGGGTCCGTCCGGCCATAGGGAATTGAGCCCCACCAGGAACAGGAGGACGCCGGACGCCAGCCAGGACGCCCCGCGTCCGGAGACCAGCGCGCACAGGCCGTAAATCAGGTAGAAAAACATTTCGTAGCAGAGGGTCCAGCCCAGGAACAACAGTGGCTGGATAGCCCCGTTGCTCTTCTCATAGGGCACGAACAGGAAGGACCTGATGATTGCCTGCTGCGTCAGCACCGTGGAATTGAGCAAATCCGGCTTCGCCAAGGCAATGATGATGACCGCCAGCGTCAGTAGCCAATAAAGGGGTACGACGCGCGCCACCCTTCGGCGGGCGAAGTCGAGGAAGCCCCGCGCGGGGTTGGTCGTGTAGCTGATGATGAAGCCGCTCAGCACGAAGAATATGTCGACGCCGGCAGCACCGAGGCCGAACGGATTGGTGGTGAGTTGATATTGGATTTGCAGTCCACTGCCGACATGGAAAAGCACGACAAAGAACGCCGCTGCAAAACGCAGAACCTGTAGCGACGGCAAGTGTTTTTTTCCGCTTCGAGGTGGTGTTGGCACCTGAAGACCCTGGCCGGTCATGGTGCCGCGCTCCAGTTCAAATCCTTACGCAGCCTGTCCGTCAGGATCTGCGCCATAGCGGCGTGCGTCGGGGGGCTGGGATGCCAGTTGCACCCATAGCTTCCGACGGCGACCCTTAATCGCAGATAGTGCAAATGGGTGTCGCCCGCGGCAATCCGGGAATCGACCACGGCTTTGACTGCCGCTTCCCCCGCAGCGAAATCGGGATCCGAAAGCATCGGTCCGAGAGCGGCATAGATCAGCGCGTCCGGGTGCTCCGTCCTCAGCTTTGAGAGAAGCGCCGCATAGTCTTTCACGAAGGTCGGCGGGCGAAGGCCACTTCCGAAATCGTTGGTGCCGAGGTTGACTATTATCGCCTGATAGTCCGGATCGCCGGATGGGGGCGAGCCATTCTTGTCGGTGGGTGTCAATCGATCGATCAAGCCTGCCATGACCTCGCCGTCGTCATTAGCACGGGAGACTCCGATGCCGGATTTCGCCAGCGTCGTTACATCCGCGCCGAGCGTCCGGCCTGTGATGGCTTCGTAAGTCAGATATTGGTTTTCGGTCTCGGCATTGGCGTCGGGTTTACATCCCTTGGTCTTTGCCTCGACGCCGTAGCCTGCCGAGATCGAATCTCCGACGACCAGCAAACGCCGCGGCGACGGTCGAGATTGCAGAAAGCTGCCGTCTGTCTCTGCGGAAAGGAAGCGAGTGTTTCCGAACAGGCCCTCTGTTCGACGCGTCAATCGTACGGAGTGTTGTCCGTTCGGCAGCCCATCGGCAACGACGTAGAGTTTGCTCCCCTTGGCAAGATCGAGCCGCGAGACACGCCCGTCCACATCCAGCATGGCGCTGTTGTTGCCGCTATCTTCCAAGCGCAGCTTAAGAGATGTTCCGCGAAACACCATTTCGAGGCCGCTGCCGGGCCACCCAAACTCCCTGCGATCCTCCGCAACCCGACCGATCCAGCGCGAAGGCGCTGATACCTCTTCGGCTATGGCGGACTGAACGGAGATCAGAAGCAATAAAGATGCGTACAAACAAGGAAATATACCCATCAGCGAAAATCTATCTCTGTTTGAAATGCTGATCTTCGTCGGCCGCCCGGTGCCCAAGCGTAACAGGCATGCCGTTGTTGCTGAATGCACGAAATCCTACGTCACCTTACGTGACCCTGGCAGCCAAATCGGCAAGGGCATTATTCAATTTTTATATGTGAGCATATAGGTCGAGCATAACCTGCTCAGACATGTCGGCGTCGACTGAGCTTCGCCCGCCACGGCATTGCTCCCTCCGGGCCGTCCGTCCTGGTATATCTTGAGAACGCCGTTTTCTGCCGCTCGCTATTCGCGACATGGTGGGCGATGATATGGTAGTTGCTGTGGTTACCGGAACAGTTGTATCTCATTATGATAGGCGGCCTTCCTCATGACGTCAGCGTTCATCTCTCACCTGAAATCCGAGCTCATGGGCCTCAAGGAGGCCGGCCTATTCAAGGCCGAGCGTGTCATCACCTCCAAGCAAGCGGGCGAGATCGCCGTTCTCGGCGGCGCGCGGGTTCTCAATTTCTGCGCCAACAACTATCTCGGCCTTGCCGACAATGAAGAGCTCGCCGAGGCGGCGAAGAAGGCGCTCGACCGCTATGGCTACGGCATGGCCTCCGTGCGCTTCATCTGCGGCACGCAAGAGGAGCACAAGCAGCTCGAGGCGCGCATTTCCTCCTTCCTGAAAATGGAGGACACGATCCTCTACTCCTCCTGCTTCGATGCGAATGGCGGGTTGTTCGAGACGTTGCTCGGCGAAGAGGACGCCATCATTTCGGATGCGCTGAACCATGCCTCGATCATCGACGGCGTGCGGCTCTCCAAGGCAAAGCGCTTCCGCTATGCCAACAATGATATGGCGGCGCTTGAGGAGGAACTCAAGAAGGCCGAGGGCAGTCGCTTCAAGCTGATCGCGACGGATGGCGTCTTTTCCATGGACGGCATCATCGCCAATCTACAGGGCGTCTGCGATCTGGCGGAGAAATACGGCGCCATGGTCATGGTCGACGACAGCCACGCCGTCGGCTTTGTCGGTGATCACGGCCGCGGATCGGTCGAATATTGCGGCGTCGAAGGCAGGGTCGATATCATCACCGGCACGCTCGGCAAGGCGCTGGGTGGGGCCTCCGGCGGATACACCTCGGCGAAGGCCGAGATCGTCGAGTGGCTGCGGCAGCGCTCGCGGCCTTATCTGTTTTCAAATACGTTGGCGCCTGTCATCGCGGCGGCGTCGCTGAAGGTCTTCGAGCTGATCGAAAATGGCGATGCGCTGCGCGACCGGCTTTGCGGCAATGCCGAGTTTTTCCGGTCCGAGATGACCAAGCTCGGCTTCACGCTCGCAGGGGCGGATCATCCGATCATTCCGGTCATGCTCGGCGATGCCAAGCTGGCACAGGACATGGCAGCGCTGATGCTCAAGAAGGGTGTCTACGTCATCGGCTTTTCCTTCCCTGTCGTGCCGAAGGGGCAGGCCCGCATCCGCACGCAGATGTCGGCGGCGCATTCGCGCTCGGATGTCGAACGCGCGGTGGCCGCCTTTGCCGAGGCCGGCCGGGAACTTGGAATCATCTGAATCCGAATCATTTGAATCTCTTGGAGACGGCAGGTCATGTCGAACATGATGAAGGCGCTGGTTAAGGCAAAACCTGAAGTCGGGCTCTGGATGGAGAACGTGCCGGTGCCGGAGGTCGGGCCGAACGACGTGCTGATCCGGGTGAAGAAATCCGCGATCTGCGGCACCGACGTGCATATCTGGAACTGGGACAGCTGGGCACAGAAGACCATTCCCGTCCCGATGGTCGTCGGTCACGAATTCTGCGGCGAGATCGCGGAGATCGGTTCGGCCGTGACCAAGTACCATGTCGGCGAGCGGGTGTCGGGCGAGGGGCACATCGTCTGCGGCAAGTGCCGCAATTGCCGCGCCGGCCGTGGCCATCTCTGCCGCAACACGCTGGGTGTCGGCGTCAACCGGCCGGGTTCCTTTGGCGAATTCGTCTGCATTCCGGAATCGAATGTCGTGCCGATTCCGGCCGATATTCCCGACGAGGTCGCCGCGATCTTCGATCCCTTCGGCAATGCCGTCCACACAGCGCTGTCTTTCGATCTGGTCGGCGAGGACGTGCTGGTGACCGGGGCGGGGCCGATCGGCATCATGGGGGCGATGGTCGCCAAGCGTTCCGGAGCCCGCAAGGTCGTCATAACGGATATCAATCCGAACCGCTTGGCGCTCGCTCGCAAGGTCGGCATCGATTACGTGGTCGACGCGTCGAAGGAAAATCTGGCCGATGTGATGAAATCGATCGGCATGACCGAAGGCTTCGACGTCGGGCTTGAAATGTCGGGGGCCGCCGCCGCCTTTCGCGACATGATCGACAAGATGAACAATGGCGGCAAGATCGCCATTCTCGGCATCGCGCCAGCCGGCTTCGAGATCGACTGGAACAAAGTGATCTTCAAGATGCTTAACCTGAAAGGCATCTATGGTCGCGAAATGTTCGAGACGTGGTACAAGATGATCGCCTTCGTCCAGGGTGGATTGGACGTCTCGCAGGTCATCACCCACCGTATCGGGATCGACGATTTCCGCGAGGGATTCGAAGCCATGCGCTCGGGCAATTCCGGCAAGGTGGTGATGGACTGGAACTAGTGGAGGGCGGAATGCAATACGAGGGAAGCTGTCATTGCGGCAGGATCGCCTTTGATGTGGAGGGCGAGTTTTTAACTGGAATGGACTGCAACTGCTCGATCTGCCGCAGGCGCGGCTCCATCCTTGCCTTCGTACCGCGTTCCGATTTCCATTTGAGGACACCTGAGGAGAATGTCTCCACATATACCTTCAACACGCACACGCTGCAGCATCATTTCTGCGCGACCTGCGGAGTGGCGCCCTATGCCGAAGGCAAGGGGCCTGATGGCTCGCCGATGGCGGCGATCAATTTGCGCTGCGTTCCGGCCGTTGATCTATCCGAATTGCAGATGACTCACTTCGACGGTGCCAGCCGCTGATATCAGGCGCGGCATTTTGCAGCGGATGGTGCCCGATGGTTGCCAAAGATCCGCACCACTACCGCCGTCGAGAGAAGGTATTGGTATCAGGACCCTTGTCTTTGTCGGGCGCATTCCTAAATGAGGGAAGCAATCGATAGTGGCGGGCAAGCCTGTGGAAAAGGCTTTTTCTCGTCTTTCTCAGGCTTTTTTGCTGGAAAAGCTTGACGAGAACAAAAATTGTGGGAATCACCGTTTGTCTTCGGAATACGGTGAACTACTGGGTCAGGCGGATCACACAACCATGGCCGGAAATCCAAACGCAATCCAGCTTTGCTGTCCGGCGCCGGCGATCGTGGTTAATCAGGAATTAAGGTCATTCCGTTAGGTGGATATGGGTGATTCGAAGCCGGCGCGTCGCGCGCCAGGGCAGGCGAGGCCATTCACCGTAGCGAAGTTTAAAGCGTCAGGGAAAGCGACGATATAGATGGCAACCAAAGTCAAAGAAAACGAAGAAGCTGAAGTCGAACGCGACGGCGCCTCCGATGGCCCGCTTCTCGATCTTTCCGATGACGCGGTCAAGAAGATGATCAAGGCCGCGAAGAAGCGCGGCTACGTGACGATGGACGAGCTCAACGCCGTCCTGCCGTCCGAGGAAGTGACATCAGAGCAGATCGAAGACACGATGGCGATGCTGTCCGACATGGGCATCAACGTGATCGAGGATGAAGAGGCCGAAGAAGCCGGTGCTGCGCCTGCGGGCGGCGACGACGACGATTCAGGCGGCGACGAGGACAGCGAGGGCGGCGAACTCGCGCCTTCTTCCGGCACATCGCTTGCGACCAGCAAGAAGAAGGAACCGACGGACCGTACCGACGATCCGGTGCGCATGTATCTGCGCGAAATGGGTTCCGTAGAGCTTCTGTCGCGCGAAGGCGAAATCGCCATTGCAAAGCGCATTGAGGCTGGCCGCGAAACCATGATCGGCGGCCTCTGCGAGAGCCCGTTGACGTTCCAGGCGCTGATCATCTGGCGCGACGAACTCAACGAAGGCACCACGCTGCTGCGCGAGATCATCGATCTCGAAACCACCTATTCTGGTCCGGAAGCGAAGGCTGCTCCGCAGTTCCAGAGCCCGGAAAAGATCGAGGCTGACCGCAAGGCTGCCGAGGAAAAGGAAAAGACCCGGCGCATGCGCACCGGCGACGACGACATCACCGATGTCGGCGGCGAAGGCCTGCCGCCCGAGGAAGAGGAAGAGGACGAAGACGAGTCCAGCCTCTCGCTCGCCGCGATGGAAGCCGAGCTTCGCCCGCAGGTGATGCTGACGCTCGACACCATTGCCGAGACCTACAAGAAGCTGCGCAAGCTGCAGGATCAGCAGGTCGAGCAGCGCCTTGCCGCTTCCGGTACGCTTTCGTCTGCGCAGGAGCGCCGCTACAAGGAGCTCAAGGACGAACTGATCAAGTCGGTCAAGTCGCTTTCGCTGAACCAGAACCGCATCGACCTGCTCGTCGAGCAGCTCTACGACATCAACAAGCGTCTCGTGCAGAACGAAGGCCGCCTGTTGCGTCTGGCTGAATCCTACGGCGTCAAGCGCGACAGCTTCCTCGAGCAGTATAGCGGCGCCGAGCTCGATCCAAACTGGATGAAGTCGATCGGCAACCTGGCCGCTCGCGGCTGGAAGGAATTCGCCAAGAGCGAGAACACGACGATCCGCGATATCCGCCAGGAAATCCAGGATCTCGCCACGGAAACCGGTATTTCGATCACGGAATTCCGCCGCATCGTGCATATGGTGCAGAAGGGCGAGCGCGAAGCGCGTATCGCCAAGAAGGAAATGGTCGAGGCGAACCTTCGTCTCGTCATCTCCATCGCCAAGAAGTACACGAACCGCGGCCTGCAGTTCCTCGACCTCATTCAGGAAGGCAATATCGGCCTGATGAAGGCGGTCGATAAGTTCGAGTATCGCCGTGGTTACAAGTTCTCGACCTATGCGACGTGGTGGATCCGTCAGGCGATCACCCGCTCGATCGCCGACCAGGCCCGCACGATCCGTATTCCGGTGCACATGATCGAAACGATCAACAAGATCGTTCGTACCTCGCGCCAGATGCTGCACGAAATTGGTCGCGAGCCGACGCCGGAAGAACTGGCCGAAAAGCTCGCCATGCCGCTCGAAAAGGTCCGCAAGGTCCTGAAGATCGCCAAGGAGCCGATCTCGCTCGAAACCCCTGTGGGTGACGAAGAAGATAGCCACCTCGGCGATTTCATCGAAGACAAGAATGCGCTGCTGCCGATCGACGCCGCCATCCAGGCGAACCTGCGCGAGACGACGACCCGCGTTCTGGCATCGCTGACGCCGCGCGAAGAACGCGTGCTGCGCATGCGCTTCGGCATCGGCATGAACACCGACCACACGCTCGAAGAAGTCGGCCAGCAGTTCTCGGTTACCCGCGAACGTATCCGCCAGATCGAGGCGAAGGCTCTGCGCAAGCTGAAGCATCCGAGCCGGTCCAGAAAGCTGCGCTCGTTCCTCGACAGCTGAGGCCAGCAGGCGCATCACAAGATCAAGCCCGGTCAGCCCTGCTGGCCGGGTTTTTGTTTGGATGAGGCAGCTTGGCGCTATATTCGCGATTGCAGGTTGCGTTAGCGACTGACAAGCTGGTCACATGATCGCCTCTTTCGGGTTGGGTTTCGAAAGATTATAAGCGCAGGATTGAGTTTTCGACTTCTTATCCGGCATGACCATGATGAGGCCCACATCATACTGCTTAACGCCCCTTTGGATTTCATGGTTGTCGTCTGAGTGATGGAAAATACTCCCGAAAAACGCCGGGGGAAGTTCGGCAGGATCGTGGCTGCGTCCATCGCGGTCCATCTTGTCGTCGCCGCGTTGATCTTCGTGAGGCTGCCGGACCAGCAGACGCCTGAGAAGGAAGACGCCGTCAACGTCGACCTGGTGCCGCCTCCGGAGGAAAAGAAGCCCGAGCAGCAGATGGCGCAAAAGGCGCCGGAACCGCAGCCGGAAAAGAAGGCCGAGAAGGCGCCCGAGCCGCCCCCGCCAGCGGCTCCAACGCCCGAAAAGCAGGAGGGGCAACAGGCACCGCAGCAAAAGCCGCCGCAGGAAAAGACTGAGGAGAAAAAGGCCGAGCCGCCGCCGCCCAAGCCGGAGGAGAAGCCGCCGGAAAAAGCACCTGAGCCCCCGAAGCCGCCGGAGCAGAAGCCACCGGAAGCGCCTAAGCCGCCACAAGCGCCAAAGCCTCCGGAAAGGCAGCCGGAGCCGCCAAAACCGCCTGAGCCTCAGAAAGAAGAGGCCAAGGCTGAGGAGCCGCCTAAGCCGAAGGAAAAGCAACCGCAGCCGCCGAAGCAGGAGGTGGCGCAGGCGCAACCCGAGCCGCCAATACCCACAGAGCTTCCAGTTCATGAGTACACGGACAAGGATGCCGGGCACAAATCCCCGGATGACAATGCGACGGAAGATTCCGGCGATGCTGATGGCAATGCCAACAAGGTCGCCGAAGCTGCTGGTGGGAAACTACCGTCAAACATCGACGACGCAGCAAAACCAGGCAAGCAGGCGCAATCTGCAAGCCCTGTGGCAAAGGATATAAATTTACCTGAGACTGATGTGAACGATGTTCATTCGGAAAACGACGCCCCGAATTCAGATGGCGATGGCAGTCTGCATACGAGCTTTGCGACCGAAAAAAAGCTGGAGGATGCGAAGCCGCCAACGGACAACTCCAAGCCAGGGGCAAAGACAGTCTCCTCGGCCGACGCTCAAGATGGTACCGGGCTTAAGCTGAAGACAGCCAAAACGCTATTCTCAACAGAGGAGACGTCTGACCCTACCACCGTAAGGGCGCTTCGCAATCTTCCCCGGGGAACGCGATTTGGAACGCTGTGTTACAATCAGTTGGTCGCTCAACTCACGCAGGCTGAGGGACATTTTCCCACGCAAGTTCCGAATTATCCTGGCGTTTCCGGCAACACACTCAACATCAGCCGGGCTGCCTTCCAAGACCCAACGGGCGTTTGGCGCCGCATGATTTTCAAATGCGAGGTCAATAACGATGCGACCAAGGTCGTATCCTTCTCGTTCGATGTTGGCGGTGCCGTCCCGCGTAGTGAATGGAAGAGCCTTCAGATTCGGGGGGATTAGCCGCAAGTTACCGCCGGAGGATGGACGCCGACTGGCATCCATCCCACCAGCCTTGCGCAAGAACCGACCTCTATTTCTAACCCCACTACCGGGGATGGTTCCGGAAATTGGGGGCAATGACGTGTCTGAAGAACTTATCCGTTTTCTCGAAAACCAGGACGAATCCGTGAGCGCGATGCTCGTCCAGAACATAGGCGACGAGCTGACCGATATATTGGTCGCAGCGCTCGAAGAAGCGCTTGATGTGCTCGCTGCCGAAGAGCTGCCAACTACCCTGCATTGATTAAGCATTTTCGTACCGGTCCGTTTGCTTGTTTGGTTACGGCGGCAGGTCTATAGTTCCTGTTGCGGGGGCGACGGGAGCCATGAGGCGCCGGACCGACGAACGCACACCGGCGTGGGCTATGCCTCCAGGGGAGGTATGCGATGACCACTTATATCGTGCTGATCAACTGGACTGAGCAAGGCATTAAGAATGTTCGCGAATCGCCGAAGCGGCTCGATGCCGCGCGCAAGATGCTCGGCGAATTGGGTGGGAATTTTCGTGAATTCTATCTGACTATGGGCGAGTATGACATGGTCGCCGTTTGCGAAGCGCCGAACGATACCGTCGTTGCCCGGTTTACGCTTTCTCTCGGAGCTGCTGGCAGTGTCAGGACGAAGACGCTGAAGGCGTTTCCCGAGATGGCATATCGCGACATCATCGGCTCTCTATAGGATAATATAGCTTGCGCGGGCTTACCCCGCGTTACATCGCCTTCGCTTTTGCGGCGAGGGCTTCAGCTTCTGACGCATTTGTGAACGCAAGAGGTCATCTGCCGGGGCAGGTGACCTCTTGCGCGGATTTAAAAATTACATGATGATCGTCATCTAAATAAATGTACGGATTGGTGGATATTATGCGCATTCTCGTGGTCGGTGCCGGCGGCATTGGTGGTTATTTTGGCGGCAGACTGGCAGCGGCCGGTCGGGACGTGACTTTTCTGGTTCGTCCGAAACGAGGCGAGCTCCTGCGCGAGAGCGGCCTGAGCATCCGCAGCCCAAAGGGAGATTTGCATATTGCGCAGCCGAAGCTTGTCACCGCCGATAGCCTGAAGGAGACGTTCGACCTCGTTCTGCTTGGCTGCAAGGCCTATGACCTTGACGATGCGATGGCGTCCTTCGCTCCGGCTGTTGGCCCTCAGACGATGATCCTGCCGACACTGAACGGCATGCGGCACCTGGAACGGCTGGAAGCGCGTTTCGGCGCGGAGGCGGTTCTCGGCGGCGCTTGCTTCATATCGTCGACCATTGCGTCCGATGGCGCCATCCTGCACTTCAACGACCTGCATCGCATTGCCTTCGGCGACCGCAGGGGTGGCATGCCGGCGCGGATCGAAGCGATTGCCGAGACTTTTTCCAATGCCGGTTTCGATATCGAGGCAAGCCCCAATATCCTTAAGGCCATGTGGGACAAATGGGCGTTCATCGCATCGACGGCGGGCATGACCTGCCTGATGCGCGCTGCGATCGGCGACTATGTGGCCGCCGGCGCGTCCGATCTGGCGTTGAAGCTGATCGACGAATGCCTTGACATCGCCGCAGCCAACGGTTTCGCCCCCGGTGAAGCCGCCGTCCAGCGCATCCGCGGCTTTCTGACGACAGCCGGCTCGCCGATCACCGCCTCGATGCTCCGCGATATCGAAGGTAACGGCCGTATCGAAAGCGACCAGATCGTCGGCGATATGCTTGTCCGCGCGGCGCCGGACAAGCGCGCCTCCTATACGATGCTCAACATCGTTCTCGCCCATCTCAAGGCATATGAGGCACAACGGGCGAGACAGGCTGCGAACGGTTAGCGCAGCCTGTTCCGGACAATTTCGATTGCTGACTTTGGCAATCGTTTAGAGGGTTACGACGAACTTGCCCATCGACTGGTCCGCCTCCATCAGCCGATGCGCCTCGCGGATATCGTGAAAATCGAAGACTCGCGCAGGGTTGGCCTTGTAAAGGCCAGCCTCCGATCGCTCGACGATGGCTTGCAGGGGGACGTCGTCGAGCTCGTAGCCGGGCGTACCGAACATGAAGCTGGCAAAGAAGCTGAGCTGAACGCCGCTCGGCATATGTGTGAGCGGATCGAAGCCTGCAATTCCACTGCCGCCGCCCAGGAAGCCCGCCATGCAGACATGGCCGCCTCTTCGGACGATCTTGAGCGAGTCCAGCAATGTTGATGTGCCGACGATGTCCAGAACGGCGTCGATGCCGGAAGGGTATTCTTGGCGCAAAGTCTTGCTTAGGAGAGGTTCGTCCAGGAGTACCTGATGAGCGCCAAGCTCTCGAAGAGCGGGGAGCCTCTCAGGCCTCCTGGTTGTTGCTATGATCCTGATATCTTCAGCGGCGGCGATGTTGATCGCCGCCTGGCCAAGCGCTGATGTCGCGCCTCTGATCAGCAGGGTCTGTCCAGGGGTCAGCGAGAGATTACGATGCAGGCATGTCCATGCCGTTGCATAGGATTCCGGAAGAGCCGCGAGATCCGGCCACGGCAGGCTTGAACGAATAGGGATCACATTCGTCAGCGGTACACGTGTGCGTTCGGCGTAGCTGCCGTTGATGCTGTGACCCATGCCGCCCATGAGGGCGGCAACGCGTGTTCCAGCCGAAAATCGGCCGCTCGGATCGTGCAGCACCTCTCCGACACATTCTATGCCGCTGATTTTTGCGACGTCCCCCCACTTGCCGCTACGCATGTAAGTTTCAGCTCGATTGAGGCCGAAGGCACGCACTGCAATGACGACGTATCCCTCTGTGGGTTCAGGATCCGGCTGATCGGTAATGTCGAGGACATCCGGTCCTCCATATTCTCGGAAGGCAATGGCTTTCATGGCTAGGCTCCTTGTTAACACCAGAGCCTTTCTATCTTGATGCGCTGTAGATATATTGTTCAAAATTACGGCGAACTTGGTAGATAGGATCTACAATAATGGATATCACTCTTCAGCAGCTCAGATGTTTTGATGCGGTGGTCACAGAGGGCAGTTTCCAGGCAGCGGCAGACCGCTTGATGCGCACGCATCCGACCGTGGTTTCAGCCGTCCGCAATCTTGAGGAACAACTTGGATTTTCGCTTCTCGATCGCAGCGGCTACCGCGTCGTGTTGACGGACAGGGGACGGGTCTTTCATGCCAAGGCTCAAGATTTCCTCCGTCAGGCTGCCGGCCTTCGTACGTTTGGAAAACAACTTTCCATGGGCGAGGAGACTGCACTGCGGGTCGTGATCGGCGACTTGTGTCCGCTTGAGCCAACGTTGCAGCTTTTGCGAAATTTTTTCACCGATAATCCAGCCACCCGCCTCGATCTCTATTTCGAAGCGATTTCGGGCCCATGGGAACGGCTGGCAGACGACGAGGCAGATCTGATCCTTCACCACATCGACGAGAGCGATCCGATGATGGAATATATTGATCTGCTGTCGGTCGACATCATTCCTGTCGTGGCAGGAGAAATATTTCCGAATGTATGTCCCGAGAATATCACGCCATCACATCTGCAAGGTCTCGCGCAATGCATCATTCGCGATACTGCGCGCCATTCACCGCCAAGGGATTATTATGTCCTTAAGGGTGCGCGACAACTGACGGTGAGCGATCAGCTCATGAAGAAGCAAGTGATCTTGAATGCTATGGGCTGGGGACATATGCCACGCTTTCTCGTGGAGAAGGAGGTAGGCGATGGCACGTTGGTTGATTTCACCAACGGTGATTTCAAGGGTGGACGCGTAGACCTCGTCGCTGCTCGTCGCCGTGACCGTCCGCATGGACCGGCCGGGGAGCGTCTTTGGCACTACATCCGATCGGAAGTCTCCACTTGGCAAGGTAACGACTGCGACAAATTGTCAACTTCGCAGCTGCAGCATTGACAAGAGTTCTGATGCGGCAGAGCAGGGCCCCATAAGTTTCTTATATCAATTCCGATCCGCCGGCTGCGGCATGGCGGACCCAGGACAGTTCTGATGGACAGCTATCAATCCAGACGGGGCAGCGTTTTTCGCCACCCCGGTTATCTAAATTTTGCCGCCTCGCGGGTTTTTTCCTCCATATCTTTTCAATCAGCGACCGTCGCGATGGGCTGGATGATTTACGACCAGACCCACAGCGCGTTTGCGCTCGGTCTCGTCGGCTTCTGCCAATTCCTGCCTATGGTCATCCTGACCTTCGTGGTCGGCCATGTCGCTGACCGTTTCGATCGGCGGCGGATCGGTCTTGCCTGCCAGTTGCTGGAGGGGATCACCTGCTTGATATTGGCCGTCGCGACCTGGCAGCACTGGCTGACGCCAACGGGTATTCTCGTCGCCGTAACCGTGATGGGCGCTGTGGTTTCCTTCGAGCGTCCGACCATGGCGTCGCTGCTGCCGAACGTCGTCGGCCCATCTCTTTTGCAGCAGGCGATCGCCACCTCGACATCGATGATGCAGACGGCCTTCATCATCGGCCCTTCGATCGGCGGCCTGCTCTATGGCCTCGATCCGGTAGCGCCCTTTGCCTTTTCCGCCATCTGCTTTGCGATTGCGAGTTTCAACGTCATTTCGATCAGGATGGAGCGGCAGCAGAAATCGGGACGTGAGCCGGTGACGTTGAAATCGGTCTTTGCCGGCGTTGCCTTCATCCGCAGCAAGCCACTGATGCTCGGCACTATTTCGCTCGATCTCTTCGCCGTGCTGCTCGGTGGCGCCACCGCGCTGCTGCCGATGTTTGCACGCGATATCCTGCATGCCGGTCCCTGGGGCCTCGGCCTTCTGCGTGCCTCTCCGGCGATCGGCGCGCTGGTCATGTCGATTGTTCTGGCACGCTGGCCGATCCAGAGCGAAGCCGGCAAGAAGATGCTGATCGCCGTCGCCATCTTCGGCGTGGCGACGATCGTCTTTTCGCTGTCGAGCAACGTTATCCTGTCCGTCGGGGCGCTGCTCATCGTCGGCGCGTCGGATACGGTCAGCGTCGTCGTGCGCAGCTCGCTCGTTCAGCTGCTGACGCCGGATGAGATGCGCGGGCGGGTCAACGCGGTCAATTCGCTGTTTATCGGCACGTCCAACCAGCTTGGCGAATTTGAATCCGGCATGCTGGCGGCCGTGCTCGGCCCAATCGTAACGGGCATTGTCGGCGGCGTCGGAACGATCGCGGTCGTGTTGCTCTGGATGCGGCTCTTCCCCGATCTCGGCAAGGTGAAGACGCTGTCAGGCTGACAGCGCAATCGCCTGCAATGAGTAGGCCGGCGCCGTACTGCGCAGCTCGCTGGCATCACGGCGCGGCGGTGCGCCGAACATACGATTATATTCGCGGCTGAACTGCGATGCACTCTCATAGCCTACCTGATGGGCCGCTTCGGCGACGCTTGCCGCTTCGCTTACCAGCAACCGGCGCGCCTCTATCAGCCTCAGATGCTTCTGATACTGGAGCGGGCTCATCGAGGTGATCAGCTTGAAATGCTCATGGAAGGAAGAGGGGCTCATGTTCGCGGCTGCCGCCAGCTCATTGACGCGGATTGGCTTGGCGAAGTCTTCGCGCAGGATGAAGATGGCATCGGCGATGCGCTGCATGTGGCTGTCCGGCAGGGTCAGCTTGCAGATATCGCCGCCATGCTCGCCATTCAACAACCAGAAGCAGATTTCCTGCATGATGGCGGGATAGAGCACGGGGATCGCCTTCGGCGTTCTCGCAAGCCGTATCAGGCGCACCATGCAATCG
This sequence comes from Neorhizobium sp. P12A, assembly GCF_008365395.1. Classification (NCBI taxonomy): domain Bacteria; kingdom Pseudomonadati; phylum Pseudomonadota; class Alphaproteobacteria; order Hyphomicrobiales; family Rhizobiaceae; genus Neorhizobium; species Neorhizobium sp. P12A. Next base: position 353,394 of record NZ_QOVX01000001.1, on the reverse strand, counting down.
GTTAGCTGTTCGTCGGCATCCTGTACGAAGATGCCGAGCCGGCTTCGATTGGCAGGTCTCGGTCTTCTCGGCATCTTTCGCATGACATCGCGCAGCACTGCGACGTCGAGTTCCAGCGTGATGCCGATATAGGGCTCGTTTCGGCTTGCCTGGACCACGCGGCCGATGCCGGGAAGCTCTATGCCGATCACGAGCGATTGCTGCTCTTCATATCTCAGGACGTCGTCACCGAGCATGATCTGCTTTGCGCCCTGCACAACGAAGCAGAGCGACGGCCTATAGACCATGTGGCGCGGCAGCGTCTCGGTGCTCGATCGCATGATGCAGAGGGACGGCATCGGCGTGCCGAACAGACCGTCCTCGCCGCCCTCCGCCTCGACATATTCCCGGAGGATATCCTTCACCTGTGACGACATCTGCGTCTCCCGTCCTTTTCAATGGTTCAGAGATAGGTCCGCCGGCTGTTCTTCGCAAATCGATAATTCGGAGGAATAGGCAGAAACAGCGTGTATTCCGGCATTAAGCGAATGCCTGTCGGCGACTAGATTCCGGGGCAGATCACAATCACCAAGGAGACATGTGATGCCTAGCCAAAACAATCCGAGCGCCCAGCCCAAAATCGCCATCATCACCGGCGGCAGCCGCGGCCTCGGCCGCAACACCGCCATTGCGCTTGCGCGGGACGGTGTCGATTCCATCATCACCTATCATTCCAATCGGGAGGAAGCGGAGAAGGTCGTCTCCCTTGTTGCGGAACACGGACGCCGCGCCGTGGCGCTGCAGCTCGATACCGGCAAAATTTCCGCTTTCGACGGTTTCGTGGAAAAGGTCCGCGGTGCGCTCTCCGAGCTTGGCACGGATCGGTTCGACTATCTCGTCAACAATGCCGGCACCTCGCATCACAACAGCTTCGAAAAGACGACGGAAGCGGAGCTGGATGGTCTCTACGAGGTTCATTTCAAGGGCGTGTTCTTCCTGACCCAGAAGCTTCTGCCACTGATCAGGGATGGCGGCCGGATCATCAACGTCTCTTCCGGCCTCACCCGTTTCAGCAATCCGGGCAGCGGCTCCTATGCCTCGATGAAGGGCGCGGTGGAGGTTCTCACCCGCTACCTCGCCAAGGAGCTCGGGCCGCGCGGCATCACGGTCAACACCGTTGCTCCCGGCGCCATCGCCACGGATTTCAGCGGTGGCATCGTGCGCGACAATCCCGAGATCAACAAGCGGGTTGCGGACATGACCGCACTTGGCCGTGTCGGCCAGCCGAACGATATCGGCCCGATGATTGCCTCGATGCTGTCAGACGCCAATCGCTGGATCAACGGTCAGCGCGTCGAAGCTTCGGGCGGCATGATGCTCTGACAAGGGGGGTGGCCGGGCTCGGTCCGGCCATCCCTTCTGTTTTGTTCAATAGCGGCCCGCCTTGCGCACCGGCGGCGAGGGGCGCCAACCTAGCCGCGATAGGCCTTCTCCAGTTCCGCGACGTCGAGCTTCACCATCTTCATCATCGCTTCCTGGACGCGATTGGCCTTTACCGAATCTTCGTCGTTCATAAAGCGGATCAGGGCTTCGGGGACGATCTGCCATGACAGGCCGAAACGGTCCTTGAGCCAGCCGCACTGCTGTTCTTTGCCGCCGTCGAGCAGATGCTCCCAGTAATAATCGACCTCCGCCTGGTCCTTGCAATCGACGAAGAACGAAACCGCTTCGTTGAATTTGAAATGTGGTCCGCCGTTGAGGCACATGAACTTCTGGCCGGCAAGTTCGAAGTTGGCAAAGAAGGCCTTGCCGTCAGGCGCTCTCTTCATCTGTGTCACGCGGCTGTCCCTAAAGATCTTGCTGTAGAAGGTGATCGCCTCTTCGAGCTGGTTGTCGAACCAGAGGCAGGGGGTAATTTTCTGCATGCTTTCCTCCATTTGCAGTGTTGCTGTGCCAAGGACGGACAAGGATCGGACGTTCCGACAGCGGCCCTCGGTTTTTTCTGCAACCCAGCTCGATCATCGTGCTAGAAGCCGGATATGATCAGTCTTGTCCCGTTTTCTACCGACCATATCGAAACTCTACTCACCTGGTTTCCGACCGATGCGGATCTGGTGCAATGGGCAGGGGCGACCCTCGTTTTTCCGCTCGACAGACGGCAGCTCGAAGACATTCTCGCTGAAACACAGGTTGTTCGGCCGCAGCGCAATGCCTGGATGGCCGTCACCGATGAGGGCCGTATCGTCGGTCATGTGCAACTGGTGACGGATCGGCGCAATGGTATCGGGCGGCTTGCCCGCGTCGGCGTCGCGCCGGCCGAGCGCGGCCGCGGATATGGCATTCAGATGGTCCGGTGCGTGGTGGACAAGGCGTTTTCCGATCCGAATACGGAGCGCGTCGAACTCAACGTCTTCAGCTTCAACACTGCTGCACTGCGCACCTATGAAAGGCTGGGTTTCGTTCGCGAAGGCACGCGCCGATCCTCAGCTCGCGTTGGCAGCGAGCGTTGGGACACCGTCATCATGGGGCTGCTCAGAAGTGAATATCTAAGCCATGTCGAGGCTGTGGCCTGACGGTCACGGCGGAATGGAGCATTGAGGGCTGGAGTCACCTCCCGGCGACCCGTGCGCTCAAACGAAAAGCCATCGCCCACATTACGCAGCGCATCGCAGATTCCCGAAAGAATGCGGAAGCTCGATATCGTGAACGGGAATCTCTGGACATTCGCGTCGTTGCTTGAAAGCTTGTAATATAAAGGCTCTACGTCATATCTGGCGAAGCAAATGAACAAGGAGGCCCCCACATGTTCCGGATGTCGATCGATCGTCTCGTTTCCTGGGTGCGGCTATGACCGGCCCCTATGTTGCTCCCGCCCCGCCGGTCACCCTCGTTATCTTCGGCGCCACCGGCGACCTCACGCGTCGCCTGCTGGTGCCGACGCTGATCAACATGATCAAGTCCGGCCTGGTCGGAGACGGCTTTGCCGTGCTCGGCGTTGGCATCGAGCCCGGCGGAGACGAGATGTTGCGCGAGCGGCTGGGCAAGTTCCTGCTCGACAACAAGATCCAGTTTGAGGATGGCGGTATCGGCTGGCGAAACCTCAGCGAGCGGATTTCCTATATTTCGGGCGACTTCACCCGGGACTCGATCTACGAGCAGATCGGCCAGCGCCTTGAGAAATCGGGCCATGGCAATGCCGCTTTCTACCTGGCCGTACAGCCGCGCTTCTTCGGTGACATCATCGACAAGCTCGGCGATCATAAGCTGACCACGGAGACCGCGGGCTATTTCCGTCGCATCGCGATCGAGAAGCCATTCGGCACCGATCTGGCTTCTGCCAAGGCGCTGAACGTGCGCATCCTCAACCGGGTCGCTGAGATGCAGGTCTACCGGATCGACCATTTCTTGGGCAAGGAGACGGTGCAGAACATCATGACGGCGCGCTTTGCCAACATGATGTTCGAGTCGCTCTGGAACAGCAATTATATCGACCATGTCCAGATCACCGCTGCGGAAATCGTCGATGTCGGCACGCGCGGCAAATTCTACGACGAGACCGGCGCATTGCGCGACATGGTGCCCAACCACCTGTTCCAGCTTCTGGCCATGGTGGCGATGGAGCCGCCGAACAGCTTCGACGCCGAGGCGATCCGTAACGAAAAGGGCAAGCTTCTGAAGGCGTTGCGCGTCTATTCCCCCGAGGAAGCGAAGCACAACGGCGTACGCGGTGCCTACACGGCGGGTTCGCTCGCCGGCAAAGACCTGCCGGCCTATACGCAGACACCCGATGTCAACCCTGATAGCAAGACCGAAACCTTCGTGGCGTTGAAGCTCTTTGTCGATACATGGCGCTGGGCGTGCGTTCCCTTCTATCTGAGAACCGGAAAGTCGCTGACGGCGCGGGATACGGAAATCGTCGTCACGTTCAAGCAGGTGCCCTTTGCGCAGTTCCACGGCACCGAGGTGCAGCGCATGCTGCCGCCCAATAAATTGATCATCCAGGTGCAGCCAAACGAGGGCCTGCACATGGAAATCTCGATCAAACGGCCAGGCCTCGTCGTCGATACCGTGCCCGTGTCGCTGGATTTCCGATATTCTGATATGTTCGATATCGGGAATACGACCGGCTATGAATCGCTGCTTTATGATCTTTTCATCGGCGATCAGACGCTGTTCCAGCGGGCCGACGCGATTGAGGCGGGCTGGGCTGCGGTGCAGCCTTTCCTCGATCTCTGGTCACATAGCGATGACAAGCCGGATCCCTACACGCCGGGTAGCATGGGTCCACAATGCGCCGACGATCTGATCGAGCGCGACGGGCGCAAGTGGCACGAGCCGCAAGTGCTACGGAAGGACAAGTAACCTACATTGGATCGAAGGAACGGTGCCGGCATCCGGCATCGTTCCTAGAGCCGCCTGTGATCAGCGGGAGAAAAGCCTGCCGAAGAGCGTACGGGAAGGCTCGGCGGACGCCGTTGCAGTGCCGCTATATTCCGACATGCGCCGTACGACGACGAGTTGGCGGATTTCGCCACGCTGGTAGGCGGCGAGGAAGCGGCGATAATCCTTGAACGAAACGCAGCCGTTTGAATCGCCAGCCTTGCCAAGCATGTAGGTATGCGCAAGCAGGCCGACGCGGTTATAGACCGCGCCCTGGCCGCCGACAGGCGTCAGGCGGATCGCCTGCACGCCATGGAACAGGCTTTCGCGCAGGGTCAGGGCGTAAGTGTGCGGCGGGGTCGGGCCGCGGTTCTTCTGGTTCACGAAGCGCGGGTTGTCGCGCATGTTGCCGAGACCGGAGTGAGCCTCCAGCCGGGCGCCGCTCGGCAGATAGACCATGCCGGCCTCGATATCGTAGATGGCGGTGCCATTTGCAGCACGCTGGACCGTCGTCGGCTTGCGGACGCTCGGCATATCGCTGTTATCGTCGTCCTCCTCCGTGCGAGCATAGGCAAGCGCCTGCTCAGGCACGTTTCGCGTGCGGCCGGGGGGGGCTGCGTCCCGCAGGGCATCGTCCGGGCGGGCCATAGGCAAGGGGACGGCGCTATCCGGATTGGAAAGAACAAGGCCGAAGGCCTTTTCCGCTGAGTCGGCACCGGTCGAATTGCTATCGTCGCCGGCGTCGTCCGAAGTGTCGAGGCTTGCCATCATGACGCTATCGGCATCGTCCGGCCGTGCGGTCGGGATTGGCGGGGCGATGGTGGCAAAGCCGTCATCCGGCTCTGCGCTTGCCAGCACCTGGCTCTGCAGCTGCGCCAGAGTCGGTCCGGTGTCCGCCGCCGGGGTGGTCGACATGGGGGTAGCCGCCACGGGGGCAGAAGGGGCCGCAGAGGCAACGACAACGTCGTCCTTCACCCTTGTCGGGGCGGTGATGTCAGTGGTTGTTTGATGGGGATGATCGAGGGAGGCGACTGCGATTGATGGCTTTGGTTCGAGTGCGGCGGTGTCTCTGGATGGTGATGCCGCCGCATTGGCCATCGCAAGACGCATGATCAATTGCCTGCGCACCGCGTCCGGCATTGCGTGAGCGCCGTTGGCAGCCTGCTGGACCGGCGCTGCCGCCGGCGGCTGGATGCGGGCCATGCGGATGGCGGCAACGGAGCGGGACGCAGCCGCATAGGCTTCGATCACACGCTTTTGCTCTGCCTTCGACGGTGTCGAAAGGGCGGCCATCTGCAGTCGCTGCAAGGGATCGGCAAGTGCCACGGATTTCGGGCCAAGCGAATTTTCTACGATCTGGGCGGAACCAACTGACATCACCATCGTTTGCATGGTGAAAACGGTGGCTACCACCCACGCGAAACCGACAGTCGCCGCTCCCATAAGAGCGGTGCTGAGCATGATGCTGCGAGACTTTGGGCTTCGAAGCGTAAATCCGCCAAACGGATTTACGTCACTGAATGACTCGGTCGCAAACGCCATAATACACGTCTTCCAAACTGATTACGCAGGCCGAGGGCTTTTACCGACACACTGCTCCCGGACCGGCATAGCGGCGATGAGCGTTTTTGAAATGCTCATCGTGACATGCCAGTTCTTGAACAATGGAGAATTATGGTAACTATTTCCTTTACGCCGCCCGCTTTAATTTCAGAAGTGAGGAATATTAGACCCTGAGAATTTAAGGGTTGTTTTTTCGCTCATGTGTGTCCCTTTTGCATCGTATCGAGACTTTTTTGTGTTGGGATTAAGCCAGTCATAAGGCGTAAGTGCTAAATTAGCTACTTCTTTCTGGCGAATGCCGAGCCCCTGTGAATTCTGCTAGGCTGCCAGCGGCTCCGATCCGACGAGGGAGAATCCGATGTCTCTGACAAAAGATGAGGCGGCCACGGGCGAGGTTTCTCCCGCTCTGGCCATTGAAGCCATGTTTGCGTTTCGCAGCACTGCTGCCATCAAAGCCGCAATCGAACTCGATGTCTTCACCGCCATTGGTGCCGGAGATGCGACGGTCAAATCGCTCGCCGCAACAGTCGGTGCTTCAGAGCGAGGATTGCGCATCCTTTGTGATTTCCTGGTCGTGGAAGGCTTTTTGCTCAAACAGGAGGATCGGTACCTGGCGACGCCATCCACCCGCATGTTCCTCGATCGGCAATCGCCGGCCTATATGGGGGCGGCGGTCGATTTCATTGCCGCGCCCGAGATGGCGGAGTTGTTCCTCAACGATCCCTCGTCCTATGTCCGCAACGGCGGAGCCGTCGGCCTTGCCAATGTTTCGCCAGACAATCCAGTCTGGATCAGGTTCGCGCGGGCGATGGGCGCCTTTACCGGCAGCAGTGCGGAAAGCCTAGCTGCCGAAGTCGCGACATGGCCGCAGCCGCCGAGAAAAGTGCTCGATATTGCCGCAGGCCCAGGCCGTTTCGGCATAGAGATCGCAAGAACCATACCGTCGGCAAAGATTGTTGCAGTCGATTGGCAGTCGGTCCTTGCGCTTAGCGAACAAAATGCTCAGGAGGCGGGTGTTGCCGAGCGATACCAATCCCTTGCCGGAAGTGCGTTCGATGTCGACTGGGGCGGGGATTATGACCTCATATTGCTTCCAAACTTCCTGCACCATTTTGACGCAGATACTTGCGTTGGACTGCTGAAAAAGGTGCGCAGCAGCCTCGGCTCCGGCGGGAGGGTTGTCGGCGTCGAGTTCGTGCCGAACGAAGACCGCATCAGCCCATCATTCGAGGCGGAATTTTCCTTCGAAATGCTGGCGACCACGCCCGCGGGAGACGCCTATACGAAGAAGGAATTGGACGAGATGGCGAGACGGGCGGGTTTTCGCGGCGTCACGACGAAGCCGCTTTCACCATCGCCTGCGAGCCTCGTCTTCTTCGAATGATCGCGGCACCATAGAGCAAATGCCACAAAGCCAAATTCGCTGGGGAGCTTGGTCATGGCTGATCGAAAGCAAAGTCTGAGGATGCCTGCATCTTTGGTTCGCCCGCGACGTCTGCGAGCATTGGTCTTCGCGATCACGGGCCTCGGGCTGTCGCTGGCGCCGGGATTTACCCAGAGATCCCTTGCACAGCAGGTTCCCGTAACCGCGGTCGATATCGCGCTCGAACCCGACGCGACCATGCTTCAGCACGCGACCGACGCCAATGCCCGCCTGCTGAAATCTTTCCCGAAGGGCTTTTCTCTGGATGAGACGCACCATCCCCACGTCACGATGCTGCAGCAATTCGTCCGCACGGGCGACCTCGACAAGGTATTTGCGGCGGCGGATGCGGTTCTGGCCAAGGAGAAGCCTGCCGGATGGACGCTGAAGGCATTCAAGTATTACTACATCCCAGCTCCGCCTGTCGGCCTTGCGGGAATTGTCGTCCAACCGACCGACGACCTGCGCCGGCTGCAAGCTGAGCTTATCACGGCCGTCAAACCTTATACCGAGAAGACCGGCACGCCGGCGGCTTTCTTCAGCGACGCGGATGGTCGCGACATTCAGAAATCCCTGATCAACTACGTCGCCAATTTCGTCACGGAGGCGGCCGGCAAACATTTCAATCCCCACGTGACCATCGGCGTTGGAACGGAAGCCTATTTGAACAAGATGCTGGCGGAGCCATTCCCCTCGTTTACGTTTTCAGCGACGGGCGCGTCGGTCTATCAGCTGGGCACATTTGGCACGGCCCGAAAGAAGCTCCATGATTTTACACTGACGCCCTGAGGCTGGATCGGGTAGGGCGAATGGCAACTCGCGATCGATCACAGGCCTGATGCCTTTCGCGGACAGCCGGTAAAGTCCTTGGGGTGCGTCGGAACGTTTGAGCCTTTCTTGCGTTGAAATGGTCTTGTAACCGGGGGAACGTCATGTTGCGATCAAACATTAAATACGTCATTCCAGCCTTTGTAATTGCAGCGACTTTAATCGAAGCCGCTCCAGTCATGGCGGCGGATATGGTTACCTATGTCGAGCCCCACAAATCCCACGTCTCACGGGTTTATCACCCCCGCGTCGTTCGCACCACATATCGGGTGAGGCCGACGACTTGCAGCGAGAGGATCGTCGAATATCGCGCTCCTTATGTGCCACATACCCAAGTCTTCCGGGTTTGCAGCCGCTACCAATTTTGACGGATGTGATCTTTCGATCTGGCGCCTGAGCGGGATCGGGGCGGTTCACCCTTGACTTCGCCTTGCCGAAAGCCGACTTCGGGCATGATCAAGGATCTGCCCGCGACGGAAGGTTTGCCGCAGTGCCCCAGAAAATCCTCACCATTTCGACCCGTGGCCAGGGCCTCTACGAGTTTACCGGCGAGGTCGCCGATTTCCTGCGGAGTGCCGGCGCAGGCGAGGGGCTGCTGACCGTCTTCGTGCGGCACACATCCTGTTCGCTGCTGATCCAGGAGAATGCCGATCCGGATGTGAAGACGGATCTCAACGCCTTCTTCCGCCGGCTCGTGCCACCGTCCTCCGATCCCTCGATGCGCTGGATCGTGCACACGACCGAAGGGCCGGACGATATGCCGGCGCATATCAAGGCTGCGCTGACGCAGGTTTCGGTCGGCATTCCGGTCATCGGCGGGCGGCTCGCTCTCGGCACATGGCAGGGCATCTATCTCTTCGAGCATCGCGATCAGCCGCATCGGCGCGAGGTCGTGCTTCATTTCGGCAGATGAAGCGTTAGTCCCCAGTGAGCCGTTAACCGATTTGAATGCCGGCTGAATACGCGGTTCGCGCCCGGTTCAGTTTTGGTAGCCTATCTTTTTCCTCAATCCCGCAGGAAACGGGATCCGATGAGAACCGAAGCAATCAAGAGGAAATCCCATGAGCAGTCTTTTTGCCAAGGCCGGTATCGCAGCGCTGATGGCGCTTGGCGCAGTCTCTACCGTCGCCTCGACGGCATCCGCCGGCGATCTGCCGATGAAGGTCCGCGAGGTTCGCTACGATCCCCACGCCCCTCGCACATGCTCGCCCGTGCTTGCCGTGCAGAAGGCCCGCTATGATGGCATGCGCTATGCGCACATTGCCGATATGTCGGCACGCCGCGTTGTCGTCGAGGGTCGCAACCATCGTGGTCCGGACCGTATCGTGTTCGCCAATGTTCCCGGTTGCCCGCGCTGGCATCGCGGTGAATTCCATGTTCAGTAAAGCCATCCTAAAGAAAGGAAGGGCTTTATTATCGCTGGCGCAAGTTTTAACTGAACGACTCGTGAACGGCCGATTCTGAATCCGTTCAGAATAGACCACTATCCTTCCGGTCATCGCCTGTGATGCGGCGGACCAAGATGAAGCGTTTTGTTTCGAGGAGAAGAACATGAAGGAAATTCTGGCAAAGGCAGGGATCGCGACGGCGATTGCCGTCGCCGCCCTTTCGGGCGCGGTGACCAGCGCCAGCGCGCAAGGTGTCGATATCTACGTCGGCCCCGGCTATCATCGTCCGCCACCGCCGGATTACTACCGCCCGCCACCGCCGCCTCCGGGCTATGGCTACGGTCGTCCGCGTGGCTGCGATCCGCGACAGGCTGAAGACATCGCTCGCGATTATGGCTTGCGCCGAGCCCGTGTTGCGGACATCACGCCGCGCCGGGTCATCGTCAACGGCTTTGGCCGTCGGGGTCCTGATACGATGGTATTTGCCAATGTTCGCGGTTGCCCGCTGATGGGCCGTTGATCCACATGCGTTGAAGATCCGGCTGTCTCTCAGCCGAGAGCAGCCAATAAACAAACCGCCCCGGCGATCCCGATGGATCAGCCGGGGCGGTTTTTCTTTGCCCGCTTCTTTGGGCCGGCAGCGACGCCTTACTGGTCGATCGCGTAGGTGACGTTGACCGACACGTCATAGGTATTCTCGCCGCCCTGGACCGGTACGGCGGGGGCGGCAGCATCCTTCATCATCGCGGCGCGGAAAACGGGCTGCGGGGCAGGGCGGATGGAATTCTCGCTGATCTCGATGACACGACCGAGCTTGACGCCGGCTGCATCGGTCAGCGTCTTCGCCTTGGCAAGAGCATCGGCCACCGCATCCTTGCGCGCGGCAGTCAGCGCCTCCTGCGGCTTGTCATTGGTGAACTGGATGTCTCCGCCCTGGTTGATGCCGAGGGTGACGGACTGGTCAATGATGGAGCCGAGCTTGGAAAGATCACGAATGCGCACCGAGAGCGAATTAGTCGCCTGGTAACCCACAAGCTCAGGCGGCTGAGGCTGGCCGTTGTTATTGTTGGGGTAATTGTATTGCGGCTGGATCGAGAAGCCAGATGTCTGAAGATCGCGCTCGGCAATGCCGGCATCCTTCAGCGTCGCGAGGACTGCACCCATGGCCTTGCTGTTTTCGTCAAGCGCTTCGCGCGCGGTCTTGGACTGCTTGACGACGGCAAGCGTGACGATCGCCATATCGGGTGCGATCGAGGAATGTCCTTCCCCTGTCACCAAGACCACCGCCTCGCGTGGCTTCGCCTCCTGCGCAAGCGCGCCTGCGGCGGCAAGCGGCAAAAGGGCTGCGGCCAGAAGCGTCGAAAAGGCAAAATCTCTGGTTTTCCTCAGAGGCATGGTTCGTTCCTTGATTGATGTTCCGGGGCACAAGCTTTTTGCGGATTGATTGTGAAGGTATTGCGGCAGTCCCTTGTGAGCGAAAGAGAATTGCGTTAGAGGCAGGGCAGCCCCGGGGAACCATTGTCCCGGCGCGATGCGCTGTATCCTTCGCGCAGGGCCTGTAGCTCAATGGTTAGAGCCGGCGGCTCATAACCGCTTGGTTGGGGGTTCGAGTCCCTCCGGGCCCACCATCTTCGCTTCCTGTTATCGAGCGCAGGGCTCATTGATCACTCGCTCGCCGTGTTGAGAATTGCTAATCGGTATTCCTCCGTGCGCTCTACCGACGAAGCTCGGTGCAGGATCACAGATCCCCGCCCTCAACTTGCCATCGGCTCGGCGCGGCCGATCTCTTCGATGTGGCTTTGCAGGACGTGCCGTTCGATCGACGTAATGGGGAGATTGACGAACAGGGAAATTCTGTTCTTGAGATATCGCGCGGCCTGCGCGAAGGCGCGGGCCTTTTCCAGGTCCGGGCCTTCGACGGCCTTGGGGTCCTCGATCCCCCAATGGGCGGTCGCGGGGTGTCCGGGCCATACGGGACAGGCTTCACCGGCGGCGTTGTCGCAGACGGTGAAGATGAAATCCATGTGCGGCGCGTCGGGTTCTCCATAGACGTCCCAGCTCTTGGAGCTCAAGCCGGAGGACGGATAGCCGAGCGCTTCAAGGGTTTTGATTGCCCAAGGGCTGACGGCGCCGCTCGGTTGGCTTCCAGCCGAAAACGCCCGGAAGCGGCCCTTGCCGTCGATATTCAGAATGGATTCGGCCATGATCGACCGGGCCGAATTGGCGGTGCATAGAAAGAGAACGTTGAATATTTTGTCACTCATCGATGTCCTCCCAACAATTGCAAAGTGACGGCGTGGATGATCGGTTGGCAGAGTCCCGGCGAGCCCTGATGCCGCACGAACAAGACCCGCTACGATCTTCTCGGCGGTGACGCTCTCTCCGCCCGCCGTCGCAACCAACCAGAACCTCTCCGGGGTGTCCTGATCGGGCGCCTGATGGCAGCGAGAGCCGTTTTTTTATCCGTATCCAGATCTGTTATCTTTATATCGCGTTCGCGTCCTGCTGACCACGGGGAGTGGACGGAAGTTCGACCTTGCAGGCTGTTCTGCCGGGCGCTTTGCCCGGCAAGCGGGTAGATATTCAACCTGCAGGCCCGGACGCGCGGAAATGCCCGCGCGATTTTGGAGCAGCCGGCAGAAGCGATGAGAGAAAAGGGATATTCGGGCGCTTGACATTTCGCCGGCAAAGTAGCTCAGAATAGAAGTTGCCGATTGAGGGGTCCTGTTTTCTCGAAAGCCTTGGAACCAGATCACTGCGGTGCGCATTTCGCTCATTCGTACAAAACGAAAAAGAGAGAGCCATGCCGATGCAGAACAGCTCAACGATACCCACGCCCGACGAGCATGTCGTAACAGCAAAAGAAGCTCTGGAACCGCTTTACATGAGGCTGGAGCAAGAGGCCGAGATGAAGCTGCTTGCGGCAGCCATGCGCGCAGGCTGGTCCGCCGACGAGGCAATGTCGGCCATCGACGAGCTGCGGCGCGAAGAGCTACGGACCTCGACTGGTCGAAGCCACTAGGGCTGCGGGCGCGTTCTACCGAGGGCTGTGCAGCTTCCGAAATGGCGCGCTATTGGGGTTGGTCCGCCTTGTGAAAGGCTGGGCGATATCGGGCCAGAATATTCAGACCGCATCAACCGCCTCAAACTGCTGACCTTCGCGTCACATACACCTTCAACAGTATTGAAGGTGTATCGTTTCAGTGCGCCTCGTGGTCGTGCAGTGCGCCCAGCAATTGATCCTGGGTCTGATGGCCGGCATTGTAGAGATCGATGGCGATGCTCGCAGCAAACAGACCTTCCTGGCTGTGAAGCCGGACGCTGCGTTCCGCGCACCAGGCATAGAGTGCGCCGGCAAGTACATCGACATCATCGGGATAGAACTGCGAGTTGGCCATCATCGACATCAGCGACACCTTGGGATTTGCGGGGGCAGGGGTTCAGGAGCGGATTTCTCCAGACTGATTTTATTCCTGAAATTTGCAAGGTCGTTCAAATGGCGGCGTTAATGACGATCAAACCTTAAACGGGGCGTGCTTCAATTCGGCACAGTTAAGATTTACGATCGGGGAAAGAGCGATTATCGCGGCGTCTGCTCCGGTGCATAAAGTGCTGGATTGGCTGATAAGCTCGGCTTCTCGCCGGCCGGATGCACAAATAAAACCAATGCGAGTATGACGGCCACAGCCACCATCCCCGCGAGAATAAGTTTTGGTCTCGACCACATCATTGGTGGATAGGATGCGATGCCTCTATCGCTGCTTCTATGAGTTCTTCCGCAAAGCAGATTGCGGATATTGAATCTTCCTTGTCGAGCTTGAGCTCGCTGCATTTGTCGCGCATTGCCTTGCGGATTTCCGCAAGCAGGCTGGCATCGACAACCTCGTCGCCTTCATCGAGTGCATGGGTCAAGGCCGATTGCGCAACGACTTCAAGCACAGCCATGCGGCCCTCGATCTCGCCCATGGTTGGAATGGCATTCCTTGCGCCGTCGCGCTGGCAGTCACGATTCGTGGTGAGCATCTGACGCGTCTCCTTGTGCTGGGCAAGAAACGCGCAAAGCGCCGAAAAGTTCGCTCTCGGACGATCACAATTTGATCACAGCGGCCGTTATTTCGGCGGGCAGAGGTTGCTCTGTTCCAGCACGTCTGCGCAGTTCGGAGAGCGCCGGAAATCGTCGTAATACATGGTCCAGTCGGTGGTGTCGGCTGCGCGATAGGGACCGAACTTGAAATACTGGTTCTTGCCGAGACCCTTGTCGGCATGGCCGATATGTCCCTTGACGGTGACAATCCATTTGTTGTTCGCGAAGATTTCAATTCGGCCTGTCCCATCGGGTCCAGGCTGGGTGTAGATCGCGAAATCGATCCAGCCGGAATCCGGGGTCGGCAGCTTGTTGCCGTGCTCGGTAATGGTGATCGCGTCGGTGCAATTCTTGAACTCGGCGCCATCCTCCTTTGACCAATTGGCGTCGGTGGCGACAAGCGCGCGCATCTGGTTTGTGTCCGGGCGATACCAGACCGGCGCCTCTGTGCCGCCGCAGGATTTCGTCTCGCCATTGCCGCTTCCGGTCGGCGGCGCGACATAGTTCGTTTCGACGGTGGCGAAGAGCTTGCCGTTGTTGAGGCGGAGCGCAAGAAAGGGGCTGAAGTCGCCCTGCGCCTCCGGGCCGATTTCACGTTTCCACTGCGCGATGAGATAGCGATGATCGCCCGATGGGATGGGATCTCCAAACTTGACGGCGAAGCCGTACCAGACGCCCTGATCATAGGGGACCCGGTGGCTTGTGCGTTCCCAGATTTCTGCGCGTTCGCTGCAGTTCTGTTCGGATGAGGTACACAGGGGCTTCACGCTCAGCTTCAGTGCCCCGCCACCATTGCGGGTCACCGCTGACTGAAATTCGTAGCTGCCGGCTTCCTGCTCGGTATTGTCCCGATAGTAGAGATGGCCCTGCGGGGAAAAGTCCTTACCGTCGAATCCATCACGCAACACTTCCTGGCCGGGATTTTCAGCATAAGCAGTGGCAACGCTGGAAAACGCAGTCAAAATTGCGCACATGACGATCTTCACTTTCATTGGGAAGGATTCTCCGGCGGGATTTCAGTGCGCTATCAATGACCTGAACCGCATCGGCGGGCAAGGGGCGGGTATTCGTCGCATCGGCTGGACTTGTCGTTATTGCCGACAGATTTTCTGACAGGGCCGACTACCGGAAGTCGCAGCCGTTGCTTAACCGCCTGTTAGGTCCTTTTCGGCTCAAATCGACACATCGAGGGCTTGTCGTGGATTTCAGCGCCCCGGACATGATTGTCCGCTTCCCGCGGCATATTTCATCACTTCCCACTTTGGGCCATGAGAGAGGCCGGCCGGGGGATGCAGTTTCAGGATCGTAGGCAACCAGTCATCCGCAGTCTGGTTCGTTCAATACGGTTCCGCGAGCGGGGATCCATTGGCAGATGACTTGAGTGGAGAGCGCCTGAAGATCGTCATTCTGACATCGCACGTGTTCTTGCGAGGATATCGCAAGGCGTCCATTCACTTCGTCGCACGCAAGTGGGCGGAGCAGGGACATAAGGTCCATTTCGTTACGATCGGACATAGCTGGCTGACGCGTCTGAAGGACCGTCCGCGATTTAATGCCTTGTCGAAGGTACAGGCGAACCGTTTCGAGACAGTAGAGCCAAATCTTGATGCCGGGGCCTATCTTCCGCCGCTGCATGCGTTTAGCTCGAACAACAGGGTGCTGAATCGGGTGAACGAGGTCGCCTTCCGCGTCTACGGCAGTTATCTGCCGGATTTTGCCCGCAAGGCCGTCGCAACGGCCGATCTCGTCGTCATCGAAAGCGGTTCGGCGCTCAGCTTTTTCAACTATGTTCGCAAGCTCAATCCTCGTGCCAGGACGCTCTATTTCTGTCGTGATCTCTTAAGAAGCGTCGGTGCGGCGCCCATCCTGCAGAAAATGCAGGAAGAGGCGATCCCGCGCTTCGATGTCATCTGCGTGCCGTCGCAGCGTCTTGGTGCTTTGTTGCCGACTGGTGGCCGCATTCGCGTCATCCCGCAGGGTGTGGATACGGCACTGTTCGATCGTCGCTATGCTTCGCCCTACAAGCCCGGCAGCCGAAATGCCATTTCGGTCGGCAACATGCTTTTCGACCAGCTGGCTGTCGACCAGATGGTGGCTGCGGCGCCCGAAGTGACCTTCCATATCTTTGGGGCGACATGGCGCGGGGCGCCGTCGCCGAATATCGTCGTCTATGGCGAGCGGGATTTCGAAAGCATCGTGCCCTATATCCGTCATGCGGATATCGGCCTTGCGCCCTACCGACTGACGACCGATGAGGTTTATCTTGCGGAATCGAGCCTCAAGCTCTCGCAGTATAGCTATTGCCGTCTGCCGATCCTGCTGCCCGATCTCATTCCATTCAAGCGCGCCAACGGCATTCCCTATCGCCTCGATGGCGAAACCGGCTGGCGGCAGAAGATCGATGCGGCGCTGGCTATGCCGCGTTTGCCTGAATTCAGCGAAGGAATTCTGACTTGGGGCGATGTCGCCAAACAGACGTTGCGAACTGCATTCGACCAGGCTTGATTCCTAGGCGCGGCTCAGGAGGGTGCGAGGAAGCCGAGCAACCCATTGACCAGGGGTCGTGACGGCCCGGGCAATTTGCCCCCGAGGCTTTCCATCAGCATCTCTCCATCAGCTGCCTCGATGAGGCCCAGCAGGCGCACTGCAAGCGCATAGACGACGGCACCGGCAGGGATCGCAACGATGATGGCAGCAGGACCGTCGAGGAGATAGACGGCGGTTCCCGCGGCTGCCGCACACAGGGCGGCGGCCAGGACGTTCCTGGCAAGGGCTCCCACGGGAACAGCAACGCCGACATGCCTTCGAGCCGTCAGCGCCAGCAGGATAAATGTGAGCGTGGTGATCGCGGCGCGGGAGGCCGCCGCGCCTTCGAGGCCGGCAAGTGGCACCGAAAGGGATAATAGCAAGACTGTTAGGATGCCGCTGATTACTTGCACGCGCAGCAGAAGCCAGCTGCGACCGGCAGCGCCGACCACGCCCCAGGGGATGACCGAGAGGCCTGCAATCCAGACAAAGGCCAGGAGCGTTGCAGCTGCGGGTACGGCAGGCAGAAAGGCATCACCAAAGATCAGCGGCAGCAGGTCGGGCATGATGGCGGCGCCGCCGAAACTGACCGGCAGCATGACGAGCGCGACCATGCGGATGACCCGCGAATAGGCATTCTGCAGAGCCTTCTGGTCGCCTTTGGCATGGGCGTCGGAGAAGCTGACGATCAGGGCGGGTGAGATCTGCAGCATGACCTGCTCGATCAGACCCGCAAGGCCGAGGCCGACGGCGAAATAGCCGATGCCTGTCGCCGAGAAGAAGAAACCGAGGAAGAGGAATTCGACGCGCGAGAGGACCAGGATTTCGATGAGGTCACTCAGCCACATATAGCGGCCATAGGTTCGCATTTCCGGTGTCAGCGCGTGGGAGGAAGCAGGGATGCTCCGGTCGAGGTAATGACCGAGCCGGAGCGCCTGCGGCAGATACCTTGCGACATAGCCGAAGAGAGCGCCGGTTGGGCCGAGAAGCCATGCACCGACAAGAACCAGCGGAACCTGCAGTGCGCTGCCGAGGGCCGTGCTATTCGCCGTCTGGCCAAAACGGTTCCGGCTGCGCGCAACCGCCGTCGAGAAGGCGGAAACGGCATAGCTGAGAAAGAGAATGGCGGTTACGACCCAGAACCAGGCATGGCGTGCGTCGCGATAGGCATAGGTCATCGCCGCATAGACGAGGATTGCAGCGCAAACCATCAGGAGCGAGATCGTGAATGCCCGCAATGCGGCGCGCACCAGCGACTTCCAGGCGCTGCCGGTGCCCGACAGTGCGCCGGCGTTTCGCAACAGTGTCTGTGGCAGGCCCATGTCGGCGATCGCTGCTGCCGAGGTTGCGGCCCACAACGCGTAGGCCACCTTGCCGGAGCCGGCGGGGCCAAGCAGACGTGCTGCGATGATGTTGCTCGCAAAGCCCGCGATAAGCGAGATGATCGTTGCTGCAAGGCTGATCAGGGAGCTTTTGAGTAGGTTCGACATGGGCCAATCATGATAGTGCTTCCATAACCTTGTGTTAAAGGAGCATTGGTATTCCTCGCAAAACAGGAGTGGCTAAGCGACCTTGACCGATAGTATTGGCGATCGAGATACTTTCCTCATTCCCGGATACTTGCAGAAGAGTATCGGCGAGCGGGCGCTTAACCTCGTCTGGCGGCTGATTTCGCCTTTGCCGGATCGAGCCTACTGCAATCTCAAATACTTCACGATCCGCGGCAAGTTTCCCAATCTCAAGTCGCCGCAGACGTTCACCGACAAGATGCAGGTGCGCAAGCTCTACGATCGCAATCCGCTTTTCCCGCGCTTCGTCGACAAGGCCGGTGCCAAGGAACTGATCGCGGAGCGGGTCGGCAGCCAGCATGTCATTCCCACGCAATGGGTGGGAACCGATCTTACCGATGTCGACTGGTCGGCGATCACGCTGCCGGCGGTCGTCAAGCCGACGCATGCGAGCGGTGTCGGCCGCTTTCTCTACAGCGATGCCGATATCCGGAAGTTATTGAAGGAAAATCCCTCGTCGCAATGGCGCGCCATCGACCATGCATCCTACAATCGCGAGTGGGCCTATAGCGGGCTGGAGCGGCGCATCATCATCGAGACGATGCTTCTCGCCGATGGTCGCGTTCCCTGGGACTACCGGCTGTTCACCTTTGGCGGCAAGGTTTCCCATATCGAGATCGACATTCGCGAGGGCGGGCAGGGCTATTCCTGCAACTACACGACCGAATGGAAGAAGCTGCCTTTCTACGATCCGGACTATCTCGGGCTCTACCCCGGCGAAGTGCCCCGGCCGGCGCGGCTGGAGGAGATGATCCGCATTGCCGAGACGATTGCCCATGATATCGATTTCGTCCGGGTCGATCTCTACGCTTCCGCCGACTGGGTCTATGTCGGAGAACTCACCTTCTACCCCGGTGGTGGCTTCGAGGCATTCGAGCCGGCAGAATACGATTTGCTGCTGGGGCAGAAATGGCAGCTCGGCTTCGATCTGCCGGCCAGACCCTAGAGCACTTCCGCTTTCTTCGAATCGCCGAAGCGCTCTATCCCTTTGATTTGACGCAATTCCGAACGCAAAACCACGTCACACTTTTGCTGGAATTGCTCCAGAAGGCCGTAGACAAATCGGCGCATAGGCGCTTGATAGGGTCGACTAGGATATTTTGGAGGAGAATTTCACCGATGACGATCGACCACGATCTGAGCCGCATTGCGGTGCAGGAGGAAACACTGCGTTTCGACGCGTTCGACCTTTCAACCGCCTGGGTGCTCGGCAAGCTGCTGCATGACCTTGCGAGCGAGCGCAATCTTGGCGTGGCGATCGATGTTACTTTCCACTCCATGCCGGTCTTCTACATCGCTTTGCCGGGATCCACGCCCGACAATGCCCAGTGGATCAGGCGCAAGCGGAACATGGTGCTGCGCTATTTCCGCAGCAGCTATGCGAGCGGCCTGATGCTCGAGAAAGCCGGCAAGAGGGTCGAAGACAATGGTTTGCCGCCGACCGACTACGCCTCGCATGGCGGCAGCTTCCCGATCAATGTGAATGGGACGGGTTGCGTGGGGGCCGTTACGGTTTCCGGTCTGCCCCAGCGTGACGACCACAATCTCGTCGTGGAGGCTCTTGCGCTAATGCTCGGGCACGAGCTTCATAATCTCGCGCTTTCGGAGGGCTGAGAGACTAAATTAAGAAGACGGCTTCAACCCGCCCTTCGTCATGCTCGGCTCGGGCCTGTCCCAAGCATCTGCAACGGATGATTTGATTGCAACGTGGCAGATCCTCGGGACAAGCCCGAGGACGACGATTGAACGTGTGAACCCGTGGCTAGCAGCCGTTTCGCCAGCAGCAGTCAGATCTTGCCGCTGGCTTCCGGAATGACCTTCGTCAGGCTGCCGGTTGCCGGGAAGAGCGGGATCAGGCAGGCCTGGAGTGCGTGGTAGATGTCGCCCTTGCCGGGGAAGATCGTGTGGGCGGGCTTGAGGTCTTCCGTCAGTTCCTCGTGCCAGCCGCCGTTCTTGTGGTCGAGGAAATTCCGGCCGATGACACCCCAGATCTTGCGGTAGCTTGCCTCGTGGAAATCGCTCGGATCATTCTCGTTGAGGAAGTGCGCCGCGCCCGCGCCCTCACAGGCCGGCCACCACAGCTTCTCGCGCTTTGCGGGGGTGTCGTTCCAGTCAAGCGTATAGAAGAAGCCGCCCTTGTCATTGTCCCAGCCCAGTGACATGGATTGTGCGAATAGAGCGCGCGCCGCATCCGGCATCCAGTCGTGGCGCTTGCCGCCGAGTGCCCAGAGCTGCAGCGTCAGCCGCGCCCATTCGAGCCAATGGCCCGGCGTCGTGCCTGACGGGCGGAACATCTCGTTGCCGCGATAATTCTTGTCGAGCACCCATTGTGCGTTGAAGTGCTCTGCGACGCGCCAATCGACCGAACCGGCGGAACGGCGGATGATGAGATCGGCGATGCTTTCGGCCTTGGTCAGATATTCCTTGTCGCCCGTCGCTTCAAAGGCCGCCATCAGGGCTTCGGTCAGGTGCATGTTGGAGTTCTGGCCGCGATAAGTGCCGCCGTCGATCGGCGACCAATCCTGATTGTATTCTTCCTTGATGGCGCCGTGCTCGGCTTCCCAGAACTTCGTGTTCAGGATCTCGGTGACGTCGGCGATCATTCCATCGGCGAGTGGATGGCCGACTGTTTTGGCGGAGGAGGCGGCGAGCAGCACGAAGGCATGGCCGTAGCCCTGCTTGCTCGAATCGACCTGCCCGTCATTGTTGCGCGACCAGCAATAGCCGCCGAACTTTTCATCGCGATGCTGGTTCCAGAGATAGGTCATGCCGTGATCGACGATTTCGTCGGCGCCGGGACGACCGAGCAGCGAGCCGACGGCGAAGCAGTGGATCATGCGGGCGGTGAGGTGGACGCTGCGAAGCGGATTGACGGCATCGAGCGGGTTGCCGACATCGTCCATGTCGTGAAAGCCACCCGTGGCGTTGACGCCGTTATACTGGAAGAAGTCGAAAAGTCCGTTCGCCTGATCGAGAAGCCAGCGGCGATGGTAGTCGCGCGTGGTCCAGTTTCCGAGTTTTGGCGATTCTGCTTCGAGATTCATGCTCATCCTCCGACTCCCTCCATAGGTTTGTTGCCATTTCTATATAGAGCGCCCGGTGGGATGTCACGGTCACGAAGGGCTTGTGATCGATAGATCGATGCATAGATATGTTGACATAAAGATATCTTTATGTGATTTGATTGCGAAGTCGCAATCAGGCTAAAGGAGTCCGCTCGTGTTCAATGATCTTTTTGGTTCGGAAGCGACGAAACGAGATGGAAGCGAAGTCTTCGCGGCGCTGCGGAAAGCGGCGAGCGAGCGCATTCTCGTTCTCGATGGCGCCATGGGCACGCAGATCCAGGGGCTCGGCTTCGACGAGGATCATTTCCTCGGCGACCGCTTCATCGGCTGTGCCTGCCACCAGAAGGGCAACAACGATCTTCTGATCCTCTCGCAGCCCAATGCGATCGAGGAAATCCACTACAAGTACCTGAAGGCCGGCGCCGATATCATCGAGACCAATACCTTTTCCTCGACGCGTATCGCGCAGGCCGACTATCAGATGGAAGGCGAGGTCTATGCGCTGAACAAGGAAGGCGCCGAAGTCGCGCGCCGCGCCGCTGTTCGCGCCGAGCGTGAGGACGGCAAGCGTCGGTTCGTTGCCGGCGCCATCGGGCCGACCAACCGGACGGCTTCAATTTCCCCTGACGTCAACAATCCAGGTTACCGTGCGGTGACATTCGACGATCTACGCATTGCCTATGGCGAGCAGATCGACGGCCTGATCGACGGCGGAGCCGACATCATCCTGATCGAGACGATCTTCGATACGCTGAATGCCAAGGCCGCGATCTTTGCCTGCGAGGAGCGTTTCGTGGCAAAGGGCGTTCGTCTTCCCGTGATGATCTCGGGCACGATCACCGACCTTTCCGGCCGCACGCTTTCCGGCCAGACTCCATCCGCATTCTGGAATGCCGTGCGCCATGCCAATCCATTCACGATCGGCCTCAACTGTGCGCTCGGCGCCAACGCTATGCGTCCGCACCTGCAGGAGCTTTCGGGCGCTGCTGATACTTTCGTCTGCGCCTATCCGAATGCCGGCCTGCCGAACGAATTCGGCCAGTATGATGAAACGCCTGAAATGATGGCAGCACAGGTCGAGGGCTTTGCCCGCGATGGCCTGGTCAATATTGTCGGCGGCTGCTGCGGTTCGACGCCTGAGCATATTGCCGCCATTGCCGCTGCAGTTTCGAAGTACAAGCCGCGCGAGTTGCCGGCACATCGGCCTTTCATGTCGCTTTCGGGTCTGGAACCCTTTGAGCTGACCAAGGAGATTCCCTTCGTCAATGTCGGCGAGCGCACCAATGTCACCGGTTCGGCACGCTTCCGCAAGCTGATCACCAATGCCGACTATACCGCGGCTCTCGCCGTCGCCCGCGACCAGGTCGAGAACGGCGCGCAGGTCATCGACATCAACATGGACGAAGGCCTGATCGACTCCGAAAAGGCGATGGTCGAGTTCCTGAACCTGATCGCAGCTGAGCCCGATATCGCTCGCGTGCCCGTCATGATCGATAGTTCGAAGTTCTCGATCATCGAGGCCGGTCTGAAATGTGTGCAGGGCAAGCCGATCGTCAACTCGATCTCGCTGAAGGAGGGTGAGGAGAATTTCCTCAAGCAGGCAAGGCTGTTGCATGCCTATGGCGCTGCCGTCGTCGTCATGGCCTTCGACGAGACCGGGCAGGCCGACACCTATCAGCGCAAGGTCGATATCTGCACGCGCGCCTACAAGCTGCTGACGGAGCAGACCGGCATCTCGCCCGAAGATATCATCTTCGATCCGAACATCTTTGCGGTCGCGACCGGCATCGAAGAGCATAACAATTACGGCGTCGACTTCATCGAGGCAACCCGGACGATCCGGCAGACCATGCCGCTCGTCCATATTTCCGGCGGCGTCTCAAACCTTTCCTTCTCCTTCCGCGGCAACGAGACCGTGCGCGAGGCGATGCATGCCGTGTTCCTCTATCACGCCATCCAGGCGGGCATGGACATGGGCATCGTCAACGCCGGCCAGCTTGCCGTCTACGACAATATCGATGCCGAACTGCGCGAGGCCTGCGAGGACGTTGTGCTGAACCGCCGATCCGACGCCACCGAGCGACTGCTCGAAGTCGCCGAACGCTTCCGCGGCGCGGGGGGCCGGGAAGCAAAGGTGCAGGATCTGGCATGGCGCGAATGGTCGGTCGAGAAGCGGCTAGAGCATGCGCTGGTCAATGGCATCACCGACTATATCGAGGCCGATACCGAAGAAGCCCGTCAGCAAGCGGAGCGCCCGCTGCATGTCATCGAGGGGCCGCTGATGGCCGGCATGAACGTCGTCGGTGATCTCTTCGGCTCCGGCAAGATGTTCCTGCCGCAGGTGGTCAAGTCGGCGCGCGTCATGAAGCAGGCGGTCGCCGTGCTGCTGCCCTTCATGGAAGAGGAGAAGCGTCTGAATGGCGGCGATGAGCGGAAGTCGGCCGGCAAGGTGCTGATGGCGACCGTCAAGGGCGATGTCCACGATATCGGCAAGAACATTGTCGGCGTCGTGCTCGCCTGCAACAATTACGAGATCATCGATCTCGGCGTCATGGTGCCGGCGACGAAGATCCTCGAAACCGCTGTAAAGGAGAAGGTCGATATCATCGGCCTGTCCGGCCTGATCACGCCGTCGCTCGACGAAATGGTGCATGTCGCATCCGAAATGGAGCGGCAGGGTTTTGATATCCCACTCCTGATCGGCGGCGCGACGACCAGTCGCGTCCACACGGCGGTCAAGATCAATCCGCGCTACGAAAAGGGCCAAACGGTCTACGTCACCGATGCCTCCCGCGCGGTCGGTGTCGTGTCGGCGCTGCTGTCGCCTGATGCCAAGCAGGGCTATGTCGAAACCGTCCGGGCCGAATATACCAAGGTCGCGACCGCCCATGCGAAAAGCGAAGCGGAGAAGGTACGCCTGCCGCTCGCCAGCGCCCGTGAGAATGCGGTCAAGATCGACTGGTCGGCTTACAAGCCCAAGGCTCCGGAATTTTTCGGCACCAAGGTCTTCGACGATTACGATCTGGCGGAACTCGCGAAATATATCGACTGGACGCCGTTCTTCCAGACTTGGGAGCTAAAGGGCCGGTTCCCGGCCATTCTCGAGGACGAGAAGCAGGGAGAGGCGGCGCGACAACTCTATGCCGACGCGCAGGCCATGCTCGAAAAAATCATTGCGGAAAAATGGTTCCGTCCCCGCGCAGTCATCGGCTTCTGGCCGGCGGGCGCCGTCGGCGACGACATCAAGCTGTTCACCGATGAAAGCCGCTCCGCCGAACTCGCCACCTTCTATACGCTGCGCCAGCAGATCGCCAAGCGCGAGGACCGGCCGAACGTGGCGCTCTCGGATTTCGTCGCTCCAGTCGCAAGCGGGGTGAAGGATTATGTCGGCGGTTTCGTCGTAACCTCGGGCATCGAGGAAATCGCCATTGCCGAACGCTTTGAACGGGCGAACGACGATTACTCCTCGATCCTCGTCAAGGCGCTCTCAGACCGCTTCGCCGAGGCGCTTGCCGAGCGCATGCACGAGCGTGTGCGCCGCGAGTTCTGGGGCTATGCCAGGGACGAGCACCTCTCGAACGAGGAACTGGTGTCTGAAGCCTATGCCGGCATTCGCCCGGCACCCGGCTATCCCGCGCAGCCCGATCACACCGAAAAGGAAACGCTTTTCCGCCTGCTCGATGCGGAGGTGGCAACCGGCGTGAAGTTGACGGAAAGCTACGCCATGTGGCCTGGCTCATCGGTGTCGGGCATCTACATCGGCCATCCCGACGCCTACTACTTCGGCGTCGCCAAGGTGGAGCGGGATCAGGTGCAGGATTATGCGGAGCGCAAGGGTATGCCCGTCGAAGAGGTCGAGCGCTGGTTGGGTCCGGTGCTGAACTATGTGCCGACAAAGACCGCTGCAGCGGTCGACGATGCGGCGTGATTGCAGGGAATTTCCCTGACTTAGGGTTATAGATCGAGACGTAGTGCGGCTGGGAGATTGATTCATCTTCCGGCCGCAAGTGTTTGATCGGGAATCGGAATTTGCGCTGGAGATAATTTGCGCAGAGAGTAGATGGAAATGAACGCCCTTTGAATGTATATATGGCTAAGTTAGCCAAGGGGCCGCCGATGCAATTTACTGTACACGCCGCAAAAACAAATCTGTCGAAGCTAATCGACGCTGCGCTGTCCGGCGAAGAGGTTATCATTGCCAAGGGCAGCAAGCCTGTCGTGAAAATCGTTCCCATTGAACAGGCCTCGTTTAGGATCGGCATCCTCAAAGGTAAGCTTGCCGGAGAGGGGCCCGATTTCTTTGAGCCCATGCCAGAAGACGAACTTGCGCTTTGGGAAGGCGCCGAGTGAGCTCATTCCTACTGGACACACATGCCTGGGCATGGTCGCTAACGGGCGATGCGCGTCTTTCGCCGAGAGCGGTTGAACTCATCGAGGGGACTGAGAATGTTTTCGTCAGCCCAATTAGCCTGTTTGAAATCGGTCAGAAAGTGCGCATCGGCAAGTGGCCGGAGATGGCGCCCTTCGTTGACAGGTTGCCCGGGCTGCTTCAGGAGCAGGGCGGACGAATAGCTGCGATGACACCCGAAATATGTCTTGGCGCGTCGATGCTGACCTGGAACCATCGCGATCCTTTCGACCGGTTTCTAGCCGCTACCGCGATCGAAAACCGGATTGCGGTCATCTCGGCGGACGTGGTTTTCGATGGACTTGCCGACCATGATGGTTGGATCGCTCGGCTTTGGTGACCTCAGCTCGGCCCAATCGTCAATTCGGCGACAAAATCATAGGCATCGCCGCGATATAGCGAGCGGGTGAATTCCACCGCGCGGCCGGAGCCGAGGTAGGAGATGCGCTCGATCGAAAGGCCTGCGGCGCCGACCGGTACGCCGAGCAGGCCCGCGTCGGCTTCCTTCATATTCGTTGCGGAAATCCGCTGGACGGCACGAACGGGGCGAACCTGGCGTCGCTCCAGTTCGGCATAGAGCGAGCTTGTGACGGTCGACGGGTCGGGCAGGAATTCGCCGGAAACGCTGGCGTGTTCGATGGCGAGCGGCTGGTCGTCGGCGATGCGCAGACGGCTGAGGCGGGAGACCTTTGTGTCCGCCGCCAGTCCGAGAATCATCATTTCATCGGGCGAGGGGGTGTGGATGCCCTTGTGCAGCCATTCGGAGCGGGCCTTCATGCCGCGCCGCGCCATGTCTTCCGTGAACGAGGTCAGCTGCGAAAGCCGTTGCTCCACTTTCGACACTGGCTTGGTCACGAAGGTGCCGGAGCCGTGGCGGCGAACAAGGACGCCTTCGGCGACGAGGTCATCGATGGCTTTGCGCACGGTCACGCGGCTCACGGCGGCGTATTCTGCGATATCGCGTTCCGGTGGCAGCGCATCGCCGTGCTTCAGCGTTCCGGCCTTGACCGCGTCTTCCAGCGTTCGCCGCAGCTTGACGTAGAGCGGGCCGGTGCCACCAGCGAGGAGGCGCTCAGGAGAAAATATGTGGGTGAGGTCTTCGGTCATGCCCGGACCCCTTCTTCTCTGGCGAGATCGACCGCAAAGGCGACGGCGCCCTGCAAGGCGTCGCCCTTCGGCTCCGCCATCAGGGTCTGATGGCTGGTGGCGAGCCGCGACCTGTAGGCGCCGGCGAGACCGCCGAGAAGGCAGATCGCGCGGCACTCCGGCCAGAGCAGCGACTGGATCGTATCATCGATATCGCGCGCCGCCTTGCTGACAATGGCAAGCGCAACGGGATCGTTGCGTTCGGCATGGCCGAAAACGAGTGGGGCGTAGCGGGCGAAATCCTTGGGCTTCGATATGTGGGCGAACTCCACCACCTTTTGTGGATCATTGCTAAATTCAGCCATCACCAACGTCGTGACAGGCGTGGCGGGGTAAACGCCGTCATGGGCGAGGAGGGCGGCTTCCAGCAGATCGCGCCCGAGGCGCGCGCCGCTTGCCTGATCGCCGACCACGAAGCCCCATCCGCCGATCTCGGTCACCTTGCCATCACGTCGCGCGCTGTAGACCGAACCGGTGCCGAAAGCGCCGACGACACCGTCACCATCACCAAGGGCGCCCTGTAGCGCGATCAGCGAATCCGTGACGACGCGGCTTCTGGCGAAGGGAAGGGATGCCTGGATGCGGGCGCCATAGGGGCCGACATTGGCGCCCGCGACGCCCAGCACGACGCTTGCCTTGTCGATGTCGGATACGGGCAATCCGGCGCCTTGAAATGCTGCCTTGGCGGACTCGACGATATTGGCAAGGGCTCCTTCCGGATCAGACATGATGTTGGCGGCGCCGGCCTTGCCGGTGCCGAGAATATTGCCCGTTCTGTCTGCCACAGCGGCACGGCAGCTTGTCCCGCCGCCGTCGATGCCGATCGCGAACCCTGTCATCTGACCCTCCGGATGCCGTCAGTTCCCTTT
Organism: Neorhizobium sp. P12A; assembly: GCF_008365395.1. NCBI lineage: Bacteria > Pseudomonadati > Pseudomonadota > Alphaproteobacteria > Hyphomicrobiales > Rhizobiaceae > Neorhizobium > Neorhizobium sp. P12A. The sequence goes on along the minus strand of NZ_QOVX01000001.1, from coordinate 326,167 downwards.
TTTCTTTACAATACCAAAAAAATACCATTTACCAAGAGGTAGGCCCTGGCTTTATTTTTGCAGTTATCGTACTGTTTTTGCTGATGAAAATTTTTAAAGACGATTTTCTGGCGCCAAAAAGTTAAATTCGGCTGGACAATTGGTATTTTTTTGGCCTTAATTCTTCCCAAGGGAACAGTGCAGGCAAGCATCGGCGGAACCGGCAAAAAATAGCCGGAAGGCCCTCGAAAAGATGGTGGACCTAGCCGTTGTCAGGTGAGCATGGATCTTTCGGGATGCCATCGCCATTGGTCGGCACGTATTGCTTCCCTGGAAAGAATTCCTTGCGCTCCGGCTGGGATGCCGGCGTGCGAAGAGACGGGCGGCTTCGGGAAGAGAGCCCAAGCGCCCTTGCGCATTCGGAGCCGGCAAGATTGGCGGCTCCGCTGGGGCGTTGGGTGTTTCCTCAGGCACGCCAATTGCTTGTTTCAGACCGAGAACAGCGCTTTCGAGCGCGTAAACAAGGAGAGGGAAATGAAAAATACTGTTCTGAAAAGCTTGCTCCTCGCATCCAGCCTTCTGGCAACGGGTGGCTTTGCTCATGCGGCCGACGTAACGCTGAACGTCGAAAGCTGGCGCAATGACGACCTGCAGATCTGGCAGCAGAAGATCATCCCGGCTTTCGAAGCCAAGAACCCGGGCATCAAGATCACTTTCTCGCCGACTGCACCGACCGAATATGACGCTGCAACCGACGCAAAGCTTGCTGCTGGTTCGGCAGGCGACATCATCACCTGCCGCCCGTTCGACAAGTCGCTCGGCCTTTTCAAGGCTGGCAACCTGACGAGCCTCAACGACCTGCCGGGTATGGAGAACTTCTCAGCTGTCGCCAAGGCCGCCTGGACCACCGACGATGGCAAGACGACCTTCTGCGTGCCGATGGCTTCGGTCATCCACGGCTTCATCTACAACAAGGACGCTTTCGACAAGCTCGGCATCAAGGTACCGACGACCCGCGACGAGTTCTTCGCAGCGCTCGACAAGATCAAGGCTGACGGCACCTACATCCCGCTGGCCATGGGCACGAAGGATCTCTGGGAAGCCGCAACCATGGGCTACCAGAACATCGGCCCGAACTACTGGAAGGGCGAAGATGGCCGCAAGGCTCTGATCGACGGCAAGCAGAAGCTGACGGATGCCGATTGGGTCGCTCCCTACCAGGAACTCGCCAAGTGGAAGCCCTACCTTGGTGACGGCTTCGAAGCACAGTCCTACTCGGACAGCCAGAACCTCTTCACGCTCGGCCGCGCTGCCATCTATCCGGCCGGTTCTTGGGAAATCGCGCTGTTCAACAGCCAGGCTCAGTTCAAGATGGGCGCCTTCCCGCCGCCGGTCGCCAAAGCTGGTGACACCGCCTACATCTCCGACCATCCGGATATCGGCGTCGGCATGAACGCAAAGACCACGCATCCGGAAGAAGCCAAGAAGTTCCTCACCTGGGTTGCCTCGCCGGAATTCGCTGAAATCTACGCGAACTCGCTGCCGGGCTTCTTCAGCCTGAACTCCAAGGACGTGAAGATGGCCGATCCGCTCGCTCAGGAATTCGTTTCCTGGCGCAAGGATCACCAGTCGACGGTCCGCTCGACCTATCAGATCCTGTCGCGCGGCACGCCGAACCTTGAAAACGTAACGTGGACCGAATCCGCGAACGTCATCAATGGCACGGATACGCCGGATGCTGCTGCCAAGAAGCTGCAGGACGGTCTCGACAGCTGGTACAAGCCGGGCAAGTAAGCCTCAATGACAGAGGGCGGCGCGTTATCGTCGCCCTCTATCCTGTGTTCGTCACAGACATTCCGTCATGCGAACGAAGTCTTCGCATGAAAGAGTCTCCCGCTGCTGCACAAGCATTATCCGATTCCTGATGCGTCCAGACCATGTCGTGGGCAGGGATGGGGAGAGAACGAAGCCAAAGCGAGCCTGAACCAATGACCGATACGACATCGGCGAATGTTACTCCGATCAAGCGCCCGGTGCGGTGGCATATCGGCGTCTTTCTCCTGCCGGCCTTCCTCGTCTACACGGCGATCATGATCCTGCCGCTGATCGAAACGCTCAGGCTTTCCTTCTATAATGTCGTGGATGGTGCTCCGGCCTTCGTCGGCTTTGCCAACTACAAAGTGCTGTTCGGGGATCCGCGCTGGGGGCATGATTTCTGGAATGCCTTCCGCAACAACCTCATCTTCTTCGCCGTTCATATGTGCGTGCAGAACCCGATCGGAATTGCGCTGGCGGCGCTGCTGTCGACGCCGAAGCTGCGTTTCGTTTCGTTTTATCGCACCGCGATTTTCCTGCCCACGCTGCTGTCGTTCGTCATCGTCGGCTTCATCTGGAAGCTGATCCTTTCGCCGATCTGGGGCGTCGCGCCCGGCCTTATGAGCATGGTGGGCCTGCGATCCCTGTTCGAGCCATGGCTCGGCAAGACCGATACCGCGCTGGTCACGGTGTCGCTGATTTCGAACTGGCAGTATATCGGCATTCCAATGATGCTGATTTACGCCGCGCTACTCAGCATTCCGGAAGAGGTGATCGAGGCTGCGGAATGTGACGGCATCACCGGATGGTCGCAGTTCTGGAAGATCAAGCTGCCACTGATCCTGCCGGCGATCGGCATCATTTCGATCCTGACTTTCGTCGGCAATTTCAACGCGTTCGACCTGATCTACACGGTCCAGGGTGCGCTTGCCGGCCCTGACGGAGCGACGGACATTCTCGGCACCTTCCTTTACCGCACCTTCTTCGGTTTCCAGCTGCAGATGGGGGACCGCTCGATGGGAGCGACTGTCGCGACGGTCATGTTCCTGATCATTCTCGCTGGCGTTTCGCTCTATCTTTTCACGATCCAACGGCGCATGCGCCGCTACCAATTCTGAGGAGTGCTGCCCATGTCGAAAGCACGCACATCCCCGTTCCGCACCGGCTTCGTGCATCTGGCGCTGCTGGCTTATACGCTGATCGCTCTCTTTCCCGTCTTTCTGACGATCGTGAATTCGTTCAAGGACCGCGGCGCCATCTTCCGTTCGCCGCTGTCGGTGCCCACGCCGTCGACTTTCAGTCTCATTGGCTACCAGACGGTGTTGGGGCAGGGTAATTTCGCTCTCTATTTCCAGAACAGCTTCGTCGTCACAATCGTCTCGATCTTTCTCGTGCTGCTCTTTGGAGCCATGGCGGCCTTCGCGCTCTCCGAATATCGCTTTCGCGGTAACACCTTGACTGGTCTCTACATGGCGATCGGCATCATGATCCCGATCCGTCTCGGCACGGTCGCTATCCTGCAAGGGATGGTCGCGGCGCATCTCGTCAATACACTGACGGCATTGATCCTCGTCTATACGGCTCAAGGGTTGCCGCTTGCGATCTTCATCCTGTCGGAGTTCATGCGCACCGTGTCGGACGATCTGAAGAATGCAGGCCGCATCGACGGGCTCTCGGAATATGCGATCTTCTTCCGCTTGGTGCTGCCGCTCGTTCGGCCAGCCATGGCAACCGTGGCCGTATTCACTATGATCCCGATCTGGAACGACCTCTGGTTCCCGTTGATTCTCGCGCCCTCGGAAGCCACCAAGACGGTAACGCTTGGGTCGCAGATCTTCATCGGCCAGTTCGTGACCAACTGGAACGCAGTGCTTGCGGCGCTGTCGCTAGCGATCCTGCCGATCCTCGTCCTCTATGTCATCTTCTCGCGGCAGCTTATCCGCGGCATCACATCGGGAGCCGTCAAATGAGTTCCTCTGACAAGCCAATCCGCGTTCTCGTTGCCGGTCTCGGCAATATGGGGCGCAGCCATGCGCTCGCCTATCACAACAATCCGGGCTTCGACATCGTCGGCCTTGTCAATCGCTCGAAACCGCGATTGGCGGAAGAGCTCAACGGCTATACGATCCATCCGGATTTCGAGACGGCGCTGAAAGAGTTAAAGCCGGACCTCTGCTCGATCTGTACCTATTCGGATAGCCATGCCGATTATGCTGTCATGGCTTTCGAGGCGGGCTGTGATGTGTTCATCGAAAAGCCGCTGGCAACGACTGTGGCCGATGCCGAGCGTGTCGTCGCCTCGGCGAAAAAGGCGGGACGCAAGCTGGTCGTCGGCTACATCCTGCGCCACCATCCGTCCTGGGTGCGGCTGATCGCTGAAGCCCGCAAGCTGGGCGGCCCCTACGTCTTCCGCATGAACCTCAACCAGCAGTCCAGCGGCCCGACTTGGGAGACGCACAAGGCACTCCTGCAGACCACGCCGCCGATCGTGGATTGCGGTGTGCACTATGTCGACGTCATGTGCCAGATCACCGACGCCCGGGCGGTTGAGGTGCGTGGCATGGGGCTTCGCCTCTCGAACGAAATCGCGCCTGACATGTACAATTACGGCCATCTGCAGGTTCTCTATGAGGATGGCTCGGTTGGCTGGTATGAGGCTGCCTGGGGACCGATGATCTCCGAGACGGCTTTCTTCGTGAAGGACGTCATGTCGCCGAACGGTGCCGTTTCGATCGTCATGGACCCGAATGCAAAGTCCGACGATATCGATACACACACCAAGACATCGGTGATCCGACTGCACAATGCCGAGACTGGTCCCGATGGCAAGTTCATTCGCCCCGACCAGGATCTGAAGATGGATGGCGAGCCCGGCCATCAGGAGCTTTGCGACCTGGAGCAGGCCTATGTGCTGAAGGCCATCCGTGACGATATCGACCTGACGCGCCATATGGACGACGCCGTCCAATCGCTGCGCATCTGCCTTGCCGCGGACGAAAGCGTTCGCACTGGCAAGCCTATCTATTTGTAAGGATCAGAGACTGTGGGATCGCTTCAACTGAAATCCATCCGCAAGGCCTATGGCAACCACGAGGTGCTCAAGGGCATCGACCTTGAGGTGAAGGACGGTGAGTTCGTCATCTTCGTCGGTCCTTCGGGCTGCGGAAAGTCGACCCTGCTGCGCAGCATCGCCGGGCTGGAGGACGTCACCTCAGGGGCAGTTGCCATCAATGGCAAGGACGTGACCCTTGCACCGCCGGCCAAGCGCGGCATTGCCATGGTGTTCCAGTCCTACGCGCTCTATCCGCACCTGACCGTCAAGGACAATATGGGGCTTGGCCTGAAGCAGGCCGGTACCGCAAAGGACGAGATCGAGCGTCGAGTGGACAAGGCATCGGGCATGCTGTCGCTCGGGCCGTATCTTGCGCGCCGCCCCGCCGAGCTCTCCGGTGGCCAGCGCCAACGCGTTGCAATCGGCCGCGCCATCGTCCGCGAACCGGACCTCTTCCTGTTCGATGAGCCGCTGTCGAACCTCGACGCGGCGTTGCGCGTCCAGACGCGCCTTGAGATCGCCCGCCTGCACCGCAGCCTCAAGGCGACGATGATCTACGTCACCCACGACCAGGTCGAGGCGATGACGCTGGCCGACAAGATCGTGGTCCTGAACGCCGGTGCGATCGAGCAGATCGGCTCGCCGATGGAACTCTACAATCGTCCGGCCAATGTTTTCGTTGCCGGCTTCATCGGTTCACCGCAGATGAATTTCATTCCGGCTGAAAAGCTCGGTGACACTTCGGCCAAGACGATAGGTATTCGGCCCGAGCACATTACGCTCTCGCGCGATCAGGGAATGTGGTCCGCCAAGGTCGTCCATGTCGAACATCTGGGCGCCGACACGATCATCTACCTCGAATCGGAACATACCGGGCTTCTGACCGTACGTCTCTTCGGCGAGCACAAGTACGAGCCGGACGACGTGGTATACGCAACGCCGGACGGGAGTCACATGCATCGCTTCGATGCCAATGATCAGGCGATCAGGAACTGATCGTCCAACAGCTCCAAAGCAGAACTGCCCCGCCTTAGTGCGGGGCTTTTTTTGCCGCCGGCAAGCCTGGCCGCATCTCAATCCCACTCGACATCCCTGATATAGCGCGCCGGATTGCCAGCCCAGAGGGTGCCCGGCGGTATATCCTTGGTCACGACGGAGCCGGCGCCGATCACGCAGCCGTCGCCGATCGTCACGCCCGGCAGGATCGTCACCCGCGCGGCGATCCAGACGTGATTGCCGATGACGATCTTCTTCGGCCGCGGTTTGCTGCCCGTTATCCTATGGTGATTCTGGTCGAGCATATAGAGCTGCGGGCCGATGACCACGTCGTCGCCGATGGTCAGCTCTCCCGCGATGGAGATACGGGCCTCGTTGTTGATATAGCCGCTGCCGAGCTTTATCCGCGCGCCTTCGCCCACCCCGAAGATGCTGCCCGAATAGATCTGGAAGTCGCCCTTTACGGAGACTTCGGAAGCTTTGCGGATGAGGATGTTGGATTGCAGTGGGAGGGCGGTTCCCCACTGGATGCCGAACCAGAGATGGCCGGGGCCGGTTATTTTTCCATCGAGAATGGCGGTCGTCTTGCGGCCGAGCGTCAGGCCCTTGGGAGACGTCAGGCGTCTGAACAGTGCTCTCATTATATATCCGTTATGGCTGAAAACCTTGAGGAAATGGAGCGGGCACGCGGACAATCAAGCCGGGAAAATTGGCGGTATTGCGCTCTCCGCTATTCTTAATTCGATTTCACATGAAATAGTCTGGTCGTCCGGACGAATTCATGTGACTGTCATAGTCTGCCGCTAGGTTTGCTGCATCAACTCGAACGGAGAGCATCATGACGGACGCAGCCAATACCTATACCACCTGGCACACCGAACCGCAGGGCGACGCACGGATGGCGGAATCCCACAGCCGCTACTGGCGGCATTTCATCGAGACGATCCCTGAGCGGGATTTCGCGGCGAAAACCGTTCTCGACTTCGGTTGCAATCGCGGCGGCTTCCTCCAGCTTCTGCACGGGATCCGGCCGTTTCGCCGCGGCGTCGGTATCGACATCGCATCGGAATCGGTTGCCGTTGCCGAAGCGAACAAGGGAAACCTGCCGGTTCAATTTCATGTCACGACCGATCTCTCGCCATGGGCGGACAGTTTTGATGTCGCCTTCAGCTACGAGGTCGTCTATCTGCTGCCCGAGTTGCGCCGCCATACCGAACAGATGTTTCAGGTGATGCGCAATGGCGGGGTCTACTATGCCGTCACGGGTTGCCATACGGAAAACCCGCTTTGGCCCAAATGGCGCGAACTGATCGGCGGAAACAGCAACGCTCCGGTGCAGGACTATTCGCCCGAAGATTATATCACTGCCTTCGTGGCTGCCGGCTTTGACGTATCGGTCAAGCGTTTCGGCTACGATGGCTTTGTGACCGCCTCGAAGGACCGCAAATATTATCCGAGCATCCTGGATGCGCTTGCCTATCCGGCTGAATATAAGCTGCTTTTCAGGCTCGAAAAACGCGTGTGAGTGGTTTGAATATGGTGGATCGCAAGAGCGGAAGCGCATTGTGGCATCAGATTGGGGAGGTTCTGGCGGCGGAGATTGCCGCCGGAACGCTTTCGCCCGGCGAGCAGCTGCCGACGGAGCCACAGCTGATGGAGCGTTTCGGCGTCAGCCGCTTCACTGTGCGTCAAGCGCTGGGACATCTGGAAACACGAGGACTGGTGCGCGCGGAGCAGGGGCGGGGAACCTTCGTCCACAAGGGCGCGCTGGACTATACGCTGTCGAGGAAGACGCGCTTCTCCAGAAACCTGATCGAGCAGGGGTTCGAGCCGGGCGGCGAGTTGCTGCTGCACGCGGTTATTCCTGCGCCGACTGAAGTGGCGTTTCGGCTGAGGATTGCGGAGGGCACGCCTGTCATTCACCGTCGCGGCGTCATGACGGCTGACGGGATGCCTGTCGAGCTGGGCAATACCTTCTATCCCGCTGACCGGTTTCCCGATTTCGAGCGGGTCAGGCGGGAAAATCCGACCATTTCCGCGTCACTCGCGGTCTACGGCATAACCGATTACGATCGTCAGTCGACTGAGATCGAAGCGCGGATGCCCGATGCGGAGGAGGCGCGGTTGCTACGGCAGCCGAAATCGTCCCCTGTTCTCGTCGTGCTCAAGGTCGATGCCGACAAGAATGGGCAGCCGATCGCCTATTCGGAAGGGCTGTGGGTGGCCGAGCGCGTCACGTTCAAGCTCGATTTCGGCTGATGCGGTCATGCTTGCCGCAGGCCAGCCTGGTTTATGGGGCGGAAAGCGGCGCGGATGACCTCCGCCATGCTCTCGACAGCGGGGTTGGAGTGATAGGCATTGCGGCGCAGGACGACGCGGGAGGAATCGATCGGCGGGAAACCGTCCTCGATTGTCAGCTCGCGGCAATCCGGCGGGATATTGCTGCGCGACAGCGGTGCGATGGCAAGCCCTGCGGTGACCGCGATCTTCAGGCCGCCGCTGGTGTCGCAGCTATAGGCGATGCGATAGGGCAGGCTGTGCTGTTCGAGCGAACGGATGGCAAACTCCGTGCACCAACTCGAACGGCCATAGACGGCGATCGGCATCGGGTTTCGCTCATGCAGGCGATGAACCGTGGAGGTGACCCAGACGGTCGGGTCGATGAAGAGCACTTCGCCGTGGACCTGTGCACTCCAGTCGAACACGACGGCCAGATCGAGGCGGTCGTTTTCCAATGCGTCCATCTGCTGGGCCGTGTAGCCGCACATAACTGTTACGTCGACTGAAGGGTGGCTTTCGGCGAAGACCCCAAGTGCGCGAGGCAGGATGGTATGACCGTACTCCTCCGGGATCCCGATGCGCACTAGGCCATCAAGCGGCCTGCGCCGCATGGCGGCTGTCGTCTCGTCCATCAGGTCGACAATGCGGCGGGCATAGGGCAGGAGCTGCTTGCCGCTTTCCGTCAGCGCGACACCGCGCGGGCCGCGTTCGAAAAGCGGCTTGCCGACGCTTTCCTCCAGCCGCTTGAGCTGCAGGCTGACGGCAGATTGGGTCCGCCCGACATCGGAGGCGGCGCGGGTCACGTTGCCGGCTTCCGCGACGATCAGGAAGACCCGCAGCAAGTCGCTTTCCAGGGGAACATGCATTTGTGCCGCCATGAGTTTTCTCAATGGCAGGCATTGTCACTATTCGTTTGTGCAATGTCAAAGCGTGGATGACGATTGTGCCTGCAAGGGAGATCGACCATGCTGATGCTGAGCAGCAAGACGATGAGAGTGGAGCGGAGGACATGGGCTGAGCGTTGGCGTCAGTGGTGGACGGAGCGCAGGGCGCTTGAGGACGCTTTGCTGAGTCGAAACAAATACCTGCTGGATGATGCCGGCATTTCGCATGAGGAGGCGCGTGACAGTCTTAGTCTTTGGGTCTCGTTGAAACGCCTGCTCCGGCCGCCGGACGGGGGTCTCTAGGCAATCGGGATTTTGCCGCTTGCCGGCGTCTCACTCGATCGCCGCCCTTTGCCGTAAAGCCAAGAGCGGCGTCACTTGTGAAAGAGATTGTGCGTTACGCCGCGAATGTCAGGAACTTTGCGCGTTCGGTCAGGATCTGGCGGCAGGCGCTGGCGACTTCGCGGCCCTTGAGTACGAAGTGCTCCTTGAAGAAGTTGATGTGCGCTTCGCTTTCCTGGAAATGATGCGGCGTCAGCACCGCCGACAAGATCGGAATGCCGGTGTCGAGCTGTACGCGCATCATCGCTTCAAGGACGGTATCGGCCACGAATTCGTGGCGGTAGATGCCGCCATCGACGACGAATGCGCTGGCGACGATCGCAGCATAGCGACCGCTGCGGGCAAGCAGCTGAGCGTGCAAGGGGATCTCAAGTGCGCCGGGCACGTCGAAAACGTCGACCGCTGCCGCGCCCTCGGTTTGCTGCCATTCCGATATGAAACCTTCGACGCTCTGATCGACGATTTCGGAATGCCAGCGAGCGCGGATGATCGCAATGCGGCTTTGCTGAGGGGAAACGGAGATTGTCATGGTTCTTTGCCTTTCAAGGGTTTTCAAAACTATCCCTTGGGCGAACAGGCTTGACCAACCGGCACCCTTCACGCGTGAAGGTGGCTGATCCTGCGTGCTCTCTTCCATCCGGACTATACCGTCGGCTCCGGCCTCTCACCGGATCTGCTGACCCTTCCACCCTTGTGGGCAAAAGGCGCTCGCGGGCTCCGGGCCTTTCTGTTCGAAAACATGAGGCCCGATACCGCCGGTGGGGAATTTCACCCCGCCCTGAGAACGAGCAGACTATAGACTTAAGCAAATCAGGAAATCAAAGCAAAAACGCCGGGCTGATACCCGGCGTTTGAGAACAGTGTGTCGGTCTTTTCCGACCAATCCGAAAAATCAATCCTGGAGGACCAGAAGATCGGATGCGGAGAAGCGCAGCGTGACCTTTTCGCCGACGGACGGCGGCAGCAGGCCGGGGCTGTTGAACATGTCGAAAGAGATCGTGTTGCCGGCAACGTTCATGCGCGTGCGGATAACGGAGCCGAGGAAGTGGGCCGAGGAGACTTCGCCGGTCAGTGCGGTGTCGCCCTTTGCAGATTCAGCGAGCGAGCCGGCTTCGGGACGCAGCGCGAGCGAAACCTTGTCGCCCGGCTTGAAGGCGGTGACGGACTGCTTGAGCGTGATGTCCTGATCGCCGATCTTGATGCGGTTGGCATCGGGGTCAACGACGCTGCCCTCGATCATGTTCAGCGTGCCGACGAACGATGCAACGAAGCGCGTTGCCGGCGTGTTGTAGATTTCGAAGGGCGTGCCGATCTGATCGGCGCGACCGGCATTCATGACGACGATGCGGTCGGAGATCGACAGGGCTTCTTCCTGGTCGTGCGTCACGAAGACAGTGGTGATACCGAGCTTCTGTTGGATGGCGCGGATTTCTTCGCGCAGCGAAACGCGGATCTTGGCGTCCAGCGCCGAGAGCGGTTCGTCGAGCAGGAGAACCTGCGGCTTGACGGCAAGCGCGCGGGCGAGCGCTACGCGCTGCTGCTGGCCGCCCGACATCTGGTAGGGGTAGCGACCGGCCAGATGGTCGAGCTTGATCAGGCCGAGCATTTCCTTGACGCGGCCGTCGATCTCGTTCTTCGGCGCGCCGGCGACCTTGAGGCCGAAGGCGACGTTGTCGTGCACGGTCATGTTCGGGAAGAGGGCATAGGCCTGGAAGACCATGCCGATATTGCGCTGGTTCGGCTTCAGCGGGCGCTGGTCCTTGCCGGCGATCGTCAGCGTGCCGGCGGTCGGCGTTTCGAAGCCGGCGATCATGCGCAGCACGGTGGTCTTGCCGCAGCCCGACGGTCCGAGGAAGGAGATGAACTCGCCCTTCTCAATGTGCATGTTGAAGTCATGCACGACCTGGGTTTCGCCGAAGGATTTCTTGATGTGGGTCAGTTCGAGAAAAGCCATGGTACAAAACCTTACGCTTTAGCCGGAGCGGCATTCGTGAAACGGGAAACGAGCTGCAGGAGGCCCATGCTGAGCCAGGTCACTGCGAGGGCGATGATAGCGAGCGCCGAAGGCTCATAGGCCCTGTTGGCGCCGACAAGCTGCATGTAGGGGCCGAATGCCGGGCGGTTGAGCAGTGCCGCCATGGTGAATTCGCCCATGACGATCGCCAGCGTGATGAAGGCGCCGGAAAGGACACCGCTCATCACATTCGGGAAGATGCACCGAAACAGGATCGTCGTCCACTTTGCGCCGAGGCTTTCAGCTGCTTCCGTCAGCGTGCCGACGTCAATGGTGCGCATCGCGGTGTCGACGGAGCGGTACATATAGGGAAGCGACAGAACGATGTAGGAGCAGACGAGCAGGATGTTCGTCGTCAGGTCGTAGCCCGTCAGCGGCAGAATCGAGGACGAGTTATAGAGGCGCAGATAACCGAAGACGATGACGATGGCCGGAATGACGAGCGGCAGCAGCGTGACGAATTCTACGATCGGACGGAGCTGCGGCAGACGCAGGCGAACCCAATATGCCGTGGGTACGACGAGCAGCATACCGAAGATGATGGTGAGCAACGCCATCAGCATCGAGAAGCCGAAGGCGGTGAGGAAGTGGAGATCCGAGAAGACCGATACGTAGGCATCGAAGCTATAGACGCCACGGCGCATGCGGAGCGAGAACTCCAGCGTGCCGATGAGCGGCACGAGGAAGTAGATGGCACCGATGGCGACAGCAAGCCATGCGAAGAATTTTTGCAACTTCATTTTTGCCACCGTTCAGCGCGCATGCGCATGACAATATAGACGATGTTGGAGACGCCTGTGATCACGATCATGCCAAGTGCCATCGCGTAGCCGAGGTTGGCGTTGTGCAGCACGTCACCGCGGATCTGGGCGTAGAGCTGGATCGGCACGATGTTCAGCGAGCTACCGGTTAGCGCAATGGCCGTTGCGATGGCGCCGAAGGAATTGGCGAAAAGGAGCAGAGTGGTGCCGAGCAGGCTCGGCCACAGGATCGGCAGCGCGACCATTGTCCAGTACTGCTTGTTCGTGGCGCCGAGGATCGAGGCGGCCTCGCGCCATTCCTTCTTCATACCATCCAGTGCCGGCGTGATGATCAGCACCATTAGCGGGATCTGGAAGTACATGTAGGTGATGGTCAGGCCGAAGAAGGTCAGAAGGTTGAAACCGGTCGCGTAGAGATTGAAGTGGAAGAGGTTCATCAGGATGATGGTGATCAGACCCTGACGGCCGAGCGTGGCCACGAAGGAGAAGGCCAGCGGCACTCCAGCGAAGTTCGAAGCGACACCGGAGAAAGTCAGAAACACGTGGCGAAGCCAGGTGGGCAGGCCACCCATGACGAGCGCCCAGGCGAGGTAGAAGCCGAGCAGCGCGCCGCCCAGAGCCGACGCGACCGAAATCTTGATACTGATCAGGTAGGACGACATGATCGTATCGGTGAACAGACCTGCGATATTGTCGAAGGTAAAGGCGCCGTCAGGCGTCAGGAACGCGCCGGCAACCAGATAGATCGTGGGAAGAATGAGGAATAACAGCGCAAAGATGGTGAAGGGCGCAATGCCCAGCCAGTCGATGATCACCTTCTTGTTGAAGGTCGTCGCAGGTGCGGAAACCGCCGAAGTCGAAATGCTGCTCATGGAAAAGCCCAGCCATTCGTGCGTCTGAGTGAGGAAAGCTTCCCCGCCGTGTGACGGGGAAGCTTCTGGTCGCAGATTACTTTACGGCAGCGCCTACAACGCTGTCCCACTGCTTGCTGATGACAGAAGCGCCAGCGTTCTGTTCGTCGAGCGTCGGGAAGACAGCCTTTTCATAGGAAGCAGCCGGCGGCAGCTTGTCGAGAAGGTCCTGCGGGATCTTCTTGTTCTTGGCCAGATCATTGAAGCGGATCGGGTGGCAATAGCCCTTCAGCCAGCCAACCTGACCTTCGTCCGAGTACAGGTATTCCATCCAGAGCTTGGCAGCGTTCGGATGCGGAGCGAAAGCGGAGATCGCCTGAACGTAGACGCCAGCGAGAACGCCCGATGCCGGAACGGTAACTTCGAGCGGCGGGTTGCCCTTCAGGCTGTCGCGCCATGCGAGAGCGTTGTAGTCCCATGCGACGACGATCGGGGTCGAGCCCTGAGCCATCGAAGCGGACTTGCCGATGACCGGAACGAAGTTGCCAGCCTTGTTGAGGGCTGCGAAGTACTTCAGGCCGGCTTCGCCGATCTTTGCGCCATCCTTCTCACCAGCAGCGAGACCGGCTGCGTAAACAGCCTGGGTAGCCTGGTTGGAAACGCGCGGGTCGCCAGCGAGAGCAACGGTGTTGGCATAGTCAGACTTCTGGAGGTCTGCCCAGTCCTTCGGCGGATTCTTGACGATATCCGTGTTCACGGCAAAGGTCAGAACGCCGTAGTAGTCGCCGTACCAGTAGCCTTCGCCATCCTTGGCGCTATCAGGAATGGAGTCCCAGGTGGAGACCTTGTAAGGCTGCAGGAGACCGTCCTTCTTGGCGGTCGGGCCAAAGGAGAGACCAACGTCGATGACGTCAGGAGCCTGCGGGCCGGTGTTGCCCTTGTTGGCCTTGATGGCTTCAACTTCATCGCCCGAACCAGCATCCGGGTTCAGTTCGTTGACGGAGATGCCGTACTTGGCCTTGAAGCCTTCGATCAGGTCGCCGTAGCCGCACCAGTCGTGCGGAAGAGCGATCGTGGTCAGCGTGCCTTCCTTCTTGGCGGCAGCGATGAGATCGTCGCTCGGAGCAGCAGCGGCAATCGCGGACGAAGCCACGACCATCGCGGTGGTGAGCGAAAGGAGGCGATGAATTTTCGAGATCACTGTTGTTCTCCTTTGGTGTCAGTGTCTGACGTTGCTGTTAAAGACCTTAGATGAAGCTTGTGTGACACTTTCATGTAAGGTTTTTTCCAGAAAAGCCGGAGGTTTTACTTATATAAGCGAATTGTGACATCAGGTTTTTACATGAGCTCGATCCGCAGATCGGTGTCATGCCTGTTCCCTTGTCCCCACTAGCCAAGTTTGCTGAAAAGCTTGGTCTGCTCGAACAGGCCTTCCAGTGTTTTCATACGCTCGCTCGTCTCGTCCCAGGTTGAATTCTGGACAGCTTCGATCAGAGCTTCGACGATGAAAAGTGTGACAACCGATGAATCCCACGCTGAGGGCGCTTCGATTTGCACGCGAAACGTGTGTTTTGCGTATTTCGTCGCCGGGGTAGCCCATTGGTCGGTAAAAACGATGATTTCCGCGCCGCGTCGCTTCGCGGCGATCGCCAGGCTAACCATCTCCTGCTCGTAGCGCCTGATATCGAAGATTATCAGCACGTCTCCCGGGTTCATGTTCAAGACATATTGCGGCCAGGAGCTTGAATTGGACGAAAGCAGGGTTGTGTTCGGCCTGATAACCTGCATATGCGTGAAAAAATACTCGGCAAGCGCACCGGTAATACGTCCTCCTACAAAGTAGAGGCCGCGCTGCCGTTCCGACAGCAAGCTGGCGACACTATCGAAGGTTGCCGTATCGAGATTTGTTAGCGTTTGGCGTAGATTGCCCATGATGGCATCGGCAAAGCGGTTCAGGATATGGGTGCCCGGGGCATTCGAGGCCCAGCGGTCGTGCTTTGTCAGCGGGTTGGAAATGGTTGCTTCGACCTCCTGATGGAGGCGGGACTGAAATTCGGAATAGCCCTTGAAGCCGAGCTTCTGCACCATGCGTGCCACGGTCGGGGTAGAGACACGCGCGTTCTCGGCAACGGTCGTAATACTGCCCAGTCCGGAGACGGGGTAGTTATCGAGCAGGCTATGGGCCAGCTGCTTTTCCGCACGGGTCAGTGCCTCGAAACGGGCATGAATGACGTCCGAAACGGTCTTCGACGCATGGTCCACTCGATTTTTGCTCCCCGGGACGGTCTTTGCCTGTCTCCATAAGGATTTAACAACGCGGGAATATGACAAGTCAATGTCAAAAATGAAGAGAAAATTTCAGTTTCCGATTGACAGTGGCAGAAAGCTGAAGAATTCTTTTCTTATAAGCTTTTTATTAAGATTTCGGCGGAACGGCTTCGATGCTTGCACAGCAAGGCATATTGACGGAAGCGGATGGAGATTGCGTCGCGGTCGAGAGGCCGGATGGCAAGGGTTCCTTCTTTATCATATGTGAGCATGCGTCCCGAAGGCTTCCCGAGTTCTTCGGTGATCTCGGATTGACGAGCGAAGCTTTGTCGAGCCACATCGCCTGGGATCCGGGTGCCCTTTCAGTGGCAAGGCATATCTCGGCAAATCTGGATAGCACCCTGGTTTACCAGCGCTTCTCGCGATTGATCTATGACTGCAACCGCCCGCCGGAATCTCCGGCAGCAATGCCGGAGACCAGCGAGATCTACGCCATACCCGGCAACAGGGATTTGAAGGATACCGAGCGCCGCGAGCGGACCGAGGCGCTGTACACGCCCTTTCACGATCGCATTCGTGCGCTGCTTGCAGACCGGTCTGCGCGGGGGCAGGCGACGATGATCGTCACGATCCATAGCTTCACGCCTGTCTACCTGGGCAAATCCCGTGCCGTGGAACTTGGCATCCTGCACGACGAGGACAGCCGCCTGGCAGATCGCATGCTGTCGGCTGCAACGAAAGCGGCGGTCTATCGCACCGAGCGAAACGAGCCTTACGGGCCAAAGGACGGCGTCACCCATACGCTGAAACTGCATGGGATCGCCAACGGCCTGCATAACGTGATGATCGAGGTCCGCAACGACCTCATCGTAGACGAGGTCAGCCAAAGGGTCATGGCTGACTATCTGTCTGGGCTAATCCAGCAAAGTCTGGACGCCTGAAACCATAAAAAACGACCCGTGGGAGCAGTTCAACTGCGGTTATGTCGATCGGTAAATTCCGAGAGGCACTTGGCAACTGGGATCATCCGTAATTCCGCGGGTGATCGGCAAGAGGGGAATATCATGTCGGACTATACCGATCAGGATAAGAAGCAGGACGTGCAAGTCCTGCATTCCATGGGCTATGCCCAGGAACTAGAAAGACGCATGAGTTCGTTTTCGAACTTCGCAATCTCCTTCTCCATCATCTGCATTCTCTCCGGTGGTATCAATTCACTCGCGCAGGCAACATCAGGTGTCGGCGGTGCTGCTATCGGTATCGGTTGGCCGGTCGGCTGCATCATTTCGTTGTTCTTTGCGCTCGGCATGGCGCAGATTTCGTCGGCCTATCCTACGGCAGGCGGCCTTTACCACTGGAGTTCGATCCTTGGAACGCGCTTTACAGGCTGGCTGACGGCATGGCTAAACCTGCTCGGTCTCATCACCGTGCTTGGCGCAATCAACATCGGTACGGCTCTGTTCCTTGGCGGGACTTTTGGTGCCCAGCTCGGGATCGCTGATGCCAACGGCGTCGTTTCTCCGGGCATGCAGGTTGTGCTCGTCGTCATTTTCACGATCATTCAGGCGGCCATCAATCACTTCGGCATCGGGCTGACGGCGAAATTGACGGACTTTTCCGGCACTCTGATCCTCGTGACAGCCGCCGTGTTGACCGTAGCTTGCTTCTATTTCGCGCCGACTCATGATTTCTCGCGCCTATGGACGTTCACCAACTATTCCGGTGATGCAGGCGGCGCGGTTTGGCCTCAGTCCGACAGCATGTGGTACATTTTTGCGCTTGGCCTGCTGCTGCCGATCTATACGATCACCGGCTACGACGCCTCCGCGCATACATCCGAAGAAACCAAGAAGGCGGCGCTTTCCGTCCCGCGCTCGATGGTTTCGGCCGTTATCTGGTCGTCGCTGGCTGGCTGGGTCATGCTCTCGGCCTTCGTCATTGCCATTCCGGATATGGCTGCCGGCGCAAAGCAGGGCTGGAACGTGTTCTTCGCGACTATCAATGCCATCATGCCGGCATGGCTGGTGACTATTCTTTATGTCGCGATTTTCATTTCGCAGTTCCTGTGCGGCTTGGCGACTGTCACGTCGTGCTCGCGCATGATCTACGCCTTCTCGCGTGACGGGGGCGTTCCGGTCGGTTCCAAAATGCTTGCGAGCGTCAGCCCGAAATTCCGGACGCCGGTTGCAGCGATCTGGACGGGTGCCGTCCTCGAAAGCCTGTTCGTCTGGGGTGCACTTTTCATCTCCGTCGGTGAGGCAAGCCTCTACGTCACCGTGGTGAACGCGACACTGATCTTCCTGTTCCTCTCCTTCCTCTTCCCGATCGTGCTTGGCATCTTTGCCTACGGCACGAAGAAGTGGCCGGCTCCGGGACCTTGGAACCTCGGAGGCGGCGTCTACAAGGCCGTCGGCGTTCTCGCAACGCTCGGAATGATCCTGATCGTCTACATCGCCATCCAGCCGCCGAACGACAAGGTTTTCGGCGTAACGGTCGGCTTCATCATCCTCGCCGTCGTCATCTGGTTTGCCGTCGAGAACCGCCGCTTCCAGGGCCCGCCGATCGGCGATATGATCGCCAAGCGCAAGGCTGAGATTGCGGCGGCCGAGGCTGCAGTCGGTGAGACGACAGCAGTCACGGGGGCCGTTCCGGGCGAGTAAGTATCATCATCCGCTCCTAGCAGGGGGCCGCGTCGTGCGGCCCCTATCGGTGCAAGGCTTGGCCAGCGCTTCGGCGCCGGATATGCATTTGTCGTCCCGATTTTCCGACTTTGTTTTTTAGGTGGACCAATCATGACCAGCAGCTATACGTTCGACGACCTCAAAAAAGACGTTGCCGAAGGGCGCATCGACACCGTTCTCGCATGCCAGGTGGATATGCAGGGCCGGTTGATGGGCAAGCGCTTCCAGGCAGAATATTTCATCGAAAGCGCATGGAAAGAGACGCATAGCTGCAATTATCTGCAGGCGACCGACATCGAGATGGAGACGGTCTCCGGCTACAAGTCAACCAGCTGGGAAAAGGGCTATGGCGACTATACCATGAAGCCGGATCTTGGCACGCTTCGTCGGATACCCTGGCTCGAGGGTACGGCGCTGGTTCTCTGCGACGTGCTCGACCACCACACCCATGACGAGGTTGCGCATTCGCCGCGCGCCATCCTCAAGAAGCAGGTCAAACGCCTCGAAGCCATGGGGATGAAGGCCTTCATGGCGTCGGAGCTGGAATTCTTCCTGTTCAACCAGAGCTACGAGCAGGCGCAGAATTCGGGTTACCGCGACCTCAAGCTCGCGAGTGCCTACAACGAAGACTACCATATCTTCCAGACGACCAAGGAAGAGGACGTGATGCGGGCGATCCGCACCGGCCTGCAGGGTGCTGGCATTCCGGTCGAGAATTCCAAGGGCGAGGCCTCGGCAGGGCAGGAGGAAATCAACGTCCGCTATGCCGATGCACTGACCATGGCGGACCGCCATTCGATCATCAAGAACGGCTGCAAGGAGATTGCCTGGTCAAAGGGCAAGGCGATCACCTTCCTTGCCAAGTGGAGCTACACCGCTGCCGGCAGTTCCTCGCATATCCATCAGTCGCTTTGGAGCGCCGATGGCAAGACGCCGCTCTTCTTCGACGAGACGGCTGATCACGGCATGTCACCGCTGATGCGGCACTATGTGGCCGGTCTTTTGGCCCATGCCAGCGAGATCACCTATTTCCTGGCGCCCTACATCAATTCCTACAAGCGTTTCGTCGCCGGCACCTTTGCACCGACCAAGGCGATCTGGAGTACGGATAACCGCACCGCCGGCTACCGGCTCTGCGGCGGCGAGACCAAAGGTATCCGCATCGAATGCCGCGTCGGCGGCTCCGACCTCAATCCCTATCTCGCCTTCGCGGCCCTGATCGCGGCCGGCATCGATGGCGTCGAAAACAAGCTGGAACTGGAGGCGCCCTACGTCGGCGACGCCTATGGCGCCCGTGACGTCCGCGAAATCCCGCGCACCCTGCGGTCTGCCGCTGTCGCCATGAACCAGTCAAAGATGTTGCGTGACGCCTTCGGGGACGAGGTGATCGATCACTACACGCGGGCCGCCGAGTGGGAGCAAGAGGAATATGACCGCCGCATTACCGATTGGGAAGTAGCGAGAGGCTTCGAAAGGGCGTAAGTATCGCAACAATTTCGCCGCCTTTTCCGCGAAAACGGAAGTAAGGTAGGCAACCAAATGCAGGGCTGATTCAGCCCTGCGCCAATCCATTCGTTTGCAGATAAAAGACAGGATTTGATCATGGCCATGATCCAATGCATATCGCCGGTTGACGGTTCGGTTTATGCCGAGCGGCCGGCGCTTTCGCTTGAGGCGGCAAAGGATGCCGTCGCGCGGGCGCGCAAGGCGCAGAAGGCTTGGGCGAAGCGTCCGCTCGAGGACCGTGTTCAGCTCGTTCTCAAGGGCGTGGCGCGCCTGAACGAGATGGCCGATGTCGTCGTGCCGGAACTTGCCTGGCAGATGGGTCGCCCGATCAAGTACGGCGGCGAATATCGAGGTTTCAACGAGCGTTCCAACTATGTCGCCTCGATCGCAGCAGATGCGCTTGCGCCGCTCGTCGTCGAGGACAGCGCGAGTTTCGAGCGCCGCATCGAGCGCGAGCCGCATGGCGTCGTCTTCGTGATTGCGCCGTGGAACTATCCCTACATGACGGCGATCAACACCGTTGCCCCGGCTTTGATGGCCGGCAATTCGATCATTCTCAAGCATGCCAGCCAGACGCTGCTGGTCGGCGAGCGGCTGGTGCAGGCTTTCGTCGAAGCCGGCGTTCCTGCCGATGTCTTCCAGAATGTTTTCCTCGACCACGAGACCTCGTCGGCGCTGATTGCCGCCGGCAGCTTCAACTTCATCAATTTCACAGGTTCGGTCGAAGGCGGGCGTTCCATCGAGCGCGCCGCGGCCGGCACCTTCACCGGACTTGGCCTGGAACTCGGCGGCAAGGATCCGGGCTACGTCATGGAAGACGCCGATCTCGACGCGGCCGTCGATACGCTGATGGATGGCGCCACCTATAATTCCGGCCAGTGCTGCTGCGGCATCGAGCGCATCTATGTCCATGAATCGCTCTTCGACTCCTTCGTCGAGAAATCGGTCGCCTGGGTGTCGAACTACAAGCTCGGCAATCCGCTCGATCCCGAGACTTCGCTCGGGCCGATGGCGCATAAGCGCTTCGCAAAGGTGGTTCGCGACCAGATCGCCGACGCCGTTTCGAAGGGTGCCAAGGCGCTGGTCGATCCGAAGCTTTTCCCGGCCGATGATGGTGGCGCCTATCTCGCGCCGCAGATCCTGATCAATGTCGATCATTCCATGGCCTTCATGCGTGAAGAAACCTTCGGACCGGCCGTCGGCATCATGAAGGTCAAGAGCGATGCGGAAGCGCTTGAGTTGATGAACGACAGCCCCTACGGCCTGACGGCATCGCTCTGGACGAAGGACCCGGAAAGGGCAGGGCGCCTCGGCCGCGAGATCGAAACCGGCACTGTCTTCATGAATCGCGCCGACTATCTCGATCCCGCGCTTTGCTGGACCGGCGTCAAGGAAACCGGCCGCGGCGGCTCGCTTTCCGTCCTCGGCTTCCACAATCTCACGCGCCCGAAATCCTACCACCTGAAGAAAGTCACAGCATGAGCATCAATATTTCAGCCAATTGGAGTTATCCGACAGCTGTCAAGCTCGGTCGCGGCCGCATCAAGGAACTGGCCGACGCAGCCAAGAGCCTCGGCATGAAGAAGCCGCTGCTGATCACCGACCGGGGGCTGGCCTCGATGGCGATCACCAAGACGGCGCTCGACATTCTGGAAGAGGCGGGCCTCGGCCGCGCCATCTTCGCAGATGTCGATCCGAACCCGAACGAGAAGAACCTCGAAGCCGGCATCAAGGCCTTTAGGGATGGCGGCCATGACGGTGTCGTTGCCTTCGGCGGTGGCTCCGGTCTCGATCTTGGCAAATGCGTCGCCTTCATGGCCGGGCAGACGCGTCCCGTCTGGGATTTCGAGGATATTGGCGACTGGTGGACGCGTGCCAATGTCGAGGGCATCGCGCCGATCGTCGCCGTTCCGACGACGGCGGGCACCGGCTCGGAAGTCGGCCGCGCAAGCGTCATCACCAATTCGGTGACGCATGTGAAGAAGATCATCTTCCATCCGAAGTTCCTGCCCGGCGTCGTCATCGCCGATCCGGAACTCACCGTCGGCATGCCGAAGCTGATCACGGCAGGCACTGGCATGGATGCCTTCGCGCATTGCCTGGAAGCCTATTCTTCGCCCTTCTACCATCCGATGTCGGCCGGCATCGCGCTGGAAGGCATGCGCCTGGTCAAGGAATACCTGCCGCGCGCCTATAAGGAAGGAACCGACCTCGAAGCCCGCACCAACATGATGTCGGCGGCAGCCATGGGTGCCGTAGCCTTCCAGAAGGGCCTCGGCGCCATTCACGCGCTGTCGCACCCGATCGGCGCCGTCTACAATACGCATCACGGCATGACCAATGCCGTCGTCATGCCGGCCGTGTTGCGCTTCAACCGCAAGGCTATCGAAGAGAAGATCGGTCGCGCTGCGGCCTATCTCGGCATTTCGGGTGGCTTCGACGGCTTCTACGATTATGTGCTGAAGCTGCGCGCAGAACTCGGCGTTCCCGATACGCTGACCGCGATGGGCATTGCGCCTGATCGCATCGACGAGCTTTCGGCCATGGCAATCGAGGATCCGAGCGCCGGCGGCAATCCGGTGCCGATGACGCTCGAAAACACCAAGGCGCTCTTTAGGGATTGCTTCTAATCAGCGATATCAGGAATTCCGCGGCGGTGGTTCGTCGCGGAATTCGACACTGGTGACATCCCAGAAGCCGGAGGAGATCAGCATGACCGGACTGGTCGTCATTTCCGGCTGCTCCGGCGGCGGCAAGTCAACCTTATTGGCTGAGCTTGCCGATCGTGGTTTTGCTGTCGTGGAAGAGCCGGGCAGGCGGATCGTCAAGCAGGAACTGGAAGGAAGCGGCGCGGCGTTGCCTTGGGTCGATATGGTCGCCTTCGCTCGGCGCTCAATGGAGATGGCGCGATCCGACGTAGCCGCTGCATGGGTGAACGCCGGCTGGATATTCTTTGATCGCGGCATGATCGATGCTGCCGTTGCCCTGCAATATATTACGGGCCAATCCATACCGGACGAGCTTAAAGCCGGTGGCTTTTACCACGGCCAAGTCTTCCTGACGCCGCCTTGGCCCGAAATCTATGTGACTGATTCCGAGCGTCTTCACGGCTTCGATGAGGCGGTAGCGGAGTATGACCGGCTTGCGACCGTTTATCCCTCGCTGGGTTACGAGGTGATCCTGCTGCCAAAGGTTAACATTCAGCAGCGAGCAGATTTCATTCTGGATGCTCTAAAAGCCGGATTTTCCGAATGAATCTTGCGGTTGTGGCGGTCGCCCCATTTCACCCCTGGAAATAGACGGTCAAATTCGACTCTCCTATTTAGATTTTATTAACCATGATCGGAAAGGATGTATTAACCGCACGATGCTCCCGACGGTGCGGAAAAGAGCGATGCTAGCGCTCGCATTCCCCCTCAAGGATCAGACATGCCAGTCATCACATTTGCAAATACCAAAGGCGGCGCAGGCAAGACGACGGCTGTGCTGCTGCTCTCCACGGAACTGGCGCGGCGCGGCTATCGCGTCACCATCCTGGATGCTGATCCGCAGCATTGGATCTCGCATTGGAAGGAAATCTCCGGCCCGATCCCGAATGTCTCGGTCATCGATTTCGTGACGGGCACGTCGCTGCCGTTGCACCTACGGGAGAGCAAGGACAGCACCGATTTCTTCATCGTCGACCTGCCCGGCGCGCGCAATCCGCTGCTGGCAACCGCGATCGGCCTTTCCGATCATGTGCTGATCCCGATCCAGGGCTGTGCCATGGATGCTCGCGGCGGCGCGCAGGTTCTGGAACTGCTGCAATATCTGGAGAGCAAGGCGGGGATCAGCATCCCTCATTCGGTCGTGCTGACCCGCGTCAACTCCATGGTCACGACCCGCGCCCTGCAGACGGTCAAGGCGCTGCTCAACCAGCGTCAGGTGCCCGTGCTCGAAACGCCGATCATCGAGCGTTCGGCCTTCCGCGATATCTTCGACTGTGGCGGTACGCTGCACACGATGGATCCTTTCAGGGTGAGCAACCTCGAAAAGGCGCAGGAGAATGCGGCCGCATTCGCCGACGAGATGCTGAACAAGCTGCCGGTTCGACTGACGGCTTCGGCATTGATCGCTGCCCAGCGCCTGCGGGATGCTGCCTGATCTTCAAACGGTAAAAGCAAATCAGCCGCCGGAGATCGCTTCGGCGGCTGATTCGTTTCTGAAGGGATGGTATTCTTACTCGACGAACTCGACTGTGACGCCGGGCTTCACCATTTTGGCCAGTTCGTTGGCGTCCCAATTGGTCAGACGCACACAGCCATGGCTCTGCGATTTGCCGATTTTGGATGGATCGGGCGTGCCGTGAATGCCGTAGGTCGGCTTCGACAATGCCATCCAGACATTTCCGACCGGCCCGTTGGGTCCCGGCGGAATATCGAGGATCTTGTCGTTGGCGCCCTGTTTGAAATTGATCTTCGGATTATAGGTGTATCCCGGATTGAAGACGACGCGCTCGACTGTGACCGTGCCTGATGGCGAGGGCGTATCGGTCGAACCGATCGTGGCGGGGTAGGCGGCGAGAAGCCCGCCGTTTGCATCATAGGCAAAGACCTGCTTGCGGCCCTTGTCGGCGATGATGCGGGCAACGGCGCCAGACTTGTTGTCGCCGGGATTGACGACCTTGATCACGGAGCCGGGGACAGTGAAATCCACGCCCGGATTGAGCTGCTTGAGATAGTCCTCATCCATATGGAAACGTTCGGCCAGCATTTCGGTGGTCGACGTATAGCTGAGCGAGGTCAGCGTCGCCTTCTGGGCATAGTCTTCCGGGATGGACGCGACGTAGGGGCCAGCGGCGTCGGCCGGCGTGATGGTGTAGTTGATGATGGGCATGCCGCCCGACAGCCGAAGCTGCTCCAGGATCGCGTCCGTATTGTTCGGATCGAGCTGCTGGCCTGTCATCTGCTGGTAGGCATAGATCGCCTTGGTCACGTTGGCGCCCATGCGGCCGTCGATCGCGCCGGGAGAGATGCCCTGGCGGTCGAGGAAGACCTCCAGCGCCGTAATTTCCATCTTCGACTTGTTCTTCAGCGTGATAACAGGCTGTGCCGGCACAGCGGGCGGCAGCGCCTGCTGCTGGTCGAGCGAGGCATAGTCGTCGCCACTGTTCGGGTTGCCATCGGGCATGGGCTGGTTGTCCAGCGGCACGCGTTGGATCGAGCCTTCCCCCGGGATGGCGCCGGTGATGGCTCCCGGTTCCTGCTGACCGTAGCCGTTGTCGGCATAACCGCCGTCATCGTTGCGAACGCCATAACCACGATTGTCATAGCGCGTGTCGCCGTAGCGGTCGTTACCTTCACCGTTATTATAGTACCCGTCGTTGTAAGCATCGCGTCTCGGCGCCCTCGGATAATAGGTGCTGGCGCGCATTTCGGTCGCGATCAGGTTGCCGTAACGGTCGATCAAAACCCGCCGGCCACGGCGATCTCTGGCGACGATGACATTGCCGCCTTCGGGAATCTGGTCGAGAATATGGCCATCGGGAGTGACCATGAAGGTGTCGCTGTTTGCGCTGCGATAATATTGCTGCGCATGAGCCTCCGGCAAGGTGCCGGCCAACATGACGATGGCGGCTGCCAGGACAAGGCTTGATTTTACGACTCTGCTCACGTCAGTTTTCCTCGATCGGGGATACAACGGACAAACACACGGGAATTTTGACGCCAATGTGGAATCTTTCCATATCATACTGAATAAAAGATAAAAATTTGTGTGAAGCAGCGACCGAGATTAACGTTTGGTAAGGTTGATGGTTGCATCGGTTCGGGAACAGGAAAGGGAGAGAACAGGATGATGGAATTTGCGAGTGCCAAGGGCCCAAAGCTGATGCTGGATGAGAGCTCCGTGCTCGATATCGGCGGCTGCTTCGTCGATGGAGTCGATATCGCGCCCGGCAAGGCTGTCCCTGACGACGGCGATGCGCGGATTTCGCATTCGGTCGAGGGTTTTCTGTTTACCTGCGGCCCCGATCATATCCGGCACCGGGAGCCTATCCCCGGCCGCAAAGATGGGAAAGTCTATCCGCTGCATGGCTCCGCCTCCAGCCATCCGGCCAAAATCCTCTCGACGCGATTCGAGAACGGCAATGCCGAATGCCACGCCGTGATCGACATTGTCACCGTGGAAGGGCAGCCCGCCCGAATCGAGCGGCGCTGGCGCATCGATGGAACCACCGGCGAGGTGCATCTGGAAGATCATGTGGTCAACACGAGCGCCCAGGCGGTGCCGACCTTTCTGATGTACCACATGAATATCGGCGGCAAATGGTTCGATGCGAAAACGCGGCTCGAAGGCAAAATGCTTGACGGCGGCGGCTTTCCCTGGACGTTCGGCCCGGAGCTGGGTGGCATTTTCTGTGTCGAGGCACTAGGAACCGAGAACGGATTTGCGGAAGTTCGTCTCGGGCCGATCGCTGCTATCAGCGGCAAGACGCTACGTGTCCGTTTCCGCGCGGACACGCTGCCGCATCTGCAGGTCTGGCGGAACCAGAAGGCGCCGGCCGATGTGCTCGGTATCGAGCCGGTTTCGCATCGCTGGGTCTCGCGGGCGGAGCTTGAAGCCGGCGGCGAATTCAACTGGCTGAAGCCCGGAGAGAGCCGCAGCTACGCACTGAGCTTCGCCTTCGTGTGAGCCCTGTCGACGGTTGACGCTGTGCGTGTGGCGGCGTAGATCAAAAGCCCTGATTTCAGAGAGGAACGTGCCATGGACATCCGCCCGATCGATGATGAGTACTCCGTTTCCGGCCAGATCACGGTTGGGGATCTCGACGAGATCAAGGCCATGGGCTTCCAATCGATCGTCTGCCATCGCCCGGACGGCGAAAGCCCCGACCAGACTCCGTTCGACGACATCGCGACCCGGGCCGAAGAACTCGGCCTGATCGTCGCGCATGTTCCGGTCGGCCCCATGGGCGTGACCGAGGAAGCCGTCCAGAGCATGGTCGATGCGCTTGACGAATTCCCGCGTCCGATGCTCGGCTACTGCCGTTCCGGTGCACGCTCGACTGCGATCTACCAGAAGACACATCACATCCGCGGCTGATCCGCGGTCATTTCGGGACCATTTCCGTCCCTGGGGCGCTGCGATTGCGGCGCCCGCTTAAACATCGTTCACACGACAGTTCAGGAGAGAACATCATGAGCATCAAGCGCATCGACGTTGGCCCACGCATGAGCGGCGCCGTCATCCATGGCAACACCGTCTATCTGGCCGGCCAGGTCGGCGAAGGCGAGAGCGTCACGGATCAGTGCAAGTCGGCACTGGCCGAAGTCGACCGGCTGCTGGCTGCCAGCGGCTCGAGCAAGTCGAAGATCCTGCAGACGCTGATCTACCTCTCCGACATCGCCTATTTCGCCGAGATGAACGCTGCCTGGGAAGCCTGGGTCGATCCGGCCAACACGCCGGCCCGCGCCACGAGCGAAGCCAAGCTTGCTGCGCCGAAGTACAAGGTCGAATTCATCGTGACCGCTGCGATCGACTGAGCTGATTGACGCATTGTGAATATCGAAGCCGGTGGGTTCGCCCGCCGGCTTTTTTGTTTGGCTCAGCCTACGAGGCGTCGGAAATGATCCTCGATATCGTGAAGAAGCCGGAGGCGATCGGTTTCGCTCTCGGCGATGCCGTCCTGATTGACCACGCCATGCAGAGCATTGAACAGAAAGACTGCGGTGAATGCCGGATTGGTGAGCGACCAGGCGTTCGCGCGATTTCCGGCCGTCAGCAGTTCTGCAAGGTAACATGTCTTAGTTTCAGAAAGCGGTCGCAGAACCTCAATTCTGCGACCTCAAATGCCTGGTATCTAGGGGGTGGCGACGAAGTCGCTCAGCCGCTTTTCGTCCGTGAAATTTCCGCCAAGGTCCTCGACGGCGTGATCGCTTCGGGGTCGAGCTTCACCTCGATGATTGCCGGTTTGCCGCTGGCTCGGGCGCGTTCGAAGGCGAGGCCGAATTCTTCGGTTGTTGCTACCGTTTCGCCGTGGCCGCCATAGGCGCGGGCCAGCGCCGCGAAATCGGGGTTGCTGAGCGCCGTTGCGCTGACGCGGCCGGGATATTCGCGTTCCTGATGCATGCGGATGGTGCCGTACATGCCATTGTTGATGACGAGCGCGATCAGCGGCAGGCCGTATTGGACGGCGGTTGCGAATTCCTGTCCATGCATCATGAAGCAGCCGTCGCCGGCAAAGCAGATCACTTCGCGTTCCGGGAACAGCTGCTTGGCACCGACCGCTGCCGGCAGGCCGTAGCCCATGGAGCCGGAGGCGGGGGCCGCCTGGGTGTTGAACCGGCGGAAACGATGGAAGCGATGCAGCCAGGTGGCGTAGTTGCCGGCGCCATTGGTGAAGATTGCGTCGCGCGGCGTGTTTGCCTCGATCCAGTCCATAATGCGGCCCATATGGACGGCGCCGGGGCTTGTTTCCGGCGTGGTCGACCATTTCAGATAGGCGTCGTGCATCTGCTTCGTCCGCCCGGCCCAGCATGGTTCGACGGGGGCTTCGAGATTGGCAAGGGCCGCGGTGAAGTCGGCGGGGCTGGCGCAGATCGCCAGATCAGGGCGATAGACGCGGCCGAGCTCTGACGGGTCAGGATAGACATGCACCAGCGCCTGCTTGGGGTAGGGAATGTCCATCAGCGTATAGCCGGAGGAGGGCATTTCAGACATCCGGCCACCGATAAGTATCAGCAGGTCGGCTTCCTTAACCTCCTTGGCGAGCGCTGGATTGATGCCGATGCCGACATCGCCGGCGTAACTGTCGTGCAAATGGTCGAACAGCATCTGCCGGCGGAAGGAGCAGCCGACGGGGAGCTGGAAGCGCTCGGCGAAACTCCTGATCTCGGCGACGGATTTCTCATTCCAGCGTGTGCCGCCGAGGATGACCATGGGGCGTTCGGCAGAGGTCAGGCGGCCGTAGAGGTCGTCGATCTGGCTGCGGCCCGGATGGGCGGCGACGGGCATATAGTGCCTGGGATGCGCAGCCTCGACTTCGTCGCGCAGCATGTCTTCCGGCAAGGTCAGGACAACAGGGCCGGGGCGGCCGGAGGTGGCGACCGCAAAGGCGCGGCTGACGAATTCGGGGATGCGCGCGGCGTCATCGATTTCGCCGACCCATTTGGAAAATTCGGTAAAGGCGCGGCGGAATTCCACTTCCTGGAAGGCCTCACGCTCGCGGGCATCGCGCTGCACCTGGCCGATGAAGAGGATCATGGGGATCGAATCCTGCATGGCGATGTGCAGGCCGGCAGAGGCGTTGGTGGCGCCGGGACCGCGCGTCACCATGCAGATGCCGGGCTCGCTCGTCAGACGGCCCCAGGCATCGGCCATCATCGCCGCTCCGCCTTCCTGGCGGCAGACGAGCACGTCGATATCGCTGTCATGCAAAGCGTCGAGCACGGCGAGAAAGCTCTCGCCGGGGACGCAGGAGATGCGCTTGACGCCATTTGCCTTCAGCGCCTCGACAATGAGCTGGCCGCCGGTGCGTTTCATCAGTTTGCCTTTCCTTTTAATTCCCCGAGCTTGGCCAGTTCCGCGAGTTCCGCCAGAACTTCCTGCTGGTGTTCGCCGAGACGCGGGCTCGGCCTGTCGTAGACAAGCGGCGTTTCGGACAGAACGACCGGGGTGCGCACGCTTGGGATACTGGTGCCGGCCATATCCTCAAGATCGATCTTCAGGCCGCGCGCCTTGATCTGCGGATCGGCGAACATCTCTTCGATCGAGTTGATCGGGCCGGCGGGAACGGCGTTCTTTTCACATGCGGTCAACAGCTCGTGTTTCGGCCATTTCGCCGTCTCGGCGCAGACGAAGCTGCGCACCTCTTCGCGATTGGCGACACGCGCCTTGTTGGTCGCGAAGCGTTCGTCGTCGGCTTTGTCCGCAATGCCAAGAATGGTGCAAAGGCGGCGGAACTGGCCGTCATTGCCGACTGCGAGGATGAGGTAGCCATCCGACGAAGGAACGACCTCATAGGGCGAGATATTCGGATGCGCGTTGCCGAGCTTGACCGGCGCCTTGCCTGAAATGAGGTAGTTCATGTTCTGGTTGGCAAGGACGGCCGACTGGACATCCAGCAGCGCCATGTCGACGAGCTGGCCTTCGCCCGTCTTCAGCGCGTGGATCAATGCCGCCTCGATGGCCGAGACCGCATAGATGCCGGTGAAGATATCGGCGATCGCAACGCCTGCCTTCATCGGCTGGCCGTCGGGCTCGCCCGTTATCGACATGAAGCCGGACATGCCCTGGACGATATAATCGTAGCCGGCGAGATTGGCGTAAGGACCGGTCTGGCCGAAGCCTGTTATCGAGCAATAGACGAGCTTTGGATTGATCTTCCTTAGGCTCTCATAATCCAGCCCGTATTTGACGAGACCGTCGAGCTTGAAGTTCTCGATGACTACATCTGCCGTCATCACCAACTGGCGGACGAGATCCTGGCCTTCTTCCGTCTTCAGGTCGGCGACGACTGAGCGCTTGCCACGGTTGGCGGAGTGATAGTAGGCAGCGGAGAGGTTTTCGCCATCCTTGCCTTCGACGAAGGGAGGTCCCCAATGGCGTGTGTCGTCGCCACCGTCGGGGTTTTCCACCTTGATGACGTCGGCGCCGAGATCGGCGAGCATCTGTCCGGCCCAGGGGCCGGCGAGCACGCGGGCAAGTTCGATGACGCGGATGCCGGAGAGGGGTGGCTTTTTCATCTGTTGGGTCATGTCTGTCCAGGTGCGTTCAGGGTGCTCGCGCACCCTCTGATGTATCGGATACGGGCTTGGATGCAAAGCGGCGCTCGCGCCAGATGATGTAAAGCCCCGAGGCGATGATGATGAAAATGCCGGTCCATTTGAGTGCGTCCGGGAAGTCGCCGAACACGAGCCAGGCAAAGATCGTCGCGGAGACGATTTCGAAATACTGCAACGGCGCGAGTGTCGAGGCGGGTGCTGCGCGATAGGCGTAGACGCCGAGTATCCCCGAGATCGCGGCCGAAATGCCGACGCCGAGAAGCCAGATATGGGCAGTCGCGTCCGGGATGACAGGATCGAAGACATCGGAACCCGACCCGTGCCCCAGAAACAGCAGTACGGCGCAGAAGAACAGCCCCCACAGCCCCATGTGGAACTGCATGACCCAGGGGTCCTCGCGCTGGGCGAGGGCGCGGTTCATCATGGCGGAAATGGCAATACAGACTGCGCTGACGATCGGAAGCAGCGCGACGTAGCCGACCTGTTCGAAACTCGGCTGGATAATCAGGATTGCGCCGAAGAAGCCGACTGCGCATGCGGTGTAGCGCCGCCATCCGATCGTTTCCCCAAGGAAGAGGCTGCTGAGGATCGTAAGGATGATTGGCTCGACGAAGAAGATCGCGATCGCATCGGCAACCGCCATATATTTCAGCGTCGTGACGAAGGAGATCATCGAGATGGTGATGATGGCGCCGCGGATGGCATGAAAGAGGCTTTGCTTCCAGGATGCGTCGGCAAGGCCGTTTCGCCACAGCACGATCGGCAGCATGCAGGCGGCCTGAATTGCAAAGCGTGCCGCAGTGATTTCCGCCGACGGGATCGTCGTGATGGCGAGCTTCGAGAAGATGTCGATGATCGGTGACACGAGGACCGACAGAAACATCAGGCCAAGTCCTATCGTGACTTCGGAGGCGGCAGGCTTGGCGATGCTGGCTTTTGCGCTGTTCATTATGAGATCTTCTATTCAGGAATTCGCAATCGCTCTGTCGCACCAATCGGCGAATTCAGCCATTGCCCGATCAGCGCCGATCTCGTTCAGCGTCTCGTGGCGCATGCCCGGATAGATGGCCGCGGTCACATGCGAAAAGCCCATGCTTTTCAGGCGCTCCGCCAGCCATTTCACGACCTTCGCACCATCGGTCGCCGGGTCCTGTCCGCCGCCGACAAGATGGATCGGGAGGTTGCGGGGAAGGCGGCCAAGATGCGTCGTTTGCGGCGCGCGAAACGACAGTTCGAAGATATCGAGCCAGAGCGAAGTGGAGGCATCGAAGCCGCAGAGCGGATCGGCGATATATTTATCGACCTCGGACGGGTCGCGCGACAGCCAGTCGAAATTCGTCCGCCGATCGCGGATCGAGCTTCCCCAGACACCGAAGGTGAGTTTCGGTAGCAGGCCGCTCGGCACATCCGAGCCTTTCAGCATCCGTTCGGCTCTGAGGATGAGTTGCGCGATGCGACCGGCAAATCCGGGGTGGAGGTTCGAATTCCACACGGCGACCGCGCTAAATTTTTCCGGGTGGGTGACAACAGTGTTGAGGCTGATCAAGCCGCCCATGGAGTGACCGAAGAGGATAATGGGGAGGCGAGGGTGGGCAGATGCTGCGAGATCGCGCATTGCCATCACGTCGCCGATCACGCGCCCGATACCGTCTTTTCGCGAAAACTGCCCACGCGGAGCATCCGGAGCCGTCGTCTCGCCATGGCCGCGATGGTCGTGGACATAGGTGTGATAGCCGCGTTTCGCCATCGCCTCCGCAAAGCGCTGGTAGCGGCGGGAATGCTCGGCAAGGCCGTGGCAGACGATAAGAATACCGCGTTCGGCACCTTCCGCGGGCTGATGGTGATAGGCAAGCAAAGCGCCTGTCGGGCTCTCGTGCCGCCGCAATTCTGAAAACATGGATTTCCTCCGGTCCGGCGAAGAAAGGTCATCGCCGCCGAAAAAACAATGGAGGAGATCTGGACCACACAAATAAATGTGCATCTTTAGGTTATTCAGGCTTGCCGGTATCGTGGCGACCTGATTATTTGTTCCTATATTGTTCTTGTTTGGAGGGTGCGAGAATGAAGCTTTTCAGCCGTGGATTGATGATTGCGGTTCTGTGCCTGCCAATGCTGGCTGCGGGGGCATTCGCACGGGATGCCGGAGGCGGGCGTACACGCTTCATTCTTGCCGCGAGCTGGGAGCCGGCCTTTTGCGCGACGAACCAGAAGAAGACGGAATGCCGGGGGCAGAAGGCCGGGGATTTCGACGCCACCAATTTCTCCCTGCATGGCCTCTGGCCGATGCGTCAGGAATATTGCGGCGTATCTGATGACCAGAGGGACGCCGATCGCCGCAGCGACTGGAACGATTTGCCGGCAGTCTCGCTGACCGCGCAGACCCGTTCCGCGCTCGACAAGGTCATGCCGGGCACGCAATCCGGCCTGGAGCGCCATGAATGGACGCGGCACGGCAGCTGCACCGGCATGAGCGCGGATGATTATTTCAACGCTGCCGTCGGCCTGATCAACGAGCTGAACGCATCCGCCGTCCGCGATCTCTTTGCGCAGAATATCGGCAAGACGCTGGATGCTGAAACAATCAAGGCGGCTTTCGACGAGAGCTTCGGCAATGGGGCCAGCGACAGGGTCAAGATGAGTTGCCGGCGCGTGGGCAACGTACGGGTGATTTCGGAAATCACGATCGGCCTTTCCGCTGATGCAACCCAGCCATCGAGCGGCGGTCCGCGGCTTGGAAAGCTCATCCAGGAGGCAGGCAGAACTTCCTTCGGATGCAATCAGGGCGTGGTGGATGCGGCAGGATTTTGAGGCCTTCTGCGCCTTCCTGCCCGGGATAAATAGCCCCTGAAGCCGGTTTCGACGTTGCCGCGGGCGTGCGTTTCGCCTACATAGCGCACAACTCAATTCGTCCGTCCGTGGAGCATCGCAGAATGGCACGCCAGTTCATCTATCATATGTCCGGCCTGAACAAGGCTTACGGCAACAAGAAGATTTTGGAGAATATCCATCTTTCTTTCTACCCTGATGCCAAGATCGGTATCCTCGGCCCGAACGGCGCCGGTAAGTCGACGGTGCTGCGCATCATCGCCGGTCAGGACAAGGAATTCACCGGTGAAGCCTGGCTCGCAGAAGGCGCGACCGTCGGCTACCTGGAGCAGGAGCCGAAGCTCGATCCGGCCAAAACCGCGTTCGAAAACGTCATGGAAGGCGTGGCCGACAAGCAGGCCGTGCTCGACCGCTACAACGAACTGATGATGAACTATTCCGACGAGACTGCGGAAGAGGGCGCCAAGCTCCAGGACATCATCGACAGCCAGAACCTCTGGGACCTCGAACAGCAGGTCGAAATGGCGATGGAAGCACTGCGCTGCCCGCCGCGGGATTCCGAGGTCACCAACCTGTCCGGTGGTGAGCGTCGCCGTATCGCGCTCTGCCGCCTGCTTCTGTCGCAGCCGGACCTGTTGCTACTCGACGAACCGACCAACCACCTCGACGCCGAGACGATCGCCTGGCTTGAAAAGCACCTGCGCGACTATCCGGGCGCCGTGATGATGATCACCCACGATCGCTACTTCCTCGATAACGTCACCGGCTGGATCCTCGAACTCGACCGCGGCCGTGGCATTCCGTATGAAGGCAACTACTCGGCCTACCTGACCGCCAAGGCCAAGCGCATGCAGCAGGAATCCCGCGAAGAGGCTGGCCGCCAGAAGGCGCTGTCGCGCGAACAGGAATGGATCGCCTCCAGCCCGAAGGCTCGCCAGGCCAAGTCCAAGGCTCGTATCAAGGCCTATGAACAGCTGGTCGATGCGGCCGAAAACATCCGGCCCGGCGACGCACAGATCATCATCCCGGTCTCCGAGCGTCTCGGCAACGTGGTCATCGAACTGGAAGGCATCAAGAAGGGCTTCGACGACCGCACGCTGATCAACGACCTCTCGATCAAGCTGCCGCCGGGCGGCATTGTCGGCATCATCGGCCCGAACGGCGCCGGTAAGTCGACCCTGTTCAAGATGATCACCGGCCAGGAAAAGCCGGATGCCGGCTCGATCCGCATCGGTGACACCGTACATCTCGGTTACGTCGACCAGAGCCGCGATGCGCTGGACGGAAACAAGACCGTCTGGGAAGAAATCTCCGGCGGCGCTGAAATCATCAAGCTCGGCAAGTTCGACATGAACTCCCGCGCTTACTGCGGCGCCTTCAACTTCAAGGGCGGTGACCAGCAGCAGAAGGTCGGCAACCTCTCGGGTGGTCAACGCAACCGCGTGCACCTTGCCAAGATGCTGAAGGCCGGCGGCAACGTTCTGCTGCTCGACGAACCGACCAACGACCTCGATACGGAAACGCTCGGCGCTCTGGAAAGCGCGCTCGAAGCCTTCGCCGGCTGCGCCATTATCATCAGCCACGATCGCATGTTCCTCGACCGTCTGGCGACCCATATCCTCGCTTTCGAAGGTGATGGTCATGTCGAGTGGTTCGAAGGCAACTTCGAGGACTACGAGGAAGACAAGGTCCGCCGCCTCGGCCCTGACGCCCTCAACCCGGGCAGCCAGGCCTACAAGCGCCTGACGCGCTGAGGCCTGTATAAAATCTGATTTCGAGAGCCCCGGTCTCTGGCCGGGGTTTTTCTTTGGCTGCAAAGGTCTGTTCCCGACCTCCGGTTACAAATCCCCGACCTCTGCCAATTGGGTCTTGCGATTTAAAGTCAAATCACATAAAGATATCTTTATATCTTGATTGGGTGACGAATGGCTGATCTGGTAAAATTCGGACTCGATGGTCTGGTGGATGTGCTGAAGGCAGCGGGCGAGCCGACGCGGCTGCGATTGCTGGCGCTTCTGGCCGCCGGTGACCTGACCGTTACCGATCTTACCGAAATTCTCGGGCAATCGCAGCCTCGCATTTCACGGCACCTGAAGCTGCTCGGCGAGGCGGAGCTTATCGATCGATACCAGGAAGGTGCCTGGGCCTATTTCCGGCTGAAGCAGGACGGCAAGGCTGTCGCGCTGACCCGAGCGCTTCTGAAATATGCCTCCGAAAACGACCCGGTGTTGCTGCGTGATGGCGATCGTCTGGCCGCCGTCAAGCGGGCGCGGTCCGAGCGCGCTCAAGCTTATTTCAGCCGCAACGCGGCCGAATGGGACGAGTTGCGCCGCCTGCATGTGGCGGATGAGGACGTGGACAGCGCGCTCATCAATCTGATTGGAAACCAGCCGATCAATGCCTTTCTCGATCTCGGCACCGGCACCGGACGCATGCTCCAGCTTCTCTCCGGTCTTTATCGCAGGGGCGTGGGCGTCGATGCGAGCCGCGATATGCTCGCGGTCGCGCGCTCCAATCTCGACAAGGCGAATATTACGACGGCTTCCGTGCGCCATGGCGATATCTTCAATCTGCCGCTCGACGCGCAGGATTTCGATCTCATCACCATTCACCAGGTGCTGCATTTCCTTGATCAGCCGGAACTTGCCATTGCCGAGGCGGCGCGGATGCTGCGGCCCGGCGGCCGGCTTGTCATCATCGATCTCGCGCCGCATGCACTGGAATATTTGCGCGCCGAACACGCCCATGTGCGGTTGGGCTTTTCGCATGCCGTGATGGAGGAGTGGCTTAGGAAAGTCGGGCTCCACATGGAAAAGGTACAGGATCTTCATTCGGGGAAAGAGGGTGGACAGGACCTGACGGTAACGATCTGGCTGGCGCGCGACCCGCGGCTGCTGATCGCTGCGGGACAGGATCATCCATCATCCCCCGCTCTTGCCGGGAGGGCTTGATATGGCTTTGAAAACCGAAAGCAGCCGCCGCGACATCCGCATTTCATTCGAATTTTTCCCGCCGAAGTCGGACGAGATGGAAGCCCAGCTATGGGAAACGGTGCCTGAACTCGCCGCCTGGCAGCCGGAGTTTGTCACCGTGACTTACGGCGCCGGCGGTTCCACCAAGGAGCCGACGCTTGCAGCCGTCCGCCGCATGATCAGCGAGAAGCGTCTGCCGACTGCCGCGCATCTGACCTGCGTCGATGCTTCGCAGGACGAGGTGAAGGCTGTGGTTGAGGAATATCGGGCGGCTGGCGTTCGGCGCATTGTCGCGCTCAGGGGCGATCCGGCTGCCGGGATAGGGTCTGCCTATACGCCGCATCCGCAGGGCTTTTCCGATACGGCCGATCTCGTGCGGATGCTGGTCGACTACGGCGATTTCGACATTTCGGTCTCGGCCTATCCGGAAAAACATCCTGAGAGCCCCGACATGGCGGCTGATATAGCAACGCTGAAGCGCAAGGCAGATGCCGGTGCGACGCGGGCGCTGACGCAGTTCTTCTTCGAAAACGATGCGTTCGAACGATATCTGGAGCGCGCGCATGCAGCGGGCGTGACCATGCCGATCGTGCCCGGCATCATGCCGATCCAGAACCTGACGCAGCTCAAGCGCTTTGCCCGCCGCTGCGGCTCGACTGTGCCGGCTTTCCTTGACGACCGCTTCGAAGGTCTGGACGAAAAGCCGGAGGAGAGGGCTGAAGTGGCGGCTGATGTTGCGGCCGAGCAGATCGAGGACCTGATCCGTCGCGGCATTCGCGAATTCCATCTCTATACGATGAACCGCGCGCCGCTGATCGGCGCGGTGCTGGAGCGTCTGGGCTTTCGGCGGGATACGGACATTCGGGCTGCTGGCGCTGCGGCCTGAGCCTCAAGAAAAAACGCATGTCCTGAGGACATGCGTTTTTGAAATGTCTGACCGTTAGCTTTCAGGAGTAATGCATTCCCTGCCACTGTCTGTTCGTCGGGCTCAGGCCTCAGATGAACAGCATTGCCGTCACGAACACGAACGCTGCACTGACCAATAGGACGTTAAAAGATCTCGTCAGTCCCATGTCTGCCTCCTCCGTTAACCATCAAATTCTATGTCGGAAATGTGTTGCTTGGAAAGCGAATTCCTTAATGCGCTGCAGCGGTTTTCGGGCGGATCTCTTCGCGCCTCCCTTGCAAGCATCTGATAATTAAGGGTTATATCCGGCGAATTGTCGTTCACGAAATTTAATGAGATGTTAAATTAGCGGCGCAAAGGGTTAACTGACATTGCCTTGCGGCGACATTTTTGCCCGGTTTGAACGCACTTTTTTCGGCGAAGCATTCGGGCAAAATCGAACGGCGGCGGTCAGGCCTTACTCGTAACCAGTGGTGAACTCCAAATTTGCCATGGTAGCGCGCATGCTCGCGGCAGCCCCTTTGCGACCGCTATACTTGCCGAAAATGACTTCGTGCGGCAGTCTCTACGCTCGATCCTCTGAGGATCGAGCGTGGGGGATGAGATGACAACAGGGCGCGGCTTGAGGGGATCATTTGAGATCAGGCGTGCGCATAAAGCGGATGCTGCGGCCGTATCCGGCTTTGCAGCAAGGCTGTTCCGCGCGACCTATGGCGATGACACGCCAGCCTCCGATCTTCATTCGTATATCGAGAAGAATTTCAGCACGGAACGCCAGGAGGCGGAGATCGTCGATCCCTTCGCTGCTGTTTTCCTCGCAATGGCCGATGGGCAGGTAGTTGGATATGCCCATGTCATTTTGGATGGAGCAAATGGATCTGCGGCTTTTCTCAATCGAATTTACGTCGATGCCGAATGGAGAGGAATCGGATTGGCCGATGATCTTCTCGAAGCAGTCACCGGCGAGTGCCGGGAGCGTGACTTTGCAAGTTTGGAACTGACGGTCTTCGAGCGAAACTCGCGAGCGCTGGCGTTTTATAAGCGGATCGGATTTGCGGCAACCGGCACCACGACGTTCGTGGTCGGTGAGGACATACAGAGCGACATAGTGATGGCGCTGGATTTGGCCAGACCAGCTTAACGACCCGAACAGCCCACGTAAGTGCCAACAGCCGTCGCGACATTCAGCTTGTATAGTTGAGTATCGCGACAGTAGCCATTCTGCGGTTCGGCTTATCAGAGCGCCTTCAGCAGCGACTGCGTCGCCCATCCGTCCGCGGGAAGGCCAAGGCGCTGCTGCTCTTTCTGGATGGCGACGCGGGTGCCGGAGCCGAGGATGCCGTCGATCTCGCCGACATCGTAGCCGCGTGCCTGTAGCTTGGTCTGGAGCGCCTTCATGTCGACATCGCTCAGACCCTGCTCGGGCGTGCCCTTGTCGTAGCCGGGGGCTCCGGACAGGCGGGTCGCGAAGTAGGCCGCCGATGTCGTGTAGATGAACGACTGGTTCCATGCCAGGTATGCGTTGAAGTTGGGATAGGTCAGGAAGGCAGGTCCCATGCGGCCCTGGGGCAGGATCAGAGCCGTCTGCAGGTTGCCGAAGGACGTATTGCCGTCGCGGGGCTTCACACCGAGATTGAACCAGTCCGCCGCTGTCATCGTACCGCCAATACCCGATTTCTCGTAGGGCAGGCTGGCGGGCAAGGTGACTTCCTGAAGCCAGGGTTGGCCGCGCTGGAAGCCGAGGCTCTGGATGAACTTGGCGGTCGTCAGGATGACGTCAGGAGCGCTTTCCTTGAGCTTGATGTGGCCATCGCCATCACCATCTTCGCCGTAAGTGAGGATAACCTTGGGCACGAGCTGCGTCTGGCCGATTTCGCCGGCCCATGCGCCTGTGGTCGTTGCCGGATCGACATCGCCGAGCTCAACTAGCTTCGTCAGCGCGATAAGCTGCGGACGGAAGAAATCAGGCCGGCGGCAATCGTGGGAAAGCGTCACAAGCGAATTGCGGATATTGAAATTGCCCTGGACGGCGCCGAAATCGGTTTCCAGTCCCCAGAAGGCGGTGATGACGCCGGCGGGCACGCCGTAATCCTTCTCGGCCTTGGCAAAGACATCAGCATATTGCTGCATTTTCTTGCGGCCGATATCGAGCCGCGCCTGGCTGACCGCCCGCTGGGAGAATTCGAGGAAAGTCTGCTTGAAGACGCCCTGGGCGCGGTCCATGGACAGGGTCTTCTGGTCGATCTGGACGCCTGCAAAGGTGCGGTCGACGGCCTCAGGGCTTGTGCCCGCAGTAACGGCTTCCGTCTTGACGCCGGCGAGGAAGGCGGAGAGATCACCGCCGCAGGGAGCCTTGGGCGCGTTCGCATCGGCGCCCGCCGGGGCTGCCGTTGAAGATGCGTCCTGGGCGACGGCTACACCGGATAATGCCGAAGCAAGCATGATCGCGAATGCGGTGCGTCGAATGGTTAAACGGTCCATGGACAATCCTCTTTGCTGACGGGATGGGGTCGCTTTTCCAGAAGATTGTGACCGAAGCAAGAAGTAATTCTCGATGAACTTAAGAATTTCCGCTCTTTGTCACAGCGGCCACCCAATTGTGCCAGTTTTTCTCCGAACCGGCGAAGACGTTGATGTCAGTCGGGCCCTTGATGCCGGGGATGACGCCTGTCGACGTATATTGCCAGAAGGCCCAGCGGCGGTCGGCATAGGTGACCGTCGGATGCTTGGCGACCGAGCGAACCCAGAAATGATAATCCTGGAAATAGCCGACGAGATTGTCGCGGTGGAAGTCCACGGACGTGTAGATGATCGGCCGCATGCCGTAATAGGCCTCGAGCCTGTCCATGAAGCGCTGGAGCTGAGCGCGGACGGTCAAAGGATCGGGCCGGAAGCGGCAGGTTTTCGACTCGTTGTTCCATTCGACGTCGAGTACCGGCGGCAGCGTCATTGACGCCTTCGGCACGTTGCGGATGAACCAGTCGGCCTGTTCGTCGGCCGTGGAGCAGAAATAGTAGAAATGATAGGGCGCGCTGGGGATGCCGGCTGCGCGCGCTTCCTGCGAATATTCGAGGAAGCGCGGATCGATCATATCCTTGCCCTCGGTCGCCTTGATGAAGGCAAAGGCGACGCCTGAAGACCTTACGGTCGCCCAGTTGATATCACCCTGCCATTTGGAAATGTCGATGCCGTGGATCGGACGCTTCTCGGGATGATCGGGGCCGAAGTCCTGCGGCTTCGTATCGTGGAAGCGCGTCTTAGGCTTGATCGCTGCGGTCGGCATGAGGTCATAGGCCGATGTGCAGCTATTCAGGAGCATGACGAGCGGCAATAAGCAGAACAGAAGCCGGCGCATGAATATCCCGTACTGGCGCGAGTGATCTTGCTGCCCCACGTTGGCTTCCGTGACTTTGCGAATCCCCTAGTCGAGAAAACGAGGCAGTAACCTCGTTTTCACCATATCAATGTAAAAAATCGGTTATTTTCAAGCGAATTATGAGCGATTGGTAATAATAACCGCTCGCCAGGCATATCCGCCCCCGATTTCCTCGAATGTCAGCCTTGCGTTGTGCGCTTTTGCCGCCGCTCCGAGCACTGTGCGCAGGTCGGCGCGTGGCGTCACATGGAACTTGCGCAGCCAGGATTGCAGCATCGACCGGAACCAGCGCGGCAGGCGCTCCTGCTGGCCAAAATCGACGATATGGAGCTCGCCGCCGGGCGCGAGAGCCGCCAGAGCGGCGTCAACCGCGCGCTGCCATTCCGGGATCATCGAGAGCGCATAAGGGATCATGATACGGTCGAAGCCGTCGGTGCCGAAATCCTGCGCCGTGAAGGCGGTCGCATCGGCAACGCGGAAATCCGGCATCTGTTTCATGCCGCGAAAGGTGTTCCGGGCCGAGATCAGCATCTCCTGAGAGATATCGAGCCCGTAAAGCTTGGCCGACGGAAACTGGCGATGGGCAAAGAGGAGGTTGCGGCCCGTGCCGCAGCCGACTTCGAGAAGCGAGCCGCCGAACGGAACATTCAGATTCTGAATGGTGCGGTCGCGGCCAAACAGGTAGTATTTGCGGGTCACGTCATAGATGTGCCGCTGGTAGCGATACATGCCGTCCATAAGGCCAGCATGGTTGTCGCCATTCATCTTGGCACTTGTGTCCGCCTGGCTCACGCTTTTTTCCCGTAAATATGGAAGCCGCCGTAGATCGCCGAGCGATCGCGGATGTTGAGTTCCTGAGAGCGTTCTTCGAAATAGACCCACTGATCGCGGATAGCCGGCGACAGGCGGCCTTCGATAATGCTCTTTTCAGCAGCGGTTCGG
The DNA here is from genome assembly GCF_008365395.1 of Neorhizobium sp. P12A. Lineage (NCBI taxonomy): Bacteria > Pseudomonadati > Pseudomonadota > Alphaproteobacteria > Hyphomicrobiales > Rhizobiaceae > Neorhizobium > Neorhizobium sp. P12A. Next base: position 284,952 of record NZ_QOVX01000001.1, on the reverse strand, counting down.
AAAATCACACGAGCGCCTTCACGTGCCGTCCGGCTGATCTCGGCCCAGACGTCGTTGAGCTGCGCATCCGTCATCCAGTCCTGTGCATCCAGAAGGATGTAGCGGTCCATGGAGGCTGCAGGCTTTGCAGCCAGCATTTCCGTGAAGTTCAGATGATGGACGGTGACGCGTTCGGCATTGGCGCGGATCGCCGGATAGTGCTCCGGCTTCAGATAGGTCGGCAGCGGGCCTTCATGCTGGCTTGCGTAGCGACGCGCGAAGGCCTGCCAGGCGAAATAATTGTCGTTCATCGGGAAATGGCAGGCGAGCTTTTCCAGACGATATCTCAGCACAGCCGAAATCGAATCGTCGCCAGCGAGGCTTGCGAGCTCATCATACTGCTGCGGCGGAATGCCGAGACCGAAAAGCGAGCTCTTGCGGCCGAGCAGCCAGCGGACCATCGGGCGGTCGAAGATCGGCGCGATCTGGTCGTCGAAGAACTGGCGCTGTTCGCGCATCGTGCGCGCCTGTGTCATGCCGGCAAGCTTGACGCCATGCAGGCGGGCCAGCACATGAGCGGCGCCGATGAAGCGACCGAGAAGGCCGGTCTTGTAGATGTTGCGGGTAAAGACCGTAACGCGGCGGCGGCCGTACATGTCGCGGCCGTTCCAGTAGCCCAGCGTTGCCTCATCGAGACCAGGGGCGACAAAGCGATCGAAGGCGGCCGTATTGGTCTTGACGCCAGGTGTCGCAAAGAAGCGCACCAGATCGGCATGATCTGGCATCAGGCGAAATGCGGCAAGCTTCAGCCGGTTCAGCGCGATGTGGTGTGGATTGAGGTCCACCACGTCGATCGAAGCGGGGCCTTTCGACAGATAAGCCAGCATGTTGCAGCCGCCGGAACCGATCGTCGCTATGCGGTGATGCGGCTGGAGCTCCATCGCTTCCATGTCGATATCCGGATCTTCCCAGATCTGCGGATAAACGAGACCAGAAAACAGCAGGCCAAACAGGCGCTCGGAGAGGCCGGCCTTGGAAAGCGCTTTGTGCTGGAGGAGGGCATCCTTCAGTTTCCGATTCTTGCGGAAACCGGCATCGGGGGCAAATTCTGTCATATGAGTCTGTCACCGTTTTGTCAGGTTCAGCGCGTGTAACCCGCCAATGCTACAGTCTGATGACGCGGCCTGTTGGTATCGGCTTATCTGATTGCGACATGGATGAGTTCGCGCGGTTTTGAACGAGTTTGCTCTTTAACATCCGTCGTTTTCCTGATTGTCTCTGGCCGTTCAGAGGAAATATGGCATGCGATGGATTTCGAAGGTTGTCCGCGGAGCGGTAATTATATTGCTGCTCGTTATTGTTGGTGCGGTGGCGTGGTTGGCGTTGGCCCCTCCGGCACTCCTGCGGATAGGTGACGGTTACGCCGCCAAGATCGTCTGTTCCAATGTTTTCATCGCGGGGCGTGATGCCGCAACCGTGCTTGCGCAGGATGTCCAGGCGCCGGGCAATCCGGCGCTGAAGCTCATTCGTGTTTCCGTCGACCGGGAGGAGGGGATCGTCACCGCGCGAATCCTGGGGCTCTTCGCGCCGAATTATGCAGTTTATCGTGGGGCGCTCGGCTGCGTCAGCGTGCCGGATGGCGATATCCGCGCGGCCCATAGCCCGCCCATGTTGGAAGAGACGTCCGTTGCTGAAAGTGATGAGCCCTGGCCGGATGGCGGGCATGTTGGCGTCGATGCCGACGATCCGGTTTCCGGCCTGTTGAAGAACAAGGATCTCGCGGGGCCGGCCATGCGCGCCGTCGTCGTGGTCAAGGACGGGCGAATCGTGGGCGAAGCCTATGGGGACGGATTCAGCGCCGAAACCCCGCTGATCGGCTGGTCGATGACGAAGACGGTCAACGCCGCGATCATCGGTCGCCTGATGCTGGCCGGCCGTATGTCCTTCGACGATCAGGATCTGCTGCCTCAATGGCATAATGATCAGCGCAACCGCATCCGGCTGAGCGATCTGCTCGGCATGGAAAGTGGTCTTGCCTTCAACGAGGACTACGGGTCGGTCACCGATGTTACCCGCATGCTGTTTCTCTCGCCGGATATGGCGTCGCTGCCGGCCGCCGCAAAGCAGACCTCGCCACCCGGCACACATTTCAATTACTCGACCGGGACGGCCGTTCTTCTGTCGCGAATATGGATGAACCGATTCGCCAACAAGACCGCCGCCATCGCCTTTCCGCACGACGCGCTGTTTGCGCCGCTCGGCATGACCAGCGCGGTGTTGGAGACGGATGAGGACGGCACCTTCGTCGGCGGCTCCTATCTCTATGCGACGGCGCGCGACTGGGCACGCTTTGGACAGTTCCTGCTGCAGGACGGGGTCTGGCACGGCCAGCGGCTGCTGCCGGAGGGTTTCGTCGGCGCCATGCGCACGCCGACGCCCACCTCGAACGGCATCTACACACAGGTCCAGGCCTGGCTTAGCGGCCCGGGCGGATCTAACCGTCAATTCGGGTTGCCGGAAGATACGTTCTGGATGACGGGTCACGACGGGCAGACGATCGCGATCGTGCCGTCGGCCAACGTCGTCGTCGTCAGGCTGGGTCTTACGCCGGGCCATCAGGGCTACCGGCCGCAATTGCTGGTGAAGAAGGTCCTGGACGTACTAGCGCCGGTCAAAACCTGAACCGACGTTCAATCCAAAAGCGGCTGAGGGGATTAGTAATCGCCGTTTGCGATATCGCTCATGCCCTTGTTCTTGGCATCCATGTAGTAGCCACGAGCATATAGGGCAACGGCATTGTCAGGCTTGTTGTCCGAAACCATCCATGCGCCGCGAAGGTACTTGGCTGCATATTTGATGTTGGTTTCGGCGTCGAGGAGACCCTTTGGCGGGCCCTGGTAGCCCATCGACTTCGCGGTATTGTACTTGATCTGCATCAGGCCGAAATATCCGGCTTTGTTGTATGCCGATGGATTATAGCGGCTCTCGCGGTGCACGACGCGATGGATCAGCGATTCCGGTACTTCGTAGAGCTTGGCGTATTTCTGAATGAGCCGGCCGATGAAGTTCTTCTCGGCCGGAGAGACCACCGCGTCATCGTCATTATACGATTCGCTGAGAACCGCTGGAACGACGGTCGGCCCGGACGTGTCGAAGTTGAAATCATAATGCGGGCGGCTGTCGACATAGCCGAGCTGAGGGGCAGGAGTCGCATAGGCGACTTCGGTCACCGGAATGGTGTTGCCCTGATCAGGCCGCGGAATCGGAATGACGGACTGGATCGCCACCATTTCCGGCGTAAGCGGGATCGGCGACTGATCTTCAGCACTATTCTGCGCTGCCAGAGCCTGCATGGAGGCTGTTTCCCCCGGGCGTGCCGGATTCGGGATCGGGATGGCGACTACGGATGGCACTACTGGCTCGTCCGACGCGGCATAAGCGGCGGACGCGGAGGGCTGAGCGCCTGGCGTGCCCGTTACGGCAGCGATTGCGGCCTGGCCCTGGTTGGCTGCCATCTGCTGCTGGGCCGTGGGCTGCTGGCCGAAGCGGTCCTGCGCGACCTGAGGCTGTCCCGGTTGAACCGGCTGGCCGCCTTGCGGCTGAAGCCTTCCGGTTTGCTGCAGGACAGTTGTTGTTGCCTGCGGCAGGCGATCAGACTTCGACAAGATTGCGGATGAGGCCGGCTGCGCCATGGCCACCGTCGGCTGTCCCGTGAGTGCTGCAGGCTGCGCTGCAAGTGTTGTCGGCTGGGCCGGGTTAGCGGAGGCGCTTACGACAGCCGTACCGGGGGCAGCTGTGTTGGACACACCGGGGAGTGCTGTATTTCCGGCTACAGCCGAACCGGCAACCGGATGCGGCATGTTGGATTGTGCCGGCGAAAGTCCTGCCTGGGACGTCTGCTGCTGGGTGCTTGCACACCCGGCGAGCGCACCGCACAGGATCGCTGACATCGCGACGCTGCGCTTCAGGCTGGAAAATCCGATCGCTACCATTCTGTCACTTTCGAAAATCTCGCCCCCCGGCGATGCAATTCAGTCACAGGGACAATAAATTAATAAATCCCCCATTAACCTATTCGTGAACGGGCCGCAAGCAGGCAAGGCGTTCAGGCGGCCATTCTGCGATATCCGGCGGTGACGGCGCCGGCTGCGATCAGGAGCGTTCCGCCTGTCCGGTTGACGGCGCGCTGCACGCTGGCCTTGCGGATAACGCCCCGCGCCATGTCCGCCACAAAGACGTAAACCAGCGAATTCAGCGCCGCCAGGGTGAGGAAAGTTGCTTCCAAAGCAATGGTTTGTGGGATGAACGGCCTGTTGAGGTCGAGGAACTGCGGCACGAAGGCAATGAAGAAGACGATGCTCTTGGGATTGAGTGCCGTTACAATGTAAGCGTGCACCAGAATCTTGAGGGGTTTTTCCTCTGGAAGGTTGTCGTTGTCACCCATCGGGCCTGTAACAATTGGGGCTCTCCAAAGCTTAACGCCGAGGAAAACGAGGTAGGCAGCGCCGATCATCTTAAGAATCGTAAACAGCGATGCAGAGGCGGCGAGCAGCGCGCCGAGGCCCGCCAGCGAGGCCGTCATGGCGGTAAAATCGCCAAGCGTCACGCCGGTCACCGTCGCAAGAGCCGTCTTGCGGCCGTGACCGAGGGCGTAGGAGACCACGAGGAGAATGGTCGGGCCTGGAATGGCCAGCATGATGGCGGATGCGGCGGCGAAAGCGAGCCACGTTTCGATCGGCATGGAATCCTCCTAATTCCTATTCGCCGCCAGCAAAGACATCGTCTTTATGATCCGTCAATCATGCTTCCCGGTATTTTTGACCCACATGCACCATCACATCGGCGAACCATTTGACGGATATGTCGAAATGCTTTCCGCCCTTGATGCGCGGGAATTCGATGGTGCGCAGCTTGCCGTTCTGACCTTCGTCGTGGCCGGTCACGCCGGAGACTTTATTGAGGGCGCTTTCGACTGCGAGATCGACCATCCCCTGGATGAGTCGCAAATCCTCGCCGTTCGCCGGCGCGGAGCGGGCGAAGTAGCCCGACTTCTGCACCATCGAGCGTTCGGCGCCAATCAGGCCGGCGAACTGCTTCTGGAACCAGTTGCCGACATTGATCGTGTCGATCTTCACATGGCCGAATGCGTCGCGCTTGATGGTTTCGCCGGCGGCTTCACGCTCGGAGACGATGGCGTCGAGGGCGGCACCTTCAGAGACGAAGAGGGTGACATGGCCGGTCTTTTCCATGATCGCCTTCAGGCGGTCTGCTTCCTCTTCTATGTTGAAGGCCATTTCCGGCAGATAGATGCCGTCGATGTTCTTCAACTCGGCACTCATCATGAAGCCTTCGGCATATTCGTAGGAATTCGTCTTCTGGATATAGGCGCGGGCAGTTGCTGCTGTCAGCCAGCCGCAATGGCGGCCCATGACTTCATGAATGACCAGCGTGCGCGGCGCCGCCGTCTGCTCGTTGCTGACGTTGTCGAAGAAGTGAGCGCCGACTTCGGCCGCCGTCCAGGCGCCGAGCGACTGGCGGATCGGCACGACGTCGTTGTCGACCGTCTTCGGCAGGCCGACGACGGTCAGGTCGTAGCCGTTGGCGCCGAGATAGGCGGCAAGGTCGGCTGCTGTCGTATTGGTGTCGTCGCCGCCGATCGTGTGGAGAATGGTGATGCCGTCGGAGGCGAGGCGTTCCGCCGCGACCCTCAGCGGGTTTTCCCCGTCCTTGACCATGCCGCGCTTGACGAGGTCGGCGGTGTTGGTGAGCTTCACGCGGCTGTTGCCGATGGGCGAGCCGCCGTAGCGGTGCAGCAGATGCGCTTTCTCGCGCATGGCCGGGGTGATCTTGATGCTGTCGCCGAGCAGGACGCCCTGGTAGCCGGAGCGATAGGCGACCATTTCGATATCCGGCGCCACGTCGCTGTAGCGCTCGATAAGGCCACCGACCGCGGAAGAGAGGCAGGGCGCCAGTCCGCCAGCGGTGAGCATTGCGACTTTCTGTTTGGCCATAGTCCCTCCTAGAGCAGCACGACTGCGTCATTTGACAGTGATGCCCGCATGGATGCGACAGGGATTGGTGGCTGTAAAGTAAAGAATTTAAGAAAGCGGCTCATCCGCTGCAAAGAAGCAGGCGAGCCTCTGAAGGCATTCCCTTGCTACCTTCTCACTCCACTGGGGAAGGGCTCTATAATATGGGCCAGCCAAGCCGCATCGTTACAAATTTGTGAAAAGTGTTTTCGGACTTGCGACCAATGGACTGCTTGCAATCGCAACCATTATTTGGTCAAGGTGTTCTTTATTAAGGAGAGCGGTCGAAGCGCCATGTCTTTTTGGGAAAAATTGCTGAACGCCGTCAGCGAGACCGCCGGCAACGCATTGTCGTCGGTGGTAGAGGCTATACGCACGCTGTTCGAAGGTGATCCGGAGACCCGCCGAAAGGTGGCTTTCTCCGTCGCGATCATCGCGCTTTCGGCCAAGATGGCGAAGGCGGACGGCGTTGTCACCGAAAAAGAGGTCCAGGCGTTCCGCGATATCTTCGAATTCCCCCCTGATCAGGCCAAGAACGTCGCCCGCCTTTACAATCTGGCGCGCCAGGACGTTGCCGGCTACGAGGCCTATGCCGAGAAGCTTTCTTCGCTTTGCGTCACCTGCGCGAAGAACTGCCCTGTGCTGGAAGACGTGCTGGACGGGCTGTTCCACATTGCCAAGGCCGACGGCTCGATCCATGAGAAGGAACTGGCGTTCCTTGCGCATGTCGCCGAGATCTTCAAGATGAACGAGGGCCGGTTCGAGCAGATCATGGCTCGCCACGTTCATGTCGGCCGTGATCCCTATAAGGTGCTCGGCGTTTCACCGTCGGACGATTTCAAGACGATCCGGCGCCGTTATCACGGGTTGGTCTACGAACACCATCCCGACCGTCTCGTGTCGCGTGGCGTGCCGGAAGAGTTCCATGTCATCGCCAATGAGCGCATGGCGGCACTCAACGCAGCCTATGCCGAAATCGAGAAAGAACGCCGGGCCGCATGACTGCCTTCAAGGCCGACTATGCCAAGGCGACGGTTCAGCCGTCGCCGAACCACGGCGAGCGGGCAGCAGGTCGCAAGCCGGACATGATCCTTCTTCATTACACCGGCATGGGCAGCGCAGATGGTGCGCTCGATTGGCTGTGTCGCGAGGAAAGCCAGGTATCGAGCCATTACTTTGTCCACGAGGATGGCCGCGTCCTTCAGCTTGTGCCGGAAGAGCGTCGCGCATGGCACGCGGGCAAGGGGACCTGGCAGAACGAGGGCGACATCAATTCGATGTCGATCGGGATCGAGATCGCCAATGCCGGCCATCCCGGCGGGCTGCCCGATTTCCCCGCTGCGCAGATAGATTCGGTGATCGAATTGTGTCGCGACTGCGGCGATCGTTGGGCCATCGCGCCGGAGCGGGTGCTTGGTCACTCCGATATAGCACCCATTCGCAAGGTCGATCCGGGCGAAAAGTTTCCCTGGGGAAAACTGCATGCGGCAGGTGTCGGCCACTGGGTGGAACCGGCTCCGATCACCGGCGGTCGTTTTTTCCAGAAGGGCGACGTCGGCCAGCCGATCGAAGCCCTACAGTCCATGCTTTCGATTTATGGTTACGGGACGGAAATCAATGGCGAATTTTCCGACCGGCTTGAAGGCGAGCTGATCGCATTCCAGCAGCATTTCCGGCAGGAACGCGTCGATGGAATCGCCGATTTTTCGACGATCGATACGCTGCATCGATTGCTGTCTGCACTGCCGCGCTTTGCCTAGCGTAAGTTGCGCCTTCTCCCACAGGCGATACGGCAGCAAAAGATTGAGAAATCGCTAACGCTGTGATCCGCCACATCATTTCCCTATTATTTCCTCATTACGATGGTCTAACGACGCTCGCTTAACGGCGACCGCACAACCCTATTTTGTTTGTCTGGGTGCGGTCGTAAATCGAATAACGGGGATCGTTGCGGCACGCCGGCTGCTCCCAAGCTGGCGTCCGAACAGGAGAAGTCGTGTGCTCTCCAGCTGTCCCACGCTCGGAGACTAAAGACTGCATGAAAAAATTGATTATTGCGGCTGCGGCATGCATCGGCATGCTGCTGACAGGGTACAATTGTGCGTTTGCAGGGCCTCGCCAGGAAAAGATCGAAACGAAATCCCTCAAGGTCGTCACCCGTAGCACGGGCTATGCCACTTCACCGGTAAACACGGCCGCTCTCAATCCCGGCGTCACGATCACGATGGATACCCCTTACTCGCAGCTGATCGGCCAATATGCCAAGCTCAACGGCGTGCCAGTCGAGCTCGCCACAGCGGTGGTTCATATCGAAAGCAACTTCAATCCCAGGAAGCGCGGCAGCGCCGGCGAAATCGGCCTGATGCAGATAAAGCCTGCGACTGCGAAGCTGATGGGCTACCGTGGCTCCGCCAAGGGGCTCTATGATCCGGAAACCAACATCAAGTACGGCATGCTTTATCTCGCCAAGGCGCAGCTGCTCGGCGGCGGCCCGACCTGCAACACCATCCTGAAATACAATGCCGGCCACGCTGCTACGCGCATGAACCCGGTTTCTCAGGCCTATTGCGGCAAGGTGCTGGCGCTCCTCGATTGAGGAGTCAAAGCAAGGCGCTGCGTGGTTGCTTTAAAGTGATGAATCCGATGGTTTGCCATGCTATCCCAATCGAAACATTGATGAGGGCGAAGCATGGCAGCGGATTTCAAATACATCATTGTCGGGCGCGGCATGATGGGGGCGGCAGCGGCACGGCATCTGGCAAAGCAGACGGATGGCGTCGCGGTCATCGGCCCGAATGAGCCGGAGGACCGCAAGAACCACACAGGTGTTTTTGCCAGCCATTACGATGAAGGCCGTATCACCCGCACGATCGATCAGGACGCGGATTGGGCAAGGCTCGCCAACCGCTCCATCGCGCGCTACGCAGAGATCGAGCAGGAAAGCGGTATCCAGTTCTACTCGGAGACCGGCTGCCTTCTGGTCGGGCCGAAGCGCGGCGGCAGCAATCCTTTCGTCGCCGACGTCGTTGACGCCTCGCAGCAGCTGCAGGCGCGGATCGACGTTCTAGACGGTGGCGGCCTGAAGGCGAAGTTTCCCTATTTCGCATTCGACCAGGCAAGCGAAGGCGTCTACGAGCCCAGGAATGCCGGCCATATCAGCCCGCGCAGGCTGGTGAAGGCCCAGTCGCTACTGGCCGAGAAGGCCGGCGCCACTGTCATCAAGGATATCGTCAAGAGCATCCGCGACGAGGATGGACTGGTCGTGGTGACGACAGTCGAGGGAAAGACCTATCGGGCGGAGAAGGTGCTTTCGGCAGCGGGCGGATTCTCCATTACGCAGAATCTCTTGGCTGAGCCAGTTGAGATGAAGGTTCGAGGCCGCACGGTCGTCTATTTCGAGATCAGCCAAGAGGATGCGCAGACATATGCCGGCATGCCGTCTGTCATCACGGAGGATGCCAATCCCGTCGACAGCATCTACCTGCTGCCGCCGATCCGCTATCCCGATGGCAAGCTCTATATCAAGATCGGCGGCGATCCTGATGATTTCGAGCTGGACAGCGATGAAGCGCTGCGCGCCTGGTTCCGCACCGACGGCCGTCCGCATGTGCGTGAGCATCTGACCCGGATCATTCGCAAGCTGATACCCGATCTCACGCCGCTCTCCATATCGACGGCCTCCTGCGTGACCTCCTATTCGCGCAGCACCTATCCGATGATCGCCTATACGTCTTCGCCGCGCATTGCGGTCATGACGGGCTGCGCGGGGACATCGGCGAAAAGCTCCGATGAGATCGGCAGGCTCGGCGCCGAGCTGCTGCTCGAAGGTCGAATCAAGGATCAGGGCTACAAAACGGATTTTGCAGCCTATTTCCGCGATTGATGGATGCCGGCGTGAAGCCGGCATATTTCGGTGGCAATTGCGGTTCGTCTCGGCTAATGAGCCCCTGCCAGTTGGCCGGGCAGCCGCGCTTCACCAATGCCGAAAGGCGGTGAGGGGAGGAAAGTCCGGGCTCCACGGAAACACGGTGCCGGATAACGTCCGGCGAGGGCGACCTCAGGGAAAGTGCCACAGAAAGCAAACCGCCCGGTCCATCGGATCGGGTAAGGGTGAAAGGGTGGGGTAAGAGCCCACCGCGTCTCTGGCAACAGCGACGGCACGGTAAACCCCACCGGGAGCAAAACCGAATAGGGATGACGTGGTGCGCGCAAGCGCTCCAGCCCGTTTCCGGGCCGGTCATCCGGGTGGGTTGCACGAGGCGGCGCGCAAGCGTCGTCCCAGATGAATGGCTGCCACGTTCCGGTTCGCACCGGAGCCATACAGAACCCGGCTTACAGGCCAACTGGCGAATTATCTCTTGCCCCCGTGGTTGTCACCAGACCTCCGGCGCAACTTCGGAAAGCCCGCTGAAATTCGCGGCCTTTCCCTTTGAATACAGAGCCTTGCGGTTCCAAAGCGAAGCTCATTTCGGAGCGATCGCAAAGCTGATCCTAACCTTTCGTTAAACTTAACGGCTTATGAATATTCATAGCTGCGACCGCTTCGGCGTGGTCGTATCCCATTGACGCCCATATGGTCCCATGGTATCCCATAACAACACTGCACAGGGGCAATTCACTGCCCATTCATCGCAAAGCGGAAAGGGCTCCCAGGTCGGGAGTGCCGAGAGGGTATTCGCCCTTGCGGCTAGCGAAGCTGTGTCCGGTTTTGCCGGTTGTTGTAGTGACCGTGCCGAGGGGCGGGTGACTGCCCTGAAGTCATTGGGAACGGGTGTTTCGCGTGATGAACCGCTTCCTGTCGAATGCGACCAACAGGATCGATGCCAAGGGGCGGGTTTCCGTGCCTTCGGTGTTCCGTTCCGTGCTGGCCGAGCGCAATATCCGGGAGCTTTACTGCTTTCAGGATTTCGTGTTTCCGGCGATCAGCATCGGCGGCCTGGAATTGCTGGATCGGTTCGAGCGTCAGATTGCGGCGGAGGATCCTTTTTCGCCGGAGGCAAATCAGATGTCGCTCCTCATTCATGGGGGCGGGGTCTTCATGAAGCTCGACGCCGAGGGTCGGTTGATGGTCACGGATTTCATCCGGGATTTCACCGGCATCACGAACGAGGTGGCCTTCGTCGGTCGAGCGGATCATTTTCAGCTGTGGCGCCCGGAGGAATTCCAGGTGCGGCAGTCGCAGGCAAGAGAGGGGCGCAGGCCGGTGGGCGGGCGCTCGAACTGAGATGGGGAATCGGAATGGTGGCGAATCCTGGCGGAGGTTCTACTGATGCCGGTGGCGGACCGGTTCGTCACATTCCGGTTCTTCTTTCCGAGGTGCTGCAGGCACTGCAGCCTGCCCCCGGCAAGATCATCCTCGACGGGACCTTTGGTGCCGGCGGCTACACGTCAGCTATTCTGGCGGCGGGTGCCGATGTGATTGCGCTGGATCGCGATCCGACGGCGATCGCCGCGGGTCAGGCCATGGTGGCTGCGCATGGCGGTCATCTTTCCCTCATTCATTCGCAGTTTTCCGATCTTGCGAACCATGCGCCTGAGGGCGGTCTGGACGGTGTCGTGCTCGATATCGGCGTCTCCTCGATGCAGATCGACGAGGCCGAGCGCGGATTTTCCTTCCAGAAGAATGGGCCGCTCGACATGCGCATGTCGGCGTCGGGCGTTTCTGCCGCCGACGTCGTCAACCGTGCCAAGGTCGCCGACCTCATTCGCATTTTTCATTTTCTCGGCGAGGAAAGTCAGGCCCCGCGCATCGCTCATGCAATCGAGAAGAAGCGTGCGGAAAAGCCGTTCGAGACGACCCGCGATCTCGCTGGCCTCATCGAAATCGTGACGCCTCGCAAGATGAAGGACAAGATTCATCCGGCAACGCGTGTTTTTCAGGCGTTGCGTGTCTTCGTCAATGACGAGCTGGGAGAACTGGCGCAGGCACTGTTTGCCGCCGAGCGGTCGCTGAAGCCTGGCGGCCGGCTTGTCGTTGTCACCTTCCATTCGCTGGAGGATCGCATCGTCAAGAAGTTCTTCTCGGATCGTTCTGGGCGGGCTTCCGGTTCGCGCCATCTGCCCGTCGTTCACGAGCGTGCGGCGACTTTCGAGGCGATCGGAAGGCAGATGGTGAGCGCGAGCGAAGCGGAGGCCGAGGCCAATCCGCGTGCGCGTTCGGCCAAGCTGCGTGCCGGCCTGCGGACGCAGGCTGCCGCCGAAGCTGCCGATCTTTCGATTTTCGACCTGCCCAATCTCGCAAGTCTCGGAAAGCTCGGAGCCTAGGATGCTGAGAACCTTCGACATCGTGCTCATCGGCGTCATGACGGCAGCGGCGACCGTTACCTATACGATCAAGCATCGCGCCGAGTTGAAGCTCGAGGAAGTTCATCACCTCGAGTCCGAGATCAAGCTCGAAAAGGATACGATCGAGCTCCTGAAGGCGGACTGGGCGCTGGTGGTCCAGCCCAACCGGCTCGAGAAGCTCGTCAACATCTATAATGACGATCTGAAGCTGCAGCCGACCATTTCCACATCGCTGGCGCAGCCAAACGAATTGCCGATGCTGCGTTCGCAGCTTCCTCCGCCGCCTGTCGTGGCGGATACGAAGAATGTTGCGCCGGCTAAGCCGACTAAGGGAAGTCTCGCCGCCAAGAACGGCGATGCCACCGACGCGGAAATCCGCGCCGTGATCGCCGACGTCGCTTCGAAGCCGGCGCCGAAGCCGGTCGCCAAGGCGACGGGGCTGATCAAGCGCCCGGCAGGCAAGACGGACAATATTTCAACAGGATCGGTGAAGCGCTGATGGCCTTTCTCTCTCGCATCATGATCCTGAAGAGCAAGGCACATTTTTCGACCGGGGTAGATAATCGTCCAAGCGACGCATATGCGTCCGCCGTCGAGGGCTCGCGCAAGCGCAAGGCGAAACAGGCCAGGAGCCGCGTCGTCCTGCTGATCGCCAGTTTCGGCGTCATCTACTGCGTCATTGGTGGACGTCTGGTCGAATTCGCGATGAGAGAGCCGGAGACGACATCGAGCATCCTGCCGCCGGATCGCCTGATGGCCTCGCGACCCGACATCGTCGATCGAAACGGCGCGCTGCTGGCGACGGACATCCGCACGGTCTCCCTCTTTGCCGAACCGAACAAGATCGTCGATGCAGACGAGGCCGTCGAAAAACTGCAGACCGTCCTGCCCGACCTCGATGCCAGGGGCACCTACCGCAAGCTTTCCAACAAGTCGCATTTCCAGTGGCTGCGTCGGCAGCTGACGCCGAAGCAGCAGAGCCAGATTCTTGCGCTCGGCATTCCCGGCATCGGTTTTAGGCCGGAGAAGCGTCGCTTCTATCCAGGCGGTCCTACTGCCGCGCACATTCTCGGTTACGTCAACATCGACAACCGCGGCGTTGCCGGGATGGAGAGATATATCGACGACGAGGGGCTCGCCGATCTCGCCGCCGTCGGCATGACCAGCGACCAGCCGCTGGAGCCGGTCAAGCTCTCGATCGATCTGCGCGTCCAGGACATCGCTCGTGACGCCGTCGCCAATGCGGTCACCAATTTCCAGGCAAAGGGCGCCGGCGCGGTCGTGCTTGATGCCCGTACCGGCGAAGTGCTGGCCATGGCCTCGGCGCCCGATTTCGATCCGAACGATCCGACCGCCGGCGGCGAAGAGGGCTGGCTGAACCGCATGTCGAACGGCACGTTCGAAATGGGGTCGACCTTCAAGACCTTCACGATGGCGATGGCGCTCGATTCAGGCAGGGTGACCCTGCGCGATGCCTTCGACGCCACCAACCCGATCCGCATCGGCGGCTTTACCATCCATGACTTCCATGGCCAGCATCGGGTGCTGACCGTTCCGGAAATCTTCCAGTATTCGTCGAATATCGGCACGGCCAAGATCGCGGACTTGATGGGCATAGACGTCCACAAGGAGTTCCTGACGCGCATGGGCCTGCTAACCAAGCTGGACACGGAGCTTCCCGAGGTGAAGATGCCGAGCCAGCCGCATGTCTGGAAGAAGATCAACTCCATTACGATCTCCTTCGGCCACGGCGTCTCGACGACACCGCTACAGACGGCGGTCGCAGGCGCCGCGCTCGTCAATGGCGGCCGGCTGATCCAGCCGACCTTCCTGCCGCGTTCGCGCGACGAGGCGGACCAGATTGCCAGGATGGTCGTCAAGAAGAGCACGAGCGACGACATTCGCTTCCTGCTGGATTTCAACGGCTCCAAGGGCTCGGGCAAGGCGGCGCGTGTTCCTGGCTTCGACGTCGGCAGCAAGACGGGAACGGCCGACAAGGTCGTCAATGGCCGCTATTCGCACACGCTGAACTTCAATACTTTCCTTGCGGCCTTCCCGATCGACGACCCGCAATATGTGGTCCTGACATTCTGCGACGAGCCGAAGACGGGCGAGCATGGCGGCACGATCTCGGCCTATACGGCAGCGCCTATTGCTCGTGATATCATTCAGCGCGCTGCTTCGATTCTCGGTGTACAGACGAAGTTCGGGGATGATAGCTCCGCCTTGCTGGTGTCTTATTGAGAATGAATGAATGAAACGGCCGATTCGCAGGGGGTGAAGCGGCCAGAAGAGAAAAGTACATTCGATGAAACTGCGCGATCTCACCGGAGAAGGGTTTCCGGATCTCAACGGCCAAGTGGGCGGGGCACTCGGCGATCTGGACGTCAAGGGTCTGTCCGCCGACAGCCGCAAGATCACGCCCGGAATGGCCTTTGTGGCCGTTGCGGGCAGCAAGGCGGATGGCGCGAGTTTTATTGCCGATGCAGCTGCCCGCGGCGCTGCCGTCATCTTTGCAGCCCATGCAGCAGAGGCCGGCAATGTTCCTGTTCTGACCGTTTCCGAGCCGCGCCGGCTGCTGGCCGTGGCTGCTTCCCGCCTCTATGGCAAGCAACCTGAGACGATGGTCGCCGTGACCGGCACGGCCGGCAAGACCTCGGTTGCCTCCTTCACGCGCCAGATCTGGGCGCACGCGGGCCATCCCGCCGCCATGATCGGCACGACCGGTGTCATTTCCCCAAGCCGCAACGACTATGGTTCCCTGACGACGCCCGATCCGGTTTCACTGCACCAGTTGCTGGCGGAATTGGCGGATGAAGGCGTCACCCATGCGGCGATGGAGGCTTCCAGCCACGGTCTCGACCAGTTTCGCCTCGACGGCGTGAAGCTGTCTGCCGCAGCCTTCACCAATCTCGGCCGCGACCACATGGATTATCATCCGACCGTCGAGGACTACATGGCCGCGAAGATGCGGCTGTTCGAGGCGCTGCTGCCCAAGGGCTCGCCGGCAGTCATCTTCGCCGATGACGCCTGGTCGGATAAGGCGGTCGCCGTCGCTTCGGCCACGGGGCATGATGTGCGCACTGTCGGCCGCAGGGGTGGTTTCCTAACGCTGAAGCGCGTCGAGCATTTCCGCCACAAGCAGGTCGCCGAAGTTCACATCGGCGATGATATTTTCGAGGTCCATATTCCGCTGGCTGGTGATTTCCAGATCGCCAACGCGCTGGTCGCCGCCGGCCTCGCGATATCGACCGGCGTTCCGGCTTCGGTCGCCATGGCCGCACTCGAAAAATTGCAGGGCGCCTCCGGCCGGCTGGAGCTGGTCGGCCATACGAAAGACGGCGCGCTTGCCTATGTCGATTACGCCCACAAGCCGGACGCGCTTGAAAACGTGCTGACCTCGGTCAGGCCCTTCACAACGGGGCGCGTCATCGTCGTCTTCGGCTGCGGCGGGGATCGTGATCGCGGGAAACGACCGATCATGGGCGAGATCGCCTGCAGGCTGGCCGACACCGTCATCGTCACGGACGACAATCCGCGCTCGGAGGAGCCAGCGGCCATCCGCGCCGAGATCATGGCTGCTGCTGCTTGCGCCACCGAGATCGGCGACAGGGCGGCCGCGATCCGCGAGGCTGTTGGGATGCTGAAATCGGGCGATACGCTGATCGTCGCCGGCAAGGGACACGAGGAGGGGCAGACGATCGGAAGCGTCACCTTGCCTTTCTCCGACCATGCCGAAGTGCGCAAGGCGCTGGAGGAGCTTAAGTCGTGAGCTGGTTGTGGACATCCGAAGACATGGTCGCCGCCATGGCAGGTCGTCCCTTCGGGACACTGCCTGAGGGCATTACGGGTATTTCCATCGATAGCCGTTCGATCGCGCCGGGCGAGGCCTTCTTCGCTATCAAGGGCGATCGCGTCGACGGCCACGACTATGCCAGCATGGCGATGGCGAATGGTGCGGCACTGCTCGTGGTCAGCGAAGCGCGGCTTCCGGCCATGGGCCGGCTGACCATACCGATGATCGTCGTGGAAGACGTGCTCGATGCGCTGGCAAGACTTGGTGTTGCCGCCCGGCAGCGGACGGCCGCCAAGATCATCGCGGTCACGGGTTCCGTCGGCAAGACGACGACGAAGGAGATGCTGCGGCATGTTCTCAGCCCCTCTGGCAAGGTGCATGCGTCGGTCGCTTCCTTCAACAATCACTGGGGCGTGCCGCTGACGCTGGCGCGCATGCCGCGGGATACGGATTTCGGTGTCTTCGAAATCGGCATGAACCATCCCGGCGAGATTCGTCCGCTGGTGAAGATGGTGTCGCCGCATGTTGCGATCATTACGACGATCGCGCCGGCACATCTTGGCAATTTCAAGAGCATAAAGGAAATTGCTGCAGCAAAGGCTGAGATATTCGAGGGCCTCGTTCCCGGTGGTCATGTCATTCTCAATCGGGATAACGACCAGTTCAATTTCCTCGATCGCTCTGCCCAGGCCGTTGGTGTCGAGAACATTCATACTTTCGGCCAGCATGCCAAGGCGGATTTCCGCCTGGCTGAGTTCAACGGCTCGGAAGAGAATTCGGCGCTTTGGCTGACGCTCGGTGGCGAGACCGTCGAGATCGTGCTTGGGGCGCCCGGCCGCCACATAGCGGAAAATGCGCTTGCGGTGCTCGGCGCGGTGACGCTGGTTGGCGCCAACCTCGACGAGGCGATTGCAGCACTTGCGACGTTGAAGGCGGAAAAGGGCAGGGGCAAGCGGCACAAGCTTGCGATCGGCCACGGCCAGTTCACGCTGATCGATGAAAGCTACAACGCCAATCCCGCATCCATGCGGGCCGCCATTGCCTTGCTTGCCGCCGCCTCCGAGGGCAGAAGCCGACGGATCGCCGTTCTCGGCGACATGCTGGAGATGGGAGAATACGCGCAGAAGGTTCATGCCGATCTTGCAGGGCCCCTGCTGACTGCCGGGATCGAGCATGTCTGGCTCGCCGGTCCCGAGATGGCAGCGCTGAGGGATTCTCTGCCTGACAGCGTGCATGTGGAATATCGCGAGAAGACAGAGGATCTCGCGGCTTTTGTACTCAATTCGGTCGCTCCTGGCGACGTTTTGATGGTGAAATCGTCGCTGGGGACGGGTTTCGGGAAGATCGTGGCGGCTTTGCTTGACAAGTTTCCCGCATTCTCCGACACGGAGCCCTATTCGTAATCGGGGCTGCAGAAAGGGCTCTTAATGCTGATCTGGCTGGTCGAACTGTCGGACCATATAAAATTTTTCAACCTTTTCAGGTACATTACGTTCCGCACAGGGGCCGCACTGTTCACCTCGGCTGCGATCGTTTTCCTTTTCGGCCCGAGAATCATTGCTTCGCTGCGCGTTCGCCAGGGCAAGGGTCAGCCGATCCGTGCCGACGGCCCCCAGACCCACTTCAAGAAGGCCGGCACGCCGACCATGGGCGGGCTGATGATCATCGCCGGCATCGTGGGGTCCTGCCTGCTTTGGGCCGACCTTTCCAGCGTCTATGTCGTCGCGGTGCTGCTTGTGACGCTCGGTTTCGGCGCGATCGGCTTCTATGACGATTACCTCAAGGTCACCAAGCAGAGCGACAAGGGTTTTTCGGGCCGCGCTCGCCTTGGCATCGAGTTCCTGATTGCCGCGATTGCCGTCTATTTCATGATGCGGACGGCGCTTGCGTCCGGACCGGCGGGATCGACATTCGGCTCCTCGATCGCCTTTCCCTTCTTCAAGGACTTCATGATCAATCTCGGGATGTTCTTCGTCCTGTTCGGCGCCTTTGTGATCGTGTCTGCCGGCAATGCCGTCAACCTGACGGACGGTCTGGATGGTCTTGCCATCGTGCCTGTGATGATTGCTGCGGCGTCCTTCGGCGTTATCGCCTATCTCGCCGGTAACGTGGTTTTCGCCAACTACCTGCAGATCAATTTCGTTCCGGGCACGGGCGAACTGTCAGTGGTGCTCGGCGCTGTGATCGGGGCGGGTCTTGGTTTCCTGTGGTTCAATGCGCCGCCGGCCGCTATCTTCATGGGGGATACCGGCTCTCTCGCGCTCGGCGGCATGATCGGTACCGTGGCTGTTGCCACCAAGCATGAGATCGTCATGGCGATCATCGGCGGTCTCTTCGTGATGGAGACGCTTTCGGTCATCATCCAGGTCGGTTTCTTCAAGTTGACCAAGCGCCGCGTCTTCCTCATGGCGCCGATCCATCATCACTTCGAAAAGAAGGGTTGGACGGAAAGCCAGGTTGTCGTCCGCTTCTGGATCATTGCCGTGGTGCTTGCCATGGTCGGCCTCTCCACGCTGAAGCTGCGGTGAGGCAGAGATGATCCCGGTCACCACGCTCAGGGACAAGAAGGTCGCGCTCTTCGGATTGGGTGGCTCGGGTTTCGCCACGGCTCGCGCGCTGATGCTCGGCGGGGCCGACGTGACCGCCTGGGACGACAATCCCGATAGCGTGACGAAGGCGGCGGCCGAGGGCATCCATACCGCCGATCTCAGGACGATCGACTGGAGCGTTCTTTCGGTCTTCGTGCTCTCGCCCGGCGTGCCACTGACGCATCCGAAGCCGCACTGGACCGTCGATCTGGCCCGGGCTGCCGGCGTCGATATCATCGGCGATGTCGAGCTGTTCGTTCGCGAACGTCGCGCCCATGCGCCGGATTGCCCGTTCATTGCGATTACGGGCACCAACGGCAAGTCTACGACGACGGCATTGATTGCGCATATCCTGAAGGCAAGCGGTCGTGATACGCAGCTCGGCGGCAATATCGGTACGGCGATCCTGACGCTGGAGCCGCCCAAGGCCGAACGTTACTATGTGGTCGAGTGCTCGTCCTACCAGATCGACCTTGCCCCGACGCTCAACCCTACCGCCGGCATCCTGCTCAACCTGACGCCTGACCATCTCGACCGCCACGGCACGATGCAGCATTATGCCGACATCAAGGAACGACTGGTGGCCGGCAGCAATGTCGCGGTCGTGGGCGTTGATGACAGCTATTCGACGCTGATTGCAGATCGCGTGGAGCGGGCCGGGGTAAAAGTGATGCGTATCTCCCGCCGTCTTGTGCTGGCTGACGGGCTTTACGCGGACGGCAGCCGCATTGTTCAGGCTTCCAGCGGTGCGACATCCGATATCGCCGACCTGGAGGGTATCCAGACGCTGCGCGGCAGTCACAACGCACAGAATGCGGCAGCCGCGATTGCCGCGTGCCTTGCGGTCGGAGTTTCCGCTGACGACATCAGGGCCGGCCTAAAGTCATTTCCCGGCCTGAAGCATCGCATGCAGCCCGTTGGACGCCGCGGCGATGTCGTCTTCGTCAACGACAGCAAGGCGACCAATGCCGATGCCGCCGCACCGGCGCTTTCCAGCTACGACCGGATCTACTGGATCGCCGGCGGCCTTCCGAAAGAGGGTGGCATCACGACGCTGTCGCCAGTGTTCCCGCGGATCGTGAAGGCCTATCTGATCGGCGAGGCGGCACCTGCTTTTGCAGCAACGCTTGGTGAAGCCGTTCCTTACGAGATATCAGGCACGCTTGAGCGCGCCGTGTCGCATGCGGCAGCCGACTCAGAGAAAGACGAGAACGGCCCATCCGCCGTCATGTTGTCTCCGGCTTGCGCAAGCTTCGACCAATATAAGAACTTTGAAGTTCGCGGTGATGCATTCGTCAGTCACGTGGCCGCGCTCGATAACGTCACCATGCTGATCGGTTCAGCGACAGGAGGCAAATGAGATGGTAAGCCGCGTGGAACGTGGGGCTCTGGCCGATTGGTTCTGGACGATCGACCGATTTTTCCTGGCGATATTCATCCTCTTGATGGGCATCGGCTTCATGCTCTCTTTTGCCGGTTCGCCGGCGGTGGCGCAGCGTATCGGCCTTGAGCCCTTCTTTTTCGTCAAGCGCCACGCGATATTCCTGGTGCCCGCCATCGGTGCGATGATCGGTCTCTCTTTCCTGACGACCCGGCAGGTACGCCGCGCTGCGGTGATCATTCTGGTCCTGTCGCTGGCGATGATGGTGTTCGCACTGTTCTTCGGTGTCGAGGTCAAGGGATCGCGGCGCTGGGTCAACATCGCGAGCCTGTCGATCCAGCCCTCCGAGTTTATGAAGCCGGCCTTCGTTGTCGTCTGCGCCTGGCTGTTTGCAGAGCACGCCCGCCAGCCGGAAATCCCCGGTAACCTCTTCGCCATCATTCTCTATGGTATTGTTGCGGCTCTGCTGGTTGCGCAGCCCGACCTTGGTCAGACCATTCTGACGACGGCGGTCTGGGCCGGCATGTTCTTCATGGCCGGCATGCCCTGGCTATGGATCGTGGTGTTTGGCGGCATGGGTGCCGGCGGTCTCGTCAGCGCGTACTATGTCTTCCCGCACGTGGCGCTTCGAATAAACAAGTTCCTCACGGGCGAGGGCGATACGTTCCAGGTCGATACGGCCCGTGAGGCGATCATCCGTGGTAACTGGTTCGGCGTCGGGCCGGGCGAGGGCATCGTCAAGCGCATCATCCCGGATGCGCATACCGACTTCATCTTCTCTGTCGCTGCCGAGGAATTCGGTATTATCTTCTGCATCACCCTGGTGCTGATCTTTGCGGTGCTGGTGCTACGCGGCCTTTCGCTTGCCTATCGTGAAAGGAACGACTTCAACCGCTTTGCGGTGGCCGGCCTCGTGCTGCAGATCGGTATCCAGTCGATCATCAATGTCGGCGTGAACCTGCAGCTGTTGCCGGCAAAGGGCATGACCCTGCCGCTGATTTCCTACGGCGGCTCCTCGATGACGGCGATCGGCGTCACGGCAGGTTTCATTCTGGCGCTCACACGGCATAGGCCGGAAAAGCGCGCGCAGGAGCGCAGCCTGTTCCGTGTAACGCACGGCCTGCCGGCGGAGTAAGCACATGAGCAAGGGTATCATTCTTCTCGCAGCCGGTGGCACGGGCGGTCATGTCTTCCCGGCTGAAGCGCTTGGCCACAAGTTGAAGGAACGCGGCTATTCGGTGCATCTGGTCACAGACAGCCGTGCCGAGCGCTATGCCGGCAAGTTTCCGGCGGACGAGATCCATGTCGTTCCATCGGCAACGATCGGCTCCAAGAACCCGATCAAGCTGGCGCGCTCGCTGCTGACGCTCTGGATCGGCATGCGTGCTGCGCGAAAGCTGCTGCGCAATATCCGGCCACTATGCGTCGTCGGCTTTGGCGGCTATCCGACCATTCCACCGTTGCTTGCCGCAACGCGCATGGGTTTGCCGTCGATGATTCATGAGCAGAACGCTGTCATGGGCCGCGCCAACAAGGCCTTAGCGCCGCGCGTTGCGGCAATCGCCGGCGGCTTTCTTCCTGAAACTGGCGGCGCCTTTCCCGAGAAGACCGTGACAACAGGCAATCCGGTGCGCCCCGCGGTCATCGAGGCTGCCAAGCGGCCCTACGTGCCCTCCGGCCCGAATGATCCATTCAATCTGGTCGTCTTCGGCGGTAGCCAGGGTGCGCAGTATTTTTCCAAGGTCGTGCCGACCGCCGTCAGCCTGTTGGACGACGATCTGCGCAAGCGGCTTCGGATCACCCAGCAGGTCCGGCCGGAGGATATGGAAACCGTCCAGAACTGCGCCGTCCGGTTGGAAATGGGCGTCGAGATTGCGCCGTTCTTCAACGACATGGCGGAGCGAATTGGTGCTGCCCATCTCGTCGTCTGCCGGTCGGGAGCATCCACCGTTTCGGAAATTTCGGTTATTGGACGTCCTGCCATTCTCGTGCCCTATCCCTATGCTCTGGATCATGACCAGGCGGCGAATGCGGCGGCACTGGCAGCGACGGGCGGAGCCAAGGTCATCGTCCAGTCAGAACTTTCGGCAGAAAAACTGTCTGCAATCCTGCGTGGTGCCATGACCTCGCCTGAAAAGCTCGCGAAAATGGCGGCGGCGGCCAAGCTCGCCGGCAAGCCTGACGCGGCGAGCTTGCTTGCCAACATGGTCGAGGCTATTGCGGGCAAACGTTCAATTGCAGAATTCAAGGGGGCAGGCGCATGAAGCTGCCGAAGGCTATCGGCCTTGTACATTTCATCGGTATCGGCGGCATCGGCATGAGCGGCATCGCCGAGGTGCTGCACAATCTCGGCCATAGGGTCCAGGGCTCGGACCAGTCGGAAAGCGCAAACGTCCAGCGGTTGCGTGACAAGGGGATCGAGGTCCATATCGGCCACAAGGCCGAAAACCTGGGCGATGCGGAAGTCGTTGTCGTTTCCACCGCCATCAAGAAAAGCAATCCGGAACTGATTGCCGCGCGCGAAAAGCTGCTGCCGGTCGTCCGCCGCGCCGAGATGCTGGCCGAATTGATGCGCTTCCGCAATGCGATCGCCATTGGCGGCACGCATGGCAAGACGACGACGACCTCGCTGGTCGCAACGCTGCTTGAGGCCGGTGGGCTCGATCCGACGGTTATCAACGGCGGCATCATCAATGCTTACGGCACCAATGCGCGCATGGGCGAAGGCGAGTGGATGGTGGTCGAGGCCGACGAATCGGACGGGACCTTCCTGAAGCTGCCGGCCGACGTTGCCGTCATCACCAATATCGATCCGGAGCATCTGGATCACTACGGCAATTTCGATGCCGTCCGCGCCGCCTTCCGGCAATTCGTCGAGAATGTGCCGTTCTATGGTTTCGGCGTCCTGTGCCTCGATCATCCCGAGGTGCAAGCTCTCGTCGGTCGTATCGAGGATCGCAAGGTCGTCACCTACGGCGAGAACCCGCAGGCGGATGTCCGCTTCAAGAATGTACGCATCGATGGCACGCGTTCGCTCTTCGACGTCGAAATCCGCAGGCGGCGCACGGGCAGGGTGATCGAGCTGAACGATCTCGTCATGCCGATGCCGGGGCGGCACAATATCGCCAATGCGACGGCAGCCGTGGCGGTTGCCAATAGGCTCGGCATTTCGAACGAGAATATCGCCAAGGGCCTCGCTTCTTTCGGCGGGGTGAAGCGGCGGTTTACGCTGACGGGCGAGTGGAATGGCGTGAAGGTCTTCGACGACTACGGCCACCATCCGGTCGAGATCAAGGCTGTGCTGAAGGCGGCGCGCGAAGCCTGCGCCGGGCGCATCATCGCGGTCCATCAGCCGCATCGATATACGCGCCTGTCGAGCCTCTTCGAGGAATTTGCGGCCTGCTTCAACGATGCGGACAGCATCTTCCTCGCGCCGGTCTACTCCGCCGGCGAAGAGCCGATCGAAGGCGCGGACTCGGAGTCGCTCGTTTCCCGCATCAAGGCAGGCGGCCATCGTGATGCACGCTTCCTTCCGTCGCCCGATCGTCTGGCACCCATGGTTGCGGAGATTGCGCGTCCGGGTGATTTTGTGGTTTTGTTAGGGGCTGGCAGCATAACGTATTGGGCAGCAGCGTTGCCAAAGGAACTGGAAGGCCTCTCGGGTAAGTCCGTATGAAACAAGTGAATGGGGAAAAGCTTCTCGCCTCCCTGGGCGACGGCGTAAAAAATATCAGGGGTCGACTGACACCGGACTCTCCGATGGACCGTGTGACGTGGTTCCGCGCGGGTGGCTTGGCGGAGCTGATGTTCCAGCCACATGACGTGGACGACCTCGTCGCCTTTCTGAATATTCTGCCGGATGAGGTTCCGCTGACGGTTGTCGGCGTCGGGTCCAACATCCTGGTGCGCGATGGCGGGATCCCCGGTGTCGTTCTCAGGCTTTCCGCCAAGGGCTTCGGTTCGGTGGAGTTGGCCGGCGAAAACCGTATCATCGCCGGCGCGATCTGCCCGGACAAGCACGTCGCCGCCATGGCGATGGACAACGGTATCGGCGGCTTCCATTTCTACTACGGCATTCCCGGCGGCATCGGCGGTGCGGCACGGATGAATGCCGGCGCTAACGGTGTCGAGACCCGTGAACGTGTGGTCGAGGTTCATGCGGTGGACCGCAAGGGCAACAAGCGGGTGCTGTCCAACGCAGAGATGGGATACACCTATCGCCATTCTTCCGCGCCGGACGATCTGATTTTCACGCACGTCGTTTTCGAGGGGTATCCCGAGGACCGTGCGAAGATCCGGGCCGAAATGGACGAGGTGCGCAGTCACCGCGAGACCGTTCAGCCGGTGCGCGAGAAGACCGGCGGTTCCACCTTCAAGAACCCTGAAGGTCATTCCGCCTGGAAGCTGATCGACGAAGCGGGCTGCCGCGGTCTGGTCATTGGCGGCGCGCAGATGTCCTCGCTTCACTGCAATTTCATGATCAACATGGGTCAGGCGACCGGCTATGATCTCGAATATCTCGGCGAGCAAGTCCGCCGCGAGGTATTCGAGAAGTCGGGCATCAAGCTCGAGTGGGAGATCAAGCGGCTTGGCCTGTTCATGCCCGGTCGCGAGGTCCGCCCGTTCCAGGGCGTGATGAGCGAATAACGCTTTCAATACTGCCTAAAAGGAAAGGCCGCGGCGATCACTCGCCGCGGCCTTTCTGCATTCAGATCGGGAGGCTTGCGCCACCCGAGAAGCTTAGACTTCCTCGTTGCCCGACAGCAGGATGCCGATCAGCGAGAGGACGGCGGCGCCGGCCAGATAGTAGCCGACATAGCTCAGGCTGTAATTGGTCGCGAGCCAGGTGGCGATGTAAGGCGCCAGCGACGCACCGACGATGCCGCCGAGGTTGAAGGTCATCGAAGCGCCGGTATAGCGCACCGCGGTCGGGAAGGGGGCTGCAAGCGCTGCGCCGATCGGACCGTAGGTGAAGCCCATCAGGGCGAGACCGATGATCGAGCAGGCAAAGGCGCCGCCGAGGCCAGCCGTCAGCAACGGTGCGTAGAACAGGCCGAAGATAAAAATGCCGATCGTCGTCAGGATCAGGATCAGGCGGCGCGAGTAGAGGTCGGAAAGCCAGCCCGAGAGCGGGATGGTCAGGCCGAAGAAGACGACGCCAACGAGCTGGACCACCAGGAACTGCTGCTGCGAGTAGCCAAGGCCCTTCGGGCTCGTACCCCAGCTCAACGTGAAGGCGGTCATCAGATAGAAGAGCACGAAGGTGGCGACGGCGATGATCGTGCCGAGGATGAGGCTGCGCAGATAAGTCGAGAAGATGACGGCGACCGGAACGGAAACGCGCTCTGCCTTCTCGATTGCCCGCTGGAATTCCGGGGTCTCGGTGATCTTCAGGCGGACGTAGAGGCCGATTGCCACAAGCGCGATGCTGATGATGAACGGAATGCGCCAGCCATAGTTGTTGAAATCCTCAACCGTCATGCTCGTGCGCAGGATCAGGAAGAGGCCGGCAGACAGGATGAAGCCGATCGGCGCGCCAAGCTGCGGGAACATGGCATACCAGCTGCGCTTGCCTTCGGGCGCGTTTTCGGTCGCAAGCAGGACGGCACCGCCCCATTCGCCACCGAGGCCGAGGCCCTGGCCGAGACGGCAGGCAGCCAGCAACAGCGGCGCCGCAATGCCGATCGAGGCGTAGCCCGGCAAAAGGCCGATGACGACGGTCGAAAGGCCCATGGTCATGAGCGCTGCAACCAGCGTCGCCTTGCGGCCGATCCGGTCGCCGAAATGGCCAAAAATCATGGCGCCGAGGGGACGGGCGAAGAAGGCGATCGAGAAGGTGGCGAAGGACTGCAGCGTTGCAGAGGTCGGATCGCTCGAGGGGAAGAACAGCGCCGGGAAGACAAGCACGGCCGCCGTCGCGTAAGCATAGAAGTCAAAAAATTCAATCGTTGTGCCGATCAAACTCGCGATCAGAACACGCGCCGGAGAATTCAAGACGACGTTGTTCGAAGACGAGGGGCTCGGCGACAAGGGTGTTATCGCATCAGTCATTATACTACCAATCCCGGATATTTCGTTTCCTTAACGGGCATTAACGCAATTTTCGGTCGGGGCAAACGTCAAAAGCGCAACAATGCTACGAAAATTGATGTAGCGTCGCAGCAAAGCGGCATCGGAGATCGGTAAGGTGCGGATGTTTGCTTTTCCGTGCGACACAGGCGAACTCCTCTCAAGTTCCCTTGACGAGAATCGCCTTTGAGTTGAAATTCCTCGGCATTTCGGAATTGAACCCCAACAGGAGGGTAGTATGCAGCGGAAACTCATTGCTGAATTTCTAGGAACGTTCTGGCTTGTCTTCGGTGGCTGCGGTGCCGCTATTTTCGCAGCTGCATTCCCAACTCTCGGGATCGGCTTTTTGGGTGTGGCGCTGGCTTTCGGTCTGACCGTTCTGACCATGGCCTTTGCTGTCGGCGGTATCTCGGGCGGACATTTCAATCCTGCCGTCACTGTCGGCGTTGCGGTTGCGGGCAAGTTTCCCGCTTCGAATGTCATTCCCTATATAGTCGTGCAGGTCATCGGCGCGATCGTTGCGGCCGCAGTCCTCTATCTGATCGCCAGCGGCAAGGCCGACTTCCAACTCGGTGGATTTGCTGCAAACGGCTATGGCGAGCATTCGCCGGGCGGCTATGGCATGGTATCGGCGCTGGTGGCGGAAATCGTGCTGACGATGTTCTTCCTGATCGTCATCCTGGGTTCCACGAGCGGACGCGTGCCGGCAGGCTTTGCCCCTATCGCCATCGGATTGGCGCTGACCCTCATTCATCTTATCAGCATTCCGATTACCAATACGTCAGTCAATCCTGCCCGGTCGACAGGTCAGGCGCTGTTCGTCGGCGGCTGGGCGCTGCAGCAGCTGTGGCTGTTCTGGCTGGCGCCGCTGGTCGGCGGTGCGCTGGGCGGAATCGTCTGGAAGCTTCTGGACGAAGACGGCTGATCCGTTAACGCTCTTTGCCACATTTTCCTAAAGGCCCGCGGCGATACCCGCGGGCCTTTTTGCTTTCGTAAACCTGTGGAAAATGCTTGCCTAAGTCTCAACTCTCTGATTCTAAGGGAGGAATTCCCCCGCCTGTTTGATTCCATGACGGATGTTCGGCTTGGGGACATCATCTGCAGGTTAACCAAAGTAAACACTTCATTAACCATAATGCAGTTCTAATAAGCGTATTGCAGCACAGTGAGATTCTCCGGAGCGGAGGGTGAAGGCGCTGCGTAGCTTGAGTGTGGTGATTGGGGGTATTTATGGGCGACAAGCATGTTGCTGTCCTTTTGGGCGGATTTTCCTCGGAGAGGCCCGTCAGCCTGTCCTCGGGGACAGCGTGCGCAGAAGCGCTCGAAGGCGAGGGCTTTAAGGTTACGCGTCTGGATGTCGATCGCGATATCTCGGCCCGGTTGGCGGATTTGAAGCCTGACGTCGTTTTCAACGCCTTGCACGGCCCGTTCGGCGAGGATGGCACCATCCAAGGCATCCTCGAATATCTCGGCATTCCCTACACCCATTCCGGCATCCTTGCGTCCGCGCTTGCGATGGACAAGTCCCGCGCCAAGACCGTGGCTGCGGCCGCTGGCATCCCTGTTGCGGAATCGCTGGTGACGAGCCGGTTTGCGATCAAGAACGTGCATCCCCTCAAGCCGCCATATGTCGTGAAGCCCGTAAAGGAAGGTTCCAGCTTCGGTGTCGTCATCGTGCAGGAGGATCAGTCTCACCCTCCGCAGGTGATCTCTTCTCCCGAATGGCGCTACGGCGATGAAGTGCTCGTGGAGCGCTACGTTCACGGCCGCGAACTGACCTGCGGCGTCATGGGCGATACCGTGCTTGGCGTGACGGAGATCGTGCCGCTGGGGCACAGCTTCTACGACTACGACGCCAAGTATGTGAAGGGTGGATCAAAACACGTCATCCCTGCAGAAATTTCACCGATTATTTACCAAAAAGTACAAGAATTGGCGTTAAGGGCGCATCAAGCAATCGGCTGCCGCGGCGTCAGTCGGTCTGACTTCCGTTTTGACGATCGCTTTTCCGAAGAGGGTGAACTTATCTGGCTGGAGATCAATACTCAGCCCGGCATGACTCCCACCTCGCTGGTGCCTGAAATGGCCGCTCATGCCGGCTACTCGTTTGGCGAATTTCTCCGTTGGATGGTGGGGGACGCTTCTTGTTTGCGCTGACGGTCAAGGGGATGAGGCGATCCCGCCATCGGGTCGTGACCTCCATGGATGAGGCGGAAGACCTCTTCGTGCTGCCGCGCCCTCTGCGCCGCACGGTTCGCTTCCTCGTGAGCCTCGGCTCCGGGCGCATCAACATTCCCGCACACACGGGTACCGTCTCTGCTCTCGCATTCCTGGCGGCAACGGGTCTCTACGGCATGTCCCTTGGTGGCCATGCCCAGACCGTTGCGCAGGCGACGACGACCGCTGCCGGTTTTGCCATCGAAGACGTGAAAGTTTCCGGCAACGCGCAGACGTCGGAGATCGAAATCCTGCAGTTGCTCGGCCTTGACGGCACGACCTCGCTTGTTGCGCTCGACGTGGATGCTGCCCGGCAGAAGATTGCCAGCCTTCCCTGGGTCGAGAGCGTCGATGTTCGCAAGGTCTATCCGAAGACCATTGAGGTAAAACTTGTTGAGAAGACCGCTTACGGCATCTGGCAGCACGGCTCTGAATTGTCGCTGATCGAGAAGAACGGCACCGTGATCGCGCCCCTGCGTGACAACAAGTTTGCCTCGCTGCCTCTCTTTGTCGGGCGCGATGCGGAAACGGCTGCGGCTTCGATCGAGGGTGAATTCGGCGACTGGCCTGACATTCGCAGCCACGTGAAGGCATTCGTGCGTGTCGCCGGGCGCCGCTGGGATCTCTATCTCGACAATGGCATCGTCATAAAGCTGCCGGAAGAAGGCGTTCCGCGCGCGCTGGCGCTGCTGACGAAGATGAACAAGGAAGACAATCTGTTGCAACGCGATATCGCGGCAGTCGATTTTCGTCTGGAAGACCGTACGGCCATTCAGCTGACCCCGGATGCGGCAGTTCGCCGTCAGGCTGCTGTCGACGCCAGAAACAAGGCTTTGAAGAAGGCGGGGCAGGATACATGAGCTTATTTGGTTCGTCCCATTTCGGTCTGCCGCGCCTGAAGCCGCTGTCATCGAAGCGGTCGCATATCGTCTCCGTGCTCGATATCGGCTCGACCAAGGTCGTGTGCATGATTGGCCGCCTGACGCCCCGCGAGGAAAGCCAGGTTCTGCCGAATCGTACGCACAATATCGAGATCATCGGGATCGGCCACCAGCGGTCGCGCGGCATCAAGACCGGCGTAATCACCGACCTGGATGCGCTCGAAGGCGTTATCCGTCTTGCCGTCGATGCGGCCGAGCGAATGGCAGGGCTGACCGTCGAAAGCCTGATCGTCAACGTTTCGGCCGGCCGGCTGGGCAGCGACATCTATACCGCGACGATCGATCTCGGCGGCCAGGAAGTTGAAGGCAACGATCTGAAAAAGGTGCTTGCCGCAGCCTGCCAGCAATCGCTTCGCCAGGATCGCGCGATCCTGCATTCGCTTGCGACCGGCTATTCGCTCGACGGCGAGCGCGGCATTCGCGATCCGCTGGCGATGTTCGGCGATGCCCTCGGTGTCGACATGCATGTCGTGACCGCCGAGCGCGCAGCACTTCGCAACATCGAACTCAGCGTCAACCGCGCCCATCTTTCGGTCGAGGGCATGGTGGCGACGCCCTATGCAAGCGGACTTGCCGCTCTCGTCGACGATGAGGTCGAGCTTGGCTGCGCTGCAATCGATATGGGTGGCGGCACGACGACGATCTCCGTCTTTGCTGAGGGCAAGCTGGTGCACACGGATGCAGTGAGCATCGGCGGCCATCACATCACGACAGACCTTGCTCGCGGCCTTTCCACCCGCATCGAGGATGCGGAGCGGCTGAAGGTCGTGCATGCTTCGGCTCTGCCGAATTCATCTGATGAACGCGAGCTGATCTCGATCCCGCCGATCGGCGAGGACGATCGCGATCAGCCGACACAAGTTCCGCGCGGTTTGGTATCGCGCATCGTGCGGGCCCGTATTGAAGAGACGCTGGAGCTGATCCGCGACCGTATCCAGCGTTCGGGCTTCAGCCCGATCGTCGGCAAGCGCGTCGTCTTGACCGGCGGCGGCAGCCAGCTCACCGGCCTGCCGGAAGTAGCCCGCCAGATCCTGGCGCGCAACGTCCGCATCGGCCGCCCGATGGGTGTGTCCGGCCTGCCGACAGCGGCCAAGGGCCCGGCCTTTTCGACGGCCGTCGGGCTGATGATCTATCCGCAGGTCGCGGAGATGGAGACACATGCGTCGGGAAGCGGACTGCTTTCCTCGCTTGGGGGTAACAACAGCCGGATCGCCCGCGTCGGGCAATGGCTGAAAGAGAGTTTTTGAGTAAGTGGCACCGGAGCGTACGAGGCGCTTCCAGGTGTTCGAACAGGAACATTGAGTGATTGGCCGGCGTGGCGATGCGGCCATAAAGAGAAGGAATAGGTACCATGACTATTAAGCTGCAGAAGCCAGATATTACCGAGCTGAAGCCGCGCATCACCGTGTTCGGTGTCGGCGGTGGTGGCGGCAATGCCGTCAACAACATGATCACGGCCGGTCTCCAAGGTGTCGATTTCGTCGTCGCCAACACGGATGCGCAGGCTCTGACGATGACGAAGGCAGAGCGGATCATCCAGCTCGGCGCAAACGTCACCGAAGGTCTCGGTGCCGGTTCGCAGCCGGAAGTCGGTCGTGCCGCCGCAGAAGAATGCATCGACGAAATCGTCGATCATCTGAACGGCACGCATATGTGCTTCGTCACCGCCGGCATGGGCGGCGGCACCGGTACTGGTGCTGCTCCCGTCGTCGCACAGGCCGCCCGCAACAAGGGCATCCTGACGGTCGGCGTCGTCACCAAGCCGTTCCACTTCGAAGGCGGTCGCCGCATGCGCCTTGCCGAAGCGGGCATCCAGGAACTGCAGAAGTCGGTCGACACGCTGATCGTCATCCCGAACCAGAACCTCTTCCGTATCGCCAATGACAAGACGACGTTCGCCGACGCCTTCGCCATGGCCGACCAGGTTCTCTATTCGGGTGTCGCCTGCATCACCGATCTGATGGTCAAGGAAGGCCTCATCAACCTCGACTTCGCCGACGTTCGCTCCGTCATGCGCGAAATGGGCCGTGCGATGATGGGTACCGGCGAGGCTTCCGGTTCGGGCCGCGCGATGCAGGCTGCTGAAGCCGCGATCGCCAACCCGCTGCTCGACGAAACCTCGATGAAGGGCGCCCAGGGTCTGCTGATCTCCATCACCGGCGGTCGCGACCTCACCCTCTTCGAAGTCGACGAAGCAGCGACCCGCATCCGTGAAGAAGTCGATCCTGATGCCAACATCATTCTCGGCGCCACCTTCGACGAATCGCTGGAAGGCATCATCCGCGTTTCTGTCGTCGCAACCGGCATCGACCGGGCGGTCAACGCGGTTCCCGACCGGGAATTCCGTCCGGCAGCAAAGCCGGTTGTCCGTCCCGCCGCGGCTGTTGCTCCGGCAGCGGCCGCAGTCCAGCCTGCTTACGTAGCGCAGGCACCGAAGGCCGCCGATCCGATCGCCCAGACCATCCGCATGGCGGAAGTCGAAATGGAACGCGAGTTGGATGTTGCTCTTTCGCGCCAGGCAGCTCCGGTTCAGCAGCCGGTCATGCAGCAGCCGCAGATCCAGGAAGAAACCTTCCGTCCGCAGAGCCGCATCTTCGCGGCAGCACCGGAAGCTCCGGTCGTCCGTCAGGCTCCGGTCGCTCCGCAGCCTGCTCCGGTCATGCAGCAGCCGGTAGCGGTCCACCAGCCGGCTCCGATGCAGCAGCCCGTTCGCCAGGAGCCGATCATCCGTCAGGCGCCTGAGCAGGTGCGCATGCCGAAGGTCGAGGACTTCCCGCCGGTCGTCAAGGCCGAGATGGATCATCGTTCGCAGCCGGCAGCCAGCCACGCTGCGGAAGAGCGTGGCCCGATGGGCCTTCTGAAGCGGATCACCAATTCGCTCGGACGCCGTGAAGAGGAAAACGTCTCTGCCGACATGACGGCAGCGCCGGCCGCCGCCTCGCAGCAGCGTCGCCCGCTGTCGCCGGAAGCAAGCCTCTATGCACCGCGCCGTGGTCAACTTGACGACCAGGGTCGCGCAGTACCGCAGGCACGCATGACGAATGAGGATGACCAGCTCGAGATCCCGGCGTTCCTGCGCCGTCAGTCGAACTGATCGGAACTTGCAGAAATGCCATATCCGGCGCTCACGGCCCCGGATATGGCTCTTTCAATTTCAGCCTTTAATTCTGTGATTACCTAGCAAATTCAGTCACCTGATTCCGTTACAAAGCGAAAGAAACAGTGATTTGGAATGCCGAGTTCCCGCGAGTATGTAGATACTCAGCGCAGTGGAATCGCATTCATTCAAAGTTTGCTTCCGTTGCAAGGTAAGAAGCCGGAACAGCTCGGGGAGCGCCAATGGCGTGCTGGGTCGGTACAGGACGATAAAGGCAGAATTTGAATGGCAATTAGATTGCTCGGTTTTCAGACGACGATTGCAAGCCCCGTTACGCTCTCGGGCACTGGTGTCCATTCGGGCTACAATGTATCGATTACCTTCCTCCCGGCCGAAGCCGATACCGGCGTCGTTTTCCAGCGTATCCACGATAATGGTGATGTAACGGAGTTGCGTGCGGTTTCTTCGCAGGTCGGCAATACCGATCTTTGCACGGTACTCGGCTTCTCTCAGGCTCGGTCCATCGCGACTGTCGAGCATGTCATGGCCGCCGTTTATGCCATCGGCCTCGACAATGTCGTCATCGAAGTGCAGGGCGCCGAGATGCCGATCATGGATGGCAGCTCCCATCCCTTCATCGAAGCCTTCGAGCAGACCGGACTTGTGTCGCTTGGCGTGAAGCGTCGCTACATCCGCATCGTCAAGCCGGTCCGTATCGAGGCTGGCGGTTCATGGTGTGAATTCCGTCCCCATGACGGCACGCGCTTCGAAGTCGAAATCGACTTTACGTCGCCGGTTATCGGTCGCCAGAAGTGGGAAGGCGAGCTGACCGCCGAGAGCTTCAAGAAGGAGCTTTCGCGGGCTCGTACGTTTGGCTTCATGCGTGATGTCGAGCGCCTGTGGGCATCCGGCCATGCGCTCGGTTCGTCGCTCGAGAACTCCGTCGTCATTTCCGATGACGATACCGTCATCAATGTCGAAGGCCTGCGTTACGCCAAGGACGAATTCGTGCGTCACAAGACGCTGGATGCCGTTGGCGACCTCGCTCTCGCCGGCTGCCAGTTCATTGGCTGCTATCGCTCCTATCGTGGCGGTCACAAGATGAACGCCAATGCGCTGAAGGCTTTGCTCAGCGATCCGACCGCTTACGAAATCGTCGAGACTTCTGCGCCGCGCCGCACCGGCGCGCGGAGCTTCGTTACGGTGAATGCTCCGGAATTTGCTCCCTGGTCGGCATGACCTCCAGAATTTAAGGACCAGGGTCCTGCCGCCCCCGAAAGGGGGCGGCTTCTTTCTTTATGGGCCTGAGAATCACTATTGCAGTCATTTGCTCAAGATTGAGCGCTCCAGACGAAATCTCCTGTCAATACAGAGGCTAAAGCTGGGAAACTTTCGGGTACTGCCACAAAAATGCGTTAATGCATCATCATTGCGTTGCCCTAGTGATGCTTTTGTGGCTAGAAACGCCAGCGAGAAGCGGCCGCTTAACCATGGCGGCGATTGGGATTTGTCCGATGGGTTTTGCAGGATCTGATAGCATGAAGATTACAGCACGGGCGCTGCTCGTAACGCTTCTCTTGGC
Source organism: Neorhizobium sp. P12A (assembly GCF_008365395.1). Taxonomy (NCBI): domain Bacteria; kingdom Pseudomonadati; phylum Pseudomonadota; class Alphaproteobacteria; order Hyphomicrobiales; family Rhizobiaceae; genus Neorhizobium; species Neorhizobium sp. P12A. The sequence goes on along the minus strand of NZ_QOVX01000001.1, from coordinate 250,988 downwards.
GAGCACGGGCATGGCTGTTTCCAGCTGCCAGGCGGACAGGGATATCGATATTACGAAGCTCGGCGTCGAAACCGATCCGCCGGAAACGCTTTACAATCAAGGCCTGGCCAATATCAAGGCCGGCAACATGACCGAAGCCGGCAAGAAGTTCGACGCGATCAACCAGCAGGAGCCTTTCTCCGAGTGGGCGCGCAAAGCCTTGGTCATGAGCACTTTCGTGAAGTTCCGCCAGGGCCGCTACGATGACGCTGTAACCACCGGCAACACCTACCTGAAGCAATATCCGCAGTCCGAAGATGCCGCCTATGTGCAGTATCTGGTCGGCAATTCCTACTCCAAGCAGATTGTCGACGTAACGCAGGATCAGCGCGCTGCCCAGCAGACGATCGAGGCGATGCAGAAGGTCGTCACGAACTATCCGACATCGGAATATGTCAACGACGCCCAGGCCAAGATCCGCTTTGCCAAGGACCAGCTGGCCGGCAAAGAGATGCAGGTCGGTCGCTACTATCTCGAGCGCAAGGACTATCTTGCTGCGATTTCGCGCTTCCGCATTGTCGTCGAGCAGTATCCGACGACGAACCAGATCGAAGAAGCGCTGGCGCGACTCGTCGAAGCCTATTATGCCATGGGCATCGTCCAGGAAGCTCAGACGGCAGCTGCCGTTCTCGGGCACAATTACCCTGATAGCAAATGGTACGACGACTCCTATAAACTCCTGAAGAGCGGCGGCGCCGAGCCACGTGAGAATTCTGGTTCCTGGATCTCGCGCGCCGGCAAGAAGCTGCTTCTTGGCACGTGAGATCTAAGCGCAGATGCTGATCCAGCTTTCGATCCGCGATATCGTTCTGATCGAGCGGCTGGATCTTGCCTTCGAGACCGGGCTCTCCGTCCTGACGGGCGAGACGGGCGCCGGCAAATCCATCCTGCTTGACAGCCTGTCGCTGGCGCTCGGTGGGCGCGGAGACGGCGGTCTCGTGCGCCACGGCGAAGACAAGGGGCAGGTGACTGCCGTCTTCGATGTCGGCGCGGACCATGCGGCCCGCAAGCTGCTGCGCGACAACGGCATAGACGACGCTGGCGATCTGATTTTTCGCCGCAGCCAATCCGCCGATGGCCGCACCAAGGCCTATGTCAACGATCAGCCGCTGAGTGTTCAGCTCATGCGTCAGGCAGGCCAGTTGCTGGTCGAAATCCATGGCCAGCACGACGACCGCGCCCTTGTCGACACCAATGCTCACCGCATGTTGCTCGATGCCTTTGCCGGCCTTGGCGAGGATGTGCAGAACGTTTCGCGGCTCTACAAAATCTGGCGCGACACCGAGCGGACGCTGAAAAAGCATCGCGAGAAGGTCGAGAACGCCGCGCGCGAGGCGGATTATCTTCGTGCCTCCGTCGAGGAACTGGAGGCTCTGTCGCCGCAGGACGGCGAGGAAGAGGAGCTTGCCGAGCGCCGTTCGCGCATGATGAAGGCAGAACGGATCGCCGGCGACATTTCCGAGGCATCCGAATTCCTGAACGGCAATGCCTCTCCAGTGCCCCATATCGCCTCGCTGGTGCGCAGGCTGGAGCGCAAGAGCCACGAGGCACCCGGACTGCTCGAAGAGACTGTAGCGCTGCTGGACGCGGCGCTGGACCAGCTTTCCAACGCGCAGATGGAAGTCGAGGCGGCGCTGCGCAAGACCGAATACGATCCCAAGGAGTTGGAGCGTGTCGAGGAGCGGCTGTTTGCCCTTCGTGGTGCGTCCCGCAAATATTCCGTGCCTGTCACCGGTCTGCCGGCGCTCGCCGAACGGATGATCGCCGATCTCGCCGACGTCGATGCCGGCGAGGAACGGCTGACCAAGCTCGAAGCGGAGCTCGCTGTCGCCAGATCCGATTTCGATGAGGCGGCGCGGTCGCTCTCCGACAAGCGCCATCATGCCGGCGAGGCGCTTGCCGCCGCCGTTATGAGCGAACTGCCGGCATTGAGGCTGGAGCGGGCGCGCTTCATGGTCGAGATCTCGAGCGATCCGCAAGAGGCTGTCGCCGAGGGGATCGACGTTGTGGAATTCCACGTTCAGACCAATCCGGGGACCCGGCCGGGACCCATCATGAAAGTGGCATCGGGTGGTGAGCTCTCGCGATTCCTGTTGGCGCTCAAGGTGGCGCTCGCAGATCGCGGCTCGGCACCGACGCTCGTTTTCGATGAAATCGATACCGGTGTTGGCGGTGCCGTGGCTGACGCCATCGGCCAGCGGTTGAAGCGCCTTTCGGAGCGCGTGCAGGTTCTGTCCGTCACGCATGCGCCGCAGGTTGCGGCCCGCGCGGAAACGCATCTGTTGATCTCCAAGGGACCGGCGGCCGAGGGCTCCGAAAAGATCTCGACCCGTGTCGCCACCATGGAGCCCAGGGATCGCACCGAGGAAATCGCCCGTATGCTTGCCGGCGCTTCGGTCACCGAAGAGGCGAGAGCGGCGGCCAAGCGGCTGCTGGCCGGGAACGGCTGAACCTATTTCCCAACGACGGGATGGGGGTGTCTATACACCAGGTCCGCCGGATCAGGACGCGGTGCCTGCGCATCGAGTTCGCCACCCAGTCGCTCCGCGAGCTTGCGGGAACGGATATTTCCGGGCGCGATGTAGCTGACGATGGTTTGCAGCCCACGCACATTGAACGCCCAGTCGCGTAGCGCGCTTGCTGCTTCGTAGCCGTAGCCTTTTCCTTCCGCGTGTGCGTAGACCAACCAGCCGAGTTCATGTTCGGGAAAGAACGGTCCAGAATTGATGCCGACCTGCCCGAGGCAGCGCCCGGTGTCGCGCTCCTCAAGCATCAGGGCGCCTTGGCCCGTTAACGTCCACAGAGCCGCGTCGTGGCAGAACATTCCCCAAGCGGCTGTGGTCGCATGCGGGCCGCCCATATAGATTGCCCGCGGCGAGGACATGAGTTCGGCATATTCAGGCCAGTCATCCATCGTTAGCGGACGCAGAATGAGCCTCTGTGTTTCGATCGTCGGAATCTCGGTCATCTGCTCTCTCCCCTATCCGCAGGCGATAATCTCCCATGCCGGAAATACGGTGTCTCTTTTAATCCGGAAATTTTGCTCTAAAAAAACAAACCAGATTCTCCGGAGTGATCAAAGATGTCCACCGAAGTCGATAGCCTGACGATCGAAGAGGCCGCTGCCGAACTGGAGCGCCTGGCAAAGGAGATTGCCCGCAACGATGCGCTCTATCACGGCAAGGACGCCCCGGTTATTTCCGATGCGGAATACGACGCGCTGAAGCGCCGCAATGATGCGATCGAGGCGCGATTTCCCGAGCTTATCCGTGAAGACAGCCCGTCGCGCCACGTTGGGGCTGCGCCGTCGGCAACCTTCTCTGCCGTCGTTCATGCCCGACCGATGCTGTCGCTGGACAATACTTTTTCCCAGGAAGACGTTCAGGACTTCGTCGCCAGCGTCTATCGCTTCCTCGGGCGCTTGCCGGATCAATCGATCGCATTCACTGCGGAGCCGAAGATCGACGGGCTTTCGATGTCGATCCGCTACGAGAACCGCAAGCTCGTCACGGCCGCGACCCGCGGCGACGGCACGACGGGCGAGAACGTGACGGCCAATATCCGCACCATCAAGGAAATCCCGCAGACATTGCCAGCGGGGGCGCCTGACATCGTCGAAGTGCGCGGCGAAGTCTATATGGCCAAGAGCGATTTCCTGGCGCTGAACGCGCAGATGGAGGCCGAGGGCAAGCAGACCTATGTCAACCCACGCAACACCGCCGCTGGCTCCCTGCGGCAGCTCGACGCCAAGGTGACGGCGAGCCGCAAGCTCAAATTCTTCGCCTATGCCTGGGGCGAAATATCGGACATGCCGTCGGATACGCAGTTCGGGATGGTGGAAAAATTCAAGGATTGGGGCTTCCCGGTCAATCCGCTTATGAAGCGGTTGAACTCCGTTGCCGACATCCTTGCGCATTATGACGATATCGGCCTGAAGCGCCCGGATCTCGACTATGATATCGACGGCGTCGTCTACAAGGTCGACAGCCTGGAACTGCAGGCCCGCCTCGGCTTCCGTTCCCGTTCTCCGCGTTGGGCGACCGCGCACAAGTTCCCGGCCGAGCAGGCTTTCACCAAAGTGACTGCCATCGATATCCAGGTCGGGCGCACCGGCGCGCTGACGCCGGTGGCGCGTCTTGAACCGATCACCGTCGGCGGCGTCGTCGTCACCAATGCGACGCTCCACAACGCCGACTATATCGAGGGCATCGGCAATTCCGGCGAGCGCATCCGCGAGGAGGGGCACGACATTCGGATCGGTGATACGGTCATCGTGCAGCGCGCCGGCGACGTCATACCGCAGGTGCTTGATGTTGTCATGGAACGTCGGCCCGAAGGGACGGAGCGATACAAGTTTCCGACGAAGTGCCCGGTCTGCGGCAGCCATGCGGTCCGGGAGAAGAACGAGAAGACCGGCAAGCTCGATTCGGTGACCCGCTGCACCGGTGGATTCATCTGCCGCGCGCAGGCGACCGAGCATCTGAAGCATTTCGTCTCCCGCAATGCTTTCGATATCGAGGGCCTCGGAACAAAGCAGGTGGATTTCTTCTTCGAGAGCGAGGACCCGGCGCTGCAGATCCGAACTGCGCCTGATATCTTCACGCTTAGAGCGCGGCAGGAAGCGTCTCCGCTGACCAAGCTCGAAAACATCGAGGGCTTCGGCAAGGTCAGCGTTCGCAAACTCTTCGATGCCATCGACGAACGGCGCCAGATTGCGCTCCACCGCTTCATCTATGCCCTCGGCATTCGTCATGTTGGGGAGACAACGGCCAAGTTGCTGGCGCGTTCCTATGGCACATACCAAGCCTTCGAAGCTGCCATGAAGGAGGCGGCACCGCTCTCCGGTGATGCCTGGAACGATCTCAACGACATCGAGGGTATCGGCGAAATCGTGGCGCGCGCCATCGTCGAATTCTACAAGGAGCCACGCAATGTCGAGGTGATCTCGCGGTTGCTCGCCGAAGTGAAGCCGGAGGAGGCCGAACAGCCTGTCACATCGGGCAGCCCCGTTGTCGGCAAGACCGTGGTCTTCACCGGCTCGCTGGAAAAGTTCACGCGCGACGAGGCCAAAGCCCGCGCGGAAAGCCTTGGCGCCAAGGTTGCCGGCTCCGTCTCTAAGAAGACCGACATCCTCGTCGCAGGCCCGGGCGCCGGCTCCAAGCTCGACAAGGCGAGGGAACTCGGTGTGCAGACGATGGACGAGGACGAGTGGCTGGCGTTGATCGGGGGGTAGCATGTGGGCAGCAGGCTGCCACAGCCCGGTTCAGGTGCTGATCCGCGCCATAGCATATACGTCTGCAAATCGGCCGGCGCGGAAGGCGTAGTCTTTGAGCACGCCTTCTTCGATAAAGCCGAATTTCCGATAAAGCGCTATCGCGGATGCATTGTCGATGAACACCGTCAGCTCGATGCGGCGGATGTTCAGCCAGTTGTCGGCGATTTCAACCAGCTCGCCCAGCAGGGCGCTGCCGATACCGCGGCCGGTGAAGTCGTCATGCACGCCCATGCCAAGGCTTGCGACATGCTGCCTTCGATCGACAAACCGACGCAGCCCGGCATTTCCAACGATCACGCCGTCGATAAGGGCCACGAGATTTGGCGAGCCCGGCTCGCGCTTCTCCAGCCAGCTTCTGGTTTCCTGGATGGTCTGGTGGGGCAGGCGCAACGTGCCGGTGCGGTACCCCGGAAGGTTCGCGATGGCCGCTATTCCCTCTGCGTCGGTTGGCTGTGCGGCGCGGATAAGCAGTCCCGGCTGACGGGCAGGTTTCGATATATCGGATTGATCGGCGATTTCATTCATGGGTCTCTCCTGGATTTTGCCGAGAAGAGCCGGTTACCAAAAACCCTGCTCGTCTCAGCAGGGTTGTCGGAATGATCGGATGCTAGTGACGCACCATCTCTTCCGCGCACCCCTGAAGGGACGTGGTAAGAAGGGTCATCATGGTCATAGCGATAGAAGCGATCATGCGCGCAGTTTTCGTGCTTTCGCGGATGTTGTCAACCAATCGGCGAAAATTGCGTCTCGTGATGCGGGCGGCTATTCCTGTATCTCGACGCGAATCGGGATTTCGACTTGAAGACCATTGCCATTGATTTCGAGACAGCCAATGAGCAACGCGGCAGCGCGTGCTCCGTCGGACTTGCCTGGATCGAAGAGGGCAGGGTCACTCGTGTCGAGGAACGGCTGATTCGGCCGAGGAATATGCGCTTTTCCGGCATGAATATCGCGATCCACGGTATCCGCCCGGAGCATGTCGAGGATGCGCCGGAATTTCCGGAAGTCATGGACGAGTTCATCGATGATTTCAGCGGTGCGACGATGATCGCGCACAATGCTGCCTTCGATTTCAGCGTCTGGCGCGCGAGCCTTGATCTTTATCGACAATCCTATCCCGAGCTTACTTATCTCTGCAGCCTGAAGATGGCGCAGCGGATCTGGCCGCATTTCCTGTCGCACCGCCTGAACCTGATCGCAGAGCATCTCGGCCTGCGCTTCGTGCATCATAATGCGGCCGAGGATGCCGCTGTCTGCGCGGCTGCGGCAATCGAGATGGCCAAGGCTGTGAAGGTTGCGACAGTCAATGCGATCCCCGGTCTGATCGGCATGCGTCCCGGTAAGCTGACGGCACGCGGCTACGAGCCCTGTACCTGCCGGAAGGCCTGACCGCTTTCTTGCAAAGCCCTGGTCCACTCTTATCTAGAGTTCGGGATCATCCAGGGAGATTTCAGGCCCATGCAGCGTTTTCAGAGCCTTGCCGTTGCTTCTCTTCTCACTCTCATTGCCGGAACCGCCTCGGCCGACGTGGTCGGCAAGGTCGGTGTGGATTGGACGGGCAACGACATCATCGTCGATGCCGTGGCTGATCCGGAAGTATCCCGGGTTACCTGCCACGTCACCTATTTCGATCGCAGCGTTATCGACAGGCTGAAGAACGGCAATTGGTTCGAGGATCCTTCGAACAATTCGATTGCGTGCCGCCAGACCGGACCGATTTCCATCGGCGACATCAGCCTGTCGCAGAGCGGAGAAGAGGTGTTCCGTGCCGGCATGTCGCTGATCTGGAAGAAGCTGGTGGTCAACCGAATCTATGACAAGAAGAACGACACGCTGATCTATCTGGCGCATTCGCGCGAACTGACGGATGGTTCGGCGAAAATGTCGATCTCCACCATTCCGCTCTTCGGCCAGAACGTCAGCTGGAAAAACGGAAAACCGAACTAACGTCGGCCTCGTCCGTGACAAGAAGATGATACCAAAAAAGGTCAGATGGTTTGGCTGTTAAAATGGTTTTTGTCGCCGCGCTGGGCTTTTGATCGTTACGGTTTTGATGCAGGTTGCTAACTGAACGTGGAGGTGGAGTCGGACCAAGCCGACCTAGCTTTCAGCTGTTCATGCTACGCCCCAGCAGGCATTTGGACACCACCCCGTCCCTTTGCTTGTTGTCTAATACGCAACGCCCTGGAGTTTTCAGCTCCAGGGCGTTTTTCATTCGTAACGATAAGATTGCTATCAGGCGGCCTGGGCCAGCTCGTCGGCAATGACGGTGTCGAGGTTGAGGAAGCAGACCATGGTCTTTTCGAGCGCGACGATGCCGCGGCAGAAGGCGCGCTGTGCTTCGGGAATGATTTCCGGCGCCGGCTGCAGGTCTTCGCTCTTGATGGTCATCATGTCGGAAACCTGCTCGACCAGCAGGCCGACGAGCTTGCCGGCGATGTCCGTTACGATGATGGCGGAACGCTCGGACGGCTCGGTCATTTTCATGCCGAGGCGGCAGGCCATGTCGATAACAGGGATCACGGCGCCACGCAGGTTGATGAGGCCCAGCACGTAGGGCGGCGTGTGCGGCATCGGCGTAACGGGCGCCCAGCCGCGGATTTCACGGATGGCCATGATGTCGATGCAGAATTCCTGATCGCCAAGATGGAACGATACGATTTCGAGATAGGCGCCCGACTGTTTGATGGCATTGGTCATGATCAGAACTCTTCCCAGTTGCCGCCGGCCGCCGAGGCCACTGCCTTCGGGGCGACGCTGTTGTTGAATGCTCCCGCAACTTTGCTCATCAAGCTCCGCGCGGGGGAGGGTTTGGGTTGCGAAGCAGCGTTTGCTGCCTGCGGTGTCTTGCGGGCGTTCATGCCCTCCTGAATTCGGAACTGGCTCACCAGCTGAGTCAGATTTTCAGCATCCGTTGCTAGCGCGTGGCTGGAAGCGTTGGTCTCTTCCACCATGGCCGCATTTTTCTGCGTCACCTGGTCCATCTGGCTTATGGCAGAGTTGATCTCGCCAAGGCCTGTAGATTGTTCGCGCGCCGAGGTTACGATCGACTTAACGTGCTCGTTTATCTTCAGCACATCTTCGCCAATTTCTCGCAAAGCGTTGCCTGTTGCCGTCACCAGCTCGCCGCCGGTCTGCACTTCATGGCTGGATTTGCCGATAAGAGCCTTGATGTCCTTCGCAGCACCGGCTGCGCGGCCGGCCAATTCCCGCACTTCCTGGGCGACGACCGCGAATCCCTTGCCGGCCTCGCCGGCGCGGGCGGCTTCGACACCTGCATTCAGCGCCAGGAGATTCGTCTGGAAGGCGATCTCGTCGATGACGTTGATGATCATTCCGATCTCGCGTGAGGCGGCCTCAATCCGCTCCATGGCAGCCATTGCTTCGCCGACGACGCGATCCGATTTCTCGGTGTTCTGGCGCGTGTGCTCAACCATGTGGCCCGCTTCCTCGGCCCGTTGCGCTGCGCTGCGGACGGTGGCGGTGATCTGGTCGAGCGCGGCCGACGTCTGCTCGAGGGAGGCGGCCTGCTGCTCCGTTCTCTTCGAGAGATCGTCGGCGGCGGCGCGCATCTGGCGGCTGTTGGCTTCGATCGAGCCGGTGTTGGCGGCAATATCCAGCATCGCGCGCTGCAGCCGCTGGGACGTCTGGTTGAAATCGGCCCGCAGTCGTTCGAGATCCTGACGGAAGGGCTGGTCGAGCGTCGCCGTGAGGTCGCCTTCAGCGAGACGGTTCAGGCCATGGGCGAGCTGGTCGACGGCCGAGGAGACCGCCTTTTCGTCCGCCATGCGGACGGCGTCCCGCTGCTGCCGTTCCTCGTCGCTGCGCAGGCGATCCTCGTTGCTGCGGGTCTCCAATGATTGCTTTTCGATGGCAGCATGGCGGAAAAGCTCGGCTGCACGCGCCATGTCGCCGATCTCGTCTCCGCGGGCGGTGCCGTCGACTTCGGTTTTGAAATCGCCGGCAACGATCCGCTGCATGCTGAGGCGCACGGCATTGATGCCGCGACGGATCGAACCGCCGTGAATGTATTGCAGAACGCAGATGATCACCAAGGCCAGGAGACCAGCGAAGATCTGGTAGTAGAGGGAATCGGTGGCGATCGCATCGGCCGCGTTCACCCGCGATTCGGCAAGATTGCTGCCGTCGGTCGCCAGCTTTTCGAACAGGGACGTGAGCTTGTCGCCTTCACCGTCGATCGTATCGTCGATCTTGGCGAAATCGTCGTCGCTACCCTTGTTTTCCACGAGGCTCTTCAGGTCGCCGAGCGTGGATTTCCGGATGGCTGCAACGTCGGCGTCGTAGGTCGTGACAAGATTGCCGTCGTTTAGCTCGGTGGCAAGATGGCGCATCGAATCGACGTTTTTCGTCAGCACGTCGAGCGATTTGCCCATGATGCCGAGGCGTTCCGGATCGACCTTGCCGTCGGCGCGATCGACGATCGTGTCCATGGCGGCAAGGGAGAGGTCGACGGCCGCAAGACGCATGGCGGTGACGTCATCGACGCTGTCCTGAGTGTGATTGGCAACGCGCAGTGCGGCGTCCACCTCGGCGTTTTCGTACCAACCGACAGCGATCATCGCTGCGATGCCGACAAATGCGGCGGCCCCCAGGGTCCAGAGCCGGTGGCTCACCGAGAAGCTTCTTCTTACCTGCGTTGACATGAAATCTACCCTTTCCGCGTCTTCGTGCTTTTCGCTCATGCCTATGCGGAAAAAGCCGAATATTCATTCGGGTGACATCATGTCTGGCTGGCGTCCGCGCCATTAAGTTATGCTAAAATTAGCAATGACAATTTAAACTTTTGCTAACGCTATTTCCGGGTCAGAGCAGCATGCCGTTGTCTGTCCCAGGGACATATGATCGCGGGCTCGCGGGAAACGGCTTGTTGAATTGCGCGGAAGACGTTGCCGCGCTATCACGCGCCTTCCCGCACGCACGTATGATTGCGGCGGTCGATCGGATTGAGGAAACGAGCGCATGAACAAAGCACGCATTGCCGTCTGGGTGGCCGTCTTCATCCTCGCAGGCATTTTGGGCGCGTGGACGTTTCACATCACCAATACGCCGCAAGCGCTTGTTGCGGATGGCCCTTATGGCGTGCCTTTCAGCCTCGTGTCGCAGAAGGGGCAACCGATCACCGAGCAAGCCTTCCGCGGCAAGCCGGCAGCGCTGTTTTTCGGCTATACCCATTGCCCCGACGTCTGCCCGACCACGCTTTTCGAACTGAACGGCTGGATGCAGAAGGCCGACCCTGACGGTAACAAGCTCAACGCCTATTTCATCACCATCGATCCGGCTCGCGATACGCCCGAGATCATGGACCAGTACGTGTCCAACGTTTCGCAGCGAATCACCGGCATTTCCGGCCCGCCGGACAAGGTCGAGGAGATGGCGAAGGGCTTCCGGGTCTATTTCAAGAAAGTGCCGACGGATGAGAAGGATCCGAACGGCGACTATACGATGGATCACACCGCTTCGGTCTTCCTGCTTGATTCCTCCGGCCGCTTCGCAGGCACGATCGCCTACCAGGAAGACCCTGACATAGCCGTCAAGAAGCTCGAGAATTTGATCAAGCGCGGATAGGCTGATAACGATGCCGCCCTGCAAGGTCGCGCTTCGCGCGGCCGTCGATCGATTTGCCTATGAAAGAACGAAGCGTTGAGTGAAATCCGCCTTTATGTGACGACCACCGAAAAGAAGGCCGAGGAGATATTGGATCTCCTGACGCCCGTTTTCGAGGATGAAGATTTCCCCATCGCGACGACCGAAGTCGACGAGAAAAAGGATATCTGGGAAGCCTCGGTCTATCTGATGGCTGACGAGGAAGACGAGATTCGCGCCCGGTTCGCCGAGGTTCTGAAAGACGGCTTTTCCGATCTCTTCATCGAAAAGGAAGTCATTCCGGATATCGACTGGATCGCAAAGTCGCTCGAAGGCCTGAAGCCCGTACGGGCAGGGCGGTTCCTCGTCCACGGCTCGCATGATCGCGGCAAAGTGCGCTCCAGCGATATCGCCATCGAGATCGATGCCGGCCAGGCTTTCGGCACCGGCCATCACGGGACGACGGCGGGCTGCCTGGAAACGATCGAGAATGTGCTGAAGAGCCGGCAGGTGCGCAACGCACTCGATCTCGGCACCGGCAGCGGCGTATTGGCGATCGGCGTGCGTAAGCTTAAGGATATTCCGGTCCTTGCGACCGACATCGACCCCGTGGCCGTCCGCGTGGCCCGGGAGAACGTTCGACGCAACGGCATTGCATCGGGCATCACGATGGAAACGGCGCCGGGCTTTCACTCGACCTCCTTCTCCCGGCACGGCCCCTTCGACCTGATCATCGCCAATATCCTTGCACGACCGCTGATCAAGATGGCGCCGCAGCTCGTCGCGCATCTGGCGCCGAGCGGCTCGGTCATTCTGTCGGGCATCCTCGCCAGCCAGCGCTGGAAGGTGCTGTCGGCCTACAATGGCGCGAAGCTGCGGCATGTCCGCACGATCTGGCGCAACGGCTGGGTGACGATCCATCTCGATCGTCCCTGAGACGCTGATTTTCACTTACCTGAATGCAGAAGCCCCAAAATGCAAAAGGCGGTGCCATTGGCACCGCCTTGCAGATCAGTCTTTGCTGATCTAACCCGCGAGCTAGGAGGAGGAGCGCTCAAGCGGGTTCTAGCGTTCAGATCGTTGGGCCGGCGAGGGAGGAGGAGAGCCAGACCTTCGACTTTATTAGAACGCGTAGCTGTTTACGCCCTTGTGGCGAATATCACCGCGGCTTACGCCGATCATTCTCGACGTTTCAGCTTCGAGATGACGAAGCGCGCCGATTACATGGCGCACAGTCCGGCGTTCGCCAGCCTGCGCAGGGCTGCTATATGCGAACCGAGAGTTGGCCATTTTCATTTCCTTTCGAGCGGGCTTTGTTCAGCCCCGTTTGATGTGCTCGATATAGTCATTCTTTTTGCAGTGCGGCAGAGGGTCTGCATCATGGGAGGCATGCGGCAGACGCATAGTGGATTTCACCATTGCGTCATAATTGACGAGCGATGCACACGAAATAGGCGTTTTCGTTAATGCGGATTTTCTCCGATCTTCTCTCCCGCTGGCGTCAAATTCGGATAACATGGGCGGGCAGCTTGCTGCGCAAATTCCAGTTCAGCCATTCGGATAAGCCATGTTCCAGTCTTTTGACGTCACTTCCACCCCGCAATTCGGCCCTGAACGCGTGGCCGGCCTCAGGGCCGCTTTTGCCGCGCTCGGCATAGATGCCTTTCTGGTGCCTCGTGCTGATGAATTTCAGGGCGAATATGTGCCGGCCTGTTCGGAGCGTCTTGCCTGGCTCACAGGCTTCACAGGGTCGGCCGGTGTTGCTTTGGTGACACAGTCGCAGGCTGTGGTTTTTGTCGATGGACGGTACACGACGCAGCTCGTCGAGCAAGTCGACCAGACGGTGTTCACCGGCGGCGATCTCGTCAACGAACCTCCGCATGTGTGGCTCACCAACCATGCGCCGACGGAACTGAAGCTCGGCATCGATCCGTGGCTGCATACGGGCGCCGAAGTGCGCCGCCTTGAAAAAGCGCTGGGCGAGATCGGTGGCTCGCTGGTATTCCTTCCGCACAACCCTCTCGACCGGCTTTGGAAGGATCGGCCGGCCGAGCCGTTGGGCGACGTCATCATCCAGAACGTGGCGCAGGCAGGCATCCTTGCCACCGACAAGCTGACCGTCATCGCGCAGCAGTTGGAGAAGAAGAACCTCGCGGCCGTATTGGTCACGGATCCATCTTCGGTTGCCTGGATCTTCAACATTCGCGGCAATGACGTGCCGCATACGCCGCATCCGCTGGCACGGGCGATCGTCTATGCGACAGGCAAGGCCGATCTCTTCCTCGACAAGCGCAAGACGCGGATCGAGGCCGAGGCCTATCTCGGGCAGATTTGCGCCCAGCTTGAGCCTTCCGAGCTTTCCGCGCGGCTGTCGGCGATCTCTGCCGGGGGCGGGCGCATTCTCGTCGATCCCGATCTCTGCGCCTATGCGCTTACCGACCTGATCCGTCGCGAGGGCGGCGAGGTCGTCGAAGGAACGGATCCGGCCAAGCTGCCGCGTGCACGCAAGAACGCCGCAGAACTTAACGGCTCGGCTGCGGCGCATTTGCAGGACGGCGCGGCCATGGTCGAATTCCTCTATTGGCTCGAGACCAGCAAGCCGGGCACGGTGAGCGAGATCGCTGCCGCCCAGAAGCTGGAGGCAGTCCGCGCCAAGGTCGGCAGGGACATGCAGAACCCGCTCAAGGACATCTCCTTCGACACGATTTCAGGTGCCGGAGATCATGGTGCCATCATCCACTACCGCGTCACGACCGCGACGGACCGGCCGCTCAATCCGGGCGAGCTCTATCTGGTCGATTCCGGTGCGCAATATATCAACGGCACGACCGACATCACCCGCACGGTCGGGATCGGCAGTTCGGTACCGGAAGAGCAGCGGCAGTTCTTCACGCTGGTGTTGAAGGGCATGATCGCTATCAGCACCGCGCGCTTCCCGAAGGGCACGCGGGGTTGCGATCTTGATCCGCTGGCGCGCATCGCGCTCTGGAAATCCGGTGCCGACTATGCCCATGGCACTGGCCACGGCGTCGGGTCCTATCTCTCGGTGCATGAGGGGCCGCAGCGTATTTCGCGGTTGTCGACGCAGGAACTGCTGCCCGGCATGATCCTCTCCAACGAGCCCGGCTACTACCGTCCCGGCAGCTTCGGCATCCGTATCGAGAACCTGATCTATGTTCGCGACGCCGAGGAGATCGAAGGCGGCGACATGGCCATGCTCGGCTTCGAGACGCTGACCTATTGCCCGATCGACCGCAGCCTCGTCATTCCGGAACTGCTGACGCATGAGGAGCTGCATTGGCTCAATGATTACCATGCCCGCACCCGCGAAGCGCTTATGCCATTGATCCATGATCATGACATCCGCGCGTGGCTTGAGAATGCCACCCTGCCGCTCAGTTTCTGAGCGGCAAATCTTAACCGGCCAGATATCGCCACGCCATGACGACGATCCATCCGGCGATCAGCATCGGCGTGGAGGAGAAGCGCAGCCCGACCAATAGGGCGACGAGCAGCGAGACCTTGACATCCCAGCCGCCGATGAAAAAGGCCGGCGCCACAAGCGTGGTCAGCACGGCGGCGGGAACCGCGTTCAGCGCCGCTTCGACACGGGGCGGGATGCGGGTCATGCGGGTGATGAGGATAAAGCCGCCGATGCGGGTCAGGTAGGTGACCACGGCGGCGGCGAAGATCAGCAGGACCATATGCGGATCGAATTGCGTCATCGTCAGGCCTCGTGGTTTTCGTGAACGAGATCAGGCTTGCGGTTGGCCTTCACGGGCGGCAGCAGCGCTGCGAGCAGGACGCCGGCCAGTGCGCCGAGGCTGACATGCCAGGGCGAGCCGACATAGCGAAAGGCAATGGCGGAACCGATGGCGCTGGCTGCGACGACCGGCAAAAAATTGTCTCTGCTGCGGAAGCCGATGACGATGCCGAGAAAATAGATCGGCAAAAGGATGTCCAGGCCGATCGATCTCGGATCACCGATCAGGCTGCCAAGCAATCCGCCGATGAGGCTTGCGATCACCCAGGGCACATAGATCACGAGGGCAAAGCCGAGATACCAGATGAAGGTGACGCGCTTGCCTTCCTCGCCGCGCTTGACGGCTGCCGCAAATTGCGGGTCGACCAGCAGGAAGAAGGTGAAGAATTTTTCGACGGGCGAGAAATGCCGGATGTAGCGGGCGATCGCAGCGGAATAGAGCACATGGCGAAAGTTCACCGCCAGGATCGAGAGTACGATCAGCCAAGCTTGGACATTGTGGCCGAACAAATCAAGGCCGACCATCTGGCTTGCGCCGGCATAGACCGTGCCGCTCATCAGCGTGAGTTCGCCGAGCGACATGCCCTGATCACGGGCCAAAGCACCGAAGAGCGCACCGAACGGCGCTGACGCAAGCCCGACCGGAATGCCGCCGCGCAGGCCTTCGAGAAAGTCCGTCCTCTTCATATGTGGCTTCCATCCCCGCCGAACGTGAGGCTGTGTAAGGTGCGCACTCTCCGATGGCAATTGAATTTCATGAATTGTCCTATTGATTTCGCTGAACGATTCCTGAAGTTTTCTGGGGGCGTGGAGGGGAGGAACCTATGAAGAAGATCGAGTTTTCTAGGGAAGACAAGGCCGAGATCGTCTCCAGGATTCAACGACATTTCAGCGACGAACTCGACCAGAAAATCGGTGTTTTGCCTGCCGAATTCCTGCTGGATTTATTCGCGACGACGATCGGCGCGCATTACTATAATCAAGGTCTTCGCGATGCGCAGGCGGCCTTCCTGAAGAAGATGGAGGATGCCAGCGAGGCCATCTATCTGCTGGAGCGACTGCCCGACGACAAGGGCTGAATTCGGCACGCGTCCTTCGCCGGCAGCCGTGCCAAATCGGCCGTCAAACGGCATTTGTGCATCCGATTTAGCATTTTCCTCAGCTTTTTGCGCATAATGGCGGCCATGGCAAAGATCGTGGCATTGACGGCATATTTCTATCAGGCAGCGGTGGCCTTCGGGCTGCTGATCGCCGTCGCGCATCTGCTGTCGCCGTCCGATTATGCCGGCTATTCCCTGTTCATCTCCATCAGCCAGTTTGCGGCCATCTTCTGTTTCGAGTGGATCCGCTTTGCTTGCAGCCGTTTCTATCCCGGCCAGAGGGAAGGCAGCGAGGCTTCGGAGCGCAAGGCGCTGACGGTTGAATTTTCCGCCTGTGCCGTTCTCTGCATCCTGGCTGGCGTCGCCTCCATCTTCTTCGGCGTGCCGCCGGAAGTCGCCTTGCTCGGCGGTCTCGTGGCCGTTCTCCAGGGTGCGAGCGATCTGCATCTGACCATGCTGCGCTTTCGCCAGCAGTTCCGCGCCTTTTCCCGGCTGCAGGGTTCGCGCGCGACGATCCTTGCGGCAGGCACGCTTGCCGGCGCTGCGATCTCGCCGACATTCACCTTTACTGTTGCCGGGCTCCTTGCCGGCTATGTCGGCTACAGCCTGCTTGCCTTTCTCCTGACGCGCGGCGTGCTGCAGGAAAGCGCACCGTTCGACAGAACGCTGGTGCGCAAGCATTTCGTCTACGGCAGTGTTGCCGCGGGCGCCTCCGTCGTCGGCATATTGGCGCCGCTCGGGCTTAAGTCGATCCTGACTGCAAGCCTTGGCGCGGAAGGTGCGGCCGGCGCGCTGCTGGCGCTCGATCTGCTGCAACGGCCGTTCATCCTGATCGTGTCGGCGCTGCAGGCGATCCAGTATCCCGATGTGGTTGCCCATTACGACCGGGACGGCGAGACACCCGCCCTGCGGCACCGTCTCGGCGAATATTATTCGCTGCTGACCGGCTTCACGCTGATGACCGCTGCCGGCATTTTTGCGCTGCTGCAGCCGGTTGGATATTTCGTCGTTTCCGCCGGCCTGCGGGACGGGTTTCTCGCGGCTGCTCCCTTCGTCACTGGCCTTGCCGTCTTTAGGGCAATCACGCTCAACATGCTGCCGACGCCCGCGCATCTGCGACACCGTCTGCTGTCGATCTTCCTGTTGTCGGTGGCCGACTGCCTGCTGCTGAACGGCGGCACGCTTGCTGCCGGGCACCTGATCTCCGCGAGCAGCGGCGCGTTGATGGCGGGCGGCATGGTTGGGGCATTCATCGCGATGCTGATCGGCATCCGCGTGCTCCTGTCGCTGCCCTTCGATTTCATCTGGCAGCCGGTCGTGCTCTCTGCGGCCGGGCTTGCCGTGCCTGTGCTGGCGACCGCCGGTTTCGACTACAGTCTCTGGATTTCCGTCGGTGCGGGCATTGTCGGGGGCGCGGTCTTCTGCCTGCTGGGACTGCATAGCTATTTTACCCGCATGTTCCGTCTGCAGGCAGCATCATAGATCGCTCCGCAGCGGCGGGGATGTGAGGGCTAGAGTTTTTCCAGCAGTTCAAGCACGCGGTCGGCACTGGCATCCCAGGAGAAGCGGGCGACATTTCGCCGGCCTTCTGCACGCAGTTCATCCCGCAGGTCCTGATCGGCAGTGATTCGCTTCATCGCGCTGACCAGCTCATGTTCCTTCACCGGATCGAAATAGAGTGCTGCTTTACCGGAAGCCTCGCGAATAGACGGGATGTCGGCAGCGAGCACGGGACAGCCCTGTGTCATGGCTTCCAGTGGAGGAATGCCGAACCCTTCGTAGAGGCTCGGGAAGATGAAGGCCGTGGCATGGCGCTCCAATGCGGCGATTTCCGCATCGGTCAGGCGACCGGCATAGATGATCTTTCCCGTCGAGGCTGCACCCTTGGCCCGGAAAACTGTTGGCGCGGTGCCGCCAACCACCACCAGCTTTTGCCCTGTTTGACCCAAGGCCTCGAAGGCGCGGATGGCAAAATCGAGATTCTTGTTCGGCTTCATCGTACCGACGAGCAGGAAGAATCCGCCTGTTTCCAAACCCAGCCGTCCGATGATGCTTTCGTCCGGGACGATGGTGGCGAAGTGATCGACCGCATTGTAGATGACGTCGATACCCGAGGCCGGTACGCGGAAAACCGATGCCAGTTCCCGGCGGGAGAACTCCGAGACCGTACCGATCTTGGCGGTCCGGGTCAGGGCAAAGCCGAGTGCGCCATGCAGAAGCCGATAGCTGCGCCTGAAGGACTGCGGATGGCGGAAAATGGTGACGTCGTGGATGACCACCAGCTGGCGGCGTCCGAACAACGGGCCGCTGCCGCCGAACCCGATGAGGCGGCCGCCGCGCGAACGCCGGTAGAGCGCCGTCTGCTCCCATAGATGACCGGGGCCGGAGCCGAAGGAATCCACTGTTATCGCCTTGAGATCGATATCGGCAGGCGCGTCGCCTGGGACCGCGAGACGCCAGCTTGCGCCCTTCAATGCATCAGGAACTGTCCCGGCTGCGATCTTCCGGTCAAGCGCAAGCGTCAGTTCCCGGGCAAAGCGCTGCACGCCGGAGAGCGGCTGTCCCAGGAAGCGGCCGTTGATCGTGATCGTCTGCAAGCGCAAAGCCCCGTATCATTTTTCGGGGCAGCTTCCGCTATTTTCGTGAATTAAGACTTAGCAACATTACCATCCAGCCAAGATTGCTCTACTGGAGGTTATATCGATGCCGCGAGACACCATTTCTTCCATGGCGGCCGTCACGCCGACGGGATCGATGCCGCGGCTGGCGTCCTCGATGAAGCGCACCTTGACGCCGGGCAGCATATCGACCGCATCGAGAGCGGAGAACTTCACGCAATAATCGGTCGCAAGGCCGCAGATGTCGAGCTCGGTGACGCCTTGCGAACGAAGGTAGTCTGCAAGGCCGGTATGGGCCTCCTGATCGTTGTCGCGGAAGGCGGAGTAGCTGTCGATGTGCTGCTTTTGGCCCTTTTGCTGGATGAAGTGGATGCCGTCGATATTGAGGTCCGGATGCAGTTCCGCATCGTCGGTTCCCTGGACGCAGTGGTCGGGCCATAGCATTTGCGGCTTGCCCGAAAGCACGCCCATATCGAAGGGGTTCTTGTCGGCATGGGTGGAGGCGAAGCTGCCGTGATCCTCCGGATGCCAGTCCTGCGAGGCGACGACGAGGTCGTATTTGCCGCTATCGATCAGTGCGTTGGCGAGCGGCACTACCTGATCGCCCTCGGGCACGGCGAGGTTACCGCCGGGGCAGAAGCCGTTCTGGATGTCGATGAGCAGCAGGGCTTTCATGGATGACGTCCTTCCTTACCTTCATTGCGTTGGCACGATGCCAAGGGCAGGGGCAGGGATCAAGTGCTGTTCTCACTCAAACAGGCGTCGTCCTGAAGCAGAGCCCCGCCGTGGGAACGGCGGGGCTCGGTATGACCGGCTTGCCGGGTCTCAGTTGGCCGGCTTGTGGCCCTTGAGACCGTAATAGGCGATGTAGATGTAGCAGATGACGGGCATCAGGAAGGCGAGGTGGATGCCGATCGTGTCGGCGAGGAAGCCCTGAATGACGGGCAGGACCGCGCCGCCAACGATGCCGAGAACCAGAATGCCCGACCCCTGGCTGGTGTAGCGGCCAAGGCCATGTACACCCAGCGAGAAGATCGTCGGGAACATGATCGAGTTGAACAGGCCGACAGCCAGCACCGACCACATGGCGACATGGCCGGTCGAAAGCACGGTGATGAGAAGCAGAATGATCGCGATGGCAGCATTGAAGGCGAGCGCCTTGCCGTCATCAACAAAGCGCATCAGGAAAGCGCCGACGAAACGGCCGATCATGGCGCCGCCCCAGAAATAGGAGACATAGTGGGCCGCATCGGCCTCCGACAGGCCGCCGATGTCGGGCTGGCTCAGGAAGTTGACGAGGAACGAGCCGACGCTGACTTCGGCGCCGACATAGAGGAATATCCCGATCGTGCCGAGCACGAGGTGCCTGAATTGCCATGCCGAGCCGGTGTCGCGCATCGGCTTGATCTCGTCTTCGTTTTCGACTTCCGGCAGCTTCAGGATGGCGAAGATGATGGTCAGGACGAGGAACGCGGCGGCAAGCAACAGGTAGGGGAACTTGACGGCGGCGGCTTCGCTGGCGTGCATCGCATCCAGCTGTTCGGGTGTCGCGTTGGTGGCGGCAACGGTGGCCGCGCCGAGGATGAGCATGGCGCCGAAAATCGGTGCGATGGTGGTGCCGAGCGAGTTGAAGGCCTGGGTCAGGTTCAGGCGGGATGCTGCCGTATCAGGGGCGCCGAGCACTGTCACATAGGGATTGGCGGCCACCTGCAGGATGGTAACGCCGGTGGCAAGCACGAAGAGCGCGCCGAGGAAGAGGGCGTAGACGCGGTAGCTGGCAGCCGGAATGAAGAGCACGCAACCGACGGCGCAAATTGCCAGGCCGACGACGATGCCCCATTTATAGCTGATGCGCTTGACGAGTGCGCCGGCCGGCAGGGAAATGATGAAATAGGCGCCGAAGAAGCAGAGCTGGATCAGCATCGACTGCGCGTAGTTCAGCTGGAAGACATTCTTGAGGTGCGGTACCAGAATGTCGTTCAGGCAGGTGATGAAGCCCCACATGAAAAAGAGCGAGGTCAGCGCAATGAGCGCGAATTGGTAGTTGCTCTGGCCTTGTTGCGCGGATGTGCCGGCGCGGGCGGTGGCAGAGCTGCTTGTTGTTATTCCAGCCACTTTCTTGATCCTCAAAATATTGGTCCTGCCAGCGGTAAACCCCTCCGCTCCCGCGGGACAGCAGGCTGGCAGCGGCTTGGCGGGAAAACGCGGAAAGCGCGAAATGCTGAAAGCCGCTGGATGGATATATGCCATTGGCCGATTATTGGTAGCGTCTAAGCAGCGTTTATTCCGCAATGCAGCAATGAATAAATGACTTGTCTTCTTCCGAAGTTATGCGATTTTCGCATTTCTAAATGGACTCCGCCCTTGGTGATTCGATTGTCAAAGTTCGGACGGGGCGCTGAAAGCTGCCTCGTAGTGAAATATAATAGGTGACACCTTTCAGCGCCCCGTTCGGCGGTTTATGCCCGCAACTCCGGTCTCTCTGCGACTTCCGTTGAACCCGAGTGCCAATTCGGACGGAAACCATGTGTGCCGCACAGGCACGCCCGAAGCGAAACCCGAAGAGTTGCCTCTTCGCCGTCTTCGGAGGGAGACCATTTTCTGCGGACCCCGAATGAGAGAGCTTGCGTCGTTCTCCAACATCCAGCGCCGGTCCCGCCTCACTGCCACGCCTGGCAGCGTATCCGAGGACGGAACGAAGGAATTGTAGGCGCGGGTGAGGGGATGGGGAAAACGCGACAGGACATGTTGGGTAAACCATTGTATTCGCTGCGCTTACGCGAACGTTTTGTCATCATGGTTCGCTCACACTACCCCTTCCGCCATTCTGGTGGTCCGGTTAAATCTGGAATTCGGTAGCACATGCCACCAACGGTGACGTTTATAGCAGCTTTGCGCCAAAAGCCGCCATGGCCCGTCGCCACAGCAACACGACGGCCCTCGACCAGAATCTTGTGGGGCTGACGCTGAAATCGATTACGTCGACGAGCCCTGCAATCGCTGGCGTTTCGCATTGCGACCGGGACGGGGTTAATCCGATCTTACTGGCCGAACCGCTCGACCATTGTGCTATACTCGCATGTTGGGCCTCAATGGTCAGACGTCGCCTACCGCAAGTGAATGAACCGTATGGAATGAAAGGAAATTCGATCATCACTTAGTTGGAGAAACCGTCATGAAACCTATGAGATTGATTTCATTGGCCTCGACCGCCGCGGCTTTGGCCTTGTCGGTCGGCGCGGCATACGCTCAGCAGGTCACCGGCACGCAGGGCTCGCCCGATGCAACGACGACGATTGATGGGAGATACTTGCCCCCACAACCAACACCGTTCGGCGGCGAAATCAACCTTCAGGCCAGTCAGTCGAAACCGTATTGGCCGCCCCAAGTGGTGCCGCCCAAGGGTGCTCCTAACATCCTCCTCATCATGACCGATGATCAGGGCTATGGCGTTTCGGGCACGTTCGGCGGCGTAATCCCGACGCCGACAATGGATCGAATAGCGCAAATGGGGCTGCGTTATACTCAGTTCCATTCGACCGCACTTTGCTCACCGACGCGGGCCGCGTTGATCACCGGACGGAACCACCACTCGGTCGGCTTCGGCATCATTTCCGAGCAATCCACCGGCTATCCCGGCTACGACAGCGTCATGGGCGTCGACAATGCCACCATCGGCACGATCCTGAAGCAAAGTGGCTACGCGACATCCTGGTTCGGCAAGAACCACAACACCCCGAGCTACCAGTACAGTGCGGCCGGGCCATTCGACCAATGGCCTGTCGGCATGGGGTTCGATTATTTTTACGGCTTCATGGGCGGCGAGACCGACCAATGGACGCCCTACCTCTATCAGAACATGACGCAGATTTTCCCCTGGGTCGGGAAGCCAGACTACAACCTGACCACCGATCTGGCGGACGAAGCGATCCGCCATTTGCGGCAGCTCAACTCAGCCGCGCCCGACAAGCCGTTCTTCCTCTACTATGTCCCAGGTGGCACCCATTCTCCGCACCAGCCAACCAAGGAGTGGATCGACAAGTTCAAGGGTAAGTTCGACATGGGTTGGAACGCCCTGCGCGACCAGATCTTCGCCAACCAGAAGCGGCTTGGCGTGATCCCCGCGAACACCGAACTGACGCCCTGGCCGGATGATCTGAAAAAATGGGACACGTTAACTGCCGACGAAAAGCGACTGTTCGCGCATCAGGCGGAAGTGTTCGGCGCTTATGCCGCCTACACCGACCATGAGATTGGCCGGGTAATCCAGGAGGTCGAGGACGAGGGGAAGCTCGACAACACTCTGATCATCTATATCAGCGGCGACAACGGCACCAGCGCGGAAGGCACCACTGTCGGCACGCCAAACCAGATGACCGCCTACAACGGCATTCTCGATCTTCCGATCGCGGATCAGTTGAAGGCCTATGATGCCTGGGGACTCCCTCCAACCTATCCACATATGTCCGTCGCTTGGTCATGGGCGTTTGACACACCGTTCAAATGGACCAAGCAAGTGGCGTCGCATTTCGGCGGCACCCGACAGGGTATGGTGATCGCATGGCCCGGCCATATCAACGATGCGGGCGGGATCCGCACGCAGTTTCACCACATGATCGACATCGTGCCGACCATACTGGAGGTGACCGGCATCCCAGCGCCTCTGGTTGTTAACGGCATTGCGCAAAAGCCGATCGAGGGGGTGAGCATGGCCTCCACCTTCGACAAGGCCAACGCCAACGCTCCCTCGAAACGCACCACGCAATATTTCGAGATGTTCGCGAACCGCGCGATCTATCACGATGGTTGGATCGCGGCGACGACACCGCCGGCCCCACCCTGGCTCCTCGGCACCGCCAAGCTCCCCGAGGATGTCATCAACGGCTATAAATGGGAGCTCTACAACCTCACCGACGACTATTCGGAGAACAACGACCTCGCGGCCAAAATGCCCGACAAGCTGCGCGAACTGCAGCAGCTTTTCCTGGTGGAGGCGGAGAAGTACAATGTATTTCCTCTCGACAACTCCGTCCTGCCACGCATCATAGCGCCGCGGCCGAGCGCGACTGCAGGGCGAAGCCTCTTCACCTACCAGGGCGAGGTGTCCGGGATACCGGTTAGTGACGCACCAAGTATCCTGGACAAGTCTTACACCATAACCGCCGAAGTAGATGTTCCCCAAAGCGGAGCAGAGGGAATGATCGCGACCTTGGGTGGCCGCTTCGGTGGCTATGGCCTTTATCTGCTCAAGGGCAAGCCGGTGTTCCTCTACAACCTCGTTGACCTTGAACGCTTTCGCTGGGAAGGGCAGGACGCTCTGGCACCGGGCAAGCACACTATCGTTTTCGACTTCACTTACGATGGCCCCGGCTTCGGAAAGGGGGGCACCGGCGTGCTAAAGGTGGACGGCAAGGAAGTCGCCAACCAGAAAGTCCCGCACACCGTGCCCTTCATCATGTCAATCGATGAAACCTTCGACGTGGGTGTCGATACCAGAACTCCCGTCGATGACGGTGACTACAGCGTGCCTTTCCCGTTCACCGGAAAGCTCGACCAGGTTGCCTTCAAGCTAGGCCCGACACAGCTAGGAGCAAATGAATAAGCAATTGCCCGTGGTAAGCTCGCCAAAGCGAACAACTACGCACTATAGGCATAAGGCTCCATCAGGTTCCTCCGGCTACATGCTGTCCAACGTCCGCTATGGGCCGAAAGTAGTCATTGGTTGCATTTGCTGCATAACACCAGTTACCCCCGGATGCAGGGTGCGCTATCTGCGCACCCTTGGTGTGACCGATCAGCCTGCTGCAAGCGGGCGCGACGCGGTCGATGCTCATCAGGCATGGTCGAGCTTTGCCACTGAATCCAGTTCCTTGATGACGTCGTCCGACAGCTCGAGCTCTGCCGCGGCAAGGTTCTCCCTGAGATGCCCGACAGAGGAAGTACCGGGGATCAGGAGAATATTGGGCGCGCGATGGAGCAGCCAGGCCAGCGCCACCTGCATGGGGGTAGCGCCAAGGCGCGTCGCGACATCCGACAGGGTCGATGACTGCAGCGGGCTGAAGCCGCCGAGCGGGAAGAAGGGCACGTAGGCGATGCCGTCACGGGCGAGGGCGTCGATCAGGGCATCGTCGCTGCGATGCGCCAGATTATACTGGTTCTGCACGCAGACGATCTCGGTGATCTTTCGTCCTTCCGCGATCTGGGCAGCCGTAACGTTGCTCAGCCCGACACGACGGACGAGGCCTTTTTGCTGGAGTTCGGCAAGGACGGTCAGCGGCGCTTCGATCGAGCCTTCCGCAGGACCATGAGTGTCGAACATGATCCTGAGGTTGACGACATCGAGTGCGTCCAGCCCGAGATTGCGCAGGTTGTCGTGCACCGCCTTCGCCAGTTCCTCCGGTGCGAAGGCCGGGAGCCATGCTCCCTTGTCGTCGCGCCTGGCGCCGATCTTGGTGACGATGACGAGGTCGTCGGCATAGGGGTGAAGGGCTTCGCGGATCAATTGATTGGTGACATGCGGGCCATAGAAGTCCGAGGTGTCGATGTGATCGACGCCTGACGCCACGGCTTCGCGCAGCACGGCAAGCGCCGCGTCATGATCTCTGGGCGGGCCGAATACGCCGGGGCCTGCGAGCTGCATGGCGCCGTAGCCGAGCCGCTTTACTGGTCGGTCGCCGAGGGTGAACGTGCCTGACTGTTCGATGCTGGTCATGTCTTATCTCCTTTTCAGAATGAGAGAGAAATAGACGATACGGCCTTGCGCGATAACGGGGTGTAATCGGTACGGTCTGTGCGGAATGGCGAACAGTGAAGGTCGATCTCGATTTTCCGGGCGATCACCGCAGATCGGCACGCAGGTCGCGGACTCCCCGTCCAAGGCGCTGGCGCAGGAGTGTGCGTAGCGTTGCTCCATCGACATAGCCGACCTCTGCCGCAATGGCGTCGATATCGAGGCCGCTGCCGTGGAGAAGGGATTGCGCCCGTTCGACGCGAAGGTCCTGAAAATAGTCGAGCGGGGACTTGCCGAGCACGGCCTGGCAACGGCGCTGCAATGAGCGTGCGCTCGTCGCCAGCGCACTCGCAGCCTCCTGCAGCGAGAATCCGCCCTTGAGATGCTCGCGGGCCCAGCGTTCGAAACGCAGGACGAGGGGATCCGCCTGAGCCAGATGATTGGGGATGATGTAGGAGGCCTGCGAGGACCTGATGTCGGCGAGCAGGTAGCGCGAGACGACGGCCGCCAACTCAGGACTGGCCTTGCGGATCAGCCAAAGGGCGAGATCGAGATGCCCCATCGCAGCACCTGCCGTGACGCCGATATCGGTCGGGATCAGCATCCGGGACTCGTCGAGGCGAACATTCGGGTAGCGTTGCCGGAAGAGCGGGGCGAGCCACCAGGTCGTCGTCGCCTCCCTGCCGTCGAGCAGCCCGGCCTCGGCCAGATAGAAGGTCCCTATGCAGGAGGCGGCGATCTGCGCGCCCTCGGCATGCCAGTTCAGCAGGTGCTTCTTCGCCTGCTTCATATCCGCTCGCTCCAGGGCGGGGATAAGTTGCTCCGGTGTTCCCGTCGCCAGCGCCGGAATGATCACCCAATCCGGCTTCAGCTCATCAGTCACGGACTTCACGGGTATCGTGAATCCAAGGCCCGAGCGGACTTTCCGGCGGACGCCGACGAGCGTCATGTCGAAATGGGGCGTGCCTCCCATCATTCGGGATGAAAATTTGTTGGCGAGCGCGAAGGCGTCGAGCGTCACGGTCAGTCCGGTATCGAAGACGTCGTCCAGAGCAAGCACGGAAATCCGCATGGCGTAAATGACCTCAAAGTTGGCATTTACGACAATATCGGTTTTGCAGCGCGCCGGCTAGGTTCCGCTCGCCAATAACTCACAGGCACAATTTCACTGACACAGGAGAACACCCCATGAAGGTATTTGCTATCGGAGCAATCACCACTCCGCCCACGCCGGAACAACAGCAGCAGGTCATGCCGAAGGAAGTGCCGCATACGCTTCAACTCTATCTCGACGGCAAGATCGAGCAGTTCTGGTTCCGCCAGGATCGGCTTGGCGTGGTCTTTCTGATGAACGTCGACTCTGTCGAAGATGCCAAAGCGGCGGTGGACACGCTTCCGCTGACCGAAGGTGGCTTCATGACATTCGATCTGATCCCCGTCGGCCCGCTCGCGCCGCTGGCGCGCCTGCTGCCGACCACCTAAGCGCTGGAGGCGCCGCCAATGAATATTCCTATCCTCATCGGCGGCGCCACAGGCGCTACCGGCAGCGTCGCGACGAAGCTCCTTTTGCAGAAGGGCTTTCCTGTCCGCGCCTTCGTTCACAAAATCGACGATCGCGCTCGTCAGCTCGAATCCCACGGGGCCGAAATCGTCGTCGGCGACCTGCTCGACTTTCGCGCCGTCCAACAGGCTTTTGACGGCATGAAGCGCGCCTACTTCGTCTATCCGATGCGCCCTGGCCTGGTGCAGGCCACCACGAATTTTGCGCAGGCCGCTCGCGAGGCGAGGGCAGAATTCATCGTCAACATGTCGCAGAAGACGGCCAGGTCGGACGCCAGGAGCGACTCGGCGCTCCAGCATTGGCTCGCCGAACAGGTCTTCGATTGGGCCGGCACGCCGGTCACGCATCTGCATCCGACAGCCTTCAACGAATGGCTCTTCTACATGCGCAACATGATCCGCGAGGGCCGCTATGCGGTTGCCTTCGAGCCGACGGGCCGCTTTGCGCCGATCTCCGCCGAGGACCAGGGGGCTGTCATTGCCGCGATCCTTGCCGACCCGGCGCAGCATGCCGGCAAGACCTATCCTCTCTACGGTCCCGTCGAGCTGACGCCGCCGGAGATTGCCGAGATCGTTGCCGCGACCTTGGGAAAGCCGGTGCGCTACGAGAGGATCACCGGCGAGCAATGGGTCCGCGAAGTTGCCGGTCAGGACATCCCGTTCCTTTCCCAGCACATCCAGGCCATCGCCGAGATGCATCGAGAGGGGCTTATGGCGGGGACGAACAACGTGGTCGAGACGATCACCGGCCGTCGCCCGATGACGGTTGCCGAATTCGTTGAGAAGCATCGGGCGGTCTGGCAGTAGATCGCGACGGGCAGACGGCAAAAGGGCGTGTTCCCAGTGCGGGGACACGCCGATCACGACAATGAAGGCTCCACTTATGCTCGAACTCATCAAGTCATCGATTGACGCGCATGGCGGCCTGGAACGCTGGGAACAGGTCCGGCGGATTTCCGCCACACTGACCCCTGGCGGTCTTGCCTTGCAGTTGCGAGGCCAGGAGGCTTTCGCGAAGAACTCGCTGCGAGTCACCATCGACACGCGGAAACAGCGAACGGTGTTCGATCCGTTCCTGGCCCGAGGGCACATCGGCATTTTCGAGCCCTATCGAACGGCTGTCGAGACATCAGAGGGCGCGGTCCTTGATGAGCTGCAAAATCCGCGAGACTCGTTCGTGCCCGAAGCTCCATGGAGCGCTCCGCAATTGGCCTATTTCGCAGGCTATGCGATGTGGACGTATCTCACGCTACCGTTCTCGTTGGTGCGGGACGGTATCCACCGTGAGGAGATCGGGTTTCACAATGAAGGCGGGGAAAGCTGGCGGGCAGTGAAGGTCATCTTCCCCAGATCCTACGTCACTCATTCCTCCGAGCAGGTTCTTTATTTTGACGACAAGGGATTGATCCGTCGGCAGGACTATTCCGTCGATGTTGCCGCAGGCTCCGTGGCCGCCCATTACCTTTACGATCATCAGGAATTCGATGGGATCATCTTTCCCACGCGTCGCCGCATCTATCCGCGCGGACCGGATCAGCTGCCGAACAGGGACGTGGTGATCATGTCGGCGGATCTTACAGGGTTCGAGCTATCAGGCGTGGCCCTCTGAGCCCGCCTTCCGCCTCAGACCCTTTCTACAAACCCGTCCAGCACACGCTTTTCGCCGGCGCGGTCGAATTCGATCGTCAGCTTGTTGCCTTCGATGCCTGATATGTTGCCGTTGCCGAACTTGATGTGGAAGACGCGGTCACCAACGGCGAATTTCGACGGTTCCGTCGAGGTGGACTTTGCGACAAGTTCGCCATCGATGGTGCGACCCTTGGGGCCGCTTTCGCCGTAGCCGATGCGCTCGACGGCGTGGCCAGAGCGCGTGCCCCAGTTGTCGCGGGTGGCATCCGAGCGGTTCTGCTGCGCGCGTTTCCAGCCGGGAGTGGAATAGTTGTTGGCGAAGGGATCGGCCTTGTCGAAGCGTGAGGCGCCATATCCACCACCGCGACCATATCCGCCGTAGGATTGCTCGGTTTCCGCCACTGTGACGTGATTAATCGGCAGTTCGTCGAGGAAGCGCGAGGGCATGGTGGATTGCCAGAGGCCGTGGATGCGTCGGTTCGAGACGAACCAGATGTGGCAGCGGCGTTTCGCGCGGGTGATGCCGACATAGGCGAGGCGGCGTTCCTCCTCCAGACCGGCGCGGCCGCTTTCGTCGAGCGAGCGCTGGTGCGGGAAAAGGCCTTCCTCCCAGCCCGGCAGGAAGACGGTGTCGAATTCCAGGCCCTTGGCCGAATGCAGCGTCATGATCGAGACGGCGTCGAGGTTCTCGTTGGTCTCGGCATCCATGACAAGTGCTACGTGCTCCAGGAAGCCGCGCATGGACTCGAAGCTGTCCATCGAGCGGATCAGTTCTTTCAGGTTTTCCAGTCGGCCCGGCGCTTCGGCCGACTTGTCGTTCTTCCACATGTCCGTATAGCCGGACTCGTCGAGGATGGTCTCGGCCAGTTCGGTATGCGGTGTATTCTCAAGAAGGCCCTGCCAGCGGCGGAAGGACATGACGACGTCGAAAAGCGCCTTGCGCGGCTTCGGCTTCATCTCGTCGGTCTCGACCATCTCGGCGGCAGCCGCCAGCATCGGGATGTCGCGGGCGCGGGCATAGTCGTGCAGCGAGCGGACGGCGGTGTCGCCGAGGCCGCGCTTCGGCGTGTTGATGATGCGCTCGAAAGCCAGATCGTCGGCCGGCTGGCAGACGAGCCGGAAATAGGCCATCGCATCGCGGATTTCGAGCCGCTCATAGAAGCGCGGGCCGCCGATGACGCGGTAGTTCAGGCCAAGCGTGACGAAGCGGTCTTCGAATTCGCGCATCTGGAAGGAAGCGCGCACAAGGATCGCCATGTCGTTGAGATTGTGCTTCTTGCCGGATGAATCGCCGCGCTGCAGCGCCTCGATCTCTTCGCCGATAGCGCGGGCTTCTTCCTCTGAATCCCAGGAGGCATGCACCTGAACCTTGGTGTCGTCTGGATCGCTGCGGTCGGTGAAGAGCGTCTTTCCGAGGCGTCCTTCGTTATGGGCGATCAGATGGGCGGCCGCTCCGAGGATATGCTCGGTCGAGCGGTAGTTGCGCTCCAGCTTGATCACCTTGGCGCCGGGGAAATCCTTCTCGAAGCGCAGGATGTTGTCGACTTCGGCGCCGCGCCAGCCATAGATCGACTGGTCGTCATCGCCGACGCAGCAGACGTTCTGCGGCTCGCCCTTCGGCCGCTGGGCGAGCAGCCGCAGCCACATGTACTGCGCCGTGTTGGTGTCCTGATACTCGTCGACGAGGATATAGCGGAAACGCTGATGATAGTCCTTCAGGATATCCGGGTTCTGGCGGAACATCGCGATCGGGTGCAGCAGCAGATCGCCGAAATCGCAGGCGTTCAGCGTCTTCAGCCGGTTCTGATAGGCCGCATAGAGTTCGCGGCCGCGGCCGTTTGCAAAGGCGCGGGCGTCGCCCTCCGGAATGTCTGCCGGCAGCAGGCCCTTGTTCTTCCAGGTGTCGATCATGCCGGCGAACTGCTTGGCCGGCCAGCGCTTGTCGTCCAGACCCTCGGCCTGGATGATCTGCTTGATCAGCCGTACGACGTCGTCGGTATCGAGAATGGTGAAGCTGGAGGAGAGGCCGACCAGCTCTCCGTGCCGGCGCAGAAGCTTGACGCCGATCGAGTGGAAGGTGCCGAGCCACGGCATGCCCTCGACCGCGCCGCCGACGAGAAGCGCAATGCGCTCCTTCATCTCGCGCGCCGCCTTGTTGGTGAAGGTGACGGCGAGGATCTGGCTGGGGAAGGCGCGGTTGGTCGACAGGATATGGGCGATGCGCGTGGTCAGCACGCGCGTCTTGCCGGTGCCGGCGCCGGCGAGCACGAGAACCGGGCCTTCCAGCGTCTCGACGGCTTCCGTCTGTTCGGGATTGAGGCCGGCGAGGTAGTCCGGCCGGCGCCCGCTATCGCGCGCGGCCATCGCCCGGGCGGCGATGCCGCCGGCAACGGGCGGAGCGCCCGCCGCTGCAGGCGGTTTGCGCGGGGCGGGCTCTTCATCGAAGAAGGGAATATCGTCGTATCCGGTCGTCATGCGGCTCAATGTAGTGATTCGGCCCCGAAAGGCAAAAGGAACGGCTGATAATAAGAACAAAAAGGGCACATTTATGTGAGAGAGATGCTGGATTGCGCGCATCGCAGTGTCATTGCGCCGATTTTCAGCGGCCGCGCGCGCATTGGGCCGTGGCGTTAATATCCGGGGCGAGCGAGGGGATGGGGCTCGGTGTGTATGGCAACGAAATCGGTGCCGTTTGTGTCTTTAAGGAAGCGGTCGCCAAGAATTGCGTCTTGAGCCAAGTGCTTGAAAACGCCTCATCATCATATTGCCTTATTCCTTAATATTGGTCTCGACATCAAATTCGGGGAGACCAGCGATTCCATGATCAAGAAACTTGTCCTTGTAGCCATTTGCGCCACCTATCTGAGCGCCTGCACGACGACCGATCCCTATACGGGGCAGCAGAAGGTCTCCAATACGGCAGGCGGCGCTGCGATCGGTGCCGGCCTGGGTGCCCTTGCTGGTCTCGCGGTCGGCGGGTCGCCGGTCGGACGGCGCAATGCAGCCCTGATCGGCGCCGGCATCGGTGCGCTGGCAGGCGGCTCGATCGGCAGCTACATGGACCAGCAGGAAGCCGAGCTGCGCCAGCAACTGCAGGGTACGGGCGTCTCCGTCACCCGCGTCGGCGACCGCATCATCCTCAACATGCCTTCGGCGATCACCTTCGATACCGACCAGGATGCGGTGAAGCCGGAATTCTATCCGACGCTGAACTCGGTCGCGATCGTGCTGCGCAAGTTCAACAAGTCGCTGATCGACGTCAACGGCCACACGGATTCGACCGGCAGCCTGCAGCATAACCAGGACCTGTCGCAGCGCCGCGCCATCTCGGTCGCCGGCTATCTCGGCAGCCAGGGCATCGACCAGCGTCGCGTCTCGGCCGTCGGCTTCGGCCCGTCGCAGCCTGTTGCCACCAATGCGACCGAAGCCGGCCGCGCCCAGAACCGCCGTGTCGAGATCCAGATCTCGCCGCTCACGCAGAATGGGTGAGGCGCGGTCCGGCGTAGCCGGAGCAATCGATCCAGTGAATCGATTGCAGCGCCGAACGCCCGAAGCGTAAGCGCAGGGCCGGTTGGTTCGGCGCGACGAGGGGCTTCTTGCTTGCGTGGGAACCCCTCATCCCCCTGCCGGGACCTTCTCTCCTCGGGGAGAAGATACAAGCGCCGACGCTTCGCAGATCTCAGCGGTCGAAATAGGAGTGATTTGGGTGCAGCGGCATCCGTCTTCTCCGCTTGGGGAGAAGGTGCCCGAAGGGCGGATGAGGGGTTCCCATCCGTCATATACCGCGGGATGCGCGGCACAAACCTCACCCCTCACTCATGCATCTTCGCCCCCTTGACGATCTTGTCGACAAGCTTCTTGTCCGCCCGTAGCGCAATGCCGACGACCTTGGCGTCCTCCGGCGCGAATTCCGAAAAGACCGCGCGGTTTGCCGCATCATGGCCCGTCGCAAACATTTCCTCGATGAAGACGGAGGCTGCCACTTCGCGTTCAAGGGACCGGCGATGGACCGCTGCGATCGTTTCTTCATCGGCGGACAGCACGATGATCGGCTGGACCGATAGCGCATTGTAGATATTGCCCGCCCGGTCGCGATAGGGCTCGCCGATGATATCGGGATATTGCCCGACGATACCTGATGTCAGGAAGGCGGTGACGTTCAGCTTTTGCCATGACGCAAGATTGTTTCGCAGAACGATCGCGATTTTGGTATCAAACATGGATGGTCTCTTTCATGCGGTGCCAAGGGGGCGGATTCGGGAGATAGAAGAGTGATCGATGTATCCGGGCAGATACTTAGAGGTCTTGAACGTTCGTGCGTGCCGGCCGAGCGCGACCGGATCGTCGCGGCGCCCACCAATCCCGGTATCGAGCGCATCCAGGCGCAGTTCAGGGGTAATGCCTTCGGGCTGCACCGCCACGACACCTATGGCCTTGGGGTGACGATGCGCGGCGTGCAGACCTTCGCCTATAGGGGCGAGCGGCGCTACAGCGTGCCAGGCCGGGTTATCGTGCTGCATCCGGGCGAGCTGCATGACGGCGGCGCGGCTACGGATGACGGCCTGCTGTACCGCATGCTCTACATGGAGCCGCAGCGGCTGCTTGAGGGGCTGGAGCAGGCGGGCGCCAGCTTGCCTTTTGTCGACGATCCCATCATCGAGGACGGGCCGCTGGCGTCGCTCCTGATGAGCGCGCTTACGGATCTCGAACAGACGCTAGACGAACTGTTCCTTGATGATTTCATCGTCCGGCTGGGATCAGGTCTTGCTGTCCACGCCAAGCAGTTGCAAAGGCCGCTCGGCGCCGTCGCGTGGAATCAGGCGCGGGCGGCGCGAGACTATCTCGAAGCTCATGTGCTGCGCGGCGTCGGCTCGAAGGAGCTGGAAGAGGTCACCGGCCTTGACCGATTTGCCCTTTCTCGCCATTTCCGCGCTGCTTTCGCCACAAGCCCGCACCGCTTCCTGCTGATGCGCCGCCTGCAGTGGGCAAAGGCGATGATTGCCGATGGCGAGCCGCTGGCGGAGGTTGCCGCTGCCACGGGCTTTGCCGACCAAAGCCATCTGACGCGGCATTTCAAGAAGACCTTCGGGATTGCGCCCGGCGCTTGGGGTGCCATGGTCGGGGCAGGGCGGGCGTCTGCCTGATCTTCGGGGCCTTAAAGCCGCACGCTCTCGCCCAAGAAATCAAGCAGCGCGCGGATGCGGGCCGGCAGCGGACCGCCCTGGCCGAGATAGACCGCATGGAATTCCTCGAGATCACCGGGATTGGAATCCTCCAACAGCGGCACCAGGCGGCCGCTCGCAATGTCGTTGCGGATCGTGAAGCTCGCAAGGCGGGCTATACCGACGCCCGAGAGCGTCAGGTGGCGGATTGCCTCGCCATCACCGGCGAGGACAGTGTTCCTGAGTGGAAGGACGATGCGCTCGCCACCCATGCGCAGCGGCCAGCCTTCAACAGCACGCTGATAGGATAAGCCGATCGTCCTGTGATGCGCTAACTCGTCTGGCGAGACGGGCAGACCGTTGGCCTTGATATAGGCAGGGGAGGTCGCGATGATCATCCGTGTCGCGCCGAGCTTGCGGGCGACGAGTTGCGAACTCTTCATCGGCCCGGCGCGGATTGCCACATCGGCACGCTCTTCCATCAGGTCGACGACGCGGTCGGTGTGGCTGATATCGAGCGTGACGGCCGGATGGAGGGAGAGGAAGGCGGGGACGAGGGGTGCCAGAATGTGGTTGCCGAAGGAAGCGCTGGTGTTGATGCGGATTGTGCCGACGGGCTGCTCGCCGGCAGAGGCGTGGCGCTCGGCCTCCGCCATGTCGGCAAGGATTCGGATGCTGCGTTCATAGAATGTGCAGCCTTCCGGCGTCAGCTGCAGCTTGCGTGTCGAGCGGTTGACGAGCCGGGCGCCGAGCCGCGCCTCCAGTCGTGAGAGAAGTTTGCTGACGGCCGAAGGTGTCATGCGACAGGCGCGGGCGGCCGCGGAAAAGCCGCCGAGATCGACGACGCGCACGAAGACTTCCATCTCGCCGGAGCGGTTCACATCCTGCCTGCTCATGATGAATTCAACTCACAAATCCTGTTCTTTCCGGAAGTCTAGTTCATCGCAGAAAGCGGGTCTACCTCTTGGAAAACAACAGGAGATCGCGATCATGGACTATAGATATCTCGGCAAATCCGGCCTCAGGGTGCCAGCCTTGAGTTTTGGCGCCGGCACATTCGGCGGCAGCGGGCCGCTGTTTGGCGCATGGGGCACGACGGATGCAATGGAGGCCCGGCGATTGGTGGACATCTGCCTAGAAGCCGGCGTCAATCTCTTCGACACCGCTGATGTCTATTCCGCCGGTGCCTCGGAAGAGGTTTTGGGGCAGGCGATCAAGGGGCGGCGCGGCGAGGTGCTGATCTCGACGAAGATGGGCCTGCCTATCGGCGATGGTCCCAACGATGCCGGCACGTCGCGCTCGCGGCTGATCGGGGCTGTCGAGGATGCACTACGGCGTCTCGGCACGGACTATATCGATCTGCTGCAGCTCCACGCCTTTGATGCCCATGTGCCTGTCGAGGAAGTGCTCTCGACACTCGATGGGTTGGTGAGCGCCGGCAAGGTCCGCTATGTCGGCGCATCCAATTTCGCCGGCTGGGAGCTGATGAACTCGCTCGCGACGGCCGATCGCCACGGATATTCCCGCTACGTCGCCCATCAGGTCTATTATTCGCTGGTCGGGCGGGACTACGAGTGGGAACTAATGCCCCTCGGCGCGAACCAGGGCGTCGGCGGGCTGGTCTGGAGCCCGCTCGGCTGGGGCCGGTTGACCGGAAAGATCCGCCGTGGCCAGCCGTTGCCGGAAGGCAGCCGGCTGCATCAGACGGCGGAATTCGGACCGCCGGTAGATAATGAAAGGCTGTTCGACATCGTCGATGTGCTGGACCGGATATCGGACGAGACGGGCAAAACAGTGCCGCAGATTGCCATCAACTGGCTGCTTTCCCGCCCGACGGTATCGAGCGTCATCATCGGTGCGCGTAACGAAGAGCAGTTGAGGCAGAATCTCGGCGCCGTTGGCTGGAACCTGACGGCGGAGCAGATCGGGCGGCTCGATGCGGCAAGCGCTGTCACCGCACCCTATCCCTATTTTCCGTACCGGCGGCAGGAGGGATTTGCCCGGCTCAATCCGCCGCTGGTATAGGGCTGCCCGGTTCCCCGGCAGCGTGGCGCAGACCGGGGACTGTTTCGGCTCGAACGGCGAGGCGAACAACCTGTTTCAACGACATCTTTGACTGGACAGAGCGGCCTCCTTGTCCCATAGAACTCTCAAATATGGACTGCCGAATGGTGTGACGAAAAGGGTATGCTCCGATGGCGCTCAGGGATGCGAAGGCGGGTAGACGCAACGAGGTGGGGATTGCGGCAGCTGTCGGCATTCTGAAGCAGCTTTTCGGCGAGCGTTTTCAGACCGGCGAAGCCTTTCGCGCCCAGCACGCGCATACGACTACCTACATTCCCCCGCAGCTTCCGGATGGCGTGCTCTTTGTCGAGACGAGCGACGATGTGAAGGCGGCGGTGAAGGTCTGCGCCGAACACAAGGTGCCGGTCGTGCCTTTCGGAACCGGGTCTTCGCTGGAAGGCCAGGTCAATGCGCCGAATGGCGGAATCTCCATCGATTTCAGCCGGATGAATCGGGTTCTTGAAGTCAATGCCGAGGATCTGGACTGCACGGTCGAGCCGGGCATCACGCGTGAAGAACTGAACGTCTATCTGCGCGATACCGGCCTGTTCTTCCCGATCGATCCCGGCGCCAACGCCTCGATTGGCGGCATGGCGTCGACGCGCGCGTCAGGAACGAATGCCGTCCGCTACGGCACGATGAAGGACAATGTGCTCGCGGTAAGCGCCGTGACGGCGAGCGGCGAGGAAATCCGGACTGCACGACGCGCCCGCAAATCTTCAGCCGGTTACGATCTGACCCGGCTTTTCGTCGGAGCCGAGGGTACGCTTGGCGTTCTCACCTCGATCACGCTCCGGTTGCAAGGTATTCCGCAGAAGATTGCGGGCGGGGTCTGCGCCTTTCCCTCGGTCAAGGCTGCCTGCGACGCCGTGATCATGACGATCCAGATGGGCATTCCGGTCGCCCGTATCGAGCTTCTCGATGCGGTTCAATTACGCGCCTGCAATCTCTAT
This sequence comes from Neorhizobium sp. P12A, assembly GCF_008365395.1. NCBI lineage: Bacteria > Pseudomonadati > Pseudomonadota > Alphaproteobacteria > Hyphomicrobiales > Rhizobiaceae > Neorhizobium > Neorhizobium sp. P12A. Next base: position 214,491 of record NZ_QOVX01000001.1, on the reverse strand, counting down.
TCGAACCTGTCCTATGACGAGCAGCCGACGCTGTTCCTGGAATTCCATGGCACGGATGAAACCGTGCCGCTGCAATCGGCCCAGTTTGCGGAAATCGCCGCGGAATGCGGCGGCGGCGAGTTTCACTGGACGGCCAATCTCGAAGAGCGCAACAAGCTCTGGAAGGCTCGTCACGACGCCTATTGGGCCTCACGGGCACTGGCTCCGCAGCTTGGCGCGCTGTCGACGGACGTCTGCGTGCCGATCTCGCGACTTGCCGATTGCGTCACGGAAACGCAGGCCGACATCGAGGAGCATGGATTGCTTGCGCCGATCGTTGGCCACGCTGGCGACGGCAATTTCCATGTTCTCCTGCTCTTCGACGACAAGACGCCTGAAGGGATCGCGGTGGCTGAGAATTTCGTTGCGCGCCTGAATGCGCGGGCGCTGGCGATGGACGGCACTTGCACCGGCGAGCACGGGGTCGGGCAGGGCAAGATGTCCTTTCTTGAACAGGAACTCGGGGGTGCCGTCGATGTTATGCGCGGTATCAAGCAGGCGCTCGATCCGGACAACATCTTCAATCCTGGCAAGATATTCCACGCGCGATGAAAATTCGGAAATCACCCTCATCGCGACTTGCCCCTGACACGATTGGCGCTAGGCTAGCACATGCGCAGATTCAAGGCGTTATCGCTGCCATCGTGGGAGGGCGGGCGAATTGCCTTGGGATGATGACGGAATGCGGAATGGAGATGGTTGGCATTGTTAGGTAAGTTTCTGGTCTTCCTGGGTGGATTGCTCGTGGTGGTGCTTTTCGTGGCGCTGCTCGCTCCGCTCTTCATAGACTGGACCGACTTCCGCAAGAATTTCGAGGACCAGGCGAGCCGGATCATCGGCAAGAAGGTGACCGTCCACGGCTCCGTCGACGCCCGCCTGTTGCCGTTTCCTTCCGTGACTTTGCATGATGTGCGGGTCGGGCAGGGGGCGGACGGCAATCCGCTGGTTCAGATTGCGCAATTCTCCATGGACGCCGAGCTTGCGCCGTTTCTCTCGGGCGAGGCACTGATCTTCGACATGCGTGTCTCGCAGCCCAAGGTGCAACTGCGGCTGCTGAAGGACGGCACGCTCGACTGGATGCACGGCAGCCAGCCGGAAATTCCGGCAAAGACTGTCGTGCTCGAGAACGTGCATGTCGATGGCGGCGAGGTGGAATTCGTCGACGAGCAATCCGGTCGCACGCGCAAGGTGACTGATCTCAACGCCGAAATGTCGGCCAAGTCGCTCGCGGGACCGTGGCATATCGAAGGCGATGCGGCGCTCGACGGCGAACACGGCAGTTTCACCATTGCGAGCAGCCAGCCTGATGACAGCGGCGTCCTGCGCATGCGCACGCATTTTCAGCCTGACACCCATCCTGTCAGCATCGATCTCGATGGCGAGCTGAAGCTGGTCAACAGCAAGCCGGATTATCTTGGCGCCTTCACCGCTGGCCTGGAAACGAAGGAAGCGCGCAGCAAATCCGCAGACCAGGCGCCGCCGCCACGGGTCAAGGGCAAGTTCGAGCTGACCAACGAGCGTATTCGCGTTCCCGAATACCGGCTCGAAATCGGCGCCCTCGACGACCCCTATGTGATTACCGGCGAGGCGACGCTCGATGCCGGCAACCAGCCCGAATTTCTGCTGACGGCAGACGGCCAGCAGATCGACGTCAACCGCCTCGGCAATCAGGGCGCAACCGGCAAGACGACGCGCGATCCGGCCGTTTCCGCGCGCCAGCGGCTCAACAATCTGATCGCCATCGCAGGCGCCATTCCCATACCTCAGGTGCCGGGCAAGGCCACCGTCCGGCTGCCGGCAATCGTTGCCGGCGATACAACCATCCGCGACGTGCAGCTCGACCTCCAACCGGCAGGAACCGGCTGGAAGATCGACAATGCGGTCGGCACGCTGCCGGGGCGAACGCAGGTCGAGGCCAAGGGCAGTCTGACGCTGAAGGGCGAACCGAGTTTTTCGGGCAATCTCGTCGTGGCCTCCAACCAGCCTTCCGGTCTGGCATCCTGGCTTGCCGGCTCCGTCGATCCGGCGATACGGCAGCTCAAGGCAGCCGGCTTTTCGGCCGATGTCAGCCTCACGCATAACGAACAGCGGTTCGAAAATCTTGAAGTGGCAATCGGCCCTGCAACTCTGAAGGGTCGGCTGGACCGGCAGGCGCCCGCCAACCAGGCGCCGAAACTTGCGGTCGATCTCGCCGGCGATACGCTCGATCTCGATGCACTGAAGGCCCTGACCGGCCTGTTCACTGGACAGGATGCGGGCGAGGCGGTGCTGGACCACCACATCACCGCGCATCTGAAGGCCGACAAGTTCTCCGCGTTCGGCGTGCAGGCAGACAATGTCGAGACGTCCTTCGGGATTGCCGACGGCGCGCTGACGATGGACAAACTCTTCGTTCGCAACGTTGCCGGCGCGGAAGTGACCGCAACGGGCAAGGCGGAAGGTTCGCTGCTCGACTACAAGGGATCGGGCGAGATCACCTTCAAGGCGGCGGATCCCGGGCCGTTCTTCGAGATGATGAGCAAGCATCTGCCGCATCATCCGGTCATGGATCGGCTGGTGCGCAATGCGGCGTGGTATGGCAACACGGCGCTGCGCGGTGCGCTGACGCTCGGCGGAGACCAGGGCGACGGGCTTGCGCTGACGCTTGCGGGCGTCTCCAACGGCAGCCGCGTCAATCTCGACTACCGCATGTCGGACCTGCTCGCGCTGACCGGCAAGGGAACGACCACGCTCGAAGCGACGCTCGAGAATTCCGTGACCTCCATCCTCTTCGGCCAGGCGGGGCTCGATCCGTTGCCTGTCGAAGCCGATGCCAATGGTCGCCTGACGCTGAAGGTGACCGCAGACGGCACTGACCCGGCCGATGCCGCGCTGACATTTGCCACCGACAAGACGTCGTTTACCGCCAACGGCAAGGTCGACGTGCGGCCAGCCACTTTCCTCAACGGCAATATCGCGCTGTCGCTGGAGAGCGCCGATCTCGATCCCTATTTCGTCATGAACGGTATCGGCCTGCCGCAGATGGGGACGGGGCTGCCGGTGAAGTTTCAGGCGAATGCCGGCATCGATGCCGACAAGATCGTCTTTGCCAACATGAAGGGCCAGCTTGCCGACAATGCTCTCTCCGGCGAACTGACCTTCGACCGCAAGGCGCCCGATGTGAAGGCCAGCGGCCAGATCGCGCTCGACAAGGCCGATCTGGATTGGTTGGGCGAGGCAATCTACGGGCCGATGACGGATGCAACGAGCGGCAAGTTCAGCAAGGGCAAGCTTGGCTTGCCGATGTTTACCGGCCTCGATCTCAATCTGAAGCTATCGGCCAAGCAGCTCTGGCCCGGCGTTTTCGGGCCGATATCCAATTTCACCACCAATGCCGTCTACAAGGGCGAGGAACTGCAGCTGAACGATATCGCCGGCGCCTGGAGCGGCGGCAATCTCAGCGGTAACGTGGTCTTCACGAACTCAGGCGGAACCGGGCTGATGCAGAGCAAGCTTGCGCTTGCGAACGGTGACCTGGCCGCTGTCGCCTGGCAACGGGACGGCGCGCCGGTCGCAGGCGGCCGCTTCGGCCTGTCGCTGGTCATGCAGTCCAGCGGCAAGAGCATGGCCGATCTGGCCGCTTCCGCTAGCGGTTCCGGCGAAATCAAGCTTGGCGACAGCCGCATTCGTGGGCTCAATCTCGGAATACTGCCGCCGCTTCTGTCCGCCACGGACCAGATCCAGGGCGACATTACCGCCGACAAGGTGATGCCGATCGTCCAGACGCTCGTCAACAATGGCGAAGCTGCGCTCGGGCCGATCAGCATTCCGTTCAATATCTCTGGCGGCGTTGTCCGCGCCGAGAATGTCACGGTCGCGAACGATCTTGCCAAGCTCTCGGGCGACGTCGAGCTCGACCTGCCGAACCAGCGCATGCGCGGCTCCATCGGTGTCGATCTGAATGCCGGCGACGAAGCGCAGACCGGCGCCGATCCGGCTCTGCGTCTCGATTTCAACGGGCCGCTGGCGACACCGCGCCGAACGATCGACGTTGCCGACATTACCGGTTTTCTCTCGCTGAGGGCGTTTGAGCGCGAGCGCCGCCGGGTCGAGCGTCTCCAGGCAAATGTACTGGAGAAGCAGCGGCTGCGGCGCGAGGTGGCTCTCTACAAGTTCGATGCCGCTCAACGCGAAATCCAGCGGCAGCACGATGCCCTGGTCGAGCAGCAGCGAAGCGCCGAAGAGAAGCGCCTGCGCGTGCTGGCGCAACAGGCCGAGGAAGAGCGCCAGGCGGAGGCTGAAGCGAGGGCAAAGGCCGAGGCCGATGCGAAGGCAAGAGCGGATGCGGAAGCGAAGGCGAGGGCGGATGCCCAGCGGCAGATCCAGGGCGGCCTGCCGTCAACGACGCCGGGAACTCTCAACTTCAACGGATTGCCGGGGGTCGCGCGGTAGCCGCAGCCGACGCGAATGGTCGTTAGCGGCTTCGACCATTCTTTCGGGATTGTTTTCCCCGAGGGCTCAGGTGCGGCGTTCCTTCAGCCATTTCAGGACGCAGAGGCGTAGCGCGGATGACAGATTGCTGTCCGGCTCGCGTTCGTCGTCCACTTCGGAAATCAGGGCGGCAAGCGATATTTCGCGCGCGGCGGCAATTGCCTTCAACTCGTCCCAGAAGGCGTCTTCCAGGGAGAAACTCGTTCGGTGGCCGTGAAGTGTCGCGGAATGCTTGCGGATCATCGTCGATCCTTATGAAATATTGGAAGGTGTTCGGAATTAAAAAATTGATTCAGCAGTGTCGCGCAAGCGTTTGATTTCAGAATAGTTCGGCAAAAGAGCGGCTGTCAATCTTCCGATTTCGGCGGCTCCAGGCGGCCTTGATCGTGGGATCTTTCGGCCTTGTCGTTCAGGGCCTTGGTCAGGTTCTTTTCGGTCTTGGTCCGGCCGAAGCTGATGCGGTGCTGTTCAGCCTGCTTGTCTTTTTCGGAGCGAGCCTGCTTCTTGCGAAACTGGCGCAGATTGACGATTTCAGCACTCATCGGCTTCATCCTCGCAATATCAAAAGGGAGGCTACTGCCTCCCTCAAAGTGATCACTGCTTCTTGCGGAACGCATCCAGCGAGACGACGGAGCCGGGTTTCTTTTCATCCCCGTCCTTCGGAGCGGCAGTTTCTTCCCCACCTTCAGCGGCAACGGGATAGGCCGTGATCTCTGCTGCGGGCAGTTCTTCCTCGTCGGCGAGCGGCACATCGAACTCGAGTTCGAAATTCACCGACGGGTCATAGAAGCCCCGGATGGCGTTGAAGGGGATCACCAGCTTTTCCGGCACGTCGGAAAAGGAAAGACCGATCTCGAAATGGGTTTCGGTGATCTTCAGTTCCCAGAACTGGTGCTGGATGACGATGGTCATCTGTTCCGGATATTTCGATTTCAGGAGCTGCGAGATGCGCACGCCCGGTGCGCCGGTCAGGAAAGTGATGAAGAAATGATGATCGCCGGGCAGGCGGCCCGTCGTGCCGACTTCAGTCAAAACCTTGCGAATAACCCCGCGCAGCGCGTCCTGTGCCAGAATGTCGTAGCGGATATGGTCCTGACCCATGCTTTCCTGTCTTTCGTTGGCCGTCGTCTTAACAAGGCTATATGGCACGGCATGCGGCATCGGGAAACCCCCGGGGCACGAGTCATGCGTCACCAACCATACATGATTTCTAAAAGGGGGAGAAGGTGAAGGCTTCTGTTGCCAGGTGCCTTCGGACCCCGCCTTAAGGTGCGAACCTTCAGGACTTGATTTGAAGTGTCACACTGCGATTAAGCAGCGAGACGAGCTTCCGCATAGTTGTCGTTTGCAACTACAATTTTAGCCCGATAACGGCGGAACAATGCCGAGCAAAAAGTCGATCTTTACACCCTTGTCGATCCTATTTCGCCCCCATCAAAAGCCGGTCTCGATCGGCCGGTTTTTGGTGGAGGCGCCGGGTACCGCCCCCGGGTCCAATAGGCTTATTCCATCGCTCATTTATCGCCATAGCCGGCCCGAAGACCGGCATGGGTGATATAGTGTTTTCCGAAGCCCAAGGAAAGGGCAATCGTCATAAATGGTTCGTCAATCCGACAGGTTAGCCGTTAAAAGCGGGGAAAAGGCCCGCGGTCCTGCGGCGGCAATTGGTTTTGCGATCCGTTATGCTTAAATGCGAATCGATAGAATCGGCGGCGGAACGCAATGAAACAGTATCTCGATCTTTTGAGCCATGTGATGGAAACCGGCACCGACCGCGGCGACCGCACCGGCACCGGCACACGCTCGGTCTTCGGCTATCAGATGCGCTTCGATCTTGCCGACGGCTTTCCTGTCACGACCACGAAGAAGCTGCATCTGCGGTCGATCATCCATGAACTGCTCTGGTTCCTGAAGGGCGATACGAACATCGCCTATCTCAAGGAAAACGGCGTCTCCATCTGGGATGAATGGGCCGACGAGAACGGTGATCTCGGCCCGGTCTACGGTGCTCAGTGGCGCTCCTGGCCGACGCCTGACGGAGGTCATATCGACCAGATCGAGCGGCTGATCGAGGGTATCAAGACCAATCCGAATTCGCGCCGCCATATCGTTTCCGCCTGGAACCCGGCCGAGGTCGACAATATGGCGCTGCCGCCGTGCCACTGCCTTTTCCAGTTCTATGTCTCCGACGGCAAGCTTTCCTGCCAGCTCTATCAGCGTTCGGGGGACATCTTCCTTGGGATTCCCTTCAACATCGCATCCTACGCGCTGCTGACGATGATGGTAGCGCAGGTGACCGGGCTCAAGCTGGGCGATTTCGTCCATACGCTTGGCGATGCCCATATCTACAAGAACCATTTCGAGCAGGCGAAGCTGCAGCTGAGCCGGACTCCGAAGGCGCTGCCGACCATGCGGATCAATCCGGCTGTCCGGGATATTTTTTCGTTTAAATACGAGGACTTCGAGCTGGTCGGCTACGAAGCTGATTCAAATATCAAGGCGCCGATTGCAGTCTGAGGCGGCGGGTTTGCAGCTCGCCTAGGATGCCTCGTTTCACACATCTATTTGTCTTGAGGGATAGAATGAAATTCATTTCGACCGCACTCGCCGCCACTTTGGCCGCGGCAGCGCTTTCCGGCTGTGTCGATCAGGCCAATACGCCGATCCTCGTCCCGGTCTCCTCGGCCGAACAGGTTGCTCCGGCTGTCCATGCAATGTGCGTCGGTGACGCCAATGCGGCCTATAACAGGCAGGTCGAGGAATTCAACAAGCGGGCGCAGATGAGCGGACAGTACACCCTCACATCCCAGATGAGCTACGATCAGCTCCTGCAGGCAAAGGGCGCTGCCCGGCGGAAATATCTGTCCTGCGTGGCGAGTGAGGGCTACAAGCCGATCTATTGATGCCTTGGTCTGGGAGGAAGCCCTGATGTCCCATGTTACGAAAACCATTGTGGTTGCGGTTTCCCGAAACGGCATCATCGGACGCGAGGGCGGGTTGCCATGGCGGCTGTCGACCGACCTGAAGCGCTTCAAGGCTTCTACACTGGGCAAGCCCGTTGTCGCCGGGCGCAAGACATTCGAATCCTTCGGTAAACCGCTGCCCGGCCGCCCGAACATCGTCATCACCCGCGATCGCGACTACAGCCCGGCCGATGTGCATGTCGTCCACTCGCTCGTCGAAGCTTATCGGCTCGCCGAGCAAGTGGCGGGCGAAATGGGGGCGGAAGAGATCTGCATCATCGGTGGTGGCGATATCTATCGGCAGGCGATGGACGACGCCGATAAACTGCTGATCACCCATGTCGAGACCGAGGTCGACGGCGACACGTCCTTTCCTCCGGTCGATCCGGCCATATGGCAATCAATCGAGGAGATCGCCGTCCCGGCCGGTGAAAAGGACAATTATCCGACCCGCTTCGTCACCTATGTCCGGCGACAAGCCTAGGCAAAATCAACTATTTTTCCAATAAATCAGCCGAAGTTCCTCAAGTCTCGTTGAAAGCCTATGCGCCGATACCTATAACGGTGACAATCGCTGCTGCCTGCCGGTTTCCGCAGGCGAATGCGTGGGGCGTATTATCAACGAAGAGGTCTTGATGCCTTGGAGCAATCAGAATGGCGGCGGCCCATGGGGCGGCGGCGGGGGGAACAATCAGGGTGGACCTTGGGGGCAAGGACCGAACCGACCGCGCGGAAGCGGCGGGCCTCCAGATCTGGAAGACATCATCAGGCGTGGCCAGGATCGTCTGAAGCGCTTTCTGCCCGGTGGATTCAACGGTGGCGTCTTCGTGATCATACTCGGCGTTATAGTCGTCTTCTGGCTTATCCAGTGCATCTATACCGTTCAGCCTGACGAGCGTGGCGTCGAGTCCCGCTTCGGAAGGCCGCGCGAAGAAATCTCCATGCCCGGCCTGCATTTCCATTTTTGGCCAATGGATAGCGTCGAGATCGTCAAGATCACCGAGCAGCAGCAGAATATCGGCGGCCGCGCAACATCGAGCTCCACTGCCGGCCTGATGCTGACGGGCGACCAGAACATCGTCAATGTTCAGTTCTCGGTTCTCTATACGATCAGCGATCCCAAGGCCTATCTCTTCAACCTCGAGAGCCCGGCCGAGACGCTTCAGCAGGTCGCCGAAAGTGCGATGCGCGAGATTGTCGGCCGTCGTCCGGCGCAGGATATTTTCCGCGACAACCGCCAGCAGATCGCCGTTGAAGTGAAGAACATCATCCAGGATACGATGGACCGCTACCAGTCGGGCATTTCCATCAACGCCGTGCCGATCGAGGATGCTGCTCCGCCACGCGAAGTGGCCGATGCCTTCGACGAAGTACAGCGCGCGGAGCAGGACGAGGACCGTTTCGTGGAAGAGGCGAACCAGTACGCCAACCAGAAACTCGGCCAGGCCCGCGGTCAGGCGGCCCAGATCCGCGAAGAGGCTGCTGCCTACAAGAATCGCGTGGTCAAGGAAGCCGACGGTGAAGCCCAGCGCTTCGTTTCCATCTACGATCAGTATGCAAAGGCACCTGACGTGACCCGTCAGCGCATGTTCCTTGAAACCATGGAATCCGTGTTGAAGAACTCCAACAAGGTCATCCTCGACAACAAGCAGGGTGTCGTGCCCTATCTTCCGTTGAACGAAATCAACAAGCCGCTCAATCCGGCTCCGTTGTCGCAATCGCAAGCGCAGGAGGTGAAGTGATGTCCTCCAGCCGTTTGCCAGCCATCTTCATCGGTATCGTCATCATCCTTGTGATTGCCTACTCCTCGGTCTTCGTCGTCAATCCCCGCGAACAGGCAATCGTCCTGCGCTTCGGTCAGATCCGTGACGTGAAGACGGAACCGGGCCTCTACTTCAAGCTGCCCTTCGCCTTCATGGATGCTGACCGCGTGCAGTATATCCAGGACCAGGAACTGCGCTTCGATCTGGACAATATCCGTGTCCAGGTCTCGGGCGGCAAGTTCTACGAGGTCGATGCTTTCGTGGTCTATAGGATCACCGACGCACGGAAATTCCGTGAGACGGTGTCCGGTGACCGCGACGCGGCGGAATCGCGCTTGCGCACCCGCCTCGATGCGTCGCTGCGCCGGGTCTACGGTCTGCGTGGCTTCGAAGCTGCTCTTTCCAACGAGCGCGCATCGATGATGACGGAAGTGCGCGACGACCTGCACCGCGATGCAGAAACGCTCGGCCTCAACATCGAGGACGTTCGCATCCGCCGGACCGACCTGACGCAGGAAGTCTCGCAGCAGACCTATGACCGCATGAAGGCGGAACGTCTTGCCGAAGCAGAACTCCTGCGTGCTCGTGGTAACGAGGAAAGCCAGCGCCGCAAGGCGGTAGCCGACCGCCAGGTGGTCGAGATCGTTGCGGATGCGCAGAAGGATTCGGAAGTCCTGCGCGGTGAGGGCGATGCCGAACGCAACCGCATCTTCGCCGACGCCTTCTCCAGGGATCCTAGCTTCTTCCAGTTCTACCGCTCGATGACGGCTTATCAAAACGCGCTCGGCTCCAGTGGCACGACGCTCGTGCTGCAGCCGAATTCGGATTTCTTCCGTTACTTCGAGAACCCGAACGGCACGCCTCCGGCACCGCAGCCCGGCGCTCCGGCGCTCGCTGCACCGTCATCCACGGCGCCGGCTGCTGCTCCGTCCGTTCCGGCGGCTCCTGCAGCGAACTGATTTGCTGATAGCCTGATGCGATGTTTTTGCGGGGCCGTCCGAAAGGATGGCCCCGCAATATATTCGGGCTTTTCTGCTCGCTCAGACGCGGCAATTGCGTCGGTTCCACGGAAACTATATTGAAGTCCGAAAAGAGCTTGGACGGTCGTCTTAAGGCTGGCTATATGCAGTACGAAATCGCTAAAAGGTGATTTCGTGCTTCATTATTCCGCCTTATGTTGATGTTCATATCCGCGACTTCCCTGTTCCATGAGGATGCTTGATGGCTGCCACCATTCGCTTGTCCGTTAGACGCTCGTTCGCCTTGATGGCCAGCGTGGCATTCATTGCCGGTTCTACCTTGGGCAGCGCCCAGCAAGCGCTTGCGCAGAGTGCGGAGGTCGCGCCAAGCGGCACCACCGCGCCTGCAACACCAACTCCGCCGGCAGCGCCAACTGCGCCGGACGTGCAAGCCGCACCCTCGACGCCACCAGCTGCGCCTCAGCCAGCGGCTCCGGCGGCACCTGCACCCGCTCAGGCAGCCAATCCCGCGCCTGTCGCCCCTGCAGTACCTCCCGTTGCCGCAAGCCCAACCGCTCCGCAGCCAGCGGCTCCGGCGCCCGAAGCACCCGCACCAGCTCAGGCAGTCAATCCTGCGCCCGTTGCTCCGCCAGCGCCTCCCGTCGTCGCGAGCCCGGCTGTGGCCAACGGTCCGGCTTCGGTGGCCGATCTGGCGCAGGGCCTGCTCGGCGCCGTCGTCAACATCTCGACGTCGCAGAAGGTCAAGGACGAGGGCGTCGGTCCGTCGCCGAAGGTGCCCGAGGGTTCTCCCTTCCAGGATTTCTTCAACGATTTCTTCAAGAACAGGAACGGGCAGAGCAATAATCACAAGGTGAGCTCGCTCGGTTCCGGCTTCGTGATCGATCCCAAGGGATACATCGTCACCAACAACCACGTCATCGAAGGCGCGGACGATATCGAGGTGACGTTCCCGAGCGGCAACAAGCTGAAGGCGCGGCTGATCGGCACGGATACGAAGACCGACCTTTCCGTGCTGAAGGTCGAGCCGAAGCAGCCGCTGACATCAGTGCATTTCGGCGATTCCTCCACCATGCGCATCGGCGACTGGGTGATGGCGATCGGCAATCCCTTCGGTCTCGGCGGCTCGGTTACGGTCGGCATCGTGTCGGCACGCGGACGCAACATCAATGCCGGGCCCTACGACAACTTCATCCAGACGGATGCTGCGATCAACAAGGGCAATTCCGGCGGGCCGCTCTTCAACATGAAGGGTGAGGTCATAGGCATCAACACTGCGATCATTTCGCCGAGCGGTGGTTCGATCGGCATCGGCTTCGCCGTGCCTTCCGAGCTTGCTTCGGGCGTCGTGGCGCAGCTGATGGATTTCGGCGAGACGCGCCGTGGCTGGCTCGGCGTACGTATCCAGCCGGTTACCGATGATGTCGCCCAGAGCCTCGGCCTTGATGCGGCCAAGGGCGCGCTTGTCGCCGGCGTGATCAAGGGTGGTCCGGTCGACAACGGTTCGATCAAGGCAGGCGACGTCATTCTCAAGTTTGACGGCAAGGTGGTCAACGAAATGCGCGACCTGCCGCGGGTCGTCGCCGAGAGCCCGGTCGGCAAGGAAGTCGATGTCGAGATCATGCGCGATGGCAAGCAGCAGACCGTCAAGGTCACGCTTGGCCGGTTGGAAGACAGCAACGACAAGGCTGCCGCGGCCGATACCGACAATTCGGCACCGGGTCTTGCACCCGACGACAACGGCAATGACGACGGCAATGGGGTCATCAATCCCGATCAGGGCGATGAGGGCGACGATTCGGACGGCCAGGATCAGGGCGATCAGCAGCAGAATCCGGCACCGCAGGCAGTCCAGAACGTGCTGGGCATGAAGCTTCAGGCGCTCAATGCCGACAACCGCAAGTCCTTCGGCATCGCCGACAGCGTCGACGGCGTCGTGATCATGGAAATCGCCCCTGGTTCGGCCGCAGGCGAAAAGGGGCTGAAGGCCGGTGACGTAATCGTCGAAGTCGCCCAGGAATTCATGCAGAGCCCAGGCGCCGTTCTGGCAAAGGTCAATACGCTGAAGAAGGAAGGCCGTCGCAACGCGCAGATGATGATCGCTTCGGCCAATGGCGACCTGCGCTTCATCGCCGTGCCGCTGGAATAGCCTGATCTCTCAACCGGCCTGCCGGCGGCGCCACTGCTTAGCCGTCAGCCGATAGAGGATGTGACGCCTCAGCTGCGGATGGCTATCGGGTATATCGGGATGGTCGAAATCGCCTGATGGGTCGCGCTGCATGCCGATCCGGCGCATCACGGCTTCGGAGCGGTCGTTGCCTTCCACCGAGAAGGATATGATCTCGTCGAGCGGCAGCGTTTTGAAGCCATATGCCAGTACGGCTGCTCCCGCCTCGCTGGCAAATCCATGACCCCAATGCCGGGCCGAAAGCCGCCAGCCGATCTCGACGGCCTCGGCGGGCAGGAGCGGCGCAAGATTGGGCTTCGACAGGCCTGAAAAGCCGATGGGCTCTGCCGTTTCCCTGATTTCCAGCACCAGAAAATCCAGACCGTCTTTTGCCGGCATGTTCAGCAGCATGTCGAAGATCGCGTCGGCATCGGGTCGCGTTCGCTGGAAGGGGTGGAAGACAAGCACGCGGGGATCGGAATTGACTTCAAAAAACAACTCGCGATCGCGCTCCTCGCAATTGCGCAGGATGAGCCGGTCCGTCTCGATGCGTGTCATTGCTCGGCTCGCCATTTCTCGGCGGTGATGCGGTAGAGTACGTGCGGTTTGAGGTAGAGGTGGGTGTCCGGAACACGCGGATGAATGAAGCTGCTCGGGATATCCTGGCGCATCCCGATGCGTTTCATGACAGCGGTCGAGCGTTCGTTGTTGTAGACGGCGAAGGAGACGATTTCGTCAAGGCCATGCGTCTCGAAGCCATGGGCGAGGGCGGCTTTTGCCCCCTCGCTGGCGAGGCCCTTGCCCCAATATCGGGCTGCAAGCCGCCAGCCGATCTCGACGGTTCCCAACGGAATATACGGCTCTATATCCGTACGAACCAGCCCGATGAAGCCGATCAACTCGCCGGTCGACTTGAGTTCGGCCGCATAGAAGCCGAGGCCAGTCTCTGCGATCATCTCCTGCATTCGCGCAAAAACGGCATCGGTCTCGGCGCGAGTGCGGCGAAAGGGGAAGAATTCCATGACCCGGTCGTCGGAATTGATTTCGAAGAACAGCTCGCGATCGCCGTCACTGTCGTCCCAGTTGCGGAGGATCAGCCGCTCGGTTTCAAAAATGTGCATGGCATGGCTCTGCTTATGGCTGTATTATCAATCGAAGCGGTTGTATTTCAGGCTTTGACAAAATCCGTCTTGCGGTAGCCCTGGATGTAGAGAAGGGCGGTCAGGTCAGCGTTGTCGATGCGCATTCTGGCTTCGGCGGCTACCGCCGGCTTGGCATGCAGGGCGACGCCGGAGCCGGCGAGTTGGAGCATGCCGAGATCGTTGGCGCCGTCGCCGACGGCCATTGCCTCGTCGGGTGAAATGCCGAGTGTTCCGGCGATCTCGTTGAGTGCATCGACCTTGGCCTGCTTACCGAGGATCGGCTCGGCGACGAAGCCGGTGAGCACGCCGTTTTCCTCGAGCAGGATGTTGGCGCGGTTTTCGTCGAAGCCGAGGGTTGCGGCGATACGGCTGGTAAAGACGGTGAAGCCGCCGGAGACTAGGGCGGTGTAATAGCCCTTGGCCTTCATCGTGGCGATCAGTTCCGGGCCACCAGGCGTCAGCGTGATGCGCTTGGCGATGACGTCGTCGACGACTGACAGGGGCAGGCCTTTCAGCAGGGCGACGCGTTCGCGCAGCGCCGGCTCGAAGGCGATCTCGCCGTTCATGGCGCGGGCGGTGATCGCGGCGACCTTTTCCTTCAGGCCGACTTCGGCGGCAAGCTCGTCGATGCATTCCTGGCCGATCATGGTGGAATCCATGTCTGCGATCAGCAGCTTCTTGCGCCGTGTGTCCGCATTCTGGACCACGAGATCGATCGGCGCGTTGCCGATGACCGCCAGAATATCGGCTTCCATCGCGCGGATGTCGCTTCCGTCCCTAAGCGCTATATCGCAGGCAATGCCATCCGCGAGCCAGTAGAGACCTGAGCCGTTGACGGCTTTTGCAGCCTCTTCGGCGAGGGCGGGTGTCAGAACGGGATTTGACGGATTGGCAATAAGCGTGGCAACGAAAGCCATGATCAGAAACCTTGTGAGCGACAAGTCTTGAGCGAGATCGATGCGATCCTGATAACCGGGCCGACCGCCAGCGGCAAGTCCGCGTTTGCCGTCGAACTGGCGAAAGAGCATGGCGGCGTGGTCGTGAACGCCGACAGCATGCAGGTCTACGACACGCTGCGGATCCTGACGGCCCGGCCTTCGGATGAGGATATGGAGGGCGTTCCACATTACCTCTACGGCCATGTTCCCGCCGGCCAACCCTATTCGACGGGTACTTGGCTGCGCGAGGCTTCCGCGTTGATCGGCGAGTTGAAGATTAAGGGCCGGCTGCCGGTTTTCGTTGGCGGCACGGGGCTTTATTTCAAGGCTCTCACCGGCGGTCTGTCCGATATGCCCGAAATTCCGGACGATATTCGCAGTCGGTTGCGGCAGCGCCTGCTTGATGAAGGACCGGCAGGATTGCATGGAGAACTTAGAGGTCTCGATCCCTCGATGGCGGAAAGTCTCAATCCGCAGGACGGTCAACGCATCGTTCGGGCGCTGGAAGTGCTTGAAGCTACCGGCCAATCGATTTCCGCATTTCAGGACCGCCGCGGCCCAGTCATCGTCGACCCGGATCGCGCCCGGAAGATCGTTGTCTTGCCTGATCGAGCCTTGCTGCATCAGCGCATCGACAGCCGCTTTGAGAAGATGTTGGCAATGGGAGCGGAAGAAGAGGCCAGGGCGCTGCTCGCCCTTGATCTGCCGCCCGAAATGCCGGTCATGAAGGCAATCGGTGTTTCGCAGATTGCGGCGATGATCCGAGGGGAAATGACTGTCGCTGATGTGTTGCGGACGGGAGCCGCGGCGACCCGCCAATATGCCAAACGGCAGATGACCTGGTTCCGAAACCAGATGGATGAAAGCTGGGAGCGGATCGCGCCTTAGGCAGGCTTGCTCAGTCCTTGTTGTAGAGGCTGCTGAGCGGCTTCTTCAGGATGCTGTCGCGGAGCGACAGGCCGGGCTCGCGGCGCGGTGCCGGCTCGCCGTCCCGAGCCGGCGCAGGGCGGAAACGGTCGGGCGCAGCTTCATCGTTGCGGATTTCGCGACGAAGTTCGGCCAGGCGACTGTCGATCGATGTCTGTGGGGCGGCAAAGCCTGTGGTGGCGTCGGATCCGCGAGGCAGCATCTCCGGACGATAGGGTTCGACTGCCGGGGCGGAGGGGCGGGGAAGCGGCGCTGCAGACGTCCGGACAGGTTCGGGAACGAAATCCTGTGCCGTAAAATCGGTGTCCGGCTCCTCGTCTCTCGCAACATTGACGGCGGAGGCATAATTCTGCTGGAAGGCGAAAATGTCGGGGCCGGCGATCGAACGCATGCGACTGATGATGGAGCGCAGGTCGACGTTGTCGGGCGAGTGCTCGAATTCCCTCTCCGCGGTCGCAGCGGCTTTTGGTATGCGGTTCTCCGCCACGCGGGAAAACCGCATGCGCATCGGCACGGCCACCGCTTCACCGAAGGCGATTGCCTCGCCATTGCCGATCGAGGACAGGAAGCTGGTGGTCGAGATCGACGAATTCGGGATGGCAGAGCGGATGATGTCCTGGTCGCGGTCGTTGGCCAGGCGCATGGCAAACAGCGTCGAGCATTGCGAAAGGATGGTCTGATCGAGTTCGCCGGGGCGCTGCGTGATGATGCCCAACGAAACGCCATACTTACGGCCTTCCTTGGCGATTCGGGCGATCGCCTGTCGCGTGGGCACGAAGCCGAGGCTCGGATCGGCCGGGATATAGCGATGCGCTTCCTCGCAGACGACAAGCATGTGGATTGCGCCTTCGCTCCATAGCGCCAGCTCGAAAGCCATGCGGCAGAGCACCGATGCAACGGAATTGACGACTTCCGAGGGGATGCCGGCCAGCTGGAAGGTGCAAATCGGCTTACCATCGCCGGGAATGCGGAATATCTGCGCGATGGTCTCCATGATCGTGTCGCTGATCGTATTGTTGGAGAACATGAAGTGGTAGCGCGGATCGTTGATCGCGGAGACGATGCGAATTTTCAGCGAGCGAAGATGCGGCTTTTCCTGGCGTCCTTCGAGCCTGCCGATGCGCTCGTCGATAAGCGCCAAGAGATCGGCCATGCGGTAGGGAACCGGAGTATCCGCGGTGATCGAGCTTTTTTCCGACTGACGGCGCATCAGCGCCGAGTCGCCGCCACGGAAAGCGCGCTTGGCCTCCGGAATGATGTCGCGCAGCATGTCCAGTTCTTCCGGAACGGGCGGACGACCGCGGAAGACGACTTCGGCAAATTCCTCAAGCCGCATCAGCCAGAAGGGCAGATCGAGCGTGTCGGTATCGATTCCGACGGCGTGATCGGGAAATGCGGCGGCGAATTCGTTGTGGGGATCGAGGATCAGGACACGCAGCTTCGGGTCGGAGGCGATCGCCTTGTGCAGCAGAAGCGAGACGGCGGTCGACTTGCCGACGCCGGTCGAGCCGACGACCGCGAAATGCTTCGACAGCATCGACGGAATATGGATCGCAGCATCGATGGTTTCGTCCTGGGTCAGCTTGCCGATGGCGCAGCTGGTGTCCTTGCCGGAATCGTAGATGCGCATCAGGTCGCTTGCACGAATACGGTGGGCGATCGCGCCGAGATAGGGATAGCGCGAGATGCCGCCGGAGAACTCTTCGCGGCCATCATCGTTGACCCGGACTTCTCCTAAGAGTTCCACTTCGATGCGGAAGAGGTTGTCCTGTCCTTCGCCCCAGGCGTCGTTGCCTGTATGCATGGAATAGACGAGGGCGGCAACGCGGTTTGCCCCGACGCTGATGGAAATCAGCCGGCCGACGGACCAGAGTTCGGTCAGGTCGGTGCCGCCTGCTTCTGCCACTGCTGCGATGGTTGCTCGGGATCCGCTGCACGCGACGACGCGACCGAGGAAACGGTTCCCCGGTGTGAGAGCATCGCGGCGGTCATGCTCGCCAGCTTTGCCAGACGTCTGCAAGTCACTGTTCAGCAACGGGCCACTCCCTGCTTTCGCACGAAGATAGGACACTCGCCTTAACAAAATCCTTTCAGTTTCGCCTCATTTTGAAGCGACGGCGTCCGGAATGCCTTTCAGGCCGACGATTTTTTATTGCGGAATGCGTTGACGCTATGAAATTTTCTGTCTATCAATTCGCCCCATGAAAATCTCGATGGCTCTTATCGTGGTGGGAAGGCGCATGGGCAGGATGGTGTGACCATCCGGCGGTAGCCACCCATGCGCTAGACGACAGGCTCCCCAAGGAGCCTTTTTTTATGCCCAAAATCGGGCTCAAGCTTTCCAGAACAATCAGCGGATATTGGATCAAAGGCATGACGGGCACAGACAAGCAGGCGAGCAACAATCAGATGACCGGGGCGGAGATCGTCCTGCAGGCGCTCAAGGACAATGGCGTCGAACATATCTTCGGCTATCCCGGCGGCGCCGTGCTGCCGATCTATGACGAGATATTCCAGCAGGAAGAGATCCAGCACGTCCTCGTGCGCCATGAACAGGGCGCCGGCCACGCTGCCGAAGGCTATGCCCGCTCGACCGGCAAAGTCGGTGTCATGCTTGTCACCTCCGGCCCCGGCGCGACCAATGCCGTCACGCCGCTACAGGATGCACTGATGGATTCCATCCCGCTCGTCTGCATCTCCGGCCAGGTTCCGACATCGCTCATCGGCTCCGACGCATTCCAGGAGGCCGATACGGTCGGCATCACGCGCCCCTGCACCAAGCACAACTGGCTGGTCAAGGACGTCAATCAGCTTGCCAGCATCATTCACGAGGCTTTCCGGATCGCGCAGAGCGGCCGTCCCGGTCCCGTTGTCGTCGATATCCCGAAGGACATCCAGTTCGCGACTGGCACCTATACGCCGCCGGAAATGCATGCCGTTCAGAAGAGCTATCAGCCGAAGCTGGAAGGCGATCTGAACAAGATCAAGGAGGCGATCGAGCTGATGGCCAGTGCCCGCCGGCCGATCATCTATTCCGGCGGCGGCGTCATCAATTCCGGCCCGGAAGCCTCCAGGCTGTTGCGCGAGCTGGTCGAAATCACCGATTTCCCGATCACCTCGACGCTGATGGGTCTGGGCGCCTATCCGGCTTCGGGCAAGAACTGGATGAAGATGCTCGGCATGCACGGCTCCTACGAGGCGAACATGGCCATGCATGATTGCGACGTCATGGTCTGCATCGGCGCGCGCTTCGACGACCGAATTACCGGCCGTCTCAATGCCTTCTCACCGAACTCCAAGAAGATCCACATCGACATCGACCCCTCGTCGATCAACAAGAACGTCCAGGCCGATGTCGGCATCCGCGGCGATGTCGGCAGCGTTCTCGAAGACATGGTTCGCCTGTGGCGGGCACTGCCGAACAAGCCGGAAGCCAAGCGCCTGGAAGACTGGTGGGCCGAGATCAATCGCTGGCGGGCTCGCAACTCCTTCGCCTACACGATGAATAACGACGTCATCATGCCGCAATATGCGCTGGAACGTCTCTATGCGCTGACAAAGGATCGCGACACCTACATCACGACCGAAGTCGGCCAGCACCAGATGTGGGCGGCACAATTCTACGGCTTCGAGCAGCCGAACCGCTGGATGACCTCGGGCGGCCTCGGCACGATGGGTTACGGCCTGCCGGCGGCGCTCGGCGTCCAGATCGCGCATCCCGACGCGCTGGTCATCGATATTGCCGGCGATGCCTCGATCCAGATGTGCATCCAGGAAATGTCGGCGGCGATCCAGCACGATGCGCCGATCAAGATTTTCATCATGAACAACCAGTATATGGGCATGGTGCGCCAGTGGCAGCAGCTGCTGCACGGCAACCGCCTGTCCCACTCCTATACCGAAGCGATGCCTGATTTCGTCAAGCTCGCGGAAGCCTACGGCGCGGTCGGCCTGCGCTGCGAAAAGCCGAGCGAACTGGATGCGACCATCCAGGAGATGATCGACGTCAAGAAGCCGGTCATCTTCGATTGCCGTGTCGCCAACCTTGCCAACTGCTTCCCGATGATTCCCTCGGGCAAGGCTCACAACGAAATGCTGTTGCCTGACGAGGCGACGGACGAAGTGGTCGCCAACGCGATCGATGCCAAGGGCCGTCAGCTCGTTTAATTCCAGGGAATAGGAACACCCACAATGAACGCACACCTTCAACCCACCGGTTCCGCCTACTTCATTTCGCCGGAAACCGCAGCAGTCGAAAACCACACGCTTTCGGTTCTCGTCGATAACGAGCCGGGCGTCCTTGCCCGCGTCATCGGCCTGTTTTCCGGCCGCGGCTACAACATCGAAAGCCTGACGGTTTCAGAAACCGAGCACCAGGCGCACCTCTCGCGCATCACCATCGTGACGCGCGGCACGCCGCAGGTGCTGGAGCAGATCAAGGCGCAGCTCGAGCGCATCGTTCCTGTCCACCGCGTCGTCGACCTGACCGTGCGTGCTCGCGAGCTTCGCCAGGAGCGGCCGATCGAACGCGAAGTAGCGCTGATCAAGGTGATCGGTAGCGGCGAGACCCGTGCCGAGACGCTGCGACTGGCCGATGCCTTCCACGCGAAGGTGGTCGACGCGACAGTCGAGCACTTCATTCTTGAGATCACGGGCAAGTCGTCGAAGATCGACCAGTTCGTGGCGATCATGAAGCCGCTCGGCCTGATCGAAGTGTGCCGCACGGGTATCGCTGCGATGAACCGCGGGCCGCAGGGAATGTAATCGGCACTGCAACAGAGTAATTCCAGCGAATGCTCAATGTAGCTTTGCTGGAATTGCCTGACGCGAGCATACTTGCAGCGTCAGGCGCTGGCTTACGCATTCCTGGCTGCTGGCGCCGGCTGCTCCCGCTCCAGCAACCACTTTCCAAATTCCTGCATGACCTTGACGACTGGAACCAGCCGTTTGCCGTCTTCGGTGAGCTCATATTCGACTGTGACCGGCACCGTCGGATAAGCCGTACGCTTGATCAGCTGGGCCTCCTCCAGAGCGCGAAGATCGAGCGTCAGCATTCGCTGCGAAATGCCGGGGACGCTGCGCCTCAATTCGTTGAAACGCTTGGGGCCATCCAGCAGGAAGAACACGATCAAAAGCCGCCACCTGCCGCCCAGAAGCCGCATTGCTTCCTCGACGGTGCAGTTCGTGACGCTTTCCTTCATGTCCTTCCCCTCATGCCTGCTCCCCAGTATAAAATATGTACCTACACCACATTATAGTGCCTTCTTTAAAAAATAGCCCGACCTTTTAGATTGCCGCCAACCCCAATGCGTCGGGTGTTGGTGGACATCGAAAAGGGAAAAAACATGAAGTTGTACTATATTCCGGCCGCTTGCTCGCTTTCGCCGCATATCGTGCTCAACGAACTCGGTATCGACGCCGAACTTGTGCTGGTGGACAGCAAAAAGCAGAGCGTCGGCGCGGCCGAGAATTTCAAGGACATCAGTCCGCTCGGTTATGTCCCTGCGCTCGAACTCGATGACGGCACGATCCTCACGGAAGGCCCGGCAATCGTTCAGTATCTCGCCGACCTAAGGCCGGAACTGAGGCTGGCGCCCACGAATGGCACGATGGAGCGCTACAAGCTTCAGCAGTGGCTGAGCTTCCTGAATTCTGAAATCCACAAAGGATTCATTCCGCTGCTCTATGCGCGGCTGGCCGGCGAATATGTCGAGACTGCCAAGCCGAAACTGGAAAAGCGCTATGCGTTCATGAACGAGGAGCTGGCAAATCGTCCCTATCTCCTGGGAGACAATTTCACGGTTGCCGACGCCTATCTTTTCGCGCTCACGAGCTGGGGTCAGGCGCCCTGGCTGACAAGCCACTACAGGGCCGACATTCATTTCGATGATTTGTCGAACCTGCAGGCATGGTACGGGCGCGTGCGGTCCCGCCCTTCAGTGCGGAAGGCTCTGCAGGCAGAAGGATTGTCGGTGCTCTAGAATCTAGAGAGCCGCAGGTCAGATCATTTCCAGCGGCTTTTTTCTCCTCGGCGGCGGGAAGGCTCTGTCGAGGGCGGCGCGATCGGCTTCAGTCAGCTCAATCGATACCGCCTCTCGATTCTCGCGGACGTGCTCGGGCTTGGCTGTCTTCGGTATGGCGATCACACCTTTCTGGCCCAGGACATAGGCGAGCGCGATCTGAGCCGGCGTTGCCTGGTAGGCCTTGGCGAGATGGATCAGGTCCGGATGGTGGGCGAGGCGGCCTTGCTCGATGGGTGAATAGGCCATGACCGGGATATTGCGCTGCTGGCACCAAGGCAGGAGGTCGAATTCGATACCGCGGCGGCCGAGATTGTAGAGCACCTGATTGGCGGCGACATTCTTTCCGCCGGGAACGGCCAGAAGTTCCTCCATATCGTCAGCGTCGAAATTCGAAACGCCCCAGGCGCCGATCTTGCCGGCGGCTTTCAAGCCTTCGAAGACCTCGACCGTTTCGGCGAGCGGGTGGTTGCCGCGCCAATGCAGGAGATAGAGATCGATGCGATCGGTCTTCATGCGCTTCAGGCTGCGCTCGCAGGCGTCGACCGTGCCTTGGCGGCTGGCATTCCAGGGATAGACCTTGCTGACCAGAAAGACCTCGGCGCGTCGTCCTTCGACCGCACGCCCAACGATTTCCTCGGCGCCGCCTTCGGCATACATCTCGGCGGTGTCGATCAGCGTCATGCCGAGATCGATGCCAGCCTTCAGGCTTTCGATCTCCTCGCGGGCGCGGGCAGGGTTCTCACCCATGTTCCAGGTGCCCTGGCCGAGGGAGGGGACGCTAGCGCCGGAAGGGAAGGCGATGGTGGGGATGGAAGACGGCATCGCTGGATCTCGATTTTGTTGGCTAGCGGTGGCTAAAGGGGTGCCGGAACGCTAAGGATACAACTTTCAGGAATGTTTACTTTATCAATTTTTAACCAGATTTTTCCAC
The DNA here is from genome assembly GCF_008365395.1 of Neorhizobium sp. P12A. Lineage (NCBI taxonomy): Bacteria > Pseudomonadati > Pseudomonadota > Alphaproteobacteria > Hyphomicrobiales > Rhizobiaceae > Neorhizobium > Neorhizobium sp. P12A. The sequence continues at coordinate 192,151 of NZ_QOVX01000001.1, read as the reverse complement.
AATCCTGAATTGATAATGGTCTTTCAGCTACAGCATGATGCCGTATCGAACCAAGCCGCTGCTCCATGACGGTCGACCAGCGGAGATTGGAGATTACGATGACATCGGTTTTTTCAGCAAGCAAAGTAGCCCTGCAAGTTCTTCAGCAGCCAGTCGTTTTGTCCGGGCCGGCGAAGAAGACGTCTGTGGCGGATGCCATCGTGTCGATTGCCAATGGCAACCCCGCCAATAAATCTTCCGACGCGCAGGTCGGTTCCCAGCCGACGAAGGCGCAATCGAAGGTTTCCGACGATATTTTCAGCGTCAACAGTGTCGATATCACCAAGATCAAGCTCAATCTTTATAAGCGCCTGGGGCAAGAGATTGGCATCAATGAAGACGATTATGACACGCTGCCTGAGTATGGCGAAGCGATCGCTCGCCAGCTGGAACATGTAAGCCCAGCGGCCCTCCAGGAAGTCGCTCACAAGCTTGGCTTGGACAAGATGGGCGTGTCCATCCAAACCCTCGTCCAATCCATGGTTGACCCGAACGGCAAAGCGAACGAAACTTTGACCAAGGCGCTTGAGGCCTATTACAACAAGGACAGCGACGGCAAGGACAAGCAGCTTCTGGTTAAGCCGGACGATACCGGGATCTATACGATCAACAGAACCGAGTGATTTGCCTTGGTGCTTGTGGCGCCGCCAACGTTCAATCCTGTCACCATGACAACTGCGTGGCTGGATCGTCTCCGATAGGTCAGCTATACTGACATAATAAGAAGCCGCCCGGCTTGATCGGAGCGGAACTCCTCGGGAGGATCTCATGCCGCTGGATACGTTTCTGGCCCTGTTGCTGTTTGCTTTCACCACCTCGATCACGCCAGGGCCGAACAATATGATGCTGTTTGCGTCGGGCGTGAATTTCGGGTTTCGCCGGACGATCCCGCATATGCTCGGCGTCGCCATCGGCTTCCTGGTGCTGCTGCTCGCTGTCGGCCTTGGTCTCGGCGCGGTGCTGCATGAGGTGCCGGTCCTCTATACGGCGATGAAATTTGCCGGCGGGGCCTATCTCGTTTGGATTGCCTGGAAGATCGGTACGTCGCGCAGCCTCGCCGAGAAAAAGCAGGACGACGTTGCGCCGATGTCCTTTCTTTCGGCAGCGGCTTTCCAATGGGTCAATCCGAAGGCCTGGGTCATGGCCGTCACGGCAATGGCCACCTATACGATTCCGCAGATCTATCTCGTCAGCGTGCTGATCGTCGGGCTTGCCTTTGCCGCGGTCAATTTCCCGAGCGTTTCGACCTGGGCCGGTTTCGGCTCGGCGCTGCGCAACTGGCTGTCCGACCCTGTTCGCCTCAAATGGTTCAACATCAGCATGGCGGTGCTTCTCGTCCTCAGCCTTTGGCCGATGCTAAAATAGCGCGATCGGGGGCTTGTTCAGCATCAGCCAGAGAATGCCGATCACTGCGAAGAAGGCCGGAAAGCCGCAGGCGAACCAGATGCGGTAGAGGCTGAAATAGGCTGGCGGCAGCGGCAGGCCTTTTGCCGCCGCGGCGCGGGCGAGGTTGCGCAGGCGGATCTGGATCCAGACCACAGGCAGCCAGAAGACGCCGGTCACGACGTAGAGCAGCAGCGACAGCGCGATCCATCCTTCCTCCAGCGACCAACCGATGCTTTGGGCGAGCAGGTAACCTGTCACCGGCTGGAGAATAGCTGCTGTCGCCGTGAAGACCGTATCGGCGATCACGACGGTTTCGGCGACATGGGCAATCAGCTTGGGGTCGCGGGTGCGATGTGCCATGACCATGAAGAAGGCGATGCCGGCGCCTGTGCCGAAGAGTACGGTCGCGCCGATGACATGCAGCAGCAGAAGCAATTCCACCGGCATCAACGCTCCTCCAGGATTGCAAGCGTCATCAAAGTCAAAAGCAGCGAGGGGATTGCCTTGACCAGCGGCCCCAGCGGATCGAGCCAGAGGGAGGGCTCAAGCAGGGTGCCGCCGGCGAGATAGGCGAGTGTGGTTGCGATCATTCCGCAGAGAGCGAGGCGCGAAAAGAGTTTGACCAGAACACCCGCGCCGAGCGCGATATCGAGCAGGCAGGTTGCAACGGTCAGCAGGATGGCTGAAGTCTTCGGCATGAAGGCGAGGAAATGCCCGGCCGCAGCCATCGGCGAGAGGAGAGGGATCAGTCCGGACAGCAGCCAGAACAGCGACAGGCCGCCTGTCGCAAGCGGTTTCAGCAGGTAAAGCCGCGCAAACCAGAGATCCTGGACGGCGGATGGATTGGCATCAAGCGTTTCGGCTGCCGTCTTAAGCTTCAGGTCGAAAGCGGGTTGGGCAGTCGGTCGGCTGACGACGCCTTCGGACATGATGGCCATCGCCGTCGATCGCAACGGCGAGCGCCAACCGAGCCGACCGGCCATATCGGCAAGCCAGGTGATCGGCCGCGCCAGGCTTCCGGAAATGGGGATCACATGGGCGGGCGGCAGGCCGAGCCAGCGGCGATGGAGCAGGACGAGATCGGCAAGCTTGGACACTTCGCCACTCGCAAGGTCGATGTCCATGCCCTGTTGCAACCGACCGTCGACAGCAGTGCTGACCACGGCCGCGACATCGTCCACCGCGACCGTTTCAATGGGGCTTGATGCATGAACCAGCGGAAGGATGAGGGGCAGGGCGGCAAGCGAGCGCAACAGGGCGGTTCCGCCATGCGCATTGCGGCCGATGACCAGTGCCGGGCGCAGGATCACATGCGGCAATCCAGATGCAGCAAGCGCGCGATCGGCGTTGCGCTTTGTTGCGAGGAATGGACGATCGCTGCCGGCGCAATCCGTGCGGGCTGAAATCTGGACGACCAGTCTTATGCCTGCGTTCCTTGCTTCGGCGTAGAGCGCAAGCATCGCTTTTTCCTGCGCGGCAAAGAGATCGTCCGACAATCCGTCCTGCAGCGCACCGGCGCTGTTTACGACGACATCGCAGCCTTGCAATGTCTGCCGCCAGTCCGAAGGCTCTGTCATTGCCGCAAGATCGGCCTTGATCCAGGAAATCGACGGTTGCTTGATCCCGGCACGACCGGGATTGCGCGACAGCCCAGTCACGTCGTGCCCGTCGCCGAGCAGTCGCGCGGCGATCGTCGAGCCGATGAAGCCTGTGGCACCGAGAATCAGGATTTTCATGGAGGGCAAGCTAGCGAAGAATGCGTTACCATGTGGCAAATGCCGCCAATCGCGACAGCGCATCCAAAGGCATCAGGACCCTTCCTTAGCCGTGGTCTTGAGCCCCGCGATCATGATGTCGACGAGACGGCTTGCCGCCGCCTTCCAGTTGGAATCCGGCGCGACGTTCGCGACTCCAGCCACCGCACGCAGAAGGTCGAGAGGATCCATGTCGAGCTTGATCTCGCCACTTGCGATGGCGCGGGCAGTCAGCATTTCGATCCCCTGCCTAATCTGGGTGCCTGAAGCGGCGTAGAGATCCGAGGTGCCGCCGACAAGCGAATTGAGCGCCGCGAACATTCCATGCTTCGTGGCGATATAGTCGATGAACACAAGCAGCCATTCCCGCAGCGCCTCGGTGGGCGGATGCGTGGCCGACAGCCGCTCCGCTGCGCGGACGAGCTGCTCGGTTTCGTTGCGATAGACGGCCGAGATCAACGCGTCGCGGTTCGGGAAGTGGCGGTAGAGCGTTCCGATCCCGACCCCCGCGGATTGCGCGATTTCCTCGAGGCTCGCATCGGCACCCTTCTGCGCAAAGGCGGTCTTTGCGGTCTCAAGCAGCCGCAGTCGGTTGCGTTCGGCATCTGCGCGCGGCTTGCGGGGAACGGGTTGCTCGATTTTTTTCGTCACACTACACGATGACCCATTGATAAACGGAGGGTGCCTCCGTATTTAATCGGAGGCACCCTCCTCTTATTCCATTCGGGGGCAACGGACAATGGTCCACCGCGATGGGTGCCGACTACGTCCACATGTGAAGGAGATTTTCATGACGGGACTTTTTGGAGCCACTTCCACGACTGACGATGTACTTTCCGGTGTCGACCTCAGCGGCAAACGCGTGCTGGTGACAGGCGTTTCGGCCGGCCTCGGCGTCGAGACGGCGCGGGCGCTTGTCGCGCACGGTGCGCAGGTTGTCGGTGCAGCCCGCGATCTTGCCAAGGCGGAGGCCGCGACAGCAGCGGTTCGCGCGCTGACCGCAAACGCCGGCAGCCTCGAACTGATAGAACTCGACCTTGCTTCGCTGACGAGCGTTCGCGCTTCTTCCCACGCGCTGCTGGCGGACAAGCGGTCGTTCGATATCGTCATTGCCAATGCGGGCGTCATGGCGGCGCCGTTCGGCCACACGGCCGATGGCTTCGAGACGCAATTCGGAACCAACCATCTCGGCCATTTCACCTTCGTCAACCGCATTGCGCCTTTGATCAAAGAGGGCGGCCGGCTGGTCAATCTTTCTTCGTCGGGCCATCGCTTCGCCGATGTCGATCTCGACGATCCGAACTTCGAGCACACCGCCTATGATCCCTGGCTCGCCTATGGCCGGTCGAAGACCGCCAACATCCTGTTTGCCGTCGAATTCGACCGCCGGCACAAGGAGCGCGGCATTCGCGCGACTGCCGTGCATCCCGGCGGCATCCAGACCGAGCTTGCGCGCCATCTCGATCCCGGGGCGCTTGGAGCGATGCTCGACAAGATCAACTCGGATCTCGCAGCCGAAGGCAAGCCGCCATACCAGTTGAAGACCATTCCGCAGGGTGCGGCGACATCCGTCTGGGCTGGCGTTGTTGCGATCGGCGAAGAGGTTGGCGGCCGGTATTGCGAGAATTGCCACGTTTCGACCGTAACCGAAGGGGTCATCAGCCCCGTCAGTGAAGGCGTTCTCGCCTATGCGCTCAATCCGGAACGCGCCAAGGCGCTTTGGGCGAAGAGCGAAGAAATGGTCGGCGAGCGCTTCTGATCGCTGGTCTGATTGTTCCGGCTGCGGTGTCTGCAAGGGCACCGCAGCCGAGTCGATGATGGCCTGGAGACCGGCTGCGAGCGGCGCCCCTCAAGAACCCGCTTGGCGGAGATGGAGCGAGCGCTTAGGATGGCGCTCTGTTTCGGGGAGGGCGCCTTGCACGATAACGACGACCACGACGGTCATGATCATCATCACCATCATGACCACGACAACAGCTATTCCGACATGCAGGCCCGTGTGCGGGCGCTTGAGACGCTGCTGACGGAAAAGGGATTGATCGACCCTGGGGCAATCGACGCGATCGTCGAGATTTATGAGACCAAGGTCGGGCCGCGCAACGGGGCGCAGGTGGTGGCGAAAGCCTGGAGTGATCCCGATTTTGCCGAATGGCTGAAACGGGACGCGACGGCGGCAATCGCCAGTCTCGGTTTCACCGGCCGGCAGGGTGAGCATATGCGCGCCGTTTTCAACACGCCGGAGACGCACAACCTCGTCGTTTGCACGCTTTGCTCCTGCTATCCGTGGTCCGTGCTCGGCTTGCCGCCGGTCTGGTACAAGGCGCCGGCCTATCGCTCCCGTGCCGTCATCGATCCGCGCGGTGTACTTGCCGAATTCGGGCTGACGCTTTCGGCGGACAAGAAGATACGTGTCTGGGATTCGACGGCCGAGCTGCGCTACCTCGTCATCCCCGAGCGGCCGGATGGTACGGATGGTTTCAGCGAGGAGCAGCTGGCAGGTCTCGTCAGCCGCGACGCGATGATCGGCACTGATATCGCCGGGCGTGCGGAGGCGAGCGCATGAACGGGCCGCACGATCTTGGCGGGCAGATGGGCTTCGGTCCCGTCGCGCCCGAGCGCAATGAACCCTATTTTCATGCCGACTGGGAAAAGCGGGCGCTCGGCATCACGTTGTCCTGTGGCGCCTTTGGTGCCTGGAACATCGACGAAAGCCGGCATGCGCGGGAGAACATTCCGCCCGCCGAATATCTTTCGGCCAGCTACTACGAAATCTGGATTCGCGGCATCGACATGCTGCTGGAGCGCCATGGTTTCGCAACGCCGGAGGAATTGGCCGAGGGACGCGATCTGCTGCCGGGCACCGTTCCAAAGCGGGCGCTGAAAGCCGAAATGGTGGCGGGCGTCCTTGCCAAGGGCGGGCCTTGCGACCGGCCTGTCGAAACTGCGGCGGTTTTCACCGTCGGTGACCGCGTGCGCACCAAGAATTTCAATCCGACAACCCATACCCGCCTGCCGCGTTATGCGCGCGCAAAGACGGGGGTAGTCGAGGCGGTGCAGGGTTCCTTCGTGTTCCCCGATGACAATGCCCATGGCAAGGGGGAGAACCCGCAATGGGTCTATACCGTCGTCTTCGATGCACCGGAAATATGGGGCGAGGGAGCCGATCCCTCCCTGACGGTATCGATCGATGCCTGGGAGAGCTATCTTGAGCGTGTGTGAGACGGCGTCACCGCTCAGGGACTCGCCGCAGCTGCCGCGATCGACCGACGGAGAGCCGGTGTTTCCAGAACCCTGGGCCGCCGAAGCTTTCGCGATGACCGTGCATCTTCACGAGCGCGGTCTCTTCAGCTGGTCGGAATGGGCGGAGCGTCTGTCAGCGGAATTGCACAAGCCCGATCGAGCGGAGGATGGCAGCGATTATTTCGACTGCTGGGTCGCCGCCCTTTCCAGCCTTCTGGTCGATCGCGGCGTGACGGACGGGCAAACCATTCGGGCGCTGCAGGAAAGCTGGCAGCGCGCGGCGGAGGCGACACCGCACGGCATGCCGATCCTTTTGGAGAACGATCCGCAGCGCTGATTTCTGTTTGGTTTCTCGCAATTCCGGACGCAAAACCGCTGCACACTTTTGCTGGAATTGCTTCAGGAGGACGGAAACTGCTTGTAGCATTCCTCCGCCACCTGCCTAAGCATGTCGCGCGAGATCTCGCCCGTAACCGCATAGCCGATATCGCCGTCGATCCAGTAGAAGGTATCGAGCGTGCCTGCATTGGCGAAGCGGAAGCTCGTCGTCGTGTTCAGCTTGTTGCGGCCGACGAGAACGGTGATGCGCTTGCCGGTCGCGTCCTCATACATGAAGAGCGCACCGGGCGTGCCATTCACTGGCAGCAGCCTGCCGCCGACGAGCTGGAAGCCGAGCTTCTGAAGGCTCGGAACCCTAAGGTCGGCGATATTCAGCCGCTTGCCCAGCCAGGTCGCAAGGTGCGGTTCCTGATCGGCGCCGACCTCCACGGGATGCCGGACCTCGCTCGCATAGACGAGAAAGGCAGATTGCGCCTGGCGCGGCAGCGCCTCGATGCTTGCAAGCTGGATCTCGGGGCGGCCCAGCAATTGCGGGCCATAGTGGCCGGCGGCAGCACCCGCCAGGAAGACGAGAGCAGCGGCGGCGGCAATGGACAGGCGTCTGCTCAGCCTGCTGCGATCCTGGCGTCTCTGGCTGGTGACAAGGAGGCGGTCGCTGTCCTTCGTTCGGGCATAGGGCGCAAACAGCGTCTTGATCTCGGCATTCTGGGCCTTCCAGCCGGCGACCTTGGCGGCCTCTTCCGGATTGTCCGAGAGCCACGCTTCCAACCTCGCATTTTCGCCGGGCGGCAAAAGCCCGTCTGCAAAGGCATGCAGGTCCGCTTCGGTCACGGTTGGGTTTCGTTCGTTCATTTCGGTCTCCGAAGCGTCACGACATTGTCGGAATTCATCAGGTCGCTCAGCCGCTTGCGCGCGCGCGACAGGCGCGACATCACGGTACCGATCGGTATGTCGAGCATGTTGGCGACGTCCTGGTAGCTGTAGCCCTCGACGACGATGAGCATCAGCACTGCGCGATTCTCCTCCGGCAGCGTGTTCAGTGCGATCTCAAGCCGTGAGCGTTCCAGCGGATCGGCATCGATCTCGGGCGAGGGCAGGTCGGTGCTGTCGTCCAGATCGACAAAGGTTCGACCGCCCCGCTGGCGCAGGCCATTGCGATAGAGATTTGTCATGATGGTCAGCACCCAGCCGCGCAGGTTCAATCCGCGCCATTGGCCGCGCCGCATCAATACTTTCTCGACGCAATCCTGCAGCAGGTCTTCGCCATCGATATCCGATCGCGTCAGGCTGCGGGAATAGCGCCGCAGCGAGGGCAGGAGCGCAAGCACCTGCGTCTCGAAAGCATCGGGCGCGGGGGAAGTGCCCCCCGCGGCCCTGTCGGTCCAATCAGGGCCGTGCGACATCCCATACGCCCTTGAAGCCGTCGCCGGCAACGTCGCCAGCCTTGGTGTCCTTGACGAAGAAATAGAGCGGCATGCCGCCCTTGGCCCACTGCATGGAGCCGTCCTTGCGCTTGATGATCGAGTAACCGTTGCCAGCCTTGGCCTTGGCGTCCGCCATCAGCGGCGGCCATGCCTTGGCGCAATCATCGTTGCAATTGGACACGTCCTTCTTGTCGTTCTTGAAGGTGTAGAGGGTCATGCCATTCTCGCCGGCAAGAACCTTGCCCTTGGAGGTTTCGACGGTCTTCACCGGTTCAGCGGCGAGGGCTGCGGTTGCGGCAGTGGATGCCAATATCAGGATCGGCAGAAATTTTACGGCTTTCATGGGGGCTGTCTCCTCGGTTGCAAAGGGCTCGCAATGTGCGGCGCCGGACATGAGACACGGTTTGCTGCGATTTTATTCCCGGCCATTCCAGAGTTTTTTGGTGATCGTCTGACCCTTTAAACCCTCGCTGCCACGGGTTCCACTTTGCCGCAGGTTTCCGGGAAAATGCCGACGGCGCAACCGCAATCCATCAGGGCTTCGTCTGCGACCTCGATGAACAGCCGCCTGAACCATTGCGCGCGCGGATCCGTCTCGTCTATGCGCCGATAGAGCATCGTTACCGGAATGGCCGGCAGGTCGAAGGGCGGTGCGGCGACGGCGAAGCCGTGCAATTGCGCCATGCAGCGGGCGATCGATTCCGGAATGGTTGCGATGACAGGCAGGCGGCTGAGCGTCATCGGCAGGGCCGAAAAGCGCGGTACTGCAGCGACAACGCGGCGGCAGCAGCCAACTGCCCGGGCAACAAGGTCGATATCCGCCGTCGTGCCCTCGAAAGAGACGGCCACATGCGAGGCTTTGGTGAATTCCTCCAGAGTGAGCGGCGTCGTCAGCTGGAGCTGTTTCGGGTCGTAGATGCAGAGCGATTTCTGATCGAAGAGCGGCGCGCGGACATGCCAGGAGGCCGGCTCGTCATGGACGGCCACGCTGAAATCATAGAGGCCTTCGTCGAGCATCCGTCCGCCGTCGCGCTTTTCCGACGCGAGACCGACCAGCCTGGCGTTCGGCGCCAGCTTGCTCAGCCTTGCCGCGAGCGGGCCGAAGAAGGCGGATTCGAGATTGTCGCACATGCCGATGCGGAACTCGCCTTCCCAGGTCGAGGGGTCGAAATCGAGCGGCGGGCGTATAGCGCGTTCGATGCCGGACAGCGCATCCTCGATCGCAGGGGCGATGGAAAGCGCGCGTGGCGTGGGCTGCAGGCTGCGGCCAACCCGAACGAAAAGCTCGTCATCCAGCGTCTCGCGCAGTCGTCGGAGCGCAGCCGAAAGGCCCGGCTGGCCGAGGAGCAATCGCTCGGCAGCGCGACTGACATTGCGTTCCTGCATCAGCACCGAAAATGCGAGCAGGAGATTGAGGTCGACTTTGCGGAGGGCGGCGTCATTCATCATTGTGAGTAATACCTGACATGGATACTATCAATTTGCAATAGGGAAGGAAGATGTACATTTTCTCGTTCCCTGCCGTTTTCACCTCCCAGGCGGCAGCATCAAAAGGAACGATTTCGATGACCCTTTCCAAATCCCAAGGTGGGGCAGGGCTGGCTTTGTTGCTGCTCTGCGCTGCCAACTTCCTTGACGCCATGGACGTCTCGACCATCGGCGTTGCTCTTCCCGCGATCCAATCCGAACTTGGTATGCCGGCGACCTCACTGCAATGGGCCGTCAGCGCCTATGTGCTCGGCTATGGCGGCTTCCTGCTGCTTGGCGGGCGCGTGGCCGATCTCTTCGGCCACCGCCGCGTCTTCCTCTGGTCGCTCGGTGTCTTTGCGGCCGCAAGCATTGCTGGCGGTTTCGTCGATAGCGGCACGACGCTGATTGCTGCGCGCCTGATCAAGGGCATTGCAGCGGCCTTCACCGCGCCGGCAGCACTCGCGCTACTGCTGTCCGTCTTCGGCGAGGGCGAAAAGCGGGCGAAGGCGCTCGGCGTCTTTGCCTCGACGGGCGCGGCCGGCTTTGTTCTCGGCATGGTGCTCGGCGGCGCCGCCACGCTGATCAGCTGGCGTGCGACCCTGGTCATGGGCGCGCCGGTGGCAATCCTCGCGCTCGTCGTTGCTCCCTTTGTCCTTCCGAAAGATCATGCCCGGACTGGACACCGACCGCGCTTCGACTGGGCCGGCGCGATCACGATCACGCCCGGACTGCTTCTCTTCGTCTTCGGCATCACCAATGCCGCCGCTGCCGGCTGGGCAACATTCCCGACATGGGGTTCGTTGCTGGCGGCGCTGGTGCTGATCCTGCTCTTCCTCAGGGTCGAGTCGCGCCATGCCGATCCCATGGTGCCGCTTGCGATATTCCGACGGGCAAAGCTCAGCCATGCCAATGCGCTGGCGGCCCTTTTCCAGGGCGTCTATGTCGGTTTCCAGTTCATCGCGACGCTTTATTACCAGAATGTCTTCGGATGGTCGGCCTTCACGACAGGCTTCTGCTTTGCCATCGGCGGAGCCTGCGTGATGTTCCTCGCTCCGCGTTTTGCGCTGATTGCGCAAAGTCGTGGCGCCACGGGGCTGATGACATCAGGCGTCGGGTTGCAGGCGATCAGCTATATCTTCTGGGTCGGCGCTTTCGGGCAGATCAACCCGATCGTTCTCGTCGGCGTGTCGCAGCTCCTGCTCGGCGTTGGCTATGCCATGACCTATCCCTCCGTGCAGGTGGCAGCACTGTCTGATGTCGAAGACGAACAGTCGGGACTAGCCTCGGGGCTGCTCTTTGCCTCCTTCCAGATCGGCGGCGGCATTGTGCTTGCGGCGGCTTCGGCGATTTTCGCCGCAGCTCCTGATTTCGGCTGGAACGCCTATGTTGCCGGGACGGCCTTCGTCGCTGCGCTCTCCGTTGCCGTGACGTTGCTCGCCGCGCTCGGACCGCGGACGGCGGCTGCAGCCACCTTGCAAGACGACATTCGCCAGGCTGCAGAGTAACGGCGACATGCCCGCATCTCTGGATGCGGGCATCCTTGCTTGATTGCAAAGGTTTCGGATCGAGGCCGGTTCGAAGGATTTCTTCCTTGCCTCCGTCGCCCGAATCCTGCCAAGTCGCAGGATGCAATTTGCCCCTCAACAGGATGAAGCCCTCAAGGCCGTTTCGAAATGGCTGAAGGAAGGGCGCTCGCCGCTGTTTCGCCTTTTCGGCTATGCCGGAACGGGCAAGACGACGCTTGCCAAGCATTTTGCCGAGCATGTCGACGGCGAGGTGCTGTTTGCCGCCTTCACCGGTAAGGCGGCGCAGGTGCTGCGTTCGCGCGGCGCAAGCAACGCCAAGACCATTCACTCGCTGATCTACCGGCCCCGCGGCGAAGAGGCCGTCGAGGACGAGGAAACCGGCAAGACCTCGATCGCGCCGATGTTCACTATCAATCGGCAGAGCCCGGTCGCCAAGGCCGCGCTGATCATCATCGACGAATGCTCTATGGTGGACGAAGCGCTCGGCAAGGACCTGATGAGCTTCGGCACGCCGATCCTGGTGCTTGGCGATCCCGGACAGCTGCCGCCGGTCTCGGGCGGAGGGTTCTTCACGAATGAGGAGCCGGACTACCTGTTGACGGATATCCATCGTCAGGCCCGCGACAACCCGATCATCAAGCTTGCCATGCAGGTGCGCGAAGGCAACGAGATCATGTATGGCGACTACGGCACCGCGCAGGTCATCTCCAAGAACGAGGTGACGCAGCCGCTCGTCATGGACGCGGACCAGGTGCTGGTCGGCACGAACAAGACGCGGCGGCGCTACAATCAGCGTTTGCGCGAATTGAAGGGCTTCACGACCGACTATCCGCAATCTGGCGACAAGCTGGTCTGCCTGCGCAACGATCCAGCAAAGGGCCTTCTCAACGGCTCGCTCTGGCAGGTGATGACGTCTTCACGCGAGACGACCAAGCCCGGCATCAACCTGCTGATCAAGCCGGAAGACGACGACATGGATCGGGGCGCTGCCAAGATCAAATTGCTGAAGCAGGCCTTCGAGGATGTGGACGGCGAGATCCCCTGGTCTACGCGCAAGCGTTACGACGAGTTCGACTATGGCTATGCGCTGACCGTGCACAAGGCGCAGGGTTCGCAATGGAACAATGTCGTGCTGTTCGATGAAAGCTGGGCATTCCGCGATACCCGTGAACGCTGGCTTTATACCGCAATTACCCGGGCGGCCGAGACGCTGACGATCGTGCGCTGACGCATTGGCGGGATACTATTCCGTCTTGACGATGCCGAGCAATACGGCCTTGGCAACGGTCTGGAAGCGATTGCTCGATCCGAATTTTTTGATGACGGATGCTTCTAGGGCCTGGGCTTCCTCGGTCTTGATATCCAGCGCCTTTGCTATTCTGGCGGGCGTCAGACCTTCCACCATCTTTTCTAGACAGCGACGCTCCTGATCGGTCAAAGCCGAGGGGTCGCGATTGTCATTCAGCCGCTCCGTTTCGGCGACGCTGTTGTAGTCGAGGAGGTCGTTTACTTTCTGCATCTGCCGCTGGATTGTCGTGGCCTCGCCACCGAGTTCGCGCTTGCGCGCGTAGAGCGCGGTGTGGAACACCTCTTCTGCATCTTCCTGTGTTTCTGCCCGATGCAGCTCTTCCATCAATTCCTGGATGACGGCGATGGGCATTCCTGTTTCGCGGCAGACGTTGATGACGGCCATGCGCAGCACGTCTTCGATGCCGTAGACGCGCATCAACCCGATGCGGTCGGCCGAAATCAGGCCCTTCTCTTGGTAGAAGTGCAATGTCCTGTGGGTGACGCCAAAGGCGTTTGCCATATCGGCAATGGCAATCGGCCCGTTAGGGAGCTCCGGCGGCAGCGCTGCGGCGGGCAAGAACCTGTACCTCGCCCGGGCTTCCGAGGCGAGTTTGGCGGCAGCAAACAGACGTTTGGAACCGTCAGGCATATACCCCTCCTTAGGATATTGTCTTCTTCACCTCATGTCCTTTCCCCTGCCGGCCCGACTGCCTTGTCCAAGGCAAACGAACATCCTCGGCGCTCCCAAGGGAAGGCCGATGCGGCATAGGCTTTCGATTCATCATCGCGCAGAGCTGGGTTCAGCTCCCCCGAGAACGCTGAAAACGCTTACCCTGAAACGGGATAGCCTTCGTCGCAGACCTTCGCTCCTACCATCGGCGGTCTGCAAATAACCGATCACCGACATAGGAGGCTATCTGCTTTTGCCTGGATTAGGAATCGCCCGAAGGAGGTAGCATCGCGCTGAACCCCCAGAGAATGCGGGTGACATCATCAATCTTTTGCATGAGTTGATATCGGAAACTCGTTGGCCTCGGGGCCTCTCTTGGCATAAAAGCGAGGTACCTTCCGTTTATGCAATATGGACGTCGCTATGCCAGCCAAGCTCTCCGTCAATGTTAATGCCATCGCCATGCTGCGGAACCGGCGCGATCTGCCCTGGCCGAGCATCGAGGGCCTCGGCCGTATCGCGCTCGATGCCGGCGCAAGCGGCCTGACGGTGCATCCGAGGCCCGACCAGCGCCACGTCCGTTTCTCCGATCTGCCGGTCATTCGCGCGCTGATCGACGATGAATTTCCCGATGCGGAATTCAACATCGAAGGTTATCCGACCGACGAATTTTTCGACCTTTGCGCTGGTGTCGAGCCGGAGCAGGTAACGCTTGTGCCCGACGATCCCTCGCAGGCGACTTCGGACCACGGCTGGGATTTCCGCAAGCACCGCGATTTCCTCAGCCGCGTGACCGAGAAGTACAAGAAGATCGGGTGCCGCGTTTCCCTCTTTGCGGATGGCGACGGCGACGCGGAGGCAGTGGCGATCGCCAAGGAGATTGGCGCGGACCGTATCGAGCTTTATACCGGACCCTATGGCGGCTGCTTCGATGCGCCGGAGCGCGCGGCTGTTATCCTAGAAGCACTGGGAAAGACTGCGGATGCCGCAACCGCAAATGGACTTGCCGTCAATGCCGGGCATGACCTGACGGTCGCAAACCTGCCGGCGCTGCTCAAGCGCATTCCGCAAATCGCCGAGGCTTCGATCGGTCATGGTTTGACCGCCGACGCATTGGAATACGGCATGGCGGAAACGGTGCGCCGCTTCCGCCGGGCCTGCGGCCAGAAGGTTTGATCGGCTCGAACGGTCAATGGTTTTTCGTCATGCTCGGGCTTGTCCCGAGCATCTGCCACGTTTCATTTTGTTGATATGCTGCAGATCCTCGGCACGAGGCCGAGGATGACGAAAGACATTGGCGCAGCGGCGTAAAATCAAGCAGCCAGGACGGCCTTGCGCTCTTCAAGGAAGCTCTTCAGCGTCTGCGGCTCCTTGCCGGTCAGTGTCTTGAAATCACTGCTGACGACATCGAAGTTGCCCGCGCGGATATTGGCATCGGCGGAGACCAGCATGTCGACGACGAATTTCGGCAGGCCGGCACCGGTCAGGCCGGCGGCGAGCTGTTCGTCGGTGACATTGATCACCTGCAGCGGCTTGCCGACGATTTCGGCGACAGTGGCGGCAACGTCCTCGATCGACAGCGACCTGGCGCCTGTCAGCGTGTAGGTGGCGTTGCCGGTTGATGAGGAGGCGAGTGCGGCGGCGATTGCCAGAGCGCAGTCTTCACGCGAAATGTAGGGAGCGCGGCCGCTATGGGCCGCCGTATACCAGCTGCCGACCTGCAGATTGTGCGGCAGCGACAACATGAAATTGTCCATGTACCAGGCATCGCGCAGGATCGTATAGGTGATGCCGCTCGCCTGGATGGCCTGTTCGGTGCCGAGATGGTCCGGGGCGAAAGTGACGAGCGAATTGTCCGGGCTCGGCATGGAAGTGTAAAGGATATGCTTCACGCCGGCCTTTTTCGCTGCCTCGATCGCTGCCTTGTGCTGGGCAAGACGCTTGCCTGGCGTGTCGAGGCTGTCGGTGCTGATGATCAGCAGGCGATCAATGCCGGCGAAGGCGTCGGCGAGCGTGACGGCATCGTCGAAATCCGCCTTGCGGGTAACGACGCCCTTGGCCGCCAGATCCGAAAGCTTTTCCGGACTGCGGGTGGCCGCGACAATGTCCGATGGCGCGACCTTGTAGGTTTCCAGGAGATGATGGATCACGCGCTGGCCGAGCTGACCGGCTGCGCCGGTAACGAGAAGTTTGTTGCTCATGGGGCTTTCCTTTATCTACGGCCGATTGGCCGCTGTTTCTGGTCTCAAAAAGAGACTAGCACTAGAATAGGAATTGACGTCTTGCTGTAAAGAAGGCAGTTTTTGCGCTCTACGTTACCAAAAGGGAACCTACATGGCCGCCTCTGTCGTCAATCTGCGTAACAAGGCTGAAACGCCGGTGCGAACGGTTGAGTTCAGCAAGCTCGATTTCACCAATTGCCCGGTTCGTGATCTCATTGCGCAGATTGGAGGCAAGTGGTCGACCCTGCTTTTGGAGGCGCTGGCGCAGAAGCCCTATCGTTTCGGGGAATTGCGGCGCATGGTGCCCGATATTTCGCAGCGCATGCTGACGCAGACGCTGAGGGACCTGCAGCGGGACGGCTATGTCGAGCGGGAAGTCTTTCCGACGAAGCCGCCGAGTGTCGAGTATCGCATGACCGATCTCGGCCGGTCGCTCTATGGGCCGCTGGCGCAGCTTCTGAACTGGGCCGAGGCCAATCACGACGCCGTTCGCGCAGCACGCAAGAAATTTGACGAAACGGAGAAGTGAGAGGCGCCGCCGAAGTCCGGCGCCTCTATGATCACATTGTTACCTGCGGCGAAGTTCCGTTGCGAAGAACAGCAGGGCGACTGTCGGGAAGCAGAAGCCGATCCAGGCCGTGAGCGTCCAGCCGCCTGTCGCAAAGGCCCAGCCGCCGATTGCCGAACCGAAAGCGCCGCCGGCAAAGAAGGTGGCCATGAACAGGCCGTTGAGGCGGCTGCGATGTTCGGGGCTTAGCCCATAGATCGCACGCTGGCCGCAGACGAGGTTGGTCGTCACGCCGAAATCGAGCAGGATGGCTGCCGCGGTCAGCAAAAGCAGGGCTGAAAGCGAGCCGGTGGTGGCGAAATGGCTGAGCAGGAACGATCCCATTCCGAGCAGCATGGCAAGGGTGGTGGCGATCTGCGTCAGACCACGGTCGGCAAGCCGTCCGGCAATCGGCGAGGCGATGGCGCCGGCAGCGCCCGCCAGTGCGAAAAGGGCGATGCCGTTCTGCGAGAGGCCGAAGGCCGGGCTTGCCAAGAGCAGCGGCGAGGTCG
This sequence comes from Neorhizobium sp. P12A, assembly GCF_008365395.1. Lineage (NCBI taxonomy): Bacteria > Pseudomonadati > Pseudomonadota > Alphaproteobacteria > Hyphomicrobiales > Rhizobiaceae > Neorhizobium > Neorhizobium sp. P12A. Next base: position 175,732 of record NZ_QOVX01000001.1, on the reverse strand, counting down.
TCCAGAAGAGGCTGAAGGCGCCGAACAGGCAGGCCTGATAGAGCGCCCGGCGCTGGAGCACCCGGCTGTGTATGGCCAGGTGTCCCATCGAGGCGAGGAGCTGGCCATAGTGCAGCTTTGCCTGCGGAACACGCGTCGGCAGCACGGCGCGCAGGATGACGGCCAGCACGATCATCACCACAGCCGAGACGATGTAGACGGTCTGCCAGGAGGAGGCTTCGGCAACAAAGCTCGCAAACGGGCGGGCAAGCATAATGCCGCAGAGCAGGCCACTCATGACGTTGCCGACCACGCGGCCGCGCGACGCATCAGGCGCCATATTGGCAGCAAAAGGAACAAGCACCTGGACGGCGACGGACGAGAGGCCGATGCAGAGTGAGGCAAGCAGGAAGATACCGGGCGTGGTCGAGATCGACGCGCCGATCAGGGCGATCGCCGAGACGACGGTCAGAACAAGCACCAGCCGGCGGTTTTCAAGCAGATCGCCGAGCGGCACGATCAGCAGCAGCCCGAGACCGTAACCGATCTGCGTCAGCGTCACGATAAGGCCGGTCGCAGCCGGCGAAAAGCCGAGTTCACGGCTAATGGGGCCGGCGAGCGGCTGGCCATAATAGAGATTTGCGGCCACGAGCCCGCAGGCTGCGGCGAACATGAAAGTGAGCCACGGCGATATGGTCGGCTCCGAGACGGGTGCGGCCGTCTCCCGCGCTTGTGCGGCAGTTGCGGTCATAAGATGCTCCTTGGCGATAGAAGTGGAGCCCAAGGGGCTCCAAAATTATTTTCGAAAATCAGTTCAGTAATTTCATTGCGGTTTCGGCCACGGCCTTCATTTCCGCGTGACTGCGATCGGTCTTGCCGACGATGCGCATGCCCTTCATGAGGCAAAGCAAAGTGCGGGAGACCGCTTCTGCGTCGACTTCTGCACGGATGGAACCGTCGCTCTGGCCAAGCTTGATCAAGTCGACCATGACGCGCTCGTCGGTTTCAAAGGCAGCTGCAACACGTCTCGCAGCTTCTTCGTCGAAGAGGGCCATATCCGTGGCGCTGTTGACAACGAGGCAGCCGCGCCGGCCCTCGACCCCGTGCGATGCGTTCGCATAGACATGGAGCATGGCGAACAAGCCGTCGCGTCCCGTCTCCGCCTTGCTCACGTCATTGCGCAGGACGCCGAGGCGCACTGAGCGATATCGATCAAAGGCGGCCAGAAAGACTCCACGCTTGTCCTTGAAGGCCTTGTAGACGCTGCCTGACGTCAATCCCATTGCCTCCGTCAGCTCGCTGATCGAAGTTGCATGATATCCACGCTCGGAAAAAACACGGAGCGCCTGGTCAAGCGCGGCGTCCATGTCGAACTCACGGGGACGTCCCCGAAGTTTTCCGGTGCTGGAGAGAGTTGTCGTCATGACTGAATGATTAGGGAATGACCGTTTCCAAATCAACCAAAATTTTGCGCTGCAGCAAAATATTCACAAGCGACGAGTGTTATCGCGGGTTGAAGACCAAGTCCTGTGGTTGAGTTCGGCTATCCGTTTTCAAGCCGGAATCAGCCTTGAATTGTGCGAATTCGGTCTAAACACGAGGGAATGCAAAGCGGTAACAGGAGGCAATAGAATGTGACGGCGTCCGCGGCGTAAGCGAGGAACTTTTACGAATCTGGGATCGTTTCAGGCTCACATCAGGGAGATCGAAATGGCAAAATATCTCGCGGCATCGGAAGACATTGGTCCCGTTGAAACAGCGGCTCCTTCCATCGAACCTCTCTTCAGGAGACGCAGGTTTCTCACGGTGTTCTGGACGATGATCTCGATCGTGTGGGTGGTCGCTGTCGCGGGCCTCATTGCGAGTTCGATGCTTTCCTGAAGATGAAGGCCGACCGACCTTATCAGGCGCAATCGTCGTTGCGCGTTCCTGCTATCGTGTTCAGCAATTCCCAACCTGTAAAGCCGGCGTCAGGCGCGCAAATTCTACTGCGTCAGCAACTTGGACTGAGGATCGTTCTGCAAGCTATCGCCGACGTCGGTTGCCTTTTTCTGGGTGATCGGGTGTTCGACGGCGTTCAGGGGGGCCGCAATCGTGGTGGCCGTCACGGCGCCAACGGTCCGGGCCGTTCCGCCGATGACCGCGGCCACGCCTTCGCCGAGCGAGATGTTGGAATCCGTCAGCTTTTGTCCGACCATCAGCCGCTGGCCGATCAGCTGGACGATCTCGGGGCTCTCGGCGAACTTGCCATGGTTCAGCCTGTCGCCGGTCCTGACCTTGGTGAGGTCGATCGCGGTGATGCCGGCTTCCTCAAGCTTCGTGCGGTAAGGCTCTTCGGCGGGATTGATGCCGCCGAGACGCGCGACGCGACCGGTGATGAAGCTAGATGCCGCGAGCGCCTTGTCGTCCTGGGACACGAAGATCGTGAATTTCGGCCGCGGCGTTCCCATCTCGACATACTGCTTGGCAAAGACCTGGATGTCGATGTCAGGAGAGGCGAGGATGACGTCGCGGATCTTCGAATTCACATGGCCGTCGCGGATGCCCATCTGCCGCAACGCTTCCATCGCCAGCCACGTCCCCATCGAATGGGCCAGAATGGTGATGTCCTTGACATCCTTGTCCTCCGAGAGGACGCGCAGCGCCTGCTCAAGCGCGCTACGGGAATAATTGGTGCTTTCCTTGTCATATTCATAGGCAAAGAGGCTGGCGCGCGACGGCCAGGTGAAGAGGACAGGCGTCGCGTGCATGCCTGAATCGTGGACGATCTGTGCGAGGCGGAAGACCGAATCCTCGTACTTGTTGTTGAAGCCATGGATGAAGACCAGCGCGTGGCCGCCCTCCAAGTGCTGCCTGAACCAGGCGCGGCCTTCGGCACGCGTATCGAGCTGCTTGACGCGGGTGACGGCGAAATCGGTTGCCGGATTGGGCGGAAGGCGCCTGGGCCACTGGACGGTGCCGGCCTCGCGCTTCGGCGGGATCGAAACCTCGATATCCGTCAGAAAGGGCTTCGGACTGCGCTCGCCGTTGAAGAGCGTCGCCGGATTACCGCTGGGCTGCCGGTTGGTCGCAACCAGCATCTCGACCTGCGACGTCTTCGGTGTGGTCGCCGTCAGCGCGACGGGCGTCATCACGCCGCTTGGATGACCGCATCCGGACAGGACGAACAAGGCGGCTAGAACGATCTTCTTCGGCATAGGCGCTCCGAGCGGTCGTGGTCGGCACAACCTAGAGGACGAGGCCGAAGATACAAGTGCGTTACGGCAACACCTGTAAACTCTCTTCTTCTAATGTAGTAGCTCGTTCCGGTGCTGCGACTATGCGGCGTTGGTTGCTCTCATGGGTTCGTCCTCAAGGGCAAAGGCAACAGCCGCCTGCGCGTGGATCGTTGTCGTGTCAAAGCCGGGCAGGGGCAGCGCTTTCGGATCCAGGATCAGGCAGATCTCCGTGCAACCGAGGATAACGCTGTCGGCGCCTACCGCCTTGGCGCGTTCGATAATCGCCATCAGCTTTTCGCGCGAACTGTCGAGGATAGTGCCGGCGCAGAGTTCGTTGAAGATGATGTCATGAACGATGGTGCGATCATCGGACTGCGGCACAATGACGGAAATGCCGTGACGGTCCATGCGCTCGGTATAGAAGCCGTGCTCCATCGTATAGCGGGTCGCAAGCAGCAGCGGACGGGTCTTGCCTGAAGCCTTCAAGGCGGCGGCAGTCTCGTCGATGATATTGATGACCGGCACGGAGATGTGGGAAGCCACGTCATCGGCGATCAGGTGCATGGTGTTGGTGCAGATCAATACGCAATCGGCGCCGCCGATCTGCAGGCGAATGGCAGCATCGCCCAATCGCGCGGCGGCGTCGCTCCAGCGTCCGGCCTTCTGCAGCGCGACAATATCGGCGAAGTTGACCGAATGCATCAGCAGTTCAGCGGAGGCGAGCCCTCCCAGGCGCTCGCGGACCATCTCGTTGACGAGCCGATAGTAGACCGCCGAACTTTCGAAGCTCATGCCGCCGATAAAGCCGATTGTGCGCATTCCGGTATTTCTCCTCCTTGGACTTGAGTGACCGTATCATGTCGCAATTCACTTGCGCAGTGTTTGCATTTTTTGTGTATGCTTATGAGAAATGCGCAAAATTTTGCGCTGTCTTTTATTTGTACGCAAATTCTCGGCGCGAGGTGATGCAATGCTTGATGATCGCGATCGCAAGATTCTCGACTTTTTGCAGAACGATGCGGGCATTTCGGTGACCGACCTTGCAGATCGGGTCGCCCTTTCCGTTTCAGCCTGTTCCCGGCGCATCCAGCGGCTGGAAGAGAGCGGCCATATCGCGCGGCGGATCGTGGTGCTCGACCGTGAGAGAATGGGCGTGCCGACGACGGTCTATGCGCTGATCAAGACGGCGCACCATTCCGATGACTGGATCGAAGGCTTTCGGCGGGCGATCAGCGACATTCCCGAAATCGTCGAAGCGCATCGGTTGACGGGCAATTACGACTATATCCTGAAAATCGTGCTGCCGCGGGTCGAGCAATATGACGTTATCTACAAGACGATCGTGCGGCGGGTGGAATTGTTCGATGTCGCCGCCTCCATCTCGATGGAGGAACTTAAGAGCGGGATTGCCATTCCCGTCAGCTATGCGAGTTGAGCTTCGGAATATCGGAGCAACAGCCGCCAAGATGGGCAGGGGTGAAAGACGATGTCTACATGCGGTGCCCCGGTTCTTTTTCGATTGTGAAATGCCCGGATACAACCGATTAACGAATCCATATTTTTGTCGTAACTTTTGGTTGACTTTGAGGTGAGGCGAGACTATATGTACGGTATCGAGTTTTGCTTGCTGAGCTTTGGTTACCGCGCGACTAGCACCGCGCCTTGAACGAACCTTCCCTTTCAAAAATCGCTATCTCCATCTGCGGCGCTTTTGTGTCGCGGGTTTCTTCAATATTGCTATGAAAGGGTTCATCATGACCACTGGCACAGTTAAATGGTTCAATTCCACCAAGGGCTTCGGCTTTATTCAGCCCGATAACGGCGGCGAAGACGCCTTCGTTCATATTTCTGCCGTCGAGCGCGCTGGTATGCGTGAAATCGTCGAAGGTCAGAAAATCGGCTACGAGCTTGAGCGCGATCAGAAGTCGGGCAAGATGTCCGCCTGCAAGCTTCAGGCCGCTTAATTGATATCTGCTTTCCTTTGACCACGGATGTACTGGCACTGCTGAGAGCACGATATCGACCAAGGTCAGGCTGAAACCGCCTGACCTTTTTTATTGCCGCCGTTTGGCGGTCTATCTGTCAGGATAAACATGACACAAACACAAAGCAGATCTCGCCAGCAGGCCGAGGTAGCCTTTGCCGAAGCGCAATCGGAGTTCTTCGCGCGGGGCCGCGCGGTCGACGAACTCGATTCGATCGCGCAGGCCCGCGAGGAAAAGACGTTGCGGTTGCGGACCCTCCGCCTTGCCAAGGAAGAGGAAGCGCAGAAGCGGGCCACCGTTGCCCTGATTTCCAAACGCAAACCAAAGATTTGACCATCTGGTCGACTTCCAGCAAAGCGAATGATTTGAAAAACTCTAGAAGCAACGATCTTTCGGACCGCCTTGGCGCATCTGCCCAGGCAAAAGCTGCACTTCTCCAAGCCCATCGTTCTGCCAAAGAAGCCGCGGAGCCAACGCGTATGGAAAGGCAGGCGGAGCGGCTTGCAGTCGCCGCCGCCAGAGACGAGCGACGCGCAGACCGAGAGCGGCAGAAAATAGCCGAGCGGACACGTCTCGAGGCAGAAGCAGAAGAGCATCAGACCGCCATAAATGCGGCTGCCAAGGCCGAAATTGACGCACGCAAGGCGGCCGAGGAAGGCCGTATCTCCCGGGTGATCGAAGACGAGGCTGCCCGAAAGGCCGAACGTGATCGGCGTTATGCCAATCGGAAGGCCAGACAAGCCTGACTTCCGTTCGAGCACAGACGCGGCTGGCAACAAATTCGATAGAAACCCGAATGTTGTCTCTCAGATTCCGGTGAAGTCGATTATTCTTATCTGATCCAGAATGACTGTTGTCGGCGCAATCCTGCCTCCGCCGCCTTCCGGTCGATGCTATGTTAGCCAGGTTCAGAATTTAAAAATCGGAGACCGAGACCGCCATCAAGCTTGCAGAGTAGCCATGCGCAAATACAGGTTGATTGCTGTGGCAGCCTGCTTACCTTGTTTGCGGGGGGACAACACGAGGAATTTCCATGCAGGAACATCATGTTGTCGTAGTCGGTGGCGGTTTTGCCGGATTGCAGCTTGTTAACGATCTGAAGGGGGCTCCGGTACGAATCACTCTCGTCGATCGTCGCAACCATCATCTGTTTCAGCCGCTGCTCTATCAGGTCGCCACGACCTTGCTTTCAACCTCGGAAATCGCCTGGCCGATCAGGAGCCTGTACGGCGACCGCCCCGAGGTGACAACGTTGCTCGCCGAGGTCGTCGGTGTCGATCGCGAGGCGCGCACGATCAAACTCAAGAACGGTCAGACCATCTCCTACGACACGCTGGTGCTGGCGACCGGCGCGACGCATGCCTATTTCGGCCATGACGAATGGGAGCCCGTCGCGCCAGGACTGAAGACACTCGAGGATGCGACCACGATCCGCCGCCGCGTGCTGATCGCCTTCGAGCAGGCGGAGCTGGAAACCGACCCCGCCGTTCGCGACGCTCTGTTGACCTTTGTGATCGTGGGTGCCGGTCCGACGGGTGTCGAGCTCGCAGGCATCATCGCAGAACTGGCGCACGTCACCCTGCCGAAGGAATTCCGCAGGATCGATACCAGGAAGGCGAAGATTATCCTTGTCGAAGCCGGTCCGCGGGTTCTGCCGAGCTTCGTCGAAGACCTGTCGGCCTATGCGCAGCGGACGTTAGAGACGCTTGGCGTGGAGGTCCGCCTCGGTCATGCCGTCACCAACTGCATTGCGGAAGGCGTGACAATGGGCGAGAGCTTCGTGCCGTCGAGGACGATCGTCTGGGCAGCGGGCGTGCAGGCCTCGCCTGCCGCACATTGGCTCGGCGTTCCCGCCGACCGCGCCGGCCGCGTCATCGTCGATGCGGAGTTGAGGCCCCCCCGTGCTGACAATATCTTCGTGACAGGAGATACGGCACTCGTCATGTGGGAAGGTGACAAGCCGGTTCCGGGGATTGCGCCCGCGGCCAAGCAGCAGGGTGCCTATGTCGCCAAGGTCATACGTGCCCGCCTTGCGGGGCAGGCCGAGCCCGGCGCCTTCCGCTATCATCATCAGGGGAGCCTTGCGACGATCGGCAAAAGCTCGGCGATCATCGATTTCGGCTGGATCAAGCTCAGGGGCTGGATCGCCTGGTGGATATGGGGCATCGCCCATATCTACTTCCTCATCGGCACGCGTTCGCGCTTTGCGGTCGCGTGGAGCTGGCTGTGGATCTATCTCAGCCGCCAGCACAGCGCGCGGCTGATCACGCAGAAGGAAACGATGCGCGAGAATTAAAAAAGGGCGGCTCGCAAGGGCCGCCCTTTCCGCATTCGATATAGTGACGATCAAGCTGCCAGCGAGGCGATGTCGATGACGAAGCGGTAGCGGACGTCGCTCTTCAGGACACGCTCATAGGCTTCGTTGATCTCCTGCATGTTGATCTTCTCGATCTCGGCAACGATGTTGTGCTTGCTGCAGAAGTCGAGCATTTCCTGGGTTTCCTTGATCGAGCCGATGCCTGAGCCGGTCAGGGCCTTGCGGCCGCCGATGACGGAGAAGGCGTGGACCGGCACCGGATGTTCGGGAACGCCGACCAGGACCATCGTGCCGTCGATCTTCAACATGCTCAGATAGGCGTTCCAGTCGATGACAGTGCCGACCGTGCAGATGATCAGGTCGAAAGTGCCCGCGAGCTTCTTGAAGGTTTCGGCATCGCTGGTGGCGTAGTACTCCTTGGCGCCGAGCTTCAGACCGTCTTCCTTCTTCGACAGCGACTGGGAAAGCACGGTGATGTCGGCACCCATGGCAGCGCCGATCTTGACGCCCATATGGCCGAGGCCGCCCATGCCGACGATGGCGACCTTCTTGCCGGGACCGGCTTTCCAGTGAGCGAGCGGCGAGTAGAGCGTGATGCCGGCGCAGAGAAGCGGAGCACCGGCGTCGAGCGGGATGTTGTCGGGGAAGGAGAGGACATAGCCTTCCTTGACGACGATCGAGTCGGAATAGCCGCCATAGGTCGGCGTTACGCCGTCAGCCTCGAAATCGTTATAGGTCTGGATGCAGCCCGGCAGGTACTGCTCGATGTCGACATTGCGCTCCGGCATGCCGACGCAGGAATTAACAAAGCAGCCGACGCCGACATGGTCGCCAACTTTGAACTTGGTGACCTTGGAGCCGATGGCGGAAACCACGCCGGCGACTTCATGGCCCGGCACCATCGGATATTTGGAATTGCCCCATTCGTTGCGGGCCTGGTGAATGTCCGAATGGCAGAGGCCGCAATATTTGACCGAGATGACGACGTCGTCATCGTTCGGTTCGCGGCGCTCGAAGGTGAAGGGCGTCAACGGCTTGGATGCGTCCGTCGCAGCATAGCCTTTTGCAATAGCCATCTGAATCTTCCTTTGAGTTGGGGGATTGGACAGATGGAGTATGCACGAGACGGAGTGGAGACGTTAGCGCGATCCTCCTAGCTTCTTGTCCGATCCTGCAAAAATGCAGAAAGGCGGCCCTAGGGCCGCCTTCCATTGTCGTTTCTGCCGATTTTCTCAGGCTGCCAGCGAGGCAATGTCGATGACGAAGCGGTAGCGCACGTCGCTCTTCAGAACGCGCTCGTAAGCTTCGTTGACGTCCTGGATGTTGATCTTCTCGATCTCGGAGACGATGTTGTGCTTGCCGCAGAAATCCAGCATTTCCTGGGTTTCCTTGATCGAGCCGATCATCGAGCCGGAGATGCTCTTGCGGCCCGGGATCAGCGAGAAGGCGTGGACCGGGATCGGATGTTCCGGTGCGCCGACGATGACCATCGAGCCGTTGACCTTGAGGAGGCCGAGATAGGCGTTCCAGTCGATAGCAACGCCGGCCGTGCAGATGATCAGGTCAAAGGTGCCTGCAAGCTTCTTGAAGGTCTCTTCATCGCTCGTTGCATAATATTCCTTGGCACCGAGCTTCAGTCCGTCTTCCTTCTTCGACAACGTCTGGGAGAGGACCGTGATGTCAGCGCCCATGGCTGCGCCGATCTTGACGCCCATGTGGCCGAGGCCACCCATGCCGACGATGGCGACCTTCTTGCCGGGGCCGGCCTTCCAGTAGTGCAGCGGCGAATAGAGCGTGATGCCGGCGCAGAGCAGGGGAGCAGCGGCATCGAGCGGCAGATTGTCCGGGATCGACAGGACATAACCTTCCTTGACGACGATATGGTCGGAATAGCCGCCCTGGGTGCGCGTCTTGCCGTCGATTTCGAACTCGTTATAGGTGCCGACAAGACCGGGCATATATTGCTCATTGTCGACGTCGCGGGTGGCGCAGCCGACGCAGCTGTCGACGAAGCAGCCAACGCCGACGCGGTCGCCGACCTTGAATTTCGTGACCTTGGAGCCGACGGCGGTCACAATGCCGGCGATTTCATGGCCGGGGACGATCGGGTAGACGGCGTTGTGCCACTCGTTGCGAACGGTATGGATGTCGGAATGGCAGATGCCGGCAAACTTGATGTCGATGACGACGTCGTCTTCCTTCGGGTCGCGGCGCTCGAAGGTGAACGGGGTCAGCGGCTTCGAGGCGTCAGTTGCGGCATAGCCTTTTGCGATGGTTGGCATGCGTAGTTTCCTTCTTGGCAGGAGGGTGGAAGGGACGGCGGACTATATGCCCCGACTTGCCGAACATGTGGTATAGCGATCCTGCAAGCTTCTTGTACGATCCTGCAAATCTCCTTGCGCGGACCTCTCATTCGCGTGATGATGACCCCAAGTTTACATCGCCTAACATCAAGAAAACAAATGGTAATGTTATGACGTTACATATCGGTCCATTCGATGAAATGATATCGCTCGTTGCCCGTTTCGCCGAGAGGGACGGGGATTCCGCCACCGCGATCGAGAACCTGCACGTCTTCAAGGGCAGCTGCCCGACGCGCCTTCAACATATGGCCTACAAGCCTGGATTTTCGCTGATCCTGCAGGGCAGCAAGCGGCTGATGGTCGGCTCCGATGTTCATATGTATGGCGCCGGCGAGTATGTTCTGACCTCCCTCGACCTGCCTGTGGCGTCGCATGTAACCGAAGCGACGCCAGATATTCCCTATCTCTGCTTCACCCTTTTCATCGACAGCGAGAAGCTGAACGAACTGCTGCCTCGGACCAGCATTACGCGCCTGGCCACCCCGGCGGATGACACCCGTGGCCTTGTGGTCAACATTGCCCCGCCGGACCTTCTCGATGCATCGACCCGACTTTTGCGCCTGCTGGACAAGCCGGAGGATATTCCGGTCATGGCGCCGTTGATAGAGCGGGAGATATCCTACCGGCTGCTGACCGGTCCCGATGGTCCACGCCTTCTCAACATGATGCTGTCCGAAAGCCAGAGCCACAAGGTCCTGCGCGCCGTCTCATGGCTGCGCACGAACTTTGTCCAGTCGCTGCGCATCGAAGAGCTGGCCGAGCATGTGAGCATGAGCGTTTCGTCGCTGCACCATCACTTCAAGGCGGTGACGGCGATGACCCCGATGCAGTATCAGAAACAGCTCCGCCTGCACGAGGCGCGCCGGCTGCTGCTGACCGAACGTCTTGATGTCGGGACTGCCGGCTATCGCGTCGGATACCAGAGCCCGTCGCAGTTCAGCCGCGAATACAGCCGGCTCTACGGCCTGCCGCCGCTGAAGGATATTGAAGCCATGCGCGGACAGATCGCCGCCGAATAGCTCTCCTTTTGATGCGCCGCAGCATCGAATTCTGCTTGACGCAGAATATCGACTGAGCGATAACGCGCCACGAACCGTACCGTACGGTACGTATTTGGGAGTGGCGATCGTGCCAAGTGATGCAGGACAGGTAGGCGAATTTTCGCCTCGACAGAACGCGGTTCTGGAGCAGGCATTGCGCCTGCTCGTCGACGGCGGCGAGAAGGCGCTGACGACATCAGGCGTGGCGCGCGCGGCCAATTGCTCAAAGGAAAGCCTCTACAAGTGGTTCGGCGATCGCGACGGGCTGCTGTCGGCGATGATCGCCTATCAGGCGAGCAAGGTCAGGACCTTCGAGCGCAATGGCGAGCGGCTGACCGTCACCAGCCTTCACGATCACCTTGCGATTTTTGCACGTGACCTGCTCGAGGTGCTGGCCGGCGATGTTTCACTCGCCTTGAACCGGCTGGCGATCGGTCAGTCGCATCGCGACGGCTCCAAGCTCGGCAAGCTTCTTCTGGAACGCGGCCGCAGGCAGATCGATCGGCGGGCGATGGCGCTGATCGATGCCGGAAAGCGGGCAGGGCTCTTGCGTTTTACGAATGCCGACGAGGCCTATCACACGCTCTACGGCCTCGTGGTTTCGGATCTGCATGTGCGCATGCTGCTGGGCGAACCAGGTCTAAAAGATACCGCAATGCAGGCGGAGAGAGCGGTGAGCGCTTTTCTCCGGCTCTATGGCTCCGAAAAGGTTTTGGCGGAAGCGACCGCGACCGTCTGATCATCTGAACTAAACAGACAAGCGAAGGGAAGGAACTTCAAATGCGCGTCTATTACGATCGTGATGCCGATCTCAACCTCATCAAGGCAAAGAAAGTCGCCATCATCGGCTATGGTTCGCAGGGCCGCGCCCATGCGTTGAACCTCAAGGATAGCGGCGCACAGAACGTTGCTATCGCGCTGAAGGCCGGTTCTGCCACCGCCAAGAAGGCTGAAGCCGACGGCTTCAAGGTCATGACCGTTGCCGAAGCTGCTGCCTGGGCCGACCTGATGATGATGGCAACCCCGGATGAACTGCAGGCCGACATCTACAAGAGCGAGATCGCCGGCAACATCCGTGACGGCGCTGCTATCGCCTTCGCACACGGCCTGAACATCCATTTCGGCCTCATCGAGCCGAAGGCTTCGGTCGACGTCGTCATGATCGCTCCGAAGGGCCCGGGCCACACGGTTCGCGGCGAATACCAGAAGGGCGGCGGCGTTCCCTGCCTCGTTGCCGTTCACCAGAACGCTTCCGGCAACGCACTTGAACTCGCTCTCTCCTACGCTTGCGGCGTCGGCGGCGGCCGTTCGGGCATCATCGAAACCAACTTCCGCGAAGAGTGCGAAACCGACCTCTTCGGCGAACAGGTCGTTCTCTGCGGCGGTCTCGTCGAGCTGATCCGCGCTGGTTTCGAGACGCTGACCGAAGCCGGCTACGCTCCGGAAATGGCCTATTTCGAATGCCTGCACGAAGTGAAGCTGATCGTCGACCTGATCTATGAAGGCGGCATCGCCAACATGAACTACTCGATCTCGAACACGGCTGAATGGGGCGAATACGTCTCCGGTCCGCGCATCATCACGGCTGAAACCAAGGCTGAAATGAAGCGCGTCCTGAAGGACATCCAGACCGGCAAGTTCACCTCGGATTGGATGCAGGAATACCGCGCCGGCGGCTCGCGCTTCAAGGGCATCCGCCGCTTGAACGACAGCCACCAGATCGAAGAAGTCGGTGCCAAGCTGCGCGGCATGATGCCCTGGATCGGTAAGAACAAGCTGGTCGACAAGGCTGTCAACTGAGCGATTTCAATCCAAGCGATTGCGGAATGGCCGGGGCGCAAGCTCCGGCCTTTTCAATTGTGAACGCGATGCGCTTTCTCGACGACGTCGACCGTCATCTTCCTCGATTTCACGCCCGTAGTCTGGCGATCTGTGGCTCGACGACCGCTGGGAAGAGTTCGGGATTGGCAAGAGCCCGCGCGGACAGCATCGCTCCATGGACCGAGGCCATCAGAATTTGCGCTTCTTCTTCCGGTGACCGGTCCAGCCGAAACTGGCCCTCCGCGACGCCGGCCTCCAACACCGAGACTAGCCATTCCGTCAGATGCCGGAAATGCGCACGCACGCCTGATGCCACATCCTCCGGCAACATCTGCATCTCCGCTGCGAGCATCGCACAGATGCAAAACGGCTCGGAGGAATCGCGGATACATGCCTGCCAATAGTTCAGATAGGCCTGCAGCTGTTCGAGGGGGCTCATTCCACTTTCGCGGAGCGAGCTCAAGCCGGCTCTAGCGCGTTGCGCATATTGCTCCACCAATACGGCGACCAATTCCGACTTCGTCGGAAAATGATGGTGTATGCTGGCCTTTCTAATGCCGATGGCATCCGAAATATCGGCATAACTGAAACCATTGTAGCCGCCAGCTCCAACGAGAAGCTGGGCGACGTCCAATATCTTCTGTGATGTCGTGGGTTCCATAAAGTGCGCCCTACCTTCTAGTAGAATTGCTGTCAAGGCCGAACGTCCATCAACTCCTTCACTAATATTTGCGCTCGCGAGCCCGGATTCTCCTCCGGAGAGTTGCTGCGATCGATTGACAGAAATTGATAATCTACCTACTAGTAGGATGACAAATCAAGGAGACTAACATGCAAGGTCAATCTTCCAATCCATCCCAATGGCTGCGATCCTATTATTTCGCCCGTGCCATATTCTCGATCGCGTGGGTCGCTGCCGCCGTGGCATTGGCCGGTCAGTCGGCTATCGCATCCGTATTGCTCGTCATCTACCCGGCATGGGATGCGGCGGCTAATCTTGTCGATGCTCGGGTGAATGGTGGTCTGAAGGCAAACCCTTCCCAGACGCTGAATGTGGGTGCCAGTACCATAGTGACGGTCATCGTTATCCTGGCTGTCATGAAGGATACTTACGCCGTTCTGGCGGTCTTTGGCGTTTGGGCCATTTTGTCGGGCATTCTGCAGCTCTACACGGGCGTCCGCCGCTGGCGTTCTTATGGAGCGCAGTGGGCGATGATCCTGAGCGGGGCGCAGTCAGCTCTGGCCGGTGGCTTCATGATCAAGCAGTCTTTCGGCATCGTCCCGCCGACGATCCTCGACGTCGCTCCCTATGCGGGTTTTGGCGCGTTCTATTTCCTGCTTTCGGCGGTCTGGTTGACGGTCGCAGCCAATCGCAAGACGAGTGCAAGAGCCTGAAAAGCGGCTCGCCCCGCTGGGCGAGATCGATGTAATTTGTCAGTACCTTATGTCCGCTCCAGGCGGACATAAGGTTTATAAGGTCGCAGGTCCCAGGGTCTTCCAGACGAGACGCCTTGGTGCTTGGCAGTTCTCAAATCGACCGCCGCCCTGCCACTGCATGGTAGAGCCACAGCACCACGACCGCTCCGATGACTGCGACTACCAGGCTATAGATATTGAAGCCGGTGACGCCGGCTGCGCCGAAGAAGCTGAAGATGAGACCGCCGACGATCGCTCCGACGATGCCGAGCACGATGTCCATCAGCATTCCCGAGCCACTCTTGTTGACGATCTTGCTGCCGATAAACCCGGCGATCAGACCAAGAATTATCCACCCGATTACAGACATTTGGCATTCCCCTCCTTGATTGCTCAGGCATTCGAGCCATTTCACTTTATGCTAAATAAAGAAACTATGAAATCACTGTTGCGGTGGTTTCATTCGGTCGTCTCACTTCTGTTCCGCCAATTGATTTTGGGGAAAATACGAGAGGAGAATGGCATGGGTATCTTTGACGACGCCGTCCCGGGCGGCAGCATCTCGAAACCGATCATGATCGCGCTCGGCGCGCTCCTCGTCGGCAAGCTCATGAGCGGCAGGGGCAATCCGGATCCTGCTGCAGACCCTCGGCAGGCGGCCCCGCAAGCCAATGACGGCGGATTGATGGGTGGTCTTGGCGGTGCCTTGGGTGGCGGCCTTGGTGGTTTGCTCGGCAAGTTGACCGCGGCGGGGCAGGGCTCTGTTGTGGATTCCTGGGTGAAGCCCGGGCCCAACCAGCCGATCGCTCCCGGCAATCTCGAAAATGCGCTCGGTTCACAAACGATCAGCGATCTGGCCCGCCAGGCCGGTGTGAGCGAACAGGAACTCCTGCGTCAACTCTCCACCGTGCTGCCGGGCGTGGTAGATAAACTGACACCGCAGGGGCAGATCCCGGATCAGGGTCGGATTGCCGCGCTGTTGCAGCAGTACTGACACTGCGATATCTAGCCTTGCGACAAGACAGGCCCTGCTGCCGGTTCGGGAGTGGGGCCTTTTTTTGACTGTTACCAACGATTTACCGTGCTGTGGCCCGCTGTCGATCCCCGGAGATTTGCGGCCCTGTTGCCGCCTACACCGCGCTTCGCTAGATTTTTTCCGACTGTTGTCGAAATCCTGCCCGCTCGGACGACATTGGTTCAGCGGCGCATCGAGGCCGCTCTCAACAGAGGAGACCTTTCATGCAATATATGATGCTTATCCACGCGAACGAAGCGGGTTTTGCCGCCCTGCCGAAGGATCAAGTCGAGCAAGCGCTCGGCGCTTACACCGCCTATACGGAAGCGCTGAGAAAGGCTGGCGCCCTGGTCGATAGCAATCGTTTGCAGCCGACCGCTGCGTCCACAACGGTGCGCGTCGCCGA
Source organism: Neorhizobium sp. P12A (assembly GCF_008365395.1). Lineage (NCBI taxonomy): Bacteria > Pseudomonadati > Pseudomonadota > Alphaproteobacteria > Hyphomicrobiales > Rhizobiaceae > Neorhizobium > Neorhizobium sp. P12A. The sequence goes on along the minus strand of NZ_QOVX01000001.1, from coordinate 160,172 downwards.
TGGCAAGACGCAGGTTCTCAACGGCCCCTATGCCGAGACCAGAGAGCAGCTTGGCGGTTATTATCTGATCGAAGCGCCCGATCTCGACGCGGCGATTTCCTGGGCAGCGCGCTGCCCCGGCGCTTCGCATGGCACGATGGAGATTCGGCCTGTCTGGGCGATGTATTCTGCTTAAGCGCGTGTTAAGCGCGTGATAGCGGATCACGACAATCAGGCGCATGAGGCGGCCGCGGCTGCGGCGCGCCGCAGCTATGGCCGCCTCGTCGCCTTCCTGAGCGCTCGCACGCGCGACGTCGCGGGAGCCGAGGACGCTTTGTCCGAGGCTTTCGTCGCGGCACTCGCCGATTGGCCGAAAAACGGTGTGCCGCGCAATCCGGAAGCCTGGCTGCTTGCCGCGGCGCGGCGGCGCTCGATTGATGCCGCACGGCGACGGCAAACCGCAGCTAAGGGCAGTGGCCAGGTCCAGTTTCTGGCCGAAGAGATGGCGGCGATGGCCGAGGAATCGGCATCGATTCCGGACGAGCGCCTGAGCCTGATGTTTGCCTGCGCCCATCCGGCGATCGAGGCCTCGATCCGGGCGCCACTGATCCTGCAGACCGTCCTCGGCTTCGACGCCGCGACCATCGCCTCCGCCTTTTTGGTGGCGCCGGCGACCATGGGGCAAAGGCTCGCTCGAGCCAAGGCCAAGATCAGGCTCGCGGGCATTCCGTTCCGTATGCCCGAACGCGAGGATATTGCGGAGCGTCTGGACGCGGTGCTTGCCGCGATCTACGCGGCCTTCACCGAGGGGTGGAGCGATCCGGCCGGCGCTGAAGCAAAACGGCGCAATCTCGCCGAGGAAGCCATCTGGCTCGGCCGGCTCGTTGTCGAGCTGCTGCCGAACGAGGCGGAAGCGCTCGGTCTGCTGGCGTTGATGATCTATTCCGCATCGCGGTGGCCGGCGCGCCGCGATGCTGACCGCGAATTTGTGCCGCTCGGCGAGCAGGACCCGGCGCACTGGGACGACCGCCTGATCGGGGAAGCGGAGGCTCTGCTGACCCGCGCGCACCGGCTTAACGCGGCCGGCCGCTATCAGCTGGAGGCCGCGCTGCAATCGGCGCATGTCGCGCGGCGGCTCGGCCGCGGCGTCGATTGGCCGGCCATCGTCACGCTTTATGACGCGCTCTGCAGCCTGACCGGCTCGCCCGTCGCCGCGATCAATCGCGCCGTGGCACTGGCGGAAACGCAGGGTGCCTTTATCGGTCTCGCCGCCCTTGACGCTATCGCTATGGACGAGCGGCTGGCAGAGTATCAGCCCTATTGGGCAGCGCGCGCCGATCTGCTGGCGCGAACCGGCGAGCGCATTGCGGCGCAACAAGCCTATGATCAGGCGATTGGCCTTGAGGTCGATCCGGCAGTGCGGCGGTTTTTGCAGCGGCGGCGGGCGGCAGTATGATATTGTAACGTGCCGCGCCGCTGCCTCAAACGCGCCCGAGACCGGAGTGCTGGGCACCTCTTTTCCCATCGCTCCGATAGGTCCTTTCCGTTAAAGTCCCGGCATCCTTTGTCACTTCAAATAAAATAGGTCAGCATCGTTGACTTATTGTTTATTGCGTGATTTGGTCGCCTAAAGACAAAAAATTACGAGGAAGCCCCATGTTGAATTGGGATAATATCTTTGCGACGCGTTCCACCCGTATGCGCGCCTCCGAAATCCGCGAACTGCTGAAGCTTTTGGAGCGGCCGGACATCATCTCTTTTGCCGGCGGCATTCCCGATCCCGCACTGTTTCCGGATGCGGCTTTCAAGGAAGCCTATAACGAGATCTTTTCCAGCACGGCCGTCAACGCGGCGCTGCAATATTCCGTCAGCGAAGGTTACAAGCCGCTGCGCGAATGGCTGGTTGGCGAAATGGCAAAGCTCGGCGTTCCCTGCGAGCTCGAAAACGTCTTCATCGTCTCCGGTTCGCAACAGGGCCTGGATTATCTCGGCAAGCTGTTTCTCTCGCCGAACGATACGGCGCTCGTCACCGCGCCGACCTATCTCGGCGCGCTGCAGGCTTTCAATGCCTATGAGCCGACCTATGACCAGCTGACGCCGAACGGCAACCGCACGCCGGAAGCCTATCGCGCGACTGCCGAACAGGCTGGCGGCCGCGTCAAGTTTGCCTATCTCTCGGCCGACTTTGCCAATCCGACCGGCGAGACGATCGATCTTGCCTCCCGCGAGAAGCTGATCGATCTCGCCGACGAGCTCGACATCGCCATCATCGAGGATGCCGCCTATCAGTCGCTGCGATATGACGGCGAGGGGATCCCGCCGATCCTGGCGCTCGAAATCGCCCGCAAGGGCAACATCAACGATACGCGCACGATCTACTGCGGCAGCTTCTCGAAGACGCTCGCTCCGGGCCTTCGCGTCGGCTTCATCGTCGGCAATGCGCCCGTTATCCGCAAGCTGGTGCTGATGAAGCAGGCGGCCGACCTGCATTCCTCGACCATCAACCAGATCGCCATCGAACATGTCGCGCGTCGCGGCTTCGACGAACAGGTCGCCAAGGTCCGCAAGACCTACAGCCATCGTCGCGATTGCATGCTGGCAGCACTTGCCAAGTACATGCCCGAGGGCACCAGCTGGACGAAGCCGGAGGGCGGCATGTTCGTCTGGATCACCCTGCCAAAGGGCATGGACGGCGCCAAGCTGCTTGCCCGTTCGCTGGAAACCGCAAAGGTCGCTTTCGTTCCGGGCCAGGCCTTCTTTGCCGACGGCTCCGGCCCGAACACCTTCCGTGTCAGCTTCTCCTGCGCCAACGATCAGATGATCGACGAGGGGATCTCGCGGCTGGGCAAGCTGATCGCCAGCGAGATAGCTGCGCTCTAAGGGCTGGCATAGCGAACAGCTTTCGCTTACCGCTCAAGCTGTTCGCTGCCTTGCTCCTCACGCGCCCTTTATCTGCACATTGAAGATTTTGTGCGACTAAAGCGACCGAGCCTCTTTCCGAGCGCCCGGTTGCATCGACTCAGCCCGCGTTGCATGGTCCCGCCGGTTTGGAAGGTTAAGGGAAAGACCATGAGCGGGATCAAAGTCAGGGCAGCAACCCCATTGGATGTCGACGAGCTCGCGCGGCTGATGGCCGAGCTTGGCTATCCGACAACGTCGGAGAAAATGGCCGCCCGACTTGAGCGGGTGAGCGACCGCCAGGACTACGCTACATTTGTTGCCGATGAAGACGGTGCAATTGCGGGAATGATCGGCTTGTTTGTCTCTCCAACTCTCTATCGAGACGATCTTGACGGTGTCATCTCGGCCCTTGTCGTTTCTTCGGACTTCCGAGGTAGGGGCATCGCCGGACTATTGATCGATCACGGCGAGCGCTGGCTCTATGACCGTGGCGCCCGCCTCGTGTCAGTGAAACCCAGCACCCGCCGCGAAGACGCGCACCGCCTCTATAAGCGCTGTGGATATGAACATACCGGCTTGAGATTTACGAAGGTGCTTGAAGAGGTCGACGGATAACGGTTCGCGATGCTTTCAAAGCACCTGTTTTAGATCTGAACGGCTCAGATCCAGACGTCGTTCTGAGCCGTACTCTCGCCGCCTTCTTCGCCGGTATTTAGCGTGCCACGCGGCTCGATCAGCATCATCTGGACTTCATGTGCCGCATAAGGCTTATGTCGTACACCTTTGGGAACGACATATATTTCGCCCTTGCGCAGCAGGACGGCGCCATCCTCGAAGTCAATGCGCAGCTCGCCCTCTATGATGAGAAAAGCTTCATCGGTCTCCGGGTGATCATGCCAGAGGAAATCACCCTCGATCTTCACGACCTTGAACTGATAGTCGTTCATCTCGGCGATGACGCGCTGCTGCCATTGGTCGGAGAAGAGGGAGAGCTTTTCGGCGAGATTGATCGGCTTGTAGGTTTGGGGGGCGTTCGGCATCGGGGTCACCATTTGTTTTGATGGCGAGGGGATACCGGCTGCTAACGTTGTCGTCTTGAACGATTGTGCAGGCGGTTGCCGCGAGTCCCTTCGCCCCAGCGGGGAGAAGGTGGCCCGAAGGGGCGGATGAGGGGGCGGCACGGCAGGACGAAATTTGTTTCGCGCCTTGCCGCTTAACCCGTTCTTCCGTTGTGCCGCGTGGCCCCCTCATCCGGCTGCCGCCACCTTCCCCCCGGGGGAGAAGGGGATTCGCGGCGCCGTCCCGATCCCCTGAGACGGAGGAGAAGCGGTGCCGCTATTTCTGCAAATACGGCCCCAGCAGGCTCAAATCAGCCTCTCCCAACCGGTCGCTCGCGGTGTTGCGCTGGTGCCAGTAGGGATATTGCAGCCAGGGCAGGCTGACGTCGTCGAGGCGCTTGCGTTCCTCGGCGTTGAGCTTCAGATCCGCGGAAGCGAGGTTATCCCTGAACTGCGCTTCCGTGCGCCCACCGATGATGACCGATGTCACTCCCTTGCGACCGATGAGCCAGGAAAGCGCGACCTGTGCTGCCGAGACGCCGCGGCTTTCGCCGATTTCGACCAGCGCGTCGACGATGTTCCAGAGACGGTCTTCGTCGCGGATCGGCGGCTCGGTCCAGCCGGCGAACTGGCGGGTGCCTTCCGGTGCGGCCTGGTTGCGGCGATGCTTACCGGACAGCAGGCCGCCGGCGATGGGGCTCCAGACGAGGATGCCGAGGCCCTGGTCGATGCTGACGGGGATGAGTTCGTTTTCGGCATCGCGGGTTTCCAGCGTGTAGTGGATCTGCTGGCTGACGAAGCGCTCGCGCTTGTCTTTCTCGCTGACGCCAAGTGCCTTCATGATGTGCCAGCCGGAGAAATTCGAACAGCCGATATAGCGCACCTTGCCTTGACGGACGAGCGTATCGAGTGCTTCCATCGTCTCTTCGAGGGGCGTCTGCCCGTCCCATTCGTGGATCTGGTAGAGGTCGATGACATCGGTCTTCATGCGGCGCAGGCTCGCCTCGCAGGCCTCGATCAGATGATAACGGGAGTTGCCGGCATCGTTTGGGCCGGTGCCCATCGGGAAGCGCGCCTTGGTCGCGACCATGACACCCTTCTTGCGCGGGCCGCCGATGATCTCGCCGAGGATTTCCTCCGATGCGCCCGAGGAATAGACGTCTGCCGTGTCGATGAAGTTCACGCCCGCATCGAGGCACATGTCGACGAGCTTGCGCGCTTCGGCAACGCCGACGGCGCCGACGGTCTTTGCCCAACCCACACCGCCGAAGGTCATCGTGCCCATCGTGATTGCCGATATCTTGAGGCCCGAACGGCCAAGCAAACGATATTCCATGTGTTTTCCTCCAGAAAATGGAATGTGGATTGGTCTGAAAATGGATGGTTTTAGCAAATAGAGGTCATACCGGAGCGTCAAGGGCAGAAGCCGGCTAAGACGGTGTCGTAATCCGTTAGTTGGCTGTCACATTCATGTTAATCAGCCTGTCTAAGGAACCTCTCGAACCAGATGAGGATGCCATCATGAAAACGCTAGTTTCCACCGTCGCCGGCCTGCTTGCAGCCGGCTTCCTCTCCGTGTCGGCCCAGGCTGCCGATCTCGTGCTTTACACCAGCCAGCCGAACGAGGACGCCCAGGCGACCGTCGACGGTTTCATGGCGGCCAATCCCGGCATCAAGGTCGATTGGGTGCGCGACGGCACGCCGCAGATCATCGCAAAGCTGCAGGCCGAGATGCAGGCGGGCAACCCGGTGGCCGATGTTCTCCTCATCGCCGACACTGTCACGCTGGAGCGCCTCAAGGAAGCCGGCAAGCTGATGGCCTACAAGTCGCCGGAAGCCGCAAACTACGACGCGGCGCTCTATGATGCCGACGGCTATTACTATTCCACGAAGCTGATCACGACCGGCATCGTCTACAACACGGCCGCCGCGATGAAGCCGACGAGCTGGCAGGACCTGACCAAGCCGGAGGCCAAGGGCCTCGTCATCATGCCGAGCCCGCTTGCTTCGGGTGCAGCGCTCATTCACGCACAGACCCTTGCCGGTGTCGACAGCCTCGGCGGCTGGGACTACTACAAGAACCTCGCCGCCAACGGCGCGATCGCTGCCGGTGCCAACGGCGGCGTTCTGAAGTCGGTCGCATCGGGCGAGAAGGCCTACGGCATGATCGTCGACTACCTGCCGATTCGCGCCAAGGCCAAGGGTTCGCCGGTTGAGTTCGTCTTCCCGAAGGAAGGCGTATCGGCTGTGACCGAACCGGTCGCGATCCTTGCCGGCACCAAGCATGAGGACGCTGCCAAGAAGTTCGTCGACTACGCTCTGTCCGAAAAGGGCCAGGAAGGCTTCCTGAAGCTCGGCTACATCCCGGCTCGCAACGGCATGAAGCTGCCGGACGGTTTCCCGGCGCGTGACAGCATCAAGGTTTTGCCTGTAAATGCTGCTTCCGCCCTGAAGAACACCGATCAGGACCTCAAGACCTTCACCTCCTACTTCGGATCCAAGTGATCCCAGCCGGACTCTAAATGTACGGATATATTCGAGGAGGAAACAGCCAGCCTGCCTGGCTGTTTCCTTTTGTCGTTATCGTCGTGATCATCCTGAGCGTGCTGCCACTGGCGCGGCTGGCAGAGGTCGGCATTTCGGTGCTGCTGCGCGGCGGCGCCTATGAGCTGCTCACCGATCCGGCGTTGTGGCGATCTGCCTGGTACACGGTCGAAACGTCGATCCTGGGCATGGTCATCTCGGTCTTGCTCGGCTGCCTTTTCGCTTTCCTGCTGACGCTTACCGACTTGCCCGGCCGCGGCGTGCTCAGCTTTCTCTTCGTGTTGCCGATGATGATCCCGCCGCAGGTGACGGCGCTTGCCTGGGTGCAGATGTCGGGACCCTCGAGCCCCCTCCTGAAGGCGCTGCATATCGCGCCGCCGCTCGGCTCGCCGCAGCCGCTCTATTCGATCGGCGGCATCGCGCTTCTCTATGGGGTGCAGCATGCGCCGCTGGTCTACCTAGCGCTCAGGGCCGGGCTGATGGCGCTGCCGCGCGACGGTATCGAAGCGGCAAGGTTGTCAGGTGCTGGCAGTTTCCGTGTCTTTCGCGATATCGTCTTTCCGCTATCACTGCCTGGCGTCATTGCCGGGGCGGCGATCGCCTTCGTCTCCTCGGTCGGCAATTTCGGCATTCCGGCGATCCTCGGCATTCCGGCCTCGATCTTCACGCTGTCGACGCTGATCTTCACGAAATTCGCCTCCTTCGGGCCGCGGACGTTCGGCGATGTCGGGGTGTTGTCGACGGTTATCGCCGTGATTTCGATCGCAGGCCTTGCCGTGCAGGGCAGGGCGCTGCGTGGCCGCGATTATCGCGTCATCGGCCTTTCGGGCGCTTCCGCCGCCTTCCAGCTCGATCGCTGGCGCTTTATGGCCATTCCGTTGCTCTGGGCGATCCTGTTCATCATGCTTGTCGCACCCTTCTTTGCGCTGGTCGCAGGCGCCCTGGTGCCGGCCTATGGCGTTCCGCTGACGTTGAAGACCGCATCCTGGCACGCCTTCGACGAGATCCTGTTTCACCAGACGGTGACGCGGGTGGCGTTTTCCAACTCGCTGTTCCTCGCGAGCATGACGGCCATCGGCCTGCTCGTCGTGGCGGTGCTCGCCGCCTATACGCTGACGAAACGCAGGGATCTCATGAGCCGCATCGTGGCGATGATGATCGAGATACCCTATTCGCTGCCGGGCATCATCGTCGCCGTCTGCTTCATCCTCGTCTTTGCTGCTCCGCTGCCGGTGCTCAATGTCACGCTCTACGGCACGATCTGGATCATCTTGCTTGCCTATTTCTCCGCCTATTTTGCCGTCAGCCTGAAGCCGGTCATGAGCGCTTTCCTGCAGCTCGATCCGGCATTGGAGGAAGCGGCGCGGCTTTCGGGCGCCGGCTTTTTCCGCAGGCTTGCCGATATCATCGTGCCGCTGATCGCACCGGCCGCGGGCGCCTCGGTGATCCTCGTATTCCTGATTGCCTGCAACGAGCTCACCGTGTCTGCGCTGCTCTGGGCGGCGGGTACGCAGACGCTCGGCGTGGTGATCTACAATCTCGACGATGGCGGCAGCGCCGATCTTGCATCGGCCATGTCGGTTCTGGTTGTCTGCATGGTCGTCGCGATGATGCTGCTTCTCGAGCTTCTGGCGAAGCGGCTGCCAAAGGGAGTGGTGCCTTGGCGAAACTGATCCTGAACCACCTCAGCAAGGATTTCGGCACGGGGCGCGCGGCCGTGAGTGCGCTCTCGCTGGATGTCCGCGAAGGCGGGTTCCTTGCGCTTCTCGGGCCGTCCGGCTGCGGCAAGACGACGGTGCTTAGAATGATTGCCGGCTTCGAACAGCCGACCGACGGTTCCATCCATCTCGGCGAACGGCTGCTGGCGGACGCGGAAAAGCAATTGCCGCCGGAGCGGCGCAATATGGCGATGGTGTTCCAGTCCTATGCGCTCTGGCCGCATATGAACGTTGCCGACAATGTCGGCTATCCCCTGAAGGTGCGCGGCATCTCCGGCGAGCGCTACCGCGAGAAGGTGCATGAGGCTCTGTCGACGGTGCGGCTTGCCGACTATGCGAGCCGCCGTCCGGCCGATCTCTCCGGCGGCCAGCGCCAGCGTGTGGCACTGGCTCGCTGCCTGGTGACATCGCCCGATGTGGTGCTGCTCGATGAGCCGCTCGCCAATCTCGACCGCCATCTCAAGAAGGAGATGGAGGAGACGTTTCGCGAGTTCCACCAGCGTTCCGGCGCGACCATGGTCTACGTTACGCATGACCAGAGCGAGGCGATGGCGCTTGCGACGGATGTGGCCGTCATGTCGGAGGGACGGTTGCTGCAGGTGGCCGCACCGGCGGAGATCTATGCTCGACCGGAGGGCCGTCTGGTCGGCAGCCTGATCGGGCAGGGGGCGATCCTGTCACTGCCGGGACCTGCAGATACGAAATCGCGTTCGTTCGATTGGCCGGCGCTGAGGGCGATTATGGTTGCTGATGGCGCCGCCGCGACCTCCGTCGACGTTCTCGTGCGGCCGGAAGACGTGGTTGCGGATGGTGACGGCATTGTCTGCCGGGTTGAATCGGTCCTCTACGAGGGAGAGCGCTATGCGCTTCGCCTTGTGCTGCCTGATGGCCAGACGCTGCGCGCCTATAGCCGCGATGCGGTGAGGTCAGGTGAAACATTCAGCGTCGCCATTCGTTCGGCATGGCGGCTTTGATCGGGGACGGGCGTGGATGGGGGACACAATGCGGTTGTTCCTGTTGCCTGCCTGTGCTTGATTTGGGCGCGTGCCGTAGGAGTCGCCTGCATCCCGATCCGATATCCCGCTTGCGGGAACACCTGAAAAAATGAAGAAGCCGAAATCGGCTGATCCATTCGCCAAGTGGAATGCTTTATGTCGTTGCGTCTTGCCACCTTCAACATCGAAAACCTGATGGCCCGGTTCGATTTCACCGGTTTTCGCAATCAGCTGAAGCAGGATCGCGTCCTGCAGCTTTTCAATGTACCGACCGAGGCTGTGTACCAGCAGTTGGAGCAGGCACGCGTGGTGGCCGCGACCGACGACACTCGCCAGATGACGGCGCTTGCCGTTGCCGCAGCCGATGCGGATATCATCTGCCTGCAGGAGGTGGATAATCTGGCCGCGCTACACGCCTTCGAATACGGCTATCTTTACCGCATGATGGGTAACGGCTACCGGCAAAAATACCTCGTCGAGGGCAATGACAGCCGTGGTATCGATGTTGCAGTCATGATGCGCGAGCAGACACGTGACGGACAGAACATCGAGCTCAAGGAAATCACCAGTCACGCCATGGTGACTTACGGCGATTTCGGTCTTTTTACCGACGAATTGGCAGCTCTCGGCTATCACCCCCACGACAAGATCTTCAAGCGCGATTGCCTCGAGCTCGATCTCAGGATCGGCGGCGTGCCGTTCACGCTCTATGTCGTGCATCTGAAATCGATGGGAGGCCCCCGCGAGGGTGTCGACGGGCGGCGCGCGACCATGCCGCTGCGCCGCGCCGAGACGTTTGCCGTGCGGCGGATCATCGAAGACCGTTTCGGCCGGGGCAAAACTGCCACGAAGAATTTCGCCATTTGCGGTGACATGAACGACTATCAGGAGCGCGTCGACGTCATCGGATCACGGCGCAGCGGATACCGCTTCGAATATCACAGGGAGCAGACGAGCGCGCTCGATGTCTTCAGCGATGATGGCTTTGCGGAGAATGTGCTGCGTCGCCGGGACCAGATGGAGCGTTGGACGCTTTATCATGCCCGCGGACCGCAGGAGCAGTGGCTCTGCCAGCTCGACTACATCTGGCTTTCGCCGGCAATGGCAGCAAGAAACGCCAAGGCGGTGCCCGAAATCATCCGCGCCGGGCAACCCTATCGAACCGTCTTTCCTCCCGGTCAGGAGGTCGAGCGTTATCCCCGCACCGGCTGGGACCGCCCGAAGGCTTCCGACCATTGTCCCGTTGTCATCACACTGGATTTGATATGAGCGTTTTGTTGAGTGAAGACACAACGGGCTGGCCGCCGGAAAAGATCGTATTTCCGGTCGGTCGCATTGAACTGCGCGTGATGGATGGAGATCATCCCTACCATGTCGAACATGCGGCCGCCGCCAGGGACAATTGGAACAGGGAACTGGCCGCCAACCCCGCATTTTACGACGGGCGTATGCTTTTCCAGCATCGGCTGTCGGTCAGCGAAGAGGCGATCACCGGCGAATCCTATGTCAGCCCCTTTTCCACCTTCATGTATTGGCGCGGGCAGCGAGAGCGCGCCGGCGGCTTTCACGTCTTCGCCTTCGGCATGGTCGTGTCTTCGGATGGCGCCCTGATCGCGATCCGCATGGGCCAGCACACCGCCAATCCGGGGCAGGTCTATTGCCCGGCCGGGTCGATGGATGAAAACGACATCGTCGACGGCTATTGCGATGTCGAGGGCAATATGCGCCGCGAGGTTCTGGAAGAGACGGGCCTCGATCTCCGGGATGGCGTTGCCGATCCCGGCTATTTCGCGACTCATTCCGATCGCAGCGTCACGCTTCTTCGCGTCTATCGGTTTCCACTTACGGCAGACGAGATACTGGCGCGCGTCCGGCAACACATGCTGGTGGACGAGGAGAAGGAGATCGATGGCGCTCTCGCCATCAGGTCCGCCGATCCGGCGGCGCATCACTATAGCGCGGCCATGCCGGCTATTCTTGCGTGGTTTTTCGGGGAAGCGAAGTGAGTATATCGCCTTGCGCTTAAATGCGCGGTCGGGCAGGTTGGCAATTTGTGGTCAAAGCAGGAGGCAGGGTTGGCTCGAAGCTACAGCGTCTATGATGTGTTCACCGACAGCAAACTCGCGGGAAATCCGCTGGCGGTTGTTTTCGACGGGGAAGGCCTGAGCGACGAGGCGATGCAGGCAATTACGCGGGAATTGAATCTCTCGGAGACGGTTTTCGTACGCACTTCGCCCAATCCGGCGCATACGGCCAGCCTTCGCATCTTTACGCCCGGCCGGGAACTTCCCTTTGCCGGGCATCCCACCGTCGGTGCGGCCATCGCGCTTGCGGAGCGGGCTCATGCCCACCATGGCGGCGATCTCGATCTTGTCTCCGTGCTCGAAGAAAGGGTGGGGCCGGTGCGCTGCGCCGTGCGCCTGCGGCAGCAGCAGGCAAGCTTTGCCGAATTCGACCTGCCGCGCAAATCGCAGCAGATTAACCTGTCACTCGACAAGCTTGGAATCGCCAATGCATTGGGCTTGAGAACGACGGATATCGGTTTCGAGAATCACGTGCCTTCGATCTGGAGCGCCGGCGTGCCGTTTCTCTTGGTGCCCGTGCATGATGTCGGTGTTGCCGAGCGGATCGAGTTCGACCCGCAGCTTTGGGAAAAGACGGTCCCCTTCGTCGATGGTGCGCTCGCCTCGGCCTACATCTACTGTCGCGGCGCGGTCAATCATACGGCGAAGTTTCATGCGCGCATGTTTGCGGCTGGCATGGGCATCGTCGAAGACCCGGCGACGGGATCCGCCGTCGCGGCGCTATCGGGAGCTATCCATCATTTCGACCAGCTTCCTGACGGTCACCGTCCTGTCATCGTCGAGCAGGGTGTCGAGATGGGCCGACCCTCGTTCATTCACCTGCATATCGACGTCGATGGAGGGGAGATATCGAACGCACGGATTGGCGGTCAGGCAGTGCGCGTGGCAACCGGAATGCTGGATCTTTGATTTTCAATGGTTTTTTGCGTCGTTCGAATTTTTTTTGACAATTAACCAAAGAAAATTCATCTGGCCGCTGGACAACGAAACCGATCCTATTTATATGCCCGGTCACACCGCGAGCAAGCGGTTACGGGTGATTAGCTCAGTTGGTAGAGCAGCTGACTCTTAATCAGCGGGTCGTAGGTTCGAGCCCTACATCACCCACCATTTTCTCTCAATGAAATCAAAATGTTACGCTGATTTGCTTAGCCAGCGGCAGGAAAAATGAGTTCTCGCAGGATCGCTATAAGATCAAGCGGGTAAATAGCTGAATTCGGCTGATTTCTTTTCCTTGTGCCCACAGAATCGCAAATGAGTCGGCGCCACGACGGTCGCGGCCGGAATCGAACCGGTTCATGCGAGTAAACGCGCATCCGATTCCGTTGTCGCGGCTGGGGGGAACACTCGAGGGCAGGGTTCCTATCGGCAAGCCGGAGAGCCTGCCACTCCGACTTATTTGGCGCTTCCCACAGTTATCGTTGGGTCCGGTCCCACCAGGCGCACGCGGATCAGGTCGCCGGGCTGAACCTGCGTATGTTCGTCGATCGTCGTCTCTTCATACTGGCCGTCCGTGAGCCGCACGACGGAGAATTCCGTCTGGATGATCTTTGATCGGTCGGTGACGCGCCGCGCAGCAGCGCTGATCTCAGCCATGACCTGCACGTTGTATTCCATTTTTTTCCGGATGCGCAGCATGTCGAGATTGACCTGGCGCAACTCGGTGACAGCGTCGCCCTTTCGTTTGCTATCCAAATCCTGCAGCCGGCGTTCTACTTCATTTTTGCTCTGCTTGGCTCGAGCGAGATACGAACCGAATTCCAGCAATTGCTGGTTCATCTGCAGCAGCTCTCTCTTTCGTTCCCGCAGCACCGATTCTGAAGCCGCGCCTCGCGTAACCAGCCCCTGCGAGGCATCGACGTCGAGCTTGAGAAGGTCGAACTGCTGGTTGCGCAGATCGGTGCTCTTATTGAGCATGTCGATTTCTTCGGCGAAATTCTGCCGCTGGTCCTGAAGATTGGTTCGGTCGCTTTGCATGACCGTCAGGCGCTGCTGATAGAGATTGCGCTCCGAATCCACGATGCTTTGCAGCGTCGCCGGATCACGCAGCGCGCCCTGGTTCGTGATCGGGTAGTCGAACGGCTTGTCGTTGAATTCCGCTTCCAGGCGTACGCGCTTGACGTCCAGCGAGAGCAGCTGGAGGGTCAGATCCTCGTATTCCTGTTGAACGTTGATCAGCTGAACGCCAGAGGTATCGGTCTGGACCGTGGGCTCGCGCAGGCCGCCGCCGAGCGCGAAGAGCTCAAGTGCGATCATGCCGGGCCGGAATTCGAATTTGCCGGGTTTCTGGACGTCGCCCATGATGAATACGGGCGCATATTCCTTGATTGCTACCGCCGCCGAGAGATTGGGGATATGGGGCTTCAGGCCAGTGTTGATCTGGTCGCTGATCTCATCGAGCGTATGCCCCTCCACCGGGATGTTGCCGAGGATGGGATAGCCAATGGTCCCTCCCGGGCCGACGGGAAACGCTCCGCTCAAGCCTGCGTCCCCGTAAACCGTGATGGACAGGGTGTCGCCCTCCGCGACCTTGTAGGACTCATCCTGCGCCGACGATTGCTGCGGCAGCGGGAGAAGAAAACAGGTGGAGATGGCGGTGCCGAGAATAAACGTCTTCACCCGTCGAGAATGATGCTTCAGCATGAACATGGTCCACCTCAACTCTGCACGGTCACAGGCCGGGCAGGCTTGTATTTACGTCCGCGTTTCGATTTTCCTGCCGATGAGAACAGCCAACCGAAGAGCGGCGACCGGTGCCGCTTGCGCCTGATGCCGTTGAGAACGATCCCGCTGATCGGCCGATTCGTCAGTCTCAGCTTCTTGATCGATGCTTCGACTTCGGTGATCTTGGCGATGTCAGGATTGATGACGAAAGCGACGGTGTCGGAGAAGGACGCCACGCGAAGCAGATCGAAACCATCCGCGGCCGTGGGTCCGTCAATGAGGACAAGATCGTAACGGCGCTTCATTTCCTCCATCAGCGTCGCGAAGCGGCGGCTGCCAAGGATGAATTCCGGCGGTACGTCACATTCCTCAGCGAAGACGATATCGACATCCGATCCTGGATCGTGCTGGATCAGCTCGTCCGCCGATATTTCCTCGGTCACGAATTGAGCGAGATGCCTCGACGTTTGTAGTGCAAATTCCTTCGAAAGCGTCGGGTTTCTGAGGTTGCACTCCAGTACGGCAGTCTTCACGCCGGTTGCTGCGAGTGAGCGAGCGAGATTTCCGATAATGAATGTCTTGCCTTCACCGTTTATGGACGAGGTCAGCACGACGACGCGGGCGCGTTCCGTAGAGAGCCGAAGATAGGTCTGCAGATCCGCAATCGCTGCCCGGAAATCCGGTGCACTGCGGTTGATATCAGCGGCCAGGACAACTTCCTTGCGTGAGAGGCGCGGTATTCGCCCGATGATGGCCAATCCGAGCTTCGCTTCGAGTTTGTTTGGCGAGCGGACCGACTTGTCGGTGAAGTTCAAGAGAAGCGCGAGTGCGATTCCTCCCAGTATGCCGAAGACGAGGCCTGCAATTGCCCATAGTTTGGCATCGGGGCTGGTTGGATGCGGGCTTGGCATGGCGCGAGAGATCAGCCGCGCTTCGGCCGTGGCGATGCCATCCTGTTCGATCGTCTGCTTGTATCGTGACAGGTAGCTTTCATAGAGAACGCGGTTGGCTGCTGCTTCGCGGTCGAGCTGGCTCAACTGGACCTGAGCCTGGCTGGTTTTCGACATCGCCGTCTGGATGTCTTTCAAATTGGCTTCAAGGGCTTCCTGCTGCTTGTCGTTGACGACAATTTCGCTTCGAAGACCATTGACGACCTGCGTCACCTCGTTGGCAACCTGCTGTTTCAACGATGCGCGCTGGGACAAGAGTTGCGGCAGTTGCGAGTTCATCAGCGCGCCGCTCTTGTCGATGTCGGCGATGGCACGTTCAACCCTTGCCTGCTCGGCTCGGAGCGCCTGAACGCTGGGGGAGGAGAGAACCTCGTACAATCCGAGGATATCGCCTTCCTTTTGCATTTGTTCCGCCGTCTCAAGCCGCGCGACGGACCCGGCCATTTTCGTCTGCAGCGAGGTCAATTCGTCGTTCATCCGGGAAATCTGCTGGGATTGCAGCGGTGCGCCACCCGTATCGACAAGCCCCGCCTGCGTACGGAAATCGTTGGCTGCCCGTTCGGACTCTTCGAGTTTGGTCCTGAGGCTCACCAGGCGCTCGCCGAGCCACTCACTGACGCGTCTCGTCGCCGATGTCTGCTGATCGATCTGGTAGTCGATATAGGCTTCCCCGTAGGCATTGGCGACTTGCGCCGCGTAAACCGAATCGGTGGCGTAATAGTCGATGTAAATCGTGTAGGAGCGTCCGTCGTTGATGACACGGACGTCATCCATCATCTTGTCCAGCTTAATTTTCTTCTCACGCGGGTCCAGGGTCGTCTGCTCTGGCTGAGGTCCTGGACCGTTGGCGCGTCTTTCGGCGGCAATATCCTGTTTGCTCAGCTTATCGAGCACGCGTTCGGCCATCGATCTCGATCCGATGATGTCGAGTTCGGTGCGCAGAACGGGACTGTCCTGGGGCAATGGGGAGATGACGGATTCCGTCGGCAGGACCTGAAGCTTGCGGGCGTCCAGCGCCAAAATCGCCTCTGCCTTGTAGCGTGCCGGTGTCGCGAAGTAGGAGACCGCGGCTCCGATCAAACCTAGAATGAGACACTGGAATACGACATACCGTCTTTCCCACAGGATCGAAAGGAAGCGGGGCCCTGACTCCTGTTCCTGTGCCTGCGGACTCTGGGATACTATCATCAAACAATTCCCGTACTTGGATGACAAACACTCGGTCGGGTTTTGGCCGATCAGCAGGCCCGATCCTTCATCGCTATATCTCCGATCTTGCAGGCCACCTCCGTTCGGTTGGTCGCTCCAAGCTTCTTCATGATATTGCGAATGTGGACTTTGATGGTGCTTTCACAGAGGTTCAGCTCGGAAGCGATCACCTTGTTTGCCTTGCCGCAACGAAGCGCCTGCGCCACCGCCGACTGCCGGCTCGTGAACGTGGAAGCAGAGGCGGGTCGGGCCATTTTGGAAATTCCAAGGGACTCGCGCATGTTGAGCAGGCTGCTTGCCGGGACAAAGCGTCCGCCGGCGATGGCGAGGCCTATCGCCTGGATGCAGACGTCGATGCTGACGGAGCTTGGAATATAGCCGCGCACGCCGAGCTGGATGATATGCAGAACCTCGGGGAGTTCCTGGCTGTTCGACAGAACGATGACCGGGGTAGGGGCCATCGCTGTCACGAGCGTCTTGATTTCCTCGCTCAGGCTCTCGTCATTGATGTCGGTATTGCCGGCATTGAAGAGAATGGCACGCGGCAGACCCAGATCCCTCTTCGTGTCGCCCCATTCCTCCAAGTCGCTGCAGGCGACGACCTTCATGCCGATGTTATGAATGGCAAGGCCATGGGCCAGGCATTCCCGCTCCAGCGCACGCCTGTCGATCAGCGCGAGATACCCAGTGGTTCGCAGTTGCGGCGATGGCTGCACCTGAGTGAGGCCGTTATCGATCGTCCTCACGCTCCCAGGATGAACGGTGATGTCCTTCGTACCAAAGTCGAGACGCTCAGTGCTCATCTTCAACCCCCTCTCCTCAACTGAATATTGATCCGCTTGGGTTTCTCTTTGTGGTTCTCGGTGTTCCTTTTGTTCGGGCGCCTTGCCATGTTCGCGCCGATATCGTCATGCCAGTAGAAGTTTCCTCGCCGTGAACGCCTCCGCAAAACGCGCCGGCGCGCGGCATTCCATCCCGCGCAGTCGCGCCAGGCTGCGGAACGTATCCGCATCGAACCAGTCCTTCGACCGCTGCGTTCCGAAATTCTTCAGAAGCAACTCGACCTTGGCCTCCATGATGGCCTCGGCTATCGGGACGTAGGTGTTGCGCCGCATCAGATCGCCGTCCCATTTCGGAATTTCGTATTCCAGGATGAAGTGGTCGCGGAACACGTTGGTGGTCAGCATGTTGATCTCGCGATGGTCCTGATGTTCATCCTCCCGGCTGTGCGTGAAGATGACATCCGGACTGACGCGACTGCGAAGCTCGATCAGCCATGCCTTGATCTCTCGGCTCTGGCTCGGGAAATAGCTGTCCTCGAAATTGCCGAGCTCGATCTTGCAGCTCTCGGTTTCGCTGAGGAAAGCTTCAGCCGATCTCCGCGCCTCGGTCTCGCGTTCGCCTGAAGCGCTGAAGACGCACCAGTGGACGTCAAGGATGACGCCGCGTGAAAGCAGGCTCAGTATCGTGCCGCCGACGCCGATTTCGATATCGTCCGAATGTGCACCGAGGCACAGGACCGACAGGCGTTCACCACGCGATGCGAGCGCAATGTTTCTCATGGGCGCAGCGCTGCTCCGCTTCGCACCGCTCCGGTCTCGCGAATCCAGGGCATATCACCGCGTTCGACCATTGCTTCCAGCGTCTGCCAGTCGCGCAGCGTGTCCATCGAGCGCCAGAAGCCGGTGTGCTTGTAGGCCATGAGCTTGTCTTCGGCGATCAGACGGGAGAAGGGTTCGAGCACAAGCTCCTCGCCTTCGCGCATGTAGTCGAAAATCTCGCCGCGCATCAGGAAGTAGCCGCCATTGATCCAGATGTCGGACCTGTCCGACGACCTGAATTCGCGCACCCGACCGTCGTCCTCGATATCGGCGAGATGATAGGTGAGGGGCGGGCGCACCGCGAGGAAGCAGGCAAGCTTGTCGCTCGCCTCGAAGCGGGCGATCATGTCGTCAAGGTCGACATTCGTCAGCCCGTCGCTGTAGTTCGCCAGGAAGATCTTCTCGTTCTTGACGTGATCGCGCACGGCCCAGAGCCGCTCGCCGATGTTGCGCCAGATGCCCGTATCGATCAGCGAAACGCGCCATTCCTTGCGCATCTCGCCCAGCAATTCGACCTGGCCGGAACCCGACACGACGCAATCCGAAAAGGCATGCGGTTTGCTGTTCAGGAAGAAGTCTTTGATGACATTGGCCTTGTAGCCGAGGCAAAGAATGAATTCGTCGTGCCCGTAGTCCGAATAATATTGCATGACGTGGCGCATGATTGGCTGCGAGCCGAGCGGGATAAGAGGCTTCGGCACGCTCTCGGAATATTCGCGGATCCGGGTTCCCATGCCACCGCAAAAAAGGACGACTTTCATGGCTGGATCTCCGTTGGATCGATGACGGCTACGTGGGGGATCGGAACGATGAACTTGCCGCCCCAGTCGCCGATATGTTTCATCTGCTTGACGATCTCGCCTTTGAGATTCCAGGGCAGGATGAGGACGTAGTCTGGCTTGTGCATGTCGATTTCGTTGACCGGCCGGATCGGTATGTGCATGCCTGGCGTGAGCCGGCCGTGCTTGTACGGATTGCGGTCGACGGTGAAGTCGAGGAAATCGGTGCCGATTGCGCAATAGTTGAGAAGCGTATTGCCCTTGCCAGGCGCGCCGTAGCCGCAAATGGTCTTGCCTGCGTTCTTCAGCTGGATGAGGTAGGAAAGCAGATTGCGTTTCGTCGTGCGCACCGCTTCGCCGAAAGACGTATAGGTTTCGACGAGGTCCAGGCCGGCCTTGAATTCAGCCATGCGCAGCGCGTCGACCCGCTCTTCGCGATGGATGTTTTCATCCCTGTGGCAAAGGTAGATGCGCAGCGAGCCGCCGTGCGTCGGCAGTTCTTCGACATCGAAGACCCTGAGGTCGTGAAGTCGCGCCATCTTCTCGATCGTCATCAGGGAGAAGTAGGAGAAGTGCTCGTGGTAGATCGTGTCGAATTGGCTTTCCGCGATCAGCGTGGCGATATGCGGAAACTCGAGCGTGATCACACCCTGTGGCTTGAGCAGCAGCTTCATTCCGGCGACGAAGTCGTTGAGGTCGGGAACCTGTGCCAGAACATTGTTGCCGACAATCAGGTCAGCCATTTTGCCTTCAGCGACCATTTCACCGGCAAGTGAGGTTCCGAAGAAGCGCGTGACCGTGGGCACGCCTTTTTCGATGGCGACCTTTGCCACGTTGATTGCCGGCTCAATGCCGATGACAGGTATGGCCTTCTTCACGAAGTGCTGCAGGAGATAGCCGTCGTTGCTGGCAAGCTCGACGACAAGGCTTTCCGAATTCAGGCCGAAGCGATCGGCCGCCATGTCGCAATAGCGACGGGCATGCTCGACCCAACTGTCCGAATAGGAGGAGAAATATGCGTATTCCTCGAATATATGCTGCGGACTGATATGCTCTTCGAGCTGAACCAGTAGGCACTCGCGGCAGACAAAGGCATGGAGCGGGTAGTAGGCTTCCATGTTGCCTATTTCCGCCGCGGGTACGAAACTTTCGCATGGCGGTGACATTCCCAGATCTACGAAAGTATCTTGCAGAGCTGCCCCGCAGAGCCGGCAAAGCCGAGCATTCTGAATGGCAGCCGTCATCGATAAGCTCTGACCGGCCTGAAGATTCATGCCCCCGTCCCCTATATGATTCAAGATGACCTGATCGCGGACCTGATAAGCCCGTCGTTGATGTTGGCAAAGTATCTCCGGGGGGCGTTGAAAACGATACCGCAATACGAACACCGATATCGTCCAAAAGCCGTATGAATTCTGTCTTGTTTTTGAACAATAATTCGATAGTCGACTATCGTTATTCTGAGTATCACCTTAAGTACTTGTTCTCATTTGCCTTGTATTGGAGTAATATCTGATCAATAGCTTGCAGTGTTGGTGTTTTGCCCATTGGTGGTAAGACTTTTGAGACTATTGCTGGGGGATCGGATGCGCTTCAACAGGACGAGAATTGAGGGTCTCTGGATCGTCGAACCCATACCGTCGGTGGACAGTCGCGGTTCGTTTGCGCGAACCTTCTGCAAGGAGGAGTTCGCCCAACACGGGCTCATCCAGGACTTTGTCCAGCACAGCTACTCTCATTCGCGCCAGAAACACACGATCCGCGGCCTACATTTCCAGAAGGCCCCGCATGGGGAAGACAAACTGGTCTCCTGCATGCAGGGCGCAATATGGGACGTCGCCGTGGACCTGAGGCCAGAATCTCCAACCTACCTCGAATGGGCAGGGGCTGTGCTCTCCAGCGAAAACCGGGCGCAGTTCTATATTCCGAAAGGCTTTGCCCACGGCTTTCAATCACTCAGTGACGATGCCGTGGTGTCCTACCTGATATCGACGCCATACGAGCCCACCGCCGCCAGCGGCATACGCTTCGACGACCCGGTCGTCGGCGTCAGTTGGCCTGCGGATCCCGCCGTCATGTCCGACAAGGATAAGAGCTGGCCGCTGCTGCGCGTCAGCGATCCCGTCTAGTTTTCGGCGGCGCTGATGTCTGCAAGCAGTCCTGCATCCCTCAGTCTCGCAGCTGCTTCCGCGATTTCCGAAAACACCATGTCGGCCCGCTCGGCGATATCAAGAAGCGAATGATTACCGTCGGCCAGATTTAGTACCCATAGGTAAGCCATTGTTTTCGTACTGTTGGTCTTGTGACCGCCAACGGGCGAAAACAGCCCGCGCTTGCCAAGCTGCGGTTCGCCTTTGGGGGAGAGGTTGAGGGGCGTCCAATTGCCCTCGAGCGCATCGATCACATCGGTGAGCATCCGTAATGACGAGGCAAGATGTTCAGGACGTATGAAATCGAGATTGTCCGCTGACGTGTGGTATTCCGCAAAGGTCCCGAAAGCGCTTCTTTGCAATAGCCCAACCGACATATTGAAGCCGGGCGAACAGAACTGCCTTTCGTCATAGCCGTAAGGACTGAAGTTCTGGACGGTCATCGGCGTTTCGTTGCAGGAAATGCGTGCCATCAAACGATCTATGATCGCATTGCCCCGACGGCTTTTCTTGTAGATCGGTCCGCCTCCATCGCCGACGCAGGACACGACCAGGCCGTGGTCGATGTTGCCGAGGCGATCCTCGTTCCGGGAAAGCCAGGTGAGCGATCCGATCGTGCCCGGAGCGAAGAGAAAGCGGTAGCTGTAGCGCGTCTTCCGGCCCCGCAGCAGCTGAGCAAGGCTGGTCAGCACTGCAAGTCCCGAGCAATTGTCGTTGGCAAGCGACGGATGGCAAATATGCGCCGATAGCAGGACCTCCCTGCCGCTCGTTCCCCGATGGAGGTATTCCCCATAGGACAGGTGTCCATCCGATTTCGTGGAGTCGATGACGACTTCGTAATCGCCATCCTGCAGCTCCAGGAGCTGGTTATGCGACAGGCAAAAGGCCCAGTCGTCGATATAGTAGGCGGTCTTATAGGGGATGAGGTCAGGTTGCGCCGGCAGCGTATAGATATGGCTCTTCAGCTCACTCAGCGGCATGACTTGCCGAACGTTCCGGCTATAGCTCATGACATGAAGGTTCGAACGGGCGAAATCGACGACTCTTCGTCCGGCGGCATCCTTGATGTATGCGTCCCTGATGTTCCATTCTGGCGGAATGACCCAGTCGAAGACCTGGGTTCCGGTCGCGACCTCATGGAGTTCGAGGTCGATATGTTCGCGCAGAATGTTGATGGTCTCGCGCACACCATTGCCGGTAATGCTGCGGCAGATCGGAAAAAGGCGACTGGCGAGAGCATAGATCGCCGGACCTATGCTCTCGCTGTTCTCTGCTAGGTTGGGTCGGGGTGGCAGAGCAGAGTCCATGCGACAGGCCTATTCTGCCGCGGCGGCTGGAGCGGACGAGCGCAGATTTTCGTCAAGCTCATGACTGGCAAGGAGTTGTTTGAGCTGCGCAATCCGCTGATAGCGGGGGCCTTCAAACTCGGCGAGCGTCAGGCCGGCGCTAGTATAGGCATTGTAGAGCTGAGCAGCACCAGCGGCTGCATCCCAGGTCGGCTTGAATGCCGGCAGAAGGCGGCCGATCTTGCTGAAATCGACTCGATAGGAGCGCGTATCCGGGCTTGCATCGGCGGCGAATGCCAGATGGCAGTCGGGTACGGTTTTGGCGACGATTTCGGCGATCTCCCTGATCTGGTAGTTGTGCGCCGCCTGGCCGACATTGAAGGCCTGGTTGTGAACCGCAGCAACGGGCGCCTCGAGGGCGGCAAGAAATGCCCTGGAAATATCCTCGATATGAACGATCGGCCGCCAGGGCGTACCGTCGGATTTGAGCAGGATCTGGCCTTCGGTTACGGCCCACGCAACCAGATTGTTCAGTACGATGTCGAAACGCAGCATCGGCGAGAGGCCATAGGCGGTTGCCGGGCGCATATAGGTCGGGCAGAAATCGTTGTCCGCGAGCTGGGCAATATCGCGTTCCGCGAAAACTTTCGATGTTCCGTAGGCGGAAACCGGTTTGAGTTCGGCGGTTTCGTCGACGAGGCCTTCTCCTGCCGCACCGTAATTGCTGCAGGATGAGGCGAAGAGAAAGCGCTTCACCCCTGCCTGTTTGGCCGCTTTGGCTACGCGCACGCTGCCGCGATGATTGATTTCATAGGTGATTTCCGGATTAAGGTTGCTCAGCGGGTCGTTCGAGAGAGCCGCGAGATGGATGACGGCGTCGAAGCCCCTCAGATCCGCCGCCGATATATCCCGCACATCCTTCTTCACACCGGGCACGGTGGGCAGATCGCCGCCGGGTGCATAGTGGCAACGATGATATAACTCGCAATCGTAACCGTGAACCTCGTGGCCTACCTTGCGCAGGATCGTAATCATGACGGATCCGATGTAGCCGCGATGTCCGGTGATCAATACCTTCATTGTCATTGCCTCTCTGGAATTGAGCCCTGTGCCCGGCACATCGGCGTTTCGTCTTGGTGGCACTTATCGTGCTCATCGGCATCGGCCACTGCGATCCGATCAGGCGAGACGCGCGATCGGTCGCTGCTCACTCGGCGGCGGATTGTTGAAGCGGCGGAAGACGACCTGCGACGGACGACCGACGAGATATTTCCCGACGCCGTTTTCAAGGGCGAGCTTGTAGACGCGAAGGGCGCCATCGAACGCGTCGATCGTGCGCGCGATGTCTTCGTCCGAATGGGTGTAACTGACCACCAGGGAGGGAGCGAGAATCCCGCGCCGAATAATCTCCTGCAGGAACAGCGTGCGGAATGCCTGCGACGGTTTTCCATCGTCGTCGCGAGTGGTGAAGCTGAGGCAGGCGGGATGACCGACCACGGAGAAGAAGTCCTGGAGCCCGTGCGCAGCAATAAGCCCGTCAATGCCGCTCTGGAGCGCTTTGCCCTGCCGCACCAGGTGCTCGATCACAGGCTCCGTTCGATAGACATGCATCGTGGCGATTGAGGCCGCCATCGCATGCGTCTCCGCGCCATGTGTCGTCGACAGGAGAAATACGCGGGGCAGAAATGCCTGGTCGATGCCGCCCTGTTCCATGAATTCCCGCTTGCCGGCAAGCGCGGAGACCGAGAAACCGTTGCCGAGTGCCTTGCCGAAACAGGACAGGTCGGGTGTGACGCCAAAGAGTTTCTGTGCTCCGCCGACATGCCACCGAAAGCCGGTAATCATTTCGTCAAAGATCAGCAGCGCCCCGTTTTCGTGGCAGAGCTGCTGCAGCCGCTGCAAAAAATTGTCTTTCGGATTTTCGCCGCGCGTCGGCTCCAGCATGAAGGCGGCGATCTTGCCGGGATGGGCCTGAAACAGCCTGCGTGCGCTTTCGAGATCGTTGTATTTGAAGCCAAGGGTCAGTTCGCGAACGGCAGCCGGAATACCGGCATTCATCTCGGTCGCACCGATGAACCAGTCGTCGGTAGAGAAGAACGGATGGTCTTCGCAGCGCGCGATGAGGTCACGGCCGGTGACGGCGCGGGCGAGCCGCATGGCGCCTGACGTGGCGTCCGATCCGTCCTTGCAAAATTTGACCATGTCGGCGGTGGCGATGGTTTCAAGAAAGGCGGCCGCGCATTCGGCCTCGATCTTCGACGGGCGGGTGAAATTGCAGCCGAATTCAAGTTCGCGCCTTACTGCGTCGAGCACCGGCTTGTAGGCATGCCCGAGCCCGACGGCGCGATTGCCCATGCCATATTCGATATATTCATTGCCATCGACATCCCACACATGGCAGCCGCTGCCCCTGGCAATAAAACCGGGGGAAAGGATGGGATATTGATCGTCACCTTTCGCATAGGTATGGGCACCGCCCGGAATAAGCGCCTTGGCGCGTTTGCGAAGCTGGTCGGATTTCTCAAAATTCTCAATGAAGCCGTTCACCTTGCGCCCTCGGTCCGCTCAATTGACGTCAGGCAAGTATGGCAAGATCGATGGAAGGGATCATTCCCGCCGTTCGGCGTCTCGGGCTAGCCGAAAGACTTAGAAGGCGAAATCAAGGGTCTTGAAAATTGCGGATCGTATTACCCTGCATGGAGGCCGAGCTTTACCCTTCGGTTCGTCCTTTGCTGGGAGTGGACAATTGGAAGGGCAAGCCCGTCCGGCCGCCATGCTATCCAGGCAGTCATTATCAGCAATCAGTTGAAGAGGTCGCCCAGCTTGAACATGACCTCGGTCCGGTTGCTGGCGTTCAGCTTTTTCATGATGTTACGGACATGAACCTTGACAGTGCTTTCGCGCAGATTGAGCTCGTAGGCGATGATCTTGTTGGGTTTGCCTCGGCTAAGTGCGTCGATCACGTCCTCTTCGCGAGGTGTGAAGAGTTCGGCGCGTTGACGCTCCTTGTGCTCGGCACTCGCAACAAGCTTATGCAGATCGGTCAGGCTTTCCGCTGAGATAAAAACCCCTCCCGCCAAAGCGAGCCCGATCGCCTCGACGCAAACAGACAGCCCGATTGCCGATGGTATATAGCCTTTGACACCGGCTTCCAGCGCCACAAGCACCTGTCTCAGATCGTGATTTTCCGACAGGATGACGACCGGGATATTCGGAAACTGGTCGACCAGTTGCCTGATCTCGTCGACCATCTTTTTTTCGGAGAATTCGCGGTGGCCCGTGTTGATCAAGATGCCGGCGAAGTCGTGCTCCGGCAATTTGATCCAATCGCTGATCGAGGCAAAGAGCCTTATGTCCAAATCGAGCCCGTGCGCGATCAGACTCTGGGCCAGGCATTCCCGGTCCAGCGCGCGATCGTCGATTATCGCGAGTGTGTTCGCGTTATGGGTCTCCGCCGTCAGCGATTTTTTCATTGTGTTAGATACGACGTGAAACCGGCCAGTTTTATGTAGCTGCGATGTATTGTTCCCGTTGACCATGACAGACATTGGCATCCCCTATACTTTCTACACGCCGCCCTCGATTGATGAAACGCTTCCATGCTTCCGACGCGCAGTTGCCGATGCGATCGGTCAGGCAATAACGGGTTCCGTAGTCGGTAATCTGTACAGCCGCATGGCTTCGTCAGGGAGCCATTTCCGGATTTCCGTTGCGATGCCTACACTTATCCTCAGTTGTGGACCTTTTTGGCGTTTCCTACAGTGAGGTTGTATTCCTATAGCATCATTCTATAGACAAATTGAATATAAAATTTAATATAGATACCGGATATGTTGGAAAATAGATCGAAAATCCGGAAATCATCACATGATATTGGAGTTAATCTGTTTTTCGGTGGTGTTATTCTGATTATTAAAACGAATTAAATCGTTTGGGTAAGCCATCGCCAACCCCTTTGACATAAATCAGTGAAACAATTCTGATTTCTTATCAGTATTGATCCGATATTGGATATATTATCGCGAATAACTCATCGTTCAAGGCTATAAAATTAAGTAGAACGCATCTCTTCGGGCTTTTAATGGCACCCAATTCAACGCGGGTGCGCATACCGATCCGTTCCCCTGTCGCTGCATTCGCCAGAATTGGACCCGTCAATAACCCGGCAGTAATAGGGCAATCAAATGATCGTGAAGTATAGCGCGAACCTGCATTGAAGGCTCATGGAAGAATGGGCCATCAATCTTGCCCCGGGAGGCGTCAAATCCAAGCCAACAGCACTCAACACGGCATGGCAGACCATCACAGACAAAGAGGGAAGGTAGCCTTTGGTATAATTGTCTAGTCCGAATGGCAGCCAGCCGCATTTGGCTTCCATCGAAGGGCGACAACTGTCCGCCAACCATTCATCTATTGCCCAGAGATGAAGCAGCTATTGTTCCCGTTATCGCTAACGATTGCGCCATGAACGATGCGCGATTTTTCGAAAGAGAATGCGGTGAGATTTGCATATTTCGCTCTGCCGCACATCGGCGGCACATACTCCGTCTTCAAGCAACTGAGGCATGGGTTGGCCGATTTCGGCATCGATGTCCGTTGGCTGGCGCAGGGCACTGGGCACCAGACTGTGACGCCTGACTTGCGCGACGAGATGGCGTTCGGAACGCTTCTCAACATGCCCGATACGCTCGATGAGCGGACCTGCGCTCGATGCCTCGCTGCGGCGATTGAAAGCCGGGGCTATGACGGCGTGTTCATCAACGTCCTCGGTGATCGCATGCAGATGAATATCGCGCGTTATCTGCGCGAGGATATTCTACGCATCATGATCGTGCATAACATTACTCCCGGCACTTATGCGGCTGCCACTTCCATTCGGGATTATGTGCACGCGACAGTCGGCGTTTCAGAGCGCTGCCGCAGCGACCTCGTTGCTCGCCACGGCTTTTCACCCGACTCGACATTCGCAATTCCGAACGCGCTCGACAGGATGAAATTCGCTGAAGTTGAGCGCAAGCCGTCCCCGCAATCGCCTTTACGCCTGCTCTTCCTCGGCAGGGTCGAAGACGCTTCCAAGGGGGTGCTGTGGCTTCCGCCCATTCTCGAGGGCCTGCCGAACACCGTCATGCTGACCATAGCCGGTGACGGACCGGATCTTTCAAGATTGAAGGCAAGGTTTAGTGCTCCGCACAACGCGCGCGTTTTCTACGAGGGAGCCGTCAGTCCGCACAAGGTTCCGGAACTGGTCGCGCATCATGACGTGCTCATCATGCCCTCGCGTTTCGAGGGATTCGGGATGACCCTGATTGAGGCGATGGCGGCCGGATGCGTCCCAGTCGTATCGAATATTCGCGGGGTTACGGATACAATCGTCGATGACGGTCAGGACGGCCTGCTTTTCCCCGTGGGCAACTACGGGCAAGCGGTTCGGCTCATTGCCGGCCTTGAGCGTGATCGTAACCTGTTGGCTCAGATGTCAGCAGCAGCGATCCGAAAGGTCGCCGAGAGGTTTTCATCCGATGAGATGGCGCGTCGCTATCATGAGGTCATCGGGTCGATAAAGGCTGATAGCCTGGATCTTTCGCCGCCTCTCGATCTCAATGGCTGGTCCATGCCGCCGGGTCTGCGCCCCGGGTTGAGGACCTATATTCCGGGGCCATTGAAGAACTGGCTACGCGTCATGCGCGAGAGGCTGTAGGCCATCCCGCTGCGGTCCTGCTCGGCTAGATATGCTCAAGGAAATCCGGCGACAGTTCATCGAAACCGGTGATGCCCAGCAACGCCATGTCGCGGCGTACCTGTTCGCCGAGTATCGATGCGGCTTTCACGACCCCCGCATAGCCGCCGACCGCCGCGGCATAGAGAAAGGGACGGCCGACGAAGACGAATTCGGCTCCGAGCGCCAGTGCCTTCAAAACGTCGGTACCGCGGCGGATGCCACCGTCGACCATGACTGTCATCCTGTCGCCGACCGCTTCGGCAATCCTCGGCAAGGCGCGCAGAGGTGACAGCGTACCATCCAGCTGACGCCCTCCGTGATTGGAAACGATAATGCCGTCGACGCCGGCCAGCGCTGCCGCTGCGGCATCGTCCTCGCGCATGATGCCTTTGACCACGAGCCGTCCCTTCCAGCGACTTCTGATCTGCTTCAGATGTTCCCAGTTGAGATGATCGCGCTTTCCGAAATCGCGCGTGACGGAGCGTGCGATGATCGGCACGCCGCGGGTTGCGTAGGAATTTTCGAAATGTGGGATGCCGTGGCTCATAATCGTTCGCCCGAACGTACCGATCGACCAGGCGGGATGGCTGATGCCCTGCCATGCCAGCCGCAAGCTCGGCCGAAGCGGTGTCGAGAAGCCGGCGCGGATATTGTTTTCCCGGCTAGGCAGGATGGCCACATCAACAGTCAGGACCAATGTCTTGAAGCCGGCGGCGGCAACGCGATCAATAAGCGCGTCAATGCGATCCGGTTCGCCGGGCAAATATGCCTGGAACCATGACCCCGGCGCGACCTCGGCGACCTCTTCCAGACGAATGAGGGAGGAGCCGCTCATGATCATCGGAATGTTGCTTTGCGTTGCGGCTGCGGCGAGGACGATATCACCCCGATAGGCCATCAATGCGCTGATACCCATCGGAGCGATGCCGAAAGGTGCGTCGTATTCCGTGTCGAAAATCTTTTTTCTGGATGACCGGGAAGAGACGTCCCGCAGCACATGCGGCCGAAAGTAGTATTCCCCGAAGGCCCTGCGATTGTCGGTCAACGACTGGTTGGTTTCGCTGCCGCCGACAATATAGGCAAAGAGCGGGACCGGCAGATGCCGCCGGGCCAGAGTTTCGAAATCATCGAGTGATAGCGCATTGCGAATTCGGCGGGACGCACCTGCCTGGTTTGGAATTTTCAATCGTCAGTTCCTCCCCGAACCGATGCTCGACATACCAATAATCCGCGATCGGAGCATTGTGCATCATCTGACAGGAACTGATGCTTGTGTCTATCGATCCAATGGTGGGAGAGAAACGGTTCCTACTCCCCGATGGAGTTAGGCGTGGCCTCCTAGCCTGCCAAACGCCTCCATGGCCTCGGTCCCGGCGCCGGCGGCGGAAGTGAGGGTCCTCTTCACCTTAAGCATGAGCCAGCTAAGCCTAAACCTAACTCCTCACCAATAAGGTGAAGGTTGGAGATCGATTTTGCGAATATGCCGCTCCCGAGGCCCTCTTATACTGTCGTCAAAGCATTGTGCACCGTCCAAGTGCCTTGGGCGTGGTTCGGCGTGGCCAAGGGGGCTGATATGGAAGTCGTGATAAGCAATATCTCAATCTTCGTATTGTGCGTTGCCCTTATCGTCGTCCTGCGCAAAGCTTCCGTCGCCCTTGCTCTCGTGGATCATCCCGATGCCCGCAAACAGCATGTCGGTGCGGTTCCATTGTGCGGTGGTCTTGCGATCTTTACGACCTTTGCCCTGGTAAACTTCGTTAGCGGTCACATGAGCGCATTCGGTCTGAATTTCTGGGTCGGGCTGTTTGTCGTCGTCGCGGTCGGTACTCTTGACGATCGTCACCCGCTGCCGGCCTCGCTGCGCCTCATCATGCAGTTTCTCGTGGCGGCGATTTTGATCGGAGGATTGAATATCGGGCAGATTTCTTCGGCTGAATTTGCGCCTGGTGTCGCAGCCTCGGCCGGGGCTCTGATCGTCGTCGTCGGGCTCTGCTTCATCGCCGGCCTCATGAATTCGTGGAACATGATAGATGGCGTCGACGGACTGGCGGGCGGAGCGGCGGTGGTCGCGCTGGTCTGGCTGATGCTGGTCGCCGAAATAAAGGACATGGGCGAACTGATACTGCCGTTCGAGCTTCTGCTGACCGGTCTTTGCGGTTTCCTGATCTTCAACATGCGCAGCCCGTGGCGAATTCGCGCGAGCATCTTTCTCGGTGACGCCGGCAGCATGGCGCTCGGGGCGACGATTGCCTATGGCATTCTCCTGCTCGCATCCGACAAGTCTCCGGCTCCTTTCATGGCGCTCCTGTGGATCGTCATCATTCCGGTGACGGATACGCTGAGCCTGATGATCCGGCGCGTCCTGGCGGGCCGCAGCCCGATGTCGGCCGATCGCTGGCACCTGCATCATCTCCTTCTCGACGCCGGCTTCATGCCGATGGCGACCACCAACATCATACTGGTGGCTTCGGCTGTCTGCGGAGGCATCGGCTATCTCGGAATTCGCAACGATGTGCCTGAGGTCGTCATGGCGGCCGGCCTGCTGATCCCGGTCGGGATTCATACGCTCTTCGTTATGGCCGCCAGCGGCTCGATCGCCAAACTGCGAATTGCGCTGGCAAAGAGCCGTCGTTCGGTCGGGGTCGCTGCAACGGGCATGTCCGGCAAGACAAATCTCAAGATTTGAAGTTGCGGGTGTTCCATTGATCGGTCCGTCGTATTCGCGTTGACCGCCATAGCGTTCCGGCTGCTTGCGGCGACAGGGCATGAAAGATTTGGAGACAGCTGCTTCCGCCGAGCCAAGGGAACCCGCCATGCAGTCGCGTTATGAAGACCCGACATTCGACCAGCGGTCGACTCCTCTCCCGCGCTTCGGAGGAGCAACGTTTGCCGTGCGTTTCAGGATAATGCAGCTTATCTGGCGGATCTCATGGACGCTGCTTGCCTCCTGGACGCCGCCACCCTTCCGGAGATGGCGGAATTTTCTGCTCTGCTGCTTTGGGGCACAGCTGGATCCGACCGCAATTATCAGCGCAAGCGTCAGGATCTGGTGGCCGGGACACCTAGTCATGGGCAAGCACACATCGCTTGGGCCGGGCGCGATCTGCTACAACGTCGCGACCGTCACGCTGAAGGATTTCTCGATCGTCTCGCAACGGGCGCATCTTTGCACCGGATCCCACGATATCCAGGACAGTCAGTT
Organism: Neorhizobium sp. P12A; assembly: GCF_008365395.1. Taxonomy (NCBI): domain Bacteria; kingdom Pseudomonadati; phylum Pseudomonadota; class Alphaproteobacteria; order Hyphomicrobiales; family Rhizobiaceae; genus Neorhizobium; species Neorhizobium sp. P12A. The sequence continues at coordinate 129,333 of NZ_QOVX01000001.1, read as the reverse complement.
TCCATTGATCTCCCGGCCGATCGTGCTTGAGCCGAATGTCTGGATCGCCGCAGAGGCCTTCGTCGGGCCGGGCGTGGTTGTCGGGGAGGGGGCTGTGCTTGGCGCCCGAGGCGTTGCCGCAAAGTCGCTACAGCCCTGGACCATCTATGTCGGCAATCCCGCCAAGGCAGTCGGCAAACGCAACCAGTCCGCCGCCGCCGGCTATGCGCTTGTGTCTTGAGTGGTTAGAACGCGTTTCTTTAGAGGCGGCCGGCTAATTCGGAATTCCGCGGCAAGGGCCACCACTGTTGTGATGTCCGCAGCGGCAACCATGCGCCAATTGCGGTCGTCAACGGATCGACGCTTGACTTTCGTACAGCCCTGGCAATCCTCCGGCTCGAATACTTATGACGCAGCCAGAGGCATCGATCATGCTCGACTTCCGTCCACTATATTCAACACCGCAGCCTGACGCGGTCGCGGAGTTTATCGAGAAAAACTACGCGATCGAAGGGCCGATCTCCTGCCGAATGCTCCAGCGTGGCCTGAATGACGTTTATCTCGTCGTTGGGAAAAATACGGAGCGCTACGTATTTCGACTTTCTCAACACAGGGCACGCGGTCCAGCTGATGTGAAAAGCGAGACGGCATTCCTGACACACCTTTCCCAATCACGCGTCCCGGTCGCTGCTCCCATTCCAACGCTGGATCGTGCGTTCTCCCTACAGGCGCAGGCACCGGAAGGTTTGCGCTCCGGAGTGCTCTTTAAGGCACTCGACGGTCGCGAACCTCACGCGAGCGACCTTGGCGATGCCAGAGCCAATGGGAAAACCCTCGCAATGCTGCACAATGCAGCGGAGGTATTCCCTCACGATGGAGCGCTTTATCGACTTGATCTTGAGTACCTGCTGTGGCGACCCCTCGCACGAATACGAGAGAGTGGCATTGTTGAGGACGCGGAGGTGTATGCCGATCTCGAGCGTATAGCTGGAGATACGGGGAAAGCGATTGAAGCTTTCGGCAATCTGACATGGACCTACTGTCACGGGGACTGCCATGGTTTCAATTCGCGCATCAACGAGGTTGGTGAAGCAGTATTCTTCGACTTTGACGACAGCGGCCCAGGTTACCTTGCTTATGACTTGTCGGTTTTTCTATGGGCGAATGTATCTTTTGGCAGGAACTCGACACGCAGATGGGGTGCGTTCATCGAAGGATATCGAGCCGTCCGACCCATAACTCCGGCCGATTTCGAAGCCGCTCTGCACTTCGTAATTGTCCGCCATTTTTGGCTTATGGGAGAGTACGCAGCGCGCGCCAACGAGTGGGGAAGCAACACCGTCGGTTGGATTGCGAGGGAGACCAACTTTCTTAAGATGTGGGAGACCGAGCAACTCCTCGACCGTCTGCTCTAGCTACCTCAGTCTCATCAGAATGCGATGATCGCAAAGGACAAACTGCTGCCATGGTAGCCTCCGCGCTGACCTGCGATCAGCTGCCGGTGCACGCTATCGTCCTCACCCCAGCATTATGCCGTTCTGCCGGCAGGACCGATAATGCTGCGACAAGTCGCTTGCCATATTCGTTCACCGTGAACTCGGACGCCCTTCGTGTCGCATTGAGTGACATTGCCGCTCTGAGTTCGTCATCGGCAACAAAACGATCGATGGCCGAGGCGATCGCCTCGGGATCGCCGACGGGCACGATGAATCCCTCGATGCCGTCACGAACCACGGTACCGGTATTTTCCGTCGTCACGACCGGCAAGCCTGAAGCAAGTGCCTCATAGACAACGGTTGCGGAACCCTCGCAGACCGACGGCAGTAGAAAGATATCCGCCCAGCGAAATTCGGCCGCCATTTCGGCGCGTGGCACAACGCCCTTGAGTTCGACCTTCGTGGAAAGTTCCTGTCGAGGCCCGTCTGCCAGATTGAGCCGCCCGACCATACGGAAGTTTGTAGCGCCGCCGAGAATCTCTGCCGCAGCGGCGACGTAAGGTGATCCCTTCCGCAGCCCGACCTCACCAGCGGTCAGCACGCGCAGAGGGCCAGGGCGCCTTGCTTTTCGCTCCGGCGAGAATTTCGGATCGACACCATAGGGAAGGAGAACGCAACGTTCCGCCGGGCCGCCGCAGGCGATGACATGCCGGCGGACGAATTCGGATGGACATAGGATGAGATCGGCAAGCGACCACTCCGCCCGTTCGCGGTCCGCGAAGGACCTGGCGAAAGGGTTCTGCTTCGGCAGCCCCATCCATTCCGGAAACCGCGTCATTTCTCGAGAGACGAGTTCTTCCAGGACATCTCTTGGGGCGACCATCTGTTCGACGACCGTCCACATTCCTTGCTGCTTGGCAGCCTCCATCTGTTCCAGAGCATCGCCGCTGAAAGCGTAGAGCCCTGACGCGCCATGAAAGCCGCTTTTGGCCACCAAGGTCGAAAAGCGGGAGCCGGCCCACACGGCATGAGAGGTTTCATCGGCGATATTACCGATACGCGAACGTCGGATAGCCGAAAGTGCGCCAAAGCTTGCAAAGGTGGTCGTCAATGCGTTGGGGACACCCTTCGGCGCCCGGCCGGCGAGCCGCCTGATGGCCGAAGGCAGAATTTTTGTCGGAAGGACTTTTACGATGCCCGGCCAGCCCTTGGTTGCCGTAATGTCCGTATAGAAATGCGCAAGCTGCCCATGGTTCACGAAAATCCGGGGAACAGCGTAGTGCATGCGTGCCCCCAGCTGGCTGACAACAACTTTTCCATTCATGGAGATACCCGTTGTTCGATATGAGGCACCCGGTCACCGGAGCGGTCTAGTCGGTCGAGAAGGGCGCACCATTTGTCGATGGCCTGATCGTAGGAATAGTCGTTTGTCAGGACACGGCGGGCGATCTGACCCATCTCCAGGCGTCGCGCGGTGTCGTCTCGTAATTCGCGAATGGCAGCGGCAAGCCTTTGTCCTTCGCCAATCGCGATGTTTTTGCCGCAGCCATAGGCATCGATGACTCGGGCGACTTCGCCGTTGAGGTCGCCGATGAAGATTGTCGGCCGGCCGGCCGCAAGAATTCCATAGAACTTGCTCGGAATGATGCAGTGCTCGAGCTGCGGTAGCAGGGACACCAGATGGACGTCTGCCGCGCAGAGACTCTTTGCCAGATTTTCAGCCGGTTGAAGGGGTTTGAAGATCATGTTGTCGAGGCCGAGTTTTTTCGCGGCGTCGACCACGCGTGCATGTTGATGGCCGTTGCCGATCATGAGGAAGCGAATGTCGGGCTGATCCCTCAGCAGGGCGGCGGCATTCAAAATCGTATCGAATTCGTGCGCGCGTCCGAAATTGCCGGAATAGCCGATAACCAGTTTATCGTCCAAGCCCCATTCGGTTCGCAGCTCGTTGTCGGCTGCGGCGATCGGGTAGATCTCCTTTCCATCCGACCATTGGCGCAACAGGCTGATGGGGCAACGCGGCGACAACTCGTCGCGCAGATAATCCGCCATCGTTGTTGTCGGGCAGGCAATCGCTGCCGATGTTCCGATCGACCAGTTTCTCAGGCTGCGTGCGAGCCTGCCGACGATTGGCGAGCGCTTGAACAGGCCCAGTTCGATTGCGGTTTCCGGGAACAGATCCATGACCCAGTTCACCGAGGACGCTCCACGAAGGCGCAGTGCAACGGCTGTTGTCACCGACAGAAAGGGCGGATCAGTGCAAACTACGGCGATATCGTCGCGCGATGCATGGCGGACAAGCCAGGTGAAGGCGGAGAGATGGAAGAAGAAATAGTCAATCGCGCGCCCGAACGTTTTGAGCCTGCCGAAATGGGACGTCGTCAGCCGCACCACCTTGATGCCGGAAATGACTTCGTTCGGGGGAAGAACGGTCTGATCCTCGTTATGGAGATGGCGACTTGCCACCGCGACGACTTCATAGCCGCGCTGGGCCAAGGCGGATGCAATCGATGTTATCATTCGACTGGTCGCGGACTGATCGGGGGAGACGTAGCGATTGACGAAGATGACTTTCATTCGATGATCCCTGAGATCGCCGGCGCTGGATGGCTTGACCAGGTCTCAAATCCCATCATCGTGGCGCGTCGCGCGCTCACAAGCTGACCAAAGGCGATAATTTCCGCCAAAGGGGTGGCGCGCCCCCTACCTCATAAGAGGTGATGTTTCCCCATTCGAATAATCCGGCACACCGGTTTGGCGGGTATCGGGTGCCCGCATTCTCCCTATTGGCAAGGTGTCGATGGACGACCGGCACCTATACTGCCTTCATCGGCAGCCATGAGTGGACGCCGGCCCTGTGGACAACATGGAGAAGCTGGCGCATGCCCGACAAAGTCGCATTGATTATCGGCGTTACCGGACAGGATGGCGCCTACCTCAGCGAGCTTTTGCTTTCGAAAGGCTATGTGGTTCACGGCCTGAAAAGACGCTCGTCTTCCTTCAACACCGGGCGCATTGACCATCTCTATCAAGATCCACACGATGAGCCGGTCCGCTTTCGCCTTCACTTCGGCGATCTGACTGATGCCACCAATCTCTGCCGCGTCATTCAGGACGTCCAGCCCGACGAGATCTACAATCTCGGTGCGCAAAGCCATGTGCAAGTCAGCTTCGAGACCCCTGAATATACCGCGAATACCGACGCGCTTGGAACGCTTCGTGTGCTCGAGGCGATCCGCATCCTCAAACTCGAGAAAAAGTGCCGCTTCTACCAGGCCTCCACTTCCGAACTCTTCGGCGGCATGAGCGAGATTGCGCAGCACGAGCAGACGCCCTTTTATCCCCGAAGCCCCTATGCCGCAGCGAAGCTCTACGCCTACTGGATGGCGGTGAACTATCGCGAATCCTACGGCTTCCATGCATCCAACGGCATCCTGTTCAATCACGAAAGTCCGCTGCGCGGCGAAACGTTCGTGACGCGAAAGATCAGCCGTGGCGTGGCGGCAATCGAGCGCGGACTGACGCAGAAGCTTAGGCTCGGCAATCTGAACGCCAAGCGGGATTGGGGCCACGCTCGCGATTATGTCGAGGGCATGTGGCGGATCCTGCAACAGGACGAACCGGACGATTACGTTCTCGCCACAGGCGAGACGCACACCGTGCGCGAATTCGTGGAGCGGGCATTCCGCGTGGTCGACAAGGCCATCGAATGGGAAGGCGACGGTGTGGACGAAGTCGGCTTCGATAGGAAGACCGGCAATCGGATCATCGAGATCGATCCGCGATATTTTCGGCCGGCGGAGGTCGACACTCTCCTCGGCGATCCGAGCAAAGCCAGACGGAAGCTCAACTGGCAGCATTCGACCTCATTCGGGGCTCTCGTCTCGGAAATGGTCGAAAGCGATCTACGCACGATCATGCGCGAAGAGGGCAGAAATGACTTTTATGGCTAAGATCAACGAGAAGTTCGATTTGACCGGAAAGCGTGTCTGGGTCGCGGGTCACAATGGTTTGGTCGGTTCGGCGATCGTTCGGCGCCTTCAAAGTGAAGATTGCGAAATCGTCACCGTTTCCCATCGTGAGCTCGATCTGACGCGTCAGGCCGATACGGAAGAGTGGCTGCGGCAGATGCGTCCGCAAGTCATCTTCGTTGCGGCGGCGCGGGTCGGCGGTATCGTTGCGAACGCGACCTATCCGGTGGATTTTCTCTACGTCAACACCATGATCGCAATGAACATCATGAAGGCGGCTGCCGATCTCGGAACAGAGAAGCTGCTCTGGCTCGGCTCCAGTTGCGTCTATCCGAAATTTGCCTCGCAGCCAATCGACGAGCATTCGTTGCTAACCGGGCCGCTTGAGCCGACAAACGAAGCCTATGCGATTGCGAAGATTGCGGGAATCAAGCTCGCTCAGGCCTATTCGAAGCAATATGGCGTAAGGTCGATCTCGGCGATGCCGACCAATCTCTACGGCCCGAATGACAATTTCGATCTCGAGACATCGCATGTCCTCCCGGCTTTGATCAGGAAGATCCACGAGGCAAAGATTGCTGGCACTGACGCGGTCGTATGGGGCACGGGCAACGGACTGCGCGAGTTCCTGCACGCGGACGATCTCGCCGATGCCTGCGTCTATCTGATGAAGAATTATTCCGACAGCCATCTGATCAATGTCGGTTCCGGACGGGAGATATCCATTCGCGATCTCGCCTACCTGATTGCCGATATCGTCGGCTTCAGGGGAAGGATCGTTTTCGACGTTACGAAGCCCGACGGAACTCCGAGAAAGCTTGTAAACAGCGACCGCCTGCGGGCCCTGGGCTGGACAGCCAGGACGGAATTGCGAAGCGGGATAGAACAGGTCTATCTGCATTGGCTCGATAAGGTGGCGATGCCAGCGTAGTATCAACGGAGTTGGACCGCTCCTCAATTACGCTTTGAAAAACTCAAAGCGCTTCAGCCTTTTGGGCGCAGTTGCGCCTCACGCTTGTGGCCTCAAACGCAAGTGACTTTCTGCTTCTCCCGTTAGGGAAGCAAATCAGCTCGCGGGAGGGGGCGATCATGAAAGTATTGGCGTCGATCTTGGTTGCATCACTTGTCGCTCTGACGTTGATCGGAGCGGCAGTTGCCCAGCGTGGAACCGGTGATACTGTCGCTTTCCTCGACGCGGCTTTGCGCGGCGCGTTCCAGGCGGAGGAAGCCACGGGACCGGCTGACTTCGGGATGCCGGTTCCAACTCCTGAACCGTCTCTGCCTGAGGGGGCCGATCCCTTCAATCCTCCATTGCTCCGTATCAGCAAATCGCCCCCGGCGGTCGCCGAGTTTTCGAGGACCGCAGACCGAGATGAGATCGTCTCGATGACGGGCATCAAGCTGGATCACTCGGCAGAGTTCGAAATCTTCTCCCAGGCTCCATCCGCCGCAAAAGGAAATGTTACCGCGGTCAATTCCCTGCGCGCTGACAAGACGGCGGCGACGGTCCTGTTGCCCGCCGCTTTGCCAGAATGGTCGATGTATCTCATGTGGCCTAACAGGAACGGCTACCGCGGCCAGCCTATCGCGATCAATCGCACTGAAGCGTGGTGGCTTGGGCCGAACAAGGGAACGGCCGGCACAGTTATCTCGGTCTATGGGCGCAACCTTACCCGCAGCGACGGGACGTCGCTCTCCTATCTCTATATCAAGCCGCCCGGTGCCAGCGGCAGCTATGTCAAACCCAGCGCGGTCAACCCTTTCAAGGTGGACTTCGCGATCCCTGACATGCCGGCTGGCAACTATGAGGTCTGGGTGCATAACACCCATGGCGGTCGCTTCGGCTGGAGCGGTCCGTTGAGGCTTGATGTTCTCGCCCGGTCTCCATGGGCGGACCAGAAAAACAATCTGCTGGATGTGAAACGTTTCGGCGCCGTGGGAGACGGGACAACCGACGATACGGCGGCATTGCAGCGCGCCCTAGAGGCGGCAAAGAATGCCGCGCCCGCGACCATTCACTTTCCCGCGGGAACCTACCGTATAACCTCTTTTCTGACAGCGCCCGCCAATGTCGGATGGGTCGGCGATGGCATGAATACGACGGAGATCCGTCTTGATCGCAGCATTGACCACAGCATGATTGAGATTGCCGGCGAAAACGTTCAGTTCGAAGGGCTCGCGCTGAACGCAAATCGCAATACCGGCAAGCAGGTCCTGATGCAGGTATCTTCAGCCGAGAATCTCCGGATAGCCTCTGCCAAGCTCAATGCGTGGGGTGTCGCCGCACTCCAGGCCAATGGCGCTTCGGGTCTCTCCATCAGCGACTCCGATTTGGTGGAAAACGGGTCGTTCTATGGAAGCAGCAGGCAGGTCTTCTTATCAGGCAACAAGTTCCGGATGACGGGCTATGGGGAGTCCGTCGCGGCTCTGTGGGGAGGTCGCGATTTTTCCATGGTCGGCAACGAGCTTTCAAATGCCGATGAGAGCCGGGACGATGGCCATGGCATTGGCCGGTTCTTTGTCGGCCAGGCGCAGTTTGGAAGCATAAGCAATCTCTATTGGGGCAACAACACGTCGCTGAACGCTGCTCCGCATGATTGCGACAAGGTCGATTGCAACAAGGGTGAACAGATCTGCTTCGAAATGGTCGGCAGCAAAATCAAAAGCGATTTTGTGAAGGCAACGGCAGACACGGTGTCCTTCAAAACTCTCTCGGATTTGGGTGAACCAACGCCCGGCGGCCAGGATCTCGTCATAGTCGGAGGCAGGGGAGCCGGCCAGCATCGGCATATCGTTTCCTCCGCCGATTCAACCGTAATGCTCGATGCTCCGTGGAATGTCATTCCCGATCGCACCAGCCGTTTTGCGCTGGCGGCAACCGCGTCGAAGGTCGCGATCTACAACAACAAATTCGACGGGCGCTCGAGCTACAGCCAACACGATTCCGATTCCACGAGCGTTCTACTTTATGGGAACGTTTATGACGCCGTCGTCGATAGCAACCGCATCTCCAGGATGCGGCATGGAATGATGACTATCGCGCTGGATTCGACGCGGGGCCTTGCTCCTTACTTCCTGCAATATTCAAACAATACCGTCAGCGACAGCAACAGCGGTCTCTATGTAGGGACGACGTTCGCGGAGTCCGGCAAGCCCGGTATCTGGGGCGGTCTCGGCAATATCTATCGCAACAACCGCTTTGAAAACCTTGCTCATATAGGCGTCGAATACGAAACCTGGGCGCATGACGGCTCGGATTACAACGGCACCGTATTCGAGCGAAACAGCTTCAAGAACGTCCCCTACGGCTTCGTCGAAGCCTACCAGCTGATGTGGACCTATGATGGCCGGTTCAAGGCTGCACCCGGCAGTCATTCGATGAAGGTGAACACCATTCTCCACAGGAACGATTTTGATCGGGGCTCTGCCGTTGATGACGGAAGCGTCGGCTTCGTCACGCTCCACCCTTCGAACAGTTGGCTGAATATCGGCTCGACATGGACGGATTTTGCCTCGGGCAATGACGGACCTGTCGCCCCCAAGGCTCTTCCCAATTGATGCAGCGAAGTTTTGCAGGACTGCGAGGACGGGGCAGGGTCATCCTTAATAGTCTGTTCGGTTGAAGCTGTGCCCCTACTACGTCAAAGGGCTAAATTGTCGTCCAATCCGAATACCACATAATACGCGTCGTGATTGGTGCGGGCGGCAATCTCGGCACATTGCCGAGGATTTCGGCATGGAGTTCCCGCCATAGACAGACTTAACCCGGCGACGCATACCCACGATGCGAGCGTTCGTTGTCGGACAAGAATCCTGCAACAAAATCAAGGATCTGGTTCCATGGGGACTGTTCGCCGAGCCTTCTTTATGGCGACGCTGGATCAATACTCTCAAATTGTCGTCAGCATGGTATTGATCGCGGTTCTCTCGCGATTGCTCGACTCCACCGACATTGGTGTCGCCGCGATCGGCCTGAGCATCGGGACCATCGCATTCACGGTGCGGGAATTTGCGACATCGGAATTCCTGATCCAGCGCGAAGAGCTCCATGCGACCGATATCAGGACCGGGACGACGCTGGTTTTCGGCCTGTCGGCCATCATCGCGGTCGGGCTTGTTCTTCTTTCGCCCTACATCGCATCGTTCTACAATCTTGCCTCCTTGCAAACATTCATCTGCCTGGTGGCGATCTCAGGCGTGATAGACGGGCTGGTCAGTCCCCACACCGCGTTGCTGCGTCGGGAAATCGAATTCGGTTCGCTGACGCGCATCAATGTTGCCGGTGCGGTCGCGAACGCCGTGACGGCACTGGTTGCCGCATGGCAGGGTTACGGCTTCATGAGCCTGGCGATTGCGGTGATTGCGGCGGCAGCCGTCCGGGCTGTCCTGACATTCCAAGCCAAGCCGGAGATATGGATGTTCCGGCCTTGTCTGGTCGGCAGCAGGTCCATTTTCAGCTTCGGCGGATACAAGGGCGCTTCTTCGGTTCTGGACCGGGTCTATGAATCGCTCCCCCAGCTTGTCCTGGGGCGCATCATGCCCCTGTCGGCCGTGGGTATCTTCAATCGTGCCAATCTTGTCTGCGGTCTGCCTGACAAGCTGATGCTGTCGGCGGCCTTCTCAGTCGCGTTTCCTGCCTTCGCCGCCGAAGTGAGAGCCAAGCGCGCCATCAAGGAATCCTATCTGAGGATGGTGAGCTATATCTCCGTTCTCTTCTGGCCCTCGTCTCTGATGCTGGCGATCCTCGCCGATCCCATCGTCAATATCGTTCTGGGAAACGGTTGGCTGCCCGTCGTGCCGATCCTGAGGATATTGTGCTGCGCAACCATATTCTCCTTCGCCAATATCCTGACCTATCCAGTGCTCGTTGCCTTCGGAGCGAACAGGGACGCGTTCACGGCGAATTTCGTTGGACGGGGCGTTTCGACAGTCATCATTTGCGTTGCAAGCTTTCAGGGGCTCGTGGCCCTGGCCCTCAGCCAGTTCATCTCGCTGCCGTTCCAGATGTACGTCTCCTTTCACTACATCCGGCGGCGCGTACACTTCGAGTGGAAGGAATTGCTCGGCGTTCTCGCCAAAAGCGGCGTAGTCACCGTGATGGCGATTGCGGGTCCCCTCGCAATCGTCGCGCTGAACGGGTTCCACTTCGATCTTTCGCTCGGGGAGACCGCGGTTTGCATTCTTCTGGCGGCAGCCGGATGGATGGCCGGTCTTATTGTCTTTCGACATCCTCTGCTGGATGAGCTGCCCGCGATCCTGGAAAGACTATTCGGGCGCTGGGTTCGAAAATCCACCGCAGCGGCAGAATGAGGGGGAGGAGTGTCATGCCCAGCCTTGATGTCGCCATCCCGAACTACAATTACGGCCACTACCTCGAAGGCTGTGTCCAGAGCATACTTCGGCAGAATGTCGAGACGCTGCGCGTATTGATCATCGACAACGCATCCACTGATGACAGCGCCCGGATCGCACGGAAGCTTGCTGCGTCGGATCCGCGGATAGAGCTTCGGCTGCGCTCTCAAAATCTCGGCCCTCATGCATCCTTCAATGAAGGCATCGATTGGGCGCAATCGGATTATTTTCTCATCCTCTGTTCCGACGATCTGCTGACGCCGCATGCATTGTCAGACGCGGCGAGCGTCATGGAAGAACATCCTCAGGTCAACCTGACCTATGGCGAGGCTCTCTTCCTTAAGCCGGAGGATGTCGAGACACGCGTGATCGATCCGCAGCCGGCGACATGGTCCGTCGAAGAAGGGATCGCGCTGATTGAAAGACTGTGCAGGAGTGGCCGCAACCCGATCAGTGGCCCCACGGTCGTGGTTCGGACCGCGATCCAGAAAGCGGTCGGCCACTACAATCCAGAGCTTACCCACACGGACGATCTGGAAATGTGGTTGCGCATAGCGGCCAGAGGCAAGGTGGCGCACACAAACAGCCACCAGGCGATCGCCAGGGTGCATTCCTTCAATCAGTCCTCATCCGTCAAGAACATTCATCAGTGGAACCTGCAATTCGAAGCCGCCTATCGCTCCTTCTTTCGGGGCGACGGTGCCTCCCTGCAGAATGCTTCGGAGATGTTGAGGATGGTGAAACGGGCGCTGAGCGACAGATCCTACAGTTCAGCCCTTTCCAGCCTGAGCCGTGGCGATCTGGGTTCCGCTCAGCTCCTACTGAATGCGATCCGGTTGCGTCCGGCCGCTGCCGTTTTTCCTCCGGTGGGCTATCTGGCGGCCAAGATGCTGCAGGATCGGGCGCTTAGGAAGCACGCTGCGCTATCAGCCAAGAGCTCGTGAATCGCCGCCGATCGGGCTTGCAAGTTTTCTTCTTGCATTGCGCGGCGCAAGCAGGCGTTCCGTCAGAAGGTCGTCTTGCTCGGCAAGGCTTTTCTGGACCCTGTCGTTGCCGTCAGCAATCTGTTTCCGGATATCATCGAAATTGGCCAGTATCTGCTCAAGCTGCAGCCGGAGCATATCGAGATCGAACGTCTCGATGTGCTGGCAATATTGCGACTGCGAGAATTCCGCCAGAAGGTTGTCGTTCTTTTGCGCGTATCCGAGCGAAATGATCGGTCGGCCGAGTTTCAGTGAGCAGACGACGTTGTGGTAGCGCGAGACGATCACGACGTCGGTTTTGTCTATTTCGCGCATGAGATCGTGCAGCGTTTCGCCGAGGCCGACGGCGACATGCTCGAGCGCGCTTTGCGCCTCCATGTCCTTGATTTGCTTCATCAGGTCATGGACGGCAATCTGGTCGCGCAGATCGCCGGTCAGCAGCCTGATATCGTAACCTTCGCCGGCAAGCCAGATGACGAACTCTGCAAGCTTGCCAATATAGGTCTGGTAAATCTCCTTGCCATTAAGGCTCGATTTGGCCCAGCCACGATAATGCATGACGCCGACGCCGACAGTGCGGCGCGGCCCGGAGGCGATCCTGGATAGCTTCGGCGTCGGCAGCCGGAACGCAATATCCGGAAACCGGAAATCCTGCTCTACATTCATGCCGATATCTTGAAGATACCGGCGGGAGAAGTCGTCGCGATAAGATCGGTATTTTGCGGTTTGTGCGGCGGTTTTCAGGAAGAAGCGGCTGAGCGGATGCGAGATCGGGCCGGCGCCGATGCTGACGAAGGCGACGGGAACATTGCGCAGCCTGGCGGCCATGCACCATCTGAAGATGACGAAGGGCCATCCCCAGGGCGTCTCCTGATAGTCGTCAAGGATACCCGTTCCGGGTATGATGATGAGATCGAGGCCCTTGAGTTGCTTGAAAAGGGAGCTGATACGCGCGAGCCGGTGCGGCATGTTTCCCAACATGCGGTTCAACCTGTCCGCCCGCGGACCGCCTGATATCGTGCCGTTGAGGCTGACGGAGAGAATCCCGTATTTTTTCCTGACGAGATCCGGATTGGAGCAGATGCAAAGGAGCTCCGCCTCGGGGCAACGCTCGCGCAGCAAATTCAACATTGCTTCCAGGGAACCGTCATTGCCGCTGTTTCCACTCCCGAACTGGCCGAATAATCCGATTTTCATGGAAGCTCCTGCATTGCTAGCCAACGAAAAACGTGCGCGGGCGACAGGGCGGCGGCCGCACATGTTACTCTCACAACTAAGGAAAAGGCCTGCCGGTTGCCACTTGGCCGTTGGAGGGTTTTGATGGATCAAAAGACTTAGCCTTTGGAGCTTCCGACACCAAAATGCTGGCAATGATGCCGCCATGAGGCACTTCGGCCAAATCCGCCCTTTGATTTATGATCTGCTCGCGGTTGCGGGAATGATCGGCACTGTACCGCAGAGTTCGCAAGATGCGCGCATACCCTCGGCGCCCGGATCTTTTGAGTAGAACGGAACCAAGCAAGTGACGCGCAGAACATCGACGATATCAGGCCTAATGCCCCCCTCCTGGGCTTTTTTCTGTCTCCTCGCAATGCTGATATCCTGCGCCGGTTCTGCCGGTGCGCAGGACGTCGTTTTTCCGCTGCATGTCGCCGAGGACCGACGGTACCTCGAGGACGCCTCCGGCCATCCCTTCCTGATGACCGGCGACGCCGCGTGGTCGATGATTGCCGAACTCTCGCGCGAAGACGCCGAGGCCTATCTCGACGACAGGAAGAAGCGAGGTTTCAACACGCTGCTTGTCTCGCTCATCGAGCATCGCTTCAGCCGCAACGCGCCCAAGAACATTTACGGAGCGGCGCCGTTCCTGGCCGGCAAGGATTTCGCCGCGCCGAACGAAGCCTATTTCGGGCATGCGGAATGGATCCTGCGCCGCGCCCGGGAGAAGGGATTCCTGGTGCTGCTCGCGCCAGCCTATCTTGGTTCGGGAGGCGGTGAGCAGGGCTGGTATCAGTCGATGAAGGCTGCCGGTCCTGACGTGCTCCGCTCCTATGGCGAATATGTCGGCAAGCGCTTCGGCGGGCTTGGCAATATCGTGTGGATCGAAGGCGGCGACTACGATCCGGAGGACAGGAGCTTGGTCCAGGCCTTGGCCGAGGGCGTGAGGCAAGCGGCTCCCGGCAGCCTGCAGAGTTTTCATGGCAATCCGGCCTCGGCGCCGCGCAGCTTCTGGGGCGATCCTGACTGGCTGGGGATCGATTCGCTCTACACCTATGGCGATATCGCAGCCGCCTCGCTCGATCGCTATCGGCGGCAGCCTGCCATGCCCTTCTTCCTGATCGAGAGCCGCTACGAAGGCGAGGGGGCGAATGAATTCGATGTCCGACGCAGCGCTTACAGCACGCTATTGTCAGGCGCCAGCGGACAGATATTCGGCAATAATCCGATATGGCATTTTTCCGCGCCGGGGCTCTATCCGAGCCCTGTCACGTGGCAGGAAGCGCTTTCCAGCCGAGGGGCAGAGAGCATGTCGCATCTGCGCACCCTGTTTGACCAGGTCGAATGGTGGAATTTGAAACCCGACCTGACTGGAGCACTCGCGGATCGATCTTCAGGCAAGGGTGGCGTTGTTGCGGCCAGCGCGGCCGATGGCTCGTTTGCGCTCGCCTATGTGTGGGACGCTCCTGATATTTCGGTCAATCTGAACAAACTCGCGCCTTCCGCACGGCGGGCGCGATGGTTCGATCCTTCGTCCGGCACATTCTATGATGCTTCGGGTGAGCAGACTCCTGCGGGGACATCGCTGTTTCGGGTGCCGAAGGCGAGCAACGCTTCCGGCTTCAGCGATTGGGTGCTTCTGATCTCTCGGCCGCAATGATTGCTGTCCATGAGGTCGCGGGAAGCTCGATCCGGGGTAGGGCTCCCCGTTCACCCCTTAGTGCTTTTGTGTAGCTTGTCTGTGCCCATGCACCTGCGAGAATTGCGGTAACGGCAGCAACCACTGGCTTACCCAACGGGATGAGATCGTGAGAATCGTTCATGTTATTGCGTCGATAGACCCGAAATTCGGCGGCCCGCAGGCGGTCGCCCAGCGGATTGCAGCCGCTCAGTCGGCGCTCGGCCACGATGTGCATGTCGTCAGCTACGGCAGCGCCGATGCCCAGAGGAAGCTGTTCGAGATGGGCCGCGGCATTCCGAATTTCAGCGATATCAAATGGCATATTCTTCCCGAGCCGGATCTCTTTGAAAAGCTGGCCTGCCCTGGAGGGCGGAAGCTCCTGCGCACTGTCGCGCAGTCCGCATCCTTTCTCCACCTGCACGGGGTCTGGGATCCGATCCTTCTCTATGCCGCCAACACTGCCAAGGCTTTTCAGGTTCCCTACTGCCTCTGCACATCCGGAATGCTCGATAGCTGGAGCATGCAGCAAAAGTCCTGGAAGAAGCAGATCGCATTCCTCCTTGGCTATCGCAGGATGCTGAACCAGGCGAAATTCCTGCATGCCCTGAATGTGGATGAGGTGCTGCTGATGCAGCCGCTCGGCCTGCGCGCGCCTGCTGTCATCATCCCGAATGGCATTTTTCCGAAGGAGTTCGATGCCTTGCCTGACAAGGGACGGTTTCGTCGACAGATCGGGTTGCCGGAGGGACGCCGCTATGTCTTGTTTCTGTCGCGGCTGCACATCAAGAAGGGGCTTGATATCCTGGCCAGGGCCTTTCAGCTCGTTTCCTATTCCCATCCAGATGTCGATCTCGTCGTTGCCGGACCTCCTGATGGTGCGGAGGAAGAGTTTGCGCAGCTCGTCAAGGAATTTGGCCTGGAGAGCCGCGTTCATGTCGTCGGCCCGATCTATGGAGAGACCAAGATCTCAGCGTTGGTTGATGCCGCATGTTTCTGCCTTCCAAGTCGACAGGAAGGTTTCAGCATCGCCATCACCGAGGCGCTCGCTTGCGCCACGCCAGTCGTCATCACCGACGCCTGTCATTTTCCAGAGGTCGGCGCTTCCGAGGCGGGGTTCATTGTTTCGACCGATCCGGCAGCAGTTGCCCTCGGCCTGATCGCCATGCTGGACAATCCTGTTATGGGCAAGAGCATGGGCGTCAACGGCCGTCGCCTGGTCATGGAAAACTTCACCTGGCCGGCGATCGCCGAACTCACGATCCAGAATTACCGCTTTGCGACTTGACCGGTGCGGCCTCCGGCTGACGTACTGGGGCGCAGAGGCCGTTCAATTCATACCAGACGGTCTTCAGGCCTTCCTGAAGCACGGCAATGCCCTCGGGATCGAAGAAGAGCATCCAGGATATCGGCCGCGGCTTTGCTGGAACGGAAGTCCAGCGGATCCCGCTTGAGGTCTCGGAGAAGCAGGCGATTGCCCGGCGCGAATGGTACCAGCTGGTAACGAGAACCGCCTGCCGAACGTTCATGCTGGCGAGGATCGGCGCGGAAAATGCCGCATTCTCTTCAGTGCTGTGGGAGCGGCATTCGACGCTGATGGCGTCCTTGTCGACGCCTTTCCGGATCATTGTGTCGCGGTTCGACAGGCAATCTCCGGCTCCGCTCACCAGCACACGGGGCGCGACGCCGGCAAGCCACAGCTCGGCACCACGAGCAGCGCGCGGTGGTCCGTCACCGCCGATGACGACGATGACGTCAGCATGGCTTACCCGGTCGCGCAAGGTAAGCAATGGTCCTGCGGCGACGAGGATGATCACGTCCAGCAGAGCGAGGACCAAGAGGAAGAAGCCGAGGTAGCGTAAAAGCGGTCGGCCTTTCGGCGGAGCGAACGCCGCTGGGAAAGGGACCTTCTGATTGGGCATCACTAGACGGGCAGGCCCCGTTCGCGCCGCTGCAATTCCTTGGTCTTGATGACGATCATATATTCGTAGGCCGCGATCAGCCGGCAATAATGATAGCCCTGAAGTCCATCAAGGAAGCCGCCGCGGACGATATACATATACATGAAGCGAGCCTGCGAGCGGAACGGAACGCGCATCGACAGTTCTTTCAATCCGCGTCGACGAACCTCGGATCGGGACGAGAAAACCTTGTGCCAGGACACGCTGCCGCCCCGCAGGCTTTCGACCGTTTCGCGCGCTTCGGACGACGAATAGCGATTGTGCTTTTCGTACCAGGCTCGCAGGCCGTTGTTGAAGCTATAGTGGAGATAATGCTCGTTGAGCCGTCCTTCCGGGCCGTCGCCGATCGGGATTGCATGTTCTTCGCGCTCGAAGCGGATGATCCGGTCGGGACGGAAGAAGCGCGTCATCCAGGTCGGGTAGAGGCTGCTGTGCTTGATCCAGCGACCCATGAACATATTCTTGTAGCGAATGCGGAAGAAGGATTCGGGCCGGCTCGGGTCCGCGGCGATTGCCAGCATCTCATCGCGCAGCTCGTCTGTCGTGATCTCGTCGGCGTCGGGCATGAAAACCCATGTATGCTTGTATTCAATGCCCTTAAGGGCGAACATGCGCTGGCGATCTTCTCCGTCATAGGCGCGCTGATAGACGCGTGCGCCTGCCTCCTTGGCAATCTCGACCGTTCTATCGGTGCTGAAGGAATCGAGGACGACGATGTCGTCGCACCAGCTGAGAGCTGCAAGGCAGGCCGGAAGATTGCGTTCCTCGTTCAAGGTGAGAATGCATACTGAGATCACGTGCTAACTCCCCAGCTAACTCTTGCCGATACAGTTCGCCCGTGGCCGATTCGGTTCATTGTGGTCACCGGCGACGGGCGCAGTTCTAACGGCAGGTTAAAATCCGACGAGCTGTCTGGACACGTGGAAAAAGGGAGCAGGACATCCGCCAAATGTGGAATTGGTCGTATCTTGGGATAGCCACTACCACTTTGGGAGGAGGCCGACGCGCCGGAACCTCGCTATGCATTTCCGGGGCGCATTTCGTTGCTTAAGGTGACCCGTCCGGGGCTGGACGGGTCACTCGCGGAAGCCTGGCTCAGACGACCTTGATCACGACATCGATGTTGCCGCGTGTGGCCTTCGAATAAGGGCATGTCTGGTGCGCAGCCTCTGCGACGGCCTGGGCAACGTCAGCTTCGAGACCGGGCAGGCTGACATTGAGGCGCGCCTGAAGGAAATAGGCGCCATCAACCATGCAGAGGTCCACTTCGGCGTCGACCGCGGTCTCGGCCGGAAGGGCGATCTTCATCTTGCGGGCAGCAAGCCCCATCGCGCCGATAAAGCATGTCGACCAGCCGGCGGCAAACATCTGTTCCGGATTGGTGCCGGCGCCCGTGGAGCCGGGGACGGAGAACTTGACATCGAGACGGCCGTCGTCGCTGCGAGCGCTGCCGCCGTCGCGACCGCCTGCGGTGTGGGTCTTGCCTG
This sequence comes from Neorhizobium sp. P12A, assembly GCF_008365395.1. Taxonomy (NCBI): domain Bacteria; kingdom Pseudomonadati; phylum Pseudomonadota; class Alphaproteobacteria; order Hyphomicrobiales; family Rhizobiaceae; genus Neorhizobium; species Neorhizobium sp. P12A. The sequence continues at coordinate 111,268 of NZ_QOVX01000001.1, read as the reverse complement.
TGTACAATGCCTTTTCAACTTGGGTCATGATGTCGTTCCTCTTGAGATGGGTGATGCGCCCAGACGCGATAGCTGACGATCAGCCATTGGCCGCATAAGGCGCCGGCGACGTATCCCGGATGTGTCCGGATTTGCCGGAAGTGTAACGAAGTGTGTAGGAGAGCCGGCCCGAGGGATGACGGATACAAAACAGCTGTCGGAATATGATGCGGAGCCGGGACCGGGCCGGCTGGGATGGAAGACTATCTTCAGCCGCAACGCCGCGCGGCAGATATGACGCGCGGCGTAGCAGCATTTTCAATCCAGTTGCCTGGTTTTCTCAGACGTGGTCGCGCTTTTCAGCAAGTGCGCCTGCGTTCTGGGTGTCCGATTTGACAGAGGTGTTTTCTGCACGCTCGCTCTTGGCCTCGGCCAACAGATCCTGGATGACCTTTTCGGATTCGTCGTAAGCGCCTTCGCCGAAATGGTGGTATCTGATCTGCCCCTTGGCATCGATGAAGTAGTGGGCCGGCCAATAGCTGTTGTCGAACGCCCGCCAGATTTTGTAGTTGTTGTCGATGGCGACGGGGTAGTCGAGCCCGAAGTCCTTGACCGCCTTCTTGACGTTGTCGATCTTCTTTTCGTAGGCGAATTCTGGAGCATGCACGCCGATCACAACGAGTCCCTGATCTTTGTATTTTTCGGCCCAGGCTCGAACGTAGGGGACGGTGTGAATGCAGTTGATGCAGGAGAAAGTCCAGAAGTCGACGAGCACGACCTTGCCGCGGAGCTGTTCCTTGGTGAGCGGCGGCGAGTTCAGCCATTCGACAGCGCCGTCCAGCGAGGGGAATTGTCCCTCGACCGGCAGATTGCTGCGATAGGGCTGGGGGCCGTCGCTTACCCGCTGCAACATGCCGCTATCCCCGGGCTCGGCGGTCTGCTTCGACCTGTCATTCCCGGCGGCGTCTACGAGACTTTGCTCGAACTTGCTGGTGCTGACGCCTTGAATGCGGGCAAGAACTCCGACATCGGCTCCAAACCCGACAAACGTTACGCCTGAGAGGACGGCGACGCCGAGGCCGCGACGGATCCATTCGCCGGCGCCTAGCGATTGCTTCATGGCTGCAAAGACGCGCCCACCGATCAAGAGAGCAATGGCAAGCGAAGTGGCAGCTCCTGCAGAATAGGCCAGGAGAAAGAAGGTTGTGCTGGCGCTGGCGCCCTGGAGAGCGGCACCTGTCAGCACCAGCCCGAGGATGGGACCGGCACACGGTGCCCACAGCATGCCGGTCGCAACGCCGAGAAGCAGGGATTTACCCATACCCGGAATTGCGCTCGACCGACCGGTCGAATTCACGATCCGGTTTCCGAACGCAACGATCGGTCGTGTCAGGACGGCGGCGACTTGCGGTGAGAGAAGCATGAGGCCGGTGACGGCGAGCAGTGCGATCGCGACATAGCGGCCAAATTCATTGGCGTGAACCGCCCAGCTGCCACCGACAGCAGCCAGTGTTGCAACGGCGGCGAATGTGATCGCCATTCCGGCGAGCATCGGTAGCGTGCTTTTGACGAAGGGCTGTCCCGCACTTAAAAAGACGAAGGGCAGGACCGGCAATATGCACGGACTGAGTATGGTCAACACGCCGCCCAGGTAGGCTATAACGAGAAGAAACATCATCCGTTTCCTTTGAAGTCGTTGATGGATGTGCCGGGCTCAGCGTTCCTGGCCCAGCACGCACCATAAGCGGAGACGGATGTATCCCGGATGTGTCCTGATCCGGCGGAATTGTAACGAAATGTGCAACCTGGCTAGCCGAGCTAGCGACCGCTCACCGCCTCATGCATTTCGCGTGGCGGGTCGGGCAGATGATGTTGCTGCTCGACAGCGATCTCATTTTTGTCATATCTCGGCTGTCTAGCTCTTTCCCGGCTAGCCGATAAAATGGCAGTGAAATCAGTTTTCTGGATTGTGGTCATGGCGAGAAACGGCGTCTCACTTCAGATCAGCACCGACATCATCGAATTCGTGAAGTCGAAGGATATGCAGCGGGGACAGCACCTTCCCCTGCAGATGCTCGCCGACCATTTTCGGGTGTCGCGAGCGCCCGTGATGAGCGCGCTGAAAAAGCTGGAGGGAAGGGGCATCGTTCAAGCCGAGCCCAATCGCGGCTATTTCCTGCTGGTCGATGGCGATCAGATCGAGACGCCGGCAACGCAAGTCCCGCAGGAAGCGGATGGGAATGACCCCGCCTATTTCCGGATCGCGGAGGATCGCCTGGCGGGGAAGCTTCCGGAGCGCGTCAGCGAGAACGAGCTGATGCGGCTCTACGACCTTCCGCGCACCAAGCTGCTCAAGCTGCTTCACAGAATTGCCGACGAGGGCTGGATCGAACGTCTTCCGGGAAACGGCTGGGCCTTTCGGCAGACCCTGACCTCCCGCGAGAGCTACGAGGAAGGCTACGTCTTCCGCGCGGTCATAGAGCAGCAGGCGATGCTGCTGCCCACCTTCCAACCCGATGCGGAAGGCTTTCGGAGAGCGCGGGAATTGCAGACGGCACTGCGCGACGGCGGCTTTGAAACGTGGTCGCGCGCCGAGATATTCAAGACGAACAACGAATTCCACGAAATGCTGGTAGCATGCTCACGCAACGGCTTTTTTCTGGATTCGCTGAAGCGCATCAATCGGCTCCGGCGGCTGATCGAATACCATATCACCATCGATCGCAGCCGATTGCCGCAGCAAACGGCCGAGCATCTCCACATCCTCGATCTCGTCGAAGGCGGCCGCCGCGAGGAAGCCGCGGCATTCCTTCATGATCACATCCTCGGCGCCAGCCGCATCAAGACACCAAAGGTCTGATCACGCCGGTCTCAGCAGGATGCATACGGGACTTCCAACGGACAGCGTCGCTTCGGCATTCTGAAGCTCTCCTGTGATAGGGTCCACACCGAAGGTGACGACGGTATCGCTGTCCTCATTTGCGGCCAGAAGCTGATTGCCGCCGGGTACGAAAGTGAAGAATCGCGGCGTCTGTCCTTCGGTCGTCCGCCATCCCGCGGGTGTCATTCGGCCATCCTCCGACAGCGAGAACGTGCCGATCGTGTCGCTACCGCGGTTGGAGACATAGACGAATTTTCCATCCGCGGAGACGGCAATTTCGGAGCCTCTGCTGAATGCTGTGAAGCTGTCCGGCAACGCCGAGAGAATCTGGAACGGCTGAAGCACTCCGGTTGCGGGGTTAAAGCGATAGGCGGTCACCGTGGAATCGAGTTCGTTGACAACATAGGCGAGGGTGCCGCCAGGATGGAAAGCCAGGTGCCGCGGCCCGGAGCCCTCGCGCGTCTGAACTGAGGACACCTCGACCAGCTTGGCGGCCGCCGAATCGAGGCGGAAGACGAGGATATTGTCGAGGCCTTTGTCGGGGACGGCAATGTAGCGTCCGCTCGGATCGAATTCGACCTGGTGCGGCTTAGCGAATGGTTGCTCGATCCGGTGCGGGCCGATTTTGCCTGATATCGAGACGAGATCGACGACCGCCCCCAAGGTCCCGTCCTCGCGACGCGGAAGAAGAGCAAGCGTCGACGTCACGTGGTTCGCGACCAGGAGGAAACGGTTCTCGGGGTCAAATGCCAAATGCACCGGATTGCGGCCCTCGGTGGACTGCTCATCGATCAATGTGAGGCATCCCGAGGCCGGATCGATGGCAAAGGCGCTGACCCGATCCATGTCCCCATGGACCGTGTAGAGAAAATCCCCGGTCCGGTCGAAGGCGAGAAAGGAGGGATTTTCGAGTTCCAGGAGCTGGAGATGCGTCCAGCGCACACCGTCCTCGAGACGGTAGACGTTCAGCCCGTTTCCGCGTGCGTTGCGCTGCTTGGTCGTGCGGGCGCCGATATAGGCGATGTGTCGATTGCTGCTGGTCATTGGTGGTCTTTCGACGTTCTCATGTCTTCGATCGTGTCATTTCAATATCGCGTGAGGACAGAAACCTCAATTGCATTTTATAATCATATTGTGTAATCGACACGAAGAAGCTCGGGGAGGAACATATCCCGAGCGCCCTTTTGGGAGGAAACAAATGACGTCGTCAGCGATCTCGGCCATCGAGAAAACGACGATGCGCAAAGTCTTCTGGCGCATCATTCCGTACACATTCATCATTTATGTCATTTCGTACCTCGACCGCGCGAACATCGGATATGCCGCGCTCGAGATGAACAAGGAGCTGGCCCTGAGCGCAGAGGCGTTCGGCTTTGCCGGCGGCATTTTCTTCATCGGTTATTTTCTCTTCGAAGTTCCAAGCAACGTCGCGCTCCAGAAGTACGGCGCGCGGATATGGATCTCGCGCATCCTGCTGACCTGGGGGATCATCGCGACGCTGACGGGGTTCGCCCAGAACGCGACGCAGCTATATATTCTCCGCTTCCTTCTCGGCGTCGCCGAGGCGGGCTTTTTCCCGGGCGTGATCATCTATCTGACCTACTGGTTCCGCGAGAAAGAACAGGCAACGACCGTCGCCTATTTTACCGCGGCGATACCGGTCTCGTTTTTGCTCGGCGCGCCGCTCAGCACGTTCATCATGGATTATCTGGCCGGCTATGGGCTTTCCGGATGGCGCTGGATGCTCGTTCTTGAAGGCGTGCCTGCCTTCGCAGCGGGCATCTTCAATTTCTTCTACATGACGGATCGTCCCGAGAATGCGAAGTGGCTGAAGCCCGAAGAGCGGGATTGGCTCATCAAGGAACTCGCCGCCGATCACGCCATTCGCAAGAACGTGAAGCAGCTCGGACTGTTCAAGGCGATCACCAATCCGAAAGTCCTCTTCCTGTCTGCGATCTATTTCATCTATCAGGTGGGCAACCTCGGCATCGGCCTCTGGATGCCGCAGATCGTCAAGGATTTCGACGGCCACCTCAGCAATTTTCAGGTCGGGCTCATTTCGATGATCCCTTATGCGGTCGCGACCGTCGTGATGGTGCTGTGGTCCTATAATTCCGACAGAACAGGAGAGCGCCAGAAGCACACGGCCATCCCGCTGCTGATCGCGGCGGCGGCACTGGCGCTCACCGGCCTCAGCCGCAATCCCTACCTTGCCGTCACGCTGATTTCGATCTCTCTGGCCGGCATCTACGCCTTCAAGTCGCCTTTCTGGTCTCTGCCCGGGCTCTTCCTCACCCGTTCGACCGCCGCCGTGTCGATTGCGGCGATCAACTCGATCGGAAACCTCGGCGGCTTCGTCGGTCCCTATACGATGGGAGCGATCAAGGCATGGACCGGGGGAGCGTTCGGAGGGCTGCTGTTCCTCAGCGGTCTGCTTCTTCTGTCGTTCCTGATGACGTGGTTCATGCGAGTTGCGGCAACTGACGGCAACCAGGAACAGGTCGCCAACACTGAAACGACGGCGTCTCGGGCTTGAAAGGCTGAGGTCTAACGCAAGGAGTGACCGCATGGCGGCAATCGGCAAACTGAACGTCAACGCGACCGATTATCGTATCATCGACCTACCACAGGAGGCGGGAGCGGCTTTACAGCGGCTTCCCTACATCCATCGCATTCTCCTGGAAAATGTGATGCGAACGGCTGGTGATGAGGCCGAGCGCGCGAAGGCGGCGATCCTCGGATGGCTTGAGACGGGAACGAGCGAAGACGAGATCCCGTTTCTGCCACACCGGGTGCTGATGCACGACACGACATGCGGCCCGGCACTCGTCGACATTGCCGCGATGAGATCCGCCATGGCCGAGGCCGGCGGCGATCCGTCCTTGCTCAATCCGGTCGTTCCCGTCGACGTGTCGACCGATCACTCGGTCGCGGTCGACGTCTTCGGAGGGGCCGGCTCCCTTGAGAAGAACATGAAGCGGGAGTTCGAGCGCAATGCCGAACGCTACCGTTTCATGAAGTGGGCGACCAATACGCTGACAGGATTCCGTGTGCATCCGCCGGGAACGGGGATCATGCATACGCTCAATCTCGAGCGGCTCGCGAGCGTGGCAACAAGCAAGGTCGAGGACGGCATCCTCTGGGCAGTCCCCGATACCTTGATCGGCACTGACAGCCACACCCCGATGGTCAACGGTATCGGGGTTCTGGCCTGGGGCGTTGGCGGGCTCGAGGCCGAAAGCGTGCTGTTTGGCATGCCGGTCGCGCTCCGCGTTCCCGATGTCATCGGCGTGAAACTCACGGGACGGATGGGCGATAGCGTTCTTGCCACCGATCTTGCGCTGACCGTCACGCATCTGCTCCGCCAGATCGATTTGCAGGATCGCTATGTCGAATTTTTCGGCCCCGGCGTTTCGACGCTGACTGCGGGTGATCGTGCCGTCGTGGCCAATATGACGCCGGAATTCGGCGGCAACAGCGGCTTTTTCCCGATCGACGATTCGACGCTCGCCTATCTGCGGGCTACCGGCCGTGATCCGGAGCATGTGGCATTCGTGGAAGCCTACGCGAAACGGCAGGGCATCTGGTTCGATCCATCATCCGAGCCGCGCTATACCGGCGTCATCGAAATAGACCTTTCCGATGTGAAGGCGAGTTTGGCAGGGCCGCAGCGTCCGCAGGACCGCATTTCCATCAGTGAAACCGCGGCTTCCATCGCAGGCATGAAGAAGGCGCCAGGGTCGGCGGCGGTCGATGGACCCAATGACGGTGCGGTTGCCATCGCGGCGATTACCAGCTGCACGAACACATCCGACCCGCGTCTGGTCGTTGCTGCCGGCCTGGTCGCCCGCAAGGCGCGAACCTTCGGCCTTCACCCTCCTTACTGGGTCAAGACCTCGCTCGCACCGGGATCGCCGACGGCGGAGCGGTATCTGCGCCGGAGCGGCCTTCTGGAAGACATGGAAGCCGTGGGTTTCGGCATCGTCGGCTATGGCTGCACGACATGCATCGGCAACTCGGGACCGCTGACGGAGCCGATCGCAAAGGCGATGGCCGAGCGCGGAATCCTTCCCGTTGCCGTGCTTTCTGGAAACAGAAACTTTCCCGGCCGCGTTCATCCGCAGCTGGAGGCTGGTTTCCTTGCGTCTCCGCCGATGGTTATCGCGTTTGCTCTCGCCGGAACCGTGGAACTGGACATAACCAGGGATGCGATCGGAGTTTCAAAAACGGGGGAACCCGTCACCCTTTCGATGCTTTGGCCTTCCAGCGAGGAGATCGATGCCGCTGTTGCAGCGGCGACTGATGCAGAGGACTTCAAGCCGGCCTATGACGAGGCCGAAGCGAGCCGCGTGTGGGCGGAGCTGGATGCACCGACCACAACCCTGTTTCCCTGGGACGATCGCTCCACTTACATTCGGCGGCCGCCATTTGCCGGATTTCGAAATGGCACGCTGCTTGGCGATTATGAAGCCCGGCCGCTGCTGGTGCTCGGCGACGACATAACGACCGACCATATTTCTCCGGCCGGAGCCATACCCGCGCAGAGCGAAGCGGGACGCTACCTCGTCGAGCGGGGCGAGAACCCGACTGATCTCAACGTCTTTGCTTCCAGGCGCGGAAACTGGGAGACGATGGTGCGTGGCCTCTTTACGAACCGCACCGTGCGCAACAATCTCGGCGACGCGATCCCGCCCGGCGAGACGATTCACTCTCCATCCGGAGATTTGCTTCCGCTCTACAAGGTGGCAAATCGCTACGCCGAGGAAGGCCAGTCTGTCGTGATCGTCGCGGGAGAGCGTTACGGGATGGGATCATCGCGCGATTGGGCGGCAAAGGGCGTATCGCTGCTCGGTGCTCGTGCCGTTCTGGCTCTGAGCTTCGAGCGCATCCATCGATCCAACCTGATTGGCATGGGTATTCTGCCGATGCGTCTGCCCGCCAAATTCGGCCCGGAAGCCCTCAATCTCAGGGCAGGAGATACGGTGCTGATCGACGCTGGCATCGAGCGGCTTTCGCCTCGTTGTCCGATACCGGTGATCGTTCGCCGCGCTGATGGTACGACATTGTCCTTTGTCGCGACCGCTGCGGTCGAGACCGGCGCCGAGGTCGAGACCCTTCGCGCCGGCGGCATTCTTCCGCTGATCCTGCAGAAGCTCATGCAGAAAGGCAAGCAGGCTACGACGTCTGTTGCCTGAATTATCCGGCTCCGTTCAGGAGCCGGATAGACGCTTCGAACCAGAGGTTACTTCTGGATGCAGGTATCGACGGTGTCCTTGGTGCATTCGTCGAGGCCGGTGAAGACCGGATCAGCGACCGCCTTGCCGGCGATCAGGTCCATCATTACCGACGGAGCCTTGTAGCCCATTTCGAACGGCCGCTGGCCGACGAGCGCCGTCACCAGGCCCTCCTTGGCAATCGCGACCTCGTCGCCGATCGTGTCGGCTGCGCCGATGACGAAGGCGTTGCTGGCGATCTTGTCAGCCATTGGCTTGAACAGGTCGCGATAGGGCTGCGGTGCACCGAAGAGCGGCCATCCGCCCATGATGCCGAATGCGTCAAGCTTCGGATTGGCCGCAAGAATGTCGGTCATCGCCTGGACGCCCTTTGCGCCGTCATCGTTGGTGAAGACCGGGCAACCGGCAACTTCGGTCCAGCCGCCTTCGCCCTTAAGCGCGGCAATACCCTTCTGGCCAGTCAGCGTATCGCGCATGCCCTGCGCACGGCGAAGGATATTGTCGGCGCCTGCATTGCCCTCGATCGTGCAGATCGTGCCACCATTCGGCTTTGCCTTCTTGATATATTCGCCGATGCGCACGCCCATCAGGTAGTTGTCGGTGCCGAGGTAGGTCTTGCGCAGGCCCGAATCCTCAGCCGCAAGGTCTGCGTCAACAGTCATGACCGGGACCTTCGGGCTTGCGGTTTTCAGCGTCTGGGCAATCAGTTTGGCATTGGAGGGCGAGATGGCGATCGCCGCCGTCTCGGCCTTGCCTAGTATGTCCTGGACGATCTGCGCTTCGCCAGCCTCGTCTGATGTCGATGCGGGGCCGGTGTAGAAGCACTCATATTCGGAGCTGGCGTTTTCCTTGTTCCACTTCTGGCAACCCTGGTTGATTGCTTCGAAGAATGGGTTGTCCAGGCCCTTCACGATGATGACGAGCTGTTTCTTGGCTGCGAGGGCTTGTCCGGCGGTAAGCGCAAGCACTGCGACTGTAAGCAATAATGCCTTCCTCATGGTTTCCTCCCCTTTTGAAAAAGGCGGGCACAATGCCCGCCACGTCATCAACCCGGATACCAGACGATACGAGGATCATCCTTCGAACGCTCGTAATCCCAGGCCGAGTCGATAAGCATTTCGAGATCGTAGGCCGGGCTCCAGTCGAGCAGGTACCTGGCCTTGCTGTTGTCCATCCAGTTCGAATGGAACTGGCTTGCAATGTCGATGGAATCCAAACCCCTGGTGCGGGCGAGGTAGGCTGCGACCTCGCCGTAATCGACAGGGCGATCCATGCAGATGTTGAAGAGCTGGCCTTCGGCGCGCGGATTGTCGATGGCCGAGAGGATCGCCGAAACCAGGTCTTCGACATGGACGAAATTGCGCTTCAGGGGCCGGCCATCTGCATCGAGCAGCAGCGGCACCGTGCCGTTCCTGGCGTAACGTTCGGCGTCAGCCGAGGGCACAAGCGTCTTCCAGTCGGGTCCGCCGAAGACATCGGGGCCGAATGAGAGGCTGAACCTGAAGTCGTCCTTTTCCATGATCCAGGGCGCGCGCAGGCAGCAGGTGTTGATGCCGTACTGGATGCGGAATTGCTCCAGCATCACCTCTTCCAGAACCTTCGACAGCGCGTAGCATCCCGGATATGCCTGATGTGGCGTGGCTTCGGTGATGGGCGCTTCGTGGTGATAGAAGAAATGACCGATGGCGGCGTCGCCGCCAATGAGGATGAACTGGCGCGCGGTTGCGCTCGTCCTGAACTCCTCAAGCAGCCAGAACAGTCCCTTGACGGTGACATCCATCACATCGGCAGGGATTTCCTTGCAAGTGGCGAGATGTACGACGTGGGTGACGCCGGCAAGCGCTTTTGCGACCGTCTCGCGGTCGGCGATCGAACCGCTGATGACCTCGACCCGCTCGGTTTCTGGGCGCAAGCGGTTATGGCAAAGCGCGCGAATACGCGCCTGCGAAAACCCCGGATCGTTGAGCACCCCCGATATGAAGTGCTGCCCGACCTTGCCCGTTGCCCCAGTAACAAGGATCAGCATGCGCTCCTCCATCAATAGCTAATATACGGACGCCCCGGCGCGTCAATGGAATTGTATTGGAAAGCGAATAATTCTAGCGGAGGCCGTAAATTAGCGACATTCGATTGACGGTCTCGTGCGGTTCTGGATAAATGTTTCCTGAAGCTCGCGAGGGAGGAAACTGGCGGGCGAAACCGCGGTTCGGATCGAGACGAATACGTTCGGGCGAGCTTGCGACCTTGGGAGGGTAGACGACTAGTGGCAGTTCTCGAGCTTGCCAACATTTCGAAACATTTCGGCGCCATCCAGGCGGTCAACGACGTTTCATTTTCGCTGGAGCCGGGCGAGGTCGTCGGGCTGATGGGCGATAACGGCGCGGGCAAGTCCACGCTGGTCAAGATGATCGCCGGCAATTTTCGGCCGAGCCACGGCATCATGCGCCTCGATGGCCAGGAACTCATCATGCATCGGCCGGTGGAGGCGCGACAGCGCGGCATCGAGATCGTGCATCAAGATCTTGCTCTTTGCGACAATCTGACGGCTGCGGCAAACGTCTTCCTCGGGCGCGAACTTCACCGCGGTTCGGGCCCGCTGCGGATCCTCGACTACAAGGCGATGTACAAGCGCGCCGGCGAGATTTTCAAGGAGTTGAAATCCGAGACGCGCCCGCGTGATCTCGTCAAGCAGATGTCGGGCGGCCAACGACAGGCGGTGGCAATCGCCCGCACCATGCTCGCGGAGGCAAAGATCGTCCTCATGGACGAACCGACCGCCGCGATTTCCGTTCGGCAGGTCGCTGAGGTTCTCAGTCTTATCAGGCAGCTGCGTGATCGCGGCATCGCCGTCATTCTGATCAGCCACCGCATGCCCGACGTCTTTTCCGTCGCCGATCGGGTGATCGTGATGCGGCGCGGACGGAAGGTAGCCGACAAGAACATCGCGGCGAGTTCGCCGGAGGAAGTCACCGGGCTCATCACCGGAGCGATCGAACAGGTTTGATCGGCCCGCCGGGCCGGTATCGAAAGCAAATGAAGGTCGACCATGGCAATTACTCTTGATCAGACCATTGCACACCGGCAGCGGAGCTGGATTTCAGCAATATTCGCCAGCCAGACCTTCTGGGTGCTGATTGCCGTCGCTCTCGCTTGCATTTTCCTGTCCTTTGCGACGAGCTCCTTCGCAACGCCCACCAATCTTTACAACATCACGCGCAACGTCACCTTCGTCGCCATCATCGCGCTCGGCATGACGCTGGTCATCATAACAGGCGGCATCGACCTGTCTGTCGGCTCCGTGCTCTGCCTTTGCAGCATGGTGCTCGCAGTCGTGATGCACGCGGGCTATGGGATCGGAACCGGCGTTGCCGCTTCGATCGCGACAGCCCTTGTCATCGGCGCCTTCAATGGCATTCTGATCGCCTATCTCGGCTTTCCGCCATTCGTCGTCACGCTCGGAATGCTGTCGATTGCGCGCAGCCTTGCAATGGTCGCGTCCAACAATACTGTTGTCTTTCAGTTCGGCCCCGATCACGACAAACTGTTGGCGTTCGGCGGGGGCGCCTGGTTCTTCGGCATTGCGAACCCGGTTGTTTATACTGCCGTGCTGGCGCTCCTGACCGGCTTCATGCTCCGATGGACCAGGTTCGGCCGCTATGTCTTTGCCATCGGCGGAAATGAGAAGGCCGCGACGCTTACCGGCGTTCCCGTCAGGAGGATCAAGGTGGCCGTCTATATGATTTCAGCTTTGTCAGCTGGGGTCGCGGGCATCATCCAAACTGGCTGGCTGGGCGCGGTCACCACCAACATCGGCGCCGGCATGGAGCTGCAGGTGATCGCCGCAGCCGTCATCGGCGGCGCAAATCTCGCCGGCGGCGTCGGCACCGCTTTCGGCGCAATCATCGGGGCAGCGCTGATCGAGGTGATCCGCAACAGCCTCGGCCTGCTCGGCATCAACGCCTTCTGGCAAGGCACTTTCATTGGCGGCGCCATCATCCTTGCGGTTCTCTTCGATCGAATCCGCAACCTCAGGCACACCGAATGAGACATCGCCAACGCCGACCAAACGAAAGACGTCAAACACGTTTGTCGTTCGGCTCAGAAGGGGCCCGGCCTCGATTGGTAGGAGGTCGTTACAATCGATGTCGGGTCATTGCCATGGGCGGCCGGTGTCCAGCCGACGATCGTGTTTTTCCGCTCGATGCCCACATCTGAGAGGAGATGCTCGTCAAGGTCGTCGAGCTCGCGGGAGGATGCGGATGTGTCTCGATGGTCGACCTTATGCGTCAGGTGTCGTCGAAGCCATTCGATCAAGGTAGGTGAACCTGTCGAGTGTGGGTCGAATATTGTTGTGTTGAAGCGTGCGTCAGCCATCGCATCCCCCTGTGCTTTGATAGTCAAGGGTCGCATTCGCGGCCCGGAATGTAAGGAAAGGCAGCTGACCGACTTCTGAAATTTTGCTGAAATTCCGAGCCGTGCATCCGGACCTTTGCCCTGCGAGGTTGTTGTGAAGGGGTGGCTTTGCTACTCTTGTGGAAACTGGGTAGGGGCGCATGTCGATTTTCGAATTTGCGGGACACCAGCTCGATCTTCGCGAGGGACGCCTTTTGAAAAAGGGCCGGGATATATCTCTGCGTCCCAAGTCCTTTTCCCTTCTTATCTATCTTCTTGAGAATGCCGGACGCGTCTTATCCAAGGACGAGCTCGCGGCCGCTGTCTGGCCGAACGTAATGGTCACGGACGACTCCCTGACCCAATGCATAAAGGACATTCGCAGGACGTTGGGCAAAGACGGGGACGGCTTGATCCGGACGGTTCCGTGCCGCGGCTACGCGATCGACAAGGCAAGGATCGCGCGTGTCGAGCCGGCCGATAAAACCGCGGATCGCCGCACCGACAGGCAGTCTATCGCGGTGCTGCCTTTCACCTCTGTCGAAGGAACCGACTGCCATCCGTGGCTGTCTTACGGGGTCGCCGAAGACATCATCACGGCGCTGGCAAAAAGTCCGACATTATTCGTTATTTCGCGAAACGTGAGTTTCGCGAAAAGCCGCCTGAGTTCCGATTTCGTGTCGCTCGGACGTGAGCTTGGCGCCCGGTATGTTCTTTGCGGAAGCTTCCAGCTTCGATCGAAGCAGCTGCGTCTGACCGCCCAGCTTGTCGAGGCGCATACCGGCGGCGTGGTTTGGGTGGAGCGGTTCGAGAGGGAACTCGGCCGAATCTTCGAGATACAGGATGAGATCACAAATTCCATCGTCGAGCGGCTTAAGGCTGAGTTTTTGCCCGAAGCGAAGTCTGAAATCGGGTCGTCGCGGCCCGACGATCTCGAAGCATATATCTGCTGCCTGCGTGCCCGGGAACTTTCGCATGAGTGGACCACGCCGCTGGTCATCAAGGCTCGCCGGCTTTTCGTCAGGGCATCAGAACTCGATCCGGCCTATGCACGCGCGCTTTCCGGGATCGCAGTCTGCGACGCCTTTCTGCATGAGTGGCATTCGGTGACCCTGCACAAGGCGAGGACGGTTGAGGCGGCCAGCGGGGCGCTGAAACTCAATCCCGCAATCCCCGAAGCATATGCGGCAAGAGGTTTTGCAATGTTTCGCGAAGGGCTTGAAGGTCAGGCGCGCCGCGATCTTCAGATGGCCTTGTCTATCGATCCTGACTGCTACGAGGCGAATTTTTTCTACGCCTTCATGTGCCGCAGCATTGGCGATTACGAGGAGGCGATCAGGCACTACGAATTTGCAGCATGGCTTCGCCTGACGGACTATGTCTCTCCGAACGCACTGACCGGCCTGTTTCCTCCGGGAGACCCGCGTATCCGGAAATGGGCACATCTCTGCGTCGACAGAGCCGAAAGGGCGGTCGATCTGCATCCGGAAGATTCTGGCCCTCTGTGCCGCGGCGCCGTGGGACTGATGTATATCGGGCAGCGGGAGAAGGCTCGACGCTGGATTGGGCGGGCGCTTGCGATCGATCCGGAAGACCTGATCGTGATTTACAACGCAGCCTCCGTCCACGCGTTAATGGGGGAGGTTGAGACCGCTGTCGAACTGCTCGAACGCTATATGATCGGCAGCGATTGGAAGGCGGCGAGAGGCACCATTCTCCATGACAGAGAGTTTGATGCGATCCGCGACCACCCTCGCTACCTGGCGTTGCTGCACGTCGGGAACCAAGGCACCGCGATCACGGCGGGCCAACGCATGCGCGATCTAGCTTGAGTCCGCCACCGGCTCTAGCCGTCGGATGATTGTGAACGCCGAGGTCGTGGCCTCTGAAATGAGCCTGGACGCGCGTGCAAACCGTGCCTTTCCAGCGCGATATCGTCTTATGGTTCTTCGACCGACGCGCTAGTGCTTTCTGTGGCTTCCGCCTTGTACGGCGCTTGCCACAAAGACGGCAAGCAGGGCGACGATCAGCAAATAGTCGAATGGTGTTAGCAGATGCAGGATTTCCATAGTTTTCTCCTCCCAGAGGAGAAAAAGCATACACCTATGCAGTTGTTCCGTGCATTAGCATTTTTTATCATGGAAATAGTCTAAAGCGCTGTCTGGACAGACCGGCGGGTCGGGCGCGGATGCGCTCTATTGTCAATAAAATTTGTAGAGTTTATGATTCAGCCATGGCCGGCGGGCGTTTTCGCTCCGAGGCGAGCATTAGGTAAAAGGATATTGCGATGGACACCCAAGCCCACGGAAAGCCCGTCGTCGTGATTGTCGGAGGCGGTGTTTCCGGAGCGGGCGTCGCCTATTATCTGGCGCAGTCAGGGCTCGTGGCACCGGGCCATCTCATCGTGTTCGAGCCACGCAGGAAGCTCGGCGCAGGGCTTGCCTACGACACGCCCGATCCTGCTCATCGCATCAATGTCCCCTCGATCAAGATGAGCCTGTTGCCGGATGATCCGGAACACTTCCAGCGCTGGGTCGACGCCAGCGATGCAATTGCCGGCGATGAGGATGCGCGTTCATTCCTCGGCCACCTGTTTCCGCGGCGGGCCGTTTTCGGCGACTATGTGAATGCGATGGTACAGCCCCTGGTCGACAGCGGTGCAATCACGCATCTCGCCCGAAAGGTTTCCGATGTTCGGCGACGGAATAATCGCTGGCTGGTGTCCGACGAAGAGGGGCGGCGAGTGGAGGCGGATATTCTCGTCCTGGCAACCAGCCATCCGTCGCCAACGCCGCCGGCGTCGCTGGCAAGGGCGCTTGGCCATCATCCACGCTTCGTTGCCGATCCGACCAGGCCGGATGCGCTCGATGTGATCGGTGCCGATGATCGCGTGCTTGTCGTCGGCAATGGTCTGACATCGGCCGACGTCATCGCGTCGCTCGATCTGCGCGGACATCGGGGAGCGATCACTGCAATCTCCCGCCGTGGCCTGCGTTCGCGCGGACATGCGCGGACGCCGCAGGATCCCTATGGCGATTTCACCACTGCGCCGGCCAAGACCGCGCTGGAGCTTCTGAAAAAGATTCGAAGCACGATTCGCGAGGCGGAAGCCGGCGGGGCGAGCTGGCACGGCGTCATCGACCAGGTAAGAGGGCAGGGGCATTTGTTGTGGCGGGCGCTGCCGGTGAGCGAGCGGCGGCGGATCGTTCGGCATCTCAGACCCTATTGGGATGTGCATCGCTTCCGCATCGCGCCACAGGTGGAGGAGGTCGGCGACCGGGCCATCGCGGCAGGACGTCTGGAAATTCTGGCGGCTTCTATCGAGTCCGTACGCGTGGATGGCGAGAAGATCGATTGCGTGCTGCGCGTCAGCCGCTCACAGAACAGGATCGAGCGGCTGTTCGATGCCGTCGTCGTCACGACCGGGCCTGGCCATCGGGCCATCTTCGAAAGCCAGGACTGGATCGCGAGATTGGCCGAGGCGGGTTATCTGGCACTTGAGCCGACCGGCCTCGGTCTCGATTGCACGATGACATCGCAGGCGCTCGGGCCTACCGGCGAGATCGCGCCTTCATTCTATATTTCCGGCCCACTGGCGCGAGGGACTTTCGGAGAGCTCATGGGGCTGCCGCAGGTCGCCGAACATGCGGTTTTTGTTGCCGGCCAGGTCGCAAAGGAAATCGAGCGTATGGGGGATCTGACGCGGCTGGATAACAGCGCTGCTTGAGCTTGAAAGTAGTATATCGTTGCAGACTCGATACATTTGCCCAAATTTACTCACATAAACTATACAATATGTGCGTTATCGCCTTGTAGGCGGGGGCCTGCGGCGCTATTTCGGTGGTGAAACGTGCAAGCCGCTGCCGGACGAACCTGTTCTTCGAACTCACGACAATGTGCCGGTCTTGTAGAGCTTATTTTTCCAGTAAAGCGAAATACGATGCTCACGAAAAAAGGAAAATACGGACTGAAGGCGCTGGTAGACCTGGCTCGCCTGGCTCCGGGCGAAACGGCGTTCATCAATGACATCGCCTCGCGCAACAACATTCCGAAGAAGTTCCTCGATACGATTCTTCTCGAATTGCGCAATTCCGGCGTGTTGCGTTCCAAGAAGGGACCGGGCGGTGGCTATTCGCTTTCGCGTCCGGCTTCGGAAATCCGCATCGGTCACGTGATACGCACGCTCGACGGTCCGCTTGCGCCGATCCGCTGCGCCAGCCGCACGGCCTATGAGGCCTGCGACGATTGCTCCGATCCCGAGCGCTGTCACGTGCGCCGGTCGATGACCGAGGTCCGGGACGCGATCGCTTCCATTCTCGACAATATGACGCTGGAGCAATTCGTTGCCGGGGGCGACAGCATCGAAATCGAAGAGGAAGATTTTCGCACGGCCGGATGAGCGATCCATGCGGATTTGATGTTGCCTCGTCGCCGGCCACCGCGCCGGCGATTTTGCATCAAAGAGCGCCGTTTTTCGGCGGCTTCACATCATTCAAGTGGTAATTCCCGACGACGTGGTACTTCCATCGCACCGGATCGTGCAGCGTGTGGGTACGGGCGTTGCGCCAGTGCCGATCGAGATTGAGGCCGATGCGGGTCGACGAGGTTCCCGCCAGTTCGAACAGGGTGTTTGCGGCTTCGAGGGCGATTTCCGTGGTCAGCACCTTGGCTGCCGCAACGGCGAGCGTAGCCTCAACCACATGCCTTTCCGTCGTGCTGATCTGGGCGACATCGACCTTCTTGCCGGCGCGCTCGACCATGGCCGACGCGGCTTCGATGCGGATCGCGATCTGGCCGATCCGGGCGATGGTCAGTGGATCGTCCGAGGCCCGCTCGACGCCGCTGTCCATCCAGGGCCTTGCCTTTTCCCGGACAAATTCCACCGCTTCCGCAAAAGCTGCACGAGCGATGCCGAGATCCACGCCTGCATGGATGATCTGGCCGACCGAGCCGATCGTCGTTGCGCGCTCGAAACCCTTGTGATGGAAGACGACGGCATCGCCATTGACGTAGACGTTATGCAGGATTGTCGTGCCGCTGCCCGTCGTGCGCTGGCCGAAACCGTCCCAGTCATCGATGATCTGGATCCCCTCGGTACCGCGCGGAACAAAAGACATGGTCAGCTTGTCGCTGGGATCAAGCGCAAAGATCGCGATCCAATCGGCAAATAGGACACCGGTCGAATAGAATTTTCGGCCGTTGATGCGGTAGCCGAAACCATCAGGCGTCAGCCGCGTATTATAATGACCGACCGTCTTGGTGCCGGTTTCGGAAAGGGCATTGCCGAAACGATCGCCTGCAAGAGCCCTACCGAAGAAGAACTTCTTCTGTTCCTCGCTGCCATCGGTGCGGAGCGCTTCCAGGATATAGAAGTGGTTCTGTGGAATCTGTGCGATGGAGGGATCGGCTTCCGCCAGGATCGCGACGATCTCTGCCAGAACGGCGTTGGAAATGTCGAGGCCGTCATACTCTGACGGGACCGTTATGCCGAGCAGGCCGGACTGCGAAATGGCATCCAGTTCCTCATAGGGCAGAACGCGGTTCATGTCGCGATCGCTTGCCTGGCGGGCGAAGCCTGATGCCAGGGTGCGGGCGATCTCAAGCGCTTCCTCGTCGCTTTGAATGCGATAGGCGGGCTGCCTGCTGCGCTCGTGCAATTGAGATATCGTCCCCATCGTTCACTCCACCATATGATGCACTATCAGTGGCTTAGTCGGCTTCGATCGATAAGCTCGTATATTCTATAGAACTAGTGGACATTAGATTTTCTTTGCTTATCGTCCACGGCGTCTCAGCCATAATAGGCTTCGGATCGAGAATTTGTAAGTTGGCGCGGCGGAATGGTCGCGTTTGCGAACGTCTCAGGAGAAGGCGATGGCTGCGACGCTGGTCGTTCCGGGATTGAATGGTTCTGCCGAAGGTCACTGGCAGCGTCACTGGGCGCGCGATCATGCAACCGCTTCGATTGTTCGGCAGTCGTCGTGGTCGAAACCAGTACTCCACGAATGGCTGGCCAATCTGGAGACGGCGATCGAACGGACAGGGGAAGCGTGGCTCGTCACCCATAGCCTCGGCTGTCTCCTCGCCGCTAATCTGGCCCGGCGTCCCATCGCATCTCGGGTGAAGGGCGCATTGCTCGTCGCCCCCTGCGATCTCGAACGAACCGCAAGGCTACATCCCGGCATCATCGATTTCGGAGCGATGCCGGATACGCCACTGCCATTTCCGACTATCGCTGTCGGGAGCCGCAACGATCCCTACATGGCCTTCGAGCAGTTGCATCGCATCGCTTTCTTTTGGGGAAGCGATGTGGTCGATCTCGGTTATGCGGGCCACATAAATATCGCGAGCGGTTTCGGCCGTTGGGAGCAGGGTTACGACCTCTTTGCTGCCCTTGCGACAAAAGCCGATCAGCGCAATGTCCGGCGGCCGGCTGCACGTCCTCTCGAGGTGCTTTTCGGAACGCTTCATTGAGACCGTCACACCGGCTCTGGAAAGAGGCCGTGGCAGGCCTCGCCAAGAAAGCGCTTGCTAAGGCCGCAGTTTCGCGCTTTCATATACGACCAAAGAGGTAGATTATTATGGCGACCTAGCCTGCATGGTCGGACCGGAGCGGTTCCGGGCATGGGATGCAAGGTAAGCTTGATGGCCACCGACGGGTGGAAAGGGTTCCGGGCCATAGCCGGAATCGAATGGGCGGCCAGGCGTTTGTAACGGCCGCAAAGCTGCGGCGATTGGCAGGCGTATTTTTCAGAGTGCCGAGAAAAGCATGATCGACCACCTCCGGTGAAGGAGTTGATATGACGGTTCGAGGACTATTTTCTTCCAAGGCGAGCGCTTCGGCCCAGCCGTACGGCATGCCTCGCATCGCTGTCGTCGGTCGCGGGTTTTCAGGCATGATGACGGCGATTGCTCTGATGAGGACGGTGATGACGCCGTTCCATCTGCAGCTTTTCGATCCCGATTCCCGCGTCAGCGGCGGGCAGGCACTCGCCTCGGGGCATTCCAGCGAAATTCTCAACAGCCGTGTGCGCGATCTTTCGGTTTCCGCCGGCGATCCCGATGATTTCAACGACTGGCTCTGTAGCAACGCCGATTTCCGAGCGGCCGTCCCGGCTGCCATTCCCGGTTTTCTACAGATATTCGTGCCAAAGAGTATTTTCAGCGATTATGTTTACCAGCGCTTTTCCGAAGCTCTTTCCTCCCGCCGCGATATTACAGTGCAGGTCAGCAACGAGCCGGTGATCGGTGTCAGCCGTAGCCATGGAGGCCGCTGGCTGGTGAAGAGCGCTGGTGCTACCAACCCGCTGTTCGATACCGTCATCCTCGCAACCGGATATGGTCTTGGCAATCGGTCCGAAAGTCCGGTAGACCAAGCGGTCGAGCCGACCGCGGTGCGGGCAAGGCGGCTGGTCTCTCGTCCCCATACTGTTCTGCTCGGCAGCGGCCTGAGAGTGGTCGACCGGCTGCTGCAGATGCGCGACAGCGGCTATACCGGCCAGATCACCATCATCTCGAAGCATGGTTTCCTGCCTCAAAGCCATACGCGGATATCCGCGGACCCCGTCTTTCCCTCAGAGACCATGCCGACGCGGTTGAGCGAGATCGTTCGATTTATCCGCAAAGCTTGCCAGGATGCGGAGGCGGAGGGGCAAAACTGGCAATCGGTCATGAACGGCCTGCGCAAGCATGCGCGTTCTCTCTGGCGCTCCCTGCCGGCGCACGAGAAGCAGCAATTCAACCGGCATCTTCGCGCGCTCTATGACAGCCACCGCAATCGACTGCCGGAGGCTTTGCATCTGCGGTTGAAGCGGGAGCTTGCCGAGGGCAACACCCTGCTGCGCCGGGGCGAGGTCATCAGGCAAACGCCGACGGGGCTCGTGTTCAAGCAGGCCGGGCAGGTCGGCGAAGAGACGATCTACGCGGATCAGGTCCTTGATTGCCGCTGCCAGGCGCCTGACCTCGGTACCCCGCTGATGCGCAGCCTGATCGATGGCGGACTTGCCGGGCCTGATGAGCTTGGCCTGGGGCTTGCTGTTACGGCCATCGGCGAGCTTTCCGCAAATGGACGAATGACGGACGGTCTTTTTGCCATCGGGCCGGTGGGACTGGGGAGTTTGCCGGATATCGATCTCGTGCCGGAGATCGTTACGCAATCCTATGCCGCCGCAGAGAGCATCGCCTCGCGTTTCTATCCGCGCTGCAAGGCGGTCTAGGCGCTTAAAACGCCAAGAAAATTTTCCACTTGTCGGAACCTTCCGCCAGCTGGCGCGTTGACGGCGCGGATTTATGATTTCATGGGTCCGAGGGGGAATACTTATCATTCTTAAATGCCCTGCCGAAAGATATGCGGTATGGGCTCTGTCGTGAACATGATCCGGTTTCATTATTCTTTTTTCAAATCTGTGCCTGTCATCCTCGCTATTGGGGCAGTCATTCTGTTTGCGATTGTTTTGGGCGCTCTTTTCTTCAGCCAGCGCGCCGGCGATGAGTCGACCGATGCGGTCGCCGCCAACCGTTTGAACCTGCGCATTCTCAGGCTTCTGAGTTCAATCCAGGATGCTGAAACAGGTCAGCGTGGTTTTCTTCTTACCGGTGACGAGCGATATCTGGGGCCGTTCACCAGATCCGTTTCCACATTGCCGTCGGAGATGGCTGCCGTGTCGCCGCTGCTGGCTCAGCTTGACTTGCCTCAGGCGTCCATCGATCAGTTGAAGGATTTGATGGCGAAGAAGCTTTCAGAATTGCAGCGGACGGTCGATCTGCAGAGAGCTGGCGATACGGCGGGTGCGCTTGCCGTCGTCAAGTCGAACGAAGGCATCCGTCAGATGGACGAGATCCGCGATATCATCGGCCAGCTCCAGCAATCGGGGATTCAAAATTCCGCGGTCCACATCAATGCGTTGAGATCCACGACGACATGGCTCTCGACCATCATCGCCATCAGCGCGGCACTTCTCGTTGTCCTGGCAGGTGGAGCAATGAAGCTCATTTACGATCATACCCGTCAGATCGAACAGGCTCAGAACGAGCTGTCGCACATCAACGAGAATCTGGAAGCGACGGTTGCCGCTCGCACCGAGAGCCTGCAGCGGGCCAACAGTGAATTGCAGACATACGCCTACATCGTCAGCCATGACCTGCGGGCGCCGCTGGTCAACATCATGGGCTTCACCGAGGAGCTGGATCGCGCAAGCGGCGTATTTCGAAGCTATCTGAGCAGGATGGATGCCAATCCCGCCGATCCGGATGCAAAGCTCGCGATCGAAGCTGTCGAAACCGACATCCCGGAAGCACTGGGTTTCATCCGTTCCTCCATGCGCAGGATGGACAATCTCATCAACCAGATATTGGTGATGGCAAGGGCCGGCAATCGAGAGCTCAGGCGCGAACGGATCAAGCTCGGCGATCTCGTCGAGGAGATGCTTGCGACTTTGAGGCATCGTCTCGACGATAACGATATTGCGGTGGACATGGCGGACAATCTGCCCGATGTTCAATCCGATCGGCTTGCGCTACAGCAGATCGTCGGCAACCTGCTCGACAACGCCATCAAATATATGGATCGCGAAAAGGCGGGGCGGATCGGGATTCGTGGCTGGCGTCATGGCATGTCGGTCACCCTGGAAATCAGTGACAATGGCAGAGGGATCGCCGATGGCGATCGGGAGCGAATTTTCGAGCTCTTTCGACGTTCCGGCCGGCAGGATCGGCCGGGTGACGGCGTGGGGCTCGCGCATGTTCGTGCGTTGACGAGGCGCTTGGGTGGCGACGTCAGAGTGCAGTCGACCTTCGGTGAGGGAACGACCTTTCAGGTTACGGTCGCGGCCGATCTGGAAAAAATGAAAAAGGAAGAAGCAGGGGCATGATGCAGGTACCGCATACCGTCAAGATCGTGATGATCGAGGACGATGAAGGGCACGCAAGACTGATCGAGAAGAACATCCGGCGGGCCGGTGTGACCAATGAACTGGTGCCTTTCGTCACCGGCGGCGAAGCGCTCGACTATCTGCTCGGTCCGGACGGCACCGGCGAGGTCTGGCGTGGGCAGCCGATCCTCATTCTGCTCGACCTCAATCTCCCCGATATGAGCGGGCTCGACATTCTCGAGCGCATCAAGGCCAACGCCCATATGCGCCGGATCATGGTGATCGTGCTGACGACGACGGATGACCCGCGCGAGATCGCGCGTTGCTATGATCTCGGCGCCAATGTCTATGTCGCGAAACCGATGCAATATGACAAGTTCGTTCACGCGATCCAGCAGCTTGGCATGTTCGTCTCGATCATGAAGATACCGGAGGTCGAATGAGCGACCAGGGCGCCGATGGGGATGCAGCCATCCACATCCTCTATATCGATGACGATGATGCGCTGGGCATGCTCATGCGCCGGAACCTGGGTCGACGCGGCTTTCAGGTGCACCTGGCGCTTGATGGCAAAGCAGGGCTTGAGAGGCTTGCAGAAGGCGGCATCGATGCCATCGTGCTCGATCATTTCCTGAAAGGAGAGACGGGACTCGATATTCTGCCGTCGATCGTTGCGATACCCGACCATCCGCCGGTCATTTATGCCACCGGTTCCGTCGATACCAGCGTCGCGGTTGCGGCGCTGAAGGCCGGTGCCGACGATTACGTGCTGAAAAGCGCATCGCCCGATTATTTCGATCTCCTGGCGGCGGCGCTGGACCAGGGCCTAGAGCGGGCGCGCTTTCGCCGCGACACCCTGAAAGCGCAAGACGAGATTCGGCAGTCCAGGGATCGGGCCGAACTGATGCTTGCCGAAGTCAATCATCGCATTGCCAACAGTCTCGGCCTCGTCGCCGCGCTCATCCGCATGCAGGCATCTGTGGCGAAGGACAAGGGAACGGTCGACGCGCTGCAGGAAACGCAGATGCGTATCAATGCCATCGCCAGCGTTCATCGGCGCCTCTACACAAGCCACGAGGTCGGCACAGTCCAACTCGACGAGTATTTGGAAAATCTGTTGAACGAGCTTGAGGCTTCGATGCGCGACGACGAGCGTCCGCATCGCATAGCGCTCGTTTGTCGCGGCCTCAATCTGTCGACCGACAAGGTCATCACGCTTGGCCTTATTGTCAGCGAGCTTGTGACCAATGCCTTCAAATATGCCTATCCGGAAAGTGTCCCCGGCGAAATCCGGGTGACGGTGGCTTGCAGCGAGGATGGCCTGTTGACTGTGCACGTCGAGGATGATGGCGTCGGCTTCGATCGAAATGCGGCAGCAAAGGGTACTGGCCTCGGAACCAAGATCCTTTCGGCCATGGCGTCCAGTCTGAAGTCCGAGATCAACTATGATCCGGATCATCAGGGCACGCGCGCCATTCTGGTTTTCTCCATCGACTGAGCGCCAGAGCCGGCATTGCTTCGATCATCGATGAACCTATCTGCGCATGCGATGTCCGTTGCGTCTAGGAGAAACAAATGACGGAAAGGCTTTTGGTGTGCAAACCGGAGGAGGTGCTTTCCTTCTGGTTCGAGCAGTGCTCGCGAGAAGATTGGTTCGGGTCGTCGCTTGCCCTGGACGAACAGATTCGCCGCCGCTTCGGCGATACGCATCTGGCTCTCGCAGGCGGTGTTCTCGGCACCTGGCGTGCCAGCCCGGAAAATCGGCTTGCAGCGATCATCGTCCTCGATCAATTTCCACGGAATATCTATCGCGGTACTGCGCTGGCGTTTGCGACCGACGGTCTGGCACTTCATGAGGCAAAGGCGGCGCTGAACGTCGGAGCCGATCAGGCTGTCCCGCGGGAGCATCGGCATTTCTTCTATTTGCCATTCGAACATTCGGAAGACCTGATCGAACAGGAGAAATCGGTCGAATTGTTCACGTCGCTCGGCGACGAGGAATACACCGACTATGCGATCCGCCATCAATCGGTCATTGCGAGATATGGCAGGTTTCCGTACAGGAATGTCGTTCTCGGCAGGATATCGACCGTGGCCGAACAGGATTATCTGGCCATGCCCGATGCCGGCTTTTGAATTATAAGCACGAGCGTCGCCTTTCTGTCGCCTTTCTTTGCTTTAGAACGCAACGGACCTATTGTGGCGCCCGGCGACTCTGTTCCGTTACGCCGGAAATTCAATCTGCGACGAGGAGCTTTGCTTGCGTTTGCCAAAACATCTTCTCCGGATCTTCCTGCTGCTTGCCATTGCCGCCGGCGCTTTCGATCTGCCGACAGGACCGGTATGGGCGCAGGAGCAGCAGTCGCAACAACCGGCGCCGTCGGCTGCCCAGCAGCCCGCACAGCCCCAGCCTGCACAGCCGCAGAAGCCACAGCCAGAAGCTACCCAGCTGGCCAATGGCCTGCTCGACCGGGCGGCTTCCGATCTTGACGCTGCCAAGAAGCAATTTGCGACTCTTGCTGACAGTGCAAAGCAAAGCGCATCCGATGACGAGACGCTTGTCGCGCTTTCCGGCAAGGCCGACACGCTGAACCGTTCCGTTGCCGGCATAACCGGAACGCTGAAACCGCGCTTTGACGAGATCAATGCACGGTTGACGCAGCTTGGCGATCCTCCGAAGCAGGGACAGCCGCCGGAAGCCGCAATCGTCACGCAGGAACGCGACCGCCTGATTGCGGAGCGGACCCAGATCAATGCCGTCATGGGAGACGCTGACAATCTGACCGCAGCGACGTCGAGGCTTTCGGGTAACTTGATGGAGATGCGACGCGAACTCTTCACCGAGACGCTGTTCAAGCGCACGGAGGTCTCGGCTTCCATGCTCGACGATGCCGGCGCCGCCTTCGTCCAGGAGATCGGGGAATTCAGCGGCGCGTTGGCGAGCTGGGCGACCTTCGTCTGGAAATTCAAGCAGGTGTCTCTCTTTACGTCGGTGCTTCTGTCGCTGGCGGCCGCGCTGATTTTCCTTTCCGGCGGTTACCGGCTCTTTGGCCGATATTTCCAGCGTGACGAGACGATCGAAAATCCGTCCTATATCAGCCGGCTTTCGATCGCCTTCTGGTCGACGACAATCCGGACCTTGTCGCTGACGGCCTTTCTCGTCACCTCCTATTTTTTCCTGTCCAATTTCAATGTGCTGAGACCTGACATTGCGCCTGTCATGGCCGCGGTCTTCGGACTGATCGGGTTCGTCTATTTCGTCGGCCGCGTGATCAACGCGGTATTCACGCCGTTCCAGCCTCACTGGCGCCTCGTGAAGCTGTCGAACAAGGGCGCATATTCGCTAGGCTGGTGTCTGCTGGCCATGACGATCGTCAACGGGCTGGATTTCGTGCTCAATCGTGTGAGCGAATCTCTGGGGTCGCCGGTCGTCGTCACGGTGGCAAAGAGCTTCGTTGCATCGCTGATCATCGGGCTCATCTTCATCGCGGCATCCTTCGGCAAGCCGATCCTTGCCAAGAATGGAGATCCGGATGCGCCGGGCAGGCATTGGCCGCACGGCATGGCGATCATTCTAAGAGTGATCGGCTTCCTGCTGATCTTTACCGCGATGATCGGCTATGTTGGGCTTGCGCGCTTCATCGCCGGACAATTGATCGTTACCAGCGCTGTCATCGTCACCATGTATCTCGGCATCCAGCTCGGAAAGGCCGTATCGAGCCAGGAGACTTTTCCCGAAACGAAGTTGGCGCGTTTCCTGGAGAAGCGCTTCAAGATCGGCGAAGTCGCACTCGATCAGGCGGGGCTGGTCGCAGGGCTTGCCATCTACGCTTTCGCCTTGATGACCGGCATTCCGTTGATCCTGCTCTCCTGGGGCTTCCACATCCAGGATCTTGAGTTGTTTGCCTACCGGCTGTTTACGGAAATCAAGCTCGGCAACATCAGCATTTCGCTGGTCGGCATTTTTGCCGGCGTCCTGTTTTTCCTGGGCGGCTATCTCATCACGCGCTGGTTCCAGCGCTGGCTCGACGGCAATGTCATGGCGCGCGGCCAGATCGACATGGGCGTGCGCAACTCGGTCAAGACGGGCATCGGCTATCTCGGTGTTGCTGTTGCGGCGATCATCGGCATTTCGGCGGCCGGCATCGATCTCTCCAGTCTTGCTCTGGTCGCCAGCGCGCTCTCCGTCGGTATCGGTTTTGGCCTGCAGAACATCGTGTCGAACTTTGTCTCCGGCCTGATCCTGCTTGTCGAACGGCCATTCAAGGTCGGTGACTGGATCGTGTCGGGCACATCCGAAGGCATCGTGAAGCGCATTTCTGTCCGCGCGACGGAGATCGAGACTTTCCGCAAGCAGTCCATCATCGTACCGAATTCTGAACTGATCAACGCATCGCTCGGCAACTGGACGCACCGCAATCGCCTCACGCGCGCCGAGATTCCCGTTTCCGTCAGCTACGATTGCGATCCGCAGAAGGTGATGGATATTCTTCTGGAACTCGTCCACCAGGTTCCCAAGGTGCTGAGAAATCCGGAACCGCATGTCGAGTTCCTGCGCTTCGGTCCGTTCTCGCTGGACTTCGAGATGCGCTTCTATTTGGCCGATCTTTCCGACGGAATGCCGATCAAGAACAATCTGCGCATCGCGATCCTGCAGCGTTTCAAGACAGAGGGGATTACTATCCCCTATCCGACGCAGGAGCTGAATATCCGGCAGGATCAGTTGCAGCCGAGCTTCGTGGAGGTGCCCGCGGATGCCGTTGAGACGCCTGCCGAAACGCCTGCTGAGCCGGTTGTAGCTACCGATCGCGAGGAAGCTCCGACCATCGCCGCCAACGAGCGGCATGAAGTCCAGAGCCGTGCCGGTCGTCGCCGCGGCGGATGATCGCACCTGTCGGATTACGATCTGATGGGAAACCCCGTCTAATGATCGGGATTCGGTATTTGATCGATAGTTATTGCTGAGGACTATACTCGGGCGGCCAAGTGCCGCCCGTTTCATTTTGTGACGACATTGGTCGAATTAACTGAAATTCAAAAGCTTACGTGTAAGGCTATAGCCAGTGGGAGCCAATTTTCATTTGAAGGTTTGTCATGGCGTTTTTAGGCGTTTCGGGAATGCAATATTCCGGAGGATCTTTTGCGGGCGCTCGTATTCTGCTCGCGGAGGACTCCAATGTTTTTACATCGATGATCGGCTCCAAGCTGAAGGAGTTATTCGACATCGACGTCGAAATCTGCCGGAGCTTCGAAGAGCTGCAGCTCGCGTATGACAAATCTTCCGAGCCGATCAAGCTGGCGATCTCCAACATCAATCTTCCGGGTGCCGAAAACGGCGAGGCCCTGGAATACCTCGTCGATCTCAGCATCCCGACGATTGTCTTCACCGGCACCTTTCATGAAGGCATGCGCGACGAGCTGATGGCGAAGGATGTGGTGGACTATATCCTGAAGGATAATATCTACGCCGTCGACCTGCTGGCAGAGTCCGTCTGCCGCTTCCTGACGAACCATCGCCACCATGTTCTGATCGTCGACGACAGCGCGACGGCCCGCGCGCTGCTTTCGAGCCGCCTGAAGCGCTATAATTTCCGCGTCAGCGTCGCCGATAGCGGCGGCAAGGCGCTGGAGATCCTCAAGGCGCATCGCGATATCGGCCTGATGATCACCGACTACAACATGCCCGATATTGACGGTTTCGAACTGACGCGGCGTATCCGCGCCAATATCGGCTCGCACCAGCTGCGTATCATCGGCGTCTCGTCCTCGACCAACCGCCTCTTGTCCGCACGCTTCCTGAAGGCCGGCGGAAACGACTTCATGCTCAGGCCCTTCATCGACGAGGAATTCTACTGCCGCGTCAACCAGAACCTGGACACGCTGCTGCAGATCCAGACGATGCACCGCGCGCCTGTCAGGGCGTAATGACATCAGCTGGCGGTTGGGTGCCCCGACAGTTGGTGCATCCACCGCCTGCTTGCGGGCTCCGCACGCTTTCTGCAATTTTTAGTTCTATTTTAATCACGAATTCCCTTCACGCCTCACTGTCGGGGCGATATCGCTTTGGTCAGAGGAAGCGCGTGCGAATCGAGCATGCGTGCACGTGAGGGGATGAACAGATTGTCAGTCCAAGTGGATTTGCTGGAAGATGCTCATGTGCATCGCCGCGATCGCCAGAAGATACTTCTGGTCGAGGACTCGCGCATGTTTTCCTCTGTTCTATCCCATCGCTTCCAGACGGAGCTTGGCCTCGACGTCACCCATTGCGCTTCGCTGAAAGTCCTGAACGAAGTTCTGGGCAACAGCGGACATGATTTCACCATGGCTGTCGTTGACCTGAATCTTCCGGATTCGCCTTATGGCGAAGCACTGGATGCGGCAATCGGCTACGCTGTGCCTACTATCGTCTTCACCGCGTCCTTCAACGAGCAGGTGCGCGACCGGATCATGGAACATAGCGTCGTCGATTATGTGCTGAAGGACAACGAGTTTGCGCTCGACAATCTCGTTTCAGCTGTCAGGCGTGCGATTTCCAATCGCAAGACTCGTGTTCTTGTCGTGGACGATCTGGTCTCGGCGCGTCGTGCGCTCGTCGACCTGCTCGAGGCCCAGCAATTCATGGTGGTCGAAGCGGGCACCGGCGTCGAAGCGCTCGCGGTGCTGGATGAATATGCCGACATCGAGCTTGTGGTGACGGATCACCACATGCCCGATATGGACGGCTATGAACTGACGCGGCGCATTCGTCGCCGCTATGGATCGGACCGGCTACGGGTCATCGGCGTCTCCTCGTCGACGGACCGGTTGCTGTCCGCGGCCTTCCTGAAGGCTGGTGCCAGCGATTTCGTCTATCGTCCCTTCGTTCCGGAAGAGCTGGCCTGCCGCATCGCGCACAATGTCGAGACGCTGATGCAGATCAAGCAGCTGCGAGCAGCCGCTTCCAGCGACTACCTGACCGGGCTCTACAACAGGCGCTATTTCTACGACCAGGGGCCGAGGATCGTGAATGAATGCCTGCGTGAATCCCGCCCGGCTTCGGTTGCCATTCTCGATATCGATCATTTCAAGCGGCTGAACGACACCTATGGCCACGAAATCGGCGACAAGGTTTTGAAGGCCGTGGCGATGCGACTGAATTCCCTGTTCGAGGGAAGCGACAACCTGCTGTCGCGGCTTGGCGGCGAGGAATTTGCCATACTATTCAACGAGTTGGATTCGAGGGCTGCCACGGCGCTTTGCGACAAGGTGCGCGCCGATCTGGCGACCCTAAAGGTCAATGCCGACGGTGAGGACCTGTCGGTGACAGTTTCGATCGGCGTGGCCGAAATCGTCGATTACGAAACCTTCGAGAACTACCTCAACGCCGCCGACCAGTTCCTCTATATGGCCAAGCACAAGGGCCGCAACCTGGTCTATTCTGACGTCAAGATGGCAGAAGAGGCGGCCCGCTGAGCCGCCCCTGGATATCCTACTTCCCGATCAACTTCAGATGACCACGCCGGTTCGCGACGTCGACATGTTGAGCTTGCGTTCGGCACGCTCCTGCTGCGGAGAGCGATTGTAGAGTTCGCGATAACACTTGGAAAAGTGCGAGGCGGAGACGAATCCGCAGGCGACCGCCACTTCGACAACAGGCATGGAAGATTGCACCAGCAGGTGGCGAGCGCGGTCCAGACGGATTTCCAGATAGTAGCGGGCAGGGGAGCGGCCCATTTCCTGGCGGAAAAGACGTTCGATCTGACGGCGCGACAGGCCGGCATCGTCGGCGATATCGAGCAGCGACAGCGGTTCTGCCAGGTTGCTTTCCATATGCTCGATAATCGACAGCACCTTGGCATTCTGGACGCCGAGACGGGCCCGGAGAGGCAGACGCTGGCGATCGTGCGGGCTACGGACGCGATCGGTCAGCGCCTGCTCGCAGACGCGGTTGACCAGCGTTTCGCCGAAATCCTGTCCGATGAGATTGAGCATCATATCGAGGGATGCGGTGCCGCCGGCGCAGGTGTAGAGATTGCTGTCGACCTCATAGAGGTCGGCGTACACTTCCGCCTGCGGAAATGCCTCGGCAAAGCCGGGCAGGTTTTCCCAGTGGATCGCGCAGCGCTTGCCGTTCAGCAATCCAGCCTGGGCAAGCACATGTGCGCCCGTACAGAGGCTGCCGACGGCAACGCCACGATTGTAGCTCTCGCGCAGCCAGGCATTGACCGATTTGTTGTGGAATTCCTCGACATAGATACCTGAGGATACGAGCACCATGTTCGGGCGGTTCTCGCCGCCGAGATAGCGCCGCTCGTCGGCCAGCGACGAGTTCACCTCTATGCCGATGCCGCTGGAGGAATAGACCTTCTGACCGTCCGTCGACGCCAGCCGCCATGTGTAGGCGGAGTAGCCAAGCATTCTGTTCGCGATCCGCAGCGTTTCGATCGCAGCGGAAAACGGCAGCATGGTGAAGTGAGGAACCAGAAAGAAAACCAGTGAACGCTTCTTGATCGGTGTCTTGCTCATGTCGGAAAATCCATGCTGTACAACCATCATACATTTCTCGCGTCAAACGTGGCGGGCCGATAGTCTGATAGCGACATTCACATGGATATTCGCGGCTGCAAAGTGTTATTTGTGCGACATTTCTAAACTTGATGACGTCACAGCGCCGCAGAGAGCGGTCTTCGCCGGTACTTGTTTTTTATGTGTATGAAAATCAATGTAAAAACGGGAAGTGAAATTGGGGAAGAGCAGCGCTGCTTGGGGTTGAGCGCTGCTCTCAAATTTTATCGCATGTCGCAATCATTGCATCCCCTTGCGGCGATTGCGATGTCGGTTGCTGGCCAGCCGAAATCCTTGCGCATGTCGAAGGACATGGATTCAATTTCACGCGCATCGCGCCACTGCTGCCACTTGTCGGCAAGCCGGCCTGCATAGGCGGAGATTTGCGTAAAGATACCGCTGTCGGAATGAAGCGAGTGCCCCCGTCCGCTGTTTCTATACATGATCGTCGTCATTTCAAGGTTCCTTTTGCCTCATGTGGTCAAAAGGTCGCGACCCTTGCGTATCTATATGGGTGTATTCGATCAATCATTCAAACGAATAGATCTTATAGTTGTCATAAAAGATATTGAACTGAGGGATGGGCAAGAGCGTGAGGGCTCGTCGTCGTTACGCTCCCGGCGCCGGAACGCCTTCAACGATAAAGACGCGATATTCAGCGCCCTTCAGGCGGTGTACCCGGGCGTCCTGGTAAAGCGGACTGTCATACCAGGCTTGAGCGGCATCCATCGTCGGAAACTCTATGATGACAGATCCGTCTACTGTGGGGCCCTCCAGCGTCCTGGACGGTCCGTAGAAGGCGAGCGCCTTCATATCGCGACCTTCTCTCGCAAGAGGCGCCATCTGCCCATATGTCTTGAATTCCTCGGGATTCGTGATGCGGTCACGGACGAATACAACATAGGCGCTCATTTTGGTTCCTTTCCTCTTGCAATCCGACGCTCGTGATCTCCAATCAGTGACATCGTCAACTGACCTTGTCGAGCCAGCTCCAGCAAAACGCAGGTCGGCCCCCGGCGAAATTATCATGGAGTGAACTACCAAAGGAGGAACTTTCGTTCGAAATCGAATGAAGCTATATTGCCGCCGTCCGGCAAAGCTGGGGTGCCGGAGGGGGTAGAATACTTTAACGAAGTCGCCGTGTAGCCGCCTTAACCTGGCTTGGTAAGCAAGGTTAAGGCTGGGGCCCGATACCTGTTGCCAGATAGATCCGCAGACTTTCCCTGGTGCGCAAGAATTCGCTTTCGCAGTTTCGCAACCGAATTTGCGTGAGGAACATCGTGGCTTGCCAAATTATGGGCCTATTGGTCTTCCGGAGGGCGGCCGATTCCGGTCCTCGGCCCGGATTACAAACGCCGAACATGTGAACTCGCATCTGCATCATCGTTGATCAAGGAGAGAGGCATGACACAACACGTTCTGTTCATTGTGACCAACGCGGCCGCGATCGGCCCGAACAACCGCAAGACTGGTTTCTTTTTCGCCGAGGTCGCGCATCCTTTCGATGTCCTCGACAAGGCGGGAATTGCGGTAGAATTCGCGTCGCCCGCGGGCGGATGGACACCGTACGACGCGTACGATGAAAAGGATCCTGCCCAAAAGCAATTTATGGAAAGCAAGGCATTTCGTCGGCTCAATCGCAGCCGAAAGCTGTCTGAGGTGGATGCGTCTGACTACGACGCGATCCTTATCCCGGGTGGGCTTGGCCCGATGGTCGACATCCAGCGCAATTCCGATGTCCAAAAGGCTGTCGTGCGCGCATGGACCACGGGCAAGCTGGTGACCGCTGTTTGTCACGGGCCATGCTCGTTGCTGAGCGTAGACCTTGGCGATGGCACGCCATTTGTGCGCGGAAAGAAGCTGACATCCTTCTCGAAAAAGGAAGAGTACGACTACGCGCGCGAGGACGTGCCATATGAGCTTGAGGACGCATTGAGGGCGGAGGGCGCCGTGTACTCGTCCGTTGCAAACTGGGAGCCTCATGTTGTCGTTGATGGCCGTCTCATCACCGGTCAGAACCCTGCCTCGGCGGGACCACTGGCAAAGGAATTGCTCGCCGCTCTGAAAAAGTTGGCGTGAGGTGATGAAGGGTCGGCTGCCCTGTGGGGATCGCGGGGCAGCCGGCCAGTCGTACGCGATCATGAGCCGCCGGCTCTAAGGACTCATATCCAGGCGCGTCGCGAACGCTTTCTGACCTCCTGCGGGGTGGTTTGCCTTTCGAATTTTGAAATATTAGCGCAAGGCCTATACTTATTGACCTCCATCTGCACCGAAGGGACGATGGTGAGCGTTACTTGCGTTTGAAATTGAGGAAAGCGGCCATCAAGCCATCGGCGAATCAAATTTCCTCCACGAGTGCGCTTTATCAGGCACTTAGCAGAAGCAAACCGAATTTCCGTCGACATTTGACCGCAAATGCTATCGATGTAACATTACACTACCCGATAGTGATGATCTGTTTGAGAAGAGAAGAATACTGATGTCGGCGAGATTTGATTATTTTGTCAAAATAGTAGCAGCGACGTGGATTGCGGCATTTCTTTCCTTGCCCGGCATGGCGATCGCCGAGGGCAATGGCGGCGGAGGCGATGGGATTGACAATGCCGACGTCCCCTTGACCGAATTCGTGACGACAAGCACCGCCCGTAACATTCAAGCCGTTCAAGCCGAATGTTCTGCGCGCGACAACATCTATCAGTTGGACTGCCTTCGTCAGGGATTGGAACTGGTCTGGCGGCGCTTGCCCTATCACGGCGACTATGGCCCGATGCGGGAGGCAATTCAAAGGGCAAGTGCCGCCATGTCCGGCATCATCAATGCCAACGCCGATACGAACACGCCTAGGCTGGATAGCGGGCTGAATGCCAATTCGCGTTTTCAGGCGAGAAGGCATTATACGCCGATCCTGAAGGACAAGCTTGCGTCTGCCAGTGCGGCGACCCGGCAGGCGCTTGGAAAACTCGAAACGTCGTTGGATAGTCTCGGCGAGAAATCCGCGATCTGGAACCAGAACTATTCGCGTATCGCGGCGTTGATCAGGCAGATCGCAGCGCAC
This sequence comes from Neorhizobium sp. P12A, assembly GCF_008365395.1. NCBI lineage: Bacteria > Pseudomonadati > Pseudomonadota > Alphaproteobacteria > Hyphomicrobiales > Rhizobiaceae > Neorhizobium > Neorhizobium sp. P12A. The sequence continues at coordinate 77,314 of NZ_QOVX01000001.1, read as the reverse complement.
CTGCCTTGATGGGTCTGAACTGAATCACTGACGGCGAGCCTTCAGATTGCCCCGAAGAGGGTGCGATGTGGTGGTCCAATGGGAGGCCCCGCGCGTTGACATCGTCGACGAGATGCGGCGGAAGCCGCGCCATGTCCTTGAGTGTCTTGTTGCTCTCGGTTGGCCAGTTTTGGCGGGTCCGGGTCGTCTCGAAGAGGTAAATGACTTCCTGAAGCGATGCGATCATGATCAGACTCCTTTCCGGCTGTCTGCTTTGTTTTTGTTGTCTCTAATATGGTCTGTCGTTGACATTCAGGCAAACGAAATGATATGGTCATAAAGATCAGAAAAATTGAAAGATGAGACGATGACCATTTCTCTTCGCCGTCCCATTCCGTTGCTCGACAACGAAGTTCTGCGGACCTTCGTCGCCATTGCCGAGACAGGTAATTTTTCCACTGCCGCGGATGCGGTTTTCCGGACGCCATCTGCGGTCTCGATGCAGATCAAGAAGCTTGAGGAACAGCTCGGCGTGATCCTCTTTCTGCGCGATGCGCGCTCCGTCAGTCTGACGCAGCATGGCGAGATGCTGCTTACCTATGCCCGCAATATATTGGCGTTGTCGAACGAGGCGGTTTCTCGGTTCATCATGCCGGAGCTTGCCGGCGTGGTTCGGCTTGGCGCGCCCGATGATATCGGCGAACGGCTTCTGCCGAGCATCCTCAAGAGCTTCTCGGAAAGCTACCCGGGCATCATGGTCGACGTAACGGTCGACATGAGCATCAACCTTAAGAAGCGCATGGAAGAGCAAAGGCTTGATCTTGCACTGATCAATTGCTCGACCAAGCCTTTTCCGACTGAGGGCGAAATTATCTATACCGAGCGGCTCGTCTGGGCGGGGGCAAAATGCGGTACGGCCTATCGCCGCGATCCTCTGCCGATCTCCATCTGGGAGGACGGCTGCATCTGGCGTTCTGATGCCATCACCAAGCTCGAGCAGAATGGCCGGCCGTTCCGGATTGCGTTCCTCAGTGCCCACACGATGGCACAGCGCGCAGCCGTCGTGTCGGACCTGGCGATTGCGCCGTTCCCCCGGTCCTATATTACCGATGATATGAGGATATTGGGCACGAACGAAGGCTTGCCGGACCTGACATCCTTCGACATCCGCCTGCTGACCGCGTCGCAGATGACCGATCCCATCCGTGCGGTTGCCAACAGTATCCGCGAAGCTTTCGTGGAAATTGCCCGCGTCGCTGCTTGACGGACTTTCTCTCCCTCATTCCTGTCACAAGGACAGGAGTGACGAAAGAGAATGAGGCGCCCCGTCATCGTTTCTGGGGCGCTCGGTCGTATTATTCTCTGCTGCGCCGGCGCCGGCGTCCGCCACCATCGCCGCCGCTATCATCGGCAAGGACCTTGCGCTCGGGTAGGGTGATCACCTTCGACAGTTCCGGGAAGGCATCGACCTTGTTCGGTAGCGCCATGGCGTAGACGAAATGCTCCTGAAATTTTGATTCAAGAGCCGTCTCTATCTTCTCGATTTTGCTGACAGTTTCCTCGATCTCGCGGCGGTAGTCGCGGTTGAGGAGAGCCATGCGCGCGCCGGTGCCGGCGGCGTTGCCGACGGCCTTGACCTTGTCGAGCGGGCAGTCTGGAATGAGGCCGAGGACCATGGCGTACATCGGGTCGATGAAGGTGCCGAAAGCGCCGGCGAGGCCGATGCGGTCGACATGGGTGACGCCCTGCTTGTCCATCAACAGCTTCACGCCGGCATAGAGAGCGGCCTTGGCGAGCTGGATAGCGCGCACGTCATTCTGCGTTACGGTGATGCGCTGGGCGCCCTCGTGCAGCAGGTAGGAGAAGGTGCGGCCGTTCTGCAGGATGCGCGGCGAGCGGGCGGCCATGCTGCCGTCGACGACGCCGTCCTCGGAGATGATGCCTGATAGAAACATCTCGGCGACCACCTCGATGATGGCAGAGCCGCAGATGCCCGTTATACCGACCTTTTCGGCTGCTTCGGCAAAGCCCGGCTCATCTGACCAGGGCTCGACGCCGATCACGCGGAAGCGGGGTTCCAGCGTCGAGGGATCGATGCGGACGCGCTCGATGGCGCCGGGCGCTGCGCGCTGGCCGCTGGAGATTTCGGCGCCCTCGAAGGCGGGGCCTGTTGGCGAGGAGGCCGCGACAACGCGCGTGCGGTTGCCGAGCACGATTTCGGCATTGGTACCGATATCGACGAGCAGCATCATCTCATCCTGGCGGTGCGGGCCTTCGGCAAGCGTGGCCGCCGCGGCATCGGCGCCGACATGGCCGGCGATGCAGGGCAACATGTACACGCGCGTGCCCTTGTTCATCGGCAGGCCGATCTCGGAGGACTTGAGATGGACGGCGCCAGACACGGCCAGCGCGAAGGGCGCGCCGCCAAGTTCCGTCGGGTCGATGCCGAGGAAGAGGTGGTGCATGATCGGGTTGCCGACGAAGACGGCGTCGAGAATGTCTTCGCGCGAAACGCCACCGTCGGTGCAGACCTTGTCGATCAGGCCATTCAGGGCTTCGCGGACAGCCGTCGTCATGCCCTCGCGGCCATCCGGGTTCATCATCACATAGGAGACGCGGCTCATCAGATCTTCGCCGAAGCGGATCTGCGGATTGGACGTGCCGGCCGACGCCACCGTGCGGCCAGAGAGCAGTGACGACAGATGCATGGCGATGGTGGTCGAGCCGATATCGCAGGCAATGCCGTAGGCCTCGTTCTTCAGGCCGGGGTAAAGCGCGATCAGGTGCGGACGGGCGGTCTCCTCGTCCTTGTAGATTGCGGCTGTGACTTTCCATTCGCCCTTGCGCAGGATCGACTGGACCTGCGGGATCAGGTGGAAATCGACTTCGAGGTTCTCGTATTTCCAGTCGGTCGCGATCGCCGCCTTCAGCCGATCGAGATCGCCTGATGGCTTGTGCATGTCGGGCTCTTCGACCTCGACATAGCACATGTGCAGCGCCGCATTGCGCTCGATGACGCGGGCATCGGCATCCTTGCGGACGACCTGGGCATTGATGACGGTATCCTGCGGCACATCGATGACGAGGTCGCCTTGGATGAGCGCGGAGCAGGAGAGGCGACGGCCATCCGGTAGACTGCGCACGGAGGCATAGCGCTGCTCCTTCGGGCCGATCGGCGAGAGGTGATCCAGCGAGGAGACGATCTGATGCTTGGCGAAATTGCCTTCCTGCACGGAAACCTGACAGCGACCGCAGGTGGCGCGGCCGCCGCAAACGCTTTCCACATAGACGCCGAGCTGGCGGGCGGCATCCAGCACCGGCATGCCGAGCGGGAAGCGTCCACGCTTGCCCGAAGGCATGAAGAGGACGAGGGCGTCGGTCCGGTCAGGTCTGCTGGAATCCACTTTTCAATCTTTCTTCACTGACAGTCTGCGCACGTTCGAGCGAACGCGCTTGCTATAGGGCTTGACCGCCGCCTCGGCGATCTTCTCGGCCGTGCGACCGGCCGAGGCAGGCTTTCGTCCCGATGCCATGGCGAAGGACGCATCGACCGCCTGCTGTGCGAAGGCCAGATTGAGCGCCACCATGCTTTCGGCCGTCGCCGCCATCTTTTCGGTCACCATGCGGTTGAACTCGGCCGAGGACTTCGAGCCGCCGGTCATCATTTCCATCGCAGCGGCCTGCGTCCGCATGGCGATCACCATAGGCGCCTCGAACCACAGGCTGATCAGATCACGGCCAAGTCCACGGTTGGGCGTCATTCGCTTCGCGCTCCGGCACCCGCACGTGCTGCCCGGCCGCCGCGGCGGCCACCGCCTGCGGAGGCGGATGCCGTGGCGCTGGCGGATGCGGAGGCACCGGCTTCCGCCGGCTTATAGTCGCGGTAGGTCATGATCCAGTTGCCGCAGTTCGGGTCGGTGCCGTTCAGCACGTTGGCGGCGCGGACGGCTTCCATTTCCTGCGGGCGGCAAGGGTTCATGATCGCCGAAGTCATGCCGGCGCCGATGACCATCGGAATGAAGCCGGCATTGATGCCGTGGCGATGCGGCAGGCCGAAGGAGATGTTGGAAAGGCCGCAGGTGGTGTTGACCTTGAGTTCGTTGCGCAGCCGGTGCAGCAGTGCAAAGACCTGGCGGCCGGCGTCACCCAGCGCGCCGATCGGCATAACGAGCGGATCGACGACAACGTCTTCCGGCTTGATGCCATAGTCCATGGCGCGCTCGACGATCTTCTTGGCAACGGCGAAGCGGACGTCGGGGTCCATCGAGATGCCCGTTTCGTCGTTGGAGATCGCGACGACGGGAACGTCGTATTTCTTGACGAGCGGCAGGATCGCCTCGAGCTTTTCTTCCTCGCCGGTGACGGAATTGACCAGCGGACGGCCCTTGGCGACCTTGAGGCCGGCTTCGATGGCTGCCGTCACGGAGCTGTCGATCGACAGCGGCAGGTCGACGAGGCCCTGGACGATTTCCAGCGTCTTCACCAGCAGGCCGGGCTCGGTTGCGTTCGGATCGACTGCTGTCACACCGGCATTGACGTCGAGCATAGTGGCGCCGGCGGCGGCTTGTTCCAGCGCGTCCTTGATGACCGTGTCGAAATTGCCTTCCATCATTTCGGCGGCAAGCTTCTTGCGGCCGGTCGGGTTGATGCGCTCGCCGATCACGCAGAATGGCTGGTCGAAGCCGATGATGATTTCGCGGGTGGCGGATGCGACGATGGTGCGCGTCATTACTGATCCTTTTGGTCAGGGGGCACGATAGATCTGGTCTATCGTGCCGCGATGGGTGTTACAAGCGAGCCGTGGTCCTCCGCCGGCTCATCTCGAATTCAATGGGTCGGTACGTGATGGGCGGCGATTTCCGCCATCTCCTGCTGGTTCTCTTCCTTGCCTTCGCGAATATGCTCCATGCGTTCTGCGACAAGCTCGTCGCCGCGATTGGCTTCGCGCTTCCAGGGCTGGCGGCCTTTCAGCACGCCGGAATCATGCACCATCTCTGCGACATATTCTTCCTGGCGATAGGCCATGACGTGGATGCCGGCGACGCCCTCGATCTCCTTCACCTCGTTGATGATGTCGATGCAGAGCTGCTTGCCTTCCTTCTTCTGGTCCTCAGCGCCTTCGATGCGCTTGATGATGTCATCAGGGATATGGACGCCGGGCACGTTGGAACGCATCCATTTCGCCGTTCTGGCCGACGCCAACGGACCGACGCCGACGAGGATGAAGCACTTCTCGTGAAATCCGAGATCGCGCACTTTCTTCATGTATTCCCGGAACATCGGTACGTCGTAGCAATACTGGCTCTGGACGAACTGCGCGCCGGCCTCGATCTTCTTGCCGAGGCGGTAGGGGCGGAAATCATAGGGCGGCGCGAAGGGGTTGATGGCTGCGCCGAGAAAAACCTTCGGCGGCTTCGTCAGCTTGCGGCCGGACAGAAACTTGCCGTTATCGCGCATGATGCGAACGGTTTCGAGCAGAGACATGCAATCGAGGTCGAAGACGGGCTTGGCGCCCGGCTGGTCGCCGGCCTGTACGCCGTCGCCGGTCAGGCACATCATGTTGGCGACGCCCATGGCGGCGGCACCCAGCACGTCACCCTGGATGGCGATGCGGTTCTTGTCGCGGCAGGCGATCTGCATGATCGGCGCGTAGCCCATGCGCGTCAGCAGGGCGCAGATGCCCACGGAAGACATGTGGCAGTTCGCGCCGGATGCGTCGACGGCGTTGATGCCGTCCACCCAGCCTTCGAAGACGGAGGCGCGCTCGTAGACGTCTTCCGGATCGGCGCTGTCGGGCGGATTGAGTTCGGCGGTCACGGCGAATTCGCCGCGGCGCAGCACGCGTTCCAGCCGGCCGAGCGAGGAATGGCCAGGCAGGGGATCGAGCGGCAGGTGGACGCCGAGCGGATTTTCGTCGATCTGCGACATGCCTCAGGCTTCCTTTCGTGCCGCTTCGCGGCTTGCCGCTGCCTCGGCCGTCACGCGCAGCCAGGAGGAGGTTTCGCGCAGCGACTGATTGACCGGCTTCTGGATGTTCAGGATCTTGTCGCCTTCGACCATATTGCGGGAGCCCTTCCACGCCTGAACCCAGACGCAGGGCATATCGGGTTCCACCTCGCAGTTGCCATTGGCCCTGACGCCGCCGCAGGGACCATTGCGCAACTGCTTCGGACAGTTCATCGGGCAGGACATGCCGGTCGACGAGAGCGCGCATTGCCCGCACATGCGGCAGTCGAACAGGAAGCCCTTCACATGTCGCTCGACGAAGGTGACGGGGCGCTCGACGCGATCATAGCCGAGGCCTTTCCAGACCGGATGCAGCAGCAGGAAGGCATCGGCGAAGCGCCGATAGAACCACTCGAGGAAACGCGAATTGCGCACCGCCCAGAGACGGATCGTATATTTGTGGCGGGCGCGGCGATTGGGCGAGACGCCGGCCGGCGTATAGGCGCCCGTCGCGGCCTTGCTGGCCGGCGCGGCATTGCCGGGGCGCTGTTTCTCCTCAGCCATTGCGGCCTCCGGATTTCACGAGAGCGACGAGGCGCTCCTTGTCATAGGCGGCTTCCAGCTCGGCGGCGGCCTTGTCGGCTTCGGCTTCGAGATCGTCAGAAACCGGCACCGGATCGGCCTTGCGCCATTCGGCCAGATAGTCGTCTGTCTCGGCAGCGCCAGTCCGCATGGCGCACATGTCGATCGCCTCGGTAAAACGCAGCGACAGCTCACGCTTCGCCGTCTTGCGGCCCTGCTTGATGATGACCTGGGCGGGGATATCCCGCCAGTAGACGACGATGCGATCGGCCATATTCCGAAATTCTCCTCTTTGATGCAGCATGCACATCGGGCTGCTTGCAGACTGCGCTCGCCACGACGCGCGTGATGTCGAAAAGCGACGCTTGCCATCAAGTCGGCGGCGTCAGTTGCTCGCTCGTCGCGGTCAGTGACAGATTCGCGATTTTTGCCTGAAATTCAACTGCTCGGAACGATTGGTAAAGGCCTAACTCAGAACGACGCGCGCCCCTTGATGCGGTGCTCATGTCGCAATTAGACGGCCAGCAATTCCTTGCCGAGGTCGCCATATCCCGTGAAGCGATATTCGTATTCCAGGCCGAGATAATCGGCAGCCTGCCGGGCCTTTTCCTGGAGCCCCGGATCCTCTTCCTGGGAGATGTAGACCAGCTTGCGGTAATTGCCGAAATACATCTCCTTCAGTTCCGGATGCCGGTCGAGACCCAGCGTCTTGACGACGAAGGTGTCGAATTGCCGGGCGAGGAAATCGGTCAGGAAGAAGGAGGTGAAGTCCTCGTCGGCACGGGCGGCGAATTCCTCGTTGCCGGTGAAGAAGGAATAACAGTGAGGGCCGGAAAGGCGCTCGATGCCCTCGCGCTCGCAGATCTTGTCGATGTCGCCGCCGGTGCCGCAATCGGCATAGCCGATGAAGATCTTTTCGAAGCCCTTGGCTCGGGCTTCGGCGATGGCCTTTTCGAGTTCGGGCGCGATCTTCTGCGGATAGCAATGCAGGATCGCGGGAAGACAGTGCAGATCAATATGGTCGAGGGAATTTATCCGGCTCACGGCCAGAATTTCGCGCGCGATCGCTCCGCACGCAATCACGTGAACCTTTTGCGAATTCATGCGTTTAGTGTCCGGCAGGATCGTCTCCGGCTCATTTCGATCAAAACCCATTTTACAAAGGACTCCCGACCATGACCGCATCCAAGATCGCAGTACTCAGCGCAGCGTGCATTGCTCTCATGACCCTTGCCTCGTGCGCCAACACCATTCGCGGCATGGGCAAGGATACTGCCAATACCGTGAATGCAACACAACAGGCTGGTCATACGGTCAAAAAGGCCGCGCAGTAAGATAGTCCGGCAAGGTTGCGGCTCAAAGCCGCAACCTGTCGTTCAACCGGAACGCCTCAGGCGCCAGCCGCAAGCTTGTTGTGCTTGCGCTTCATGAATTCCTTGGCGGTTTCGACCGCCACGGCAGCATCGCGGCAATAGGCGTCGGCACCGACGGCCTTGCCGAATTCCTCGTTCAGCGGCGCGCCGCCGACCAGCACGACGTAATCGTCGCGCATGCCCTTTTCCTTGAGCGTGTCGATGACGACCTTCATGTAAGGCATCGTCGTCGTCAGCAGCGCCGACATGCCGAGAATGTCCGGCTGCTCGCGCTCGATCGCATCGAGATAGTTCTCGACCGGATTGTTGATGCCGAGGTCGACGACGTCGAAGCCTGCACCTTCCATCATCATGCCGACGAGGTTCTTGCCGATGTCGTGGATGTCGCCCTTGACGGTGCCGATGACGAGCTTGCCCTGCTTCGGAGCGCCGGTTGCGGCAAGCAGCGGGCGCAGGATGAACATTCCAGCCTTCATCGCATTGGCGGAGAGAAGCACTTCCGGCACGAAGAGGATGCCGTCGCGGAAGTCGATGCCGACGATGCGCATGCCTTCGACGAGGGCTTCGGTCAGGACATCATAGGGTGCCCAACCGCGCTCCAGGAGAATGTTGGTACCTTCCTCGATTTCCTCTTTCAGGCCATCGTAGAGGTCGTCATGCATCTGCTGCACGAGTTCCTCATCAGACAATTCCGCGAGAATGATTTCGTCGTCAGACATGCTTTCCACCCCATTTGCGCGCTGCTTGAGCGGCTTGCAGACAATATGAGTCACAGGCTTTTATTAAAGACTGCCTGATTAAGAGTTAAACCTCAACCTTCGGAAAACTCTTTTCGAAAGCGACGCCGCCGGAATAAATAACGACGGACGCATTCGGCAATTTGTCGATGCGAATGTCTGTCCTATGCTAATTGCTGGCGCATAAAGGATCGTCTTTGCGACGAAATCGAATAGCATGGCGGCGATAATAGGCGCGCACAGGCGCAGCAGTGAGGAGACATCATGGACGAGATGATCGAACAGCCGGCAGCGGGCGGCGATGGTGGCGGACGGCGTTCGCGTGGCGAGGGCAGGGGTGCGGCAGCACGGCGCGCATCGCGCACCGGCGGCGGCGCAGGTCCTTCGCTTCCCTATATCACCCGCAAGATCGGCGTCTATGAAGTGCTGGACGAAGAGGGACTCCAGCTGATCGAGCGCAATGCCGATACGGTTCTCGAAGAAATCGGCATCGAGTTTCGCGACGATGCGGAAGCCCTGGAGTTGTGGAAGCAAGCTGGTGCCGACATCAAGGGCGAGCGTGTGCATTTCCCGAAAGGCCTCTGCCGCGAACTGCTGAAAACAGCGCCGAAGGAATTCACATGGCATGCGCGCAATCCTGAGCGCAGCGTCCATATCGGCGGCAAGGCGACCGTCTTTGCGCCGGTCTATGGTCCTCCCTTCGTCCGCGACCTCGAAGGCAATCGCCGCTATGCGACGATCGAGGATTTCCGCAATTTCGTGAAGCTTGCCTATATGGCGCCGTCGATGCATTCGTCGGGCGGTACGGTTTGCGAGCCGGTCGATATTCCGGTCAACAAGCGCCATCTGGATATGGTCTACAGCCATATCAAATATTCCGACAAGCCGTTCATGGGCTCGGTGACTGCGCCGGAACGCGCTGAAGATACCGTTGCAATGGCGAAGATGGTGTTCGGCGACGATTTCGTCGAAAACAACTGCGTCACGCTGAACCTCATCAATGCCAACTCGCCGATGGTATTCGACGAGACCATGCTCGGCGCGCTGAAGGTCTATGCGCGGCATAACCAGGCTTCCGTCGTGTCGCCGTTTATCCTGTCCGGGGCGATGAGCCCGGTCACAGTTGCCGGCACGCTGACGCAGATCCTGGCCGAAGTTCTGGCCGGCGCCTCCTTCACGCAGCTGATCCGCAAGGGTTCGCCGGTTCTGTTCGGCACATTCGCTGCGTCGATCTCGATGCAATCAGGCGCGCCGACCTTCGGCACGCCGGAACCGTCGCTGGTTTCCTACGGTGCGGCACAGCTTGCCCGCCGTCTCGGCCTGCCGTTCCGTACCGGCGGTTCGCTCTGCGGCTCCAAGGTTCCGGATGCGCAGGCAGCGCACGAATCGGCCAATACGCTGAATATGACGCTTCTTGCCGGCACCAACTTCGTGCTGCACGCGGCAGGCTGGCTCGAAGGCGGTCTCGTTTCTTCCTATGAGAAGTTCATGATCGACCAGGACCAGCTCGGCATGATGCAGAAGATGGCCGAGGGCGTCGACCTCTCCGAGAACGGTCAGGCGATGGACGCTATCCGCGAGGTCGGTCCCGGCAGCCACTATCTCGGCTGCAACCATACCCAGGCCAGTTTCCAGACGGCCTTCTATCGCTCTGCTCTGGCCGACAACAATTCCTTCGAACAGTGGGAAATCGAAGGCCAGAAGCGCATCGAAGACCGCGCCAATGCGCTCTGCCGCTCCTGGCTCGACCACTACGAAGCGCCGCCGCTCGATCCCGCGATCGACGAGAAGCTGCTCGCCTACATCAAGAGCCGCAAGGACTCGATGCCGGACGCTTTCACCTGAAGAGAGCCCGATCCCGCCAGGGAGCAAGGCGGTGCGGTGCGGGTTGCCGATCTCATTCAGAAAGAGGTCTGGCGGCCGCACTATGGATATAGGGGACCGCGATGAATGGCGGTCCCGCTTTGCTGTCGGATCTAAAGGCAGCCCTTGAGCCGCATGGGATATTCCTGCGCGGCGTCATCGGCTTCGACGGCGATGGGCCGGCATTGAATAACGGGACGCAGGCGCGAACCGTCATTCTGCTCGGCAATATCGGCGGCTCCATCTGGGAGCCGTTTTCTCGTTGGCGTGCACAGCCGGAAAATACTCAGCGTCTCGATCCGCTCGACGATTGGTCGAAGGCCGTGATTGGTCCGGTGGCGGCGCGTTCCGGCGCGACCGCCTATTTCCCCTCCGATCCGCCCTGGCAGCCGTTTCAGCAATGGGCGATGCGGGCGGAGGGTTTGCGGGCCTCACCGCTGGGTATCTTGATTCATCTGGAATACGGGCTCTGGCATGGGTATCGTGGTGCGCTGGGATTTGGCGTAGCGCTCGATATCGCGTCGGCGCCTGTGACGACGGAGCATCCCTGCGATCGATGCGAGACCAAGCCGTGCCTTTCGCACTGTCCGGTCAATGCAGTCACGTCATCCGGCTTCAGCGTCGCGGATTGCCGGTCGCATTTGCGGAGCGGCGAGGGGCAGGCAGGCTGCGTGAAGAAGGGGTGTCTCGCAAGAGCGGCTTGCCCCATAGGCGTCAGCTACCAATATCCGCCCGAACAATTGGCCTTCCACATGGCGGCACTTTCTCTCTAAGCAAAAAACGTCTTCGCTTTTGCCGCATTTTTTCGAATCTGTGTAGATGCGGAACCGGAGCGCGATTTTGATTCGTTTGACGATTGCATTGATCTTGTGGCTAGCGGCTCAGGCGGCTTGGGCGGATGAAGGCTGCCGGAGACTCGACTATCTCGGCGCCCATTACACGGTTTGTACCTTCGATCCCGCCACCTCCGGCATCCGGCTTTACGAATATGACCGCAGCGGCAAGCCCTATGGATCGTTCCGGGCGCTGGAAAACGACCTGCGGCAGGATCGGACTTATGTGCGTTTCGCGATGAACGGCGGAATGTATGACGACGCGCAGGGGCCGGTCGGCCTCTATGTCGAGAACTTCAAGCAGATGAAGGCACTCAACACCAATAGCGGCTGGGGCAATTTTCACCTGTTACCGAATGGCGTCTTCTATATCGAGCCCGGGAAGGCAGGCGTGATGGAGGCCAAGGCCTTCGCCACGTCAGGCATCAAGCCCTTCTACGCCACGCAATCCGGCCCGATGCTTGTTATCGACGGCAAGCTGCATCCATCCTTCCTCGTAGACAGCACGAGCTTGAAGACGAGAAACGGCGTGGGCGTGAATGGAGCCGGGCAGGTGATCTTCGCTCTTTCGGAAGATGCCGTCCGGTTCTACGATTTCGCGACGCTGTTTCGTGACGCGCTTGGCTGCCCGAACGCGCTGTTTCTCGATGGCAGCATTTCCAGCGTCGACATACCGGACTGGCAGCGTCGCGACGGCCTGTTTCCTCTCGGGCCGATCATCGCCGTCACCGAGATGCTGCCCGGCAGCTTCCCTTGATTCACACCGATGGATAGGCTCGCTCAAGCCCGCCCGCCCGTTTTAGACCGATATGGAAGGCAGCGAAGGCCGGATGCTGGCTCGACTTAGCCGCTTCCATCAATCGGATCTGCAGTCGGTCGGGGGCGTTGTTGCCAAGCCATTCGCCGAGCCTCTCCAGCTTCAGGCTATTGAGGAAGGAGGCGCCTGCGGCGAGATCGAGATAGCGATGCAGCCCGTCGATCAGGCTGTCGTCCTGCAGCGGGTTTTCCATCAGAAGCATGAGGAAGGATTTGTCGGTTTCCGCAAAGCCGGAAAGCCTGACCGCAACGGTTTCGCGGTCGGGGAAGGAGGTTGCCGTAGCCGTCATGTCGAATTCCGCCTCATGCAGGTGAGTCTGTCGGCGGACTATGACGGGATCGGCTTTCGTCAGGCTTGCGGAGGCGCGAACGCCTCCGCTTCATGGGTGCGATCAGCCCCGACGACGTCTTTCGCGGGCCGGTGCGGCACCACTTTCGTCGGCGGTCTTGTTCCGCATCGGGCCGATGCGCTCGATGATGGTTTCGAGCGTCGGGCGCGGGCCGGGAGTGTAGTCGTCGAGCGCCTGGCGCATTGCAGCCAGATGGCCGCATGACGTGCCGCAGCAGCCGCCGATGATCTTCGCGCCGGCGTCGCGAGCAAGTCGGGCATAGTCGGCCATTAGCGGCGGCGTGCCGGAATAGTGGATTTCGGCGCCGCGATATTCGGGAATACCGCAATTGCCCTTCACGATGACGATCGCATCGGGATCGGCATTGGTCATGTCGAGCAGGCTTGAAAGGATGTCCGACGCGCCGACGCCGCAATTGGCGCCGACCGCAAGCGGGCCGCCGGCGATGTCCTTAGCGACGCCGTGGATATCCTTCGGATGCAGACCCATCATCGTCTTTCCGGCAGTGTCGAAGGAGCCGGTGTAGGTATAGGGGAGGTCCGTCTTGATTGCAGCATCGGCTGCCGCGCGGATCTCTTCCGGCGAAGACATGGTTTCGATCCAGGCAACATCGACGCCGCCGGCTTTCAGGCCTTCCATCTGCTCGACGAAAGCCGCAACGGCGTCCTCATAGGTCAGCGCGCCAAGCGGGATCAGCAGTTCGCCGGTCGGGCCGACGGAGCCGGCAACGATTACCTTGCGGCCTGCCTTGTCGGCAACGGCGCGGGCGATCTCGGCAGCTTGTCTGTTGAGGCTGTGGACCCGATCCTGCGCATGGTGCAGCTTCAGGCGGTGGCGGGTGCCGCCGAAGGTGTTGGTCAGAATGATGTCGGCGCCGGCATCGACGAAGTCCTGATGCAGCTTGGTGATCTTCTCCGGGGCGCTTTCGTTCCAGAGTTCCGGTGCTTCGCCTGCTTCGAGGCCCATCGCGAAAAGATTCGTTCCCGTCGCGCCGTCGGCGAGAAGCACGCCCTTTTCGGCAAGAAGATCGGTCAGCGGATTTGCTGCGGTCATGATGTTTCCTCGGTGTCGTTAGCGAATATATACATAAAGATATCTTTATATGATTTCAACCGTGCCGTGGACAAAAGGAAAGCGCCCGAGGGGGCGCTTTCGACGCGGCTGGATCCATAAGCTTCAGGCTGCAGCCATCTGGGCCTTCTCGTGGCTCGCCGGGGTTACCATCGCGGCAATGATCGTGTGCAAATCGATCGTGCCGATCGGCCTGCCGCCAGCGTCAGTGACGAGGGCGAGGGAGTGACCGGCGCTCGTCATCTCCTTGGCGGCGACCTCCAGGATGGTGTCGGCGGCAATTCGGGGACCCTGTGTCTCGCCGGCGAACGGCTTCATGACCGTGCGAACCTGGAGGACGCGGCTGCGGTTCACTTCCTTCACGAAGGCGGTGATGTAGTCATCGGCCGGGTTGAGGACGATTTCCTGGCCGCTTCCCTGCTGGATGACCTTGCCGTCCCGCAGGATCGCGATCCTGTCGCCAAGCCGTAGTGCCTCGTCGAGATCGTGGGTGATGAAGACCACAGTCTTCTTCAGTTCCTTCTGCAGGTCGAGAAGCACGCTCTGCATGTCGACGCGGATGAGCGGGTCGAGTGCCGAATAGGCTTCGTCCATCAGCAGGATGTCGGCATCGTTGGTGAGCGCCCGTGCCAGGCCGACGCGCTGCTGCATGCCGCCGGAAAGCTGGTTCGGATAATGGTTCTCGAAGCCGCTCAAGCCGACGCGGTTGATCCAGTGGCGGCCCTTCTTCTCGCTTTCGCCGCGAGGCACGCCCTGGATCTGCAGGCCGTAGATCGTGTTTTCGATGACGGTGCGGTGCGGCAGCAGCGCGAATTTCTGGAACACCATCGCCGTCTTGTGTCTGCGGAATTCACGCAGATCGTTTTCGTTCATCTTGCAGACGTCTACGCCGTCATAAAGCACTTCGCCTGTTGTCGGCTCGATCAGGCGGTTGATGTGTCGGATCAGGGTCGATTTTCCCGAGCCTGACAGGCCCATCACGACGGTGATGGCGCCGGCCGGCATGTCGATATTGATGTCCTGCAATCCGAGAACATGGCCGTGCTGTTCGTTGAGTTCGGTCTTGCTGACGCCCTGCTTGACCATGTCGACGAACCTAGCGCCGTGCTGCCCGAAGATCTTGTAGAGGTTTTTGATCTGGATCGCGTGACTAGCCATGAATGACCTCCGAATGCTTTTGAAGCCGTCTGCCATAAGCCTGACTGGTGCGGTCGAAAATGATGGCGATGGCGACGAGTGCAAAGCCGTTCATGAAGCCGACGGTGAAGAACTGGTTGTTGATTGCCTGAAGCGTGTTCTTGCCCAGGCCGCCGACACCGACCATGGAGGCGACAACGACCATGGCGAGCGACATCATGATGGTCTGGTTGATGCCCGCCATGATGGTCGGCAAGGCCAGCGGAATCTGGACGTTGAACAGCTTCTGCTGATGCGACGAGCCGAAGGCGTCAGCCGCTTCCAGTACTTCCTTGTCGACCAGCCGTATTCCGAGATTGGTGAGGCGGATCATCGGCGGGACAGCATAGATCACGACGGCGATGAGGCCCGGAACCTTGCCGATGCCGAAGATGACCACGACGGGGATCAGATAGACGAAGCTCGGCATCGTCTGCATGACGTCGAGAATGGGGTTGACGATCGACTGCAGTCGATCCGATCGCGCCATCAAAATGCCGATCGGTAAGCCGATCACGATGGCGATGAGCGTACAGACCGTCACCATGGCGAGCGTGACCATGGTGTCGTTCCACAGACCACAGGCGCCGATGAGAAGCATCGAGATTGCCGTGCCGATGACGATCTTCACGTTGCGGCTGGCGAAATAGACGACTGCCATCATCACAATCAGAACAATCACCCACGGCGTGTTGGTAAACAGCCATTCAAGATAGTTCAGGAACCATTGAAGCGGCTGCACGATTGCGTCTATGATATTGGCGTAGGTGCGCACGAGGGCACGAAAGCCGTCGTCGATATTCTTGCGCGCTGCACGGATGTACATGTCGCTGATCGCCGGAAAATTGCACAATACGTCCGGCAAGTAACTGCATTGCAGAGCCATCACTTTCCCCTTTTTATCCGGTTTGGGACCAGCCTGTCCGTGTGGCCTTCAGTATCAGGCGGCCGATGCGGGCTGTCACCGGTTTTTTCAGCCTGCATACTACCGTCTATAACAATAGCCGGCGAAACCATTTGCTTTCTGCGACCTCGGCGATGCCCCTGCTGTCGGCATCGGTGTATCGCATGCCTGTATGCGGAAGAAGCGGCGGCAGATGGCCGCCGCTTCCCGATTCAAGCGTTAGAGCGAGGCCTTGACCTTGGTAGCAACGTCAGGGGCAACCCACTTGGTCCACATGTCAGGATAGGTCTTGAGGAAGTACTTGGCGCCGTCCTCGTTCGTACCCTGGTTGTCGGTCATCCAGGCAAGAACCTTGCCGACAGTGCCGTTGTCCCACTTGCGGGTCTTGACGTAGTCCATGGCAATGCCGGCCTTGTCGGAGAAGGACTTGGTCACGACGGTGAAGACGTCAGAGACAGGATAGGAGTTGAGCTTCGGATTGGCGCAGTCCTGGATTGCCGTGCAGGCGTCCCATTCCTTCTTGTCGTGCGGAACGCCGAAGCTCAAACGAACCATGTCGTACTTGCCGAGGATGGCGGTCGGAGCCCAGTAGTAGCCGAGCCAGCCGGTCTTCTTTTCGAAGGCGTTGGCGATCGAGCCGTCAAGGCCGGCAGCCGAACCGGTGTCGACAAGCTGGAAGCCCAGCTTTTCAGCACCCAGAGCCTTGTAGAGGTTTGCGGTGGAAATCTGGCAATTCCAGCCCGACGGGCAATTGTAGATCGCAGCCTTGGACGAATCTTCCGGCGCGGGGAAGAGTTCCGGATGCTTCAGGGCATCCTGAACCGTCTTGATGTCGGGATGGGCATCGGCAAGGAACTTCGGAATCCACCAGCCTTCGACGCCGCCGTCGCTGAGCAGCGGCGCTGCCTCGATCAGGCGTCCTTCGGAAACGGCCTTGTCGAGCGCGGTGCGCACGGCGTTGACCCAGAGTTCGGGCGCAACGTCAGGTTCGCCCTTTTCATCCATGGAGGTGAAGGTCGGCTGGGTGTCGCCGGTTACCAGCGTCACTTTGCAGCCGTAGCCATTCTCGAGAATGATCTTGTCGACCTGCGCGGCAACGCCTGCGGAGGCCCAGTTCATTTCGGCGATCGATACGTCGCCGCATTCCGCCGCGTGTGCCGAGCCAGCCAAGGCATAGACACTTGCGGCGAAGATGGCGGAAGCGATTAGCTTCTTCATGTTTTAATGTCTCCCAGTGTTCTTGCAGTTAGAGATGCGGATCGCTCCGGCATTGTACCAGCCGATCCCCGTCAGCGTCACCAAAAGGCTTAACCGTGCAATTGCCGCTGACGGCGCATGTTCGGCCCCCTGTCGCGATACGCCTGCTTTTCTTTACCCGCGGAACCTTGCCGCCGGCCTGCCATCTTCGTATCGCTTCAAAGAAGCCTAAGGATTTGAGGGGAGAAATCAACTGGTTCCGCGATGGTCCGCCTTCGACGGCTCTATCGGGAAGCGTCAATAACTAGCTGAAATAGCCTAATTTCTGGCATTCACGACTGGAAATGAAGCATTGGGGCCGGTTCGGACAGCCCTTGCTACGGCAGGATACGAAAACGGGGAAAAGTCACGCCTTTTTGAAGACCTTTTATATTCTATTCGCGGCGTGGGAAAAAATTGGCGACCGCCATGAAAAAATTAGAAAAAAGACGAAATTTATTCTTCGTTAGGCGCTCGATAACTATCCGGTAAGAATGTCTGGCTATGACTTGGGTGCCGCGGGTGATCTCGCAGCATCTCCGGATCAGGTATTGCGTCCCGGAGACAACATATTCTGCAGTGTCATTGCAAGGCCATGTTAAACAAAACCGCGCACGGCTGTTCGCCAAGCGCGGTTTTTGTTTTTACGGCCTCCCGCGTGGAGGGCGTTGATCAAGGAAGCGTCGCTGTTGACGCGGTTCAGCCGGCGTTATAGGTGCGGATCAGGCCGACCGTTCCGACACGAACATCGAGCTCGCTGACGCGGCTTTCGCGCTTGGGCGAGGGCAGCTTGCCACCCCAGGCGATCTGTATGGAATTCTTGTTGTTGAAGACGAACAGCATGGGGTAATCCTCCGGGCCGAAGGGCCGTTATTGGTGCATTGTTTGACAGCGCAAATAAGCCTGTTTCCGACATCCCACAATGGAGGAAGTCGTCATCAAATGTCGCAAATAGACTGCGCTGCGCGATGGTGCATTTTTGTCTCGGAAGAGGCGTTGCGACCGAGGCCGATTGCGGCGAAAATCAGGCAGGAATCGGCGATTTCGATCGGTTCACAACCTCGGAGTCACAATTCATGACCAAGGCCATCATGCTGCAGGGAACCGGTTCCGATGTCGGAAAAACGGTATTGGTGGCGGGGCTTTGCCGACTTGCCGCAAATAGAGGATTGAGGGTTCGACCCTTCAAGCCTCAGAACATGTCTAACAATGCGGCTGTGGCCGAGGACGGCGGCGAAATCGGGCGGGCGCAATGGCTGCAGGCGCTTGCCGCGCGAACCGCTTCGTCCGTGCACATGAACCCCGTGCTCCTCAAACCGCAGTCCGATATTGGCAGCCAGATCGTCGTGCAGGGAAAGGTCTGGGGTCAGGCGAAGGGGCGGGATTACCAGGCGCTGAAGCCGCAATTGCTGGGCGCCGTACTGGAAAGCTTCGCAACGGTACGGGCCGGGACTGATCTCGTCATCGTGGAGGGGGCAGGCTCGCCGGCGGAAATCAATCTTAGGCCGGGCGATATCGCCAACATGGGATTTGCGACGCGCGCCAACGTTCCCGTCGTCCTGGTGGGCGACATAGACCGGGGCGGTGTGATTGCGTCGCTGGTCGGCACCCATGCCATTCTTGCCGAGGAAGATCGGCGGATGATCTCCGGCTATATCATCAACAAATTCCGCGGTGACATCTCGCTGTTTGCAGACGGCGTCAAAGCGGTTGGAGATTTCACCAGCTGGCCCTGCTTCGGCATCGTGCCCTGGCTGAAAGCGGCCGGCCGTCTGCCGGCTGAAGATTCCGTCGTGCTGGAACGGCTGGTGCGCGGCGCGTCCCAGGCGCTGAAGATCGCCGTGCCGGTTCTGCCGCGTATCGCCAATTTCGACGATTTCGATCCGCTCCGTGCCGAACCGGATGTCGATCTCGTCTTCGTGCGGCCCGGAGAGCCTTTGCCTACCGATGCTGCGCTCGTCGTTCTACCCGGTTCGAAATCGACGATCGGCGACTTGGAGGACCTGCGGGCGCAGGGATGGGATCGCGACATTTCCCGGCACGTCAGACGCGGCGGTCGCGTCATCGGCATTTGCGGGGGGTACCAGATGCTCGGCCGAACGGTCCGGGATCCGCTCGGCATCGAGGGAGCGGTCCTGGAGACACCCGGTCTCGGCCTTTTGGATATCGAGACGGAAATGGCGCCGGAGAAGACCGTACGCAACAGCCGAGCGTGGTCGACCGAGCATGATGTGGCCCTTGAGGGCTATGAAATTCATCTAGGTGTGACCCAGGGCGCCGATTGCTCCCGGCCATCCGCTGTCATCGATGGCCGGCCCGATGGCGCTGTATCGTCGGACGGGCGGATCATGGGCACCTATCTGCACGGGCTCTTCACAAGCGATGCCTATCGCGCCGGGTTGCTTGGCAGCTTCGGTCTTAGCGGAGAGCGGGTGAATTACCGGGAAAGCGTCGACGCCGCATTGGACGAGGTCGCGGCTGAACTAGAGACTGTCCTTGATAGGGACTGGCTCGATCGGCTGCTTGCGGTGTAAAATCTTTGCACTGGGTGCGCAGATCGTTATTCTGATCCGCGATGACTGCCGACGCCTGCCGACAAGGAGATTTTACATGGCCAGCCTTTTGACCTCCCTGTTCGTCTCGGCGATGCTTGCCACTGCGATCCTATTTCCGCGGCCGAGGTTGACGTTCGCATCGGACCGGGTTCTGGATTGCAGCGATGTCGTGGAGCGTGTGCTTGAGAAGTCAGGCGGTCGTCTTTTGTCGGTGCGGCCACATGACGACACATGTACCGTGACGGTGCTGGTTCACGAAGACGGCAAGCGCCCGTATAAGCTAGTGGTCAGAATGGATAGCAAAGATGCCGCCGACGGTGCGCCGAATCAGGCCGGCCAGTAATTTGCGATACGGCGGCCTGAAGGCGATCGCCGTGGATAATCAAAGTTCGCCCGAAATTTCGCGCCGCCGCCTGTCCAGCTCTTCCGCGTAGCGCCTCAGCGTATAGCTTTCCGAAAGCTGGCCGACGACCTTGCGTTCGATCAGGTTGTTGACAACGGCGAGCGCTTCGCTCTCGGTCTTGTCGAAGATTGCGGCCGCCTGCTTGGCGTTCATTTGCGGCTGCAGGAAATCGTTCCGGTATTTGGTGAAGTCAGCGATGCGCTTGCCTTCGTCGTTCTTGTCCACCGGGCTTGCGTAGATATCAGGTACAAGCACGATGCCGGCATATTTGTCGGCGTCGTCGACAAGGATCACGCGCTGGGTCGAGCCGATCGGGAAGTCGTGGCGGAACTCCTCGACCGTTATGTTGACGCTGGCGGTGCGCACGTCTTCGCGCATCATCCGGCCGACCGTCAGGCTGCGGATCCAGCCGACATCGTGGGCGCTGCGAATGCTCTCGCCGCGAAGGTGAAAACGCCAGGTCGCGAAGGAGTAGCCGAAGGTCGAGCGGACGACGAGCGACGAGGTGATGACGGCGGCAAGCACCAGCGCGGTGATCGGGAAGTCGCCGGTGATTTCCAGCGCGAGGAAGGTCATGGTCAGCGGGCCGCCGATGATAGCGACGGCAAGCGAACTCATGCCAACGACAGCGTAGATAACCGGCGTCAGCGTCGCGTGATCGAAATAGGGGGCGGAATAGGCGAAGATCTTGCCAAGCAAGGCGCCCATGAAAAGCGAGGCGAAGAACAGGCCGCCTCTGAAACCGGAGCCGATCGAGACGGCTGACGCTAGGGATTTCAGGAGCAGAATGCCGATCAGCGTCGGGATTGCGATGGTGTTGGCGAGATTGAGATGCAGGGCGCCGTGACCCGCCGAAAGCACCTGCGGCGTTATCAGGGCGAGGAGGCCGACAACGATACCGCCGAGTGCCGGACGGAAGGGCAATGCGATGGAGCTCTTTCGCGCCAGTTCCTCGATGAAGGAAACGCCCTGCATGATCAGGATTCCGGCGCCGGCGCAGAAAGCGCCGAGCAAGAGCGCCGGAATATAGTCCGCCGGAACGACGCTGCCGAAATCGCCGACGTCGATGTTGAAATCGTTGCCGGAGAGAAGGCGCGCCACGAGGGTGGAGATCAGTGCGGAGACGACGACGGGCGTCAGCGTGATGATCGAATAGGTGCCGATGATGAGCTCGAAGGCGTAAAAAGCACCGGTCAGCGGTGCGTTGAAGGCGGCGGCGATGGCGCCGGCGGCGCCACAGCCGACGAGCGTTCTGAGATCGGAGCGGCGAAGCTGAAGTTTGTAGCCGAGCTTTGACGCTATTCCTGCCGCGATCTGGGTGTAGCCGGCCTCGAGGCCGACGGAAGCGCCGAAGCCGTTCGAAATGAGATTCTGCACGGCGACCAGGATGCTGTCGGTCAGCGACAGCCGGCCGCCATGCAAGGCGTTCGCTTCGATCGGGTCGACCATCGGCTTCTTGCGGGTCTTGGCCAGAATGAAGATCATCAGGCCCAGGACGATGCCGCCGACAACAGGAGATGCGAGCAGCAGGAACTTGTCGTCAACCTGCGCCGAACTCAAGCGCCCTGAGTCGTCGATACCGAAGATCAGCGTGTGCATCGTCCGCGATATCACGCTCATAGCGGTGACCGCGCAGCCGGATGTGATCCCGACGAAAGCGCCGGCAAAGATCATACCGAGCTCGCTGCGACGCAACGCAGCTCTCATGCGGCCGAGATCAAAGAAGGAATACAGGGCGCCAAAACGGCGCTGTTTGAATTTCTGCAGCATCGGGAGGACGAACTTTTACAGGCATTCGAAAGCTTGAAGCAGTCTATAGACTGCTAAGGTCAAAGAATTACGGCAAAAGACCGACATCTTCTTCCTTTTTCCCGCCAATTGCCCCTCGCGTCGAAAAATAATGGCTGCCGGGGCAAGGTCCCGGCCGTTTTCCGTCCGCCGAATGCGATTGACTCGGAATGGCGGTTTCCGTAACCATCGGGCTTCATAACGGATGGTTCCCGGGCGGCGGTCGTCGCAAGGGATGAAAAGGGAATGTGACGGGACGGACCCAAGCCGGGCGTTTTCATCACAGCCGACCCCGCGACTGTAGAGCGGTCAGGGTCTTCTGTCCGGTTTTAAAGCTTTTTCGCAGACGGTTCCCAATGGTGGGGACGGGCGAAAAAGACCGGAAGCCGGAAAAGCCACTGGCGTGGCATCATGATCAGCCGGGGTTGGACGCCTCTAATTCTACGAATCGTCCACCTTTTCATGATGACTGCCGGGAAGGCGAGGACGACCCGCTGGCGCACGACCCGGGGCGACCGTTTCGGTCTGCTCAGGCGACCGACTTCGGTCTGCCCCGGTCGCCGCGCCTCAAACCGCGAGCCAGGAGACCTGCCATGCGTGCCGGGCGAAGAGCCCATAGCTCAAGGGGCGAAAGCTCCGCTGCCAGCACGGAGGTTGTCATGGCTGTGAAACCATTTCGGCATCCGTTTTCGGATGCTCGCGCGACCATATTCGCCGCATCGAGCGCCGCGCAGCATCTCCATGCGTGACGATCGGCGGCGCAAATGACATCCCCATCCTTCATCTCTGTTCTCATCCTCGGCGGCGCCCGATCGGGCAAGTCGCGCTTTGCTGAATCGCTGGTGACGTCCTCTGGCCTCGATCGTCACTATGTGGCGACCGGGCGGGCGTGGGACGACGAGATGCGGTCGCGGATTGCGCAGCATCGGGCGGATCGCGGCGATCTCTGGACGACGTATGAAGAGCCGCTTGATCTCGTCTCTCGCCTTGCCGACATCGACGGCGAGGGGCGGGTCATCCTGATCGATTGCCTGACGCTCTGGGTCACGAACCTGATGATGGAGGAGCGCGACATTGCGGCGGAATTTGCCGCTCTTTCAGAATACCTGCCGAATGCGAAAGCGCGGCTCGTCCTCGTCTCCAACGAGGTCGGGCTCGGGATCGTGCCGGACAATGCAATGGCGCGCGCCTTTCGCGACCATGCCGGACGCCTCCACCAGATGATCGCGGCGCAAGTCGCGGAAGTTTATTTCGTTGCGGCCGGTCTGCCGCTGAAAATGAAGGGTTGATTTGATGAACCAGCAGAAAATTCCAGCCACCGTCATCACCGGCTTTCTCGGTGCCGGCAAGACGACGATGATCCGCAACCTGCTGCAGAATACCGGCGGCAAGAAGATCGCGTTGATCATCAACGAATTCGGCGATCTCGGCGTCGACGGCGACGTGCTGAAGGGCTGCGGCGCGGAAAACTGCACCGAGGACGATATTATCGAGCTGACCAACGGCTGCATCTGCTGCACCGTCGCCGACGATTTCATCCCAACCATGACGAAGCTCCTAGAGCGCGACGCCCGGCCGGACCATATCGTCATCGAGACCTCGGGGCTTGCGCTGCCGCAGCCGCTCGTTGCCGCCTTCAACTGGCCGGATATCCGCACGCAGGTGACCGTCGATGGCGTCATCACCGTGGTCGACAGCGCAGCGGTTGCGGCCGGCCGTTTCGCCGACGACCATGATGCGGTCAATGCCGCCCGCGCCGAAGACGCGTCGCTCGACCACGACAATCCGATCGAGGAGCTTTTCGAGGACCAACTGACCTGCGCCGACCTGATCGTTCTCAACAAGACCGATCTTCTCGACTCGGCAGGCATCGCCGGCGTACGCGCCGAGGTCTCCTCGCGCACGCATCGCCGGCCGACGATGATCGAGGCAAAGAACGGCGACGTGCCTGCCGCTGTGCTGCTCGGCCTTGGCGTCGGCACGGAGGAGGACATTGCGAACCGCAAATCGCATCACGAGCTGGAGCACGAGGACGGCGCGCCACATGACCACGACGAGTTCGACAGTTTCGTCGTCGAGCTTGGTGCCGTCGCCGATCCCAATGCCTTCATCGAGAAGCTGAAGGGCGTGATTGCGGAACATGACGTGCTACGCCTGAAGGGCTTCGTCGATGTTCCCGGCAAGCCGATGCGCCTGCAGATCCAGGCCGTCGGCAGCCGCATCGATCAATATTTCGACCGCGCATGGATATCTGGCGAAGCGCGTGCGACCCGGCTCGTCGTCATCGGCCTGCACGATATGGACGAGACGGTCGTTCGCGGGGCGATCGAGGCGCTGGTGTAAGGCAGAACGATGCATCTCCTGCTGGCACAGAAGGGTACGATCAGCGATGGCGACGAGGCGATTGATCTCGGCCAATCGCCAGGCGATATCCTTTTCCTGTCGGCTGCCGACACGGAGCTCGCCGCTATCGCGGCGGCTCACGGCCACGGGAATGCCGGATTTTCCCTGAGGCTCGCCAGCCTGATGAGCCTTAAGCATCCGATGTCGGTCGATACCTATATCGAGCGTACCGCGTGTCATGCGAAGCTGATCATCGTTCGGGCGCTCGGCGGGGCGAGCTATTTCCACTATGCGCTGGAGGCGCTGCATGCCTGCGCTGCTCGTCAGGGAGCGCTGATTGCGGTGCTGCCGGGAGATTCTCGAGCCGATCCGGGGCTGACGCCGTTTTCAAATGTGGCGCTGGATGACCTCAATGCGCTCTGGTCGTATCTGATCGAGGGCGGGGATGCGAACTCGCGGGCGTTTCTGGCCTATGCTAACGCGATGCTTTCCGGCGGCGAGACGCCGGAGCCCGCGGTGCCGCTAATGAAGGCGGGCATCTGGTGGCCGGGCAGGGGCGTTATAGGCGTTGAGGAGTGGCGGCGGGTTTCTGAGGAGGCGCTACGCCAGCCCCCGGACAATATGGCGACCCCTGCAGGGCTCGCACTTCCGACCATTGCCATCAGTTTCTACCGTGCCCTCGTTCAGAGCGGTGAAACAAAGCCGGTCGAAGCTCTGATCGAAGCTCTGATCGCCAAGGGCATCCGGCCGCTGCCGGTCTTTGCCTACAGCCTCAAGGATCCTGTCTCCAAGGGCATTCTCGAAAGTGTATTCTCCGAAATAAAGCCCGGCGTGGTGATCAATACGACGGGCTTTGCCGTTTCGGCACCCGGCGCCGATCGCGAGCCGACCGTGTTGGAGGCCAATCAGGCGATCGTTCTGCAGGCGATCTTTTCGGCTTCGTCTCGTGAAGCCTGGGCCGCCTCGGCACAAGGTTTGTCCGCGCGTGATCTCGGTATGAACGTTGCGCTGCCAGAAGTCGACGGCCGCGTGCTGTCGCGGGCGGTCGCCTTCAAGGCAGCTGCTCGTTATGACGAGCGGGTTGAGGCCAATATCGTCGGCAGCGAGCCGGATGCGGGACGCATGCGCTACGTGGCCGAATTAGCGGCAAATTGGGCGACGCTTCGGGGGACGCAGCCTCAGAAAAGGCGCGTCGCCCTGGTCATGGCGAATTACCCGAACCGCGATGGCAGGCTCGGCAACGGTGTCGGGCTAGATACGCCGGCGGGAACTGTCGAGGTGTTGCGGGCAATGCAGGCGCAGGGCTATCCGGTTTCGGATCTGCCTGCCGATGGCGACGCGCTGATCCGCCATCTGATGGAAGGGCCGACCAATTCCGGCCATGATGGGAAGCTGGTCCGCGAGAGGCTTTCTGCGAGTCATTACAGGGTCTTCTTCACATCTCTTCCCAATCAGATTCAAGAGGAGATCACTGCGCGCTGGGGCGCTCCGGAGTTGGATCCCTATTTCCGCGACGGCGCGTTTGCCCTGCCGTTTACACGGTTCGGCGAGGTGCTGGTCGGCATCCAGCCGGCGCGCGGCTACAATATCGATCCGAAGGAAAGCTATCATTCGCCGGATCTCGTGCCGCCGCATGGCTATCTCGCCTTCTATGCGTTCCTCCGCCAGGAATTCGGCGCCCATGCCGTGATCCACATGGGCAAGCATGGCAATCTTGAGTGGCTGCCAGGCAAGGCGCTGGCGCTTTGCGAGACCTGCTATCCCGAAGCAATTCTCGGGCCTTTGCCGCATCTCTATCCCTTCATCGTCAACGATCCGGGCGAGGGTACGCAGGCCAAACGTCGCTCCAGCGCCGTTATCATCGACCACCTGACGCCGCCTTTGACACGGGCCGAAAGCTACGGGCCGCTGAAGGACCTCGAAGCGCTGGTGGACGAATATTACGAGGCTTCCGGCGGCGATCCACGCCGCATCCGGCTGCTGCGCAAGCAGATCCTCGATCTGGTCGCCGATATCGGGTTGGATGCCGATGCCGGGATCGCCAAGGGTGAGAGTGAGGACAGCGCGCTGCAGAAGCTGGATGCCTATCTCTGCGACCTCAAGGAAATGCAGATCCGCGACGGCCTGCACATTTTCGGCGTCTCGCCGCAGGGGCGGCTGCTCACGGATTTGACGGTGGCGTTGGCGCGTGTGCCACGAGGGCTGGGCGAGGGCGGGGATCAGAGTTTGCAGCGGGCGATTGCGGCGGATGCTGGGCTGGTGGAGGTGGCTTGCGAGGCCCCCCCCTCTGTCCTGCCGGACATCTCCCCCACAAGGGGGGAGATCGATATGCCGCGCCGTTTCGATGATACCCCGACGTTCAGCGGGGCCGCTTTCTCAGACGGGGCTTTTGGCCGAGTGGCTGCATCCCCAATCTCCCCCCTTGTGGGGGAGATGTCCGGCAGGACAGAGGGGGGTATGCCAAGCTCTCCTCGCTTCGATCCCCTCGATTGCAACATGGCCGCCCCGTGGGCCGCCCCGAAACCCGCAATTCTTGCTGAAGTCTCCGATGCTCCCTGGCGTACGAATGGCGACACCGTCGAGCGCATCGAGCTGCTGGCGGCAAAGCTCGTCTCCGGCGAGACCGAATGCCCGACCTTCTGGCCCCAAACCAGAGAGGTTCTAACCGAGATAGAGGCCCGCCTGAAGCCCTCCATCCTCGCCTGCGGCGATGCCGAGATCGCGGCGTTGCTGAAGGGGCTGGAGGGCCGTTTCGTGCCGCCCGGGCCTTCCGGTGCGCCGACGCGCGGAAGGCCGGATGTGCTGCCGACAGGGCGGAATTTCTATTCGGTGGACAGCCGCGCCGTGCCGACGCCGGCGGCTTACGAACTTGGCAAGAAATCGGCGGAACTGCTGGTTCGCCGCTACGTGCAGGATCATGGGGAATGGCCTGTTTCCTTCGGGCTGACGGCCTGGGGCACGTCCAACATGCGCACGGGGGGCGATGACATTGCCCAGGCGCTGGCGCTGATCGGCGTCAAGCCGATCTGGGACATGACGTCGCGCCGTGTCACCGGATACGAGATCATTCCACCGGCAATATTGCGTCGTCCGCGCGTCGATGTGACGCTCAGGATTTCCGGCTTCTTTCGTGATGCATTCCCTGAACAGATCGCGCTGTTCGACAAGGCCGTTCGTGCCGTGGGCCAGCTCGACGAGGACGAGGCGGACAATCCGATTGCGGCGCGCATGTGTGGCGAGGCCAAGCGGCTTGTTTCGGCAGGACTCGATGAGGTTTCGGCGCTGCGAAGGGCGGGCTATCGCATCTTCGGTTCGAAACCCGGGGCTTACGGGGCAGGGCTGCAGGCACTTATCGACGAAAAGGGCTGGGAGCGGCGCGCGGATCTCGCCGAGGCCTATCTCGTCTGGGGCAGCTATGCCTATGGCGCCGGTGAAGAGGGGCGCTCCGAGCGCGGTGTCTTCGAGGACCGGCTGCGGTCGATCCAGGCGGTCGTCCAGAACCAGGACAATCGCGAACACGACCTGCTCGACAGCGACGATTATTACCAGTTCGAAGGCGGGATGGCTGCTGCGGCCGAGCAGCTTGCCGGCGAGCGGCCGTCGATCTACCACAACGACCATTCCCGGCCGGAGAAGCCCGTCATCCGCT
This sequence comes from Neorhizobium sp. P12A, assembly GCF_008365395.1. Classification (NCBI taxonomy): domain Bacteria; kingdom Pseudomonadati; phylum Pseudomonadota; class Alphaproteobacteria; order Hyphomicrobiales; family Rhizobiaceae; genus Neorhizobium; species Neorhizobium sp. P12A. The sequence continues at coordinate 49,710 of NZ_QOVX01000001.1, read as the reverse complement.
CGCTGGAAGAGGAGATCGGCAGGGTGGTGCGCGGCCGGGTGGTCAATCCGAAATGGATCGCAGGTGTCATGCGCCACGGTTACAAGGGCGCTTTCGAGATCGCCGCGACCGTCGATTATCTCTTCGCTTTCGCCGCCACGACCGGTGCGGTGCGCGACCATCATTTCGAGGCGGTCTATCAGGCCTTCGTCGCCGATGCCCATGTGCGCGACTTCATGGCGGAGAAGAACCCGAGCGCTCTCGAGGAGATGAAGGAGCGACTGCTTGAGGCAATCGACCGGCAGCTCTGGACCCCGCGCAGCAATTCGGCACGGTTCGACCTGCAAGCCGTCAGCCCCGAGGAAGAGATGATCCCATGAGCGATTTTACGTCCCTGCTTCAGAGCTTTCGGGCTTACCTGGCGTCGCATCACGAGGCAGTGTTGGCGCGGTTCCTTGAGGGCTTCGACTGGCAGATGGCGGAGCGCGCGCTCGAACCGCGCGGCCTGCCGGTCGTGGAGTACCTCTCAGACATTGCAGTCCCCACTGACGATCACGACAACACGCTTCTGTCTGCGCTGATCAGGGATGCCGCATCGCTCCATTGGGCGCAGACCTACAGCACCGGCGATTTCGGCGATGCCTTTCTCAAGCGCTACGGCTGGGTGGAATTGTTCGGAACGCGCGGCCATTTCGATAGCGATGTCATGGCTGGCGGATTCCTCATGCTTGGGCCCGATATCCATTATCCGGACCACCACCATGTCGCCGAGGAAATCTATATTCCGCTGACGGATGGTTCTCTCTGGAGCAAGGATGGCGGCCCGTTCGTGCCGCGTCATGCCGGAGAGATTATCCATCATCCATCGGATATCAGCCACGCCATGCAGACGCGGCAGGAGACGCTGGTGGCGCTCTATCTCTGGCGGGGCGGTCCGTTGGCACAAAAATCGACAATTTCCGGGAGAAACACATGAGCGAAGAAATGACGGAACCGGCCGCTGGAGCCGAAAAGGACGATGCGCGCCATGCCGACAAGATGGCCAAGAAGAAGGCCGCGCGCGACAAGATCATGGCCACCAAGACGGATGAGAAGGGCCTGATCATCGTCCATACGGGCAAGGGCAAGGGCAAGTCATCCTCCGCCTTCGGCATGATCTTCCGCCATATCGCCCACAAGAAGCCTTGCGCCGTCGTCCAGTTCATCAAGGGCGCGATGTGGACGGGCGAGCGCGACCTGATCGAGAAGCATTTCTCCGATATCTGCCAGTTCTACACGATGGGTGAGGGGTTCACCTGGGAGACACAGGACCGCGCCCGCGATGTGGCTGCGGCGACCACTGCCTGGGAGAAGGCGAAAGAGCTGATCCGCGACGAGCGCAATTCGATGGTGCTGCTCGACGAGATCAACATTGCGCTGCGATACGACTATCTCGATCTCAACGAGGTCGTGGAATTCCTGAAGACGGAGAAGCCCTACATGACCCATGTCGTGCTGACCGGCCGCAACGCCAAGGAAGAACTGATCGAGATTGCCGATCTCGTCACCGAGATGGAGCTGATCAAGCATCCGTTCCGCTCGGGCATCAAGGGACAGCCCGGTGTCGAGTTCTAGGCGCCCCGCTATTTGATGCTGACGACGGCGCGGCCGCTGGTCAGGTCCGAGAGTTTCCGAACGATCTCGTCGGCGAGTGCTTCGGGAAGGGCGAGGTGGAGGATCGCGCCCGTTTCGATGAAGCGTTCCTCGGTGATCCGCGTATCCGCTTGCGCCAAGAGCTTTGCCTTGATCAGCGCCAGATCGGAAAATTGCAGCTCGACGCTCGCCTGGACCATCGGGATGATAGGCCGATAAGGAACTGCCTGGAGGCAGAGCGCCGCCGTTCCGCCATAGGCGCGGATCAGGCCGCCGCTTCCGAGCAGCACGCCGCCGAACCAGCGTGTTACGATGACGGCCACCGTATCCAGTTTCTGGCCGTCGATCGCCTGCAGGATCGGCTTGCCGGCAGTGCCGCTCGGTTCGCCGTCGTCGCTGAACCGGTAGTTCTGGCCGACACGCCAGGCCCAGCAATTGTGGTTGGCATCCGGAATGCTGTTTCGTGCGATGAAATCCTTGGCTGCGTCCATATCCGCGATCGGGGCAGCCGTCGCGGTGAAACGGCTGCGTTTGATTTCCTGGCTATAGGTCGATGTCGATTCCAGAGCGAACATGCTGTTGTTTAGCGGAACTTGTCGGGCCTGCGAAGCCGGCAGATGGTTCGATGTGAAATGCTAAGGGCAACATATCAACCGGCGATCACCTTTTTGCGTTTTCTGGTGATTTGACTTGACCCCGATGCCTCCGGAAATATCGCGCCGCATCGTGCGAAAAAGCCGCGACAGGGGGAAGTACCATGACGACTGCACGCCGAACCATGACCAGCATTGCCGCCGTTCTTCTGCTCTGCGCCGCTGCGCCCTTGCCGGCGTTTGCCGAGACGATCATCGACGACTGGTCGAGCGTGAAGGTGCCGGCCGCGCCCGCGCTGAAGCCTGTCACGATCGACGTCAAGGATACTGCGCTTCTCGTGCTCGACTTCAACGGCGCGCAGGATCCGACCAAGGGGCCCTGCAACAGCAACACCAAGCCGCGCTGCCTTGCCTCGCTGCCGAAGATGGAAAAGCTGATTGCCGCCGCGCGCGACGCCAAGGTGCCCGTCATCTACAGCATCACGGCTCAGGCCGAGCCGAAGGACATCGCGATGGCGTTGACGCCGAAGGAGGGCGATCCGATCGTCAAGTCCGGGCCGGACAAATTCGTCAAGACCGATCTGGCCGACATCCTGACGAAGAAGGGCATCAAGACCGTCATCGTGACGGGGACGGCCTCCGAAGGCGCCGTGCTCGATACTGCGACACATGCCGCGCTCTGGATGGGCATGAACGTCATCCTGCCGGTCGACGGCATGTCCTCGACCGAGCCCTATGCCGAGCAATATGTCGCCTGGCACATGATGAATGCGCCCGGCGTTTCGGCAAAGACGACGCTGACGGCGATCGACATGATCAAGTTCTGACGCGGGGTCGCGTCAGTCGATTGGGCGCATTAGCCGATCACGACAGCGAAATCCGATCCTTCCCATCTTTCGTCCTGAACCCAGAAAATGGCAAAACGGATGACGGTGCCGGCCTGAATTGTGGCCGGCAGATCGAAGATATGGGTGCCGAGGCCGGTGTTGCACGTGAGGGTGTCGGTCACCGTTTCCCAGTCGTCCGATGACCAGTGGATGATCGCAGGCGCCATGAGTTCGATGCGCAGCGGTCTTCCCCAGTCTATCTGCTCGACCATTGATGTCAGCCGCCAAGCTATGGGGGCGATTGGTGGCCTGTTCTTCACATAGCGTTCAAGCGTTTGCGGCGGCGTGTCGAAGACCGCGCCGTCCCTCAGCGAGCGCAGCAGCTTGATGTGCTCCGCATGCGCCCAGACCAGCGGCATGGCGCTGCCAGACGGTTTTCCGAGGAAGAGTTCGCGCTCGGGAATATCGGCCTCATCCCATATCTGCTCCGGCAGAAGACCACCTGAGCTGGCAGAGGCCTCAAGGGCGGCGAGCAGGCGCTTTGCTTCGGCGACATTGCCTGCCGCAAGCTCGTAATGGGCCCGCTCGCCGGTCAGGAGAGGCCAGAGACGGCCTATGCCTGTCCCGTGGAAGGGCGCTCCGTCCTCCTGCTCGCCATAGCCGTCGTCATTGTAGCGGTACCAATAGGGTCCGGCTGGCAATTCGCGCTTCAGCAGGGTGTCGATCGCGGTGATCGTGTTCAGGATGCGCGGATCGTCGGGGGCACGAAGACCGAAGCGCACGAGGGCGAGTGCATCGGGGCTGACGAGCAGGCCTGCTTCCAATGCCTCGTTGCTGTCCGGCCGGTTCTTGATCGGGATGAGGCCATGGGTCCGCGGCAGGCCGTCTTCGGCAGAGAGTGCGATGCGCATATAATAGCCATCGATACCTAGTTCCCTCGATAGCTCCGTATCTGTCGCATAGGTCCAATCCTCGACCCGCTCGTTCCAGCCGTCAGCCACTTCGCGAAGATATTGTGCCTCCTCATTCATTCCTGCCACCTGCATGGCGTCGGCCGCAGCCAACAGCGCCGCGATCTCGACGGCGAGCGTGAAGGGCGAATATCCGGCATCTTCTTCCCAGCGATCCTGCTGGGTCGCCGGTCCGTTGCGGACGATGTAGCTCGCGGCTGCCTCGATCATCGGCAGATACTGGTCGGCCTCTTCGGGGGCGATGGCCTTGGCTCTCAGCAGCATGTCGTAGAGCAGGATGGGGAAGGCGGTCTCGTCCATCTGGATGCCGTACCAGTAGGGCCGGCCGTCGAGCCAGGCGTTCTGGACCCAATGCCCGTCGCCTTCCTGGATGGCAACGAGATAGTCGAGGACGGATCGAGCATCCTTCTCACTGCCGGCCGCAAGGAAACCACCGGCGGTCTCGACGAGATCGCGGGTCCAGACGAGGTGGTAGCCACCGAGGTCGTCATCGCTCTTGTTGAAGCCCCAGGGGATGGAGAGGCTGGCGATGATGGCGCCCGAGGCATCGTCGCGATGGGTGGCGAGAACAGATGTGCTGACTCGATATCGGTTCAGCGTCTGCGGATCGTGCGGTTCGTCGAGGGGCAGGAGGCTTGCCTGCCACTTTCGCCAGCCCGCACGATACTGCTTCAGAGCCGGTTCCACACCTTTCCGGAGGCTGAGGAGCGCCCGGAATGCCGCCTCCTCGGGCTGCGTCCCGAAGCCCAACGCCAGGACGGCGCTGCCCTCTCCGGCTAGGAGATCAATCGTTCCTGACAGCGCGACATTGCCGCATTCGGCGCGCTGGAATTCCAGCCGCAGACCCTCGCCCTTGTGCAATGTCTGCCAGCCGTCCGACAAGCCAACATAGCCTGCCGACCGGGCAATCCAGGGCGTGGAGGAGGCAAGGGCGAGAGAGCGACCGGCTCCCTGCGCAAAGAGCATTTGACGCCCCTTGAAATCGCCATACCACGCAGTGTTGTTGGCACCAGCATTGACGAGATGCGGGGCGACGAGCGCGTGCAGCCGATAATCCTGCAATTGGCCGATGAGAGCCTCGAACCGGATGTCCTGCAGAACGACTTCGCGTTCGGGGTCGGTGAGAACGATCTTGGTGATGCGATAGCGGCCATCCTTGGCGGTGTTGATCAGCCGAAAGGCGGGAACGCCATCCTCGATCATTTCAACTGTATGGTTGGTATCGCGCTTTTCTTCGGAGAAGTAATCGGTAGCTGTTACGACGAAGCCGAAATCGCGGATGCTGGCCATGTCGAGACGTGGCGCGTAGATTTCGTTCAGGATTCCGTGGCTGGCTGTGAACCACACCTGGCTTTCGGGGCTGACGGCGGTGCCGACGGCGCTCTTGTCGCTCGAAGTCCAGCGCGGCTCAATGCCGGGGGCGCCGGGTGCATCTGTCGTATCCATCGTCTGGTCGTCCTTTGATGGGGCAAGCTCCCGATTTTCGACCGTCGCCCGGAAAAAAAGGGCTGGCGGCGATCGTGAACGAAGTTGCCCAAGTTGACGTCGCGTTCGGCATCTAAAACTGTAATTTGCCCGACGAATCGTAGAAACGATAGCCGGCGCGTGAGCGGGCCCTAGATAAATATCGACTTGATGGTCACCGGGTGGAAATAGCGGGATTGCCCAAGGCGGCAACCGGAACAAGGAGTGGCAGATGACCGATGAAATTGGCGCGGCGATCAACCAGAGTCTGAAGACGAAAAAGAGTGCGCAGAAGACGGTGCTGGCAATCGATCTCGGCGGATCGCACGTCAAGGTTTCGCTCAGCACGATCGGCGGAAAGCGGGCGGTGGAATCCGGGCCGCATATGACGCCAAAGCAGATGGTCGAAGCCGTCAAGGATCTTGCTTCGGGATGGGATTACGACGCGATCGGCATGGGCTATCCCGGTCCGATCGCCGACAACAAGCCGGCGCTGGAACCGCACAATCTCGGCAGCGGCTGGAAAGGGTTCGACTTCCAGGCGGCATTCGACAAGCCTTTGCGATTGGTCAACGATGCCATGATGCAGGCGATCGGCAGCTATGAGGGCGGGCGGATGCTCTTTCTCGGACTAGGCACCGGGCTCGGCGCGGCAATGGTGGCAGAGAATGTCTGCCTACCGATGGAGCTTGCGCATCTGCCCTACAGGAAGGGCAATACGTTCGAGGACTACGTTGGCGAGCGTGGCCTGCAGCGTCGCGGTAAGGCCAAGTGGCGCCTGTCGGTCGTCGACGTCGTCGAACGGCTGCAGGCGGCGCTCCAGTCCGACTACATCGTCATCGGTGGTGGCAATGTCGATAAGTTGAAGGAGCTTCCGCCCAACTGCCGGCGCGGCTCGAACGAGAATGCTTTCCTCGGCGGCTTCCGGCTGTGGCAGGACGAGAAGCTCATCGTTCGCTATTAGGATTTTCTCGAATCATTCCAGTGGTTACCCGGGCTTTGTTACATCAGCGAATTCTTTCAGGATGCTCGCGGTTTCAGCATTCGCCGGGAAGAAGGATTCCACTGCAAGCTCGGACAAGGTGATATCCACTGGCGTGCCGAACACCGTTACTGTCGAGAAGAGCGAGAGGATACCTTTCTCGGTCTCCAACTCGAGCGGAACGACGATGCCGCCATAGTCGCGCTCAGGCGACGGCTTGTTTCGCCGCGCGGACGGCTCCGGATAGGCGGACAATTCGGTCAGGAGGCCGGCAAGCACACGGTCACGGGTGGAGGATATCTGCTGGTGCAGGCGCTCCAGAAGATGCGTGCGCCACTCAGCCAGGTTAATGATCTTCGGTGCCATGCCCTGCGGATGCAGGCTGAGGCGCAGAACGTTGACCGGCGGTTCGAGCAGTGCTGCGTCGGCGACGCCGGTCAGCAGAGGCGCAACCGCTGCATTGGCGGCGATCAGCGTCCAGTGACGATCGACAGCGAGCGCGGGAAATGGCTCATGCCCCTTCAACACCATGTCGACAGCCTGCCGAGCCGGAGCTAGCGCTGGATCGTCCAGCGAGCGCTCGGCGAAGACAGGAGCAAATCCTGCTGCCAGCAGCATGGGGTTTCGCTCCCTCAGAGGCACGCCCAGCCGCTCCGCCAGATGAAGTAGCATCTCGCGGCTGGGGGTCGCGCGCCCGCTCTCGATGAAGCTCAGATGCCGCTGCGAGATGTCGGCTTCGAGGGCGAAATCGAGCTGGCTCAGGTGGCGGCGCTGCCGCCATTCGCGCAGGTAGTCGCCGAGAGAGCGGGCGGCGGGCGTCATGCCGCCTCTGCAGGAAGCTGGTCGATAAAGCCATTGACCGTCTTAATCCGATCGCCGTCCAGAAGCGCGAAATCCGTGCCCATAATCATGTCCGGCTGATGCTGCGGCCCGAGCTGCCAGGAAAAGCGCAGATTGTCGCCATAGCGGTCAGCTGGCTTTACCAGGGAAAAGCGGAAGCCCGGGAACCGACCATGCACCGCGGCGACCAATCCATCGATCTCGGCATGACCTTGAGCCTTCATCATCGGATCGATATAGACCGCATCTTCGGTCCAGCATTCGGCAATCATCTTGCGCCGCCGACCCGCATCGGTTTCGTTCCAGATCGCGATGTAACGCTCGGCCAATTCAGTCGCATCAAACATCGTCTCGTCTCCTTTGTGATCGCCCGGTCCATCCAGGCCTTGCGATCATGCGAAAGGCAGCATGCAGCATCAATTACGCCAGAGGTAATTGAACGAGGCAATAATAGAGCAAAGTGCTCTTTAAAAACCCAGCCAAACCCGCACGGGATTGGACGGATCGGCGATCAGCTTGATCGCGAAGGCGATGCAGACGACGACAAGCAAGGGCTTGATGATCTTTGCGCCGTTGCGCATGGCGAGCCGCGATCCGGCCTGCGCGCCGAGGAACTGACCGACGCCCATGGTCAGGCCGACTTTCCAAAGAATGACCCCGTAGGACATGAAGACGATCAATGCGCCGAGATTCGAACCGAAATTCAGAAGCTTGGTGTGCGCCGTCGCCTTCAGGAGGCCGAAGCCGGCCAAGCTGACGAAGCCGAGCATCAGGAAAGAGCCGGTGCCGGGGCCGAAGGCGCCATCGTAGAAGCCGATCAGCGGCACCAGCGTCAGTCCGAAAGCAAGCGCGCTCATGCGCCGGTGTTTTTCGACATCGCCGAGATTGGGTTTGAAGGCGAAGTAGAGCGCGATGGCGATCAGCAGGAAGGGCATGACGATACCCAGAACCTGGCTCGGCATGATGGTCGCAAGCGCTGCGCCCAATGCGCCGCCGCCCACGGCCATCAGAGCCATCGGCAATTGCTCGCGCAGCTGGACATGACCCTTGCGGGCATAGGCGAGCGTTGCCGAGCCTGCGCCGAAGATGGACTGCACCTTGTTGGTCCCGAGCGTCTGCAAGGGCGGAATACCCGCGATCAGCATGGCCGGCACGGTGATCAGACCGCCGCCGCCGGCAATCGAATCGACGAAACCGGCAAAGAAGGCAGCGGCAAAGAGCAGGGGGAGAAGGTGGAGGGTAATGTCTTGCAAGATGAGGGACTCTGGGCGATTGGAATGGTGCGCCTTGTTGCATTCCATGGCCTTGTCAGCAATTGCCATTCCGACACAGTGCAGCAAAATTGACAAATCCGGTGAGTGGTGGAGATGCCCGAAGATCGTGACGTGACAAATGTGGGCGAACCGTGTCATTCCGATGCGGAGTCGAGGCCTTTTGTGCTTGGCATAGGTTGCGAGCGCGGTGCTCCTATTGAGCATATTCGCATGCTTGCAGAGGAGGCCTTGTCTTCAGCAGGAATTGGGGCAGGGCAGGTGGCATGCCTCTCCTCGATCGACATGAAGCGGGAGGAGCCTGCAATTCTTGCGCTTGCCGATTATCTCGAGGTGCCGCTTCGTTTCTTTGATGCCGCGACGCTGGAGAAGGAAACGCCGCGGCTGAAGAATCCTTCCGAATTGGTCTTTGCCCGCGTCGGCTGCCACGGTGTGGCCGAAGCTGCGGCTCTGGCTGCTGCCGGACCTTCCGCAATCCTTGTCGTGCCGAAGCTGAAATCAGCGTTCTCGACCGCCGCGATCGCTGAAATCTGCTGAAAATTCGGGATTTCTGACCTGATTCACCGCAAGCTGTGACGAAATCGCTCAAAATTGCGTCGGATATTGCAGAAATGGCGTCGGCCGGTATGGTGAGGCATTTCGCCGGTCATGCCGTGACGCGGCGACTGAATAGCAAGGAATAATCATGCACAAAGTCATTTACGACACGGACCCTGGCGTCGACGATGCCATGGCGCTCCTCTTTTTGCACCGCCACCCTGACATCGACCTGCTTGGCGTAACGACGGTTTTCGGGAATGCGTCGGTCGAGACGACGACCCGCAATGCGCTTTTCCTGAAGCGCGAATGGGACATTCCGTGCCCCGTCGCCAAGGGCGCCAGCGTTACCTTCGATCCCTCGCGCCACGAACGTGCATGGCCGACATGGGTTCATGGGGTTAACGGCCTCGGTGATATCGACGTCCCCGAGACAGTCGATATTTCACCCGATCCGCGTCCGGCCTACCAGTTCATCATCGACACCGTGCGTGCCAATCCGGGCGGGGTGACCCTGGTCGCGGTCGGTCGCATGACCAATCTGGCGCTGGCACTGAAGCATGACCCTGACATCGCCAAGCTGGTGAAGGATGTCGTCATCATGGGCGGCTCCTTCTACGTGCCGGGCAACGTTTCGCCGGTCGCCGAAGCCAATATCCATGGGGACCCGGAGGCCGCCGATGTCGTCATGACGGCCGCCTGGAAGGTCGTGGTCGTCGGCCTCGACGTAACGGCGGTCACGACCATGAGCCGCAGCTATCTGGGCGAGATGGCGAAATCGGGCGGCAAGTCGGTCCAACTGCTCAACGATTTGTCGCAGTCCTATATCGACTTCTACAAGCATGCGGTCGAGGACGGCATGATGGTGCATGACAGCTGCGCCTGCGTCTATGTCGTGGCGCCCGAATTGTTCGAGACGATCACCGGCTCCGTCCGCGTCGTCTGCGGCGGCATTGCCGACGGCCAGACCATCGTGAAGCCGGATGGCAAGCGCTTCCCACCAGGCGACTGGGACAATCTGCCAAGCCAGATCGTCTGCACCGGCATCCAGTCGGAAAAGGTCATCGACCTTATCCGCGATACGATCCTGACGGCTTAAGCCGCCAGATCACTTGGGAGTAAGGAGGCTCGCCGCAGATCGCGGCGGGCCTCGTCTCTATTAGCGGCCGCCTTCCATCTTGCGGTGCCGCTGGTTGGTGCCACCGTCGCCATAGGGATAGGATGACGGCTGCGGTGCGCTGATGTCGTTCAGCGTCGCCATTTCTTCTTCGGTGAGGCGCAGCTTGGCCGCGGCCAAGTTATCGGCGAGTTGCTCCTTCGTGCGGGCACCGAGAATGACCGACGTTACCGCCGGTCGTGCCGCGGTCCAGGCAAGGGCAACCTGCGCCATGCTGACATCCCGGGCCTTTGCGATCTTTTCCACTGCTTCGATGATCGCCCAGGTGCGTTCCTGAGCGTTACGCTGGGCATAGGATTCCATACCGCGGGATGGATTTTCGCCAAGGCGGGTGGCACCGGTCGGCGTATTGTCCCGCTTGTACTTGCCCGTCAACCAGCCGCCGCCAAGCGGTGACCAGGGCAGGAGCCCCATGCTGGCATCCTGGCAGGCCGCGACGATTTCGAGCTCGATGTCGCGGACCAGCAGATTATATTGCGGCTGCAGCGTCACAGGGCGCGTGTAGCCCTGCGCCTTGGCGATTTCGGAAGCCTTGGCAATGTGCCAGCCGACATAGTTGGAAAAACCGTAATAGGCGATCTTGCCTGCACGAACCGCGTCGTCGAGGAAGCGCAATGTCTCCTCGATCGGCGTCAGCGCGTCCCAGGCATGCATCTGGTAAAGGTCGATCTGCTCAATGCCGAGGCGGCGAAGCGAATCATCCAGCGCCTTGCCGAGATGGCGGCGCGAAAGGCCGAGATCGTTCGGACCCTGTCCCATCGGGAAGCGCCCTTTGGTGGCGATGACGGCCTGGTCGGCTTCGGTCGGTCGCGCCTTCAGCCAACGGCCGATGATTTCCTCGGACTTGCCGGCGCTGTAGACGTCGGCGGTATCGATGAAGTTTCCGCCGCCGGCGAAATAATCGTCGAGCAATGTGTGAGATGTTTCCTCATCGGCCTCGTTGCCGAAAGTCATGGTGCCCAGGCAATAGGCGGTGACGATAGCCCCGGTGGGACCGAGCTTGCGATATTCCATTCCTGCCTCCTCTTTCGGAGCGCCGGCGGCGACGCAGACAGCCGTCGAGCAGAGCCAACGCTCCCTCATTCAGTCGCTATGTGTTGGTTGACACGGCAAATGCCGCCAAGTGATCCGGCGATCTGTGCCGGCGCGCAGACGATAGTCGACTTTTGTAACTTCAAGAAATCAAAATAATGAAAGCTGCGCTCTGATGCGTCTGCGCAATTCCGGACGCAAAACCGCTGTTGGCTTTTGCTGGAATTGCCTTACGGACCGTTCGCCAGGGCAAGAATGAGTTGCTGGATGTTGCCATCCTTGCTCATCTCGACGCGGTCGAATTCGGTGTCGCGCTGCCGCTGCTGCAGGGACAGGTCGCCGAGGCGCTTCGTCAGCTCGACGCGGATTTTCTTGCAGTCCGGATCATCAGGGGCCGACAGGCCGACGCTCGTCTGCTCGATTTCCCTGACCAACTGCTTGATGCTGTCGCCATGGACCGCCTCGTGCTTGCGCACGCCCGCGATGAAAGTCTCCCAGCTTTGGCGGACCGGCGCGGGGAGCGTCGATGCAGGCCTGGGCAGCGTGTAGGTAATAATCAATTTCGGAACGGCTGAGACGAGGACGCACGCATTGTCTTGCGGAACGTATTGCCGGGTCCAGGTCAGCTTGAAACCTGTATGCGCGATCGTGCGCCCAGTGCCGAGAGTAGGCCCGTGTTCGCCGATCGATTCGTAAAGTTCAGCGCCGGTCTTGCCTGTGATGGGATAGGTCTGCACCTTTTCGACCGCCTGCCATTCGGCAGATGCGGCAATCGGCAGCGCCCCTGATATCAGCGCCGTTAGACAAACTTTCAGAATCGCCTTCACGCATCCTCCGGACAAGCTTTGCGGTGCGAAGACTAGCGTTGGCGGATTGCGCTTTCAATGCTGTCCGGTGGCGTTCGATGCCGCAAACGAACATCCGCTTCGGCGGCATTGCTGCCAATATTGCAATTCCGCCCGACCGGGCATAGGACAGCTTGGATGAACGACACCGCATTTTCCAATCTTCCGGCGATCGAGCCGGGCAGCGTCTGGCTCGTGGGCGCCGGGCCGGGCGATCCTGGGCTCTTGACGCTACTTGCGGCCAAAGGGCTTTCGGAAGCCGATGTCATCGTCCATGACGCGCTCGTAAATGAGGATTGCCTGAAGCTTGCCCGTCCGGGTGCGGCGGTGGAATATGCCGGCAAGCGGGGCGGAAAGCCGTCGGCGAAGCAGCGCGATATTTCGTTGCGCCTAGTGGAGCTTGCCCGCTCTGGGAAGCGGGTGTTGCGGCTGAAGGGCGGCGATCCCTTCGTATTCGGTCGCGGCGGCGAGGAAGCGCTGACGCTCGTCGAACATAATATCCCGTTCCGGATCGTGCCCGGAATTACGGCCGGCATCGGTGGCCTTGCCTATGCGGGAATTCCCGTGACGCACCGCGATGTCAACCATGCCGTCACCTTCCTGACCGGCCACGATTCATCGGGTGTCGTGCCTGACGCAATCAATTGGGAAGCCATCGGCAAGGGCTCTCCTGTTATCGTCATGTATATGGCAATGAAGCATATCGCTCAGATCAGCGCCAATCTCATCGCTGCCGGTCGCTCGCCGGACGAGCCGCTCGCCTTTGTCTGCAATGCCGCCACCTCGGCGCAGCAGGTGCTGGAGACGACGTTGGGCGAGGCCGAGGCAGCGGTTGCCGCCTCCGGACTGGAGCCGCCGGCGATCGTCGTAGTCGGCGAGGTTGTGAAGCTCAGGCCGTCGCTCGATTGGCTCGGCGCGCTGCAGGGACGCAAATTGCAGCCCGCGCCGCATGCGGCCGACGGCCGGAAGGCATCGGCATGAGCGGCCTGCTCATAGCGGCACCTTCCTCCGGGTCCGGCAAGACCACGGTGACCCTGGGATTGCTGCGCGCGCTAAAGAAAAAGGGAATTCCCGTCGCACCGGGCAAGGCTGGTCCGGACTATATCGATCCGGCCTTCCATGCGGCTGCCGGCGGCACGCCTTGCCTCAATTTCGATCCATGGGCGATGCGGCCGGAGTTGATCTCAGCCAACGCATCCCGACATGTGGCTGGCGGCAAAACCCTGGTCATCGAAGCAATGATGGGACTTTTCGACGCGGCGGCTGACGGCAAGGGATCGGCGGCGGACCTTGCAGCCCTGCTTTCGCTCTCGGTCGTGCTTGTCGTCGATGCCTCGCGGATGTCGCAATCGGTGGCAGCCCTTGTTAGCGGCTTTGCCAATTTCCGCGCCGATATCCGCATCGCCGGCGTCATTCTCAACCGTGTCGGCAGCGAGCGGCATGAGACGATGCTGCGGGATGCACTTAATGCGATACGGATGCCCGTCATTGCGGTCGTTCGCGCGGACAAGAGCCTGGCGCTGCCGGAGCGGCATCTTGGGCTTGTTCAGGCCGGAGAACATAACGGTCTTGAGGATTTCATCGAGCGTGCGGCGAAGGCCGTTTCCGCGGAATGCGATTTCGAAATGCTGCTGCGCGCGGCGCATCAGGGCATGAAGCGCGCGGCGGCAGCGAATATCGAGCGATTGCCGCCTTTGGGTCAACGCATCGCTGTTGCGCGCGACATCGCCTTCGCCTTCTCCTATGAGCACATGCTGCTCGGCTGGAAACGGCGGGGAGCCGAGATTTCCTTCTTCTCACCGCTTGCCGACGAAGCGCCTGCGATTGATGCGGATGCGATTTATCTGCCCGGCGGCTATCCGGAGCTGCATGCAGGCAAACTTGCCGCCGCGGGTCGCTTTCTTGAAGCCATGCAATCGGCGGCAGCCCGTGGCGTGCGCATTTACGGTGAATGCGGTGGCTACATGGTGCTGGGCGAGGGCCTTGTTGACGCATCGGGCGAGCGGCATGAGATGCTCGGTCTTTTGCCCGTCGTCACCAGCTATGAGACGCGCGAACGCCATCTCGGCTATCGGCGGGTAAAGCCACTCGCGGGCTCTTTCTTCGATCGCCCGATGACGGCTCATGAGTTTCACTATTCGACGATCGTTTCCGAGGGACAGGCGGAACGGCTGTTCAGCGTCCACGACGCGCGTGGCACGGATCTCGGCCTTGCAGGCCTGCAGCGAGGGAATGTCGCGGGCTCCTACATGCATCTGATCGATATCGCTCGCGAGGCTGCATGAGCGGCAGGATATTGCATGGCGGCGGCATCACCGCGGCGGCGCGGCTGTTCGGCGGGAAGCCCGAGGACTGGCTCGACCTATCGACCGGCATCAACCCCAATCCGATTGTGCTCCCCGAAATTCCGGTTTCGGCATGGCATCGATTGCCGGATCAATATTTGACAGAACGGGCACGCAAGGCGGCGGGGGATTATTACCGGAGCGGCGACATTCTGCCATTGCCGGTCCCCGGGACGCAGTCGGTCATCCAGCTCCTTCCACGCCTTGCCGGACGGGTCGGGCGCGTCGCGATCCTGTCACCGACCTACGGTGAGTATGCCAAGGCATTCGAGGCAGCTGGTTTTGAGATTGACAGGATTTGCGATCTCGATGTGGTGGGTGGCGAGCATTCAATCGTCGTCGTGGTCAACCCCAACAATCCGGATGGCCGGGTGATCGGCGTAGAGCGCCTGCGGAAAATGCACGATCGATTGGCGGCGCGGGACGGTTTCCTCATCGTCGACGAGGCCTTCGGCGACATGCGGCCCGAGGCGAGCCTTGCTCCGGTTTCAGCTTCGATGCCGAATCTCGTCATCTTTCGCTCCTTCGGCAAGTTCTTCGGCCTGGCCGGCTTGCGCCTCGGATTTGTCATCGCCAAGGCTTCCCTCCTCGATTGCTTCGAAGACTGGCTCGGTCCATGGGCGGTCTCGGGCCCCGCTTTGTCGCTGGCGGCCTCGCTGCTTACCGAGGATACAACATCGATCCGGGCACGCATCGCCGAGCGCCGAAATGCGCTTCAGGAGGTCTTGTCAGGGGCGGGGCTGACGGTTGCCGGCGGTACGGAACTTTTCGCGCTCGTTGCCGATGGCCAAGCGAGCGACATATATTCGCATCTCGGCCGTCATCACATTCTGGTCCGCAAATTCGACTATGCGGCGGATTGGTTGCGGTTCGGCCTTTGCCCCGACGAGGATGCCGACATCAGGCTCGCCGAGGCTCTTGCGGATTTTAAGACATGATAATCGACGAACACCTGCTCATTCTCGTCCTGGCCCTGATCCTTGACCGAATCCTCGGCGATCCGGACTGGCTCTGGTCACGGATGTCGCATCCCGTCGTCGTTTTCGGCAAGCTGATCGAAATCTTCGACCGAAGGTTCAATCTCAAGCATCTGCCGGGGATGATCCGCCGTCGCAACGGCATCATGTCGATCGTGGCCCTGCTCTTCATTGCGCTGATTGCCGGTTGGGCGGTGCACGGCTTCCTCGCCTTCTTCGGCTGGCTCGGCATCATGCTGGAAGCGCTTCTGGTTGCTGTTTTCATGGCGCAGAAAAGCCTTGCGGACCACGTCAACGAGGTTTCCAAGGCATTGCGGAGCGAGGGCCTGGAAGGTGGACGCGCTGCCGTTTCGCGCATCGTCGGACGCGATCCCGAGACTTTGGACGAGGCGGGGATCTGCCGTGCCGCGATCGAAAGCCTGGCGGAAAATTTCTCGGATGGGGTCGTGGCGCCCGCGCTCTGGTATGCCGTCTTCGGGTTGCCGGGACTGTTCATCTACAAGATGCTGAACACGGCCGATTCGATGATCGGCCACAAGTCGGAAACCTATATCGACTTCGGCTGGGCGGCTGCCCGGCTTGATGATCTCGCAAACTGGCCGGCGGCGCGGCTGTCGATCCTGCTGATTGCCGTTGGGGCTTTTGCCAAGAATGGCCTTGCTGCACTGGGCAACACCATACGCGTTGCGGTTCGCGACGGCGGGCTGCATCGCTCGCCCAATTCCGGGCGGCCCGAAGCCGCCATGGCGGGCGCATTGGATATCCAGCTTGCCGGTCCGCGCGTCTATGGGGGCGAAATGGTTCGGGAGCCGATGATCAACGGGGCGGGCAGGGATATCGCGACCGTCAGCGATATCGAGGCTGGCGTTTCGATCTTCTACTCGGCCTGCTCGGTGCTTGTCGCCCTGGCGTTCGTCGCCTTTCTGATGCTGCTTTAATCGTTTCCTTAATGCGTCCGGTAAAATTCCCTCGACAATATTGTGATCGCAATCAGCATGGGCATTAAGCAAATGTAATCTCGCCTTCAATAGTGTCTCCCCGGGTTCTGAATATCCAAAAGTGGATTTTATGAAGGGGACGATTATGACGAAGACAATGACGGCTCTGGCCGCGATTTTATGTTTGCAGTTTCACGTCGCTTCCGCAAATGCCTCTGTTCTGGTGGCCCAAGTCAACATTCCTACGCAGACGATGACGGTAACGGAAGACGGCGTCACCATGTATCGCTGGAAAGTTTCGACGGCTCGCAGGGGCTATGTTACGCCAGCGGGCTCCTATACTGCGAAGTGGCTATCGCGCGACCATCATTCGAAGAAATACGACAATGCGCCGATGCCATACGCGGTTTTCTTCAATGGCGGCTATGCCGTTCACGGGACCTATGAGCTGAAGCATCTCGGCCAGCCCGCTTCGCATGGCTGCGTTCGCCTGCAGCCGCAGAATGCCGCGACTTTCTTCTCGCTCGCGCAGGAAGCCGGGCTCAGGAACACGCACATCATCATCGGCGACTGAATCGCAATGAGCGCCGGTGATGCGCTCAGGACCGGTGCGAGAAGGCGTTCTACCTCTCATGGGGCGCCTTTCGCCATGAGGCACCTTGTTTCATTGCTCTTTGGGCAACAGTTATTGGGCAAATTTCCGGGGCTTCGGGCGGAAAGCATTGGCTTTTGAAATGGATTTCCCTATGAGGGGGGTTAAACTTTCATTTCAAGAGGTATGGGCGTGACCGCTACATTCGACAAAGTTGCCGACATCATCGCAGAAACCAGCGAAATCGACCGCGATACGATTACGCCGGAAAGCCATACGATTGATGATCTCGGTATCGATAGCCTCGACTTCCTGGACATCGTTTTCGCCATCGACAAGGAATTCGGCATCAAGATTCCGCTGGAAAAGTGGACGCAGGAAGTCAACGAAGGCAAGGTTTCCACAGAGGAATACTTCGTCCTCAAGAACCTCTGCGCCAAGATCGACGAACTGCGCGCCGCCAAGGGCTGACATTCGTCCAATCTTTTTTGAACGCCCTGCCGCTCTGAAATATGGCGGCCGGGCGATTTCGTTCCTAACTATCGAATCCCGCCCACGCTTTCCTTCCCTATCGTGTCGGATCGGGGGCCGGATTGGAGACTGCGATGCTGCTGGAATATTTCCAGATGATCGACCGGGTAGAAGCCGTCGACCTGTCCAAGGGCGTGCTGAAGGCGCGCTCGGTCGTTCCTGCCAAGAGCCCGGTTTTTGAAGGGCATTTCCCCGGCATGCCACTGGTTCCCGGTGTTCTTTTGATCGAGACCATGGCGCAGGCATCAGGCATGCTGGTTCTCGCCGTCACCAATTTTGCCGCAATGCCGTTTTTGATGACCGTCGATGGCGCCAAGATGCGCACCTTCGTCGAGCCGGAGGCCGTGCTCGATATCGAGGCGCTGCTGGAGCATGACGGGTCGGGGTTCGCGGTGACGAAAGCGAAGATTTCCATTGCGGGCAAGAAGGTTTGCGATGCGCAGTTGAAGCTGCGAACCATGCCGTTTAATGAAGTGCCGCTCGGCGATATCGTGCGCAAGCGGGCAGGTGAGGTCGGGCTTCTCGACGCCATTGCCGCGGGCGCTTGAAGGTGCATGCCGGCTGGCGCAGCAAGAGGATTGATGAATGGGCAAGGCTCAGAATGATGTGGTGATCACGGGTATCGGCATCGTCACATGCCAGGGCGTCGGCAAGGACGCGCATGTGGAAGTGCTGACGGCCGCCACCACGCCGAAGACCATTATAGAGACCGAGAAGTTCAAACCCTATCCGGTGCATCCCCTGCCTGAGATCGACTGGTCGCAACAGATCCCGAAGCGCGGCGACCAGCGCCAGATGGAAAACTGGCAGCGCATCGGTGTCTTCACCGCCGGCCTGGCACTCGATGATGCCGGCTTCAAGGACGATCTCGAAGCCTGCGGCACGATGGACATGATCGTGGCAGCCGGTGGCGGCGAGCGCGACATCAATGTCGATACGCTGATCGTCAACGAAGGCCTGAAGCGTAACGACCGCGAATTGCTGCTGAACGAGAAGCTGACGACCGAGCTGCGTCCGACCCTGTTCCTAGCGCAGTTGTCCAATCTTCTGGCGGGCAACATTTCGATCGTCCACAAGGTCACCGGCTCGTCGCGAACCTTCATGGGCGAAGAAGCCGCCGGCATTTCTGCCGCCGAGACCGCCTTCTATCGCATCAAGTCGGGAGAATCGAGCCATGCGCTCGTTGGCGGCGCCTTTGCGGCCGAACGCCAGGACATGATCCTGTTGTTCGAGGCGATCAACGGCCATGCGCAGGGTGGCTGGCAGCCGCTTTGGTCCCGCAAGCCGGAAGACGGCGGCGGCATCATCAGCGGGTCGGTCAGTGCATTCCTGGTGCTGGAGTCGCGTGCGCATGCCGAAGCCCGTGGCGCGCATATTTATGCCACCCTCGACGCGATCGAAGGCGATCGCGGCAACCGCGACGACGGCAAGTTCGAAGCCCGTCTGGAACGGCTTTTGGACCAGGCTGGCAAGAATGCGGGCGAGGCGCTGATCCTGTCCGGCAGCAGCGGAATGCTTGATCTGGCTGCGCGCGAGAAGGCGGTGATCGACGCAAAGTTTCCTGACGCGCCGATCCGCGGATATGGCGGGGTCACCGGCCACGGACTTGAGGCACAATTCCCGCTCGGGCTTGCGTTGGCCGCCCTTGCCGTTGCCAACAAGGCGAAGGTTCCGGCCTTCGACAGCGAGAATGAAAAGCCCATGACAACGGGTGCGACGACTGCAATCGTAACGACGGTCGGCCATGTGCGCGGCGAGGGTGTCGCCGTTCTTTCGGCTGAAGCGTGAGGAGCCAATCATCATGACAGATTCCGCCTACAAGGATCATCTCGGTCGCCCGATCGTTGCCGTGACCGGCATGGGCATAATCACGTCTCTGGGCCAGGGGCTGAAGGACAATTGGGACGCGCTTTCTTCGGGAACCTCCGGGATCCACGATATCACCCGGTTCCCGACCGACGGTCTGTCGACCCGCATCGCGGGCACGGTTGATTTCATTGATATTCCGGTTCCGAACGCCGTTGAGCGCTCCTATGCGTTTGCCCGCGAGACGACGATCGAGGCGCTGGCGCAGGCCGGGCTTTCCGGCGACTTCAACGGCCCGCTTTTCCTTGCCGCGCCGCCGATCGAGCCTGAATGGAGCGCCCGCTTCGAGCTTGCCGACCGTTCGCCGCCAGCCGATCATGACGGTGACGTCTACGAGCGTTTCATGGCCGCCATGCGTCAGCGGCCGGATCCGGCCTTCCAGGAAGCGGCGCTCTTCGGCGCCATTTCGGAGCGCCTGTCCGATCGTTTCGGTACGCGCGGTCTGCCGATCACGCTGTCGACGGCCTGTGCATCGGGCGTGACGGCAATCCAGCTTGGCATCGAAGCGATCCGCCAGGGCCGCACGACCCGGGCGCTTACGGTTGCGACCGACGGTTCGCTGAGCGCCGAGGCGCTGATCCGCTTCTCGCTTCTGTCGGCTCTCTCGACGCAGAACGATCCGCCGACCAAGGCGTCGAAGCCCTTCAGCAAGGATCGTGATGGCTTCGTCATCGCAGAAGGTGCTGCAACGCTGGTGCTTGAATCGCTGGAATCGGCCGTTGCCCGCGGCGCCAAGATCCTCGGCATCATGAAGGGCGCCGGCGACAAGGCGGACAGCTTTCATCGCACCCGGTCTTCGCCCGATGGTGGCCCGGCGATCGCAACGATCCGAGCCGCACTTGCAGATGCAGGTATCGAGGAAAGCGCCATCGGCTATATCAACGCCCATGGCACCTCGACGCCCGAGAACGACAAGATGGAATATGGCGCGATGTTGGCCGTCTTCGGCGAGCCGCTATCTGCCATTCCTGTGTCTTCGAACAAGTCGATGATCGGCCACACGCTGACGGCAGCCGGTGCTGTCGAAGCGGTGTTCTCGCTGCAGACGATGTTGACCGGCACGCTGCCGCCGACGATCAACTACAGCAATCCGGACCCGGCCATCGCGCTCGACGTCGTGCCGAACAAGAAGCGGGAAAAGCAGGTCAATGCCGTGCTTTCCAACTCCTTCGGCTTCGGCGGACAAAACGCAAGTCTTGTCATGGCGCTTGAACCGGCTTAAGCGGTTCGCCGACAAAAATTCAATACTGACAGAGACGCCCGAGGGCGAAGGATTTTGCCATGCGCGCCTTGCAACTGATCGATGACCGTAAGCTCGAAATCACCGACTTGCCTGAACCGGATGCTCCGGGTCCCGGCGAGGTCACGCTGCGCGTCAAGGCCGTCGCCCTGAACCATATCGATGTCTGGGGCTGGCGCGGCATGGCCTTTGCCAAGCGCAAGATGCCGCTGGTCATCGGCGCCGAGGCGTCGGGTGTCGTGGAATCGATCGGCCCGGGCGTGGCCAACGTACTGCCGGGCCAGCTGGTCGCCGTCTATGGTGCGCGCACCTGCGGTCTCTGCCGTCCATGCCGCGAAGGTCGCGACAATCTCTGCGAACATGTCGGCGGCGTTCACGGTTTCCATCTGGACGGCTTTGCGCAGGAGAAGGTCAATCTGCCGGCCCGCCTGCTCGTTCCGGCGCCTCCCGGCGTCGATGCGGTTGCCGCTGCCGTGGCGCCCGTCACCTTCGGCACCGTCGAACACATGCTGTTCGACAATGCCAAGCTTGAGCCGGGTGAAACGATCCTCGTCCATGCCGGCGGTTCGGGTATCGGCACGGCTGCGATCCAGCTTGCCAAGAAAATCGGCTGCACCGTCATTACGACCGTCGGCTCCGACGACAAGATCGAGAAGGCGAAGGCGCTCGGCGCCGATCACGTCATCAACTATCGCACCGACCGCTTCGAAGGCGTGGTGCGCAAGCTCACCAAGAAGAAGGGCGTCGACGTCGTCTTCGAACATGTCGGCAAAGACACCTGGGCGGGCTCGATGCTCTGTCTGAAACGGGGCGGTCGCCTGGTCACCTGCGGTTCCACCTCGGGCGTTTCGACCGAAATGAACCTGATGATGCTCTTCCAGCAGCAGTTGAAGCTGCTCGGCTCCTTCGGCTGCCGCATGGAGAACATGGCAGATGCCATGCAGAAGATGGGGCGCGGGCTCGTTCATCCTGTCATCGATACCGAAGTGGGCTTCGATGATATCGACCGGGCGCTGGAGCGGATGGAGTCGCGTCAGATCTTCGGCAAGATCATCCTCAAGATGGACTGATCGGGTTGAAACTCTTTATTACCCGCATCGTTCTGTCGCTGATGCATTTTCGGCAGTGGCTGGTTGCACAGATCATCTTCGGATTCCTGAATTTCCTGAAACTGTTTCCGGCTGACGGCGGCATTCGTTTTGCCGACTGGCTGACGCGGCTCATCGGGCCGCGGATGCAGCGTCACAAGCTGATGGTAACAAACCTTCGCAACGCGTTTCCGGAAAAGAGCGACGCGGAAATCGAAGAGATCGCGCTTGCGAGCTGGGGCAATATGGGCCGGTTGGCGGCGGAGTATGTCTTTCTCGACCGGCTCTTCGATTTCGACCCTGAGCGTGCCGAGCCGGGCAGGGTGGAAGTCTCAGGCATTCCGATCTTTCTTGAGCTGCGGGACAATCCGCGGCCGTTCATCGTCTTCACTGGCCATACAGGCAATTTCGAGCTGCTTCCGGTAGCGGGCGCCGCTTTCGGATTGACGGTCACCGTTCTATTTCGTCCGCCGAACAATCCTTACGTCGCGCAAAAAGTGTTCGATTTCCGCAGTGCGCGCATGGGTCATCTGGTGCCATCCCATGCCGGCTCATCCTTCGCGCTCGCGCGGCAGTTGGAGGCGGGGGCTGGCGTCGGGGTGCTGGTCGACCAGAAGTTTCGCAAGGGATTGAAGACGACTTTTTTCGGCCGCGAGGTGAAGACAAATCCGTTGCTGCCGAAGCTTGTGCGGCAGTTCAATTGCGAGGTGTATCCCGCGCGATGCATCCGGCTGCCGGGAAATCGCTACAGGCTTGAAATTGAGCCAAAATTGGAATTGCCCCGTGACGAGCGCGGCAACCTTGACCTGCCGGCGACGGCGCAGATGTTGAACGACAAGGTCGAGGGATGGGTCAGGGAAAATCCGGAGCAGTGGCTCTGGTATCATGACCGATGGAATATCAAGAAGGCGCTGTTCAAAAAATAATCGCGGGCTGAAAGCTGAGTTTATCCACCGCTGGTTTAGGCGCTCACGTTGAACGTGAGAAGGATTCATGTTAGTCCGGTCCCAATAAATCTGTCGGGGATAACAAACGACAGGTGGGGATGTTCCCTGTGTATGGCCAGGGTCTGGTGGGGTCCGGATTCTGCAAATATGCGGGATAGGAGGTCATCTTGCTGGCACTCTTCCACGCTTTTTCGTCCAAATGCGTTCAGATCCAACGGGCGATCAAGATGGGCGACGACGTTCTCGTCGCGGCTCTTGATAGAGAACTAGCCCCGCTCGTTGCTGCTATTCTGGCTTACCGGGCATCCAGTATGCTCGAGATCTACATGCAGCTTCAGTTCATGAGCAATCTCATCCGCCAGGAGGCCGATGACCGGACAAGCGTGATGCGCAATTGTTCAGCGCTTGCCACGCTCCTGCATCGCTATTTTGCCGGGGCTGAGGTTGCGGCTATGGATGCGCTGCTGTCGTTCGCCAGCGAGGGGCCCGATCGCGGGAATGCGGTCTTTGGCGATGATGAGGTGCTCAGCGATCTCGTGCTCGACAGCCTTCCCGACCGGGTCGCCGTCATTACGCGGGATTATCGCTATCTCTATAGCAACGCCGCCAATAACGCGTACTTGAATACCAAGCAGATGGATCTGCTTGGTAGGCATCTTTCGGAATTTATCGGCCTCGAACGGTTCGAGCAGCGTGCCAAACACAAGCTGGATGCCTGCTTCGCCGGCGAGAGCGTGGATTATATCTATCGCTCCTACTTTACCGCCGATGCCGGGCAACCCATACGATGCCGGATGACCCCGGTCCGTGCGAAGGGCGAGATCATCGGCGCTCTGCTCATGCTTCAGGATGTCAAGGTTGCGGCCGACGTGGTGGCCTGAGCCGCCTAGGGGCCGAAGAGCAACCGTTCGATCACGCCGACGGCGGTTCGGGTACGCGTGACGACGGGTTTGTCCTGGTGCTCACCTAATGCGGACTTTGGCGCAACCGCTTTGTCCGCCTCCGGCTCTTCAGTCTCATCGCTCTCGCATTCCGTGCAGAAGCATCGGAACGCCGTTGCTTGCGTGATACTCATGCGGCCGACCTGTTCCAACTGGCAAACGGATCGGGGAGGTTGCGCCATAGATCGGGTGTAAATTCCTCGGCCTCGATCAGGCAGGCATCGAGTTCCGCTCTGATCTTGCCTTCGTCCATCGGATCGGCGCCGATGAAGACCAGTTCTTGGCGGCGGTCACCCCAGATCGGATCGAGGTAAGGCGTCAATGCCCTGGTAAAGGCTGGTTCGCTTGGCCATTGTTCCTTCGGTACGGAGGACCACCAGAGGCCCATGCGGCCGGTGCGAACCAGAGCGCCGGCCTGGCTCATTTCGCCGACATGATGCGGCCGAGTTGCCAGCCAGAAGAAGCCCTTGGCGCGCACGACGCCCCGCCATGAGCTGTCGAGGAAGTGTTGAAATTTCGTGGGATCGAAGGGTTTCTTCGCGCGATAGACGAAGGACCGGATGCCGTATTCCTCGGTCTCGGGGATGTGGTTCTTGAAACCGTGAAGCTCCTTGTACCAGAGCGGATGAGTCTCCGCCTCGGCAATATCGAAAAGCCCGGTGCCCAGAATGGCCTTTGGATCGACCGTCCCGAAATCCGTTTCGATCAGACGGGCATCCGGATTGAGGCCGACGATGATTTTCCGGGCAGCGTCTCGTTGTTCTGATGTCGCCGTCCCGACCTTGTTGACGATGACGACATCGGCAAACTCGATCTGCTCGACCAACAGGTCGATGATGGTTCTGACATCGCCTTCTCCGGCCGTTTCGCCGCGATCCGCGAGGAAGTCGGTTGAACCATAGTCCGCCAACAGGTTGGCGGCATCGACAACGGTCACCATCGTATCAAGCTTGGCGACGTCAGAGAGGCTGTCGCCGTTTTCATCGCGGAACTCAAAGGTGGTTGCGACGGGAAGCGGCTCGGCGATACCGGTCGATTCAATCAGGAGATAATCGAAGCGGCGCTGCTCGGCGAGCTGACGGACCTCCTTCAGCAGATCGTCGCGCAACGTGCAGCAGATGCAGCCGTTGGTCATCTCGACGAGTTGTTCTTCCGTACGAGAAAGATTGGCGCCGCCATCCCGCACCAGCGATGCGTCTATGTTCACTTCGCTCATGTCGTTGACAATCACGGCGACGCGCATGCCTTGTCTGTTGCTGAGGATATGGTTGAGCAGCGTCGTCTTTCCGGCTCCGAGGAAGCCGGACAGGACGGTCACCGGAAGTTTGGTATTCATGATAACCTCTTAGTTATGTTATAAAATAACACGCGATGTTAAAGAAAAAGGCGGATCGATGCCCGCCTTTCATGGGACGTGAATGCTTCAGCTGTTTTGAGAGAGGCAGGTTTTCAGGGAAGCGGCAATGCCGTGCATCAGATCGAAATAGAGGTCAGGGCCTTCTTTCAGCGTCGCGGCCTCGGGATCAAGCACGCCGGACTTGGCCTCGGTTCCTTCGATGACGACGTTGATGAGGCGCGGTTCGAACTGAGGTTCGGCAAAGACGCATGTCGCACCCAGAGTGCTGACCTTGTCATGGATTTCCGATACGCGGGCCGCACCGGGAATGGTTTCCGGGCTGACCGTGATCGAGCCGGCGACATGCACGCCGTAGCGGCGCTCGAAATATTGATAGGCGTCGTGGAAGACGACGAAGGGCTTTTCCTTGACAGGCGCAACGGTTGCCGCGATCTCCGCGTCGAGGGCATCGAGCTTGTCGTCGAGAGTTTTCTGGTTTGACTGATAGGTCAAGGCGTTGGCGGGATCGGCAGCCACGAGCGTGGTGGTGATTTCCGTTGCCATGGCCTTGGCGTTCATGGGGTCGAGCCAAAGATGCGTGTCGAATGCGTCTAGGCCGCCATGGTCATGCCCGTCGCTTGCCGTGGCGCTGGGTTCATCGCCATCATTGTCGGCCTCGAAGGCGCCGCCCTCGCGGTAGCGGAGCTTGGTCAGGCCCGGCGCCTTGTCGAGTTCGGCGATCACGGCATTGTTCCCCAGTGCCGACAGAGGCTTCTCCAGGAAAGCTTCCATGCCAGGGCCGACCCAGAATATGACCTTGGCGCTTTCCAGCGCGCTCGCATTCGAGGGCTTCAGCGAATATGTATGCGGAGAGGAAGCGCCTTCGACGATGAGCTTCGGTGCGCCAACGCCATCCATGATCGCTGCCACGAGGGAGTGGATCGGCTTTATCGACACCACGACATCAGGTGCGTCGTCGGCCGCCGCTGTTCCGGCGACGAGCAACGTCGCTGCGAAGGGAAGCATGAGCCGGGCAAGGATGGCACCTGTCAATTTCATTCGAAAGCTCCGCTTGAATGGAGTCTGTTATATTATTACATCAATTGCGTAACGCTATAACGTGTGCGATAGCAGGACGCAACAGTGCAAACGGAAAATTGATGCTTTCACCCGCGAACAATCAGGCTGAAACGCTGGTCTCGCTTAACGGCGTCGGTGTCCGACGTGGTGGCCGCTGGCTGGTACGCGGCGTCGATTTCTCGGTCAGCCGCGGCGAGATCGTAACCTTGATCGGGCCGAACGGTTCGGGGAAGTCGACGAGCGCGAAGACGGCAATCGGCGTGCTGAAGCCTGACGAGGGCCGCGTGGAGCGGAAGGCGGGCCTCAGGGTCGGCTACGTGCCGCAGAAGCTTGCAGTCGACTGGACCTTGCCGCTGACCGTGCGGCGGCTGATGACGTTGACCGGCCCCTTGCCGGAGCAAGAGCTTGTAGCCGCACTTGAATCGGTCGGCATTTCCCATCTGGCGAAGGCGGAGGTACAGCATCTCTCCGGCGGCGAATTCCAGCGCGCGCTGCTTGCCCGCGCCATTGCCCGCAAGCCCGATCTGCTGGTGCTCGACGAGCCGGTGCAGGGTGTCGACTTCAACGGCGAGATTGCGCTCTATGATCTCATCAAGTCGATCCGCAATTCCATCGGCTGCGGCATCCTTTTGATTTCTCACGATCTGCATGTTGTCATGGCGGCGACCGATACTGTGGTCTGCCTGAATGGCCATGTCTGCTGCCGTGGTACGCCACAGACGGTCAGCCAGAGCCCGGAATATGTCCGGCTGTTCGGGACCCGCGCCGCACAGTCCCTGGCGGTCTACAGCCATCATCACGATCACACGCATCTGCCGGATGGCCGGGTGCTTCACGAGGATGGCTCGGTGACGGACCATTGCCATGCCGGCGACGGGCATCACCACGACCATGGACATGATCACTCCCATCATTCTGCTGACGATGTAAGCCACGCGGGAGGTGTCCGCGGTGCTTGACGAGTTCTTCCTGCGCGCGCTCGTTGCCGGGGTAGGGCTGGCGCTGACGACCGGTCCGCTGGGCTGCTTCATCATCTGGCGGCGCATGGCCTATTTCGGAGACACGATCTCGCATTCGGCGCTGCTCGGCGTCGCGCTGTCGCTGCTGTTCCAGCTCAATCTGACGATCGCTGTCTTTGCTGTCGCCGCGACGGTGTCGATCCTGCTGCTTTTCCTGCAGCGACGACAGGCGCTTTCGGCCGATGCGCTGCTCGGCATTCTTTCCCACGCGACGCTCGCGATCGGTCTTGTCATGGTCGCCTTCATGAGCTGGGTCCGCATCGATCTGATTGCCTTCCTCTTTGGCGATATTCTCGCCGTCAGCTGGACGGACATAGCCTTGATCTGGGGCGGCGGCATCGTCGTCCTGGCGGCCATCACCTGGCTCTGGCGGCCGTTGCTGGCATCCACCGTCAATCCTGATATCGCCGAGGCGGAGGGCCTTAGGCCGGAGCTGGCAAGGCTGTGCTTCATGCTGCTGATGGCGGTCGTGATCGCGATTGCCATGAAGATTGTCGGCATCATGCTGATCACTTCGCTTCTAATCATTCCCGCCGCCACGGCCCGGCGTTTTGCACTCACGCCCGAGACAATGGCGATCTTCGCCTCGCTGATCGGTGCCGTCGCGGTTGTCGGCGGCCTGTTCGGCTCGCTCCGCTACGATACGCCCTCCGGTCCCTCGATCGTGGTCGCGGCGCTGATCCTTTTCGTCATCAGCCTGCTTCCCTTTGCGCAGAGAGGCCATGGCCGGGGCGGTCAACAGGAAGGACAAGGTTCATGAGCACTCCGCAGCTGACAAAGAACCAGGCGCTTGTCTTCGACGTGCTGACCAAGGCGGAAAGCCCGCTCAGCGCGTATACCATTCTCGACAAACTGCGTGACCAGGGTTTCCGGGCGCCGTTGCAGGTCTATCGTGCGCTGGAGAAGCTGCTGGAATATGGCGTCGTCCACCGGCTCGAAAGCATCAATTCCTTCGTCGCCTGCGCGCATCCTGACGAGAACTGCCATAACCATGGGCTTGTGGCATTCGCGATCTGCGAAAGCTGCGGCCAGGTCATCGAATTTCACGATCATGAGGTCGATCATCGCCTGATGGACTGGCTGCGATCACAAAAATTTAAACCTGAAAAGGCAACCATCGAAATCCGTGGGCATTGTGCAACGTGTTCGTAAAAAACATGTGGCATACGCTCAGCACAGTTTGTTGGGCGAGGCAGGCGGATTATGGATGTAAAAAGACGGAATTTTCTGGCCGGCATTGCTCTGGCCGCAGCAGCTTCGCAATCCAAGGCAGTAGCAGTCGCTTCGACACCCGATCCTAACCTTGAGATCATCAATCTCTGGCCCGGCCGTCCTCCCGGCGGCGCAGGGCCGGCGGCGAGTGAAGATTTGACGCCACGCGGCGCGCTGACACAGATTTCTACACCGCGCATGATCGTGCACAAGCCTGACAAGCCGAGCGGCGCTGCCATGCTGCTCTGCTCCGGTGGTGGCTACGAGAAGGTCGATATCGTCAACGAAAGTACCCCAGCCTCGATATATTTCGCTTCTCGCGGCATTACCGCGGTGGAACTGGTCTATCGCGTGCCTCAGGAAGGTTGGAGCATCCATGTTCCGTTCCTCGACGGGATCCGGGCGTTGCGCATGCTGCGGTCCGAGGCCGAGCGGCTGCAGATCGATCCGGCAAGAACCGGGGTCGTGGGCTTTTCTGCCGGCGGACATGTAGCCGGTATGCTGGCGACCGGTGCGGCTGAGAGCTTCTATACGCCGGTAGACGATATGGATCAGGAACCTTTCAAGCCTGCGTTCGGCACCCTGCTTTATCCCGTCATCACCATGACGGCGCCTTTCGACCAGACACAAAGTCGCCTCAAGATCTGCGGCAAACATCCGCTCGAAGATATGCGGGAGATGTTTTCGGTCGAAAAGCACGTGACGAAGGAGACGCCGCCGATCTTTCTTGCCCACGCGATGGATGATCCGATCGTGCCGGTCGACCATACTCTGATGATGTTTCATGCGCTGCGTCAGGCGGGGGTCGATACCGAGATGCACATCTTCCAATCGGGCGGCCATGGCTGGGGCATGGGGAAAACGCGCCCGGCGGTGCGAAGCTGGGCGCAGCTTGTCGAGACCTGGCTGCATGTGAACGGCATGCTGACGACGGTTTGACGTCTCAGTCGATGCGTCGCAGATCGCGGGCAAAACGCCGCCAGTTGGCGACGTAGTTGCGAGCGGAGCGGCGTAGCCCTTCCACCTGTTCCTCATCCAGCGATCGGACCACCCTTGCCGGCGAGCCCACGATCAGCGAGCCGTCCGGAAATTCCTTGCCTTCGGTGATCAGCGCGTTTGCGCCGACAAGGCAATTGCGGCCGATCTTTGCGCCATTCAGGACGGTCGCGCCCATGCCGATCAGCGAATTGTCGCCGATCGTGCAGCCATGGACGATCGCATGGTGGCCGATGGTGCAGCCTTCGCCGATCGTCACTGGAAAGCCCGGATCGGTATGGATCATCACGCCTTCCTGAATATTGCTCGCGCTGCCGATACGGATCGGCTCGTTGTCGCCCCGCAGGACGGAGCCGAACCAGATGCCGACATCTTCTCCGATCGCCACCTGACCGATGACAAAGGCGTCGGGCGCCAGCCAGAAGCGATCGGAGGGCGGGGTTTTCGGAGCAAAGTCGGCAAGCGCGTAGAGCGGCATGATTTCCTCCTCGGTCAGATTACCGAGAGCGTCAGCGTGCCGACGCCGTCGACGCCGCAGATGATGCGGTCACCCTTCTTCACTGGCCCGACGCCGGCGGGCGTGCCCGTCATGATGACGTCGCCGGGCGCGAGGGTAAAGAGCTTCGAGAGCTCGGCGATAATCTCCGGGATTTTCCAGATCATCTGGTTCAAGTCGCCATTCTGGACGCGATCGCCATTGAGTTCCAGCCAGATGGCGCCCTTGTCGGGATGGCCGATCCGCTCGGCGGGGACGAGGCTGGAGACGGGGGCCGAATGCTCGAACGCCTTGCCGATCTCCCAGGGACGCCCGGCCTTCTTGGCTTCGCCCTGCAGGTCGCGGCGGGTGAAATCAATGCCGACGGCATAGCCGTAGATACAATCCATTGCCTTTTC
This sequence comes from Neorhizobium sp. P12A, assembly GCF_008365395.1. NCBI lineage: Bacteria > Pseudomonadati > Pseudomonadota > Alphaproteobacteria > Hyphomicrobiales > Rhizobiaceae > Neorhizobium > Neorhizobium sp. P12A. Next base: position 19,558 of record NZ_QOVX01000001.1, on the reverse strand, counting down.
GGCCGGAATATCCGCGCCGCCAGCCTTCAGCGCGATGACCAGTTCGACTTCGTGGTGGACGTCGGAGGACAGCGGCGGGTAGGGGAAATCGCCGCGCTGCAGCAGGTTGTCGGCGTTCTTCTGGAAGAAGAATGGCGCTTCGCGACTCGGGTCGTGCCCCATCTCGATCGCATGGTCGGCATAGTTGCGACCGACACAGTAGACGCGTCGCACCGGAAAGGCAGCGTCGCTCCCTTCGATCTGCAGGAGAGTGGGCTTGGGAAAAGGGATAACAGTCTTCGGATTTTCAATCATTGTGGGCTCACTTGGTGAAGGCGTCGACAATCTCACTCAGCGGCACGCTAGCGCAAACGCTATTGGACTGAAATCGGCTAAGCCGGATATTTTGCCGCATCCGATTTTTTGACTGTGTCTTGGGTGCAACGCCGGGGAGGTTTGATTCGGGCTCGACGTTTGGAAAATCTTTCTAATCGGCTGTGCTTCATTTGCAACATCGGCGCCTTTTCGATACCGGCAAAAATAGTTTGCCTGACTTAGCATATTGCCAAATCACGCCCCGGGGGCCTAGCACTGGGCCGTGGAGCTTGATTGCTCCCACCGAAAGAAACCGTCTGGAGGAGGCGCGACAGGGCGCAAAATCTATTGCGAAATCCTGATCTTCCATCCGACATTTCGAATTGGAGTAACTGATGAATATCAAGGGGCTTCTTTTTGGCTCCGCTGCTGCACTCGCAGCAGCATCCAGCGCTCACGCGGCAGATGCTGTCGTCGCCGCCGAGCCTGAACCGCTCAACTACGTCCGCATTTGCGATGCCTATGGGGTTGGCTATTTCTACATTCCGGGTACCGAGACCTGCATCAAGATCGGCGGCAAGATCCGCACCGAAGGCGAGTGGTATGACGCCTACAACCCGAGCAGCCGCGTTGGCACGCTCTGGCATGACCGTACCGAGCTCAATATCGATACAGCGACGGATACCGAATTCGGCGCTCTGAAGACCAACACCATCTTCCGTTGGGAATGGAACGACGGAGGCAGCACCTCCTCGAAGCTCCTGTTCGCCAATATCAGCCTTGGCGGTTTCACGGTCGGCAAGCTCGATTCGCAGTATAATCTCTATGCGGGTTATGCCGGCGACGTCATCAACGACGACGTGATCTATGACGGTCCTTACGAACTGAACCAGTTGACCTACAACTACGACAGCGGCACCGGTTTCACCGGCGTGATCTCGTTGGAAGACAGCAACTCGACCTCGACCGGCGACGCCTCGTACGGCGCTTCGTGGTGGACCGACGATAAGGAAAACCACTACGCTCCCGACGTTGTCGCGGGTCTCGGCTACACGACCGGTACGCTCGGCTTCAAGGTTGTCGGCGGTTACGACTCGATCGTTGAAGAAGGTGCCATCAAGGCTCGTATCGATGCGAAGCTCGGCGGCGTGGAAGCCTTCCTGATGGGCGGCTGGAACACCGACGGCGACAAGCTGAACAAGTATGCCGGCACCAACCAGGACCGCTCGGCTTGCCCGGTTGATCATCCCGAGCTTTGCGGCTGGGGCGATTGGGCTCTGTGGGGCGGCGTTGGCGTTCCGTTCAACGACAAGCTGAAGTGGAACCTGCAGCTGGCCTACACGGACTCCAAGATCTTCGAAGCCACGACGAACCTGAAGTTCAACCCGGTCAAGAACCTGCTCGTCGAGCCGGAACTGACCTACGTCCATTACGACTCGATCAACGACGATACCGTTGCCGGTATCCTTCGCTTCGAGCGTAACTTCTGATTTGACCTAATCATCGACGAAGAGAAGGCCCGGCATATTGCCGGGCCTTTTGCTATGCAGACGCCAGTACCCGCGATAGGGTGCCTAGAGCGCGGAGCCATCAGCGGCAAAGAGGTGGCAGCGCTCCGGATCGATACTGATCGTCACCGTTTCGCCGGCGCGCATGGGCTGCTGGTCCTCCAGCGCGACAGTCAGCGTCTGCCCACCCTTCAGGGACGTGTAGAGTACGGTCTGCCCGCCGAGATGTTCGACGAGATCGACGCGTGCCTCACCGAGCGAAACGCCGCGATCGGCAACCGTCAGGTGCTCAGGACGCGCGCCGAAGGTCACGGGATCGCCGGTCTTGGCTGAGGCAAGGTGACGGGGAAGCCGCACCGATTTTCCGTTGATTTCGACCGTCGTCGCGCCATCCTCGGTGCCGGCGATTTTTCCCTCGATGAAATTCATCTTCGGCGAGCCGATGAAGCCGGCGACGAACTTGTTCTTCGGCTTGTTGTAGAGGTCGAGCGGCGCGCCCACCTGTTCGATGCGCCCAGCGTTCAGCACCACGATCTTGTCGGCCATGGTCATGGCTTCCGTCTGGTCGTGGGTGACGTAGATCATGGTGTTGCCGAGGTTCTGGTGAAGCCGGGCGATTTCAACACGCATCTGCACGCGCAGTTCGGCGTCGAGGTTGGACAGCGGCTCGTCGAAGAGGAAGATATTGGGCTCGCGCACGATCGCCCGGCCGATCGCGACGCGCTGGCGCTGGCCGCCGGAGAGCTGCTTCGGCTTGCGCTGCAGAAGCGGCTTGATCTGCAGGATATCGGCGGCACGCTCGACGCGCGGCTGGATTTCCTGCTTCTTCATGCCGGCCGTTTCCAGGCCGAAAGCTAGGTTCTTGTAGACGGTCATATGCGGATAGAGCGCGTAGGACTGGAAGACCATGGCGATGCCGCGCTTGGCGGCGGGCACGTCGTTCATTCGCTCGCCGTCAAGCAGCAGCGATCCGCCCGAGATCGGCTCAAGGCCGGCGATCATTCGAAGGAGCGTGGACTTGCCGCAACCGGACGGGCCGACGAAGACGGCGAATTCTCCCGGCTCGATTTCAAGGTCAATGCCGTGCACGACCTGAAATTCGCCATAGCGCTTGACGACCTTCTGCAGGGAAACGCTCGTTGCCATGGTCTTCTCCTTCAGGTCCGACGTTGCGATATGCAGGTTCATGCGGGCCTCCAGCTTTTGTATTTCCGGCTCTCAGGACCGACGGGAAAGCGAACTTCCGTGCGGGTCTCCGAGGACTCGTAGAAAGCGGTTACCAGCTCCAGCGCACGACGGGCGTCGACCGTTGTCACCGGTAGGGGACCGCCAGACACAAGAGCGTCGTGGAACAGCTTCATCTGGGTCTCAAAGCGTATCGGCACCGGCGTCCAGTCCTTAAGCACTGCGTCGATCTTGGCTGCAATCTCGTCATTGGCGGGGACGATCGTCCAGGGATCCTGACCAGGGCTATAGGGTTCGTGGTTGCTTTCGAAAAGCACGTTTTCGAAGCAGAGGCGCAGGCGGCTGATCTGCGAAGTCGAGCCAAGGGTGGCGCTGATCGTCGCCAGCGCGCCGTTTTCCATCAGCAGGCTGGCGCTGGCGCAATCCTCAACCTCGATATCGTTGACGCGGGTTGCCACCCGACCGAAGAGGCCCGCTATCGGTCCCATCAGATAGGTCAGCATGTCGTGCAGATGGATGGAATGCGTCATCAGCACGCCACCCAGTTCCGTCGCCCATTTGCCGCGCCACGGCACGGCGTAATATTCGGCTGTGCGCAGCCAGTGGGTTTCCGAGGTCGCGACATAGGGCTTGCCGGCGATACCGGCATCAATGATACGCTTGGCCTTCTGGACGCCGTCGCCGTAGCGATACTGGAAGATCGGCATGAGCATACCGCGCGCCGTCTTTTCGGCTTCCATGACCGCATCGACATCGGCGAGCGAGCCGACCAGCGGCTTCTCGCAGACGACGTGCTTGCCTGAAGCCAGAGCCTGCAGGATGAGTTCAAAATGCGAGCCGGGAGGCGTGCAGATGTCGATGATGTCGATTTCGGGCATGGCAAGGACCTCGGCAAAATCCCTGGTGCGGCCCTTGATGCCGAACTCGTCGCCGACGGCATTCAGGCGCTCGTCGTTGAGATCGCAGAGGATGGCGACCTCGAACCGGTCGGGATGCGGCAGATAGCCCTCGACGATGTGGGAACGGCCGATGCCGAGACCGATCACTGCGACTTTTTTGATATCAGACATGCGCGACTACTTTCGAAAATCTCTTTGGGAAGTGGCTTCAGCCAGTGCTTGAGCTTTCAGCGCCAACTCCATGGTTTTGAAGCAATGTTCCTGACCCATGGCCGTCTCGGTGCGATCGCGGATATCGGCAGCGAGCTGCCGGCCATAGGGCAGTTCCACATCGCTGCAATCGATGTGCTGCATGCCCTTGCGGTCGACCAGGAAGAGGTGATCGGTGCCCGGGCGCCCGGCGATATCGAGATATTTCCTAAGCTCGATCGATCCTTCCGTCCCGACGATGAAGAGGCGGCCGTCGCCCCAGGTCGGCAGTCCGTCCGGGGTGAACCAGTCGACGCGGATATAGCCCGTCGCATCAGGCGTACGCAGATGCACGTCGCCATAGTCCTGCAACTCCGGCGTATCGGGATTGGCGCGATTGGCGACCGTCGCCGATAGCACCTCGACGTCGAGCGAATCCGTGAAGAACAGGAACTGTTCGAACTGATGTGCGGCAATATCGGTGATGATGCCGCCGTAGCGCTGGCGCTGGAAGAACCATTCCGGGCGGGTCGGCTTGCGCAGGCGATGCGGACCGAGGCCGGTCGTGTGGATCACCTTGCCGATGGCGCCTGATTTGACCAACTCGCCGGCCTTGACTGTCGAAGCTGTCTCGAAATGCTCGGAATAGAGAATGGAGACGATGCGCTTGGTCTCGGCCTGGACGCGTCGGACTTCCGCCAGCTGTTCCAGCGTCGTCATGCCGGGTTTGTCGAGCATGATGTCCTTGCCGTGATGCATGGCTGATATTGCGACGCCCGCTCGTTCGCTTGAGATCGCGGCGCTGAGGATCAGATCGATCGAGTGGTCCTCGAGGATCTGCCTGCGGTCGGCTACGCGTTCCACCTGCGGGAAGCGTTTTGCGAAGGCGGCGGAGAGGTCGTCCTCGACGGCATAAAACGAGACCAGTTCGGCGCCCGCCCTCAGCATGACGTTGACCTGGCCGTAGATATGGTCGTGATTGAGACCGATGGCGGCGAAGCGCAGAGCGCTCATGCGACATGTCCTTTCATAAGTCTTGGCATCAGCGTTTCAGGCCGGCGGTGGCGATGCCATCGATCAGCAGGCGCTGGAAGAAAAGGAAGATGAGGAAGACCGGGATCAGCGAAATGCTCGACATGGCAAAGAGGCTGCTCCAATCGGAACTGCCGGTCGAATCCACGAAGGAGCGCAGTCCGAGCTGGACGGTATAGGTATTGATGTCGCTCAGATAGATCAGAGGCCCGAAGAAGTCGTCCCAGGTCCAGATGAAGGAGAAGATTGCCGCCGTTGCGAGAACGGGCAGGGAGAGAGGCAGCATGATCTTCCAATAGATGCGCCAGGGGCTGCAGCCGTCCATCATCGCGGCTTCGTCGAGTTCGCGCGGAATGCCGCGGAAGAATTGCACCATCAGGAAGATGAAGAAGGCATCGACGGCGAGGAACTTCGGCACGACGAGCGGCAGCATCGTCTTCACCCAGCCGAGCTTGAGGAAGAGGATATATTGCGGGATGAGGGTGACGTGATAGGGCAGCATCAGCGTCCCCAGCATCAGCGCGAACCAGAAGTCACGTCCCCAGAAGCGCAGCCGCGAGAAGGCATAGGCCGCAAGCGAGCAGGAAACGACATTGCCGATGACCGAGAGGACGGCGATGACGACTGAATTCCAGACGAAGGTGCCGAAGGTCACCTGGGCGCCCATCCACCCCCTGACATAGGCGCTGAAATCGAGCGAACTCGGGATCAGCGAGGCGCTCTGGAAGATCTCGTTCTGGTCCTTGACCGAGCCTGACAGCATCCAGAGCAGGGGATAGAGCATGACGATCGAGGCGATGATCAATGCCGCGTGGATCAGCACCGACAGGATGATGGGGCGCTCGCGCGGCGGGTTGAGGTCGTCGGAGAAGGAAACAAGCTTCGCATCAGTCATCGTAGTGGACCCAATACCGTGCTGACAGGAAGGAGAAGGCGGTGAAGATCGCGATGATGATCACAAGGATCCACGCGAGCGCCGCCGCATATCCCATGCGGAAGAAGCCGAAGGCTTCCTGGTAGAGGTAGAGCGTGTAGAACAGCGTCGAATCGATCGGGCCGCCAGTGCCCGAGGAGATGACATAGGCCGGCGTAAACGCTTTGAAGGCGTCGATCGTCTGGACCACGGCGTTGAAGAAGATGACCGGGGTCAGAAGCGGCAGCGTGATCTTGAAGAAGATGCGCGTCTTCGAGGCGCCGTCGAGGCTTGCCGCCTCGTACATGTCCGTCGGGATCTGCCTCAGGCCGGCGAGGAAGATGATCATCGGCGAGCCGAACTGCCAGATCGCAAGAACGATCAGCGTATAGAGCGAATAGTCGGGGTTCGAGATCCAGCTCGGGCCTTCGATGCCGACATACCAGAGCAGCGTATTGACCACGCCATCGCCATCGAAGATCTGCCGCCAGAGAACGGCGATCGCGACGCTGGAGCCGAGCAGCGACGGCAGGTAGAAGATGGCGCGATAGACCGTCAGGCCGCGTATGCCGCGATTGAGGAGCAGCGCGACGATAAGCGCGAAGGCGAGCTTCAGCGGGACCGAGCAGACGACATAGAACAGCGTCACCCTCATCGACGAAATAAACTTGTCGTCGCCGCCGGCGATGCGGGCATAGTTGTCGATGCCGACGAAATGTGGCGCCTGCAGCAGGTTATAGTCGGTGAAGGACAGATAGAGCGATACCAGCGCCGGCCCGAGCGTCAGGCCGAAGAAGCCTATGAACCAGGGCAGCAGGAAGAGATATCCCGGCAGGTTGCGGGCAAGCGCTCCGGGCGGTTTCGTTCGTTCGCTATTGCGCGCGATGGTGCGCAGGCCGACAGCAGAGCTGCCGGCGGCGCTTGATGTTTGCGTGCCCAAGGTCTCAGCCTCGCGTTATGTTTGCGGCTGCCTGTTCGGTGAATTTCGTTCCGGCATCCGTCGGGGATGAACGGCCGAAGGCCACTTCCTCTGCGATCTTCTTCAGGAGGAACGCATTTTCGCCAGCGCCGTTCGGCGGCGGCGGCGGCAGGGCGCCGACCTGCGGCGTCAGGCGGCCGATATAGTCGACGACGAGCTTGCTATTGTCGTCCAGGCCTGCGGTCAGCGCCTTGCGGACCTTGTCGGAGGCGGGAACGCCGCGCTCGACGCCGAGCGCCTTGGTGCCATCGGGATCCTCGACGAGATAGTTGACGAAGGCGACGGCGGCATCCTTGTTCTGCGACTGGGCCGAGACCGACATCAGCATCGAAGGCTTCAGATATTGGCCTGGCTTTCCGTTTGCGCCGGCATTCGGATAGGCGAAGATGTCAAACTTTTCCTTGCTCAGGCCCTGGATTGCCAGGAACTGATTGGAGTGCGCGAAGCTGACGGCGGATTTGCGCAGGACGATAGTGCTCGTCTCGATCGTCTGCTGGTCCAGCGCCTGGACGTCGGCGGGCACGCAGGCCTTGCTGTCGCGCATGTGCGCCCAGAAGGTGAACCAGTCGGCCGTATCCTTGGCGTCGAAAGCGAGCTTGCCGTCATTGCCGTAGAGCGCCTTGCCGCGCTGGCGCAGCCAGCATTCGAAGGCGGGTTCCAGGCCGCTCGCATCCTGCGATCCATAGAAGGTGCGGCGCTTCTTGGCAGCGGTGAGCTTGGCGCAGGCATCGGCGAACTGGTCCCAGGTCATGCCGTCATGCAGGGGATCGAGGCCGGCCTCTCTCCAGGCATCGGTGTTGTAGACCACCATACTGGAATTGACGCCGAGGTTTACCCCGTAGAGCTTGCCGTCGACCTTGCCGGAATCGATGTTGGCATTGCCGAAATCATCGATCGCCAGCGACTTGCCCATATAGGGCGTGAAGTCGAGAAGCGTGCCGCGGCGGGCATATTCGAAGATATAGCGATAATCCATCTGGATCAGGTCGGGGGCATTGCCGCCTGCCGTCTGAGTGGCGAGACGGGTCCAGTAATTGTCCCAGCCAAAGGATTCGCCGGCGATGGTGATATCGGAATTCTTGGCACCATATTGCTTGATCGCATCCATCGTTCTGTCGGTGCGCTCCTTCGAGCCCCACCAGAGGAAGCGCATGGAGGTGGCGGCCCGCGCAGGGGCCAATCCCATGGCGCTGAAGGCGATCGTGGTTGCCATGCCGCATAGAAGCTGGCGGCGGTCTATCGTCAACGTCATCCTGGTCTCCTCCCCAGTTTACCGATGATCTACGAGACTGCTGTGCATCACATAACTATTTGGTTACAAAATGGAGAGAATTTGAGACGTGTCAAGCCATCATTCCACTATCGGCTCGAAACAGCTTTGGGTTGTTCGCGCCCCAGGGCCGTTTGTGACAGGCAAATCCGGATGGGCATCGTGGTTCCACGGAGAGAATTGCCGCAATACTGGCTTTGCAGGGGGTATTTGGCCTGCGGCAGAAGGTCACGCTGTTCCGACCGGGCCAGATTGACATGATCTGTCGATCGCTCCGTTGCCACATGAAATTTTTTCTGGGGCAGTTGACAAATGATGGTGTCCGGGTCGATCTTGTAACTGTACAGTTACATCTTTGAAATGGTAATCTATTGTTTTTTCAATGTATTCCATTTTGCAGACTTCTGGGAGGAGGAATGTGATGTTCACCTGTCGTTTTCGGCTCCCCGTGGAGGCTGATGTCATATCGCCTCTGCCGTCTCGACCGGCCGCCACATGCGCTCGGGTGGGTTGAGCCATGGCTGATCCTTTGAACATTAGACTCGTCGAGGCGCGGGCCTTTGAACGCCCGGTCCGCCTGCGGCTGCCGTTCCGCTTCGGTGCGGCGACCTTGCGCGAGGCGCGGCAGATATTTCTGCGCGTCCGCATCGAGGATGCTGCAGGCCGCTCGACCTACGGTATGGCGGCGGAATTGATGGTGCCGAAATGGTTCGACAAGTCTCCTGAACTTTCCAACGGCGACAATGAAAACCAGCTTCGCCGGTCGCTGACGCTTGCCCTCGATTCGCTTCAGGGGGCGGGGTTGGGTAGCGCCTTCGCGCTCCACGCAGTCGTCGAGACAGAGCATCACAAGCGTGCAGCATCCGAGAGATTGAACGGGCTCGTCGCGTCCTTCGGACTGGCGCTGGCCGACCGGGCCATCATCGATGCCGTCTGCCGCATGGAAGGCATTTCTGTTGCACAGGCGGTTCAGGCGAATCGTTTTGGCATTGATATCTCTACCGCTCCCGATCTTACAGGCTTCGATCTGTCGATGTTCCTGTCCAGCCTACAGCCATCCAGTCATATTGCTGCCCGTCACACCGTCGGCTTGGTCGATGCGATCGCCACGGGCGATATTGCCGAGGAAGATCGGCTCAATGACGGTTTGCCCGAAAGCCTGGAGCAGGCGATTGACGCCTATGGCCTGACCTTTTTTAAGGTGAAGGTCTCGGGCGATCCGGTTGCTGATATCGATCGGCTTTGCCGCGTCGCCGGGCTGATCGATTCCAAAGTGCCGGACTATTCGGTGACGCTCGACGGCAACGAACAATTCTCGTCTGCAGAGGCCGTGGCTGACCTGCTTATGCGTATCAAGGCCGCGCCGCGCCTTGCTCGTTTCGCTGCCTCCATTCTCTTCGTTGAACAGCCGATCGCCCGCGCTCACGCTTTCGAAAAGCCGGTTTCGGCGCTCGCTGCCTTCAAGCCTGTCGAGATCGATGAATCTGACGCCACGATGGATGCCTTCATCACTGCTCGGGGACTTGGCTATGACGGCATCTCGTCGAAATCCTGCAAGGGCTTCTATCGCTCGCTGCTGAACCGCGCGCGGGTCGCGAAATGGACTGCCGAGGATGGCCGCGCCTATTTCATGTCGGGCGAGGACCTGACGACACAGGCGGGTCTTGCCGTGCAGCAGGATCTCGCGCTCGCGGCTTTGATTGGCATGACCCATATCGAGCGCAACGGCCACCATTACGTCGACGGCATGGCCGGCGCCCCGCTTGCCGAGCAGGCAGCTTTCGCAGCCGGACATTCCGACCTTTACCGTCTCCATGACGGCCGCGCGCGTCTTGCCATTAAGGGCGGACGCATCGCGATCGCTTCGGTCATCGGCGCTGTCGGCCTCGGCTCGTCCGTCGAGCCGGACTGGGGCGCCATGGAGCCTTCGCCGGTCGCGCCGAAAGCCTGACATTTTGTGTTGAATGTTTCCGGACGGGAGCCGACGCGCCGTCCATCTCTGGAGGAGAGATATGCAGCCGTCATCAAGGAAACGATATGCGCTGGTCGGCGCGGGCAACCGCGGCACGACCATGTGGGGCAAGGATCTGATCGGAGGGTGGGGCAATGAGGTCGAGCTCGTGGCGGTCTGCGATCTTAATCGGATGCGCGCGGAAAGGGCACTTGAGTATATCGGCGTGAGAGCGCCCATCTACACGGATTTCGATGAGTTGTTGCGGGTCGAGCGGCCGGATCTGGTCATCGTCTGCACCCGCGATTCCACCCATGACGACCTGATCGTCAAGGCGATGGAAGCGGGCGCCAATGTCATCAGTGAAAAGCCGATGACGACGACGGTCGACAAGATCAAGCGCATCCTCGAGGCCGAGAAGCGCACGGGCAAGAAGCTCGATGTTTCCTTTAACTACCGCTTCGCGCCGACGGCGGCAAAGATCAAGGAATTGCTGAATTCGGGCGTCATCGGTGAGGTTACCTCGGTCGATTTTCACTGGTATCTCGATACCAGTCACGGCGCAGACTATTTTCGGCGCTGGCATGCCTTCGTCGAAAATTCCGGCAGCCTTTTCGTTCATAAGGCGACCCATCATTTCGATCTCCTGAACTGGTATCTGGATTCCGATCCACAGACGGTCTCGGCCTTTGCCGATCTCAAGCATTACGGCCGCAATGGGCCTTTCCGCGGCGAGCGCTGTCGCACCTGTCCGCACAAGGGCGAGTGCAATTACTTTCTCGATATCAGCAAGGTGCCGCTGCTCCAGAGCCTCTACGAGGATCCCTCGTCGGAGGACGGCTATGTCCGCGATGCCTGTGTGTTCCGCGAGAGCATCGACATTCCCGACACGATGGTGGCCTCCATCCACTATCAGAACGGCGTTCAGGTCTCCTATTCACTGAATACCTATATGCCGATCGAAGGGCATCACATTGCCTTCAACGGTCACAAGGGCCGTATCGAGCTGCGTCAGTACGAGGCGCAGGCCTGGACCATGCCGCCGGCCGACGAGATCGTCGTCATGAAGAATTTCGACGGCGTCGAGCGCATCTGGGTGCCTTATTCCTCAGGCGGTCATTACGGCGGCGACGACCGGCTGCGCAACATGCTCCTGAAAACAGGGCCGAACGACGAACTCAGGCAGCGCGCGGGATCACGGGCAGGGGCAATGTCTGTTCTCTGCGGCATCGCGGCGCTGAAAAGCAGCCGCACCGGCACCCCCGTCTCCATTGCGGACATATGGGGTGACGATAACGGCCTCAACCTCTTGGATACGCGGCCCTAGAGCCGCGTCGTCCGCTTATTCGCATTGCGGCAATTGATTGGAGTAGAGTGCGGCCATGCCGGCGACGCGCCTTGCCGTCGCCTGCAGGCTGGCATTGCCGCGCCAGCTTCCCTGCGCGTAGGCCTTGGGGCCAACGTAGTAAGCGATGTAGAGGCTGTAGGCGTCGTTCAGCGCAATGCCGTTCTGCAGGTGGCTCTGCTCGTGATACCAGCCGATGAAGTCGATCGCGTCGACGAAGTTCGATCGCCGGGCGCCCCAATGGCCGGTTTCCCGCTGGTATTTGTCCCAGGTGCCATCGAGCGCTTGCGAGTAGCCGTAGGCGGTGGAAGGACGCGTCCAGGGGATGAAGCCGAGCAGCTTCGTCCGGGGCGGCCGCGCATAGGGGCTGAAGCCCGATTCCGCATAGACCGTCGCCATCAGAATAGGCACGGGGACACCATATTCGCGTTGGGTGTTCTCCGCCGCCCGGCGCCAATTGTTGAACCAGCCATCGCGCTGATCGAAGATCGCGCAGACGTTTCTCGTCTGATGAGGAGCCGTCGCGCAGCCGGCCAAAAGCGCCAAGGCGACGATAAAGACGGTACGGGGACGCATGACTAACCTCTCTTTCGAGAGATTACTAAGTCATGAACGTTAAAAACGGGTTTTTAGACAATCCCAAATCTAAGCATGTGTCTTTTGGTAGGTTCGGTCCTGTTGACAAAATAACCGTTCATGGCGAACGGTTTTTCGACCTTCCATCACCCAATGGCGAGATTAATAATGCAAGTAGCAGTTGCTCAAGAGGCCTTTGCTGAGTTGGGGAAAGTCGCCAACCCTGCAGCGTTCTTTGATGGAAACGATGCTTTCATTTGTTATGAAGCTTCAGTGCGTGCAGGAGGTGGCAATGTGGTACTCAGGTTCGAGGATGTCATCGACTTTCGCATTACGCCAATGAACGTTGAGGGGCTGAAAGAGTGTCGCTATCCCATTCAGCCATGGGCATTCAATGAAATTTTGGATAGCGAAGAAGCGTCTCGATGGAAGGCACTCAAGCCGAGATTTTGGCTGATATCCTTGAATGATGTTACGATCGAAGTTCTCTTCGATACGGTTTCTGTTATAGGCCGCGACACTGAAGGCGGGCCACAGCACAAGACGTTGATAAACGTCCTATCGAGTTGAAGGCGTCCACTTTTACGCTCCTGCGTAACCGGCAGTGCCGTCAGCAGCCAAGTTCATGCCATATGTTGAAGATCCTGCCGATGAACCTGATATAGCAGCGGTTTTCCTTTTATGAAGCGGCAGACCTCGTCGACCGCCATCTCGCCGAGCCGCGTTCTTTCCAGTCCTACGGCGCCGGCGATATGGGGCGTCAGAAAGACGTTGGGCAGATCGTAGAAAGGCGAGGCGGCGTCCGGTATTTCCGGATCGGTCACGTCGATCACGGCATCGATGCGTCCGGACTTGAGCACGTCGATCAATGCGGGTTCGTCTACGATCGCGCCGCGCGCCGTGTTGATCAGGGTCGCCCCGGCCTTCATCAGCGACAGGCGTCGGACATCGATCATGTGCCGCGTTGCCGGCAGGGAAGGCGCATGAATGGAGACGATATCGGCTGTAGTCATCAGCGCGTCGAGATTGACTTTTTCGACGCCCAATCGCTGTGCCTCGCTGTCGTCCATAATGGGATCGTAGACAATCACGCGATAGTCGAAGGGTCGGAGCAGCTCGATCACCCGCCGTCCGATCCGCGAAGCGCCGACAATGCCGACGATGCGCCGGTAATTGCCGATCGCTTCCGCCTGTATCGGCACCGTGCGCGCACGGTTACGGTCTGCGACATAGAGATCGCGAAAGCGGAAGACTTTCTTGCCGGCAAACAGGATCGCAGCGAGCGTGAATTCGGCGACGGGCATGGCATTGGCCTGCGCGGCGTGGCTAACCGCTATGCCGGCATCGAATACGCTGTCATCGACGAGGCCTTTGACCGTGCCGGCCGCATGAACAATCAGCTTCAGATGTGGAGCGCGGCAGAGCACGCGGGCGTCGATCGGTTGCGCTCCCCAGCCGGTGACAAGGATTTCCGCCTCCGCCAATAGCTGCACGGACCGCTCGTCGTCGAAGCGCTCCATCGGCGCGACATCGAGAAGGTGGCCGATCCCGCCCAGCTTTTCAAGAAGGAGCGGCGTCAGCACATGCTGGGTGCGGCTCGGCTGCATGGCAAGGGCGATGGTGGGTCTGATCACGGCAGTCGGCTCGGTGCTTCGATGGCGCTGATGGTAACGCCGTCCCGCTCGACGAGTGCGCGCAATGCATCGATATCGGGCGTGCCGGGTGCATTGGGCCAAGCGGTGGAAACAGCATTGGGATCGCGCAAAGCAAGAACGGCCGAGATCAAAATCGTCTCGCCCGCAGGGATCTCGGCGCGCAATTGCGGGACCAGTGTCCTTGCGACGATGAGATTGGTGTTGGGCGGCCCCTTCTGCGCTATGCCTGTCCGTTCGACCGAAGAGCCGAGGTCGAGAATGCCGCTGAAATCCGCTTCACCGACAGCATAGGCAGAGCCTTTGTCCGCGACGAAAGTGTCGGCATTGAAGTCGCGACGCGCTATGGCGAAGCCGCCTTCGGCAGTCTGCAAGGGTCTTGGCGTCACGACACGGTGGGCGCGGATATGCCACGGTGCCGAAGGGATGAGCCATGTTTCTACTGATACATCACTGAAGGGTGACCATTTCGAATAGAGGACATCGCCGGCAAGCCTGGCGTCGCTGTTGGTCTCGCGAACCCGATAGTGCAGGCCGTCGTCACTGAAGGCGAGCATGGAATCGAAGGCGCCGCCGACAAAGGCGCGCTCATCGCTTTCAACGCTGAAACCGTAGCGGGCCGAATAGGCGAATTTGGCATATTTCTCGGAGCCAAACCGCATCTGCAGGTTCTCCTGACCGGAGGAGAGCGCGATGACATCGCCCCCGGTGCGCATCATCACCATGCCGGGATGGCGTTGGGGCGCAATTGTCGCTTCCACGACCAGCGGCTTTTCCTCCGCTGTCCAAAAGGGATGGTCTTTGCCCAGTGCAAGCGGCAAGAATGCCTTGAAGGCCCAATAGGGCGAGCCGGCGGAATTATAGTTCTCCGACATCAATAGGTTCGGATATCCGTAACCGATCGGCAACGTCCCGTCGCTATTGGCGATCGGCTTGTCGGACCACCAGCGCAGATGCCGCAGGCACAGCCCTTTGATTTCACCCCAGGGCAACGCCTCCAGATCGGCAAAGGCCAGCGCCGACCAGAAGCCGGCGCAGGCGAAGCGATAGGTCAGGCTGCGGCCAAACGGGATGACAGCGCCATCCTCGGCGAACCAGTTGCGAAAGTCCTTCGCAAAGAGCACGGCGCGTTCGCGATAGCGTTTCGCGTGATCGTCATCGACGAGCTTCGAATAGATCAGCCCGTAGAAATGCATGGCGAAGGGAATGTAATGATCGATGCGCCGAACACTACCGTCACGATACCAGCCGTCGCCGATATAGAAACCGTCGAGTTCGCGGAGATAGGTCTTGGTCAGGCTGCGATCGAAATCCGCGCCGAGGCGATCGAGTGCGATATCGACGAAGATGCGGAAGAATTTCCAGTTGTTGTCGGCATAGTCGAATTGGCGAGCCTGCTTGAGGTAGTTGATGACATTGTCGCGGGCGCGGCGATCGAGCGGCTCCCATATTTTCTCAGGCACGAGGGCAAGCGCAAAGCCGAGAGCGGCGAGTTCGACCATGCGCTGGTCGCGAGTGGCAACGGTGCCCCAATACTCCGGATGCGAGGGATCGGTTCCGTTCGCGATTCCCTCGGCATATTTGTCCCAATGGGCAAATTCGCTTCCGCCGGCTCCAAGCGGGGCGAGGCCCCACAATGGACGGGCAAAGCCTTCCAGATCGGCAGCCGCGCGATCGAAATGAGCAGCAGTCGCATCCAGCCTTACACGGGCATTGCCCTGCGAGAAGTAGGGCAGCAGCGGATCGAAGAGATCTGTCAGCGCGCGCTCCATGTCTTTCCGATTGCGGAGCAGGTTGCCGGAGAGTGGATTGCTGCTGACAGGATCGTACGTCATGGAGTGGCTCTTTCGGGAACGATGGATCAGTTCTCGCTTGGAAGGGTGCCGCCGCTCACCGGCACAACGGCATGGCATATCTGCCGCGTCGGCACGTTCCTGTCGCGGAAGCGGGATATCATCAGGGACACGGAATCGCGTCCGATTGCGGCCCGGTCCACGCGCATGGTGGAGAGCGGCGGATCGGTCATCATTGCACAGGGAAGGTCGTCGAAGCCGACAATGGCGAAATCCTCCGGCACGCGACGACCTGCCTCCTTGACCGCTTCCAGCACGCCGACGGCGACGAAGTCGTTCATGCAGAATGCCGCCGTGAAGTCGGGGCTTTCCGTCAGCACGGCAGCCGTCACGGCATGTGCTTCCGCACTGGCACTTCCCTGAAACGACAGGGGCAGGAGACGGCTGGTGGCACCTTCGACGGCAGATATGGCCGCGTCGAAGCCGCGCGTGCGCTCGTGGATCGTCTGGCGATGCAAGCCCGTCAGGTGGAGAACGCGGCGATGGCCGGCGGCCAGAATCCGGCTGGTCGCCTCGAATGCGCCAAAGAAATTCGCAGGCGATACGCCATCGAAGCGCATCCTGGGATCCGTGCCGTTGACCAGGACGAGCGGCGTGCCGCTCTCCTCCAGCCAGAGACGCAGTTCATCCGAGGGATCGATGCCGACGAGAAACAGGCCCTCCGCCTTTGCGGTCGACATCTGCTCCCGAACGTTTTCAGGCGTTATCCGCGCCTCGCGAACGAGGCGTATATCGAACGGCATTCCTCGTTCGAGGGCATTGGCCCGCAATCCCTCTACGATGCCTTCGTAGAAGACGCTCAGCCCGCCGGTGGCGCTGTCGCTGGCGATCAGCGCAAGCCCGCCGGGCAATGGTTCGGCAGAGGACTTCACGGGATAGCCGATATCGGCTGCGACCTTGAGGATATGCTGACGGATGACCGCGCTGATGCCGGGTTCGTTGGCAAGGACGCGCGATACCGTCGAGATCGACACGCCCGCTTTTTCGGCGATGTCTGCCTGACGCAGACGTTTTGAGCGAATTTCATTCATGGCTCGATCCTATGCAAATAATGCAAATTTGCAATAGAAAGATATAATCTTGCAAAAAACTTTCATATTGCATACCCTTTCTCCCATGGACACGATCGGTCGGAGGGCCGTTCCTGTGCAAGGTTTCGCAAGAGAAGGAGGAAACTCATGCGATTGAACCGCCGTTCATTCATGGTTGCATCCGCAGGCGCCGCAGCGGGCCTGGCCTTTGGAGCTACGCAATCCCGATCTGCCTTTGCGGCGGACAGTGTTCAGCTTCGCGCGATGTGGTGGGGCGGCAACGACCGCACCAAGCGCACTGTCGATGTCGCCAAGCTGTTCCACGAAAAGAATGCCGACATCGACGTCATCGGCGAAAGCATCAGCGGCGACGGCTACTGGACCAAGCTCGCAACTGAGATGGCGAGCCGCGACATTGCCGACGTCTTCCAGCTGGAGCCGAGCACGATCTCGGATTATTCCAAGCGCGGCGCTTGCCTGGCGCTTGATCAGTTCGTTCCTTCCACCTTGAAGGTCGATGCCTTCGGCAAGGATGTGCTGAAGCTGACGACGGTGGACAACAAGCTGTGGGGTATCGGCCTCGGCCTGAATTCCTTCGCACTGTTCTATGACGAGGACATGTTCAAGAAGGTCGGCATCAATCCACCCGGTCCGGATACGACCTGGGATGATTATGCCAAGATCGCCGTCGAGATGACCAAGGCGGCGGGCAAGCGCAGCTATTGGGGCGGACCATATGGCGCACGCTACAACTATGTTTTCGATGCCTGGCTGCGCCAACGCGGCAAGATGCTCTATACCAACGAGGGCGCACTCGGCTTCGGCGTAGACGACGCTAAGGAATGGTATTCCTACTGGGAGGACCTGCGTCAGAAGGGCGGCACGGTCTCCGCTGATGTTCAGACGCTCGACCAGAACGTCATCGAGAGCAATTGCCTGGCGCTCGGCAAGTCGGCAATGGGCATGGCCTATTCCAACCAGCTGGTCGGATATCAGCTGGTCGTGAAGGACAAGCTTGCCGTCACCATGTTGCCGCGCGAGAAGAAAGGCGGGCCGTCCGGCCATTACTATCGTCCCGCGCTGATCTGGAGCGTTGGTGCGACGACGCAGCATGGCGAACAGGCGGCAAAATTCATCGACTTCTTCGTCAACGACGTGGAGGCCGGCAAGATCCTCGGCGTCGAGCGCGGCGTTCCTATGTCGCCAGCGGTTCGCCAGGCGATTCTTCCCGGTCTCAACCCGACGGAACAGGCGACCGTCAAATATGTGGAGCTTCTGAAGGATCAGGTCGGCGACTACCCGCCGCCGGCGCCGCTCGGATCGACGGAATTCGACCAGAAGGTCATGCGGCCGATTGCCGACCAGCTTGCCTTCGGCAAGATTACGGTTGCCGAGGCCGCAGAGAAGCTGGTGTCGCAGGGCAAGACGACAATCAAAGCCGGCTAATCTTTTGCGGGCAGGCGGCGCGTTTGCCGCCTGTCTCCGTTCGGTGATTCCTTCTCTTGCCTCCTGCGAGAGGTTCCTGGCGAACCCGTTTGCTTCGATGAGACCGCGCTTTTTGGCGCGGCGACGGTGGAGCGTGCCGGCATCCTCCGATCTTCCGGCAAGTCGAGCAATCGAGGGGCGGATAAGTTTTTCCTCGCATTTTAGGGTGATCTTCGCCATATGAGCGGCAAGATGCTGCACGCGGCCTTTAATGGTGAGACCTGAGGTAAGAGTAAGACGATGATTTCCGGGCGTCCTGTTTTCGCCGTTGCTCCCATGATCGACTGGACCGATCGGCACTGCCGCTTCTTTCACCGGCAGATCAGCCGCAATGCGCTGCTCTATACCGAAATGGTGGTGGCCGACGCGATCATTCATGGGCCGCGGGATCGTCTGCTTGGCCATGATGCAGCGGAACATCCTGTTGCGCTGCAGCTTGGCGGGTCGGATCCGGCAAAGCTTGCCGAGGCGGTGCGGATCGCCGAGCCCTATCGCTACGACGAGATCAACCTCAATGTCGGCTGCCCCTCGGACCGCGTGCAGTCCGGGACCTTCGGCGCCTGCCTGATGCAGACGCCTGATGTCGTGGCGGCAAGCGTTGCGGCGATGAAGGCGGTCGCAACCGTGCCGGTCACAGTCAAATGCCGCATCGGCGTCGACGATCAGGAGCCGGAAGAGGTGCTGCCCGACTTCATCGCCCGAGTCATTGACGCCGGCGCGGACGTGGTCTGGGTGCATGCGCGCAAGGCCTGGCTGAAAGGCCTGTCGCCCAAGGAGAATCGCGAGATCCCGCCGCTCGATTACGATATCGTCTATCGCATGAAGCAGCGCTGGCCGGATGTCTTCATCGGCATCAATGGCGGCATCCAGACGCTTGATGAGGGCGAAGCCCATCTGCGCCATGTCGATGGCGTCATGCTCGGCCGCGCCGCCTATCAGAACGCAGCGATCCTGTCCGAAGTCGATCATCGCTTCTATGGCGCGCCGGCCGCCGAGCCGGACTGGAATGCCCTGCGCGACGCGATGATGGCCTATGCGGCTGATCATATCGCCAATGGCGGCAGGCTGCAGCATGTCGCGCGGCATATGGTCGGCCTGTTTACCGGCCTTCCCGGCGCGCGGCGTTACCGCCAGATTCTCTCCACCGACGCTACGAAGAGCGGGGCAGGGCCCGAAGTGATCGCCGCTGCCTTCGCCGCTGTCGAAGCCGCTGCCGCGGAACGCGAGGCGATCAGCGCCTAAGCTGCATCGATCCGCTCAGTGCAGCGCTAGACTAGTGCCCATCCATAAACGCCTGTTTTTCTGCGGTTTTGAAAGGTTGTTTGCCGGCTGCCATCGTTTTTTTGGACGAGTGATGGCAGAGAGCGCGCAGATTATGGCCCGAAGAGCGATCTGA